>NZ_JACAXB010000030.1 GCF_013391415.1 Aquitalea sp. LB_tupeE
AGTCACTGCAGGACATGCAAATGGGATGGCTGAGTTTTTTATCGATTATCCATAAAAATTCCTAAGAATTATCATGCAGTTTTTAGTTGCGCACTGTTTAGTCTTGCCTGAATTGAATCAGTCGCAGGGGTGACTGTCGGATGGCGCTGACGGTTGTTTATGCTGACCACTGTATCGACTGACTACGAGCCGGACACCTGCACTCTCGGTTTCACCAAGGCTCACAACCAAGCCGACTACAAAGTCAAAAGCCAATACATTGATATGAGCGTCAGCGATCAACCCAAAGGCTCTTTGATGAGCCAAGGTGTCAGTAGCTTGCCTGGAGCAGGATCACGGCTAGGCCGATTATATGCAATAGAAGTTCGGTCTACAGATGGCGTGCTTGCCGTAGCTGGCGGCGGGCCTGGGCCAGGTCCCAGGCGGTTTGCAGTGCCATCCAGAATTGCGCGTCCTGCCCGAACAAGCAGGCCAGCCGGATGGCGGTGTCCGGGCTGATGCCGCGTTTACCGGCAATCAGTTCGTTGAGTCGTCGTCGGGAGATGCCCAGTCGTCGTGCGGCATCGGTCTGGCTCATGCCGGATGGCGCAAGAAAGCGGCTATCCAGAAAGCGGCCGGGGTGCAGCGGGGTGCGGGCACTGACGAGCGGGATGGACATGGCGGTGTGCGGGATGGCGTTTAGGGGCTGCGTTGGTTTGCCGCCCGCGTGTGCTGGCGGCGGTTCGACACATGCCACGGTCTGGTCAGGGGAGTGAAAACGTCAGCAACAAGCCGCGCCGACACAGACAGTACGCTGAGTACGGCAAGGCAGCGCAACGCAGTCGCTGACGTTTTCCCGGTTTAGTCCTTGAACATGCGGAAACCGCTGATCATGGTCGACACCATGCTCTGCTTGGACATGATGTCCTCACGGATAGCGGCATACACGTGAATCATCACGAACAAAATGATGGACCACATGCCCAGCCGGTGCCAGTTGTGTACCGTCAGGCTGTTACCGCCAAAGGCGGAAATCACCCAACCAAAGCCTTGGTAAGCCCAGCTTTTGGTGCCCAGGCCCTCACCATACAGGGCAAAGCCGGTAAAGCACATGAAGACGGCCACCCACAGGAAGCTGGCCATGGCGATCTGTCCGACCGGGTTGTGGCCGATGTATTTCTTCGGGTAGCGCTCCAGAAACAGATACCAGCGCACTTCAAAGAAAAATTCCTTCCACCAGGCGCGGTCCCATACCGGTACCAGAATGATCTCGCGCGCATGGTGATTGCCCACCAGTGCCCAGTACAGCCGGCCGATCAGGCCGATGGCCAGAATGTAGCCGGCGGTGAAGTGGGCAAAGCGGATATAGCCCATGACGAAGTTGAAGGTGGCCTCGCCCGGTACCGAGGGCAGGGGCTTGCCAATCAGGTAGCCGGTAACGGACAAGGTGATGATGCATAGCACAGTCACCCAGTGCCACAGGCGTACCGGTGCTTCGTAGACATAAACCGACGTGACCTTGCGGCCCAGGCCCTGTGGGGCGTTGCCGTCGAAGCCATAGCTTTTCATGTTGAATCTCCTGTTTTCCCGCCGAACCGCCACGCTGCCGGCCATCCCGGGAGTGATGGGCACTCCGGCCAGCGTGGCGGACGATCAGGAAGTTCGCCAGCGCCGCCTGCGGGGGGAGCGGGGCGGGGCTGACTGGTCAATCGTCGTGCTGTCCACCGGGCAGGGGGTGCCGCCGGGAGGACGGGCGCGACGAACTCAACGTACTTTCACACTCACCAGCTCGCCGCCGTCCTCGCCAATCACATGGGTGGAGCAGGCAAGGCAGGGGTCGAAGCTGTGCAGGGTGCGCAGGATTTCCAGCGGCTGATCCGGCACCGCCATCTTGGTGCCCATCAGCGAGGCTTCATAAGCGCCGATCTGGCCCTTGGCGTCACGCGGACCGGCATTCCAGGTGGTGGGTACCACGCACTGGTAGCTGTCGATACGGGTGTCGGCAATCTTCAGCCAGTGACCCAGCGCGCCACGCGGTGCTTCGGTGAAGCCCACACCCTTGGCAGCGGCGGGCCAGCTGGCCGGGTCCCATTTCTCCACATTGGCGGTGGCGGTGTCGCCGTTCTTGATGTTGGTAATCAGGCGGTCGAAGAAGTAGCGCATCTTGTTGGCAGCCCAGGACGACTCCAGCGCACGGGCGGCGGTACGGCCCAGGGTGGAGAACAAGGCTTCCTTGGGTGCGCCCAGTGCATGCAGCAGCTTGTCCACCGGTTCCTTGAATTCCGGCTTGTTCTGGTGGTAGCCAATCAGGTAGCGCGCCAGCGGGCCCACTTCCATGGCGTGGCCCTTCCAGCGCGGCGACTTGATCCACGAATACTTGGCCGATTCGTCCAGCTGCTCGATGCGGGTCTTGGTTCCCTTGTGATTGGCACCCAGCTCGAATTTGGGCGCGGTAATGCCATCGAAGGGATGCAGGCCCTTGCTGTCGTCGCCATAGCTGTACCAGCTGTGGGTGACGAATTCCTGGATTTCATCCGGGGCGTACAGGTCGATCGGGTGAATTTCGTTGAACTTGCCGTTGATGATGGCGCCACGCGGCAGCAGCAGGCTGCTTTCGCTGTAGTCGTTGGCATGGTCGGGGAAGTCGCCGTAGGACATCACGCTCTGGCTGGCCAGGCCGCCGCCGATGGCCGCCCAGTCCTTGTAGAAGCCGCCGATGGCGATGACGTCCGGAATGTATACCTGTTCGCAGAAGGTGATGGTGCGGTCGATAATCTGCGACACCAGGTTCAGCCGTTCCATATTGATGGCACCGACTGCGCCTACATCGTCGATATTGATGGCGCAGGGCATGCCGCCCACCAGCCAGTTGGGGTGGGGGTTCTTGCCGCCAAAGATGGTGTGTATCTTGACGATTTCCTTCTGGAAATCCAGCGCTTCCAGATAGTGCGCCACCGCCATCAGGTTGGCTTCCGGCGGCAGTTTCATTGCCGGGTGACCCCAATAGCCATTGCGGAAGGGGCCCAGCTGGCCGGATTCGACAAAGCGCTTCAGCCGCGATTGCAGGTCACGGAAATAACCGGGGCTGGACATGGGCCAGTCGGAAATGCTTTGTGCCAGTTCGCTGGTTTTTTTCGGGTCGGCCTTGAGGGCGGACACCACGTCCACCCAGTCCAGCGCGTGCAGATGGTAGAAGTGCACCAGGTGGTCGTGCACATACAGCGCCGCCTGCATGATGTTGCGGATCAGGTTGGCGTTTTCGGGAATCTTGATCTTCAGCGCGTCTTCCACGGCGCGGACTGATGTGAGCGCGTGGGTGCCGGTGCACACACCGCAAATGCGCTCGACAAAGGCCCAGGCGTCACGCGGGTCGCGGCCTTTGAGGATGACTTCCAGGCCGCGCCACATGGTGCCGGTGGAGACGGCATTGGTGATGATGTTGTTGCTGTCGATGTTCACTTCGCAGCGCAGGTGGCCTTCGATACGGGTGACCGGGTCCACCACCACGCGGCGGCCGCTATTGTCCAGGGTAAAACCTTGGGTCTGGTAAGACATCAGACTTTCTCCTCGTTCTTGTCTTTATTCTGTGCGGATGTGGCGGGGTCCAGCGGCTGCAGGTCCTGCTTTTTCAGCATGGTGCTCTTGATGGCGCTGACCGCGGCATGGGCGGCAATGGCAGCCCCGGCGGTGCCGGCCACGGTAAAGCCGATCTTGTCGGCATTGGCTTCCACGCCGAATTGCGGAATGGAAGTGACGCGGTCGTAGAAGGAGCCCTTGTCCCAGAAGCCTTCTTCCGAGCAGCCGATGCAACCATGACCGGACTGGATGGGGAAGGACACGCCGTCGTTCCAGCGCACGGTGGAGCAGGCGTTGTAGGTAGTGGGGCCTTTGCAGCCCATCTTGTACAGGCAGTAGCCCTTGCGCGCGCCTTCGTCGTCCCAGCTCTCGACAAACTGACCGGCGTCAAAGTGCGGACGGCGATAGCATTTATCATGGATGCGCTGGCCGTAGAACATCTTGGGCCGGCCCTGGCGGTCCAGTTCCGGAATCTTGTCGAAGGTCACCATATAGGTAATCACGGCAGCCATGACTTCCGGAATCGGTGGGCAGCCCGGCACCTTGATCACCGGCTTGTCCAGAATCACCTGATGCACCGGCGTGGCGCGGGTGGGGTTGGGTTTGGCGGCCTGCACACAGCCCCAGCTGGCACAGGAACCCCAGGCGATCAGCGCTTTGGCATCGGCCGATACGCGTTTGAGCTTTTCCACGAAGGGTTCGCCACCGGGAAAGCAGTACATGCCGTCTTCGTTGAGCGGCGGGTTGCCTTCCACGGCAACGATGTAATTGCCTTTGTGGTTCTTGATCAGGTCATCCAGGATGGCTTCGGCCTGATGACCGGCAGCGGCCATGATGGTGTCGTCGTAATCCAGCGAGATCAGCGACAGGATGGCGTCTTTGGCCAGCGGGTGGGCCGAGCGGATGAAGGACTCGGTACAGCAGGTGCATTCCAGGCCGTGCAGCCAGATCACCGGCACACGCGGCTTGGTTTCCAGTGCATAGGCAATACGCGGGACAAAAGCCGAGCCCAGGCCCAGCGAGGTGGCGGTCAGGCTGCAGAACTTCAGGAAGCTGCGCCGGGTCACGCCCTGGCGACGCATGGCTTGATAGAAAGTCTCCATGTGGTTACGCTCCTCCATGCCATGCAAATGGCATTTGATGTGTTTTAATTGTTGTGCCGGATCTGCGTTGTTCGTGGTCTGTCCGGACAGGCTGGCGGTGTTGCAAGCTGTCAGTGGGTTTCAAATTCCGTGCCAGGCTCTGTGCTGTGCCAAGTCTTTTAAAATCAGCCAATTGCCATCGGCGCAAAGAAAAGTACTGCAAACTTTGTTTTCAGTTTTGCGGCAAAGTGGAAAATATCGAGTAGCCGGGCTACTGCAATTAAATGGCCAGATTCGTTTTATGGCGTTAAGTGAAAAATGTATAATGCCGCTGTAATGAACAGTAAATTGCTTACAGGTCTAGGATGATGTCTCCGCTGATGCAGCCCATAGAGCAAATCGCCTCCTCGGATATCCTCAGTTGCACGCCCGAGACGCCGGTGCATCAGGCTGCAGCCATGATGATGGAGAGTGGCTGTGGTTCCATCGTGGTATTCGATACGCCCGGGCACGCCCTGGGCATCTGGACCGAAACCGATGCCCTGTCTATCGACCTGGCTGACCCGGTGGCTCGCAGCCAGCCTATCAGCCTGGTGATGAGTACGCCGGTGGTGACACTGTCTCATCAGATGAGTGTGCATGATGCGGTGGGGCGCTTTCGCAGCAATGGTATTCGCCACGCGCTGGTGGAAAAACATGGTGACATTGTCGGCCTGGTTTCCCTGTCCGACGTGGTGTTGTGTCAGGGTACAGAGGCTTTTCTGGGCTTGAAGCGGCTGGATGGCATTCTGGCGCCGCCAGCTGCCATCCTGCAGGCGGATGACAGCCTGACCGCAGCCCTGAGCTGCATGCGTGAACAGCAGCTGACTGCCCTTGGCGTGCAGTTTCCTGATGGCAGCTACGGCATTCTCACCCAGCGGGATGTGGTGGGCCTGGTGGCCAGCGGCAAGGTGAATGCGAACCTCGGGCAGATTTGCACCCGGCCGGTGATTGGCGTGTCGGTCAGCACCAGCCTGTTGCAGGCACGGCGTGTCATCCTGCAACACCAGATCCGCCACTTGGCGGTATTCGATACCGAGCAGCGTCTGGTTCACATCGTCGGTTTCCGCGAAATCATCCAGAGCATCGAGCACGAGTTCCTGCTGGAGCTGCATGGCGCGCTGCGCGAGCGTGATGAGGCCTTGGTGCAATCCCGCCAAAGCCTGCTGCTGGCGGACAAGGTGTTTGAAGCCACCATGGAAGGCATTGTCATCACTGATGGCAGCGGCATCATCCAGTCAGTCAACCCGGCTTTTACCCGCATTACCGGTTATGCGCGCGAGGAGGCCATCGGCAAGACGCCGGCCTTGCTCAAGTCCGGCAAGCAATCGCCGGAATTCTACGAATACCTGTGGCGCTGCCTGCGACATGATGGCTCCTGGCAGGGCGAGGTGGTGAACCGCCGCAAGAACGGCCTGCTGTATACCGAGCATCTGAGCATTACCGCCATCCGTGACGATCGTGGCGAATGCCTGCATTACGTGGCCGTGTTTTCCGACATTACCCAGCGCAAGCAGGCTGAAGAGCGCCTGCACTTCCTGGCCAATCATGATGCGCTGACCGGCCTGCCCAACCGCACCCTGTTCATCGAGAAACTGCAATCGGCGGTGGAGCAGGCGCGGCAGTTCGATCGCCGTTTTGCCTTGCTGTTCATCGACCTGGACCGCTTCAAGATGGTGAACGACACCCTGGGCCATCATGCCGGGGACGAATTACTGGTGCGCATTGCCAGCGAGCTGCAACGCATCGTGCCCAATCTGTCCACCGTGGCCAGATTGTCCGGCGACGAATTCACCGTGCTGCTGGAAAACATTGTCACCGTGCAGCAGGTGGCCAGTCGGGCGCAGAGCATTCTGGATGCCATCTCGGCCGAATCCACCGTGGCCGGGCAGGGCGTGTTCATTTCGGCCAGTATCGGCATCAGCATGTTCCCGGAAGACGGTGCCATGGCCGATGCCTTGCTGGTGAATGCCGACACCGCCATGTACCGCGCCAAGGAGCGCGGCAAGAACAATTTCCAGTTTTACACCGCCGACATGAATGCCCGGGCGATAGAGCGGCTGAAAATGGAGTACAGCCTGCACCGTGCGCTGGCGCAGGACGAGCTGGAAGTGTGGTATCAGCCCAAGGTGGAACTGTCGTCAGGCCGCATCATCGGTGGCGAAGCCTTGCTGCGCTGGCAGCATCCGGACATGGGGCTGATTTCCCCGGCGCAGTTCATTCCCATTGCCGAGGAAAGTTCGCTGATTACCAGCATCGGTGAATGGGTGCTGGATAACAGCTGTGCGTCTACCCGCCGCTGGCGTGATGCCGGGCTGTTGCAGGGGCGTATTGCGGTGAATGTATCTGGTCGGCAGCTGAAGTATTCCAGCATTGTCGATACCGTGGCCCAGGCACTGGAACGCCATGGCCTGCCCAGCAGCGCGCTGGAGCTGGAAATCACCGAAAGCGTGGCCATGGATGAAGACAGCGGCATGGTGGAGGTATTGCACCGCCTGCAGGCGCTGGGCATTTACCTGTCGATTGACGACTTCGGCACCGGCTATTCCAGCCTGTCCTACCTCAAGCGCCTGCCGGTTCGCGGTTTGAAGATTGATCAGAGCTTCATCATGGACCTGCATCAGGACCGGGACGATGCCGCCATCACCCAGGCCATCATTTCCATTGCCCGCAGCCTGGGGCTGGACCTGGTGGCCGAAGGGGTGGAGCTGGATGAGCAGCGTCACTTCCTGGTGGAGCAGGGCTGTGATTGCGGGCAGGGTTATCTGTTCAGCAAGCCGGTGCCTGCCGCTGTGTTTGAAAGCCTGCTGCGCGCACAGCAGGGCTAAACACCCTCGCTGGCCGGGCTGGCATGACGGCAGTGGCTGCGATATGCTGCTCGAATGTCTCGTTCAGCAGCCACGCCTTCTTCTGACTCCAGCCTCGCACAGCCCTTGTTCTGGCGTGACCCGGCCTTGCCTTTCCTGGAAATCCGTACCGTACAGGACGGTCGGCAGGTGTGTTACGCCCGTCACTCGCACGAGCATTTTTCCATTGGTGCCATCACCGGCGGTGTCAGCCACTATCTGAGTCTGCAAGACCGCTATCAGGTGGCACATGGCAGCGTGGTGCTGATGAATCCGGGTGAGGTGCATGCCTGCAATCCGATTGCCAATCAGGCGTGGTCCTACCACATGCTGTATGTGGATACCGCCTGGCTTGCTCAGCTGCAAGTCGAACTCGGGCTGAGTGCCAATCAGGATTTCCACTGTTTTTCTCCGCGTTTGAGCGAAGATGCACGCCTGTTTGGCCAGCTACAGCAACTGGTGGCGACGTGCCGGGCAACGGATATGGCCCTGCTTGGCAAGCAGGAGGCGGCTACGAGCTTCTTCGCTCAGTTGCACAGCCGCTTGCAAACAGTGACGCCGGACAGCACAGCGCAGCATAAGCGGCTGCAACGGGTGGCTGAGTTCATTGACGATCAATACGTGTCAGACCTGCGGCTGGAAGACATCTGCGCCGCGTCCTCCTTGTCTGCTTCTTATCTGATACGCGCCTTCCGCCAGCGTTATCACATGACGCCGCATGAATATCTGCTGGACCGGCGCATCCGGCGCGGCAAGACACTGCTGCGCAGTGGCCAGTCCATCGCCCAGGTCGCGCAGACCCTGGGCTTTGCCGACCAGGCCCACTTCCAGCGCACCTTCAAGCGGCTGGTGGCGGCTACGCCCGGTCAGTACTGTCGCAGCAGCGGCTGAATCACTCCAGTAGCAAGTAGAGCGCGCTGCCAGCCAGCAGCAAGGCCAGCAGCCGGTTGAACAGCCGCATACGTGGCGGGTGGCGCAGCAGACCTTGCAGGCGAGCACCCGCCCAGGCCCAGCAGGCAATCGACAGGTAGCAGATGACAAAGTAAATGGCGGTGAACTGCCAGATCAGCTGCGGCTCGCCATGACTGGCAAACGCCCCCATGCCAGCCAGAGAGGCCAGCCAGGCCTTGGGGTTCAGCCATTGCATCAGTGCGCCATGCCGGAAGGAGGGGCGTTGGCGCGTTGCGCCGAGTTCCCCGTTATCGCTGGCCAGTTGCCAGGCAAGGTAGAGCAGAAATGCCACGCCGGCATACTGGATCAGCCGGGCAGCGGCAGGCAGCCCGTCCAGCAGTTCGGCAAGGCCCAGCCCGGTCAGCAGGAACAGGGCGGTAAAGCCGATGGTGGCACCGCTGACATGGCGCAGGCTGGGGACAAAACCATGGCTGACGCCACAGCCGAATGCCACGATATTCACCGGGCCAGGGGAGATGGAGGCGGCCAGCGCAAAGGCGGCCATGGAGAGCAGGACTTGCATGTCTATCCTCGACGGGTGGGAAGAGTGGTCGAAGATAGGCCGCCCGGCCTGGACGGTATTGAACAAAATCACCCATTTGTACGGTGGGCTTGCCACTTGCCACACCCTCCGCGACCGGGATGGTGAGCAGAAGGATGCCATTCCGCTAGGCCATGGAAAGCATGATGGCGCAGATGGCCAGTATCCAGCACAAGGCTGTTGTCATGAAGAAGCGGATCAACAAGCGTCGCATGCCTTGTTGTCTTTGCGCAAAGTCACGTCGTGCTGCGGCTTTGCCAAACAAGCCCTTAATGGTGTCATCCAGCACTGTCAGTGAAGGGGAATTTTCGAGTGCTGCCAGTAGCGCAGCATCCAATTGCAAGCGCCAGCAGAACCAGCTTTGCAACAGCATGGCCAGAGCGGAAGCGGTTTGTAGCTGCCATTCTCCAGCATGAAGACTGGCCAGCAGTAGCAGGCAGGGGCCCGGCCAGAGCAGCCAGCGGGTGCTGCGTAAGGCCGCGGCATGCAGGCGGAGGGTTGCTGTCTCAGGCATCATGACCGGCTCCCACGGTGCAACAACTATCGATCCAGCGCCATTGCTGCGGTGACAGCACAATCTTGCGGCCCCGGGCCTGCAAGATTTCTTTGGCCTGCGCCAGATCGCTACAACGTCCCGTCATCACCAGCCAGACCATGATCACGGCCGCACTGCGGCTCATACCCAGTGCGCAATGGACAAGGACCGGGCCTGGGTGAGAATGCCGCAAGGTTTCCAACTGTGCGACTGCATGGTGCATCCCGGCTCGATCGGGCAGGACTAAATCCAGCAGCGGCAAGTCCACATAGTGCGCTGCCGGATGTGCCTGACGGCAGTATTCCGCCGCCAGATCCAGCACGCTGCGAAAGCATGTTTCACGGGCAGCAATAGCTGGCCCTATCCAGACATCGTCTGTAATCAAACTGGCATGTGAATGTCCTCGTAACAGCCGGGTATGTATCTGCCGCATGAACAGCGTCAATGGCAGAAACAGGCAGCGTGCGGGCAGCCTGTGCCGGCCGGCGACTTTTTGCCATACCCTGGCATCATGGCAGCCATAGCCGACTGCCAGCACGATCAGGCTCAGTGCCGGCCAAAGCAGCAGCCAGTACCAGCCGCCAAGCCAAATGGCGGCCAGAGTCAGCGCCAGCCCGCCCAGTGCATAACGCCTGCTCAACTGCCGGCGGTGTGTTTGTTCGATATCAGCCACCCGGCTATAAGGCGGCAGTGGCATGGGGAGCAGATAGCATACTGCGATGCCCAGGGCGAAACCGGTGGGGATGTCGAGAAAGTGATGCTGCCAGGTGGTCAGTACCGATATGCCGATCAGTGTGAACCAGCCATGCAACAGCCAGCGCCAACGCTGCGGCGTGTGCACTGCATAGCGTAGCCACAACACCGTCAGCAGGCTGATATGCAGCGAAGGTGCCTGATTGAAGGGCTTGTCAAAGCCAGCCAGCAGGGTGAATAACTGGCCAGCCCATCCGTCCAGCGGCGGGCGCTCAAAGCCAAAGCGCAGAGGAAACAGCGCAAACAGCAGGCAGGAGAGCACGGTGACGCTCAACAGCCGCAACGCATGTCGACGCAACTCCTCCCGGCTGGTGCAAATGAACAGTGAGAGGCCGTAGAGCAGGTCGATGCTCCAGTAGGGCAGGATGGTCCACGGCCACAGCGGGATGCGCCGCTCCCAGTCCATGGCGATATTGCCGACTGCCGATGGCGGCAGACTGGCGGCGTAGTGATTGGCCGCCCCGTACAGCAAGAAGAAAGCAGGGCCCAGCAGCGCCAGCCACAGCAGGGCTTCGGGCCACAAGCGACGGTGGGCTGGCTGGCTCATGCCGTGGCTTGTTCCTGCACGGTTTGCCTCTGCTGCGGTGTGGCTGGCAGGCGGCGAGCAATGGCCACGCTGAAAATGCCCCATTCGTCGATGCGCTGGCAGATTTTCTCGAAACCCGCCGCGGCAACCAGTTGATCCATTTCTTCTTGGGTGCGGCGTCGCATCACCCAGTCGCTGCCGCCGCGATGGCTGGTGAGCGTGCGGGCAATCATCTCCAGTTGGGGGTGCCAGGGTTGATTGGTGTAGACGAGATAGCCGCCCGCCGGCACGGCGGCGGCCAGACCAGCCAGCGAGTTGCGAATGCCTGCGTTGCCGGGAAACAGTTCATACAAGCCGGAGACAATGGCCAGCGTGGGGCGTGGCTCTAGCGCGGCGAGATCGGCCCCGTCGAAGGCATCGCCCTGATCGAAACGCGCTTTGCCTTGCAAGCCGCGTTGCTCAATCAGCTTGCGTCCGGCGGTGACGTTGATGTCGCTGTAGTCGCGCAGTTGCAAGTGTTCGACGCGGTCGGCGTTGTGGGAGAGTGCATCCAGCACGTAGCGGCCATGGCCGGCGGCGATGTCCACCAGCCGTACCGGCATGCCGGTTTGCTCCAGTTGCGCGACGGCCAGTGAGATGAGCTCCTGCAGGTGTAGTTTGCGCTGCCGGATGCCGCGCCAGCCTATGCTGTCCAGATAGGCGCGGTCGCCCAGCCGGCCTAGCGGCGTGATGCCGGAGGCTTGGTTACGGTAAACGTAGTCCAGCATGCTGCCGGAATCGAAACCGGTTTGCCAGCCTAGCCGGATACCGTCTGACAACCGGCCCAGCGTGGCCAGCGTCAGGCGGGTGAGGGCGAAATTCCAGCGTTTGGGCGACAGGGCGGGCAGCGGCTGTTGCAGGCGATTGAACTCCTTGGCGGTGTAGCCGTGCTGGTCGGCTGCCAGCAGCGAGGGTCTGGCTACGATGGCTTCCACGCGTTGGATGAAGGCGCGAATCTTGTCGAAGGCCAGTGCGCGGTCGCGCTCGCCCAGTGTGTCGTGATAGAACCCCGGTAGCTCATGGCGCTCTTTGCATTCGCTGCCCAGATTCTGGAAAAAGGTTTCCTGCGGTGCCTTGTGTACCACGAAATCCGCGCCTGAGATCAGCAACTGCGTCGGCACAGTAATGGCACCGGCGTCGGCAATAACGCGCTTGGCGGTGTCGTAAAGGGCTAGCAGGATGTTGGCCGAAATGGGCCGGGTGATCAGCGGGTCGCTGTTGTAGGATGCGATGCGTTCTGCATCGTGGCTCAGGAACTTGGCCTTGACATAGGAGTTGACGAAGAAATTGCCGCGCAGCTTGTGCATCAGGCGCAGGCTGGGGCGAGCGAAAGGCACGTACAGCTTCACCTTGAAGGCCGGCGAAGCCAGGATCAGCGCACGCAGGCGTGGCGCGTAATCATGCACCCAGCTCGCCGCCACTACCGCGCCCACGCTTTGCGCAATGACTACCAGTTGGTCAATCCGTACGCCGTGCACCGCTTGCAGATGACGGACAAACTCTTCCAGATCACGAATCGTGGTACCGATGCTGGGACTGAAGCCACGCGGTCCGTCGTTGCGGCCGTGGCCGCGTGCATCCCAGGCAAATACAGGTGTATCTGCTAGGTCAAGTTCGTCCACCACATGTTGTAACCGACCGGAGTGTTCGTGGCCGCGATGTAGTAGCAGGATGGCGCGCTGAGCCGGCGCGGTGATGGCCGGCCAGTGGCGATAGAACAGTGATTGTCCATCGAAACTGGTGAAGCTGGATTCCAGGGATTGTCGCATGGCAGAGACCTTTCAGTTTTCTTGTTAGTGGCTGTCTGGGCCAGGTTCGGCGGGCAGGGTTTTCTGTTTCAACTGCAGAAAAGTGTCGCGAATGTGTGCCCGGAAGCTGTCTTTGTTCTCTTGCCAGCACAGGGAGCGTCCTATGGCGACATCGACAAAGAACGGGACTGGCAGCCACTGACCACGGCCCATCGCCCGGCCCAGGCCGTGCAGGTACACCGGCGCGACCGGGATGTCGGGAAAATCACGTAGCAGGTACCAGATGCCGGATTTGATTTCAGACAGCGCTTCTGGCTCACCACGCGTCCCTTCGGGAAACAGCACCAGAATTTCGCCCGCTTCCAGTGCCTGCCGGCAGCCGGCCAGTGGGTCCCGGCCAGCACCAGCGCCGCCGCGCACCACCGGGATGATGCCCACCACATTGGTGGCGAACCAAGCCATCCAGCTGTTTTTCAGAAAGTAATCTGCGGCAGCGGCAGGGCGCACGCGCGGTATCAGCCCCAAGGGAAACAGGCTGTAGAGCGCCAGAATGTCCAGGTGGCTGTTATGGTTGGCAATGACGATGGCAGGGCCGGCGGTGGGCAGCCGTTCCTGATGCCGTACCGTCATCCCTAGCCACAGGCGCACCACTGGGCGTGCCAGCAGCATGACAAAGAGAATACGCAGCAGCTTGTTCATAAGGCGCTTAGAAGTACAGGTAGTGCACGTAGTGGAAAAACAGCGGTGCGGTATAAGTGAGCGAGTCCAGGCGGTCCAGAATGCCGCCGTGGCCCGGTAGCAGACGACCGGAATCCTTGACGCCGATGTCACGCTTTACCGCTGAAATCACGATGTCACCGATAAAACCCATGGAGCCGATCAGCAAACCTGCCAGTGCGGCATGCTGCGGGCTGAACGGTGTGAGCAAGGGGCCGAGCAGCCAGCCGAGCAGGCCGGTGGTCAGTACGCCGCCAAGCAGTCCTGCCAGGGTCTTGTTGGGCGATACCTTGGGGGCAATCTTGCGTTTGCCAAAGGACTTGCCCCACAGGTATTGCGCCACATCGTTCAACTGAGTCAGTGCCACCAGGTAAAACAGCATCATCGCCCCCTGCGCCGGTACGCCGATGCCGGTCAGTTGCGGCAGGGTCAGCACCGCCGCCATGTGGCTCAGACAGAACACGCTGATCATCAGGCCCCATTGCAGCGAGGCCGCCGCTTTAAGAAAACCCTGGGTCTCGCCAATCAGCACCATGCGCATGGGAACAAACAGGAAGATGTAAACCGGGATGAAAATGATGAACATGCCGTACCAGTGAATGCCCAGCCAGTAGTACTGCAGCGGAATGCTCAGGTAGGCCCAAAACAGCACCACGTGGTCTGCGGTGCGCGTGGCGCACAGCGTCAGGTATTCCTTGAGCGCCAGGAAGCTGATCAGCGCAAATACCACTAGCGCCAGCGGGATGCTGCCCAGCAGGGTGAGTGAGAAGCAGCCGACAATCCACCACCAGGTCTTGATCCGCAGTTTCAGTTCCAGCCAGTTTTTTTCCGGCTTGCGCGCTTCCAGCACACGGATAGCAACACTGGCCAGCACCAGCAGGACAAATACACCGCCCAGCGCCCACAGGAGCGGTGGCGGCAACAACAACTTAAACATGGCAGCTTTCTTTCAGAATGGCGCAGGTGCGGTTGAATACAGTCAGCAACACCAGGAGTGCGGTGAGGCCAAACAGCCAGTCAGCGTATGCGGCGGCGGTTGGCACCAAGCCCACCAGCAGTGCGAAGGCACCATGCCAGAAGGCGCGATCACTCTTGCCCATCGGCCCGTCGTAACGGCGTGTCGCGCCAAGCGCGGGCCCGAGTACGCCGACGAATTCGGTCAGCAGCGCCAGCAGTACGGCCAGCACGACCAGCACGGGATGAGTGCCCAGCACGGCAAAGGGAAGATAGAGTGCGGCGTCGGAGACTACATCGCCCACTTCGTTAAGAATGCCGCCAAGACGTGATTGCTGGCCAAATTCACGCGCCAGCATGCCGTCGATGGCGTTCAGTGCCATGCGCAGGAACAGAAACAAGGGCAGCAGCAGCCATACCAGTGGCCGGGAGGAGTCCAGCCATAGCCAGAGGCCGTAGGTGATGGAGCCCAGCATGGCACTCAGTGTGACCTGATTGGCAGTGACGCCGCCACGGACCAGGGATTTCAACAGCGGGCGCAGCAAGTTTTGAAAGCGGGATTTGAGATCGTAAATACTTGGCATGGAAAGTGGATGGTTGCGGCAGGCCACCCTGCTCGCAGGAAAGAAATGATGACAAACGGATTTTGACAGTCGCAGCCAGCAGGGGCAAATGATCGCGGTATTTTGTGGTTTTTACTTAGACCAGACGGCTGGGGCGGCAAGTCAATGCAATGTATTGGCGCACCGGGCCGGCTTGCCCGGTGAAATCGTCACAGGTGTTACTGCACGGATGGGGGAGCGGAGGCGACAGTGGGTGCTTGCGTGCTGTCGGGCATGGGGCCGAATCATCGGGCGCGCAGGCAAGAAAAAAGGGATGCCGTAGCATCCCTTTTTGTCTGCCAGAGGGCTGGGTGTTACTGCTGGATCTTGGCCTGGGCTTTCAGGTCGCCCACGAATTTCTCAATGCGGGCGCCCATGATGCGCTGGGTCAGCTGCGGACGGGCATCGTCCAGCGACGGCACATTGCGTTCGGTGCGGACGTCGTCCAGCTTGATCACGTGCCAGCCAAACTGGGTTTTCACCGGCTTGGCAGTAACCTGGCCCTTGCTCAGCTTGGCCATGGCGTCAGAGAATTCCGGCACGAAAGTGCCAGCTTCCTGCCAGCCCAGATCGCCACCGTTACCCTTGCTGCCCGGATCCTTGGACTTTTCCTTGGCCAGTTGGTCGAATGCCTTGCCCTTGCGCAGGGCTTCGATCACGGCCTTGGCTTCGGCTTCGCTGCTTACCAGGATGTGGCGGGCGTGGTATTGCTTGGTTTCCGGTACCGAGGCAACCAGCTTGTCGTATTCGGCTTTCAGTTGCTCATCCGTTACCGGGTTGGCTTTCTGGAAGTCGCGGATCACGCGGTTGGCCAGGGCCATGGCTTCCATGTTCTGCAGTTCAGCCTTGAATTCCGGGGTCTTGTCCAGGCCCTTTTTCACGGCTTCCTGACGCAGTACTTCGGCGGTGATCAGTTGATCCTTCACCATGTCCTTGGTCTTGTCATCGGCAGCCTGGCCTTGGGAGGCCATCATCTGTACCACGGCGTCGATACGTGCCTGGGAGATTTCATTGCCATTCACGGACGGGCCGGCAGCGAGGACGGCAGTGGTGCTCAGGGCGGCCAGCAGGGCGCTTGCCAGCAAAGTCTTGCGCATGTTCAATTTCCTGTTGTTACGACGGGGTGGTGTTACTGGATTTTCGCCTTGCTGCGCAAATCATCCACTGCCTTGGCAATGGCTTCTTCCTGCAGCTGACGCTCGATTTGCGGTTTCACTTCAGCCAGCGGCGGCAGTTTGGCATCACGGATGTCCTCTACCTTGAAGATGATCCAGCCTACGCGGGTCTGCATCGGCTTGCTGCTGAACTGGCCTTTTTTCAGGTCTTTCAGGATGTCAGCCAGTTGCGGCTCCATGCGCGCCAGATTACCCCAGCCCATGTCGCCGCCATTTTGCTTGGCTGCCGGGTCCAGCGAGCGGGTTTTGGCCAGTTCGTCGAACTTGGCACCCTTTTTCAGGCTGTCGATGATCTTCAGCGCATCGGCTTCGCTGCCGACGGTAATCTGGCGGGCGTGAATGTCCTTGGTACCGGCAAACTTGCTCTGGGTCTGGTTGTAGCGTTCTTGCAGCTGGGCATCAGTGATCGGGATGTTCTTTACCAGGTCGGCAAACAGCGCTTCACGCAGCATGTCCTGACGCACTTCTTCCATGCGCTTGATGAAGGCCGGTTGCTGGTCCAGCTTGCGGTTCTGCGCTTCCTGCAGAATCACTTCACGGTTGATCAGGGTGTCCTTCACCTGCTGGCGCAATGCCGGGGAGTCCTGCACATTGCCATTGCTGTTTTGCACGACAACGGCCACTGCGTTGTCCAGGTCGGTCTTGTCGATGGATTTGCCATTGACGGTGGCAATGGATTCGGCCAGGGCCGGAACGCTGATGGTTGCAGCCAGCAGCAAGGCTGCGATGTGGTTCTTTTTCATTGACTGTTCTTCCTCGGAATCAAAGTTCTTCAGGTGTCAGTGCGCGGATGGCCAGCGCATGCACCCGGGTTTTCATCAGATCGCCCAGCGTCGCATAGACCAGGCGGTGACGGGCGACGCTGTTCAGACCGGCAAAGCGGCTGGAGACAATCAGGACATCGTAATGACCGCCGCCCGAACGCGCACCGGCATGGCCGGCATGTGCCGCGCTGTCGTCATGGATTTCCAGATGTTCCGGGGCCAGCTGCTGCAAGGCTGCCTGCAGCAGCGCGACGGTATCGCTCATGCCGGGAATACCTTGCGGAAGGGCTTTACCTCTACTGCGGCGTAAACGCCAGCGGCGACATAGGGGTCGGCGTCGGCCCAGTTGCGGGCTTCTTCCAGACTGGCAAATTCAGCCACGATCAGGCTGCCGGTAAAGCCAGCACTGCCAGGGTCGACGCTGTCGATGGCGGGGCAGGGGCCAGCCAGCACCAGGCGGCCTTGCTCTTGCAGGGCGGACAGGCGGGCCAGATGTTCCGGGCGTGCGGCAAGGCGCTTTTCCAGGGAGCCGGGATTGTCCTGGCCGCTGATGATATACAGCATTATTTCTTTTCCTCGATGTATTTGGACAGGAACAGGCTTTGCGCAATGACGAACACTACCATCAGGCCCAGACTGCCAAACAGTTTGAAGCTCAGCCAGATTTCGCGGCTGAAATTGAAGGCCACATACAGATTGAGGGCGCCCATGGAGGCAAAAAACACGGCCCAGGCATAGGCCAGCTTGCGCCAGATGGCTTGCGGCAGCTGAATTTGTTCACCCATCAGCAGTTTCAAGCCGTTCTTGCCCATGAAGTCACTGATGATCAGGGCGATGGCCATCAGCCAGTACAGCACGGTGAATTTCCAGATGATGAACAGATCATTGTGGGAAATCACGGTAGCCGCACCCAGCACCACGCTGAGGATCAGGTTGATCCATTGCATGGCGTCCACCTTGCGGTGCTTGAACCAGGTCCAGGCAAACAGCAGGGCGGTGGCTGCCACCAGAACCTTGGTGGCCAGGAACATGTCGTGGGTAATCAGGTAACTGCCGAAGAACAGGGCTACCGGAAGGAAGTCGGATAAGAATTTCATGCGGCTGATTATGGGGGCAGCCTGTCTGTTATACAAGACAGAAGCAGGCTGCCCGCATGGCATAAGTGTTAACGATTGCTTTGTTTTACCACGCTGAGCGCTGTGGCCACCAGTGCGCTGACATCAGCCACATTGGCCGGCAGGATGACGGTGTTGTTCTGCTTGGCCAGCTGGGCAAAAGCCGCCACGTATTGCTCGGCCACTTTCAGGTTGACCGCCTCCATACCGCCTTCCACCTTGATGGATTCTGCCACACGCCGCACTGCGTCGGCGGTGGCATCGGCCACCAGTCGCAGCGCCTCGGCCTCGCCCTGTGCCTTGTTGATGGCAGCCTGCTTGTTGCCTTCGGAATTGTTGATGGTGGCCTGCATTTCACCCTGGGATTTCTGGATGGCCGCTTCCCGCGCACCGTTGGCCAGGTTGATCTGTTCCATCTTCACGCCTTCGGACTGGGCAATACGGGCGCGCTTTTCGCGCTCGGCGGTAATCTGCGCCTGCATGGAGTGCAGAATGTCCTGTGGTGGCACCAGATCCTTGATTTCATAGCGCAACACCTTCACGCCCCAGTTGATGGCGGCTTCATCCAGCGAGGCCACCACGATCTGGTTGATTTCATCACGCTCTTCGAAGGTCTTGTCCAGTTCCATCTTACCTATCACCGAGCGCAAGGTGGTTTGCGACAGCTGGGTGATGGCCAGCAGGTAGTCGCTGGTGCCGTAGGAAGCGCGTTGCGGGTCGGTTACCTGGAAATACAGGATGCCGTCCACTTTCAGCTGGGTATTGTCGCGGGTGATGCAGATCTGGCTGGGGACATCCAGCGGTACTTCCTTCAGGCTGTGCTTGTAGGCCAGCCGGTCGATGAAGGGGATGAGAATGTTCAGCCCGGGTGTCAGGGTGGCGTGATAGCGGCCCAGCCGCTCCACGATATAGGCATGCTGTTGTGGCACCACCTTGACCGATTTGATGATGAAGATCACCACGGCGGCAAACAGGACGACGACGAATTCCATGATTAGCGGCTTTCTTGTTGTGGAGTGGTAAGGAGCAGCACATTGCCGTCGCGGCCGGATATGGCTGCGTTGTCACCCGGCGCCAGCGCACTGCCATCTTGCTGGCGGGCCTGCCATTCGGTACCGCGATAATGCACACGCAGGTTTTGCTTGTCGATCCGGCTGATTACGCGCACCAGCTGGCCGATGTCCGGGTCGTCTGGCACTGCGTTACTTGGCAGCGCAGCAGGCGGCTGGCGTTTGCGCCAGCGGCTTACCGCTACTACACCGGCAATGCCGCCCAGGCTGGCCAGTGTCCAGCACAAGGCTTCACTGCCCCCCAGCAGGCTGGCGACGCCACCGGCTGCCAGTGCCACTGATATCACCAACAAGTAGAAAGTGCCGGACATGAATTCGGCCATCAGCGCCAGTAAGGCGCCAATCAGCCACAGGGTAGGAGTCAAGGTTAGCCTGCTTTCATGACGAAAGATTAGGCATTCTCATGCCGAAACGGGTCCAAGACAACTGCTTTCAGCAGTGGTCCGGGTCGGGAAGGGTGGCCCGCAAAGCGCCAGCTTGCGCTGGATCAAGCCAGAACTTTTCCAGTGCCAGCCAGCAGGCTTCCAGCAGCAGGGTCAGGCTGATCAGTAGCAGGTTCATTGCATGACTCCTGGAATGTAGAACGGGTAATGGCGCACGTTGGTGGCAAAGCTACGCTACCATGCGCGAATAACTAAGACTTCAGGACAGGTATAAATGTTTCAACTGGCAGCCCCTGTTGCTGCAGAAATCGAAATCAAGAAGAGTCGTTTTCTTGCCTTTGTGTATCCGGTTTCCCAGCGTGAAGAAGCGATGCAGCATCTGTTGGCACTGCGTGCCCGCTATCCCGATGCCCGCCATTACTGCGCGGTGCTGCTGGTAGATGGCGACTCCATGCTGGATGACGACGGCGAGCCTTCCGGCACGGCGGCCCGTCCCATGTATAACGTACTCATGCACAAGCAATTGCATCATGTGCTGGCGGTGGTGGTGCGCTATTTTGGTGGCGTCAAGCTGGGTGCGGGCGGCCTGGTACGGGCTTATACCCAGGTTTTGAACCAGGCGCTGCTGCAAGCGCAAGCGGTGCCGGTGGTGGTGGTGACACAATGCCGCGCCCGTGTTGCCTTTGCTGACGAGGCACGCTTTCGCCGCCATTGTGAAACCCTGCAGATTACGGTGTTGTCTGCCGACTATGGTGAAGAGGTGGAACTGACCCTCAGCCTGCCTCAAAGCCAGTGCACCAGTCTGCAAATGCGCTTGCACGATCTGATGGCCGGTGAGGTATATTTCATGACGCACGAAAATTAATCTCGCCACCGGAGTGGCGTCTGCATCTTCCGGTGTCGCGGACCATCACAGTATTCAGGCCGGGGTTTCTGGCCAAGCGGGGAGAATGACATGTCGCAGCAGCAATACCGTCTGGTAACGCGCAGTGATTTTGACGGCCTGGTGTGTGCCGTGCTGTTGAATGAGCTGGGTATGGTGAATGACATCAAGTTTGTCCATCCCAAGGACATGCAGGATGGCAAGATTGAAATCACCGAGCGGGACATCACCACCAACCTGCCGTATGTGCCGGGTGCCTACCTGGCCTTCGACCATCATTTTTCCGAAACCCTGCGTAACGAGCAGCATGCCAATCACATCATCGACCCGGCCGCGCCCTCCGCTGCACGCGTGGTGTACGACCACTTTGGTGGCAAGCAGGCCTTCCCGCGTATCAGCGACGAAATGATGGCTGCGGTGGACAAGGCCGACTCTGCCCAGTTCAGCCGCGAGGAAATTCTCAACCCCACTGGTTGGGTCTTGCTCAATTACCTGATGGATGCCCGAACCGGTCTTGGCCGCTTCCGCAATTTCACCGTCAGCAATTATCAGCTGATGATGGATTTGATCGGCTATTGCCGCGACCATAGCATCGAGGAAATCCTGGCCTTGCCGGATGTAAAGGAGCGGGTGGACCTGTACATGCAGTATCAGGATCAGGCGCGCGAACAGATAACACGCTGTGCCAAGGTGCATGGCAATCTGGTGTTGTTGAACCTGCTGCTGGAAGAAACCATTTATCCGGCCAATCGCTTCCTGGTGTACGCCATGTACCCGGAGTGCAATATTTCCATCCACATGATGTGGGGCCTGAACAAGCAGAATATCGTGTTTGCCACCGGGAAATCCATCATCGACCGCAGCAGCCGTACCAATGTAGGCGCGTTGATGTTGCAATACGGCGGCGGTGGCCATGAAGCCGCCGGGACGTGCCAGGTGAGTGTGGATCAATACGAAGACATTCGCGACGAGCTGATTTCGCGTATCCGCGCGCAGGGTTGATGTCTCCCGAACCATGAAAAAGCCGCCATATTGGCGGCTTTCTTCTTTTCGGGATGGCCGGCGCTTACAGCGTCTTGAGCAGCTCCAGCGCCTGGTGCAAGTCGTCACATACCGCCAGTGCACCTGTGGTTTGGTGTGCTTGCGGTTTTACCATATCGGGCACCAGAATCACCCGCATGCCGGCAGCCAGCCCTGCCTGCATGCCGGTCAGCGAGTCTTCCAGTACCACGCAGTGTTGTGGATCAACCTGCAAGCGCGCGGCGGCAGCCAGATACACATCAGGGGCAGGCTTGGTATTGGCCACTTCATCGCCGGCGACGGTGTGGTGGAAATAAGGGCCAAGGCCGCTGCGACGCAGTTTAAGGTCACACATCTGGCGCTGGGTGGAGGTGGCCACGGCGCGGGGCAGGGCACTTGCTTCTACCCAGTCCAGCACCTCGATAATGCCGTTCTTGAGCTTCAGCTCGCCATGGGTCAGCAGTTCGCGGTAATGGTGGCGGCAGTGTTGGCTGAGTGTTTCCGCCAGAGAACGGTCCTGAAAGTGTGCGGCCACATAGTCCAGGCTTTTGGTGACCGACAGGCCCACCATGCCCAGGATCACCGCTTCGGGAATCTCCACGCCCACTTCTTCTGCGGCGCGCAGCCAGGATTGGCCGCTGATGCTTTCGGTATCTATCATCAGCCCGTCCATGTCGAACAGGACAGCTTGCATGCTTGGTTTCATTAGTTTGCTTTCCTCCGGCGTGTCAGCCTAATGCGGCAGGCGGCTGCCTGCAAGGGTCATGACTCTGGTATAGTGGTTCATCACCAAGCAATCGGGGGTCTGTGTGCAGTCTGTGCTGGTAGCGAATCCCAAGGGCGGGAGTGGCAAGTCGACTCTAGCCACCAATCTGGCAGGTTACTTTGCCAGTTCCGGCCGCAATGTCATGCTGGGCGACGTGGATCGTCAGCAATCTTCCTTGCGCTGGTTGCAGCAACGCGCTGACAGCCTGCCGCGCATTCAGGGGTGGGAAGTGGCAGCCGGCGCCCCGGCCAAGCCGCCCAAGGGCACCGAGGTGGTGATTCTGGATAGCGGAGCCGGTCTGCATGGCAAGAAAATGGCGGCGCTGGTGTCACGCGTCGAACGCATCCTGATTCCGATTCAGCCTTCCCCCTTCGATATGTGGGCCAGTGGCGAGTTTTTCGAACAACTGCTGGCGGAAAAAGCGATACGCAAGAACAAGGTGTTCATGGCCGTGGTGGGTATGCGGGTGGACCCGCGCACCCGTTCGGCAAAAGAGCTGGAACGGTTTCTGGCCGAACATGATGTGCCGGTGCTCAGCTGGCTGCGGGACACCCAGTTGTACGTTCAGGCGGCAGCTTCGGGCATGACCTTGTTCGACCTGCCTGAGTCGCGTACCAAGAAAGACCGTGAAGCCTGGCAGCCCATTCTGAGCTGGCTGGGCGAGCAGGATGAATCGTGCTGGTTTGATAAATAAATCTTCACGTGAAGCATTTATATCTTGACGTGAAGATATTTGCAGCGTAGAGTCAGCTGGTAATTGCGTGCGAGCCAACGGAACGGCGGCGCAGGAGAATCCGTAAGCGGGAGCCCATGTGGCTCCCGCTTTTTATTGGGGCCCCTGCATTTTTATCGTCTACCGCCTGAAGGGAATACTTGCATGATGAATACCGAACTGAACTATGGCGACGTGTACCTCGTTCCGAGAAAAACCATTGTCGACAGCCGCAAGGAATGCGATACCTCGGTTCAATTCGGGCCGCGCCGTTTTGATATGCCCATCTACCCCTCCAACATGAAATCGGTGGTAGACGAAGAAACCTGCGAGGCTTTTGCCCGCTTGGGCTGGTTCTACACCATGCATCGCTTCAATGTGGATGCTTGCCGCTTTACCGCGGCCATGCAGGAGAAGGGCCTGTTTGCCTCCATCAGCGCCGGTGTCAACGAAGACACCCTGCAACAGCTGGCAGAACTGAAAGCCGCTGGCCTCACCCCCGAATACATCACCCTGGACGTGGCCAATGCCTGGTGCGTCAAGGCCGAGCGCATGATCAAGCATATCAAGGACACCTTCCCGGGCAGCTTCCTGATTGGCGGCAATATTGCCACGGCGGATGCCGCGCGCGACCTGGAAAGCTGGGGCTGTGATGCCATCAAGGCGGGCATTGCCGGTGGCCGGGTCTGCATCACCAAGAACAAAACCGGTTTTCACCGCCCGATGGTTTCTACCGTGCGTGACTGCGCCGCCGCCGTCAGCGTGCCGGTGATTGCCGATGGCGGGATTGTGGAGCATGGCGACATGGCCAAGGCCCTGGCTTGTGGAGCCAGCATGATCATGGCCGGCTCGCTGTTTGCCGGTTATGACGAATCGGCCGGGGAAATTGTTGAAATCAACGGCAAGCATTACAAGGAATACTTTGGCAGTGCTTCGCAGTTCAACAAGGGTGCTTATGTCAATGTCGAAGGCAAGAAGATTCTGGTGGAGTACAAGGGCAGCATCGGCAAACTGCTGCGAGAACTGAAAGAAGATTTGCAGTCGTCGGTCAGCTATGCCGGCGGCCGCGATCTGTCAACCTTGCGTGACGTGGAAATGATTCAGGTCTATCGCTGATAAGCCCGACAAGTGGTGTTATTCCATAGCCCGCCAATGGCGGGCTTTTTCATGTGCAAATGGATTGGTAAATAGTGGTGGCTTGCATATTCTGAAGAGTGGCTTTGTTGTTAGAATAGACGGATTCAACAGAATCTTACAAATAATTAAAACTATCAAAAGAACGCTCATCAAATGAAGATCAATCTGCCGGTTACTACCAACGAACTGATGGTCGATCCTGTCAATCCCATCGTCACCAAGACCGATGTAAAAGGCAGCATCACCTACGCCAACCGTGCCTTCATCGACATCAGCGGTTTTACCGAGGACGAGCTGCTGGGTAAAAACCACAATATCGTGCGCCACCCGGACATGCCGCCCTCGGCATTTGCCGATTTGTGGGACACGGTCAAGGCCGGCAAGCCATGGCGTGGCATTGTGAAAAACCGGGCCAAGAATGGTGACTTCTACTGGGTGGAGGCTTTTGTCACACCCATTACCGAACATGGCCGTATTGTGGGTTATATGTCGGTGCGCTCCCGCCCCAGCCGACAGGATGTTGATGCCGCGGCTGCCCTGTATCGTCAGGTGCAGGACAAGCGGGCTGCTCTACCTTCCACCTTGCAGGGCTATGCGCGCCAGCCGGATGTGTTCAAGCTGGCCCCTATTTTCTTGCTGGCGGGTTTGCTGCTGGCCATGGTGTCCTTTTTTCTGCCAGATTCATTGCGTGCAGTGCGCGAAATGATGGGTATTGCCGGCTGCTTGCTGTCCCTGGGGGCTGGCGTATGGGCCTGGGTGCGCCTGCGTGCGGTCCTTGGTGTGCTGGACCACCGCTTTCAGGATTTGCAGGAAGGTCGGCTGGATCATGCTGTCGAGGTGCGTGAAGGTGGCCTGGCGGGCAAAGTGCTGCTGTCGATGGAGGCATTGCGTATTCACTATCGCGCCACCATTGCCGATGTGATGCGTGCCAGCCAATACACCAAACAGCAGGCGCATGGCTTGCTGGATGACATGCAGGCGCTGGCTTCCCGTTCGGTGGAGCAACGGGCAGGGTTGAACCAGATCAGTCACAATATGGAGTCGCTCAGCGTGGCCATTCAGGATGTGGTGCAGCTGGCGGAACATAACCAGCAGGATTCGCAGCATACCCAGCGCGTGGCACGTGAGGGGCGACAGACCATGGATGCCGCTACCACAGCCGCTGAGCGGGCTGTTTCGGTGGTATCGCAGTCACGCAATGCCATGGTGGAGCTGGACGAGGCCATGACGCGGATTCGCAGCATGACGGCGCTGATTCGTGAAATTGCCGATCAAACCAATCTGCTGGCGCTCAACGCCGCCATTGAAGCTGCCCGTGCCGGAGAAATGGGCCGTGGCTTTGCCGTGGTGGCCGACGAAGTGCGCAAGCTTGCCGAGCGTACCACCAATACCACCGACTCGATTGGCGGCATCGTCGAGGAAATCGGCAAGATTACCCATAGTGCAGTCAGCAGCATGGATGCCACGGTGGAGGAGGTGGGCGAGGTAAACGGCCAGATCCGCCTGTCATCCGGCAATCTGCAGGGCCTGATTGAAGCGGCCGAGCAGTCTAGCCGCCAGGCGGCGCAACTGGCGCAGGAAATGGGCAGCAAGTCCGATTCCATCAATGTCATGGCTGCCGCGCTGGAACAGTTGAATGCCCTGTCGGAACAAGACCTCAATACCACCCACTCCATCGGCGAAAGTGCCGGTCATCTGGCGGAAACCTCGGTTGATCTGGCACAGCTGACCGATAACTTCAGCAAGTGGCACAAGCACTAAGTATGTGATGTGCCCTGCCGCCGTCTGATGGGGCAGGCCCCCTTGCAGGGCAAGGGAGGGGGGATTGGGAATAGATGGGCAGGCTGCGGAATCAGCAGCTTAGTCGACAGGCCCGGCTTTGCCGGGTCCAGTGCAGTCGCATCAAATAAGGTTGTTAGCAGCCTGAAGCCTGCCGCCGTCTGACGGGGCAGGCTTTTTTCATGCCTCGGCAGTACTGCGGCGGGCAACCCAGATAGAGGTTTCCAGCTGCATGGCTATCTCGTCGCGCTGGTTCAATGTGGTCCAGCGTAATTGCACCACGCCGAAGCCCGGCTTGCTGCTGGAGGGCTTTTGCGCCAGCACTTCGA
Source organism: Aquitalea sp. LB_tupeE (assembly GCF_013391415.1). Taxonomy (GTDB): domain Bacteria; phylum Pseudomonadota; class Gammaproteobacteria; order Burkholderiales; family Chromobacteriaceae; genus Aquitalea. The sequence goes on from NZ_JACAXB010000030.1 coordinate 26,022, forward strand.
TGGTTGCGCGCAAGGTGTCACCGGCGCGGGTGGGCTGTGGCCAGCGCATGTCCTTGATACCCATGCCAATCAGCCCGTTGGCCACGTTTCTCAGTTCGCTGGCGGTAATCAGTCGCATGGTGAGACTGCTGGTGTGCCAGCCGGAGGCAGCAAGGCCGTCAAACACGCTGGTTTTGGCGGCTTCCGGGTCGGTATGAAACGGTTGCGGGTCGAACTGGCGGGCAAAACTGATGATTTCGTCCTGGCTCAGCGTATGGCTGGCCGTTTCGAACACACGGCCCGGTGTCAGGTCTTCGAAGTAGAGCATGATGTGACGTTAACGTAAGTTAATGTCTCAGCATACGTGCTTGTCCCGTGCTGGTCAAAGAAGATACCGGGCCGGATGACTGCTGCCGACTCAGATACGCAAGGCGGCAATCAGCTCGCTTTCCAGTGCCAGTACCGTCTTGTCGTCTTTCAAGCCGGGCCCGCTGACCAGGAAGGAGTCTTCTGCCCGGCTGCCCAGGGTCATGATCTTGGCAGACTGCACGCTCAGCCGGTAGTCCGCCAGCACCTTGGCAATGCGGGCCAGCAAGCCGGGCCGGTCGCCAGCCACAATGGACAATACGTAGAAGTTGTCCTTGTCGTCCGGGCGAATCAACACCTGCGGCGCAATCGGGAAGTGCTTCAGATGGCGGCTGATACGGCCATTGGCTGGCGGCGGCGGCGGGGTTTCCAGCCGCAGGCATTCGGCCAGTTCGAATTCGATGAAGTTGATCATGTCTCGGTAATCCCCGTCGTGATGCTCGGGGATGAAGACATGGAAGGTATCCAGCGCGTAGCCGTGACGCGTGGTGTACACCTTGGCATCGGCAATGCTGTAGTTGGTGCGGCCAAAAAATGCACAAGTGCGGGCAAACAGTTCCGGCTTGTCCGGCGTGTAGACCAGCACCTGGATGCCTTCGTGATCATCCGACAGGCGGGCGCGCACCATGGGCGTTTCGATATTGACGAAACGGTTGAGGATGCGCGCATGCCAGGCAATTTCCTTGGCCTCGTGACGCAGGAAGTACACCATGTCCAGCTGCGACCACAGCTTTTGTTCCACCCCGGCCGGGACGGCATACAGGCGCAACAGGCTGAGGGCCTGGGTCTTGCGTTCTTCCAGTTCCGAATTCAGGTCCACCTCGCCGCCACGCAGCAGCACGCGCAGGGTGGCGTTATACAGGTCTTCCAGCAGCTTGGCCTTCCAGGCATTCCACACCTTGGGGCTGGTGCCGCGAATGTCGGCTACCGACAGCAGGTATAGCGCCGCCAGGCGGCGCGGGGTTTGCGTCAGTTCGGCAAAACGCTGGATCACGTCCGGATCATAAATGTCCTGCTTCTGCGCAATGCTGGACATGGTGAGATGCTGCCCTACCAGCCATACCACCAGCTCAGTATCCTCGGCCGACAGTTCGTGCTGCTCGCAGAACTCGCGCGCATCCACCATGCCCAGCGTGGAGTGGTCCCCGCCACGGCCCTTGGCAATGTCATGAAACAGACCGGCCACGTACAGCACTTCTGGCCGTTCGAAATCATTGATCAGTCGCGACAGGAAGGGGTATTCGTGATTGAAGGCGCTGATGGCAAAGCGCCGCAGATTGCGCACCACCATCAGGATGTGTTCGTCCACGGTATACACGTGGAACAGATCATGCTGCATCTGGCCGACAATGCGGCCAAAGCCCGGCAAATAGCGCCCCAGCACGCCGTACAGGTTCATGCGGCGCAGGCAGCGGGTGAGGCCGGGTTCGCGCAGCATCTGCATGAACAGACGGCGGTTTTCCGGGCTCTTGCGGAAACGGTCGTTGATGTGGCTACGGGCATGCCACAGGGCACGCAGCATGCGCGGCGCAAAACCGGTGAGTTCCGGATTGCGTTGCAGCATGAGAAAGGCCTCCAGAATGGCTGAAGGTTCTTTTTCGAATACATCGGGACGACGAATGCCCAGCATGCCGTTGACCGAATAAAAGCGTTCGTTCAGGTTCTGCGTGATGCGTGGTACTTGCGAATACAGGCGGGCGCGCAGATTGGGCAGCAAAATGCCGTTGAGCTGGCTGACGGTTTTGGCGGCGCGGAAATACAGCTGCATCACTTGTTCGCTGGCGCGCTTGGCCGGAGTGTCCTGCAGGCCGAAGGCCAGGCCCATGCTCTGTTGCAGGTCGAAAATCAGCCGGTCTTCCCGGCGGCGTGCCAGGATGTGCAGATCGATGCGCAGCCGTTGCAATTGCCGGTCACTGTGGTGTATCAGCCGCGCTTCCGCCTGAGTCAGGATGCCGCGCTGCACCAGGTCGCTCCAGTTTTCTCCAAGGCCAATGGCCTTGCTGATCCACAAAATGGTATGCAGGTCGCGCAGGCCGCCCGGGCTTTCCTTGATATTGGGTTCCAGATTGTTGGTGACGCCAAAGTGCCGGTTGTGGCGCTGCTGCTGTTCCAGCGTCTTGCCTTCGAAGAAGGCCAGCGGGTCGCGTTGGCAGTCCAGGCGGTGGATCAGCTGCTGATAGGGTGCGGCCGCACCGGCAATCAAGCGGTTTTCCAGCAAATTGGTTTCAATGGTGATGTCAGCGGCGGCTTCTTGCAGGCATTCGTCCGCCGTACGCACGCTGTGCCCCACCTCCAGGCCGATGTCCCACATGTGGCCGATCAGAGCGGCTACCTGCTCGGGCAATTCCTCCGGACTGACGGCGGGCAGCAATACCAGCACATCAATATCGGAACTGGGAAACAGCTGGCCGCGGCCATAGCCGCCGACGGCAATCATGCTGGCCTGTCCGGCCAACCCGGCATGCTGCCACAACTGCTGCAGCACACGGTCCACCAGCTGGCTGTGCTGGCTCAGATAGCGTTGCGGGTCGCGGTGGGACTGGTACTGCTGCAGCAGGGCAGTGCGATCCTGGGACAGTTGCTTGCGCAGTGCCTGGGTCAGCTCGGTGGAGAGAGGTTCCATGTCAGCGTCTTTCCTGCTTCAGGATGATGGCGATGCCGGCAAACAGAAACAGCAAGGTTGGCACCGTGGCGGAAATCACCGGGTTCCAGCTGTACAGCAAGCCCAGATGCCCGAACAGACGGTTGATGAAGTGAAAGCCCACGCCCAGGCAAATGCCGGAAAACAAACGTACACCCAGCTGGCCATGACGGCGTTGTTGCGGGGTGAAAGCCATCGCTACCAGTGCCATCGAAACACAAGCCAGCGGGTAGAACAGCTTGCTCCACAAGGCAATGTCATAACGCTGGGTCTGTTGTTTGTTGGCGCTGAGGTGTTCGATGTACTTGATCAGGTTGAGTGCGGACATCTGTTCCGGCACCACCAGCAGCACGTTCAGGATGTCCGGCTCGATGATGGAGGTCCACTGCGCCAGCGGCACGGTCTTGCTTTCCACGTGGTCGGGATACAAATGGGTTTCCACCACATTGCTCAGCTGCCAGACATGGGCAGCGCGCTGGTAGCTGCCGCGTTCGGCATAGCGGGTGGTGACCAGCTGGTAGTTGTCGTCGTAGGTATAAATGCGCACGCCCAGCAAGGTAGTGTCGGGCAGCATTTCGTGCACATTAATGAAGTTGTTATTGTCCTTCACCCAGATGCCGGAGCGGAATTCCTGCGCCACCATCGAGCGCATCGCCGACAGTTTCATGCGTTCGGCCTGTTGCAGCGCGTAGGGGCTGATGAACTCGCCCAGCGCGGTGGTGAGAACGGCAAAGCCCAGCCCGAACAGCAGCAGTGTGCGGGCAATCTGCCCCAGTGTGATGCCGCACGTGCGGATGACGGTGTATTCACTGGAGCTGGCCAGTTGTGTCATGGCCACCATGCCGCCAATCAGCACGGCCAGCGGCATCAGTTCGTAGGCGTGGCCAGGTGCTTGCAACGCGATATAGCCCAGCATCTTGCCGATGGTGTAGTTGCCATGGTTCAGGTCGGGCACTTCGTGAATGATGTCGAAGAAGCCATACAGACCCAGCAGGGCTGCCAGGGTAAACAGCGTGGACTGGGTCAGTGCGCTGATGATGTAGCGATAAATCAGTTTCATCTGGCTTCAAGGCTTGTTCAGGAAGTATTTCAGGGTCTGGCGCACGGTATTGGCCGGACGGTCGCGGTATTTGAGCAACAGGACAGCCAGGATCAGCACGATGACATGCACCACCAGAATGCTGGCCATGCCCACCTTGCCCTGGGTAATCCAGTTACGTACCAGCGTCAGACTGTTCTGGTACAGGAAAAATGCCAGCAGGGCCACCACCAGATTGTAGGCGTGGCCGCTGCGCGGGTTGTAGTAGGAAAGCGGAATGGCCAGCAAGGCCAGCACCAGACAGCTCAGCGGCATGGACAGGCGCCATACCAGTTCCGAGCGCAAGGCCGGGTCGCTGCTGCCAATCAGGCTGCCGGTGCTTTGCGCCTGACGGTTGTTCGGCGGGGCGGCCAGTTTCTGGTTGGTGCCAATCAGCACGCTGTAACGCTGAAAACTGCCGACTTCGTAGTCGGACTTGCCCGGCTCACCCACGTAGCGGCGGCCATCTTCCAGGACCAGCACGCGTTCGTTGTCCTCATTTGCCGTAATGTAGCCGCGTTTGGCGAAAATGCTGGAAACCTTGCCCTCGCTCAAATCCTGCATGAAGATGCGCGTGGCTGCGCCATGGTCGCCGCCATAGCTTTCAATGAAATACACCTTGCTGCCCGAGCCGGTTTCCTTGAACACACCAGGCGCAATGGCGCTGATTTCTTCCCGGCGCTTGAGGATTTCCGCATACACCTGGCTGCGCTCTTCGGCCCAGGGCGCGATGAACAGCGACACAATACCCACCAGTAAGGCCAGCGGAATGGTAAAACGCATCACCGGCCACACCCAGTCACGCAAGGACAGGCCGGACGACAGCCAGACGGCCATTTCATGGTCGCGCCAGATGCGGGTCATCACCACCAGTACGGTGACGAAAACGGTAAGAATCATCAGCAAGGGGAACAGACCCAGCGCCCAGAAGCCGATCAGCGCAGTGACGGCTTCGTTGGCGATTTGCCCCTCGGCCGCACGGCCAAGCAGGTTGATGGCCTGGGTAGAGAGAATGATGGCCAACAGGACGATAAACACGCCCAGGGCGGTAAAAGTCAATTCTCGGGTCAGGCTTTTACGAAAAACCATTTATCAGTGCCTTTTTGACTTTTTATGACTAGCGTAGTGATAATTTGATTTGATAACTCTGAAACGCCGGTTTCGGCAAATTTCGGGATGGACGCAGCTTCTGTCTTTGCCTGCTACAGGCAGGGCCTTTAGGTAAGCCAGACATCGCTGGCAGCCTGCAGGAAGTGGAGCAACTGACACTCGCATTTCATGGGAGTACAAGATGGAATTTAACATAAAAAGCGGCAGCCCGGAAAAGCAGCGCGTTGCCTGCGTGATCGTGGGCGTCTATGAATCGCGCAAGCTCACCTTTGCTGCCGACTTGCTTGATCGCATCTCCAACGGTTTCATCAGCGACGTCATTCGTCGCGGTGACATGGAAGGCAAGCTGGGCAGCACGCTGATCCTGCACTCCGTGCCGCACACCCTGTGCGACCGTGTGATGCTGGTGGGGCTGGGCAAGGAGCGCGACTTCCGCGCCAAGGAATACCGCGAAGCCGTGCGCAGCTCGGTGCGCAGCCTGACACAAACCTCCGCCACCGAAGCGGTGAGCTACCTCACCGAACTGACCGTGAAGAAACACGATGTGGAATGGATGATCGAGCAAGCCACCGTGGTGACGCTGGATGTGCTGTACCGCTTCGACCGCTTCAAGAGCAAACAGGATGACGGAGCGCGCGAGCCGCGCAAACTCACGCTGGCCGTGCCGCGCCGCAGTGACCTGGCGGATGGCGAAAAAGGCTTGCTGCGCGGGCTGGCCATTGGCAATGGCATGAAACTGGCCAAGGACCTGGGCAACCTGCCGCCCAATGTCTGCACCCCGACTTACCTGGCAGAAGAAGCCGAGCGCATTGCCGCCGAATTCGGCACCCAGGTGGAAGTCTACGGCCAAAGCCAGCTGGAAGCGCTGGGCCTGCATTCCTTCCTGTCGGTTGCCCGTGGCAGCGTGGTGGAACCCAAGCTCATCGTGCTGCAATACCAGGGAGCCAAGGACAAGAATGACCGCCCGCTGGCGCTGGTGGGCAAGGGCATTACCTTTGACTCCGGCGGTATCTCTCTCAAGCCCGGCGAAGGCATGGACGAGATGAAATACGATATGTGCGGTGCAGCCTCGGTGCTGGGTGCTTTCCGCGCGGCGGTGGAAATGAAGCTGCCGATCAATCTGGTAACTATTGTTCCGGCTTGCGAAAACATGCCGGCCGGCAATGCCGTCAAGCCCGGTGACATCATCACCAGCCTGTCCGGCCAGACCATCGAAGTGCTGAATACCGACGCAGAAGGCCGCCTGATCCTGTGTGACGCGCTGACCTTTGCCGAGCGCTTCAATCCGGAAACCGTGATTGATGTGGCCACCCTGACCGGGGCCTGCGTCATCGCGCTGGGGCATATCGCCACTGGTCTGTACAGCAATCAGGACAGCCTGGCACGCGAACTGCTGGCGGCTGGTGAGGAAGTGGCCGACCGCGCCTGGCACATGCCCTTGTGGGATGAATACCAGGAACAGCTCAAGAGCCCGTTTGCCGACATGGCCAATATCGGCGGGCGTCCTGGTGGCAGTATTACCGCCGCTTGCTTCCTGTCGCGCTTTGCCAAGGCTTACGACTGGGCCCATCTGGATATCGCCGGCACCGCCTGGAAGAGTGGCAAGGACAAAGGCGCGACTGGCCGGCCGGTGCCGCTGTTGGTGCAATTCCTGCAAGACCGTGCCGATATCGCGCTTGGTAATGTCGTGCGCCGCGGCCGCCCACGTCGTGAATCGCCTGAAATCGTAGAAGATGACGCGGATTGATTTTTATACCAATGTGGCCCAGCCGCAGGAGTTTGCCTGCAAGCTGGCCGCAACGGTATTTCGCAAGCGAGAGCGCCTGCTGGTCTGGCTGGAAGACGAGCGGGCGCTGGAAACATTCAGTAACCGGCTATGGTGCATAGGGGATACCCAGTTCATTGCGCACTGCCGGCTGGATGCCCCCGAAGCGGCCGAAACGCCGATCTGGCTGACGGCCAGTTTGCCGGCAGACTTGCAGCACCCGGTATTGTTGAACCTGGGGCCGGAATTACCGGTCGAGCCAGCGCAGTTTTCCCGTATCCTGGAAATTGTCGGTACCGATGAGCAAGCGCTGGCTACTGCGCGTCACCGCTTCAAGGCCTATCGCGCTCTGGGTTACGAAATTCAACATCACGACATGAGCCACAAGTGACCATGAACCAGTCGCCAACGCCTGATCTGCCCTCCTGGGACGAGCTGGACCTGCCTGTGCTGGACGAAGTGGTGGATGAATCCGCCATTCCCGTCCTGGCGGAGGAAGTGCTGGATGTGCCGGATTTTGATTTCTCCAGCGAAATGGATGCTGCACACAGTGCCCTGCCTTCCCCGGCAGAAGGTGTGGCGGAACTGGACATTCCCGAGCTGACACTGGAGGACCTGGAAGTCGCAGCGCCGCCTGTCAGTGACAGCCCGGCGCTGGATCTGTCCGGCCTGCCTTCGCTGGACCTGAACGAAGCGGCAGACGAGCTGGAGCTGGGGCAGGTATTGCATGGCACTGACCCGCTTTCTTTGGCTATTCCGCCTGGCGTTCAAGCATCCCCCAGGCCGGAAGCGCCCTTGATGGCAGTGGATGGCTTTGAGTTTGTGCTGGATGAAGCCATACCGACATCTCTTGCTGACCTGCCCGATGCGCTGGCTGAGATTTCCCCTGCGCCGCCAACAGTGTCACCAGCGCCATCAGTCCATCACTCACCTGAGGCTGTCGCCGATCAGACGCTGCCTGTGGTGGAGGACGAACTGGAAATTCCCGCACTGACTGATGCGCTGGATGAGAATCTGCCTGTCCAGCCAGTAGCCACACCAACTCCATCTGCCGTGAGCGCGACCGAGGCGGTGTCTGTCCAGGCACTGCCCAAGGTCGAGGAAGAGCTGCAGATTCCCGATCTGTCAGACGACCTGGATATCGACTGGAACAGCATGGCGGAACAAGCGGCCCCGGTTGTGGCCGCTCCGCCTGACTTTGCCACTGCACCCAGCCAGCCAGCAGCCCCAGCAGAAGCAGCACCGCATGTGCAGGCTGTTGATGCGCAGCCGCCGGTGTCTGTGGATCAGCCCCCGGCCTTGCCTGCCGGTCTATCCATTTCCCTGGATAGCCTGCCCGCTGGCGTACTGGGTGGCGGTATCGGGCGGCTGGAGGAGGAAACCCCCTCAACCAGCGAGTTGCTGGCCCGGGCGCAGGCACTGGTGGATGCTGCTCCCACATCGCTGGATGAGGTATTGCGCGCAGCAGAGCAGACCCTGGCTCAGCAGGATGCCCTGACCCCGCCTGCGCAGGCCGAAGCGATGCCTGAACCAAAGTCGTTTACCTCCCTGAGCGAAGCGGAACTGCTGGAAGCCATGGCAACCTTGCCCACCCGGCAGCCTGCCACGTTGATCGACCAGGATTGGCCGGGGCTGGGCGATGATTCCATGGCCCACGATCTCAGCGCCGGTTTGCAGGACGAGGCCGATATCCATGCTGCTTCAGCCTTGCTGCAGGATGACAGTCTGGACAACCTCGCCCCGGTGGCCGCAGCGGTTCAATCGCCGGAAGTGACAGCCCAGCATCTACCGGTACTCGATGAGGAGGAAAGCTGGCCGGGTTTGGGCGATGTTGATCGCGACAGTGAAACCGAGTTGCTCTTGTCAGATGAGCCTGACTCTGCATCACCGCCCGAACCCGAGCGTGATGCACAGTCCGAGCGGGCTGCCCCGGTAGTGCCGACGCAGGACCTTCCAGTACTGGATGAGGAAGAAAGCTGGCCGGGTTTGGGTGATGTCGATCGCGAGAGTGAAACCGAGCTTTGCTTGCCGAATGAGGCTGATGCCTTGCAGCCTGTAGCAGTCAGCGCGCCAGTGACGTCATCGCCAGTATTGCCAGTACTGAACGAGGAGGCTGACTTGCCACCCCCGGCGGCCAGCCAGCTGCAGTCTGCCCAAGCACCGGAGGTCACGCCTCCGGCTGCTGGCGTCAGCACTCCGGTACCAGGCCTGTTTGCCGAGTCGCCCTTTGCCAGCGAGCGCCAAGTCCTGCCGCAGCCGGCCAGTGTGGAGGCATTACCCGCCACCGCAGCACCGGAGGCCGAGCTGGAACTACCCGTGTTAACGGAGACCGAACCGGCTGATCAGGCCTTGGCCGAGCCCTTAGTCCCAGCCACGCCAGTCGAAGCGGACAGCCGTTCGGAGCCAGTGCCGCCTGCCACGCTGGAAACACTGACCGGGGCCAGTTTTGCTGCTGCCATGCCACAGACGGCAGTTGCTGGCAGCGGTGTAGCGCCGGAAACCGGCAAGTCGGTAGAGGTATTGAGCGTCGCCGCGGTGACCACTGCTGCGGCAGCGGCTGCGCTGATGAACCCGGCGGCTCGCAAGGAAGAAACCGTGGCCGTGGTGGATGAGCGTGCCCTGGTGGATGCCATGTATGAGAAACTGCTGCCGCGCATGAAGGTGGAGCTGTCACTTTGGCTGCAAGATGCATTGGAATTGCAAGCCAAGAACATGCTGTCCGGCGTGATGCAGCAATTGAAGGAAGACTACGACATGTTGTTTGGTGAAACCCTGAAAGAAAGCCTGCGCCAAGCCATTCTGGCTCTCGGGCGTGAACAGCAGGGCAAGGCGGCACAGGATAAGGAGCAGGACTGATGGGACATCGGCTTTCACGTATTGTCACCCGTACCGGGGATGACGGCAGTACCGGCCTTGGTGATGGTAGCCGCGTAGCCAAGGACAGCTTGCGAGTGCAAGCGCTGGGTGATGTGGATGAACTGAATTCGGTATTGGGTGTCTTGCTGGCCGAAAGCCTGCCAGCCGATGTGGTGGCGCGGCTGTCGACCGTGCAGCATGATCTGTTTGATCTGGGTTCGGAACTGGCGGTGCCGGGCTATGCGGCGCTCAAGCCGGAGCATGTGGCCATGCTGGAGGAGTGGGTGGCGCAGATGAATGCGGACCTGCCCATGCTCAAGGAGTTCATCCTGCCCGGTGGTTCGCGACCGGCAGGTCTTGCCCATCAGGCGCGTTCTGTCTGTCGGCGGGCCGAGCGCGCCGTGGTGGCGGCTGCGCGGGAAGGCGAAATTTCGCAGTCGGCACGCCAATACCTGAATCGCTTGTCTGATGCTCTGTTCATTCTGGCACGGCACCTCAACAAGGCGCTGGGTCAGTCCGATGTGCTGTGGCAGCCCAAGCGACATGGTTGATCATCAACACTGACGAGTATCGCCAATTAAATAAGCCGCTGGATTTCAGCGGCTTTTTTGAACCTGTTCAGGCGGCGACGTGACTGTCTGTGCTGGCAAGCACTTCGGCAGGCAAGTCCTCCAGCCATTGCTGCAAACGCTCTGCCGTGCGCTCCCAGCGGGTGTCCAGCATCATCATGTGTCCCATGTGCGGCAGGATTTCCGCATTCACATCCAGCCGTTCGGCGGTGGCAACGACATCCTGAGGGGAAATCAGCATGTCTTCTGCCGCGCCCAGCACCAGGGAGGGCAACGGCGGGATAGCCGCTATCCCCAAGGGGTTGACCAGGGTCATGTCCATCACCGCTCGCTGGCTTTCCAGTTGACAGCGCTGTACCAGCAGGTTGGTCGTGCTGTCCGGCGCATCGGCGGAGAGTAGCAGGTCGCGCAATTCGCTTTGGGCCGGGTTGTAGCTGCCTTGCTGGTACAGGTTCAGGTTCAGCAGCAAACCGGGTGCCTGGGTCAAAAGACGCAGGCTGGAGCTGGCCAGACCGGTCGGCGGGACCGATGCCAGAAAAGCAGCAGCCGGCAGGCGATGACGGATCAGGTATTGCTGCAGCACGAAGCCGCCCATTGAATGCCCGATCACGATGGGCGTACGCTTGATGCGCTTGATGGCCGAGCCCAGATTGCGCACATAGTCGTCTATGCTGATGGCGGCCAGATACTGCCGCCCGTCGCTGTCACCATGTCCTTCCAGGCTGAGTGCCCAGCAGTCATAGCCCAGACGGGCAAACCATGGCAGGAAGGTTTCCTGCCAACACCATGCGGCACAGAATGCGCCGTGGACAAACAAAAGGGGCGGCGCGTGGCGCGCCGTCCCTGTTGCTGCCTCATGAATCAGTTCGAGGCGTGGTTGCATTGAATCAGAGTACCTCTCCGGCATGGTCTGCCAGTCGTGAACGTTCCCCGCGTTGCAGGGTGATATGGCCGGAATGTTCCCAACCCTTGAAGCGGTCCACCACGTAGGTGAGGCCGGAACTGCCTTCTGTCAGGTAGGGCGTGTCGATTTGCGAAATATTGCCCAGACAGACTACCTTGGTTCCCGGGCCTGCACGAGTGATCAGTGTCTTCATCTGCTTGGGCGTCAGGTTTTGCGCCTCGTCGATGATCAGGTACTTGTTGAGGAAGGTACGGCCACGCATGAAGTTGAGCGACTTGACCTTGATGCGCGAGCGCACCAGGTCGCGGGTGGCGGCACGGCCCCAGTCACCGCCATCGTCATCGCTCTTGTTCAGCACGTCCAGGTTGTCTTCCAGCGCACCCATCCACGGGGCCATTTTTTCCTCTTCCGTGCCCGGCAAAAAGCCGATGTCTTCACCTACCGGCACGGTGACGCGGGTCATGATGATTTCCGAGTACAGCTTTTGCTCCAGCGTCATGGCGAGACCGGCGGCCAGGGTGAGCAGGGTTTTGCCGGTACCCGCCTGACCCAGCAGGGTGATGAAGTCCACCTCGGGGTCCATCAGCAGGTTCAGCGCGAAGTTCTGTTCGCGGTTGCGGGCGGTAATGCCCCACACATTGTTTTTGTGGTGGCTGTAATCCTTCAGGGTCTGGATGACCGCCGTTTTGCCTTCCACCTTCACCACACGTGCCTGCAAAGGCTGCGGGCCCTCCTGCCACAGCATCTGGTTGATGTGCAGATTGGGAACGTCCTGGCCTTTTACCTGGTAAAAGCTGCGGCCTTGTTCCTGCCAGGACTTCATGTCCTTGCCATTGCGCTCCCAGAAGGTTTCGTCAATTTCGCGGGTGCCGGTATACAGCAGGTCGGAATCCTGCAGCACCTTGTCGTTGAAGTAGTCTTCGGCATCCAGGCCCAGCGCACGGGCCTTGATGCGCATATTGATGTCCTTGGATACCAGGATGACCGAGCGCTCGGGGTAGAGCTCTTTAAGGGCCATCACGATGCCGAGGATCTGGTTGTCGGCCTTGCCAACAGGCAGGGAGGCGGGCAGCACGCTGTGAATGGCCTGGGTCTGCAGGATCAGCTTGCCGGTGGCAGCATCTCGACTGGCATTTTTCAGCGTGATGCCGGCTTCGATCTTGTTTTCACAACCGCTGACAATATCGTCCAGAAAGCGGCTGGTCTGGCGGGCATTGCGTGCCACTTCCGACATGCCGCTCTTGTGGGCGTCCAGCTCTTCCAGCGTGATGATGGGGATGAAAACATCATGCTCTTCGAAGCGGTACAAACTGGTAGGGTCGTGCAGCAATACATTGGTGTCCAGAACGAACAGCTTGGTGGTTTTGCTTTTCTTACGGCTTACCATGATGGACCCCTTGGCGATGCAGAACCCGGTCGGCAGACCGGGACACTGCGTTAGAGAGTGTTTACAAAGGCAAGAACTTCAGCAGCATGACCAGGCACTTTCACTTTGCGCCATTCGCGTACGATCACGCCAGCGGCATCAATCACAAAGGTGCTGCGCTCGATGCCTCTTACCTGTTTGCCGTACATGTTTTTCATTTTGATGACATCAAACAGTGTACAAACGGTTTCCTCCGTGTCGGATAGCAATTCAAACGGCAATTCCAGCTTGGCCTTGAAGTTTTCATGCGATTTGATGCTGTCACGCGAGATGCCGACAATGCTGACCCCAGCGGCGGCAAACTGTGCGTGCAGGTCGCGGAAATCCATGGTTTCGTTGGTGCAGCCTGGCGTGTTGTCCTTGGGGTAGAAGTAGATCACCAGCGGCTTGGGCGCAGCGGAAAGAGAGAAAGTAGTGCCGGCGGTGCCGGGCAGGGTGAAGTCGGGGCAGGGTGTGCCTGACATGCAAGACTCCTGACGGTGATGGTGGGTGGGAATGCAACCGCCTTGCTTTGAGCTTAGCGGAAATTTCTGACTGTTGTCATCCTTATTCTGAACCGCTTTCCGGCTGATGACCACGTCGTATCAGCACCAGCAGCGCACCTTCCCCTCCCATGTTTTCGTTGGCCTGACAGAAGGCCAGTACTTCCGGATGGTGGCTCAGCCAGGTGCGCACCAGCTTTTTCAGTACCGGCTGGCCATTGGAGCCAAAGCCTTTGCCGTGGATGATGCGCAAGCAGGGCCCGCGGTGTCGTGCACGGTGTAAAAACAGAGCCAGAGCATCCTGCGCCTGATAACGGTCCATGCCGTGCAGATCCAGCTGGCAGGCAACCGGCCAGTGGCCATTGCGCAAACGCTTGAGCGTCTGGCAGGGCATGCCGGGTCGGGCATACTGAACCAGACTGTCCTGCGGATCGAACAGGCCTGTCATGTGGCGCAACATGTCCATTTCGGCCTGGTGTGACAGGGCGTGCTGACCGTGGCGATGACGCGGGTGAGGGCTGGGTTTCTTGTGCTGAGGGATATGACGCGGCTGGCATTTCAGCGGCTTGACGTCGCTGAACAGCTGTTTGAAATCAGGTTCGGGTGGCGGAGCAGGGACAGACACAGCCCCGGCAGGGGTGTCACGCAGACGCCCCTGCCGGCGGATTTCCTTCAATGTATCCTTGAAGGCCTTCAAGATATTACTTCAGGCTATCCAGATAGCGTTCCGCATCCAGCGCGGCCTGGCAACCGGAGGCAGCGCTGGTTACAGCCTGACGGTAGATGTGGTCCTGCACATCACCAGCGGCAAACACGCCATCCACGCTGGTCAGGGTGGCATTGCCTTCGCGGCCGCCACGGGTGATCAGGTAGCCGGTGGCATCCATTTCCAGCTGACCCTTGAAGATGTCGGTATTGGGCTGGTGGCCGATGGCAATGAACACGCCCATCAGCTTGATGTCTTCGGTGCTGCCGTCATTGAATTTCAGGCGGGCACCGGTAACGCCGCTATCGTCGCCCAGCACTTCATCCAGGTTGGCATTCAGCTTCAGGGTGATCTTGCCTTCGGCCACGCGCGACATCAGCTTGTCGATCATGATCTTTTCGGCACGGAAGCTGTCGCGACGGTGAATCAGCGTGACATGCTTGGCGATATTGGCCAGGTACAGTGCCTCTTCCACGGCAGTATTGCCGCCACCTACCACGGCAACATCCTGATTGCGGTAGAAGAAACCATCGCAAGTGGCGCAGGCGGACACGCCCTTGCCGGCAAAAGCCTGCTCGGACGGCAGGCCCAGGTATTTGGCGGAAGCACCGGTGGCGATGATGAGTGCGTCGCAGGTGTATTCACCGGCATCACCTACCAGGCGGATCGGCTTTTCATTCAGGTGGGTGGTGTGGATATGATCGAAGATCATTTCGGTGCCAAAGCGTTCGGCATGTTGCTGGAAACGTTGCATCAGTTCCGGGCCCATCACGCCGCTGGCATCGGCAGGCCAGTTGTCCACTTCGGTGGTGGTCATCAGTTGGCCACCTTGTGCCAGGCCGGTAATCAGCACCGGTTTGAGGTTGGCACGTGCTGCGTAAACGGCGGCGGTATAGCCAGCAGGACCGGAACCAAGGATCAGGAGGGGGCTGTGACGGGTGTTGCTCATCGTGTTGTTCCTGTTTTAGGTCGTTGAACAGTCATTTTAGCAGCTTTGCCATGACAGAATGGCGCATGCGGTCTAAACTGGACTTGTTAAATCGTGTAATGAGTGCGGAGGTGGGGGCATGGACGGAATAAGTCAAGTAAGCGGACAGAATGTTTCATCGGCTACTCAGGTGTTCGCCCTGAAAAAATCGCTGCAGGCAGAAGGCCAGTCGGTACTGTCGCTAGTGCAGGGTGCCAGCGATACCGGTACACAAATCAGCCAGGCATCGAATCCGGCCCATCTGGGACAAAGCATTGATGTACGGGCCTGAGCAGGGCAGATTGGAAAAGCGGCGCTGGCCGCTTTTTTTACGCCTGTAAGAAATGCACGGTCATGACGACCAATTGGCAGGAGGTGGCAGATGAATCCTGGAAAAAATCTTGCCCTGCTGTTGTGCGTGTTGCTCTTGCCAGTCCTGGCTGTAGCACAGAAGTCTGCCTTGCCCGGCTGGTCCAGCTATCAGGCTGGCGATTATGCAGTCGCTTTTGCCATGTTCAAGGCGGGAGCCGAGCGAGGCGACAGGGTGGCACAATATGATCTGGCGATGCTGTACTGGCGTGGCGAGGGCGTGCCGCGCAACCGCGAGCTGGCCTTGAAGTGGTTGCAAAAGGCGGTCGACGCACATCTGTCATCAGCCCAGTTTGTGTTGGGGCAGGTGTATGAAAGTGGCGACGGCCTGCCACGTGATTTGCAGCAGGCCACCCGCCTGTTTGAGGCAGCCGCCCGGCAAGGGCACCGTGATGCGCAGGTAAGTGTAGCCACGCAGTATTACCTGGGCCGAGGTGCGCCACAGGACTATGCCCAAGCTGCGCACTGGTATCGGGCGGCGGCAGAGCAGGGCGATGTGGGGGCGCAGTATTTGCTGGCCAGCCAGTATGAACATGGGCTGGGGCTGAAGGAAGACTGGCGAGAGGCCGTGCGCTGGTATGCGCTTGCCGGCAAGCAGGGGGATCAGGCTGGTTTGTTGAAAGCCAGGGCGTTGGCCGCACAGCATGGCGTCAGATAAGCTGTCAGAAGCAAAAAAAGAGTACAAGAGGTGGACCCTTGTACTCTTTTTTGGATGAATTTCAATGGCGGCCAGCTCAGGCTTGTTCGCTGACTCTACGGCTGCTTGCCTGAGTAGAGCTCTCCAGCAGGGACTGATTGTTCTGATACTGCGCTACGGCAATCTGGCCGCTGTTCTTCTGATTTTCCAATGTCTGCTGGGCCTGGTTGCGAACCGAGGCAGACTGACGGCTGGTCACGCTATTGCTGTCGTCGCGGTCGTTATCGTTGCTGCGACTGCTGCTGGCCGTGGTTTGGCGACCACGGCTGCTGGTGGCTGCGGTCGAGGTGCTGTTGGCGGTGCTGTCCGATTCGCTGCTGGCCCGGCTGGCATTCACGGTACGCGTGCTGTCTGTACTGACGCTGGCGGCCTGGCTGGATGTCAGCTGGCTGGCCAGTGCCTGTTCAATCTGGAAGCGATTCTGGCTTTGCCGCGAGGGTGTGCTGCTAACAGCTTGCTGGCTGCTACCACTGGCTTGCAGCTGTTGTGTGGTGATTTCGTTACGGATGGACGCCGAGCTGCTGGTGTCTTCCGTAGCCTGGCTGGTGCTGGCTGCGCGGCTGTTGCGGCTCTGCTGCAACAGGCTGGCCGTGGTGCTGGCACTGCTGCTTTGCAGGCGAGAGATGCTGTCCATGGCGCAACTCCTGTTTAGTAGGCTAACTCTGTGATTTTAGAACAATTTGTCCAGAGTTTGCTGATAAATCACCAGGCCGGGCTGGAAGTGTGGGATTACTTCAACAGTACCAGGGCCAGCATGCGCTCTGCCAGCGCATCCACACTCAGTTCACCCTCGGACTTGTACCACTGCACCGACCAGTGCAGGCTGCCCAGCAGCGTGCGGCGCAGCAGGCGGGTATCCTGCTTGACCAGTCCGGCGGCGGCAGCTTCGTCCAGAACCTCTTGCCACAGTGCTTCGTAGCGATCACGCAGCACGATCAGGCCAGGTTTTGCCGCCGCTGAGACGCTGCGCCATTCGTACAGCATCACTTCCAGGGCTGCCTGGTTATCACCCAGCAGCGAATTCAGATGGACATGAAACAGGGCCGACAGCTTGTCACGCGGGCTGCGGGCGCGGGCAATGGCTTCGCTCAATTGCTCGGTGGTGGCGGTAATGCCCAGTGCCATGACGGCAACCAGGATTTCTTCCTTGGTGCGGAAGTGATAAAACAGGCTGCCCGATTGCAGTCCCACTGCATTGCCCAGGTCGCGCACGGTGGTGCGTTCGTAGCCTTGGTCGCGAAACAGTTTGGCAGCGGCCCTCACCAGTTCCATGCGGCGGCTGTTTTCCTCGGGCTGATTGTTCTTGTCTTGTGCGCTCATGGTTCAGCCTATGTGCTACGGGTCAGTTGAGTGATGGTATTGCCCAGTTCGGGCAGAAAACGTTGTGCAGCCTGCCATGCCAGGTCCGGCCCCAGCTGTTCCAGGCAATTGGTGTGCTGGTAGGGGCATTTTCGTTCGAAACAGGGGCTGCAATCCAGGTTGAGGCTTACCACTGCCGCCTGATCCGACAGTGGCGGGGTGAAGTCCGGGCTGGAGGAACCGTACAGTGCGACCAACGGTTTCCCAAGCGCTGCGGCAACGTGCATCAGGCCGGAGTCGTTGCAGACAGCAAGCCGGGTCAGGCCCATCAGGTCGATGGCCTCCTCCAGACCGGTGCTGCCGCACAGGTTGGTGGCCGTACCTTCGGCCAGACGGGCGATGTCATCGCCGATTTCCTTGTCTTTGCCAGAGCCGAACAGCCAGACGGCAAAGCCCGTGGCAGCAAAGCGTTTGGCCAGTTCGGCAAAGTGTCGCGCCGGCCAGCGTTTGGCCGGGCCGTATTCCGCACCAGGGCAGAAGGCGACAATCGGGCGGCTGGTGTCCAGTTGCAGGCGGCGGGCTGTTTCCAGCTGACTTTGCGGATTGGTAACCAAGGCCGGGTGGTCGATGGGGCGTGGCAGCGGTGCGTTGCGCTCTTCGGCCAGTGCGCAAAAGCGCTCCACCATCATCGGTAGCGCTTGCTCGTCCAGTTCTCGGGTGTCGTTGAGTATCCAGTAGCGCGATTCACCGATGAAGCCAGTGCGTAGCGGGATGCCGGCAAAGAAGGGAATCAAGGCCGATTTGATGGAGTTGGGCAGCACGATGGCCTGATCGAAGCCTTCCGCCTTGAGCTTGCGGGCGGTTTCCCAGCGTTCGCGCAAGCGCAGTGCACCATGTCCGAAAGGATTGAGGTGTGCTTTGGCTACTTCCGGCATGCGTGCCAGTAGGGGCAGGGTCCAGGCCGGGGCAAATACATGCAGTTCCAGCCCCGGGTGGCGCTGGTGCAGCCGCTGGTAGAGTGGCTGGGCCATGACGCTGTCGCCAACCCATGAGGGGCCGATGACCAGTATTTTTTTCTTCATGAAAAATTCCGCTTCCAAATCAGCGCCAGCCTGTATGCATGAGGCAAGCTGGCGTTGATTTGGTGAGCGGGCAAGCGAAAAAGGTGCGGAAGCCCGCACCTTTCGCATGCCGTCAGCCAGGCGCTGGCTTAGTGGTGGTGTCCGACCGGGCCTACCAGCTTGTACTGGGTGCCACAGTAAGGGCACAGTGCTTCACCGGTCTTGTGTACCGGCAGGAAAACGCGCGGGTGGGAGTTCCATGCCACCATGTCCGGCATCGGGCAGTGCAGGGGCAGGTCCTTCGCGGTGACTTCGATGACGCGACGGGTATTTTCTTTAAGTTCAGCCATTGTCTTTCCTTGTCAGGCCGGCAGCGCCGGCCCTTGCTGCTTGGGTGTGTTTACTTGACGTAGGTCAGCCAGTGTTCGTGTTCGGCATCCAGGCCCTTCACGATATTGAAGTACTTTTGCTGGATGGCGGCGGTGATCGGGCCGCGCGTGCCTTCGCCGATAGCACGACGATCCAGCTCGCGGATCGGGGTGACTTCGGCGGCGGTGCCGGTGAAGAAGGCTTCGTCGGCACTGTAGACTTCATCGCGGGTGATACGTTTTTCGATGATTTCCAGGCCTTGCTCCTGGGCAATCTGTACCACAGTGTCGCGGGTGATGCCTTCCAGGGCGGAAGTCAGGTCCGGCGTGTACAGCTTGCCCTTGCGCACGATAAAGATGTTCTCGCCCGAGCCTTCAGCCACGAAGCCATCTACGTCCAGCAGCAGGGCTTCGTCGTAGCCGTCTGCCGTGGCCTCGTTGTTGGCCAGGATGGAGTTCATGTAGTTGCCGTTGGCCTTGGCCTTGCACATGGTGATGTTGACATGATGACGGGTAAAGGACGATGTCTTCACGCGAATGCCCTTTTCCAGGCCTTCTTCACCCAGGTAAGCACCCCACGGCCAGGCAGCAACGATGACTTGTACGTCGTCTTTTTTCGGTGCCACGCCCAGTTTGCCGGAGCCGTAGAAGGCCATCGGACGGAAATAGCAGGAGGACAGCTTGTTGGCTTTCACCACGTCCAGGTGTGCCTGATTGATGTCGTCCTTGCTGAAGGGCAGGTTCATGCCCAGGATCTTGGCGGAGCGGAACAGGCGGTCGGTGTGGTCCTGCAGGCGGAAGATGGCCGGGCCTTTGGGGGTTTCGTAGGCGCGTACACCCTCGAACACGCCCATGCCGTAATGCAGGGTGTGGGTCAGTACGTGGGTGGTGGCATCGCGCCAGTCAACCAGTTTGCCGTCATACCAGATGAATCCGTCACGATCTGCCATCGACATCTTGGAGCTCTCCGTCATTGTGTTTTGTTAGCGGGCAATTATACCGCCAGTGTTGCCGTTGTGAACCGTCGCGGGTGAAAAAGCCGGTCAGGACAAGCTATCTGCGCCAAAAACCTGCAGCCATAGCGTCTGGGCTTGTCGGTAGTGCTGACGCAGTGTGTCGTTGACTTCCACCTTGCTGCTTTCGTTCAGCCGGGCGGCATGCTGCAGTTTGCGGTAGTAACGGTAGGCGCTGCGGCCCTGTTCGGCCAGTTCGTGGCTGATCAGCCCGGCGTCGGCTGCCACTGCCAGCAGGGCGATGTTGCCGGTATTGCCGGTAAAGGCCGGTAGCTGACGTGCATGGGCCAGAATCAGGTATTGCACGATGAATTCGATGTCGATGATGCCGCCGCGCGCATGTTTGACGTCATGCTCGTGTGGCGGGTGGCTTTCCAGCATGCGCTGACGCATGCCCAGCACTTCGCTGCGCAGGGTGTCAGGTTCGCGTTGCAGGGTGAGGACATCGTGACGTATCGTTTCAAAACCGTTGCCGATGGTGCTGTCGCCGGCCACGTAGCGGGCGCGGGTCAGGGCCTGATGCTCCCATACCCAGGCTTGCTTTTCCTGATAATTGCGGAAGGCCTGCAGCGAGCTGACCAATAGCCCGCTGGCACCGTTGGGACGCAGACGCAGGTCGATGTCGTACAGGATGCCCGCACTGGTGGCGCTGGTCAGCCAGGTGGACATCTTGCGTGCCAGGCGTGAATAGAGCTCGGTGGCGTCCGGGTGCTCGTCGTCATACAGGAAAATGATGTCAAGATCCGAGGCGTAGCCCAGCTCCTTGCCGCCCAGCTTGCCGTAACCAATGATGGCAAAACACGGTGTATCGGTATGGCGGCTGGGAATGTCGCGCCAGGCGTGGCGCAGCGTGGCATCCAGCACGGTGTCGGCCAGCATGGACAACTGGTCGGACAAGGCTTCCACCGTCCACATGCCAGCAATGTCCTGTGCCACCAGGCGGAAGGCCTGGGCATGCTGGAAGTGGCGCAGGGTATCCATTTTGGCTTCAATGTCGCCATCGGCTTGCTGCATTTGTTCTTCCAGCTGGGCGGTGAGCGTGGGCCAGTCCGGCGTGGCATACAGCACGCGGGCGTCCAGCAGTTCATCCAGCAAAATGGGGTGGCGGGTCAGGTAGGTGGACACCCAGGCGCTGGCCGAGCACAAGGTGGCCAAGCGTTGCAGGGTTTGCGGATATTCGGTGAGCAAGGCCAGGTAGGATGCGCGGCGGCTGATGGCCTCCATCAGCCCGATGATGCGCGACAGGGTGGCTGCAGGATTGGGAAAATGGGTGGAAACCTCAATCAGCGGCGGCATCAGGGCATCGAATTTTTTGCGGCCAGCCAGTGGAATCTGCTGGTAACGCTGGCTTTGTGCCAGCGCACGCAACTGTCCGCTGACGCCGGGCACATCGTCAAAGCCCAGCGCGGTGAGCTGAGGGGAGGGGTCTTGCTCGCCAATGTCGTTCCACAGGCAGGACAGCGGGTGGTCCGGCGCGGTTTCGGTGGGCAGGATGAAAACCTGCTCGAAGTGACGCGTTACCTTGCGCCGCTCGGCGTTGAGCGCGTCCAGGAAGGCGGGCCAGCTCTGGTAGCCCATGCTGTGGGCAATCTTGATCTGGTTTTCTTCGCTGGCGGGTAAGGTCTGGGTTTGCTGGTCGTCCAGATATTGCAGGCGGTGCTCCAGATTGCGCAGGAAGGCATAGGCTTCTTGCAGTTCGGCCACGGCGGCAGGTTCCAGCAGGCGCAATTCGGCCAGCCGGTCCAGCGTGGCGCGGGTGCTGCGCAGTTGCAGGGTTTTGTCACGACCACCGCGAATCAGCTGGAACACCTGGGCGATGAATTCCACTTCGCGAATTCCACCAGGCCCCAGCTTGATGTTGTCGGCCATGTCGCGCCGGGCCACTTCACGGCGAATCTGGGCGTGCAGCTCGCGCATGGCACCGTAGGCGTTGTAATCCAGATACTTGCGGTAAACAAAGGGGCGCACCATGTCGGCCAAACCAGCTACATCACCAGTCAGTGCCTTGGCCTTGATCCAGGCGTAGCGTTCCCATTCCCGTCCTTGAGTGAGCAGGTAGTTTTCCAGTGCCGGGAAGCTCATTACCAGCGGGCCGGAGTCACCGTAAGGACGCAGGCGCATGTCGACGCGGAAGACCTGGCCGTCCAGCGTGACGTCGTTGATCAGGCTGATGATGCGCTTGCCCACCTGGCTGAAGTATTCGTGATTGCTGATCTTGCGTGGGCCGCTGGTTTCGCCGTCCTCGGGGTAGATGAAGATCAGGTCGATGTCGGACGAAACATTCAGCTCGCCACCGCCCAGTTTGCCCATGCCGATGACGATGAGTTGCTGAACTTCGCCACTGTCCTCGCCGATGGGCTGGCCATATTGCGGCAAGGCGCGACAGGCTGACGCCAGTGACTGTTGCACGGCAAATTCGGCCAGCTGGCTGATGGTGCTGACCACTTCGTCCAGCGTGGCCAGGCCGTTATGGTCCCGAGTGATCAGGCGGGCCATTACCGCCTGGCGCAGCTGGCGCAAGGCGGCGCACATGGCCTCCGGGCTGTCCAGCGTATCCCATGGCGCAAAGTCGGCCATTTCAGCAGCATCAAAAGGATGTAACAGGCGTGCTTGCAACAACGTCAGTTGCTCTGGCCGTGCAGTCAGCAGCCGGTCCAGATAAAGTGAAAAGGCACGGCTCTGGGCAATGGCATGCTCCGGGTTTGCTGGCATAATGGCGCTGCACTCGCTGGTTGGTCCTGATAACACTTCATTGTATCGGTTTAGCTCATTTGGAAAAGCCCCTGTATCTGCTGGCCAGAATCCACGTCATCCGCTTGCTGCGCAAAGTCCTGCGTATGGCCGGCCTGTTGCTGGTGCTGGCAGTCCTGGTGGTGGGCAGCGCATTTTCCGTATTCAACTGGTGGTTTCTGCCCAGGCTGGAGCAATTCCGTCCACAACTGGAGCACAGCCTGTCCGAGGCCAGTGGGCGGCAGGTGAGCATTGCGGCCCTGTCCGGGCAGTGGCAATGGCAGGACATGGCACCGCAGCTGCAACTGGGTGGGCTGCGTATTGCCAATCCGGTAAGTGGCGATGCGCTGACCTTGCAGCAAGTGACGGTGCTGCCTTCCTGGTTGTCCTTATTGTCCTGGCAGCCGCTGTTTTCCAGCATTGTGATTCAGGGCCCCAGTGTGGCGCTGGTACGCAATGTCGATGGTCATATCCTGCTCAACGGCTTTGACTTGTCCGCCAGTCCTGCCAAGCCGCAAGCTGCCGGGAGCGAACCCTCCGCCAACTGGCTGCTGCGTCAGCGACATATTGAAATCAGCCAGGCGCACATCAGCTGGGAAGACAAAATGTTCGGGCTGCCGCGGCTGGACTTGCAAGGTGGTCAGCTGATTCTGGGCAAAACCCTGCTGGGCCATCGTCTGACGCTGTCTGGCCGCCCCGTGGCCACGCTG
Source organism: Aquitalea sp. LB_tupeE (assembly GCF_013391415.1). GTDB lineage: Bacteria > Pseudomonadota > Gammaproteobacteria > Burkholderiales > Chromobacteriaceae > Aquitalea. The sequence goes on from NZ_JACAXB010000030.1 coordinate 49,118, forward strand.
GGTAAAGGCTTCGACATGGAGCTGTCCTGGCGTGGTAATGATTTCAGCCAGTGGCGCGACTGGTCGGGCAGTGTCCGTGTCCGGCTCAATGGGGCGCAGGCGGGCATGCTGTCGCGCTATATGGAAAAAGTCGGTCTGGTGAATCGTGGCGAGGGCAGTGGCACGCTGGAGGCTGATTTTTCTGACGGACATATCAACAGCTTGCAGGCCGATGTCAGCATTCACAATGCCGCCTACACCCTGCACGATGCCCGCACCCTGGTATTGCCTGTGATCAGCGGCAAGTTACAGCTGGAGCGCTCGGCCAAGGGGGCGTACGTCATCAATGCCTCCAGCCTGACGCTGGCCAGTTCCAGCGGTCTGGCTTTCGACAATTCCAGCATTCGTGGCGACTGGTTGCCGGGCGAGCAAGGGCATGGCCAGTTGACGCTGGATAATGTCAATGTGGCCCATCTGACGCCGTTCATCCGTGCGCTGGGTGGGGATGGCAATTCGCTGTTCTCCCGCTTTGCACCCAGCGGCCAGTTGAAAAACCTGTCGCTGGCCTGGACCGGGCCGCTGCAGTCACCGCGCCAATATACGGTGGCCACCCGTTTTGATTCGCTGGCCTGGCAGGCCTTTGCCACGGTGCCGGGCATCAGTGGCGTCAGCGGTACGCTGCGTTTTGGCGAGCAGGGCGGCAGCCTGCAACTGGACAGCCGTCATGCCGCGCTGAATTATCCGGTGGTATTTCCGCAGTTGTTGAATTTTGACCGGCTCAATGCCCGGGTGGACTGGAAAAACCAGGGCAAGCAAACCGATGTTGATTTTCAGGATATCAGTTTTGCCAATGCCGACCTGACGGGGCGTTTTGGCGGCCATTACCATCATGGTGAAAGCGGCCCCGGCGTGGTGGACTTCACCGCCAGCGTGGATCGGGTGGCGGCTGAGCGGGTGCCGGCCTACCTGCCGCATGCAGTGGGTGAGGATACCCTGCGCTGGCTGAAGCAAGCCTTGCTGGGCGGTACCGCCCGTGACGTGCGCATGATTCTGAAAGGCGATCTGGCCGACTTTCCCTTTGCCGGTGGCAAGGGCGGGCAGTTCAGCGTGGATGCCAAGGTGGAGCGGGGCAAGCTGCTGTATGAAAAAGGCTGGCCCACCATCGACAATATCCAGGCTGACCTGGGTTTCCATAACGAAAAAATGCTGATTGCCGCGCGCTCCGCCACTACGCTGGGCGTGCCGCTGACTGCCGTGCAGGTGGGGATAGATAATCTGGGTGCCACCCAGCCGGTTTTGACGGTGTTGGGCCGGGCGCAAGGGCCGTTGGCCAGCATGCTGAAATTCACCACGGCTAGCCCGGTGGACGGCTGGCTGGATGGTTTTACCGGCAATCTGCAAGGTGGCGGCAATGCCGCGCTCAATCTCAAACTGGGCATCCCCTTGTCCGGCCATGAAACGCCCAAGGTACGTGGCGACATATTGCTGTCCGGCAATCAACTGGTTTTCCGCACGCTGCCGATTCCGCCGCTGTCCCAGGCGCAAGGCACGCTGACTTTTACCGAGCACGGGGTGGAATCCAACGGTGTGGCATTCAAGGCGCTGGGCGGAGCCTTTGTGCTGAAGGCAGCCAGCACAGCGGCCGGGCGCATGAATTTTGATATCCGTGGCGAGGCAGACAGCAAGCAGGCGTTGGAGCGCTATCTGCCGGTGCTGGCTCCTTACGTCAGCGGTCATGCACCGTTCGGCATTCAGTTTGCCGTGCAAAAGGGCCTGGAAAACCTGACGGTGCAGTCCGGCTTGCAGGGCGTCAGTATTCTGGCCCCGGCTCCGGCAGGCAAACCGGCGGCGGACGTGCTGCCGTTGTCATTGCGGGTGACACCCGGCAAGACGGCACAACAGCCGGTACGGCTGGACCTGGATGTCGGCACCGTGGCCAGCGGCAGCCTGTTGCTGGATGAGCATGGCAACCTGAAAACCGGGGTGATTGCCTCCGGTCGTCCGCTGGGCAAGCTGCCTGACGAAGGCTTGCTGTTGCGTCTGGCTGCGCCGAAGGTGGATTTACCCGCCTGGGTTGATGCCATTGCCGGGCCTTCCGGTTTGCATGGCAATGCGGCAACTGCGGGCAAGCCCTTGCAGATTGATCTGCCTTTGCAGATTGATCTGGAAACGCCGCAGCTGGACAGCTGGGCTGGCAGTCTGCACAAGGTGACGGCCAGCCTTGGCAACCGGCGGATTCGCCACGGCTGGTCGCTGGATGTGCGGGCGCATGAAATGAGTGGCAATATTGAATACTTGCCGGAAGGAAACGGCCTGCTGCGCGCCAATCTGGCATATGCGCTGCTCAATCCGCCGGAAAAAGGCAGTGCGGCTGATGGCGACAACACGATGTCGGACAAGGGCGACTGGCCGGCACTGGATATCCATGTGGGCGACCTGGTGTACCAGAACCGCTCGGTGGGTAAGCTGGATGTGCGGGCGCGTCGCGAAGGGCGTGACTGGTTGCTCAATCCCTTGCGGCTGGATGCGGCCGAAGGCAGTTTGCAGGGTAGTGTCCGGGTGCGGCGCAGCGAGGATGGCAAGGAAGTGTATGCCCGTTACCGGGTAGACAGTACTGATGTAGGCAAACTGCTGGCCCGCGTGGGCTTGCAGGACACTTTCCGCAAGGGCGAGGGTACGCTGGCGGGCAATATGCGCTGGCCGGGCGGCTTGTTCGATCTCAGTGTCAAACAGCTGTCCGGGGACATGACCCTGTCTTTGAAGAACGGCCGCTTTGCCAAGGTGGACCCAGGTGCCGCCCGTCTGCTCGGCGTATTGAGCCTGCAGTCACTTACCCGGCGGGTGAAGCTGGATTTCACCGATGTGTTCAGTGACGGTTTTGCCTTTGACTCCATCAGCGGTGATGCCCGCATCAGCAAGGGTGTATTTGTTTCTGATAATGTGCATCTGAAAGGCCCGGCGGCAGATGTCTTCCTTAACGGGCAGGTGAATCTGGCCGACGAAACCCAGGATGTACACATCAAGGTACAGCCGCATCTGGCGGAGAGCGTGGCGCTGGCTGCCGGGGCGGCGCTGCTCAACCCCGTGGTCGGTGTGGCAGCGCTGGCAGCGCAGAAAGTATTGCAAGATCCGGTCGGCAAGATTTTGTCGGTCGAGTATGACCTGACCGGTTCCTTTGCCAATCCCAAGGTGGAAAAGCGGGCAGTGGAACCTTTGAGAAACAGCAAGCGGATCATCACGCCATGAAACAGAAATTTATTGCGGCTGCCGTGCAGATGGTGTCCGGAACCGATGTAGCAGCCAACCTGTCCCGTGCTGCGGCGCTGGTGGCCAAAGCCGCCGCTGCCGGTGCGGCCTTTGTGGTACTGCCGGAATATTTTTGCCTGATGGGCAGAAAAGATGGCGACAAGGTGGCCATCTGCGAAGAGATGGGCAGTGGCCCCTTGCAGACTGCGCTAGCCGCCATGGCGCGTGACAACAAGGTATGGCTGGCCGCTGGCACCATCCCGCTGCAGAGCCCGGAAGCTGGCAAGGTGTTCAACACCACCTTGGTATTCGACCCTGACGGTGTGGTGCAGGCGCGTTACGACAAGATTCATCTGTTTGGCTATACCGGAAATGGCGAACGTTATTGCGAGTCGGACAGCATCGTTGCCGGACAGGTGCCGGTGAAGGTGGATATCGGTCTGGCGGAAGTCGCCTGCGGCATCTGTTACGATTTGCGCTTTCCCGAGCTGTTCCGTCAGCTTGCGCCGTTTGACGTGATGATTCTGCCCGCTGCATTCACGGCCACCACTGGTGAGGCGCATTGGGAAGTGCTGATGCGCGCACGTGCCATTGAAAACCAATGTTTCGTGATTGCCTCCGGCCAGGGGGGGACACATGAAAATGGTCGCCGTACCCATGGTCAATCCATGATTATCGATCCCTGGGGGCGCATTCTGGCGCAACAGGCCAGCGGCGAAGGTGTCGTGCTGGCCGAACTCGACCCCGCATTGCTGCAATCGGTGCGTAGCGGCTTGCCCGCGCTGGCGCACCGCGTGCTTTGACAGAAAGACCCACCATGCAAGACGCTTTCACCATTGCCGATCAACTGCTGCTCTCGCCTTTTGGCGTGGATGAGTCTGTGATCGAAAAAACCTTCTCCCGCATGCGCCAGCATGCTGTGGATTACGCTGACCTTTATTTCCAGTACACCCGTAGCGAGGGCTGGAGCCTGGAGGAAGGCATTGTCAAATCCGGCAGCTTCAGTATCGATCAGGGGGTAGGGGTACGTGCCGTTGCTGGCGACAAGACAGCCTTTGCCTATTCCGACGATATCGGCGTGGACGCCATCTCCCGCGCTGCCGATGCAGTACGTGCCATCGGATTGGCTGGTGGCGATGGCAATGCCGGCAAGCAGTCGCCACAGCGCGCGCGCGATCTTTACCCTGCCATCGACCCGTGTTACAGCCTGGAGGCAGCGGCCAAAGTGGCGCTGCTGGAAAAGGTGGAAAAACTGGCCCGTGCGATGGACCCGCGCGTGTTGCAGGTGATGGCTGGCGTCGCCTCCGAATACGATGTGGTGTACGTGGCCCGTCACGATGGTGTGCGGGCTGCGGATGTGCGCCCGCTGGTGCGCCTGTCGGTGCATGTCATCGTGGAGCACAACGGTCGACGCGAGCAGGGTTCTGGCGGCGGCGGTGGCCGTTTCGACCTCACCCGCTTTGACGATGCGCTGGTGGAGCAATACGTGCGTCAGGCGGTAGACCAGGCATTGATCAATCTGGAGGCGCGCCCGGCACCAGCCGGGCAGATGACCGTGGTGCTGGGCTCCGGCTGGCCGGGTGTGCTGCTGCATGAAGCCATTGGCCATGGGCTGGAAGGCGACTTCAACCGCAAGGGCACATCGGCCTTCTCTGGCAAGCTGGGGCAGCGCGTGGCGGCAGCCGGTGTAACCGTGGTGGATGACGGCACGCTGGATGGCCGTCGCGGTTCGCTGGCGATTGACGACGAAGGCAACCAGACCAATCGCACCGTGCTGATCGAGGACGGTATCCTCAAGGGCTATATGCAGGATGCCATGAATGCCCGGTTGATGCAGGTGGCACCCACCGGCAATGGCCGTCGCGAATCCTACGCGCATATCCCGATGCCGCGCATGACCAATACCTACATGCTCGGTGGCCAGCATGACCCGGCAGAGATCATCGCCTCGGTGAAGGACGGCCTGTATGCCGCCAATTTTGGTGGTGGTCAGGTGGATATCACCAGCGGCAAGTTCGTGTTTTCCGCATCGGAAGCCTGGCGTATCGAAAACGGCAAGCTGACCTATCCGGTCAAGGGTGCCACACTGATCGGCAACGGGCCGGACGTGCTGGGCCATGTTTCCATGATAGGCAACGATATGGCGCTGGATCAGGGCGTGGGCGTTTGCGGCAAGGAAGGTCAGAGCGTGCCGGTGGGCGTGGGGCAGCCCACCTTGCGCATCGATGGCGGCCTGACTGTTGGCGGGACGGCAGGCTGAGCGGGATTTTTCAGTCATGAGGCACAGTAAGGCCGTGCAGGCCTGCGTTTGCCGGTTGCTGCTGCTGACTGGCTTGTGTGTCAGTGGCGTTGCCTTGGGCCAGGACTTTGTTGTTGCCGTCGAGGAGTCCGACAACCATCCCTTTGAGTATGTGCAGGGGGATGGCAAGGCCCATGGTGGTTTTCATCTGGAAGAAATCGACCAGGTGGCCACCCGGCTGGGCTGGCATGTGATTTACAAGCCCATGCCCTGGCAACGTGCATTGCGCAGCCTGCAACTGGGGCAGGTAGACGCGCTGAGCTACCTGGCCCGCACCGAAGAGCGGGAGCGCTATGCCGTGTTCCTGCCGGTGGCTATCCAGCACCGGCAATATGCCGGCCTGTTTGTCCGCCGCAACCAGCAGCAGCGCTTTCCCGACAGCAATGACCCCTGCCGTTATGCCGGATTTCGCATGGCGGCGGCCAGCAATTATTTCTATGGGCAGACCGTGCAGGATGCCATGCAGACATGCTGGAAGATCGACATGAATGCCAGCTCCAAGGAAGAAGTGTTTTCCAAGCTGCTGGCCGGTCGCATTGATATTGCAGTGGCCTATGGCACGTCGCTGCAGTCGCTGGAGCTGGCCATGCCGGGCTTGTCCTCCCAGGTGGTGGCCCTGCATCAGCCTCACTGGCTGATTGGCGATTTCTATCTTGGTTTTTCCCGCAAGTCCATGCCGAGCGGACGGATAGACGCTTACGTGGATGCATTGCGGCGTTACCGCCAGACGGCTGCTTACCAGCAGCTGGTGCAGAAGTACAATATGAAATCCTTTCTGCCCTGAACAGGGTCCTCGCTGACCGGGGTTGCAGCGGGGTTATCAGTCTGTCTTGCTGTGTTTGATTCTGAATTTTGCCGGGGGATGCATGGTCAGGCTGGAGGATGTGCAGATTCTGCTGCAAACCGCGCAGCTGGGCAGCCTGTCAGCCGCTGCACGTGCGCTGGATATCAGCCCGGCAGTGGCCAGTGCCGCGCTCAAGCGTCTGGAGCAGGAACTGGGCAGTCGCCTGCTGGTGCGCTCCACCCGCAGCCTGCGGCTGACTGCTGATGGCGAGCGCTATCTGGCGCATGCCAGCGTGGCGCTGGAGGCCTTGCAGGCTGGTGCCCAGGCGCTGGCCGTTGGCAGGGAAGCACTGCAAGGGCTGCTCAGCCTGTCCATGCCATCGGATATCGGCCGGCAACGGTTGCGCCCCTGGCTGGATGAGTTTCTGGCTGAGCATCCTGCGGTGCGCTTGCAGCTGCATATCAGTGATCGACTGGCCGATTTATACCGCATGCCGGTGGACCTGGCCCTGCGCTATGGCGTTCCGGAAGACTCCAGCCTGGTGGCGCTGCCCTTGTTGCCGGATAACCGGCGCGTGTTGTGCGCTTCACCAGACTATCTGGCCCGACATGGCCATCCACGCAAGCCCGAAGACTTGGCCGCGCACGCCTGCCTGCGTTTTGTGCTGGGCGATGCCTTGCACGAGCGCTGGCGCTTTGGCCATCAGGGTGAGTGGGCCAGCGTGGCGGTGGATGGACGGCTGAAAAGTGACGATGGCGAAATCGTACGCCGCTGGGCGCTGTCCGGGCTCGGAATTGCCTACAAGTCCAGGCTGGATGTGCTGGACGACCTTAAGGCTGGCACTTTGCAGGCCTTGCTGCCTGATTACCAGACCGAACGGGCTCCCCTCTACCTGGTGTGCCCGCACCGGATGATGCTGTCGCCGCTGGTGGTGCGCCTGCGCGAATTCCTGCAACAGCGCCTGCAACGTCACGTCGCGGCGCTGCCGGATGCCGCTTAACCCTGTGTGCTGATCAGGCTGCCCACCGATGACGCATATTGATTGGTCTGGCTGTTCTGCAGGTTTTGCAGCAGTGCGCTCAGGAAGGATTGCAGATTGGCTGAGGTGCTGCTCCCCGATGTGCTACTGCCGGAGGTGCTGGAATCGCTGGCGCTACTGCCATTGGCGGCCTGGATGCTGGACACCAGATTGCTGAAGTCGCTTTGCAGCGTCCCCAAGGTGCCGGAGCTACTGGACGTGCCGCTGGACAACTGCTGGATCAGGCTTTGCAGCTGACTTTCGGCATTGCCATAGCTTGAGGTGCTGCTGTCGCTGCTGCTATCGCTATTGCTACCGGACTTCAGCGCGGCAAACAAGTCGTGCATGAAGGTGTGCATGGCCTGTCTGGGGTTTTGGGTGCTGCTGGTACTGCTGCTGACACTGTCGTCGGCATCGCCATCACCGTCCGGCGGTGGCGGCGGCGGGGTTTGCAGGCTGGACAGTGCGCTATTGCTGCCACTGTTGCTGCTGCCGGTGTTGTTGCTGGCGCTGCTGCTGGTGGGCGCTTGCAGGGAGATGCCCAGCTGGCTCAGCGCCTGCTCCACGCTTTGCATGAAGGCGTCGTTGCCACCACGGTGTTTGCCATGGTGACGGGTTTCTCCGGTGCCCGAAGTGCTGCTGGTAGATTGGCTGCTGCCGGTCAGTGCGTAAATGGAAGTGCTACTGCTGATGCCTGAGATGCTCATGATGAATACTCCTGATACAAGTGCGTGAGCGGTGCGCTGTCGCCAGTCATGCCCAATGGCTGCAGGCGGGCGCGATGCCGGGTAACAGGCAAGTTCCAGGCCAGTAAATAATGGTTAAGACGTAAAAAAATGTTAGGAAATGTTAGTGAATGTGGGGGTGTGCGGCAAAGCGCCGGCATTCTGTTAAGGTTGCGCCTGGCTGGGCATTTCTCCAGGTTGTCGTGGCGGAAAAAATTGCCGCCATCACCCGGAGAGTGTGATGCAGGCGTGATCAAAATTCATGACTTACAGGGACTTGCCGGTGCTTTTGGCCGGTTGACAGGCAATTTCTGCCGCTGCCAGAGGTGGTAGCCGCCACGGATGAGAGAGGGACCCAGGCTGGGTGACCAAGCGGCTACCGTCATACATGATGCGCGCAGCGATTGTTAATAACGGTTAGTACGGCGTAAAGCGCCATCAATCGGTGTAAATGGCAGTAAAACTTCACCCGCACCGTGTCGTGATGTGGATCATGTCTGCCGAAAGCCCCCGGGAGAGGGGGGCGACAGAATAATCAGGATGGAAAATGCGAATACTGCTGGTGGATGACGATATTGAGTTGGCCGACATGCTGGGTAGCTATCTGGAGCGCGAGGCGTGTCAGGTGCAAAAAGTGAGCGATGGCACCAGTGCGGTGGTGCAGGCCTTGTCAGGGCAGTTTGACCTGATGGTGCTGGACGTGATGATGCCTGGCATCAGCGGCGTGGAGGTATTGCGCCGGGTACGTGAGCACAGCATGCTGCCCATCCTCATGCTGACTGCACGCGGCGATGATACCGACCGGGTGCTGGGCCTGGAATTGGGCGCAGATGACTATGTCCCCAAGCCTTGCACGCCGCGTGAACTGCTGGCCCGGATTCGCGCCATCTTGCGCCGGATCGGCAATCAGGCGCAGCCGGCGCATGAAATTGACTTGCTGCGCGAAGGCCCGCTGACCATGTGGCCGGGCGAGCGCCGGGCGCAATGGGGGGAGACCGTGCTGGAACTCACCAGCACCGAATACAGCTTGCTGGAGCTGCTGGTGCGCAATGCCGGCCAGCCGGTCGGCAAGGATATCCTGTCCAAGCAGGCCTTGGGACGGCCGCTGGCACGTTTTGACCGCAGTGTCGATGTGCACATGAGCAGCATTCGCCAGAAGCTGGCACGGGTTGCGCCGGGCCGTATCTGCATCCAGACCGTGGTGCGTCGCGGTTACCAGTTCATCAAGGCCTGAAATGGGACGCTTGTTCTGGAAGTTGTTCCTCATACTATGGCTGGCGCAAATCTGCACCGTGGTCGGCGTGGGGGCGGTTTTCTGGTTCAAGCACCGTAGCGAAACAGCGGCGGTTATCGAAGAGCACCACCCGATGGATGGGGCGCTGCTGGACATGGCCGCCGTCTTGTTACGTCAAGAAGGACCCGCCAGCTTGCTCCAGCAACTGGAAGGTATGAAATCGCGTGGCCGGGATTATCTGTACATTCTGGATGATCAGGGGCATGAATTGCTGGGGCGTGCTGCGCCTGGGCAGGATTTGTTCAATCATCGTCCTTCACGGGAGGTGAGCCTGGCCGATGGTACGCATTACCGGCTGGTGTTGCTGCCGCCAGGACCGCCGCCAGTCATGTCTGGTATGCCGGGGGGGCCAGCAGGTCCGGGAGGCCCCGGCCATGGCGGACCAGAGGCACCGGGTCCGATTCCGCTGATTCCGGTCATTGCAGCCTTGCTGGCCAGCTTGCTATTTGGTGCCATTCTGGCGCGCTATCTGTCCAAGCCCATCCACCTGATGAGTGATGCTTTCCAGTCGGTGGCCAAGGGCGACATGGATGTCAATCTGGCGGGGAAAATGGGTGGGCGGCGTGACGAGCTGGCCGACCTTGGGCGCGATTTTGACAGTCTGGCCAAGCGGCTCAAACAGCTGATCATCGGCCAGCGCCGTCTGTTTCATGATGTCTCGCACGAATTGCGCTCTCCACTGGCCAGGCTGAATGCCGCCATCGACCTGGCCCGCCAGCAACCGGATCAGCTGGAAACCTGGCTGGGCCGTATCGAGCGTGAATCCGGCCGTATGGATACGCTGGTGGGCGAGGTATTGGCATTGGCCAGGCTGGATGCCGAGGGTGCACAGCATCCACCAGAGAGGCTACCGCTCGACTTTGTGCTGGAAGAGCTGATTCCTGATGCCGAGTTCGAGGCACAGGCCAACGATTGCAGCATTGTGCTGCTGCAAAGCGATATGGCTGAGGTGATGATGCAGCCGGAGTTGCTGTCACGTGCGCTGGAGAACGTCATTCGTAACGCCATTCACCATACCAGCAAAGGCAGTGCGGTTACGCTGGCAGTGAGACGGACTGAAACGGAGGTTATTGTTGAGGTGAGTGACTGTGGTCCAGGGGTGCCGGAGCACGAACTGGAAACCATCTTCGAGCCTTTTTTCCGCAGCGAGCACAACAGCCAGCCGGGAGGCTACGGACTGGGGCTGGCCATGGCGCAACGTATCGTGCATACCCATCAGGGCCGCATTCGTGCCAGTAATCTGCCGCAGGGCGGGTTGTGCGTCAGTATCACATTGCCGTTGGCAGCAGCGGGCGCTTAGGCCCGCTATTGCCGACTGGGATTTAACCCTTGGAGCGCAGCCCGCCGGAATGACCCAGTTCACTCAACAAACGGCTAGTGGTCTGGCCGCTGAGACGGAAGGGGTCCAGTACCGGACTGGATGAATGCCGCAGCAGCAAGGCGGCATTTTTCTTGTCCAGCGGTGCCTGAGCCATCGACCAGCAGGCAAATTCGCGCTGGTCGATTTCTTCGTAGGTCAACAGAGTGACATCGTGATGTCGCTTGTCCCGGCAAATTTGCTGATAGAGCGCGTTCACTTCCGCGCGCCCGCCCTCCAGGGCCTGTACGAACACACCGTCCCCATAACACAGCACACCGGTAATGCCACGTTCGGTATTGTGCTGGTGGGCGGCATCCAGAATCTGTCGCACCAGTTCGCTGGTGATGGGGGTGGCACTGCGGCTGGCATAAATCAGGCGAACGAGCATGTCAGTTTCCTCTGTGCATCAGCGACAGGAATTCCCGGCGCAGATTGGCGTCGCGCAGGAAGGAGCCGCGCATCACGCTGTTGGTCATCTTGGAATTATTGTCCTTCACGCCACGCCAGTGCATGCAGAAGTGATCGGCTTCCATGACAATGGCCAGGCCATCCGGTTGCAGTTTGTCCATCAGCAGGTCGGCAATCTGCATCACGGCTTCTTCCTGGATTTGCGGGCGCGTCATCACCCAGTCAATCAGGCGGGCGTATTTGGACAGACCAATCAGGTTGGAGTGTTCGTTCGGCATCACCCCCACCCACACCCTTCCCATGATGGGGCACAGGTGGTGCGAGCAGGCGCTGCGCACGGTGATGGGGCCGACGATCATCAGCTCGTTGAGCTGTTCGATATTCGGGAATTCGGTATTGGGCGGGCTGGCCACATAGCGACCGCGAAACACTTCGCGCACAAACATCTTGGCCACACGGCGGGCGGTGTCCTGGGTGTTGTGGTCATTCACCGTGTCAATCACCAGGCTTTCCAGCACGCCCTGCATTTTTTCTGCCACTTCCTGTTGCAGCAGGTCCAGTTCATCGGCCTCGATGAAATCGGCAATATTGTCGTTGGCGTGAAAGCGCACGCCGGCATTTTGCAAACGATAGCGTATGCGGGAAGAAACGCTGTCTGTGGTGATGGCGTTGGAGTCCGTTTTGCTCATGGTGGCTTTGGCCTTTATCTTAGATGGCTGGCACTGTCCCGATACCGAATGTGGTCAGTAGGATAGGCCCGGCACCAGCCGCTGTTAATCCGTGATGTATGTGGCAAACGGCGCAGGTTTGCTGCCGGTGATCTTTCTTGATCCTGCATGGTAATGCGCAGCAAGGGCAGGGAAAAGAAAAACCGGAATCAGCATAGTCAAATGGAGACGTCGCTGTCGCCTTTCAAGGCTTGGTTGCGGATTTCTGTCGCCGGTACAAGCAAGGCTGGCCGGAGGCTTCCAGCACATCCTGGCAGGGCTGACGCTTGCTCTTGATTTTCAGTGCGCGGCAGGCATACGGAAAACGGACATCATGGCTGATGTGATAGTGCTGGCAATCCAGGCAATGGCGCTGCCTGTTTGCTGCATCTGCGGTTATGGGCATGGTATGCGCTGCAGGTGGCATGTGTTGTTGGGATTGTGCCTGCATGCTGGTTGAATGTGAATATTTGTTTTAAATGCTGTCGTTAGCTGTCATTTTTGGTATAAAGCTGGATTGTATTCTGTCCGAGTTGTGTGCTTGTGCCACCATGGCGGCAGATGTTGGCAGACTAATCCATTTGATGACTATCGATCCCGCGCTGGTGCTGGCACCGATCTTCCTGACTACCGAATTGCTGAGCATGGCACTGTGTATGGCCTTTGCTTCGCTGCGGCGTAGCGGCCTGCCCGGCGTGTGGCAATGGCTGGTGGCCAATTGCGCGGTTGTCATCTACCTGCCTTTGCTGGGATTGCGCGGCATGGTGCCGGACAGCATTTCCATTGTGCTGGCTAATGGCGTACAGGCCTTGTCCCTGGCCATGTACTATGCGGGCTGCGCGTGCTTTCTGGGTCGCCCGCCACGCTGGCGCCTGCTGCTTGGCGGGGCGATTCTGCAAGTGCTGGGCGTGACGTACTGGCGCTATGTCGATAACAGCCTGCCCATGCGGGTGATGGCTATTTCCATTTATGCCGCGCTGGTGTGCCTGGCAACAGCATGGTTGATGGTGTCGCATTATCGCGGCCATCGGCGCAGTGTCCATTATCGCTTGCTGACTGGCCTGTCCTGCCTGCTGGCCGTGACCCAGGTGGTACGGGCCATCTATTTTTACCATCTCAATCCGGTACCGACCAGCATCATGCTGGCCAGTGGCTGGAACATCATCCTGCTGTGCCTGGGCGCTGCCATCATGCCAGCCTTGTCCATGTCTGCGGTGCTGATACTGCACGAATCCTTGCAAACGCAGGCTGAGGATGCGGCCAATCGTGATTTCATGACCGGTGCGCTATCACGCAAGCATTTGTTTGCCACCGGACAGCAATTGATCCTGCAAGCGGCGGCTACGCGTCGGCCACTGGTTTTGCTGCTGATAGACCTGGACCACTTCAAGAATATCAATGACACCTTCGGTCATGCTGCAGGCGACGAGGTACTGTGCGCATTTGCCGGAATGGTACGTGGTCACTTGCGTAGCCATGATGCACTGGGAAGATTGGGTGGCGAAGAGTTTGCCGTCCTGTTGCCGGATACCGCGCTGGACGCAGCGGGACAGGTGGCCGAACGGCTACGCTTGCATGCCCAGCAAAATCCGGTGAGTAGTCGGTTTGGCGAGTGCCGCTATAGCATCAGTATTGGCGTGGCGGCGTGGCAGGGCGGGGAAAGCTTCGATCAGCTATGCCGTCGGGCTGATCAGGCGCTGTATTATGCCAAAAATACCGGTCGGAACCGGGTTGAAGTCAGTCTGGCCGGGGCTACGACAGCTGCCATTGCCGGACACATATGATGTTGCCCCCCCAAAAAAAGCCGCATGTTGCGGCTTTTGGGTGAGGTGGTGAATTTTATTACCGGGTAAATTCAGCATCCAGCCCGCCACCCTGTAGTCCGGGTAGTTGAATGGAATAAGTGTTGCCATTGACCACAGCCTGACCAATACGCGGTTGACCATGACAGACAGCATTCAGCCCATTTTGTCCGGCCATGGTAACGCGTATTTGTTGCTGGGCAACCCTTGGGTTCTGCATCGGCCAATGCTGGCCGGCATCGATGATTTCATTCATTTTCCATTCCTCCTTGCCAGAAATATCAGTCTTAAATATCCAGGTCTGCAACAAACTGCACGGCTTTGTCGCCCAGTTTGTCGATGACCGCCTGCCTGACCTTTGCGTAGATGTCACCATCCAGCGTCATGGTGTTGGTGGATTTGTATAGAGACATTTTTGAGGTGGAGTAGGTAAACCAGAGAAACCCTGTAGTGGATTCAGTCGTGTTGAAATAGAAAGAGGCATTTTTCATCACCACCGAGCCATTGGAAAGTATGCAGGGTGCGATCTGAAAGTTGCCGGCAGTCACGCTGCTACTGGCGCTATTCCATAATATCAAGCCATGGCTGCCGCTATCCAGCGCGCCAAGCGCATCAATAGTGGCCTGGGAGACGGCTGCTTCATCCTCCGTTGCAATGGCTTTTAATATTTCAATCACTGCCTTGTTCATTTGAAATGAATCGCCGGATGCATTGTATTTGTCAAAATTAAAGGCCTGGATTACCCAGCCAAGCGGTTCCAGCACGCTTTGATAATATTTATACCAATCCTCGGTTTGTACCTCCCGGTCATATTTTTTATTGGCTGCCAGCTGGGCAAGTAATGTGGAATTCAATACGTCTGATTTGTTCTGGCTGTCCAGGCCTGCAACAAATGAAACCAGGCTGCCATCCACCACATAGCCTCCTTGGCTGCCATCCGGTGGTGGAGTAGGAGTATCAGTTAAAAAATTGGCTTGCAGGGTCGTGCTACTGGCTGGTAGTTGCAAATTATTAATGAAAGCAAGTCGGTCTGAAATATCTGCCATGTTCATTTCCTTTTTTGGTGATGAAAGATGTGTCGCAGGCATTTGTCTTGCGGCTTGCTGAGGCTAGTTTTGTCAGTCGTCTGGGGCAATATGCTTTTTACCTAGTAAACTTACGTAGCAATCATTTTGCACGATAAATGAATGATGCCGGTACTAAGCAGGGTTTATATTTCAAAAAAACATGCAGGTAGAGTTTGGTGTGAAATATTTTTAATAAATAAAAATATTTAGTGATGGATTGACATGGTTTTATCAATGTCATCTTGAAAGTTGCACGCGATGTGTATGAGAAGTGGCAGGAAGGTGGTGGCAAGGAGGTCAGGGTTATTTTTGTGCTTGTTGTTGTGGTACGAGCTGGATTTGAATGCCGTACAAGGGCTTTCGCTTGCGGTTCTGCTAGCCTTGGCCGGGATGGCAGCGTGCCAGAACGGTCGTATTGTCCGGACAGGGTAAAAAATCGGGTGGCCATTGAGATGGCTTGCCCGACGATGCTGTTGAATTTTAAGCCCTTGCTGTTTGTGGCAGTAGGAGCATCATTTCGCAGGCTTGAAGCTCAGGCACACCGAGTTGATGCAGTAACGTTCACCGGTGGGTTCCGGCCCGTCCGGGAATACATGGCCGAGATGGGCATCGCAGCTGGCGCAACGCACTTCCACCCGGATCATGCCGTGCGAGGTGTCACGCAGGCGTTTGATGCGTTCGCCGGCAGCTTCGGCCCAGAAGCTAGGCCAGCCGCAACCTGCGTCAAATTTGGTATCCGAGTGAAACAGCAGGCTGCCACAGCATACGCAGTGATAGTCGCCCTGTTCGGTACGCTGGTAATGTTCACCGCTAAACGGGCGCTCGGTGCCGCCCTGACGGGCAACGCGATATTGTTCCGGGCTGAGCCGGGCGCGCCAGTCGGCGTCGCTGAGGGGGCTGGGCTTGTCCATGGTCATTCCTTGAGTGGGCAGTGATGGTTGGTCGCGGCGGGTGGGACAATCTGTCGGTGTCACGCCTACAGCTCGTCCAGACTGCTGTCCAGATGGGACTGATCCGCCCATTTTTCAATTTCCCACTCGCCGTCCCGATAGCTTATCCAGTTGAGCGCGGCATTCGGAATGGGAAAGTCGCGTGCACCGCTCAGGCCCTTGCCGCTGGCGGTTCGGTGCACCATCTCCAGCACGCCGCCATGGCTGACTACCAGAATCTGCTGTCCGGCATAGTGTTCCGCCAGTTGCTGCATGTATTGCATGATGCGTTGCTGGAAACCGTGCAGGCTTTCGCCCCCTTGCAGGTCGAAGTGGATATCCCGCTCCTGATGCAGCCGGTAGACATGCGGGATATGCTCGCGCGCTTCGTCGAAGGTGCGCCCCTGAAAAGCGCCGTAATGGCGTTCTTTCAGCGCGGCATGGGTTTGCAGCGGCAGGCCGAGCTGCCGGCTGATGGCGCTGGCGGTCTGGCGGGCGCGGGTGAGTTCGCTGACATGCAGTGCGCTGAACGCCAGTTGTTGCTGTGCCAGTGCCTGGGCCAGTTGCTCGGCTTGTTGCAGGCCGCGTGCATTGAGCGGGATGTCCAGATGGCCTTGCAGGCGGCGTTCGCGATTCCAGTCGGTTTCGCCGTGACGGATGAGGCAGAAGCGGGTAGTGGGCATGGGGTGGTCCGGATTGGGTTGATTACAGGATGCCGACGCCGGAAATTTCACGCGCCAGGTTGGCGGCGTAGTTGTCGGTCATGCCGCCTACGAAATCCAGTACCTTCATGTAGGCCTGATACAGGCTGTCCTCTGGTTTGATGTGTTGTTCCAGCAGCCCCATGGCCAGGTGCTGGCGCGGTGTCAGCTGTTCTGCACCACGGGTGATGAAGGCGTGCACCGCCGGGATGAGTACATCCAGGATGGCGGCAATGCAGGGGTAGGAGGCCAGCTCGGTCACCAGCTTGGTGCGGTGGCGGTACACCTTGTTGCTGGCCAGCTCCTTGGCCTGAATCAGTGCTTCCTGTACCTCGGCATCCGTCAGGTTGATCAGGTCCTTGGCGGGAAACTCGCCGGCGAGAAGGGCATTGTGGTGCAGCATGAATTTTTGCGCCACTTCCGCTACGCAGCGGCCAATGGCAATGCCGCGCAAGGTGGCGCACTTCTGCTTCACGTCATGCAGGTTCCACACCTTTTCATATTCGGTAAAGCGGGCGAACAGGCCTTCGAATTCCCGCACGTCCAGAATGCCGATTTCAACCGCGTCTTCCAGGTCAAGAATGGCATAGCAAATGTCGTCGGCTGCTTCCATCAGGTAAGACAGCGGGTGACGGCTCCACTCCAGCTCGCCCTTGCGTGGCAATTGCAGCTCGGTAGCAATGCGCTCGAAATAGGCCAGTTCGGTGCGGTAGATATTGAATTTGTCGCGCACCAGGGCCTTGGGAGCATCGGATGTCCACGGATATTTGATCAGTGCGCCCAGGGCTGCGGCTGTCAGTCGCATCCCGCCTTCATGGTTGTACATTTCCAGGGTGGCCAGCATGCGCAGGCCATGGGCGTTGCCTTCGTAGGTTTGCACATCGCGTAACTGGGCGGCATCCAGAGTGTGCAGGAAATGCGCATTGCGCGCATCGCGGAACCAGTCGCGCAGTGCATCTTCGCCGGTATGGCCAAACGGCGGGTTGCCGATGTCGTGCGCCAGGCAAGCCACCTGAACCACCGCGCCAATATCGAAGGGGCTGTAACCGGCAGGCATGACACCGGCGTGCTGCATCATCACGCCCACCCGGTTGCCCAGGCTGCGACCTACGCTGGCCACTTCCACGCTGTGGGTCAGCCGGTTATGGGTATGGTCGTTCTGCGCCAGTGGGTGGACCTGGGTTTTGCGGCCCAGGCGGCGGAAGGCGCTGGAAAACACCACCCGGTCATGGTCGATGTGAAAGTCGCTGCGCAGGCCGGCGCTTCCTTCATCGGTAGCCGGGGTGCGGGTGGGTTTGATTTCACCTTGTACCACCTTGAAGCGCTGGGTGGAGAGCAGGGCAGTCCATTGTTGTTGCTGATGCTGGGTCATGGCAGGGCAGGCCGTGGCAGGTTGGATGGTTGGATAATATGGGCTTTGTCCTTGCTGGCAAAGCCTTGCCTTCCGAATAAGAGGGTAAATGGGATGGTTCTGAGGCTTGACGCGGCGTGTGCGTGCAGAACGCAGGCCTAGCCGTTGTTGTGCAGGCGGATGCGGCGCAGACAGGACGGTGACAATGTGCTTGTTGCTATCGCTGCTATAAATAATAATGATAGTCATTACTATTTATCCTGGAGGTGATGCCATGTTATGGCCAACAGTGCATGTATGCGGAGTTGCCGTGATGATGTTGACGCGTCTGGCGTATCGCCCTTTGTTGCAGCAACATGGCCAGGTGCTGGTGGGGCAGTGCATTTTGCGCTGGCCAGTCATGGGTTGCATGGTGGTGCTGCCTTTATTGGCAGTCTGCTTGGGGTGGTCGGCAAGCATGCCGCTGGTGTTGTCACCGTTTGCCGCACCGACAGGGCTTTTGCTGATGGCCTATGCCTGCTGGCTGTTCTGGCGTAGCCAGCAGGATGTGTTGTTAGCCAATGAAGTGCGCGGAACATGGCCCGGTGGTGTATACCGGCATATCCGCCATCCCTTGTATGCGGCACTGTGGCTGGCGGCATTGGCGCAATTGTTGTTGTGGCAGGATGTGCTGATCGGTGGTGGTGGCATCCTGGCCTTGTTGCTGCTGTACGGCCCTAGCGTCCGGCGCGAGGAGGGCCTGATGCTGCGTGGTCGGGGTGAGGCGTATCGTCACTACATGCAGCACACAGGCCGCTTGTGGCCGCGTGACCTGGCTGCATGAAGTAATCATGTACTTTTTTACAGCAAATGGGTCTGTATCTTCCCATGCATTGTAATAAAACTACACTGCTCTGATTTTTTCTTGCTTTATTAATTTTCAATATAAAAAGCGTCATGTTCAATATCGAACATGGTTCATGCTTTGCCGCAGATGTAATTACAGGTCCGGTCCAGGCCGTTATCACGTACTGCCATCCTTATTGCCTGTGAATTGCAGTGGACAGGCATTGATGGGCAGGCTGGCAAAATGCTGCAAGATGCTTGATTTATTGGTGTTCGTGACATGAAAAATGGCGGAAGGTCTTTGGTTTGTGAGCCGGTCCTTCAGTTGCAGTGCAGTTCGGCGGGCTTGTACTGGTCTAGTTTGATCTGCATCAAATCATTGTTTTCGATATCGAATGTAGTATTGTTTCCATAGAGAACATTTCGGGCTTCAACTCAGGAGATAGTCATGGAATCGATTGCTCAGCAAGCCGTACAAGCTGATCCTTGGCGGAATTTTGCTGCCGGTGACTGGCAAACCCGTGTCAACGTACGCAACTTCATCCAGCTCAATTACCAACCCTATGCCGGTGACGCCGGTTTCCTGGCTGTTGCCACCGAGCGCACCCAGGCCTTGTGGGCGGCGCTGGGCGAGTTGCTCAAGCAGGAGCGGGCAAAGGGTGTGCTGGATGTATCGGCTGACCGTGGCACTTCCATTACCGCTCACGATGCGGGCTATATCGATCCCAAGCTGGAACTGATTGTCGGCCTGCAAACCGATGCCCCGCTCAAGCGTGCCATCATGCCCAATGGCGGCCTGCGCATGGTTGAGGCCGGGCTGGCTGCCTATGGCTTTACGCTGGACCCGGTAATCAAGGAAGTCTGGAGCAAATACCGCAAGAGCCATAACCAGGGCGTGTTCGACACCTATACCCCGGAAATCCTGGCAGCGCGTAAATCCGGCATCATCACAGGCCTGCCGGATGCCTATGGCCGTGGCCGCATCATTGGCGACTATCGCCGTGTCGCACTGTATGGCACCGACTTCCTGCGCAAGGAACGCCAGCAGGTTTTCCATGAGCTGGATGACGCCGTATTCACCGAGGATGTACTGCGTCAGCGCGAAGAGCTGTCCGAACAATTCCGCGCACTGGACGAGCTGCGCGAAATGGCGGCCAAGTACGGCTATGACATCAGCCGCCCGGCAGTGAATGCGCGCGAGGCCGTGCAATGGACTTACTTTGCCTACCTGGCTGCAGTGAAGGAGCAAAACGGTGCCGCCATGTCACTGGGCCGCATTGCCACCTTCCTTGACATCTATATCGAGCGTGATCTGGCCGCCGGTGTCCTGACCGAAGCGCAGGCGCAGGAGCTGATTGATGATCTGGTGATCAAGCTGCGCATCGTGCGCTTCCTGCGTACCCCGGAATACGACCAGCTGTTCTCCGGCGACCCCACCTGGGTGACTGAGTCCATTGGTGGCATGGGTGAGGATGGCCGCACGCTGGTCAGCAAGAACAGCTTCCGCTTCCTCAATACCCTGTACAACCTGGGCCCGGCGCCGGAGCCCAACCTGACCGTGCTGTGGTCCACTGCGCTGCCGCAGGGCTTCAAGGACTTCTGCGCCAAGGTGTCCATCGATACCAGCTCCATCCAGTACGAAAACGACGACCTGATGCGGCCCTACTGGGGCGACGACTACGGCA
Organism: Aquitalea sp. LB_tupeE; assembly: GCF_013391415.1. Taxonomy (GTDB): domain Bacteria; phylum Pseudomonadota; class Gammaproteobacteria; order Burkholderiales; family Chromobacteriaceae; genus Aquitalea. The sequence continues at coordinate 69,298 of NZ_JACAXB010000030.1, forward strand.
TAGCCTGCTGCGTTTCGGCCATGCGTATCGGCAAGCAGATGCAGTTTTTCGGTGCCCGTGCCAATCTGGCCAAGGCCATGTTGTATGCCATCAATGGCGGTCGTGACGAGAAGAGTGGTGCCATCGTGGCGCATGGCTTCGAACCGATTCGCGATGATGTGCTGGACTTTGACACGGTGATGGCCAGGTTCGACAAGATGATGGACTGGTTGGCCGCCACCTATGTGAAGGCGCTCAACTGCATCCATTACATGCACGACAAATATGCCTATGAGCGCATCGAGATGGCGCTGCACGACCGCGACATCCTGCGCACCATGGCCTGCGGCATTGCCGGGCTGTCGGTGGCGGCGGATTCGCTATCGGCCATCAAGCATGCTCGCGTGCATGTCATCCGCAATGAAGACGGCCTGGCGGTGGACTACCGTATCGAGGGTGATTATCCGGCTTATGGCAATAACGACGACCGGGTGGACAGCATGGCGGTGTGGCTGACTGAAACCTTCATGAACAAGATCAAGGCCCAGCCTTACTTCTACCGTAATGCCACGCCCACCCAGTCGGTGCTCACCATTACCTCCAATGTGGTGTATGGCAAGAAAACCGGTAACACGCCGTGTGGTCGTCGCGCTGGCGAGCCATTTGCGCCGGGTGCCAATCCGATGAACGGTCGTGACGTGCATGGTTTTGTCGCTGCGGGTGCCTCGGTGGCCAAGCTGCCCTATGCCGCCGCGCTGGATGGCATCAGCTGGACGGCGTCGGCCACGCCGGATGCACTGGGTCATACCGCAGAGGATCGCGTTGCCAATCTGTCGCACTGCCTGGATGGCTTTGCCGCTGCTGGCGGTTTCCATGTGAATGTGAACGTGTTCCGCCGTGAAACCCTGCTGGACGCCATGGAGCACCCGGAGCTCTACCCGCAGCTCACCATCCGTGTGTCCGGCTATGCGGTGAACTTCGTCAAACTGACGCGTGAACAGCAGCTGGATGTGATTAACCGTACCTTCCACGGCAGCCTGTAAGCCAGTTGCGGTTTATCCACCCAACCGCCCGCCGGCAGATGCTGACGGGCGGTTTTTTCATCAGGAGTTTTCATGACCCAGCAGCACGTGGTGCATGCGCCGCTCCGCCAGGGTGAGCTGACCGGCTACGTCCACTCCACCGAAAGCGGTGCGGGCGTGGACGGGCCGGGCATGCGCTTTGTCTATTTCATGTCCGGCTGCCAGTTCCGCTGCCAGTACTGCCATAACCCGGATACCTGGAAGCTGCATGCCGGCCGGTTGCTGACAGTAGAGCAGGCCGTGGCGGAAATCGCATCCTATGCCGGCTTTCTCAAGTTTGCCGGTGGCGTCACCATCTCGGGAGGTGAACCGCTGATGCAGGCGGAATTCGTCGGTGCGCTATTTGCCGCCATCAAGCAGCGCTACGGCCTGCATACCGCACTGGATACCCAGGGTTTCCTGCATGCCAATGTGGACGATGCCTGGTTTGACCAGGTCGACCTGGTGTTGCTGGATATCAAGCACAGCGACCCGCAGCGCTATCTGGAGATAACGGGCCAGGCCCTGCAGCCAACGCTGGATTTTGCCCAGCGGCTGAAACGGCTGGGCAAGCCAATGTGGCTGCGCTATGTGCTGGTGCCTGGTTTGACTGATGGTGCGGAAGATATTGCACGGCTGGCAGATTATGCCGCCAGTCTTGGCAGCAAGGTGCAACGGGTTGAAGTACTGCCCTTTCATCAGATGGGCGCTGGCAAATGGGCGCAGCTGGGGCTGGATTACCCGCTGGCCGCTACGCCAACACCGACAGTAGTGGAGGTCGAAGCAGCGCGGTCGGTTTTTGCCGCACGTGGGCTGACAGTTTGTTGAATACGGGGTAGGGCAGTGTTTCGGTGAAAGGTTCTGGCTATATTTCCGAAACTTCTGATAGGTATTGTTGTAGTGCTGAGGATAATACGTCGGGTGAGTCGTCATTGAACAACCCTGAAAAGATTGTCCGAAGAGATGAAAACAGAACTGCCCAAACCTGGCAAGCCAGCCAGCAATCTATCGGCACGGGTGATCAGCGAGCAGATCAGCACCCTGATTGACCGCCTTTCCAAAAAAGGCCAGTGCATCGTGATCTGGGAGAAAGAGCGCTTGTTGTTCTGCTCCATGGATAGCCGTAATGCCCAGCGATATCTCGCCAAACCCACTTGTCTGGGGGTGTACGATGCAGATGTCACTTACTGGGATGTGCAAAAAGACCTGAAGGAAATTCTGCAGCGCGGTTGATGCCTGCGTAAGGCATGGCGGCCATGTCTTATGGGCCTGGCCAGCAGCCTGCTGCATGATTGTGATTTACCCATCTCGCCATATCCGGTACATTCCGTTTTTTCCATCGTCAAGGCAGGCCTCTGACAGGAGGGCTGCCCGCCGTCCTGTGCGCGGTCCTGCCGTTTGCCGGATTCATGCACTACACCATTTTCGACACGCCTATCCTGCGCGATCTGATGCGCGCCTTGTCCGTCTTTCTGCTGCGTCTGTGTGGCTGGCGCATTGCAGGACAATTCCCTGATATTCCCAAGTACGTACTGATTGCCGCGCCCCATACCAGTAACTGGGATTTCCCGCTGACTCTGGGGGTTTGCTTTGCCTTGCGTGCCAAACTGTACTGGATGGGCAAGCACACCCTGTTTTGGGGGCCGATGGGGCCCGTCATGCGCTGGCTGGGTGGCATCCCGGTACGCCGTAGCCGTAGCAACTCGCTGGTGCAGCAGATGGTAGAGGTATACCGGCGCTCCAATAAGCTGGTGGTGGCCATTCCACCGGAAGGCACCCGCCAGCGGGTGAATGAGTGGAAAACCGGCTTCTATCACATTGCCTGTGGCGCACAGGTGCCGGTGGTGCTGGCCTATATGGACTATGCCCGCAAAGAATGCGGTTTTGGCCCGGTGTTCCATCCCTGCGGTGATATCGAGGTGGACATGCCCAGGATTCGTGCGTTTTACCAGGACAAGACCGGTAAGTACCCGGATCAGCAATAAGCGCTACTAGCAAGCAATCTGTTATTGCATCGCGTCTTGTCCGAGGAGTACCTTGCTCTTTTTGGTCCTTCCATGCCATTACGTGCAAACAAAAGCCCGCAGTCAGAATGCCGCGGGCTTTTGTTTTTGGGCTGCTCAGGGGGCAGGGACTGCGGAGGTGGCCGCTTGTACCGGGATGAATTGCAGCAGTGGGGCGGCTAGCAAGGATTGACCGAAATCGATGGCGCTACGGCGCACTTTTTCATCGGATACTTCGGCAAGCAGTTCCAGCCGGGCCATGATCTTGGACATTTCCCGTTCGAAGGACAGGTTGCGTTGTTGCGGGCTGATTTCATTGGCCAGCAACATGAGGCTGCCATCGGCATTTTTCCGCTGTCCTAGCAGCCAGGCGGCCACTTCCACATTGTAAGCAGCATTTTCCAGTTGCTGGGCATTCAGTCCGTGCACCAGGTACAGCTCGGTGCGGCCGCCATAGACATCCACCAGCATGCTGCCCAGGCCAAACACCAGCGTGCCGGCACGATCGCCGGTGAATTGCGGGTCAAATGCAGTGGTCAGGGCTGCGGTGGAACGTACCTTTCCCAGTTGTGGCAAAGGCTGGTTTAGCCGAATGGCTTGCATGATCTGGTGTACAGCCGTTTCGCGGCTGTCATGGCCGCCATTGCGCCACTGGGAGGGGTTGCGGCGGTAGAGTTTGTCCAGCAAGGTCTGCAGGCTGGCCAGATTATCGCGCATAGCCAGGTTGGCCATGCGGTTGCTGGCCGTCTGGCCCAGCTCTGCCGAGTTGAAATTTTCGCCTTTTACCGGCTTTTTGATTGGCTCGCTACTGCAAGCGGTCAGTAACAGGCCTGCCAGCAAAGGCAGGGTAAAACGCAGCATCTGCATGGTGTTGCATGCCTTGCGTGAAGCGGGGAGGATGCGTTGTTTTACCTTGTTGCCCGGGTTCAGGCAAGAATCGTCTGTTTCAGGATTTGGTGGCAAACAGTGCCTGCCAGCCATCCACGCCCAATTGGGTGACAGTGTCGATGTTCTTCTCGAAAATGGCTTCCGCTTCCGGGAAGGCTTCCACGGCGCGATCAATACTGGCTTCACGAATCAGGTGCAGGGTAGGCCAGGGCGAGCGGTTGGTGTAATTGCTGATGTCGTTGATGCCGGTGCCATCAAACTGGAATTTGGGGTGAAAGCTGGCTACCTGCAAGACGCCGTCCAGTTCGAGTTCGGCGACAATGGCGTCGGCAATGTCCTGGAATTCGTTGAAATCAAGAAAGCGCTGCAGCACATAAGGATGAATCAGCAGGGTGGTATCGGTTTCTTCCGGGCTGGTTTCGGCCAGTAACTGCAGCTCGCGCGCCAGTTCTTCTGCCAGTTGTGCCGGTTCGGTGGCGTCGCTGACAACAATGCGAACCTGGTTCTTGACGTAAACCGATTTGGCAAAAGGACAGAGATTCAGGCCGATGACGGCTTTTTCCAGCCATAGGCGGGTGCTGGCAATGGCTTCTTCGTGGCTTGGCGTTTGCATGGTGCTGACTCCGCAGTGCAAGGGTAAGGGGGCGGCCGGCTGCCGCAAAAGCAAAAAAACCCGGACAAGTCCGGGTTTTTATCAGCGGGCAATCTTTAAAAGAAAAGATTACAGCGGCTGGATGTTGGAGGCTTGTTTGCCTTTCGGGCCATCGACGATGTCGAAGCTTACGCGCTGGTTTTCGGCCAGGGTGCGGAAGCCTTTGGCATTGATCTGGGAGAAGTGAGCGAATACGTCATCGCCACCTTCATCCGGAGTGATGAAGCCAAAACCTTTGGAGTCGTTGAACCACTTAACGGTACCGGTTGCCATTTTGTTTATCCTCAAAACGAGCAAGTTGATAAAACGCATGAAGTTCAAGGGAAATGGCGACTGAGGTACGGACTTAATGCCACTACGACAACTACACATCCACAACTTGAGCATCCTGCAGGCAGGCATACTGCCCATTGTTGTGCGGGTTGGCAAGCATTTTCTGCACATCCTGACCCTGTACCGCAAGACGGTCATGCCAAAGACATTGTATTGCTTATGGTTTTTACCGGGGTGGCTTTGCCTCAGGCGCCGAAAAAGCCTTGTTCTTCCGCCCGGTCCAGTGCCTGCAGCAGCCATTCGCCGGCCAGCGGGCAGCCATCGCTGACCTTGCTGGCCGCCATGGTGAGCACTTGCTGCTTGCTGACACCGTTTTCACGCCAGCTCTGACCTTGTCGATTCAGGTTGAGCAGGATGGGCATCAGCCGGTCCATTGCCCGGGCAAAGCGGGCTTCGGCACTCTGGCGTGCTTCGAACTCCTGCCACAGTGCTACCAGCCCGGCGGCCTGTTTTTCGGGTAGCAGGCCGCAGATACGGCGTATGGCTGCCAGTTCTTCTGCTTCGCGCTCCGCATTGTCGGTGGCGGCGTAGACAATCACATCGCCGGTATCGATTTCGCCCAGGTCGTGGATCAGCAACATGCGGATGACCTTGTCGAGGTCCAGTTTTACTGGCGCGTGTTCGGCCATGGTGAGGGCCAGCAAGGCAACCTGCCAGCTGTGTTCGGCAGAGTTTTCATAGCGATCCAGCCCCACTGGCTTGGTTTTGCGCAAGACTGATTTGAGCTTGTCGATTTCCAGAATGAAATCGATCTGTTTTTGCAAAACGGAAAACGAGATAGTCACGGCAACGGGCTTTGTGGAGGTCTGTAAAAGTACACATGATACGCCGCCGTGTTTGACCGGGGGCAAGGATTTGTCCGTACTGGCTGCAAATGAATGATTTATAGTGCAATGACATCAGCCCATACAGCGAGCACCCCATGAGTGATGAAGCGCAATTGGAATTTGTGCGGGAGGACCCGGAAGGCTTTCAGGATTTTCGCGATGTGTTGTCCGACTATGCCCCCCAGATTGAAAGCCTGGCCACCCAGTTGGGACAGAACCCGAAGTCGGCCACGCTGATTGGCGACTTGTTCCGCCTGATGCACACCATCAAGGGGGATGCCGGCCTGTGCCGGGTGATGTTTGTCGTGCCTTATGCCCATGCGCTGGAGGGCTTGTTGGCACGTTTGCGTAGCGGCGAGCTGGTGTATCAGGACGTGATGGGTGATGTGTTATTGCTGGTGCTGGACCGGCTGGAGCTGGTCATGGGGCAGATTGCCAGTGCGCGGCAGGTAGACAAGGCCCAGATGCAAACCTTGCTGGAGGCTTTGCGTGCGCTGGAAACCTTGCCGGCTCCCTCTGTCACGGCCAGTTGCGCGCGCCTGGTGGCAGCAATGGTTGGGGCGCAGGGCAAGAGCGAAGCCCCTGTGACTGCGGCATCTGGTACTGGCAAGGTGTTGACACGGCAGCAGGACATGCTGCTGTTCCGTACCCTGGCCTTGCAGCTGGAGCAGCGCATGCCGCAGTTTGTTGGCCGAACCGAACGTAATCTCAAGCTGGCGCTGGAGGTGAATCGGCAGGCAGGCAACTGGGTGGATGCCGAGCAACTGGAAGCGGCCATTTACATGCACGATGTGGGCATGATGTTTTTGCCCGAAGCACTGTGGTTGAAAACCGGCAGCATCAGCGACAACGAACGGCGGCTGATGGCGCTGCACCCTGCCTGGGTAGCCGGATTGCTCGGCCGTATGTCAGGTTGGGAGGAGGCCGCATTGATGGTGATGCAGCACCATGAAACGCCGGATGGTGAAGGCTACCCGTATGGACTCGTTGCGGGCGAAATCTGTCAGGGCGCGCGCATTGTGGCCCTGGTGGACGCATTTGAAGCAGTGATGCTCAAGCACGCCCATCGCGGTCAGCGCCGTTCCATGCTGCGTGCGGCCGCCGAACTGAACGCGGCGGACGATCAGTTCGAGCGGGCCTGGCTTGACCCCTTCAATCAGGTGCTGCGCCGCATGCTGGAGCAGGCTGTCCAATAAGCGTGTTCAACGCGCCTTCATGTCGTGACTGGCCAGCCAGCCCAGCATGCGCTGCCAGCCGTCCTGCGCGGCGCTGGCATTGTAAGACGGCCGATAGTCGGCATTGAAGGCATGTCCGGCCCCCGGATACACCACGATTTCCGAATGGCTGTGCCCCTGGTCCAGCGCCTGACGCATGCTGTTGACGCTGTCTTGCGGAATGCTGCCATCCTGACCGCCATAAAGCCCGAGTACCGGCACCTTTAAAGTCGCGGCAATATCCACCGGCTGGCTGGGCGTCAGTGTGCCGTGCTCGCCCACCAGCTTGCCATACCAGGCTATGCCGGCTTTCAGATTCGGGTTATGGCTGGCATACAACCAGATAATGCGTCCGCCCCAGCAAAATCCGGTGATGGCGGCGTGTCCGGCATCGCCCCCGTGCAGGTTTGCCCAGGCGAGCGTGGCATCCAGATCCTGCATCACCTGGGTGTCTGGCACCTTGCTGACTATGGTATTGATGATGGTGGCGATGTCGCTGGCTTCAGCCGGATTGCCCTGGCGGAAGTAAAGCTCCGGTGCAATGGCCAGATAACCCAGCTTGGCCAGGCGGCGGCAGATGTCGCGAATATGTTCGTGTACGCCAAAAATTTCCTGTACCACCAGCATTACCGGTAGCTTGCCTGATGGCATGCGCGGCCTGGCAAAATAGGCGGGCAGGATGCCATCGTCCAGCGCAATGCCCGCCAGCCCGGTGTCCAGGTCGTGGCTGTCGGTGATGATGCTGGCAGCGGATATGGGCTGAACCGCCAGTGCAAAACCGGTTGCCAGGGCTTCTTTGAGAAAGTTGCGACGTGGTGGGTCAAAGCGATGCATGGAATGCGGCCTCCGGTGTGGGCGTAGTGGTAACGCCAAGGGCTTGAGGTTTGTGACGGGCTTGGCGACAATGCCGCTCTCCAGTTGCTTTGGCGTGCGCATTATCGGCGTGTCGGCGGCTATTTGACTAAACTGTAGTCCAGATTCGTGTTTTCAGTCATCACCATGTCCCAGCCTCCTTCCAGAATCAAGCTCCCTGGCCGTTTTTTGCGCGTAGGCGAGCAAGTCCCGGTTGATGTTTATGCCAAGAACGGCTTTTTGCTGTTGAAAAAAGGGCATTACGTCCTGACTCCCGAGCAGCGCGAGCGCCTGATGGATGTGGCGCATGGTGATGTGGAAGAAGTGGCGGTGCGCCTGGAGCGGGAGCGACTGGACCGCGCCGCCCAGCGCGAACGTGAAGCGGCGGCCAGCAACCCGAAAAACCCGCTGGTGGAAGCCGGATTCATGGCCGGGCGGCTGGAGGCGGTGTTGTTGCATGGGCTTGCCGTACCCGGGCTGGCCGGCCGGCTTGAGGACATGGCGGAAGAGCTGATACAGCTGACCCAGCGCTTTCGCGATGGCATGCTGGCATCACTGTTTTTGCTGCCGGTAAAGTCGCACAGCTTCCGGGTGGCCACCTTGCTGGCCCTGCTGGGGCGGCGGCAGGGCATGGAGCCCGCCCGGTTGAAAAGCCTGGTGGGCGCCGGTTTGTCGATGAACGTAGCCATCAGCCAATTGATGAATCAGCTTGCCACCCAACGCCAGTCCATGAGTTTGCCGCAGCAGGAGGAAATGGTGGCCCACCCGGTGTTAGGCTCTGCCATTTTGCGCGAGGCGGGGGTGACAGATGAGCATTGGCACCTGCTGGTGCAAACCCATCACGAGCAGGACGATGGGCAAGGCTATCCGGCGGGCTTGCATGCGGATGAAATTCATCCGGATGCCCGCTTGCTGGGGCTGGTGGACTTGCTGTGCGAGCAGTTTTACAGCGATGCCGCCTTGTTGCCATCGCAGGTGATGGCCAGCTTGTTCCGCGGCGAGTTGGGGCTGTTTCCCCCTGCGCTGGTGTCTTTGCTGATCAAGGAAATGGGGATTTATCCGCCGGGTAGTTTTGTGCGGCTTGCCAGCCAGGAAATTGCGGTGGTGACCCATAGCGGCGAAAAGGCAAACCAGCCGCGCGTGGCCGCATTGCGCAAGGTGGACGGGCCGCCTTACGCGGATGTCCTGCTGCGCGACAGCCGCCAGCCTGCTTATCGGGTGGTGGAGCCGGTGGCAGCGGCTACTGCCGCAGTGAAACCGGCCTATCTGACCCGCTTGTGGACTTCACGTCTGGGCTAGTCAGTGGCTGGCAGAAGAGGCTGCCGGCAAGGCAGAGTCTGCTTGCAGCGGTTTGATCTGGATGTCGGACAGGTTATTGACTTTCCATACCCGGCGCATGTGGCCAAAGTCACGTTTTTGCTGATTGCTCAGCCGGAGTTCCGGCCGCATCGACAGCTCCAGAAACACTTCTCCCAGATACGTGCTGCTTCCTGCCGTGACATCGAAACCGGCATGAACGGGCAGTGTGACCGAGCGCCACTGGCTGCCCCAGCCGGATTCCTCTATCCAGTTGCCCCAGGCGTCTGCCACCTGATAATGGCCGGGCGGCAGTGCCAGCAACAGCAGTTTGCCATCCACCGGGCTCATGCCTTCTTCACCAAAAACCGTATCGGTATTCATGCTGGCACGGGCATTGGCAACCATGTCGCCCTTGCTGTCCAGAATATGCAGCCCGACATTGGCCGAGTCCTGATCGAAGGCCTTGGCCGTCAGGGAGGCAATGGCATAGCCATAGCCGGCAGGCGGTGTAATGCTGCCTTGCAGGCGGTCTGCCATGGTGGTGCAGGCGCTTAGCATGATGGCTGCCAGCAGCATGCCGCCGCGCTGGAGAATTCGCATGAATGTCCACTCCGGATTGATGGGCTTGGAATGTGTAAAGTTGGCGGTTTGCATCTTGCCGCCAAACGGGAATCCGGTATCCTAGCCGATCAATTTATTGTTGATAACAAAAACACACACAAAGGATGATCATGGATCAGTTTGATAACGTCAGCGTCGCCAAGCGCGCCAATGTTTACTTTGATGGCAAGTGTGTCAGCCACAGTATCACGCTGGCAGATGGCACCAGCAAGTCGGTTGGGGTGATTCTGCCCTCCAAGCTGCTGTTCAATACCGCTGCGCCGGAAATCATGGAACTGCTGGAAGGCAAGTGCCGCATCACCCTGGCGGGCAGCAATGAGGCCATCAGCTACGAAGGCGGTCAAAGCTTCAATGTACCGGCTGACAGCTCTTTCCAGATTGAAGTGCTGGAAACCCTGCACTACGTGTGCCACTACGGCTGATCTGGCCGACCGCATCATCCCGAACCCGGCGCTGCCGGGTTTTTTGCTTTCTGGCCTGCTGGTGATGGCTGTGTGAGCGGCTGAACTGGCGCGTGAATTGCACGAGATACAGTACGGGCCTGCTTTAACTGCGTTACACTGCAATTTGCGTTTGTCATTTTTTGCAGGCTGTTCATGCTGGAAAATCAGGCTTTCCCGGCATGGCTGCAGCGGGTATGCTTGCCGCCTTCCTGCCTTGGGTTAGGGGGATTAGCAGCTATGATGACTATTAGGTGGCGCAACAGCACACAGTGTTTGTGCTGCCTGCTTGGTCGTAAACAGTATGGTGACTGGATTAATTGAATGCTTAAGCGGGTGAGGGTGTGGTGGTCGCGCCATGTTTTGTCTGCCAGGCCGGCGGTGATTTACACCGTCGCGCTACTCCTGTGCCTGTTGCTGGGCTGGCTGCTGGCATTGCTGGCAACCATCGTGCAGGAACGGACAGAGTTGCAGTGGCGGGCGGAATCCGTCGCACGTCAGCTTGAATTGCAACTGACGCAAGGCGACATGGCGCTGTTACGCATTGATGCCATTCCTGCGGAAGCAAGCTGCATGGCCTCATCGGCAGGATTGGCGGCCATTGTGCAGTCTGTACCCCATGCGCGTCATGCCCTGCGTGAGTGGGCGGATGGTCGCCGTTGCAGCGCCAATCCATCCCGCAGCGAAGCAGTACCAGCCCAGCCGCTTTCCTTGCAGTCTTTGGCAGGCGGAGGCTATGGTCTGGTGTTGGCGCATCATGCCAACGGTCACAGCGTGCTGGAATTGAATGCCGTTTCTCTGCTTGAGCAACTGCAAACCCAGTCGCGCGGAATGCGGGTGGGGCTGGTATGGGGCGCGCAATACCTGAGCTTGGCGGATGGCGTGGCCGTGTTGAGTGTGCTGCCTGATAGTGGCCTGCTGTATCGCCAAACCGTGTCCGGTGGCTTGCTGGATGTGGTGGTGCAAGAAACATGGGGGACGGTATTCCAGCGCGCCTTGCTGCACAGGCTGGATACCATGTTGCTGGCGCTTGCCGCAGGGGGCGTGCTGGGTTGGGCACTGATACGGCGCAAACTTGCACGTAATACCAGTTCCTGGGAGATTGCCCAGGGCATACGCAATCGCGAATTCTTTACCCACTACCAGCCCATTGTCACTGCCGAGTTGGGTGAGTGTGTCGGCGTGGAAGTGCTGGCGCGCTGGCGTCACCCGGTGCAAGGCGCGGTGCGGTCTGATCTGTTCATTCCTGCGGCCGAAGATGCCGGCATGATTGTGCCGCTGACGCGCTATCTGTTACGACGGGTCAGCAAGGAGCTCAAGCCGGTGGCGCTGCCGCCGGGCTTCATGGTGGGGGTGAACATTGCCGCCGAGCATCTGGGCATGCCGGATCTGGTGGAAGATTGCAAACCGCTGCTGGCAGTATTGCGTGAAAAGAAGGCCGTGCTGGTGCTGGAGGTTTCCGAACGCTTTCCACTGCCCGAACATCAGGTCACGCACCGTGTGGTGCAGGACTTGCGCCAGTTGGGGGTAAAGCTGGCGCTGGACGATTTTGGCCTGGGACATGCCGACCGCAATTATCTGCGGCGCTGGGGTTTTGATTACCTGAAAGTGGAAAAGGGCTATGTTTCTGCCTTGGGCAAGGACAGTTTCAAGGCCAATATTCTGGATGGCTTGCTGTCGACCTCACGCCAGCTGGGTGTGCAGGTGATTGTAAAAGGCGTGGAAACCCAGGGGCAGCAGAACTATCTGTCGGTGAAGGGTTTCCAGTTGCTGCAGGGCTTCTATTTTGGCAAGCCGATGACGCTGAATCATTTCCGTCAATGGCTGTATTCCGGCATTACCCAGGACCGCTCGGCCGCCGCTGCGCGCGAGGCTGCTGCCGCAGCGGCAAACAGCACACGCTAACCTTACGGCCGCGCACCGGCGCTCAAGCGGCCGGGTTTTGCGTGCTGATCAACAGCAAGGACTCCCCGCTGTGCATGATGATGTCCGGGCCGGGTGAGAATTCCACTTCGCCCGGGCTGCGTTCCAGAGCAATCACCATCGCCTTGCCGTCAAAACCCTCTTTCAGAAAACGTTCCAGCGGCAGACCTTCCCAACGTTCGTCCAGCACATGCACTTGGGCGCGGAACTGGTTGGGGTAGCGGTGGTGCAGATGCTCAAAGAAGTGCAGGGTTTCCGGGTGCGCCACGATATTGGCCATGTTCATGCCACCCAGGTGTGATGGAATCACTACATTGTCGGCCCCAACGGCCAACAGCTTCTTGCGCGAACTTTCATTCTCCGCCTTGGCTACCGCCAGAATCTTGCTGTTCAGGCTTTTGGCCGTCACCACCACAAAGGCATTTTCTGCATCGGCACTCAGACAGGAAATCAGCGCCTGCGCGCGGGTGATGCCGGCGGCGCACAGGTTTTCGTCTTCTGCCGCATCGCCAACAATAAAGGGTACGTCCAGTTCCTGCAGCATGCCGGTATTGGCTTCGTCCCGTTCTATCACCACCACCTGGTGCTGCGTGCTCAGCAGCTCTTCCAGCGCATAACGGCCGGTATGGCTGAGGCCGCAAATAATGGTGTGACCCTGCATGCGGGCAATCAGTTTTTCCATTTTCTTTCGTCTCAGATAAAGCGGCAGGTCGCCCTGAAACAGCATCAAGGTGAGCGAGGAAATGCCATAACCCACCACGCCGGTGCCAAATACAATCAGCGCAATGGTGAAGTAACGGCCCTCCAGTGAAAGGTTGTGCGTTTCACCATAGCCGATGGTGGCCAGCGTGATCACCGTCATGAACAGGCTGTCGGAAAAACTCCAGTCCTCGATCAGCATGTAGCCGGTGGTGCCGAACAACAGGGCAGCAAAGACCAGGCTGCTCAAAAACAGCAGTTTACGCGGGAAGCTGTGACGCATGATGGTGGGGTGCAGCCGGAAAATGCGCATTATAGCTGTTCGGCATGGCTGCGGCTGTGCGATGTGATGCGAATCCGGACCTGTTTCCCACGATGGCCCAGATGTGAGCAAAGTTGTCGGACTAGCGATTTTGCAAAGCTTCTTCACACTGTTTTACACGCCGTTACCTGCGGCTGGATAAGCTGGGTGTGTATCAACGCACTGGAGATGCCAGTCATGAAATCCCGAATCCTTGTTCCTGCGCTGTTGGCGCTTTCTTTTAGTGCACTGGCCCATGCAGATGCCTCTGCCATTCTCGGTGGGGCAGTGGGTGGTGCTGTGGGTGCCGCTGTTGGTCAGTCCATCGGTGGCCGTAACGGTGCCATTATTGGTAGTGCGGTGGGTGGGAGTGTAGGTACGGCACTGGCCTATCAGCATGATGAGGAGCGCCGCTATCGCCAGCCGCCTCCGGCCCCGGTGGTTTACCAGCCTGTGGCCTATGTGGCACCAGTACGTTATGCCCCGCCACCTGCACCTTATTGGCGTGATGACTGGCGCGCGCGGGAGCGTGAACGCCACTGGCATGAGCGTGAATGGCATGACCGTGGTTGGCATGGCGAGGGTCGCTGGCATGATGGATGGTAAGCCCTTGCTCCAGGCTTCCAAGTTGTAGTGCCATTCTGCAGTACAGGTTTTCAGAAAAAGCCCCGAATTTTCGGGGCTTTTTCCATTGTTGCCAGCACAGACCAGGGCGAAAGTGCAGTCATTGATACGGAACTTTTTGTTGTTGAACAGAAACTGCTTGCCTGCTGTGGCTGGCTATTCCTATAATTGATTAGCAATCAAATCATTTACATGCAAATCATTATGGACAATGTGGACTTACTGCGGCTTGGCATTACCAGCGCCATCATGCAGGCCGGGCGCAAATGGCGGCATATTTCGCAGGATGTGGTATTCGGTCATGGCCTGACCGCGCCTTGTGCCACCGCGCTGATCTTCATTGGCCGGCTGGGTGAGGGCATCAACCAGATTGCCCTTGCAGAAGAAATTGGCATTGAAGGGCCGTCACTGGTGCGGGTGATCGACCAGTTGGCCGCCGATGGCCTGGTACGACGTGAAAAAGACAAGGTGGATCGCCGCTCCAACACCCTGTGGTTTACCGAGGCGGGCAGGGCGCTGACCGACAAGATAGAAGTGGAACTGGTGCGTTTGCGCGCGCTGGTATTCAGGGATATTTCGCCGGACGACCTGCAAGCCACCTTGCGTGTGTTTGGCGCGGTGGATGCAGCATACCAGCGCCCGGAACTGGTGGCAGAGCTTGCCGCCCTTGCCGGTCAGGAAAGAGCATGAGCCTGCCCAGTTGGCGTGACTGGCTGTTTTCGGCCAAAGTGTTTCTGGCCGCCATGTTGGCCTTGTACATTGCCATGGCGCTGGAGCTTCCCCGTCCGTACTGGGCCATGGCCACTGTGTACGTGGTGTCCCACCCGCTGACCGGTGCCACCCGCTCCAAGGCGGTTTACCGCATTGGCGGCACCTTGCTGGGAGCGTCTGCTGCCGTCATTTTGCTGCCCTTGTTTGTCAATGCGCCTACCTTGCTGAGCCTGGTCGTGGCTTTGTGGACGGGCAGCCTGCTCAGTATTTCCCTGCTGGACCGCACTCCGCGCAGCTATCTGTTCATGCTGTCGGCCTATACTTTGCCGATGATTGCATTGCCTACGCTGAACAACCCGGAAAGCATTTTTGATGTGGCGCTGGCGCGCAGTGAGGAAATCCTGCTGGGCATTCTGTGTGCCAGTGTTGTGTCCGCCTTGCTGTGGCCGGGCAAGGTGGCACCCATTATTTCGGCGCGCATCGACAGCTGGATGCAGGATGCACGCAGCTGGGCAGGGGAGTTGCTGGCCTTGCCGGATGATGCGACTGCCGTGCAGCCCAGGCCAACACCCATGCATGCCAGCCGCCACAAGCTGGCGGCGGACATTCTGGCGCTTGACCAGTTCATCTCCCATTTGTCTTACGACACCACCAGCTTTGCCATGGTAAAGAACGCGCGCGAGCTGCGTGGCCGCATGAGCATGTTGCTGCCCATTTTGTCTTCGCTGACCGAAACCCGGCAGGCGCTGGTGCAACAGGGAGACCGTGTGCCGGAGGGCTTGCGCGTATTGATGCAGCGGGTGGCCGACTGGATGGCCGAGCCGGAACTGGACAGCTGCCGCAAGGCAGTGCCGAGTTTGCAGCGTGAGCTGGCCAGTCTCAAACAGGAAACAGCCAGTGGTGATGACTGGCAATCGCTGTTACTGGCGCATGCACTGGCGCGTTTGCAGTCGCTGATCAACCTGTGGCTGGACTGCCGCCTGCTACAACAGTTGCTGGCCGAAGAACACCCCACTTTCAGCTGGAAACCGGCCTACCGTCATTGGCCGGTAGGTGGCACCGCCCGTCATTTCGACTACGGCATGGTGGCATTTTCCTCGCTGCAGGCATCGGTTGCCATTTTCATTGCCATGCAGTTGTGGATACAGCTGGGTTGGACCGACGGTTCCGGGGCGGTCATCATGGCGGCCATTGCCTCCTGCTTCTTTGCCGCGCTGGATGAACCTGCGCCGATGATGCGCACCTTCCTGATCTGGGCACTGGTCAGCATCGTGCTCACCACGGTGCTGTTGTTCATGGTGATTCCAGCCGCCTACACCTTTGAAATGCTGGTGGCCATGCTGGCCATTCCCTTCTTGCTGGTGGGCACGCTGTTTACCCGGCCGCAATTCACCATGATCGCCATGATGCTGACGGTGAATACCGCCACCTTCCTCAGTCTGCAAGGCGCTTACGATACCGACTTCACCGCCTTCTTCAACGGCAATGTCGCCACCGTGGTGGGGGTATCCTTCGCCTTGTTGTTCAGCCTGCTGGTACGGCCATTCGGCATCGAGCTGGCCATACGCCGCCTGCGGCGCGCCAGCTGGCACGACCTGGCCCGCATGGCATCGGGCCGCGTGCTGGGCGACTATCCGCAACTGACTGCCCGCATGCTGGACCGGCTGGGCCAGCTGATTCCGCGGCTGGCTGCCAACGGACACGACCAGTTGCCGCTGGTGTTCAGCGAGCTGCGTACCGGCTTTAGCGTGTTGCACTTGCAGCGCGATGAAAACAAGCTGCCGGATAGCGCCGGGGCTGGCGTGCAGCAGGTGCTGGATGATGTGGCGGCGCATTACCACCAGGCACTGGCCTTGCGTCACGCACCACAGACCGACAAGCAGCTGCTGCAGCATATCGATGTGGCGCTCAATCAGGTTCTGGGCAGTGGCCAGCGCAGCAATCACGCCGTGCAGACCGTGCTCAATGCCCTGGTAGAACTGCGTATCACCCTGTTTCCCGCTGCCGGCAGTTTTGCCCTGGCAGCACCCTTGCCCCTGAAACATGGAGAGCTTGCACCGTGATTGGTGAAATCGAAATCTACGGGGTGTATTTCCCCAGCCTGCTGATCCTGATGGTGCTGGCCTTTGGCGTCACCGCCGTGCTGCGCGCCATGCTGGGACAGCTGGGCTTCTACAAACTGGTATGGCACCGTTCGCTGCTGAACGCTGCCCTGTATGTAATTGTGCTCGGCGGATTCGTCGTGCTCACTCGCGGATGGTAATGATGAAAAAGCTGGCAGGAAAAGCGGGCCCGGTGGCCCTGACGCTGATTGTGGTGGTGGCTGCGGTAATGGTGGGCCGTTATTTGTGGGACTACTACACCAATGCACCGTGGACCCGGGATGGTCATGTGCGGGCCGATGTGGTGCAGATCGCGCCGGATGTTTCCGGCTTGATTACCGAGGTGCGGGTACACGATAACCAGCTGGTCAAAAAGGGACAGGTGCTGTTTGTCATCGACCATGCCCGCTACACCCTGGCACTGAAACAGGCCGAAGCGGCACTGGTGCTGCAAAAAGCCGCGCTGGCGCAGGCAAAACGCGAAGCTGCACGCAATCACAGCCTGAGCGACCTGGTGGCGCGTGAAAACGTCGAACAGAGCGATGCCCGCGTGCAGCAGGACGAGGCCAATGTCGCCGCCGCCAGCGCCGCGCTGGATGTGGCCCGGCTGAACCTGCAACGCACCGAAGTCAGCAGTCCGGTAGATGGCTATCTGAACGACCGCACCCCGCGGGTGGGCGATTATGTCAGCACCGGCAAGCCGGTGCTGTCCATGGTGGATGCGCATTCCTTCCATGTCGATGGTTATTTTGAAGAAACCAAGCTGGACCGTGTGCAAGTGAACCAGCCGGTGGAAATCCAGATCATGGGGCAGTCGCACAAGCTGCGCGGCCATGTGCAAAGCATTGCCGCCGGTATTGAAGACCGTGACCGCAGCAACGGCGCCAGCCTGCTGCCCAATGTTAATCCCACTTTCAACTGGGTGCGGCTGGCACAGCGCATTCCGGTGCGGGTGACGCTGGATGAAATCCCTGCTGACTTCCGCATGATTGCCGGTCGTACCGCCACGGTGGCGGTGTTGTCCGGCAAGGGAGGCCAGCAGTGAAACGTTTTTATCCCGCCAGTGTGCTGGCACTCTCGGTGCTGGCTGGCTGCACCACGGTAGGCCCGGATTACCAGCTGCCTGCCAATGCCATCATGCAGCGTCCGGCAGTGCAAGGCCGTTTTGCCAATACCGACACTACGCTGAGCAGCGCACAGCCGGTGGCCAGTCGCTGGTGGCAGCTGTATCACGACCCGGTGCTGGACCAGCTGGTGGAACAGGCCCGGGCCGCCAATACCGATTTGCGCGTGGCCAGTGCCAATCTGCAAAAGGCACTAGCAGTAGCCAGCGAAGTCAATGCCGAAGCCGGCCCGCATGCGGCAGTGTCGGCATCGGCCGAGCGTGCCCGGATATCCGGCCAGAGCATGTTGCTGGACGAACCGCTGCCAGTGACCAATCTGGGAGACGAAGGCATTCGGGTGGCGTACCAGCTGGATCTGTTTGGCAAGCTCAAACGTGGCGAGCAGGCGGCAGAAGCCAATAGCGAAGCAGTGGCGGCCGCGCGTGACCTGGCCAGCATTACCGTGACCGCCGAAACCGTACGCAGCTATGTGCAGATTTGTTCGGCCAATCATGGGTATCAGGTGGTACAGCAACAGCTGGGCCTGCAGCAAAAACAGCTGGAACTGACACGTCGTCTGGCCAGTGCAGGGCGCATGACCGCCACCGATGTGCTGCGCGCACAGGCACAGCGCGACAGCGTGCATGCCGCCTTGCCAGCCTACCTTGCCCAGCGCGATGCCGCACGCTATCGCCTGGCCATGCTGCTGGGCAAGACGCCGGCTGAAGCCTTGCCCGCCGCCACACTGGCCTGCGCGCAAGAGCCGCAGCTGTCCCAAGCCATTCCGGTGGGCGATGGCCGGGCCTTGTTGGCACGCCGCCCGGATGTGAAGCAGGCCGAGCGCCGTCTGGCGCAATCCAGTGCCATGATAGGCGTGGCCACGGCTGCGCTTTATCCGGACATCACCCTGGGTGCATCGGCAGGCTTTACCGGTTTTGTCAAAGACCTGGGCAAGCGCTCCACCCAGCGTTTCGGTTTTGGTCCGCTGATCAGCTGGAGCATTCCGGACAGCGGCAGCATGGCGCGGGTGCGTGCTGCCAAGGCGGATAATGCCGCTGCGCTGGCGCACTTCGACGGTGTGGTGCTCAATGCCCTGCGCGAAGTGGAAACCAGCCTCAGCCTGTATGCCAAGGATTTGCAACGCCTGACGCTGCTGCGCAGTGCGCGGGACAATGCCCGGGAAGCCGCGGCACAAAACCGCCGCTTGTATCAGGCAGGCCGCGCGCCTTATCTCTCCAGCCTGGATGCCGACCGTACCCTGGTTGGCAGCGAACAGTCGGTTGCCATGGCCGAAAGTCAGCTGGCGCAGGATCAGGTCAATCTGTTCCTGGCGCTGGGTGGTGGCTGGGAAGATGCTGCCAGCGGTGCAAAGCCGGATCAGCATTAAACGCAGGCTTGAGCAGCATGCCGGTAGCGGTTGCCACATCTGTCTGGCAGCTGCTACCGGCATTTTTTTGTCCGCCCCGCTTACCAGGTACGCATATTGCTTGAAAATGTGTGCTGTAATTTAAATACGCTTGTGCATGATGTGCGGTAAGGCATAGCATTGGCAGACTTTTTATCTGTTTGGAATTTCAATGGCGGTAACTCAGAGCATCCCCATCCTGTTACCCGTCTTTGTGGTCACCGAATTACTGTGCGCCTGCAATACCGTGCAACTGTGGTCATTGAAAAAAGCCGGTGTCGCCGGTACCCGCAGCTGGCTGCTGGCCAATGCCGCCATGCTGGGATATCTGCCTGCGCTGGGCCTGCGCATGGTGCTGCCGCTGATTTTCAGTGTGGTGCTGAGCAATGGCCTGGGCCTGGTGGCGGCCAGCATGTTCTATATCGGTTGTGCCCGCTTTCTGGGCCGGCCCAGTCATGCCCGGCCACTGGCCGTGCTGGTGCTGGCCGGTGTCGCCGGTTTGCTGGGCTTTACCCTGCTACTGGACAGCATGCGGGTGAGGGTGGTGATTGCCTCCGGTGGCATCAGCATCGTGTTTGCCGCCACGGCCTGGCTGTTGTTCCGCCACCGTATTGCCAGCCATCGTGCCACGGTGTACTGGCTGGGCGCGGCCTGCAGTGCGGTGACGTCATTGCTGCATCTGGGGCGAGCAGCATATTACGGCGGTGGCTTCGGCAATATCAGCGACCTGTTTGCCACCACCATGCCCAATGTGTTTTCCATGAGCCTGACCGCCGCGCTGGTGCCCGGTTTGTCCATGCTGGCGGTGGCCATGGTGCAGGAATACCTGTTGCGCGATGCCACCTGGCGTGCCGAACACGATGGCATGACCGGGCTGAATACCCGGCAGTGTTTCGAAAGCCGCAGCATGGCGCTGTTGCAGCAGGCCGAAGGCGATGCCTTGCCACTGTGCCTGGTGTTGATGGACCTGGATCATTTCAAGCAGATCAACGACCGGCATGGCCATCAGGCCGGCGACCAGGTGTTGCTGACATTCAGCGCCCTGTTGTGCCAGGTCATGCGACCGGGAGATGTGACCGGACGCATGGGGGGCGAGGAGTTTGCCCTGCTGCTGCCACAAACGTCAGCGACACAAGCCCTGGCCATGGCCGAGAGCCTGCGTTTGCGTGCGGCGCAAGTTCCGGCGGTTTCGCTGGGTGGCAGTATTCCGTACAGCGTCAGCATGGGGCTGGCAGCATGGCAGCCGGGGATGTCGTTCTCCGAACTGTACCGCCACGCCGACCAGGCTTTGTATGCGGCCAAAAAGGCAGGGCGCAACCAGGTGGTGCAGGCAGCACAGCCTGTCTGATGCTCAGGCCTGCCGCGCGTGGCGCAGTTGCTGCAATGCGGCCCGCCCCGATTGGCCACCAGCAGGCGCCGGATGCGCTGCAAGACGATGGGGTGCCTCATGTCGCCACCTTGGCCACTGGCTGGCAGATGTCGACCACATCGCGGTCCTCTTGCCAGAAGGTGAGCAAGCGTCCGCCATATTGGCAGCAGCCAGCCTGGTGCAGTTGCCCCTAGATGGAGTCAGTTTGCAGGCTGACCGGTGCCCCAGCCATTCTCAAATACCAGCGCAGCCAGGTTTTGCCGCTGTGCCCAGTTTTCCTGTTCCAACATGGGCTTGTCGTAAAAGGCCTCGACATGGCCGATGCACAGGATGGCCACGGCTTTTGCCTCGGCAGGCAGGCCCAGCAGGCTGCCCAGCCGCTGCGGGTCGAACAGCGACACCCAGCCCAGGCCGATGCCTTCGGCGCGGGCGGCCAGCCACATGTTCTGGATGGCGCAGGCGATGGAGCATATATCCATTTCCGGCAGGGTACGGCGGCCGAATACATGGCGTTCGCGCCCGTCCATCAGTGCCGCCACCAGCACCTCGCCGCAGTCGAGAATGCCCTCCACCTTCAGCTTCATGAATTCTTCTTCACGCTGGCCCAGTGCCTTGGCGGTGGCCACCCTTTCCACTTCTACCTCGGCATGCAGTTGCTGGCGCAAAGCGCTATCGCTAATGCGGATAAAGCGCCAGGGCTGCATATAGCCCACGCTGGGTGCCAGATGCGCAGCTTGTAGCAGGCGTTGCAGCAGGGCCGGGTCGACAGGGTCGGGCTTGAAGTGGCGCATGTCGCGCCGTTCGCGGATGGTACGGTAGACAGCGTCGATGTCGGTTTGGGGATAGGCATTCATGGCAGGAACAGTCTGGCGCAGGCTTCGGGGTTGGACGGGAAATACAGGTGCAGATAACTGGCCAGCAGGCTGCCGTGGCGGTACACCGACTCGCCTTGCCCGCTTCCTGTGGCGCGGCTGGCATGGGTGAGCGGGGAGATGGGCGTATCCAGGCTGGAATAATGAAAGGTATGGCCACGCAGCACTTCGCCATCCAGCACCAGTTGTTGCAGGCCCAGTGCGCTTAGCCGGGTATTCAGCCGGGCGTGGCCGGGCAGCAGGCCCAGCATCTGTCTGCTTTGACCATGCTTGTCGGCCAGGCTGTCCAGTAAATACAGCATCCCGCCACACTCGGCATACAGCGGTTTGCCAGCGGCCACATGGGCGTGCAGGCTGGCGCGGCTGCGCTGAGCGGCGGCCAGAGTAGCCAGATGCAGTTCCGGATAGCCGCCCGGCAGCCATACCGCGTCGCAGTCGGGCAGGGCGTCGTCGGCCAGTGGCGAGAAGTCATGCAGCTCGGCTCCCAATGCCTCTAGCGTCTGGATATTGGCCGGGTAGATAAAGCTGAAGGCGGTATCGCGGGCGATGGCAATGCGCACGCCGTCCAGCAGCCGTGGCAGGCTGGGTGCCGTGGCAGGCTGGAAGGCAACTGCGGGTGGCAGATCGGCCAGACGGGTGGTGGCCAGCTGTGCGGCAGCGCGCTCCAGCCGCGTTTCCAGATCGTCCACTTCCTGTGCTTGTACCAGGCCCAGATGGCGTTCCGGCAGACCCATGTCCGGCTGGCGCATCACCGCACCCAGATAATTGAGGCTGGCGGGCAGGGCGGCGCTGAGCATTTCCGCATGACGGCTGGATGCCACCTGATTGGCCAGTACACCGTAAAACGGCAGGCCGGGGCGGAAGGTGGCCAGGCCATGCGCGACGGCGGCAAAGGTTTGCGCCATGCCGCTGGCGTCGATAATGGCGGCCACCGGCACGCCAAACAATTGGGCCAGGTCGGCGCTGCTGGGCGTGCCATCGAACAGGCCCATGCTGCCTTCGATCAGGATCAGGTCGGCTTCGGCGGCGGCCTGGTACAGGCGCTGGCGGCAGTCGTCCTCGCCATTCATCCATAAATCCAGCGCATACACGGTGTGACCGCTGGCCTGTTCCAGCACATAGGGGTCGAGGAAATCCGGCCCGGTCTTGAACACGCGCACCTGTCGGCCCTGCTGGCGGTGGTAGCGCGCCAGCCCGGCGGTGAGGGTGGTCTTGCCCTGATGCGAAGCCGGGGCGCTGATGAATAGCGCCGGGCAGTGGCGACTGGCCATGTCAGAACTCCACACCGGCTTGTGCCTTGATGCCCTGTTCGCGGAAGGGGTGCTTCACCAGCTTCATTTCGGTCACCAGATCGGCCGCGTCAAGCAGCGCCTCTGGCGCATGGCGGCCAGTAATCACCACATGCAGATTGGCCGGGCGGGCGGCCAGCGCCGCCAGTACCTCGTCCAGCGGCAGATAGTCGTATTTCAGTACGATGTTCAGCTCGTCCAGAATCAGCATGTCGTAGTCGCCGCTGTTCAGCATTTCCAGCGCGGCCTCCCAGCCCTGGCGTGCGGTGGCGATGTCGGCCTCGCGGTTCTGGGTGTTCCAGGTATAGCCCTCGCCCATGGTGAGGAAGCGGCAGTTGTCAAAGCGGCTGAACAGGTCGCGCTCGGCGGTGTGCAGCGCGCCCTTGATGAACTGCACCACGCCCAGCTGCATGCCGTGGCCGACAATGCGCAGGCCCATGCCGAAGGCGGCACTGCTTTTGCCCTTGCCGGTGCCGGTATGCACGATGAGCAAGCCTTTTTCCTTGGTGGCGGCAGCCTTTTTCTTTTCAAAGCCGGCCTTACGCTTTTCCACCATGCGCTGGTGGGCGGCGGCGTCGGTTTTCATGGTCTTGTCCTTGTCTGATCAGGCTGGCGCTTACTGCCAGTGAGTGCCGGTCAGTGCCCGCAGTTGCTCCACAATGCGCGGTCGGCTGGGGTGGTAGCCGATGAATACCAACTGCGCCTGCCGTGGCGTAGCGCTGTCCGGCTCCTGTTGCAGTTGCACACGCTGGCGTACAGCCTGCAAGGTCAGGCGACCACACCCGTCAGTGGGCGCGGCATGGCCCTTGATGCGCAGCAGCGCTTCTTCGCGGGCAATGGTTTCGATGGCATTCAGCAGCCGGGCCGGGTCCTGTGCATCCTTGCTGCGAATCAAAAACGACTGCCAGCCCGGGTCCTGCTCGTGAAAATGCTTGTGGGTGGCCAGACCATGGCTGTGCGCGGCCAGACCGCCGTGGCTGTGGCCGTCCAGCAGGGCCTGGTTGGCCAGCGGGCGCAAATTCAGCGGCAGGCTGGAGACCGGGCCGTAATGGCGGTGGCCGCTGCCACTGACTTCATGCAGATGCAGGCCCAGCGTCAGCCGGGTGTCCAGTCTTGCCTGATAGGCCAGCTCGATAAAGCGGATGGACGGGGCCAACTGGCGCACCGTGCTTTCCGCTTGCAGCATGGCGTCGTCGTCAAGCTGGTCTATCTTGTTCAGCACCACGATGTCGGCGTTTTCCAGCTGTTGGCGGAACAGGCTGGCCACCGCGTCGTCCTGCTGGCCGTAGCCGCTGTCAAAATCGCCCGCCAGCAGTAGCGGGGTGTCCACTACCGCCAGCGTAGCGTCCAGCACAAAGCGCTCGGCTAGTTCCGGCCCTTGCAGCTGCTCCATCACCGCGCTGGGCAGGGCCAGCCCGGAGGTTTCGATCAGCACATGGTCGATTTGCTGGCGGCGCTGCCACAAGGCCAGCATGGTGGGCAGGAAATGCTCGTCGTCGTCGTAGGCCACCAGGCCATTGGCCAGATCGTGAATCTCCACCCCGGCCTTGTCGTCTGTACGCAGGATGGTGCCGTCAATGGACACCTCGCCAAACTCGTTGACCAGAATGGCCAGCCGCCGTTGTTTGCTGTCGCGGATCAGATTGGACAGCAGGGTTGTTTTGCCCGCGCCCAGAAAACCGGTGAGCACGGTAACGGGAATGCGCGGGCTGCTCATGCCTGTTGCTCCAGTGCGGCTTGCAGGCTGGTGAAGTCGGTAAAGCTGGCCGGGTAGTCCAGCTGCGGACGGTCCACCACGATGAAGGGAATGCCCAGCGCTGCTGCGGCAGCGGCTTTTGCACCATAGCCACCGGCATCACCCGATTGCTTGCTGATGACGCAGTCGATCTGCCAGTCGCGCCACAGGGTTTCATTGGCGGCTTGCGAGAACGGGCCTTGCATCGCGCACAGTCGCGCACGCGGAATGCCCAGGTCGATGGCGCGTTGCAGGTGTTGCGGGTCCGGTGCCAGCCGCACGAACCATTGCTTGTCAGCCGCGCCCTCGGCCTGCACAAAGCTGGCCAGCTCCTTGCTGCCCGTTGCCAGGAAAATGCGCTGGCCGTGCTGCATCGCCATCTTTGCCGCCTCGGCCATGCTGCTGCAATGGATGGCCGGGTGCAGGTCTGGCGCGCTGGGGCGCTCATAACGCAGATAGGGCAGGGCCAGCTCTTGCGCCAGCGCCATCAGCTGTTGCGACATTTCGGTGGCATAGGGGTGAGTGGCATCCACGATGCAGCGTGCCTGGCTTTGTTGCAGCAGCTCGCGGCGACGCTCCACACCCAGCCGTCCGCTGATGCTTGTGAGGCCGGGGCTGTCAGCGGCAACGATTTCGGCACCGTAGTCGCTGGCTGTGCTGACAATCACCGGCTGGCCGCCTGCTGCCAGTTGACGTGCCAGCGCATTGCCGTCGCTGGTGCCGGCAAACACCCAGGCGGCAGCGCCGGGCAGGCTGTCGGCAGTAATGGTGTCGGCGGTGTTCTGCCAGTTGAAATAGCCGCGCGGGGTGAACATCCAGTTACGCTTGCGGCGGGTGAAGCGGTTGCCGATTACCAGCGAGGTGAGCATGTTGAACTGGCGGGTGCGCAGCTCGGCCAGGGTGACGATTTCCACGGTCTGGCCTTCGCGGTAGGCATTGTGGACGATGCCGCACAGGGTTTCCGGCCGCTTGTGTTCCAGCATGATGTCGAGAATGCGGTACACGCCTTCCTGGCGCTGCTTGCTTTGCACGTTGTAAAACACCACGGCCAGATCAGCCTCGGCAATATGGCGGGCGCGGCTTTCAATCCACTCCCACGGGCATAGCAGGTCGGACAGGCTGAGGGTGGCAAAGTCGTGCGACAGCGGCGCGCCCAGCAGCGAGGCGCAGGCATTGGCCGAGGTGATGCCGGGAATCAGCTGTACATCGAAGCTATCGTCCTCGCGCATGTCCTCGTAAGCCAGCGTGGCCATGGCGTAAATGCCGATGTCGCCGCTGGAAATCAGCGCCACCGTCTTGCCGGCGCGGGCTTCGGCCAGTGCCAGTTGGGCGCGGTCGCGTTCTTGGGTGAGCGGCAGGGTGCGGATGTCCTTGCCGGCAATCCACGGCTGGATCCAGGTGAGGTAGAGGTCGTAGGCGACGATGACGTCGCTGGCGGCCAGGGCTTGTTCCACCATGGGCGGGATCAGTTCGCGGCTGCCGGGGCCGACGGAGACAAGATAGAGTTTTCCGGTCATTGTTTGATGCTTTCTGCTGCGTACAGGCGGGGCCTGTCAAAAGTTTGTCTGGGCAATGCGTGGTGCGCATTGCTGATGTAAATCCTGCATTTTTACGTAGCGGCGCTGGACTGTGGTCCTGTGCTGCTGCGTTTAACTTCGTAGGCCTCGCCTAGCCAAGACCATGGCAGCTTCGACCAGTGTTCTTACCAAACAAGCACCGAACCGACCCGCCCTCTTGGCCCCGTCAAGCATGCCGACGGGTGGCCGGGGCGAGGTGTTAAGCGCCTGCAATGTCTGAGCGATTTGACGTTAGCAAATCGCGAGTTCAGGCGCGCCTCGCACCGGTCGGGCCCTGGCGGGCAGCCGCAGGCCATGCTTGCGGGGTGGCCTTGGCGGTGAAGGAGGGCTTGGCCAGACAAGCCCTCTTTCCCGTCCGCCGCGCGGAAGCGGCATGAAAACCATCATCCGCGTGAGCGGATTCCCACTCCGGGTTTATCGCCGGGACATTCAAAACTAAAACCAAAATCAACTTCGCGGGTCTCGCCCCGCCGTCGAGGTACTTTCTTTTGCTTCGCCAAAAGAAAGTACCCAAAGAAAAGGCGACCCGCAGCGCCGCGAAACCCCGCCCCAGCCGCACCGCCCAGGGCGCGGCCGGAACTTGCGTCGCGCTAGCGTCGCGCCGCTTCGGACAGCCGACCGCTTAACACCCTGGGCGGCACGTCTGCGTCGGCTTGCGCTGACGGGAGTTAGGCCTCGTCGGGTTTGTTCTGGCCATCCTTAAAACGTCTGTGGGATTTGAACCCACAGCTTTGTTAGATAAAACTGGATTTTCTACTTTTCCTCACAACTTCCACCGAACCGACGCGCCCCCTTGGTCCCCGTCAAGCATGCCGACGGGTGGCCGGGGCGAGGTGTTAAGCGCCTGCCCTGTCTGAGCGATTTGACGTTAGCAAATCGCGAGTTCAGGCGCGCCTCGCCCCGGTCGGGCCCTGTCGGGCAGCCGCAGGCCATGCTTGTGGGGTGGCCTTGGCGGTGAAGGAGGGCTTGGCCAGGCAAGCCCTCTTTCCCGTCCGCCGCGCGGAAGCGGCATCAAAACCATCATCCGCGTAAGCGGATATAACCCCCCTTATTCAACGACTCCAAAATCAGCAAACTCATCCTCCACTACCGCCACCGTCACCCCCTCGCACGCCATCTTTGGCACCAGCAAGCGCCCGCGCGGGCTGGCAATCAGCGCGCAGGGCTCGCACACCCCGTCCACGCCCACATTCTGCTGCACCCAGGCGGAGGGCTGGCCGGTCCAGCCGCGGGCGGCGACGTCGGCGCGGGCAATCACCCGCAAGGGCAGGTCGTGGCGGGCGCAGAATTCCAGCAGGCCCAGTTCATCGGCCTTCAGGTCGATGGTGGCGACCTCGCGCACTTCGCTGAGGCTGCGTCCGGCCAGCGCTTGCAACACCGCCTGTTCGATGGCGTCGGCGCTTTTGCCACGACGGCAGCCTATGCCCAGCGTCAGCGGCTTGAGTGCTTCGGTTGCCGTGGTGATGGCCGGGATGGCGCCGGTCAGGCGGGCAATCTGGTAGGCCAGTGTGTTGGCACCGCCTTCGTGGCCGGACAGTAGCGGAATGGCAAAGCGCGCGGCTTCGTCCAGCACCACCACGGCCGGGTCGGAGAGCTTGCTTTGCGGCAGGCCATCCAAATAGCGCACGGCAATGCCGCTGGCCATCAGCAATACCCATTGGCGGTGCTGGTGGAAAACGGCGGCAAACTGCTGGCGCGCGTTGTCATCCGGCTGCTGCCAGGGTTGGTAGACAGTGGCATCCAGCGCGCTGGCCAGTTGCCGCGCCAGCGGCAGGGCAGATTCGCGCACGGTCCAGATGGCGGTGTGGCTCACGAGGCTTGCTGCTCCGGGTCCTGTTCCGATTGTGCTGGCAGTTCCGGCTTGCGCTTGCTGGGGCGCGGGGTTTTGCGGTCGCTGCCATCGCGGAAGATATGGGTGAAGCCAGCCGCGTACAGGCTGGATTCCACCCCGCCTTCACGTGACAGCGCAGCGCCCACCAGCAGCAGGGTGGTGAGCAGCCAGTCTTTCTGTTTGACCTCGGATAGCAGCGTGCCCAATGTGCTGCGGTGGATGGACTGGTCCGGCCAGCTGGCGCGGCGCACCAGTGCCACCGGGGTGTCCGGCGGATAGTGCAGCAGCAGGTCGGCCACGGTGTATTTCAGCCGCTGGCCGGACAGGAAGATGCACATGGTGGCCTGGTGTTCGGCAAAGCGGGCGATGGATTCCAGCTCCGGCACCGCGCTGGCACGGCCGGAGACGCGGGTGAGGATGATGGATTGCGAGACGGCCGGGCGGGTCAGCTCGCTGCCCAGTGCTGCCGCTGCGGCGGTGAAGGAGGACACGCCGGGGACGATTTCGTAGGCGATGCCCAGCGCTTCCAGCCGACGCATTTGTTCGGCGGTGGCACCATAGATGGCCGGGTCGCCGGAGTGCAGGCGCGCCACGTCGATATTGGCGGCCTGGGCGCGGCGGTAGCAGTCTTCCTGCTGGTCCAGCGACAGTTCTGCGGTGTCCAGAATCTCCGCCCCCGCGTTGCAATGTTGCAGCATGTCGGTGGGCACCAGCGAACCGGCGTACAGCACCATGCCGCAACTACCCAACAGGCGTGCGCCGCGCAGGGTGATCAGGTCGGCAGCACCGGGGCCGGCACCAATGAAATAGACTTTCATGAATGACGTTTCTCTCTCGCCTGGCGGCGGATCAGCATGGTGGCCAGATAACCGCTGGCCGAGGCGTCCAGCTGGCTGACATCCGGACACAGAATTTCATCGGTCAGGCCGATGCGGCGGGCAAAGGCGCAATGCTGGGCAATGCCCAGCCGCGCCAGCAGGGCCAGCACGTCCGGCAGGCGCTGGCCGATTTTCATCAGCACCACGATGTCGTGGCTGGCGATGTCCGCTTCCAGCGCGGCCATGTCGTCCGGGCAGGGCAGAATCAGCATGCGTTCCTTGCCTTCGCCCAGCGGCCAGGACAGCGCCGAGGCGGTGGCGGCAAAGCTGGTGACGCCGGGAAAGGTGGTGTGCAGCAGGCCGGGCAGGCGTTCGCGCAGCGCGGCCAGCAGGTAGCCGTAGGTGGAGTAGGTCATGCTGTCGCCGATGGTGAGATAGGCGACGTTGCGGCCTTGCTCCAGCTCGGCGGCCACGCTGGCGGCCAGCGCGGCGTAGTGGTCGGCCAGCAGGCTGCGGTCCGGGTCCATGATGAATTCCACGTCACGGAATTTGCCGGCATCAATGGGCAGGCCGTCCAGACATTGCTGTGCCACCGATTGCTCGCTGCCACGTGCGCGCGGCAGGTAGATGATGTCGGCCTGCTGCAGGGCTTGCAGCGCAGCCACCGGTATCAGCCCGGCCTGGCCCGGGCCTACGCCCACGCCAATGAAATGTCCCAGTTCACTCATGTGTGTCTCCGGCGGCCTCGCCCAGCGGCGTGCCGTCCATGCTGAACAGCCGTACTGCCACGCGGCGGGCGCTGGGCAGTCGGCTGTGCATGCGGGTGGATACCCGCTGTTCTATCGCCATCCAGAAGGCGTGTGCCTGCGGATGGCCTTGCAATATCTGCACGATGTTTTCCACCGTATTGGCCTGGCGGATGGCCTGTACCAGCGCCGCGCTCAGGCCCAGTTCCGCTGCCAGTTGCGCCACATCGCCCATGGCCATGGCGCTTTTGCCGGAGTGGGTGTCCCATACCGTGGGGTCCAGCAGCTTGGCCAGCTTGCCGGGATGGCCCAGCACCCACAGCGTGTCCAGCACGCGGCCTTGTTCCTGCAAAATGGCCTCGGCCTGTTCCAGCGAGCTGCCGACAAAGTTGGCAATCTGCACCACCTGTTTTTTCGGCAGGCCCAGTACGTCGGCGGCGTAGCCACGGCCTATCTTGCCGGGGGTGAAGGCGATGGCAGCAGGCAAATCACCCAGTGCCACGCGGATATACACCTCGATGGAGGCCATCCACGCGGCCAGTGACATCGGCTCGACAATGCCGCTGGTGCCCAGAATGGAAATGCCGCCGACAATGCCCAGCATGGGGTTGAAGGTGCGCTTGGCAATGCGCCCGCCTTCCACGCAGCCGATGGCCAGGTCAAAACCGGGGTCGGCACGGCCAGCCAGTACCTCGGCCACCGCCCATCGCATCATCTGGCGGGGGACCGGGTTGATGGCCGGTTCGCCCGGTGGAATACGCAGGCCGGGCAGGGTGACGGTGCCCACGCCTTCGGCGGCGATAAAGCGCAGCTGGCCGCTGCCATTGCGCCGCACCTGGGCAAAGATGGTGGCACCGTGGGTGTTGTCCGGGTCGTCGCCGCCGTCTTTCAGCACTTCGGCGCGGGCCGTGTCTGCTTCCAGCAGGTCTACTGCCTGTATCGGTACGGTGAGGTAGTAGTCCGGGTCGGGCAGGCTGATGTCCACTTCGCTGGCGCGCGTCCCGTCCAGCAGGCAGGCCAGCGCGGCTTTCACCGCGGCGGTGGCACAGCTGCCGGTGGTACGACCCCGGCGCAGGCCGTTGGGGGCCGGCACCGTCAGGTCGTAGGGAACGCGCCGTTCGTGGGTCATGCGTTTTGCGCCGCCTGTTGCTGCTGGTAAACGTGGCCGATGGCGTCAATCATCAGTGCATTGACGACGGTGGCCGCCCACGGCGAGCCGCCACGGGTGCCACTATTGGTGATGCGCGGCACTTGCAGCAGGCCGCGCAAGGCGTCCTTGCATTCGCGGGTGCCGACAAAGCCCACCGGCAGGCCGACGACCAGTTGTGGCCGCCAGCCGTGTTCGCGCACCAGCCGCACCAGTTCCATGATGGCAGTGGGGGCGTCACCAATGGCCACGATCACGTCATTGCCAAACTTCTCCCAGGCGCGGCGGATACCGGCAGCCGAGCGGGTGAGGCCGTGGGCTTCGGCCAGCAGATAGGTTTCCGGGTCGTGCACGCCGCACCAGGTTTCCACTTCCAGCTGTTGCAGCACTGCGCGCTTGAGGCCGGTTTCCACCATGGTGACGTCGGTGACAATGCGACGGCAGCGCAGCAGCGCGCGCATGCCAATGTCGGCCGCGCCGGGCGAGAACACCAGTTCGTCGACGCTGCTGAAGTCGCCGGTGGTGTGTACCAGCCGGTGCAAGGCGGTGTGCTGTTCCACCGGGAAGGCCGACCAGTCACGCCCCTCGCGGATGATGCGCATGCTTTCCGCCTCGATGGGGTGTGGCACATAAGGCGGCCAGGCGGGTGCCGCAGCTGGTGCACTGCTGCTGTCCTTGGCCAGCAGGCCGCGCACCTTGCCGTGATGGCCTTGTTGCGGCGTGCCCACTTGCTGTTCGAAACCGATGATCTGCACCCGGTATTTGCATAGTGAGCAGTTCATGCTGGCGCGGCCTTCCACGCCTTCCTGTGCGCGTTCCAGAAACACCTCGGCCACATGTTCGTGCACGCCCAGATACGGCGCGGACAGCACTTCGATGTCCGGGCAGCGCGCGGCCAGATCGTCCACCGCACCGTAAATGCGCTTGACCAGCACGCCATCAAACAGGAAGTAAGGCAGTACCACGATGCGCGCAAAGCCCAACAGGCTGGCCGCTTTCAGGCCATCGGCCACCAGCGGGCGCGCGGTGCCGGAATAGCAGACAAAGGACGCGCCAAAGCCCATGCCTTCTTCCAGCATGCGGGTGAGTTTTGCGATTTCCGAATTGGCGTCCGGGTCGGTGGTGCCACGGCCCACCACCACCAGACAGGTATCAGTGCGCGCCACGGTACGCGGCGAACGGGCTTCGGCCTCGATGATGCGCAGGCGGCACAGTTCCAGCAGGCGCGGGTGCAAGTCCATCGCCGCGCCAAAGTGGAAGGTGGTGTCCGGGTGTTCCTGTTGCAGCGCCAGCAGTTCGCTGGGCATGTCGTTTTTGGCGTGGGTGGCGGCCAGCAGCACGCCGGGGGTCATCACCACCGTGTTGGCACCATCGGCAATGGCTTCGGCCACCGCCTGGTCGATGGTGGGCGTGGCGAATTCCAGAAAGCCGTGGTAGATGCGGCGCTGCGGTGCA
Organism: Aquitalea sp. LB_tupeE; assembly: GCF_013391415.1. Classification (GTDB taxonomy): domain Bacteria; phylum Pseudomonadota; class Gammaproteobacteria; order Burkholderiales; family Chromobacteriaceae; genus Aquitalea. The sequence goes on from NZ_JACAXB010000030.1 coordinate 101,174, forward strand.
CGCTGGCGCATGAGATCAACCAGCGCCATGAATTCGGTGATGCCGGCCGGGTCGCGGCTGCCATGCCCGGCCAGTACGATGCTGTAGTCCTGCGTGCTCATTGCGCCTGCTCCGGCGTGGGCAGATGGCTGGGTTCGATCTGGCTGGCCATCGGCGTCTTGGTGCGGATCAGCATGATGCTCATGTCCGAGCAGCGGTGTTCGGCGCACTCGGCCAGCGTGCCGTGCCATTCGGCTTCGCCACGGGTGAGGTTTTCCCATACTTCCACTTGCTGATCGGCCGGAATGCCGTTTTCCAGCAGATAGGCGGCGATATGCCAGGGCATGAAGGAGCGGGCTTCGTCCCAGGGGCAGGGAATCACGATGGCATTGCGCTGGTCTTGCAGCACATGCACCAGATGGCGTTTGAACGGGGTGAGGTCGCCACGGCGGTGGAAGGTGATGAAGGTGGTTTCGTCAAAACACACTTTGGCGCGCGAGGCCAGCACCTGGGCTGAGGACAGGCCGGGCATGGTTTCCACCGGGTGGCCGCAGGCGCGCTCCACCCGTTCCAGATACTGGAAGCCGCTGAAGTGGATGTCGCCCATGAATACCACCACGCAGTTCTTGCCAGCGTGGTGCAGCTTGGCCACTTCGTCCAGCTGGGCCACCTGGTCGCGATAGCCCATCTGGATGACTTGCGCGCTGTCCGGTATCAGCGGGCGCACCACGTCGATGACGGCGTTGAAACCGGCCACCACGTCGGCATTGGCAATGAGGTCGGCCGAGCGGCGTGGCAGGTAGCCGATATCGCCGGGACCGGCACCGATGCAGATAATCATGTCTATTCCTTTATGCAGCGCGACGGCATCAGCCCAGTCGCGCCTGAATCGTGATGGTGAGTTGTTCGCTGGACAGCTGCTCGCACGGCAGGTATTCCGCCCGCATGGCCTGGGCCAGCTCGCGGGCGCGGCCCAGCTTCACATACGCTTGTTCGGTATCCAGTACCAGCGCCGGGATGGCGGCATCGGCCAATCCCTCTGCCAGTTGCAGGCTTTGCTGCCATGGGTCGGCATGGTCTTCGCCCAGTGCCACATTGGCTCGGCCGTCGCTCAGCACCACCAGCAGCGGCGACAAGCCCTGCGCGCCCTGACGGCCCAGCGTGCTGGCGGCCAGTTGCAGCGCATGCGGCAGCGGGGTGCGGCCGCCGGTGGGCAGCGCGTGCAGCGCCTGTTCGGCCTGTTCCACCTGACGGGTGGGCGGCAGCACCAGCTCGGCCTGACGGCCACGGAAGGCGATGACGGCAATCTGGTCGCGGCGCTGGTAGGCGTCCTGCAGCAGGCTGAGCACCGTGCCCTTTACCTGTTCCATGCGCTGCTGGGCGGCCATGGAGCCGGAGGCGTCCACCACCAGCACAATCAGATTGCCCTGTTTTGCTGTACGCACCTTGTCGTGCAAGTCGGCGCGGGTGACGGCAAAGTCGGCCGGATTGCGCTGGATGGCATGGCGCAGGGTGGCGTCCAGTGCCAGCGCCTGCGGCTGGGCATTGGGCACGGCGCGCACGCTGTGGCCACGGCGGGCATTCAGCACCGTGCTGCGGCGGCCGCTGGCCTCGCTGTCGCTGCTGTGGCTGGTCAGGCGGATGGTGCCGATGTCCTGCGGCGCACGGGCGGCGAAAACTTGTTCGCCGCCATTGTCCGGCTGTGATGGCTCGTCCTTGCTGTCTTCTGTGGGGGGAGCTTGCGGCTCGCCCGGCTGTTGTTCTGTGGTGGCGGTGTCATCTGTTGCGCTGGCGGGCGGCGGCGGATTTTGCGCTTGCTGGGTCAGCTCATCCAGCTTGTCCTGATCCAGCCCGCTTTGCTCGAAAGGCTTGCGGCGGCGGCGGTGCGGCAGTACCAGCATGGCGGCCGTGCGGATGTCTTCGGCGCTGACTTGCGTCCGTGCATCCAGCGCGGCCAGTGCCCGTGCCGCCTTGTGCAGCACGATGTCGGCGCGCAGGCTGGCTACTTCAAATTCGCAGCACAGCTGGCTGATGAAGTCGAACAGATGATCGCTTACCGTGACGCTGGCCAGCATGGCCTGGGCCTGACGAATCTGTTCTTGCAGCGCGCTGCCTTCGGCCTGCCAGCGGGCGGCAAAGCCTTGCGGGTCGGCTTCGAAAGCCAGGCGGCGGCGTACCACCTCGCTGCGGATGGCGGCATCGCGCGGGGCGGCTACGTCCACCATCAGGCCGAAGCGGTCCAGCAGTTGCGGGCGCAGTTCGCCTTCTTCCTGGTTCATGGTGCCCAGCAAGGTGATGCGGGCCGGGTGGCTGATAGACAAGCCTTCACGCTGCACGGTGTTGACGCCCATGGCGGCCACATCCAGCAGCACGTCCACCAGATGGTCGGCCAGCAGGTTCACTTCGTCGATGTACAGCAGGCCACGGTGGGCATTCGCCAGCAGGCCGGGCTTGAAGGCCTGGCGGGCTTGCTTGAGCGCCTGTTCAAAGTCCAGGCTGCCCAGCACGCGGTCTTCGCTGGCCCCCAGCGGCAGGTTGACGAAGGGCACGGCGGCATCTTCCGCCACCGCGTGTTCGCCCTGACAGCAGCTGCATTCGGGCAAGGGGGAGGCCGGGTCGCAGTTGAAGGCGCAGCCGGGCACGCGGCGGATGGGCGGCAGAATGGCCGCCAGCCCGCGTGCGGCGGTGCTCTTGGCGCTGCCCTTGTCACCACGGATCAGCACGCCGCCCAATGACGGGTCCACTGCGCACAGCAGCAGTGCCTGTTTCAGTTGCTCCTGACCGACGATGGCGGAAAACGGATAAATCTGTTTCATGTGCGGCCTTGCGGATGTTCGCCACGTGCTTCCAGCATGGCTTCGCTATTCAGATGCAGTTGTTGCAGCGCGGCCAGCGTCTCTGGCTTGGGCTGTTGCCACAGCTGGCGCTGGGCGGCTTCCAGCAGGCGTTCGCTGATGGCATTGAGCGCCCACGGGTTGCTGTCGGCAAAAAACTGCTGCATGGCCGGGTCCAGCGCGTAGCGGGCGGCCAGTTCCTCGTAGACCCAGTCGTCCACCACATGGGCGGTGGCATCGTAACCGAACAGGTAGTCCACGGTGGCGGTCAGTTCCAGCCCGCCCTTGTAGCCGTGCTGCTGGATGCTGGCAATCCACTTGGGGTTGGCCACGCGCGAGCGGAACACCCGCAGCACTTCTTCCTTCAGTCCGCGCACTTGCGGCTGGTCCGGATTATGGCTGTCGCCAAAGAAGGCGCGCGGCTGGCGGCCGGTCAGGCTGCGGATGGTGGCAATCATGCCGCCGTGGTATTGCAGGTAGTCGTCGCTGTCGAAGATGTCGTGCTCGCGATTGTCCTGATTGTGCAGTGCCACCTCCACGCCGGACAGGCGATGGCGCAGCGCGTCGCGCGCATCAGCCCCCTGTACGTCGCGTCCATAGGCATAGCCGCCCCAGTTAAGGTAAGCGGTGGCGAAGTCGGCGTCGGTCTGCCAGTTCTGCTCGTTGATCAAGGGCAAGATACCCGCACCGTAGCTGCCGGGCTTGGCACCGAAGATGCGCAGCAACGCCGGTTCGGCGGTGTTGTCCGGCAAGGCTTGCAGCAACTGCTGGCGCATGTCGTCCAGATAGTGTTTGCGCAGGTAATTGTCTGCCGGGTCTTCGTCCAGCATGGCCACCGCCTGCACCGCGTCGTCCACCAGCGCAATCAGTTGCGGGAAAGCATCGCGGAAAAAGCCGCTGATGCGTACCGTGACGTCGATGCGCGGGCGGCCCAGCTTGGAGAGCGGAATCACCTCGATGCCCGCCACGCGGCGGCTTTCCGCCTGCCAGCGCGGACGCACGCCCAGTAGCGCCAGGATTTCGGCAATATCGTCACCATGGGTGCGCATGGCGCTGGTGCCCCATACGCTGATGCTGACCGATTCCGGATAGCTGCCGGTTTCCTTGCGATGGCGCGCCAGCATTTCATTGGCCAGCTGGCTGCCTACCTGCCAGGCGGCTTGCGAGGGCAGGCCGCGCGGGTCTACCGAGTAGAAATTGCGCCCGGTGGGCAGGATGTGCGCCATGCCACGGGTGGGCGCGCCGCTGGGGCCTGCCGGCACATAGCCACCGGCCAGACCACGCAGCAGGTTGTCGATTTCCTCGTGAGTGCGCGCCAGATTGGGCAGCAGTGCCTGCTGGATATAGGCCAGCACCTGTTGCAGAGCCTGGCTGTCAACGGCCTGCGGCAGGACGGCGGCAATGATGGCGGGCAGCGGCGAGCTGACCGGGGCCAGCAAGCGGGCCACCAGCTGGCGGGCCAGCTGATTGATGTGGTCGATGGCGTCGCTGCGGGTGTGCAGCAACTGCGGGCTGCTCATTTCCAGCGGTGCGGGCACGTTTTCCAGCCGACGGCCCTTGTCATCCTGCAATGCCTGCCAGTCCACTCCCAGGGCTTGTGCCACGCTGGCGGGCAGGCTGGGTACGGCCAGATTGGGCAGGCGGGTGAGGGCACACAACATGTCCACCAGCGCCTCGCCTTGCGGGGCCTGGCCCAGGATGTGCAGGCCGTCGCGGATTTGCGCCGCGCCCAGTTCGCACAGATAGCCGTCGATGTCCTCGATCAGGTGGGCCACGTCCACGCCCTCCATCTTGGCCAGCGTCAGCGGCACGCCGTCGGCATTCAGCGTGTCATCCCATTCGTGGGCATGGTCGTGGCCGTGATCGTGTGCATGACCGTCATGGTCGTGGTGGTGATGGCCGTGTGCATGATCATGATGATGGTGATCGTGGCCATGCCCATGGTGATGATGTGCATGGTCGTGATGATGGTGGTCATGCGCGCCATGGTTGTGCGCTGCGCCCTTGGCCACCGGGCGGAACTGCATGCCGGCTGCCTTGGCGGGGGCTGCTTTTTCTGTCTTGGCCGGCTGGCGCAGGCGGTAGCCCGCTTGCGCTGCCTTGGGCGCATGCGGGTGGACATGGTCATGGTGATGGTGGTCATGGTGATCATGCGCCGCATGTTGGTGATGGTGATGACCGTGTTCATGCTCATCATGGTGATGATGGTCGTGCCCCAGCATGGCGGCCAGGTCACTATCCAGCTTGGCTTCCTTGATCAGGTCCCAGATTTGTTGCTGCAACAGTGGCAGCTTGTTCGGGTCCAGCATTTCCACTTGGTAGTACTCGTCTACCAGCTGGGTGAGCTGGGCCAGCGGGCCGTAGGTGTCGGCGGTGGTCATTGGCGGGGTCAGGTGGTCGATGATCACCGAATGGGCGCGGCGCTTGGCCTGCGAGCCTTCACCCGGATCGTTCAGGATAAAGGGGTAAAACATGGGCATGTCGCCCAGCAGCGCGTCGGGGAAGCAGTGTTCCGACACCCCCACGCCCTTGCCCGGCAGCCATTCCAGCGTGCCGTGCTTGCCGACGTGGACGATGGCGTCGGCCTGCCATTCGTCGCGCAGCCAGCAGTACAGCGCGTAGTAGTGATGGGTGGGCGGCAGGTCCGGCGTATGGTAGATGGCGTCCGGGTCCATGCCATAGCCACGCGGTGGTTGCAGCGCGACAAAGGCATTGCCCACTTCCATACCGGCGAATACCAGCTGGTCGCCATCCACATATGCTGTACCGGGTGCAGCGCCCCAGCGCTCCAGCATGCGTTGTTGTAGTGGAGTCGGCAGCTGGGCAAACCATGTCTGGTAGCGCGCCAGCGGCACGCGGGCCACGGCCTGGCGCAGTTGGTCGGCGCTCAGGTAGTCGGTGTCGTAACAGCCACGGTCGATCAGGCTGTGCATCAGTGCGTCGCTGCTATCCGGCAGCGGGCCCATCCGGTAGCCATTGGCCTGCATGGCTTGCAGCAGCGCATACAGCGAGGCGGCGGAATCCAGCCCCACCGCATTGCCCACTTGCGAGGCCTTGCTGTTGGAGTTGGTAAAGATAAAGGCGATGCGTTTCTCCGCCGCCGGGGTGTGCTTCAGCCGCGCCAGCCTGGCGGCAATGCCAGCCAGACGGCGCATGCGGTCTGGCAGTGGCTGGTAGTCGCTGCTGGCCGGGTCTGCCGGTTTGAACGACACCGGTACGCCGATGATGCGGCCGTCGAATTCCGGCAGCGCCACATTCATGGCGGTGTCCAGCGGGTTCAGTCCGCGTTCGGATGCTTCCCACTGCGCCTGGGTCATGCTGCTGGTGATGGCTTGCAGCACCGGGATGTCCAGCTGTTCGAAGGCTTCCACTGCCCAGCTGGCCTGGGTGGCCCCCTCGGCATTGACTTCGCCCATGGCAAAGGATGTGGTGTTGATCAGCACGCAGGGCTGACCGGCACGTGGGTCGCGCAGCAATTGCAGCGCGGCGGGCAGGCCGCTGTCGTCCTGGCTGCGCAGCGAGGAGGTAAACAGCGGTAGCGCGTTGATTTGCCGTTCGGCCAGCATGTCCACCAGCAGGTCGATAAAGCGGGTGTTGCCGCTCAGCCAGTGGGCGCGGTAAAAGCTGATGGCCACCGTGTGCCAGCCGGGCTGACGGATGGCGCACCAGTCATCCAGGTCGCATCCGTCCGACAGTTCCGGGTGATACAGGCCGTGTTCCGGCAGTGCGGCTGGCGGTGTATAGCCGTGGCCGGTCAGCAGCAGGCGGTCGGACAGATAGCGCATCAGCTGCGCCATATTGCTGCTGCCACCGGCTTGCAGATAGGCATTGGCATCTTGCTGAATGGCGGGGGGGACGGTGCTGAGGGCTGCCAGTTCCGGGTCTGGCTCGCCGGTGCCACTGAGGATGATCAAGGCCTGACGCCGTGCCAGCGCCTGTTGGCGCAAGCTATCGAAAGCGGGAATGGCCTGCACCCGGCCCAGCACGCGCAGCAGCAGGATGCGGGCGCTGGCCAGCGGGCCGTCCAGCAGTTGCTGCATGTGGTTTTCATCGGCGATGTGTTGCAGGGCAATGCCCGACACCGGGCTGAAATCCTGCGGCCAATGCACACGGCCCAGCGCGGTGAGGTCGGTACCGGCATGGCTGAGCAGCACGATGCCGCCGTTATTGTCATGCGTCATTGCGCGCTTTCCGTGTTGACATCGCCCGCGCCCAGGCGATGGAAGATCAGGGGTTCCACCGGTACGCCGCCGTGCAAGTGCTCGCTGACGATGCGCTGTACCGCGCTGGCATCCACCTTGCGATACCACACGCCCTCCGGGTAAACCACCATGATGGGGCCTTCCTTGCACACGGCAAAACAATGGCTACGCGTGCGTTTCACCTTGAGGCCGTCGCAGGCGTCAATGGCCTGGCCCAGTTGCTTGAACATGGCTTCGGCCTGCTGGCCGTTTTCGGTACAGCGCGGGCCGGTACACATCAGCACGTGTTTGTAATGCAATCGCATGCGGTTCTCGTGGCAATCAGCCGGCCTGCTGGCCGGGCAGGGTGTCAAAGCGTTTCCACTTGTAAATGGCGGCGGATAGCGCCCAGGTGAGGGCGAACAAGGCCACCACAAAGTAGCCAAAATGCGCCAGGTTGTCGTTGAGCATGGCCACCACATCCCAGGCGCCGCCGCTGAGCTTCAGCTTGTCGGCAACCAGGCCCAGGGTTTCCAGCCCGCCTATGCACACCGCCACCAGCACCGATACCAGCGTGATGGTGAGGTTGTACCACAGCTTGCGAATGGGGTTGATGAAGGCCCAGCCGTACACTTCCACCATCAGCATGCTGTCCAGTGTGTCCACCAATGCCATGCCGGCGGCAAACAGCACCGGGAACACCATGATGTTCCACAAAGGAATACCGTCCGCGCTTTGCGAGGAGGCAATGGCAAACAGGCCGATTTCGGTGGCGGTATCAAAACCCAGGCCAAACAGCAGGCCGATGGGCAGCATGTGCCAGCTTTTGCTCACCATGCGGAACAAGGGGCGGAGCAGGCGCGACAACATGCCACGGTTGCCAAGGAGGATGTTGAGCTGTTCATCACACACCGCTTCACCCGCGCGAGCGCGGCGGAAGCTGTGCCAGATGCCGCGCAGCGCGGACAGGTTCATTGCGGCCAGTGCCAGCAGGAAAAAGGCGGAAATGCCGGTGCTGATGGCACCGCCGATTTCACGAAAGCCGTTGATCTGGTCTTGCAGCGCGCGGGTGGCAAACACCACCGCAGCCACGGCGGCAATCACCAGCAGGGAATGACCGATGGAAAAGAAAAAGCCCACGCACAGTGGTTGCTGGTTTTCCTGCATCAGCTTGCGCACGGTATTGTCGATGGCGGCGATGTGGTCGGCATCCACTGCATGGCGCAGGCCCAGCAGGTAGGCCAGCAGAGCAGTGCCCAGCTGGGCCGGGTGGTCGGCAAAGGCGGTGAGTGCCCAGGCCCATACCAGCAGGTTGGCTGCCAATAGCGGCAGCAACACCAGTAAATGACGGGAGCGGCGCTTGCCGCTGGAAGATAAAGACGAACGCAGGTCTGCTTGCATGATGATGCCCTCGGAGACGATACGTCGCCGCAAGCGAGGGCACTGTCCGCCTGCAGTGGGCGGCATCGTGCAATCCCCCGGTACACCCCGCCCGGATTCAGCCTGCGTCGACACGTATGACGGCCGGTCTCCTGGCTCGCGCTTCTTTACCCGGCATCGCCTTCCCGGATGGGCCGGTGGCATGTGATGCGGACTCGTCGCTTACAGTTGCGGGGGCAGCTGCGGTGTCTCACCGCATTCCCGTTTCACCCTGGTCGGGCACCGTCATGGAAGCGGGCATGATACGTGACAAGCAGATAAATGGGAATTCTGCCGACTGATTTTCAAGGCTTTTCCCATTGACCAAGTGCGGTTTCCAGCCGCTGCCAGCCTGTTTCGTCGGGCGGCAGGCCAAGGCGCAGGCTGGGGCCGTCGGCAAACTGGCGTACCAGAATGCCTTTGCGCGCCAGAAAGTCGAACAAGGCCGGGCAGTACGCCCCTTGCAGCCACTGGAACAGATGGCTGCCTCCTGCCGGAGTCAGGCCGTGGTCTTGCAGTAGCTGCTGTAAACGCTGGCTGTCGGCGGCCAGTCGCCTGCGCATGGCCTGTTGCCAGCTTTTATCCTGCAAAGCCAGTTTCACCACTTCACGCGCCGGGCCGTTGATGCTCCACGGGCCAATGGCTTCGGCCAGCTGTTGCAGCAGGGCGGGCCAGGCAAACACAAAGCCCACCCGCGCGCCAGCCAGGCCAAAGAACTTGCCTACCGAGCGCAGAATGATCAGCCCCGGCAGGCCGATATCAGCCAGCAGGCTGTGTTCCGGCGTGGCGTCCATGAAGGCTTCGTCCAGAACCAGCCAGCCGCCGCGACTGGCCAGCCGGGCGCGCCAGTCTTGCAACTGCTCGCGGGAAAAAGTGATGCCGGTGGGGTTGTTGGGGTGGCATAGCAGCAGTACGTCCAGTTCATCCAGCGCCGTGTCGATGTCGTCGGCCGCATGACGGCTGAGCGTGTGGCCGTGCTGCTCCCAGTGCCAGGGGTGTTCGGCATAACACAAGGGCAGCATGCCCACCCGACAGGGCGGGCGTAGCGTGGGCAGCAGCTGGATGGCAGGCTGGGAACCGGCCACCGGCAGCAACAGCGGGCTGCCGTAGTAATCCGCCGCGGCTTGTTCCAGACCGTCGTCCTGCTCTGGCAGGCGCTGCCAGCTGCGCGGGCTGGTGGGCGGCACCGGCCAGCCTTGCGGGTTCAGGCCGGTGGACAGGTCCAGCCAGTCCGGTACGGCAATGCCGTATTGCGCTGCGGCACGCAGGATGCCACCACCGTGTTCAAGCATGAGTAAGACTCCAGTTGAGCAAGCCAGCCAGCAAGGCCAGTGCCACCCACAGCCACAAGCTGCGTTGTACCAGCGCGATGGCGCGGGCGATGTCCTCGGACACTGGCGGGCGTTGCAGGCCCAGGGTGGGGCGCTGTTTCAGCTTGCCGTGATAGCTGGCGGCACCGCCCAGCAGCACACCCAGCGCACCGGCACCGGCGGCCATCACCGGTCCGGCATTGGGGCTGTACCAGGTGGGGGCCTGGGCGCGCCAGCATTGCCAGCCCTGACGGGTGTGGCCCAGCAGGATGTACGTCAGCGCGGTGAGGCGGGCGGGAATCAGGTTGAGCACATCGTCAAAGCGAGCGGCGGCCCAGCCGAAATGCAAAAAGCGTTCGTTGCGGTAGCCCCACATGGCGTCCAGGGTATTGGCAGCGCGGTACAGCACTACGCCCGGTGCGCCCAGCAGCAAAAACCAGAACACGGCGGCAAAGATGGCATCGCTGCCGTTTTCCAGCACCGATTCGATGGTGGCGCGCGCAACGGCGGTTTCGTCCAGTTCGCTGGTATTGCGGCTGACGATCATCGACACCTTGTAGCGGGCCAGCGGCAGGTCGCCGCCGCGCAGCGCATCCAGCACCGCTTGCGCATGTTCGCGCAGGCTTTGTGCGCCAATGGCGAGGTACAGCAACAAGACCGAGGCCAGTTGCCCCAGCCAGGGCAGGCGCGAGAGCCAGCAGGCAAGGCCGGTCAGCGGCAGCAACAACAGGCTGATGCCCAGCACGCCACGCAAACGCATGCGCCATACCGGCTCCGTTTGGGCGCTGGCCGGGTAAAGAGCATGCTCCACCTTGCGCACCAGATAGCCATAACCCACCAGCGGATGCCAGCGTCGCGCCTCGCCCAGCAGGCGGTCCAGCACCACGGCCAAAAACAGAAAAACAGCTGAAATCACGTCACTCGCCTATATAATCGCCGGCTTCAGGGCAGCGGCCTATCCGGCTGCCCACGCATTGAAGAGCGACATTCTAGGGGGCTTCCCGAAAAAATGCGCGCCGGAGAACAGCATGTCTGCCAAAACCATCATGATCCAGGGCACCACTTCGGATGCCGGCAAGAGCACTTTCGCCACCGGCTTCTGCCGTTTGCTGGCGCGGCGCGGGCTACGCGTGGCCCCGTTCAAGCCGCAGAACATGGCGCTCAACAGTGCGGTGACGGTGGATGGCGGCGAGATTGGCCGCTCGCAAGCGGTGCAGGCGCTGGCCTGCGGGGTGGAGCCGCATACCGACATGAACCCGGTGCTGCTCAAGCCCAATAGCAATACCGGCTCCCAGCTCATCATCCAGGGGCGGGCGGTGGGCAATATGGACGCGGTGTCTTACCACGCCTACAAACCGGTGGCGATGCAGGCGGTGTTGCAGTCGCACGCGCGGCTGGCGGCGCAGTACCAGTGCATTGTGGTGGAAGGCGCGGGCAGCCCGGCGGAAATCAATCTGCGTGAGGGGGATATCGCCAATATGGGCTTTGCCGAGGCAGTGGACTGCCCGGTGGTGCTGGTGGCGGATATCGAGCGCGGCGGCGTGTTCGCCCATCTGGTGGGTACGCTCGAATTGCTGTCCGACAGCGAACGCGCGCGGGTGGTGGGGTTGGTGATCAACCGCTTCCGTGGCGACCCGGCGTTATTGCAGTCCGGCGTGGAATGGGTGGAACAGCGTACCGGCAAGCCGGTGCTGGGCGTGCTGCCTTATCTCAATGGCCTGCATATCGAGGCGGAAGACAGCCTGGCGCTGAACCGTCCGCAAGGCGAACATGCCCCGCAGCAAACGCTGCGCGTGGTGGTGCCGGTGCTGCCGCGCATCAGCAACCATACCGATTTCGACCCGCTGCGCCTGCATCCACAGGTGGAGCTGCTGCTGGTCAAACCCGGCCAGCCCTTGCCGCCGGCTGACCTCATCATCCTGCCTGGCAGCAAGAGCGTGCGGGCCGATCTGGCCACGCTGCGCACTGCCGGCTGGGAGGCTGCCATTGCCCGTCACCTGCGTTATGGCGGCAAGCTGATCGGCATTTGTGGCGGCCTGCAGATGCTGGGCCAGCAGCTGCACGACCCGCTGGGACTGGAAGGCGAGGCGGGCAGCAGTGCGGGCCTGGGCTGGCTGGAGATGGAAACCACACTGGCCACGCACAAGCAGCTGACGCGGGTGAACGGCCAGCTGACGCTGGGTGCGGCGGCGGTGAGCGGCTATGAAATCCACATGGGGGTGAGCACTGGTGCGGCACTGGCGCAGCCTGCAGTACGATTGGAAGATGGCCGCTGTGACGGAGCCATCAGCGCCGATGGCCAGATTCTGGCTACCTATCTGCATGGGGTGTTCGATCAGCCGGAAAGTCTGGCGGCCCTGCTGGCATGGGCCGGTCTGGCTAAGCCAGAGCCGCTGGACTATCCGGCCATCCGCGAGGCGCATATCGAGCGGCTGGCCGACATGCTGCAGCAGCATCTGGACCTGACGCCGCTGGCGCCCTGGCTCCCCTGATCAGCCCGCCCTGATCAACTAGTCGTTGCGTCCTGCGGCGGCAGGTGCGGGTGGATTTCCACCAGCAGGGCCTGATGGCAGTCCAGCAACTGGGGCAGAAGTTGCTCCAGTTCGGCTGCGGATTGCTGCTGGGCAGCGGATTCAATGCGGTAACACAAGGCGGCAAACGGTGTCGCGCCAATCGACAGGGCCGCCCCGCGCAGGGCATGGGAGAACATGGCGATGTCGGTCATGCGCTGCTGGCTGATGGCTTGCTGCAGTTTTTCCAGCCGCAACTGGGCATCACGCACAAAGGTTTGCAGCAAAGTGAGCAGGAATTCCTGGTCGCCATCACAGTTTTCCAGGGTTTTCTGGTAGTCCAGCTGGCAGTCGGCAGCCAGCTCGTTCTGGGGGGGCGCATGCTGGGGCAGGCTGCCCTTGCCACTCAGTACCCGTTCGATTTCTTCAAACAGCCGCTGGGCATCCACCGGCTTGCTGACATAGCCATCCATACCGGCTGCCAGGCAGCGTTCCCGGTCGCCGGTCATGGCATTGGCGGTCATGGCGATCACCGGCAGGCGTGGCAGTTGCTGCGCGGCTTCCCGCTGGCGTAGCGCGCGGGTAGCTTCCAGGCCGTCCATCACCGGCATCTGCATGTCCATCAACACCAGGTCGAAGTGGTGGTCTTGCAGCTGCTCCAGTGCCTCGGCACCGTGGCTCGCCACGCTGGCGGTACAGCCGCGACGGTTGAGAATGGCCAGTGCCAGTTTCTGGTTGACTTCGTTGTCTTCCACCAGCAGCACATGCAGCTGCTGTTTGACATCCCGCACGCTGTAGCGGGTGACCAGCCGGGCATTGTTGTCGCCTGGTTCGCCGCGCAACTGGCAGATGGTGGCCAGCAGTTCTTCCTGCGGCACCGGCTTGGTCAGGTAGCCGCCAATGCCCAGTTCCTGGCAGCGGCGGCCATCGCCGCGCTCGCCGGAAGAGGTGAGCATGATGATGTCGGCCGGGCAGCCTTGTTGTTGCAGCTGGCGTGCCACATCGAAGCCGGACATGCCCGGCATGTGGCCATCCAGCAGGATCAGGTCGAAGGACTGTTCTTGCACGATGGCAAGCGCAGCAAAGCCGTCTTCGGCCAGCGTGGCCTGCATGTCCCAGTTTTTCAGCAAGGCGGCCAGCCAACTGCGGTTGGTGGGGTTGTCATCACAAACCAGCACGCGCAAGCCTGCCAGCTTGGCAGGGTTGCTGGCCGCAGCTTGCTCTTCTGCCAGCTCCAGCGGAATGCTGAAGACAAATTCCGAGCCTTGCTCCGGCACGCTGGACACATGGATTTCGCCCCCCAGCAGCCCCACCAGTTTCTGGGTGATGGACAGGCCCAGCCCGGTGCCGCCATAGCGCCGGGTGGTGCTGTTGTCGGCCTGGGCGAAGGCATCAAAGATGACGCGCTGTTTTTCCGGCGCAATGCCAATGCCGGTATCGCGCACTGAGAATGTCATCAGGTAGCGGTTGGCGGTTTCTTGCCGGCCGGTGACGCTGAGGACGATTTCGCCCTGCTTGGTGAACTTCACCGCATTGCCCAGCAGATTGTTCAGCACCTGACGCAGGCGGGACGGGTCGCTGATGACGCGATCGGGCAGGTCGGGGGCGATCTGGCAGATGACTTCCAGCTTGCGCTCTTCTGCTTTCAGGGCGAAGGGGTAGGTGGTCTGGCTGATCAGGCTGCGCAGCGAGAAGGGCAGCGATTCGAGCGCCATTTTGCCGGCATCAATCTTGGAGAAGTCCAGAATGTCGTTGATGATGGTGAGCAAGGCATCGGCCGAGGATTTCACCACTTCCAGATACTCGCGCTGTTCGGCATTCAGTTCGGTATCCAGGGTCAGCTCGGTCATGCCGATGATGCCGTTCATCGGGGTGCGGATTTCATGGCTCATATTGGCCAGAAAGGCCCCTTTGGCCACATTGGCCGCTTCTGCCAGTTCCAGTGCCCGGTCCAGCTTGCGGCTCAGCGCCTCGGCCTGTTCGCGGCGCCGTTCGCTGTGTCTGAGGTTGCGCCAGGCCAGCGCGGCAATCAGCACGGCCACCAGCATCAGCAGCGCAGCGGTAATCGCGACCGTGGTGTTGATGTCCTGCAGGCTCTGGTTGCTCAGGTTTGCCGCATCGGTCAGGCGGGTGTTGGCCCCCACTGTCAGCTCGCGCACATTGTCGGCCACACTCTCCAGCCGTTGCAGCAAGGCGATGGCCTGGGGGCGATCGAAATAGCCATCCCCGGCATTCAGCTGTTGGTCAGTCTGGGCAATCAGCCTGGCCAACGCGCCGATTTGCTGCTGATACCAGCTACTGTTGGGAAACAGCGCGGCGAAACGGTATTCGCGCAGCAGGTTGATGCGGGACACCAGGATGTTGTAGCGCAGTTGCAGCTCGTCCAGGTCGGCGGTCTTGCCGGTAGCCTCGGCCACTTTGGCCGCGCCCAGTGTGCGGTAGTAGTCGATGCCCAGCTGGGAATACACCCACACCACATTGTCCTGGCCTTGTTCGGCAAAGCGCTTCATTTCCGACTGCTGGCGCTGATACAGCATGCCAACCACCAGCAGGGCAGCCACCAGCAGGATGCCCAGCAGCCAGACCTGATTACGAACCGGCGTCTTGCGCGAAAACAAAGTCACAGGCGATGTCCGATACGGGATTTATTCAACGCGGATGCGGTTAACCTGCCACACACAGCGGGAATAGATTTCCTTGGTGCGCAGTTCCGGCTTCTTGTCGAAGGGATACATCACGAACAGCGGGCCCTTGTCGCGTACGGTCAGCACCTTGCCATTGACCTTGCGTGCCAGGATCACGTCGTATTTTTCCAGATCCGCCAGCGGAATTTCAGCAGCGTAATCATTCAGCGCCACTACATACAGCTTGCTGCCCTTGCTGCCCGCTGCCTTGAGCACATCGCGGAACAGCGGCCCTTCAAAAGTCTGTTCTTCTTTATACCACGGTGTGGGCACTGTCATTTTTACCTGTGGCAGCTTGTCCAGCATGGCTGCATCAAATTGCGCATCCGCACCGCTGTTCTTTTCCGAGATCAGGCCGGTAATGGTGACGATGGGATGACCGGCGGTCTTGTCCAGCGCCAAGGCGTGGGTGGATTGCAGCGCCAGCAGGGCGGCCAGCATCAGTACGTAGCGGGTCTTTGCCATGGACATCTTCCTTGGAGTTTAAACAGCTTTAATGAAAAATCACGGGAAAAGGCTGCTTTGATGTTACGCATTCTACAAGCTGCCAATGAAAAATCCATCTTTAATGCCAGGGACATCACATGTCGGGACCGCTGCCCGGTAAAGCACCTTTTCCTTCAATTACTTAGTTCAGGTCTGGTTTGGTGCGGCCTTTCTTGCGTCAAGGTGTCGGACAGGATTTTGCATAAGAAAAAACAATTTAGATTAAAAAATAAACATATTTTCGGTATTTACCGGCCTTCCCTAGACTGCAGTGGTCAGCCAGCGCAGCCCAGCCTTGCCACCGGCTGCCTGGCCTGCCGCATCACGTGGCCATGTAATGCGCCCACTGCGGCACTGCCTGAACAGGCAGGCCCCCAAGCCACCCTCGTTTGCGGTGTTCGGGGGCATTTCACAGGGAAGGGAAGTGACGATGGTGATGGAAAAGACCGATACGCTGGTAATTGGTGCAGGCCAGGCCGGCATCGCCCTGAGCGAACACCTGAGCAAGCTGGATGTGCCGCATCTGGTGCTGGAGCGCCAACGCATTGCCGAGCGCTGGCGCTCGGAACGCTGGGATTCGCTGGTATGTAACGGCCCGGCCTGGCACGACCGTTTTCCCGGCCTGGATTTTGATGATGTCGCGCCGGATGCCTTTGCCGGCAAGGAGCGGGTGGCGGACTATCTGGACGCCTATGCCCGCAAATTCCATGCGCCCATCCGCACCGGCGTGGAAGTACTCAAGGTGGTGCGCAATGACGGACGTCCGGGCTTTACCGTGGAGACTTCGGCCGGTGTCATTGAGGCCAACCGTGTGGTGGCCGCCACCGGCCCCTTCCAGCAGCCTCTGATTCCGCAACTCATCCCGGCTGACAGCCCGGTCAAGCAAATGCACTCAGCTGCATACCGTAACCCGCAGCAATTGCCGCCTGGTGCGGTACTGGTGGTCGGTTCGGGCTCATCCGGGGTGCAGATTGCTGACGAGCTGCAGCGCGCTGGCCGCCAGGTGTATCTGTCGGTCGGCCCGCACGACAGGCCGCCGCGCCGCTACCGCGAACGTGATTTCTGCTGGTGGCTGGGGGTGCTGGGTGAGTGGGATGCCCAGAAAGTAAAGCCGGGACGAGAACACGTCACCATTGCGGTGAGCGGCGCACGCGGCGGACATACCGTGGATTTTCGCCGGCTGGCCGAACAGGGCATCACCTTGCTGGGCATGACCCGCTCTTGCGAAAACGGCGTGATGCAGTTCCAGCCGGATCTGGCGGAAAACATAGCCCGCGGGGACGAAAACTATCTGGGGCTGCTGGATGCGGCCGATGCCTATATTGCGCAGAACGGGCTGGACCTGCCGCCAGAGCCGCAAGCGCGACAATTGCCGCCGGACCCGGCCTGCGTGCGCCAGCCCATCCTGTCGCTGGACCTGGCTGCCAGCGGAGTCAGCACCGTGATCTGGGCTACCGGCTTTGCCGTGGATTACCGCTGGCTGCAAGTGAATGCCTTTGACGAAAAGGGAAAGCCCAGCCATCAGCGTGGTATTTCCAGCGAGCCGGGCGTGTATTTCCTGGGGCTGCCCTGGCTGTCGCGGCGTGGCTCCAGCTTTATCTGGGGGGTATGGCATGACGCCAAGTTCATTGCCGACCACATTGCCACCCAGCGCAAATACCAGGCCTATCACGCCAGTACGCCAACCAGCGCCGTGCCGGTGCGTGAAACGGTCTGTCAGGCTGCTGACTGATTGATTCCGCAGCCTTGCCATCTGTTCCCAGTCCCCCCGCCCTTGCCCTGCCAATCGCAGAAGGGCGCCTCGCTTTCTCTTCAGCAAGCGAGAAGGGATTGTCAATAACCTGTGGTGGCGGCAAGACCGCCACCCCACACACAGCAATGAGGTGAAACATGGTTCACAAACGCATTCGTCCGTTCAACACCCGCGATACCTATCCGGAACAAAAGCTGGACAACGACCTGTGCCAAGCCGTGGTGGCTGGCAATATGGTGTTTTTGCGCGGCCAGATCGGTCAGGACCTGGATACCCGCGAATCGGTCGGTATTGGCGATGTCACCGCCCAGGCCGAGAAAGCGATGGCCAATGTCAAGATGCTACTGGAGGAATCCGGCAGCCATCTGGACCACGTGTGCAAGATCGTCATCTATCTGGTGGATACCCGCTATCGCGAGGCGGTGTACCAGGTGGTGGGACGCTGGCTCAAGGGCGTGTATCCGGTGTCCACCGGGCTGGTGATTTCTGCACTGGCACGGCCTGAATGGCTGGTGGAAATCGACATCACCGCGGTGATACCGGAAGGCTATCAGCCATGACCTTTTCCATTGCCGCACGGTGTCCGGACACCGGCATGCTGGGGGTGGCGGCTGCCTCATCCAGCATTGCCGTGGCCAGCCGCTGCTGTCATGTAGAAGCCGGAGTGGGCGCGGTGATGAGCCAGAATGTCACCAACCCGGCGCTGGGCCCGAAGGCGCTGGCCTTGATGGCAAGAGGGGAGCGTGGCCGGGCCCTGTGCCAGGCGCTGGCACTGGCGGATGGCAATCTGGCCTGGCGTCAGTTGTTGCTGGTACCCGCAGAAGGCGAAATTGCCACCTTCAGCGGCCAGCATGCGCTGGGCGTGTTTGCCACGGCGCAGGGCGAGCACTGCGCTGCCGGTGGCAATATTCTGGCCGATGCCGACTTGCCCGCCCGCATGGTGGCGGCCTTCGAACACAGCAGCGGGCATCTGGCTGACCGCCTGCTGGCGGCCATGCAGGCTGCAGTGATGGCTGGTGGCGAGGTGGGGCCCATCCATGCTGCCGGACTCAAGCTGGTGTCCAGCCAAAGCTGGCCGGTGGTGGACTTGCGGGTGGACTGGAGTTATGGCGAGCCGGTAGCCGAGTTGCAGCAGCTGTGGCAGCGTTATCAGCCGCAAATGCAGGACTACATCACCCGCGCCGAAGCGCCGGATCAGGCCCCCGGCTACGGCGTGCCGGGGGTGTAAGTCACCGCATGGAAGACGGCGCCGTCTTGCTTGTTGCGCAGACGGCGCGCGGTCTTATTTCACCGATACATCAATCCCTTCCCCCAGGAATTTGGCCGCCAGTGCCTTCACCTTGCCGCTGGCTTGCAGGCGGGCGATGGCGACGTCCAGCTTCTTGCGTAGTTCGACGTCCTCCTTGCGCAGACCAAAAGCAATGCCGCTGCCCAGAATCTTGTCGTCATGCACGGCACCGACAAACTGGAAGTCCTTGCCGTCCGGACGGGTGAGGAAGCCCTTCTGACCTGCCGGGGCCATCACCAGCGTGGCATCCAGACGGCCTGTTGCCATGTCGGCATAAACCTGGTTCTGGTCCTGATAGGACACCACGCGCACCCCGGCGGATTCCCAGTGGCTACGGGCATAGGTTTCCTGGATCGAGCCTTGCAACACCCCCATGCTCTTGCCTTGCAGCTTGTCTGCCGTCGGGGTGATGCCGCTGCCTTTACGGGCGATCACCATGCTGGGCACCCGGTAGATGATGCTGGTGAAGGCAATGCTTTTGCGGCGTTGCTCGGTGGCATTCATGGCGGAGTTGATGGCGTCGAATTTCTTGCCCTGCAGGGCCGGAATCAGCCCGTCAAAGGCATTTTCCACCCAACTGCATTTGAGGTGGGCTTCGGCGCAGACGGCCTGGCCCAGCTCCACATCCATGCCTTGCAGCTCGCCGCTGGCGGATTTGTATTCGAATGGCGGATATTGCGCCTCGATGCCATAACGCAGGGTGGTTTCCGCCATGGCCGGCAGGGCGAGGGTGCAGGCTGCCAGGGTGGCAGTCATCATCAGGGTGCTGTGTTTCATCTGTTTTCCTTTGTTTGTTGATTGCATGCAGTCTGTCACTCAGCCCTGTGTCGGGCTGTTGGCGTTGCTGATTGATCCATTCACATTCACAAGCGGCGGTGTTGCAGGGCAGGCAGGCGTGTTCGCCAGCTGTTTTGCTCGGACAGGTCAAGCCTGGCCAGTGCCATGCCTTCGCCTTCCGCGTGGCAGGCCAGCACCTGACCCCAGGGGTCGATAATCATGCTGTGCCCATAGGTTTCCTTGCCGCCGGGGTGGCGGCCGCACTGGGCCGGAGCAATGACGAAGGCCAGGTTCTCCACCGCCCGCGTACGCAGCAACAAGTCCCAGTGCGCCTGGCCGGTGCTACGGGTAAAGGCGGCCGGTGCGCTGATCAGGCCCGGTGCCGGTGGCTGGCGATACAGCTCCGGAAAGCGTAGGTCGTAGCACACCGACAGCCGCAGGCTGCCCCAGGGCGTGTCGGCGCTGACCGGGTGGTCTCCGGCCTGCATGGTGTCGGCTTCGGCGTAGCATTCATCACCATGCCGGAAGCCGAACAGGTGCATCTTGTCATAGCGCGCCACGCAGTGCCCGTCGGGTGAAAACAGCAGGCTGCTGTTGTGGAAATGGACAGCATCGCCACTTTGCAGTGGCAGCGTGCCGGCCAGCAGCCAGATGCCATGCTGCTGCGCCAGTTTGGCCATCTGCGTTTGCAGCGGGCCGTTACCGAAGGCTTCGGCCAGCGGTAGTCGTGCCCGTTCGTCGGCTGGCATCAGATAAAAGTATTCGGGCAGGGCCACCAAGCGGGCTCCGGCTTTGGCGGCATCAGCCACCAGCTGTGCTGCTCGGGCCAGATTGTGTTCCAAATCGTCACCCGAGCACATCTGGATAGCCGCAGCCAACAGGGTGTTTGCCATCATGCTGCTCCGATAGCACACAAGCGGGCTGCACCGGCCAGCAGGGTGTCGTCGTCCTTGGCAAACGACAGCCGGATGACGCGCTGGTCGGTGCCATCACCGTAGAACGCCGACACCGGAATGGTGGCCACGCCGTGGCGGGTGATCAGCCGCTGGACGAAGGCGCTGTCGCTTTCGTCTGACAGGTGGGCAAAGCTCGCCAGCATGAAAAAGCTGCCCTGGCTGGGGAGTAGTTGCAAGGGGCTGTCGGCCAGCGCGGCGCGGAGCAAATCACGCTTGCGCTGGTAAAAGGCGGATAGGCCCAGATAGTGTTCCGGCTCGGCCAGGATGCGGGCCAGCGCGTGCTGCATCGGCGTGTCGGCGGCAAACATCGCGAACTGGTGTACCTTGCGGATTTCTTCCATTAGCGCCTGTGGTGCCAGGCAGCAGCCCACCCGCCAGCCGGTGACGTGGAAGGTCTTGCCGAAGGAGGTGACCACCACAGCGCGGGCAGCCAGCGCCGGATAGCGGCTCATGCTGTGGTGCTGTGCGCCGTCAAATACCACGTGCTCGTATACCTCGTCCGACAGGATGACGATATTGCTGCCCTCGGTCAGTGCTTGCAGCCGTGCGGCATCCGCGGCGGACAGTGTGGTGCCGGTGGGGTTGTGCGGGGTGTTCACGATCAGCATGCGGGTACGCGGGCTGATGCGTGCGGCAAGCTCGTCCCAGGGAATGGCGAAGTGGGGTGCGGCCAGCTTGATCACCACCGGTGTGGCACCTTGCAGCTCTATCATCGGGATATAGCTGTCGAAGGCCGGTTCGAAAACAATCACTTCATCCCCGGCATGCACCAGCGCATTGACAGCGCAAAACAAAGCCTCGCTGGCACTGGCCATGATGGTGACTTCGTGCTCGCTGTCATAACGACAGCCGTACAGGGCTTCGGTCTTGGCGCTGATGGCTGCGCACAAGTCGGGTAGACCGGTCATTGGTGCGTACTGGTTATGCCCGGCCTGCATGGCTTCGCTGGCGTAACGCAGCAATGCCTCGCTGCAAGGGAAGTTGGGAGCGCCCTGTGACAGATTGATGGCCTGATGCTGTGCGGCAAGCTGGCCGATCACGCTGAAAATGGTGGTGCCGACATGCGGCAGGCGCGAGCGCGGGCTGACGGGGGAATGCAGCATGGGGTTTGGCCCTTGATAATGGGAATGACTGTATTCAACGGTTTTGCAGGCCATGACACAAACGATAAATCGGCATGTTATAAATGAGAAAAACTCAGTCATGGAAACCCCGTATGTCCCGAAAGTCCCTGCCACTGTATGCCTTGTCGGTGTTTGAGGTGGCGGCACGCCACCAAAGCTTCACCCGTGCCGCCAATGAGCTGTTCATTACCCAGGGTGCGGTCAGCAAGCAGATTGGCCAACTGGAGGACAGCCTGGGGTATCCCTTGTTTCACCGCTATGCGCGCAGCTTGCGCCTGACGGCCCAGGGCAGCTTGCTGCTGGGCTATGTGCAACGTGGTTTCAAGGTGATTTCCCAGGGGGTGGATGCCGCAGCCAGCCTGGCCGTCCCCTTGTGCATCAAGGCACCCAGCTGTGTGGTGCGCTGGCTGCTGCCGGTGTTGCAGCAGTTTTTCCGTCAGGCACCGGAATGGCCGGTGCAACTGGCTGGTGTGCACGAGCATGCGGTCAGCTTTGCCCGCGAGGATGTTGACCTGGCCATTGTCTACAAACCGCAGAAAGCGATTGCGGGGAACGAGACGCTGCTGCTGGTCGAGCAGCTTACCCCGGTGATTGCCCCGCAATTGCTGGCAAAGACCGGCCAGCCGCTGCAGCAGGTGGCCGACTTGCAGCACTACCCCTTGCTGCACCCCTCGCACGACCGGCGTGACTGGCGGCAGTGGCTGGCCTGCCGTGGTGGCGGAGCGGTGGAGTACCGTGGTGGAACCGTATTCGACACGCTGGATCAGGCGATGAATGCAGCCTTGCAAGGCTGTGGCGTCACCTTGGGTGATGTGAACTTGCTACGGCAGGAACTTGCAGAGGGGCTGCTGCTGGCACCGTACATGCCGCCATGGTTGAGTGGGTATGCCTATGCATTGGCACTGCGGCCGGATGAAAAGCGACCCGGTGTGTTGGCGCTGAACGCTTTCTTGCTGGATCAGATGAGTGCGGGAACCAGAACGGGTGGAATGGCGGATGATCACGGGCAGTAAAAATGCCAGCCCGAAGAATGACTGCCTCTCTTAACAAGATAGATTTACTTTGTTCTTAAAGTGGCTACTCAATACCTGGGCATAGGGTGAATGGTAAATATTTTATGTTTGTTCAATATGCAGTGCTAAAGAAAAAGCACGAAGCGGATGTAAAGCTTCGTGCTTTTATTAGTTATTAATAATAACTCAGTTTACTTCCCTTTGCTCTGGTGTGTATCAGGGATTGGCTGTTCCAGAAATTGAACTGCTATCAACGGTTCCCAGATTCAAACCAATCAGGCCACGAGTGGCTTGGGAGCTGGAACTTGGGTTTTTGACTACCCCGGTAAATTTGGAGTTGGAAATGCTACCACCCTTATCGTTAATCCCAACCAGCCCACCAACCTTGCTGTTAAAGCCAGACGATACGGTAGACTTGGACAGGGAGCTGTCAATAATTCCCTGATTCTTGCCAACCAGACCACCCGCGTTGCTGGAATTGCCACCAAAAACACTAGTATCTGCGGTTACACGTGTCAGCGTTCCACGGTTTGTGCCGATTGCACCGCCAATATTGACATTGTTGTTGGCCATGACTGCAGATTCTCCGTATTGAGGAACGAACCTGGATACTGAGGAATCCTGAATGGTTCCGCCAGCATAGTTATAGCCTACCAAGCCCCCGACACTAGTATTCGAGTTTGCATTAATAATGGTTGCAGCATTTGAATTTTTAATGGTTCCCCAGTTGCTGCCGACCAATCCACCTGTTTCAATACCCGTCGAATTGAGAACCAAACCGGTGGCATTTGCGTTAGAGATCATTCCTAGTTCATTGGACCCAACAAGGCCACCTGCTCTAGTAAGTCTGGTGCCAACAACCATAACATCAGCACTAGAGTTTTCTACGGTGCCATAGGTCATCGTGCCAACCAGGCCTCCTACATTCGTGTATCGATACTGATCATTTCCAACAGCGATCCTGCCACTGCTTGATGAGTTACTTATCTTACCCTCAATGCTTTGGCCAACCAGACCGCCGGTCTGTTGTGATTTGAAAACACTAACGGTTGCCTTTGAGTGAGAATTATCTATGGTCCCGTTCATGTTAACGCCTACTAAACCACCAGCGCCGCTGTCCATATATAGAGCATCTACCATGCTGCCGGTTACTGTAGCCGCATTGCTTGAGTTGGTAATGGTCCCTCCGAGATTAGTACCAGCAACGCCACCAATAGCATGGGAGTTATCATAGCTAGCGATGATGCCGGTATTGTGACTGCGATCAATGACGCCAGTATTGGTCCCTACCAGTCCTCCCATGCTGTTAGTAAATACGCTGGATTTTATTTTGGGGCTCAGCAAAAGCAATTCGCTGCTGTTGCTGCTATTGATCAGCTTGCCACTGTTGTAACCAATAAGGCCGCCGATGGTTGCATCGAATTGTGCTGCCCCCGGTGTCACAGTGCTAGAAGCCAGATTGACATTGCGTATTTCTCCGCTATTTGATGCAAATAGTCCGGCATTTGGGCCAGTCGCCTGGATTTTGACCTTGCTAATGGTATGCCCGAACCCGTCGAATATGCCATTGAATGTCTTGTTGGGGGCAGTTCCATCTGCTATGGACTGGAATTTTCTATTTGCACCGTCAATATCATTGCCCAGTACGTAACGGCCATTCAGATTCGTATTTACCCGTTGAAGTTGATCCAGGTTCTGAATGACTTTGTAAGCGTTACCATTAAGCGAGAAGCTAGCATCATTTCCAGATAAGGTAATTGCCGTCTGATCATGCAGGTAGTAACTACCAGATCCGGTATTGAACGCAAGAGATGCTTTGTCTCCAGCTGCCCATATATCACTCATTACTAGAAGGTTATTTCTTGCATTGAGTTCCAGCTTGTTTGAGCTCGACCATGATGTCGCAGCGTCAAATGTTAAATCACCATTTGTGCTAGTGAGAGATACGTTAGAGTTGTTGAGCGCGTTAGATAATGCTTCAGCTGAAATTGCATTATCTGACATATTTTTATTATAATAGTTTACTGCCAAATCTTCAGCCTTTACGCTAAACTGACCAGTGGCACCATTGTCTGCAGTCGTATCAACTAGAGTGTTTGCATTGATGCGAACATGGTTGCCGCGGATGTCAATCAAACCACCATTGCCTTTGTTATTTCCTTGGGCACTGGAAGTCAATACGCCGCTTACGTCAATATTATCTTTCTCTCCTGCGTCAAGGACAATTTTCCCTTCGCGGAGGTTAAGGGTATTGGCCTCAATGATGCCGGAATTGTTAATAACGGTTTTCATTAAATTGCTGCTATCTTTAGCTGCAAGATAAACTTGGCCACCATTTGCGCTGAGTGTGTTGGTGTTATTCACCAGAGCATCAACAGCGCCAGCGTCAATTTTTACACTGACCAGACCGGCACCATCAGGATTGACAGTGAATGAACTGCCGGCTCCCAGTACGATACTTCCATTTGGCGTGCTGATGGTTCCATTGTTAATGACTTTGTTAGCCAGAAGCACAACATCACCATGCTGGCTGCTAATTGCTCCATCGTTCACCACCCTTGCGGTGGAAGTTCCAGAGAAGCGATTGTTCCCATTGTTGAAGTCATCATTGGATATGTTTTGTGTTGATGCAGTCAAACTGCCAACGTTAACTTTTGATCCTGCTCCAAATACAACTCCATTAGGGTTGATAATAAATACCTTCCCGTTGGAGCTTAGTTGACCGAGAATGACACTGCCGTCATTTCCCAAAATACGGTTTAATGCAGAAGAGCTGCTACTAGGCTGATTGAAGCTCACCTTTTCATCAGCCTTAATGCCAAAGCTATCCCAGTTGACAATCAACTTGTCAGTATTCTGTTTAACGGTGACATGTTTGCCATTGTCAATGGTTTCGATCGTGCCTTCACCTCCTACGATAGCCCCTCCGCTTGGCAGCGCAAATGCTGTAGGTACTGAAATTAAGCTAATTGCAGTAAGCATTCGCAGATTAGAGCGGCTGATGCTGCCTGTTTTTCTGCAAGCTTTTGCTTTTTCACTGCAGGCAACCCAGCAATTTTTTTGTGCATTCCAGATGCGGCTGAAAATGACGTTCATTTTTATTCCTTAACGAGGTGAAAGTTTGTCTGTTATTTCTAATTTTTAAAAATTAAATATGTTTATATTCATCCTCCTTTCACTTGCTTGGTGTATTGTTGGTTGAGTGGTGGTTTTTGATTAATATTAGTTAATTGTGCAGTTTAATATCAATGATGCAAATTGTCTGATTGCTGTCGCAGGCGAATGGGAGCGTGACTTGTGTTACATAAATTATTCTGCTCTATCTGATTGGCTTGCCTGATCCAGGTTGAAGATTTCCTTAAAATGAATAGCTGGTTTGAATCCATACGGAGGGTGCCTTTTTTGCTAATGTCGATCTCCCAGGAGAAATAGGTAATGCTGAAATCAGCTTGATGGAACCATGTTTGCTTGACCATTCCAAAGCTGCACCCATCGCTGCGCGTTGAATAAATGGATTTCCGCCTCCCCAGCCATTTTTATTTAATCGAATTTTCCCATAGTCATAAAATGCCGATATCTGCGTTTGGGGCATCATTGCATGACGTAATTCTATGTTGGTAATGAAGCCGATATCGCCAGAGTCGTCACTGGCGGAGTAAGCCCTTACGCCATATGGGCCACCCAGACCAATTTTCTCTGAAGAATCTAAATTCTTATCTGCCCATTGAGCGTATACCTGTCCAAATATACTTAGCTTGTTAGTAAACCATTTTGTCTGGTTTGCGTTGATAACTAATTTACTGAACACACCCTGGAATCTTCTTGATGTTTGATAAAATGCGTCCCAATCTGGGTTGTGTACCGCAGCGCGTCCAGTACTATAGGTGGCAGAGAAGTTGCTAACCGACCTGTCTGACATAATACCGACTCCACCTCCCGAAAATGTCATTGATAGGACATTGATTTGTTTTTTAATTGTGCTTCCGTAGTAGTCGCCTTTGTCTTTTATTACTCTATCTTCATATTGAATTTGAAGATCTGCATATTTATCTACCTGTGAAATGATAGGCTGCTGTAAAAAAATACTTTGCGAATTAACGTTGCCACTTAAATTCAGATCCTTTGACGCACCACCAACTTTGTATTGTATTGATGAATAAGAGAAGCCAATTTTAGAATCGCCAATATTTGTTGGTAGTTGATAAGCAATACGTTGATATTGATTCTCCAGATTGCTTGCCATGGCTCTCAGATTCAATTGATCACCGATTCCTGATGGATTTCTGAGTACTACACTGCCGGCAACTTTGTAAGTGCCTGTGTCCTTGTTGCCAAAGTTGTCAATGCTTAAATCACCATTTATGGCATTTTCATCTTTTATATCTATAATCAAGTCTGCTTGGCCATTTTCTGCGCCTGGTTGTAGAGTTGATTTGGCATCAATTCCAGGTATTTGATTTAGCCTGATTAGTGTGCTTTCTAGTTTTTTTGACTCAATTATTTCGTTGCTCTTTATTGATCTTATTGAATTCTCTATTACGCTATTCTTCAGTTTTGATTTGTTATTGATGGTGATTTCACCATATTTCCCTTCTGAAATTTCTATTGTCAATGTGCCGTTGTCGATTTCTTGCGGTGGAATGAATGCGTGGACATGTGTGTAATTATTTTTTTGATAAAACTGCTCAATTTTTGATGTAATTTTCTGGAGATCATTCAGTGTGTACTCGTTCTTTATGTCATTCTTGATGACGGAGTTTAGTGTTGCGTCATCAATTGATTTATTTCCTTTGAAAATAAATTTACTAATAGGTATCTTGATATTGTTGATGTCCGACTCTGTTTCCTTCTTTTTTTTCTATTGATATCCAGTTGCAATGGTTGCTGCTGGATGAGGACATCCATTTTCTGTTGTTGTTCAATTTCTCGTATTAATTGCCCACCGCTTGGTGCTGACAGTGTCTTTTCGGAAATTAAGTAAATGCCAATGCAAGCCAATATGGTTAGGTGTGATCTGTTTGTCGTTTTTTTGCATTTATTCTTTGTATATATTGCTTTGTGCATATTGAAATGAATTCTCTTGCGATTGTCCGAAATTATTGTCTGAGTGACTTTGGATATAATAGGAAAATCAGAATTCTTTCAAATAAGAAAAGTCTGGTATGTTGGATGATTTTTCTTCAAGGATTAATTAAATTTAAAATGACCGCTTTTGTCGGTTCTTTGGTTTGTTAAATTTATTGGTCTGATTGATTTAATTAATTAAAGGGGTTAAGATGTTGCGTTGTTTACCCGTATTGCATGGCGTCGGATGCAGGTTTTAATGCTTTTTGGCAAGGTGGATATGTCATCAAGCCGTATTGATTGATGAATTAATTATCAATACGGTTTGCGCAAGAATCTGTACGGTGATGTGCTAGCAGTGTGATTTGCGTAGGCAATGACTTGCTGTCTTGGCTGGGGCCAGCTACAAATCTGTTTGCATATCAAGCGGAGCCAGGTTTTGAAAAGCGTATGCGGTTGCATTGAACACAGGTGGTGGGGGTATTGTGTGTTCGCGCGTTTGCTTAGCGAGTATTGATGAGTATATGAAGCATTTGACGTACTGCGCCGTGGCAGACTGAATTTGAAAGGCTGGGGCAGAATAGCTGTACCACTTCCAATATGTCCTTGCGCATCAACAGTATGAATCGGTATCGATTTGCCAGGATGGTGCTGAAGGTGTGGCCAATGGTACGGGAGGGGGCAAACGGCAGAGCGATGCACTATCCTTGCAAATCAACTTTGTGACCCGAGAATCACGCTCACCGGATATGCTCATGACAGACAATGTAGTCGTAAGGTTGTTGAGTGGTTCTAACTAGCGTTGGTGATGTTGCTCAGGTCTTGCCATGCTGGAGCGTATAGGGGCTTCTAGTCCTGGTGTCCAGTTTGCAAAGCGATGTCAGGTGGTATTAATTGGGGTGGATTAAGTAGCAGCTTGACAGCCGGATACGCAAGAAAAAAGCCAAGTTAGTTTAGTAACTTGGCTTTTTGCATGGGCAACATTTCTTTAGTCAGGACTTAAAATGGGATGTCATCATCCATGTCGTCCAGCTTCGGTGCCGGCTTGGCTTCCATGCGGCGCGGGGCGGCCGGAGCGGCTGCCGGGCGGGATTGGGCTGCCGGTTCGCCGTAAGCATAGTTGTCGTCCATGGACGAGCCGCCTTCACGCTTGCCGCCTTGCAGGCTCAGCTCGTTCACGCGGACATCCGGCGACAGTTGTTTCTGGCCTTCCTTGTTCTGCCATTCGCGCAGGGTGAGCTGGCCGTACACGGTGACTTGCTGGCCCTTGCTCAGGAAGTTTTTCAGCGATTCGCCGCGCTTGCCCCATACCTGGCAGCTGAACCAGTTGGTGGTCTTGCGTTCGCCAAAGCCTATGTCACTGGCCACGCGGAAGCTCAGCACCGGTTCGCCGCTCGGGGTGTAGCGCAGTTCGGCGTCTGCCGCCAGGCGTCCGTCAAAAGTGATGCTGTTCATGTGGATCTCCGATTCGATTCGATAATGCTGCGCCGGTCTTGGCCGACGCATGATTGCAGGGTGAGGTGCGTGCTGGCAAGTGCCGCACCGTCAGGAATAAGTGTTGGCGATCAGCTGCTTGACGGCATCCTCGTCCCAGCCTTGCTGGGCTACCTTGAGGTAGGCCACCCGGTCTTCCAGCACCACCACAGCCTCACTAACGCCGGTGAGGGCAGAAAGCTGCTGTGACAATTGCTGCGGGTTGCCTTGCCAGTCCTCGCCGATGTGGAACATCACCGAGCGCACGGCCTGTGGTGCCTGCATGCTGAACGATGCCAGCAGCCAGCTGGCCATCAGCACGCTGGTAAAGCCGAACACACCAGCCGGACCGTAATGGGTGTACAGCCAGCCACCGGCCGCGGCACCCATGAACAGGCCGAAAGACTGGGCCGTATTATACACACCGATGGCCGTCCCTTTGGCATCGGCCGGGGCAATTTTTGAAATCAGTGAGGGCAGGGTGGCTTCCAGAATATTGAAGGCAATGAAATACAGGCCCAGCCACATCACGATTTGCCAGAAGCTGTCCAGCGCCAGTGCCATGCCCAGCTGGGCGGCGGTCATGATGGCAATGGCGCCGATGAATACTTGCTTCAGCTTGGCCTTTTTTTCGCCATAGATAATGGCAGGCACCATCAGGATGAAGCCGATCACCGTGACCGGCAGGTACACCTCCCAGTGGTGTGCCTTGTCCAGGCCTGCGGTCTTGATCAGGGCAAACGGGATGGTGACAAACATGGCCATCTGCGCGGCATGCAGGGCAAAGATGCCGTAGTTCAGCCGCAGCAGCTGCGGGTTTTTCAGTACTGCTGGCAGGCGCTTGGTATTGGCTTCGGTATCCGAATGAAAGCGCGAGATGGCCGGGTCGGGGATGATCAGCCACACGCCTACCAGCGCGGCCAGTGACAGCGCGCCGGTCAGGGCAAAAATGCCGTTGACGCCAATGTACTGCGCCAGCACCGGTCCCAGCACCAGGCTGACGGCAAAAGTGGTACCTATGCTCATGCCTATCATGGCCATGGCGCGGGTGCGGTTCTCTTCACGGGTGAGGTCGGCCAAGAGGGCGGTGATGGCGGCGGAGATGGCACCGGAGCCCTGAATCACGCGGCCGATGGTGAGGGTGACAATGTCGTGCGCACCTGCGGCCACGAAGCTGCCGATGGCAAACAGCAGCAGCCCGCCGTAAATCACCTTCTTGCGGCCGATGCGGTCGGACAGCATGCCCAGCGGCAGTTGCAGCAGGGCCTGGGTAAGGCCGTAGCTGCCCAGTGCCAGGCCAATCAGGGTGTGGTTGTCGGCTCCGTGCAGGGTTTGCGCGTAAATGGCAAACACCGGCAGGATCAGGAACATGCCCAGCATGCGCAGGGCGTAAATACCGGCCAGCCCCAGGCTGGCGCGCAATTCAAGCGAATTCATGTGCGTTGTCGTTATCGATTCAGGAGTCAGGCTATCAACGTCGCCGACGGCCAGCGGTTTACCTTGCGGGCCATTGTCCTGCGCCACCTTTTTTGCTGCAGCGCATACTTTGGTGGAGCGGCGGTCGCCAAGTCGGGTATATTATCAGGTTCCCCGACCGACTGAGTAACGCTCTCACACATGGACACCATCCGCATTCGTGGCGCTCGGACGCACAATCTGAAAAACGTCAATCTGGATTTGCCGCGCAACCAGTTGATCGTCATCACCGGCCTGTCCGGTTCCGGCAAGTCCTCGCTGGCTTTTGACACCCTGTATGCCGAGGGCCAGCGCCGCTATGTAGAGAGCCTGTCGGCCTATGCGCGGCAGTTTCTGCAATTGATGGAAAAGCCGGATGTCGACCTGATCGAAGGCCTGTCGCCGGCCATTTCCATCGAACAAAAAGCCACCAGCCATAACCCGCGCTCCACCGTGGGCACGGTCACGGAAATCCACGACTACCTGCGTCTGTTGTTTGCCCGCGTAGGCGAGCCGCATTGCCCGGAACACGGCGTGCCGCTGGCTTCACAAACCGTCAGCCAGATGGTGGACCATGTGCTGGCGCTGCCGGAAGAAACCCGGGTGATGATCCTGGCCCCGGTGATTGTGGGCCGCAAGGGTGAAAACCTCGACCTGTTCGACGACTTGCGCGCCCAGGGCTTCATTCGCGTGCGGGTGGATGGCGAGGTGTACGAAATCGACAGCCTGCCCAAGCTGGACAAAAACAAGAAGCATACTATCGAGGTGGTGATCGACCGCCTGAAAGTGCGCGAGGACATGAAGCAGCGGCTGGCGGAAAGCTTTGAAACCGCCTTGCGCCATGCCGAAGGCCGCGCCATTGCGGTGGAGATGGATAGCGGCCAGGAACACTGGTTCTCGGCCAAGTTTGCCTGCCCGGTGTGCAGCTACAGCCTGCCGGAGCTGGAGCCGCGCCTGTTCTCCTTCAACAACCCCATGGGTGCCTGCCCCAAGTGTGACGGTCTGGGTGAAATCACCTTTTTCGACCCCAAACGCGTGGTGGCCCACCCGGAACTGACGCTGGCGGCCGGTGCCATCAAGGGCTGGGACAAGCGCAACCAGTTTTACTTCCAGATGCTGCTGGCACTGGGCGAGCATTACGGCTTTTCGCCCACCGAGCTGGCGTTTGAAGACCTGCCGGAAAAAGTGCGCCATGTGGTGCTGCATGGTTCCGGCCGCGACAGCATCGAATTTGTCTACATGTCGGAGAAGGGCACCCGCTTTACCCGCGCCCATCCGTTTGAAGGCATCATCCCCAATCTGGAACGCCGCTACCGCGAAACCGACTCCAGCGCAGTGCGCGAGGAGCTGGCCAAGTACCAGAACAACCAGCCCTGCCCGCATTGCTCCGGTTCGCGCCTGCGGCTGGAGGCGCGCCATGTGTTCATTGGCGGCCAGACCTTGCATCAACTCAACCAGCTGCCGCTGAAAGAAACCGCAGCCTTCTTTGCCCAGCTGGAATTCACCGGCCAGAAGCAGGCGGTGGCGGAGAAGATCGTCAAGGAAATCAGCGAGCGGGTGTCCTTCCTCAATAATGTGGGTCTGGACTACCTCAACCTGTCACGTTCCGCCGATACCCTGTCTGGTGGCGAGGCACAGCGTATCCGCCTGGCCAGCCAGATCGGCTCCGGCCTGACCGGGGTGATGTATGTGCTGGACGAGCCGTCCATCGGTTTGCACCAGCGCGATAACGACCGACTGCTGGCCACGCTGATGCGCCTGCGCGACATCGGCAACAGCGTGATTGTGGTGGAGCACGACGAAGACGCCATCCGCGCCGCCGATTACCTGGTAGACATGGGCCCCGGTGCCGGTGAACACGGTGGTGAAGTGCTGGTGGCCGGTACGCCGGCTGATGTGGCAGCGAATGAAAATTCGGTGACCGGGGCCTTCCTGTCCGGCCGCCGCCGCATCAATTGGCCGGGCGAGCGCCGCGCGGTCAACCCGGAACGGGTGCTGAAGCTGCATGGTGCCACCGGCAATAATCTGAAGAATGTGTCGCTGGAACTGCCGCTGGGCATGCTGGCCTGCATTACAGGCGTGTCCGGCTCCGGCAAGTCCACCTTGATCAACGACACCCTGTACAAAATTGCCGCGCGCGATCTGAACGGTGCCAGCGAAGAACCGGCACCGTACGACAGCATCGAAGGGCTGGAGTTGCTGGACAAGGTGATCAACGTCGACCAGAGCCCGATCGGCCGCACGCCGCGTTCCAATCCGGCCACCTATACCGGCCTGTTCACCCCCATCCGTGAACTGTTTGCCGGCGTGCCGCTGTCGCGTGAACGCGGCTACGGGCCGGGTCGCTTCAGCTTCAATGTCAAGGGCGGCCGCTGCGAAGCCTGCCAGGGTGACGGGGTGATCAAGGTGGAAATGCACTTCCTGCCGGACATCTACGTGCCCTGCGACGTGTGCCACGGCAAACGCTACAACCGCGAAACGCTGGAAGTGCAGTACAAGGGCAAGAACGTTTACGAAGTGCTGGACATGACGGTGGAGCAGGCGCTGGAATTCTTCAGCGTGGTACCGGCAGTGGCCCGCAAGCTGAAAACATTGATGGACGTGGGCCTGGGTTATATCCGCCTTGGACAGAGCGCTACCACGCTGTCCGGTGGCGAAGCACAACGGGTGAAACTGGGGCTGGAACTGTCCAAGCGTGACACTGGCCGTACTTTGTATATTCTGGATGAACCCACCACCGGCCTGCATTTCCACGATATCGACCTGCTGCTGCAAGTACTGCATCGTCTGCGTGAAAACGGCAATACCGTCGTGGTGATCGAACACAATCTGGATGTGATCAAGACGGCCGACTGGCTGATCGACCTTGGCCCGGAAGGCGGTGCGGGTGGTGGCCAGATCATTGCCACCGGCACGCCGGAACAGGTGGCGGCCAATCCGGTCAGCCATACCGGACGTTATCTCAAGCCGCTGCTGACGCCGCGAGACTAAGACCATAGAATGGGCGCGCGCCACGCCGTGGCCGCGCCACCCACACCCGATGAGGATGCAATGCTATCGCTTGGCAAGATTGACCATATCCATATCCGTGTCACCGATCTGGCAAAGGCGCAGGGCTGGTATCAGCGTGTGCTGAACCTGGTCCCCGACACGCGTTACAAGCACATGCAAAGCGGCCCGCATGGCGTCGTGATGCTGATGAACAGCAATGGCTCGGTGCGACTGGCATTGGCCCAGGAGGACAAGCCGGTATGCGAACCCGGTTCGGTGGCCTTCCTGGTAAGTGGGCAGGATTTCCTGGAGTGGATAGACCAGCTGGCTGGCGAGCGGGTGATTGACCGCTCCGGACAGGCCGTGGCGCGCGACTCGGTGGTGGATCACCAGTTTTTCTGTTCTATCAGCTTTGTCGACCCGTTCGGCAACCCGTTCGAGATTGTCAGCTACGACCACACCTGGCTGGTGGGCAAGCTCAAGCTGGGCAACAAGCCGGCCTGATTGCCTCAACTGACATCACCAACCCGCTACGGCGGGTTTTTTTATGGCGGCTGTGCTTGAAAAACTTGTCAAATCAAGAGGGTAGCTCAGGTGATATCTGGGTGTCGTCAATCAACGACTCAAAAAGTGCTGTCATTTCAACGGCTTGAGTCGATGCTTGCAATATTAGTCGCTCATTGCCGACAACTGGCATGGTCTGGCTTGGTATTTTTCAATGCAAAGCATTGATTTTAAATAACAATGTGTGGCTGGCATAGTGTTTGCAAAAACAGGCTTGTCTTCCAACCACATTGAAAGAAGCTCATGCATAAGAAATTGCTTGTTGTTGCCATGCTTTCCCTGCCCCCGGCCAGCCTGGGATTGATCAATCTGGTCTTTGCCGCCACGCCCGCGCCGCAAACACAGTCTGAGCAGCCGCAGGCTTCGGCACCACAAGGCAATCTGCCTGATGCAGCACCTGAGCAGGGCAGCAGCATGCCGCAGCCCGCCGGACAACAGCAGTAAAGCTGCCACGCCGGGTTTGACCCAGTGACGTAACAAGGCCCGCCAATGGCGGGCCTTGGTCGTTTCAGCCAGGTAGATCAACGCTGCGGCGGCAGGGCTTACGGGCTGTGCAGCGCTGCCAACTCATCCAGCAACTGGCGCTGCAATTGCAGCATGGCTGCGCAGGGTTGTTGCTGGCGGATGAAGTCCGATAGCAGGTCTGCCACTTCTCGGTGCAGTCTGAGGTGGCCTCGGCGCACTTTGCTCCTGGCGTTCCTGCCAAGCAAAAGGCCCGCAAAATTGCGGGCCTGCGGTGAACAGGCTCAGCCTGTTTCAGATGGCAAAACCATGCCCATTAGCGCGTAGGGCGTTGTAATGGAATGGACATTTCATGTCGGAACAGATTGTGTGGGTCTACCTTGTTTTTAAGGTCGATCAACTGATCAATCAATGTGTCATCCTGATAGTAAAGATGCAGCCAGTTGGGATCAATCTGGCTTGAGCCATCCTGGACATATTTCATGTCCACATCAGGATAATTGATATAGCAACCTTGGTATGCAGGCAGTAGCGGGCGATTACCCGTCGAGGCATGCACAGCATTGTAAATGCGGCGAATCCAGGCTACTTGCACGTCATCCTCTTTCGGGTCAGTCCAGTAGGTCTGATACTGTGCCTTGAGGATGGATTGACGCTGCGGTACGGCAGTATGTCCAGTGCCATTGGCATTGATCTTGCCGCCATAAGAGTCAATCTGCACCAAGGATTGCGTCATTGCCGTGTCGTTAAGGTTGGTCAGGTTTTCAAACAGTGCTTTGCATACCTCATCGCTGAAGTTTTCAATCTGATATTCAGATTTGTATTTGCCACGCTGATTATTGCCAGAGCCATTGATGCTTTGGGTAACATAAATCCAGTCCATTGCCATGAGCGGGTCTGCCTGACTGAGCGTCATGCCGGCATCACGGCGTCCCAACGGGTTGATATTGGGAAGCAGGAAGGCATCATGAACCACACCGGGCTTGCCTGCTGCATCATTCATCTTTTGGATGAAGTCATTCAGTGGCTTGTCGCGGTCGCCGCCAACCAGACCGTCAATGCCAGTGTACTGGATGGCAAGGACAATATTGTCATCGCTCTTGATATGATTCAGTTTGAACAGCGTAAACAAGCCACCATTGCCAATTGCCGGGTCCGGGTTATTGGAATTGGCATCATTGTCATGAAACCATTGCCAATAAGCCTGCAGCAGTTTGGTGAAATTTTCCGGGTGCGCCTGGAACCATTTCCAGTCATATTTAAGCGGATACCAGTAAGCTTGTTGTGGAGCATCAGGCAGTTCGGCATAGTAATAATTGATGATGATGCCAAAGTTGTTGCCACCGGCACCGCAGCAGGCAGTAAACAGCATGCGCTCGGTTTCGTCAGCGCTATCGGGGCGTACGTGCTTGAATTGCAAGCTTTTACCATCAGCTGCTGCAACCAGAATATCTACACCGCTCACCCAGTCTACGGTCAAGCCATGCAGGCGGGATAGCAGGCCGTAACCACCACCACTGACGTGGCCACCCACGCCAACCGAATAGCAAGAACCACCGGGAATGGTTTTTCCTGCTTGTCTGTATAGTGAAATGTATCCATCCCAGTTTTGATTGCCGGTCGCAATACGGAACTGATAGCCGTGACCACCCTTGTCATAAGGTGACTTGACTTTGCCTGCGGCATCATGATCCATGCCTTTCATTTCGCCAACGTCAATGATGGCAAGTTTTTCTGCAGTATCCAGACGGTTGGAAACAAAACCTTCATAGCAATGGCCGCCACTGCGTACAGTAATGCGGAAACCTTCACTCAGGGCTTCATTGGCAGCAGTCTGCACTTCATCTGGCGTACTGCAGATATAAATGCGCTGGGCACCATCTTTGCTGGTAATTGGCCAGCGCAAATTGAAACCCTTTTGAAGGGCTACGTATGTTTTATTGTTGCTTTCAATCTTGTTCATGATGAATCCAATCAGTTGTTGATCAAACAGCAAGGCGGCTCATTGCTGAGAATTTTCTTGCCCTGCGGTATGAATTGTTGAGTCATTGCTCTGAATTGGCAATGAGTTATATTGGATTTTTCTTATTAACTGTACTTTAGTTCAGTACTTGTGGTGTATGTCATGTAAATGAGCGTTTCTATATAAGAGGCCGAAATTGCCGGTAAATAAGTTCGGCAGAGACTGATATTCAATATGTAATGACATGTGAAAATGAATTGAATGGTATCGGCGGAGTTGTGAAAATTATACTCAATGGAACGTATTGCACTAGGTATTCTCTATCGGAATACACACTTGTATTATTTAATATGTTTAGGGAGTATTTCGTGAGATTAAAAGACTTTGCATCAATTGTTGTGATTGCCTCGATGCTGGCTGGCTGTGCCAGTACCAATCTGACTGGCTTTCTGGATGCGTTTCGTCATTCCGGAAGTGGTCAATATACGGATACCGATCAGGCAATTCCGTTTATTTCAATGCTGTTTGATAATGGTGGTGTGGTAAATATTGATGTGGGTGAACTGCCATTTGTTTATGCCAAGCTCAATGAGGATGGGCAACTGGAGTCGGTTCGTCCACTTGAGGGCGGGGTCAGGCTGGATGATGGCCAGCTGTTACAGGGCTACCATTCTGACTCCTATGTCATTCGGCGCAGCTACAGTAAAAAAGGTAGTTCGGGAGCGGTAGTGATGCCGGACAAACCCGATGCCCTGGACGCTTGGTTAAGTCCCGACATGCCTCCAGCCATTCTGTTTCTGTATCAGCAAGATCAGTCTGGTGGCATCAAGCTGGATAATGCAGCGCAGTTTCTGAGTGGGGGAGTCAATATGGCCAGCCACCACAGACAGGCACTCTTGGCCGTGGATCCGTCCATTTATGAACTGGTACCGGGCAGTGACTATCGTCGTTTCTTGCAGCAGATGGCGACGCGTAGCAAGCGTTGCGACAACAAGGGCGACGAACGCAGCCTGGCAACGGTGCCCTGCCTGCCCAATCACCAATTGCCGGTGATTTTTGCCATCAAGGCCAAGCGGGTGATTCACTTGAGTCAGGAAATGCTCAATCATGCCTTCGGTGGCAAGGCTGATTTGCCCCTCATCCCTATAGATGAGAGCAAGACGAGTCTGGAAATTGATGCCAACAGGCAGCGCATTACTGCCTTGTTCACGCATTATGAGGATGCACATGAGCAGGACCTCCCCTTGCAGTGGCGCTGCGATCAGGAGCATCACTGCTATCCAAGCGGAATCGCAGCCGACAACGATGAAACATTGGTGTATGCCGTGTTTGCCACCAGCGCCATGCGTTTTGCCGGTTATCTGGATGCCAAAGTGCCTTTCACGCTGAATAGTAGTCCTGCCTTGCTGACCTCGTCTGTCCCGGCAGCGCTTGCAGCCCAGCAGCGCGGTGACAAGACCCATTCCAATGCTTGAGCCGGTGCTGGGAAATGGGCAGTCCATGATGAGCCATGCCGCAGTACAACGGATACGTCCTTTTCCTGTTGTGCTCCTGGATTGCTGCTGATTTAGTCATGTAGGGCGTCATCCATCGCCATGCACAAGGCCCGCCATTGGCGGGCCTTGTGCATGGTCACTTCCGCCTAAAGCCCGTGCAGGCTGGCCATCTCATCCAGCAACTGGCGCTGTAGCTCCAGCATGACCGCGCAGGGCTGCTGCTGCTTGATGAAGTCCAGCAGCGGGTCGACTACTTCGCTGCTAAGGCCGGATAGTGCTTCGATGGTGGCGAGGCCGCAGAATGGTACATAGGCTTCGGAGTAGCCGCCTTCATGCATCAGCACCAGCTTGCCTGCACAGTGCTGCCCGGCAAAGCTGCGCAGCAGGCTGGTCATCTGGCGGAAGGTGTCGCTGCTAGCCTGCATGCGCGCCAGCGGGTCTACCGCATTGGCGTCATAGCCGCAGGCGACGATGATCAGTTGTGGCTGGTAGCGCTCCAGTGCCGGCAATACCATGCGCTGCATGGCGTACAGATAGGCATCATGGCCGCTGCCGGGCAGTAAGGGGATATTGATATTGGCCCCCAGTCCGGCCCCTTCACCCCGGTCCTCGCTGCCGTTGTAGCCCGGTGGGAAGCAGCCATCCTGATGGATGGAAATGGTCAGTACGTCAGGGCGCTGGTAGTAGATGGCCTGGGTGCCGTTGCCGTGGTGGACGTCCCAGTCCAGTACCGCCACCCGTTCGATACCGTATTTCGCCTTGGCCGCTTCGATGGCGACGGCGATATTGGACAGAAAGCAAAAGCCCATGGCGGCATCCGGCAAGCAGTGGTGGCCCGGCGGGCGGGTCAGTACATAGGCATTGCTCACTTCGCCGCGCCATACCGCATCGACAGCGGCGATGGCAAGGCCGGCAGACAGGCAGGCTATGTCGTAGCTGCCAGGACCGATAGGGGCGTGCGGGCCGAGCTCGCCGCCACCGGCATCGCTGAGGCGTTTGAATTCATCCAGATAGGCTGAGCCATGTACCCGCAGCAGCTCGTCACGGCTGGCCGGTTCGGCCGAGCGTTGCAGCAGCTGGCGGCTGATGCCGGCCACATCCAGCAGGTTTTTCAGGCGACGCTTGGTTTCCGGCGATTCGGCATGACCAGCCGCGGCGGGGGGTTGCACCCACCCACCCACTGGCAGTGTCAGTGCATGCATGCCGGCACTGTGCCACATGCAGAGTTCATCAAAATAAAAGGCGGTACGGGAAGTCATGGCTTCTCCTTGTGTTCAGGCGTGGGCAGGGGTGGTGGGGCGCTGTTGCAAGAGCAGCAACAAGGCCAGCGAGATAGCTGCGACCAGCGTGGCCAGCAATAGCAGGACATGCAGGCTGCCGTGATTGGCGGCGATCAGCTGGCCGGCCAGCGCCGGGCCGATGGCCAGGCCGCCACCGATGACCAGATTGGTGGCATTCATCAGCTTGCCGCTGTGATCGATGTCGGCCAGCGTGGCCAGGATGAAGGGCAGGATGAAGGTCCAGCTGAACTTGAACAGCAGTGCGGCGGTGGCAAAGCGTGCCAGGGCCGGGGCATTCAGCAATAGCAGCATGGCCGCCATCATCATGGTGAAACCGGCCAGCAGCAGCCGGGAGCGTGGCAGGCGGCGGCCGATCAGCGAGGCGCTACCAGCCCCAGCCACGCCCAGTAGGGTGGCGATGGCGAAGATGTTGCCGCTTTGCTGTGGATCGATGCCTGCCTGCTGGGCGATCTGGCCGACAAAGGTCCATACCCCGCTCAGGCTGATATAAAACGCCAGCGTGGCAAGGATGCCCAGCGCGGCATGGCCGCGGCGTCTGCCCGGGGCAGATTGGACGGCTTGTTGAGCTGTTGCTTGCTGGCCCATGGGAAAGCAGCGCACCAGTGGCGTACACAGCGCCATCAGCAAGGCCAGGCCGACATAGCAGGCGGCAATCCCGAAGCGGGCGAATAGCGACGGCATGGCCACCAGCCCCACAGCACCGAGCGCCAGCTGACCCATCACCCACAAGCCATAGGCCCGGTCAGGGTTGGGCAGGGTGGCTGCTGCTGACAGGCACAGAATCATCAGCGATCCCCCGGCCAGCGCACTGACAAAGCGCAGGCCCAGCAACAGCGGGTAGCTGACGGTGGTGGCAGACAGCAGGTTGGCCGCGATGAATACTGCTACCGCCAGCCAGGCGGCGCTGCGCCAGTTGACGCGGGGCAGCCAGAAAAATGCCGGCAGAGTGGCCAGACTCATGGCGCCCAGTTCGGCGGAAAACAGCTTGCCGATATCCACCGGCCCCAGTTGCAGCTGACTGGCCAACTGGCTGGCGACGGCAGGGGCCATCATCAGTACGGCAGGGGCGATGGCGGCGAAACCGACAATGGCGGCCATGGCCGGGCGCGCATGGTGTGTTGGCGCGGCGGGCGTGGTGCTGCTTAGCGTGTTCATGGTTTTTCCTCTGTAGCGGGGGATCCGTCGGGCGGATGTTCTGGTCGGCTTGGTCAGCTCAGAAAACATGTACCAGACGCAGCATGGCCTGGCTGCTGTCAAAGCTGTTGGTGGTGTGGACATTGCGCGCCAGCATCAGCATCAGCTGGTCTTGCTTGCTGAGCCAGTGGCCCAGTTCTACGCCCAGTTGGGTACTGTTCTGCCGCGTGTCGGACAGCTCCTGTCCGTTCAGGCGCAAGGCACCGCCACGGGTGTGGTACAGCCGTAGCGCACCATAGCTATCCGATGTGAAGTCATAGGAGGCAAAGGCCTGTAGGCGGTACAAGGGCTGCTGTTTCAGGCTGCTGCCCAGATAGTTGTCGTTGTTGCCGTAGAACTGGGCTTCCAGTGAGGCCTCCAGCACCCAGTTTTTGCCCACGCCACGGGTGTAGTTGTACAGAAAGGTGGCTCCCCAGCGGTTTGCGCCGCTGGAGACGTCCGGGTGCCGGGCATCGTAGCTGCCTACTGGCAGGGTGATCAGGGTTAGCAGGCCGCTGTACTCGCGCTGGTCCGGCCGGTTGATGAAGAACAGCGTGCCGCCCACTTGCGGGTCGCCAATACCGCGGTCCTGCTGGCTGGTCTGGCTGCCGGGCAGGGTGGCCTTGATGTTGGCGGCAGGGATGATGAACTGTGGTGTGCACAGCGTGCCGCAGACATCGGAAAACCATAGCTGGCGCCAGGCCAGGGCTTCCACGTTCAGCCGGGCATGGTTGTCCTTGCTGCTGGCAGAGTGGAAACTGTCAGCCCAGGTGGCGGGCAGGTACAGCACGCCCAGCGAGGTGCCGACCGGCGCGGTGAAAAAGTCGCGGGCATTGGTGTCGGCAGCATGGCCGGGCAGGCTGGTGAGTAGCAGACTAGCCGCCAGAGCGGTCAAAACAGGGCGAAACGGTGACATGGCATGCTCCTTTGGGTGGGTGGGGCGAAAAATCCTGGACGCAGCTGTCCCTGCCAACCATGGCGGTCCATGGCAGCTTCAGAGACGTAGGGGTGGAATCAGCAGGCTGGAAAGATCAGCCGAATGGCGCTTGCTGGTGCAAGAGATGGGCGATGCCCGCCTTGCCCTTGATGCCCAGCTTGGCGTAGATGGTGCGGATGTGATGGCGCACGGTATGTGGTGACAGGCCCAGCTTGCGCGCGATGTCCTTGTAGGTCAGCCCTTCGCCAAACAGGCGGGCGACATCGGTTTCGCGGCTGGAAAGCTGCTCCATGGCGCAGCGGTAGCGCGCAGTCAGCAGGTAGAGGTCGCTGATGCGCCGTGCTTCGATATTGAGCAGGGCACCGTCATGCCCTTGCGGTGACAGTCCATCAGGCAAGGACGGGCCAGTCCAGTGCGGCCACTCGGTCAGCAGCAGGTCGACAAAGCCGGGTTCGGCGCAATGCAGGGTGCCGTGCTGGTCGCACACTGCCATGGCCAGCCGTGGTCCGCTGATGGTTTCGCGCAGCGCCTGCAAGGTGCGGATCTGGTTGACGGCCACACAGGAGGCCAGGTGCGGCATCAGGCAGGACAGCAGCAGGCAGTCGGCGGTAGTAAAACGTGGTGCGCCGGGGCGACGGTATAGCGCCAGATGGTCGCTCAGCTGGGTGACCGAGTCGATGTGGATCACGCACAGCAATTCGCCAATGTTGTGGCGCTGGCCCAGCCATTGCAATTGCAGCGGGGCATTATCCGCCTGCATATCCACCACCACGGCCTGGCCGGGCAAGGCATGCACGCGCTTCACGGTAACATCGTGCTGGCGGATGGATTTCCAGTCGTCGATGTAGTGGTCCGGCAGGCCAAACAGAAAGGAGCTGTGTTCGTGCGGGCCATCCACCGCCTGGGCGGCGCGGCCCCACCAGGCTTTGTCGAAGGCCAGTTGTGGGCGCAGGCACTCCAGGACGGTGTGATGGAAGCGCTCAAGCGACTCCTCGCGGGCCAGGCGATAGATTTCCAACAGGATGGCGCTGAACACGGCCAGGTCCGGCTGTCGGTCTGATGGCTGCTGCAAGTTGTTCTCCTCTGTATGGGGTGCGGTGGCTGCGTGGCCTGCCGTCTGTCCTTTTATTGTGGAGCCAGTGTCATGCAGTAATTCACGGCTGACCATCCTGCAAATGAGGGATGGGCTGGTGTCCGCGAGAATTCCAGGTCGCCGCCATGAAAAATCGGCCGTTTTTGCCAATTTTGGATAGACAAAATGCAACAGCCTGCCTGCGGGAGGTCAACTGGCCGGGATTTCGTCCCACAAGTGGGTAATGAAACCACCCACCAGCGGCGAGCTGTCGCCCTCACGGGTGGCAATGCCCATGGCCAGATAGGCACCCTCATCAGTCAGCGGGATATAGCGCACTCCCGGCAGCTGCACGCAGTTCAGTGGTGAGGGCAGGATGGCGATGCCAAGGCCTGCTGCCACCAGCCCCACCTGGGTGGTGGCTTCGCCCGCTTCCTGGGTGATGCGCGGCTCGAAGCCCTTGGCCTCGCACAGTTGACGTATCACCGTATGCAGCCCGGTGCCAGCGCTGCGCGGATAGCTGATCATGCCTTCGTCACGCAATTGGGCCAGCGACAGGCTGGCTTCCCCGGCCAGCGGATGGTTGCTGTTGATCACCACCAGCAGCGGGTCGCGCCGCAGCTCCTGCACCACTATCCGGTCTGCCGGGGATAGGCCGTTGAAACGCACGAAGCCGACATCGATATCCTGCTGCTGCAGGCTGGCAAACTGGTCGGTGGTGAACATTTCCCGCAAGGTCAGCCGTACTGCCGGGTAGTGCTGGCGATAAGCATGCAGAGCGGCGGGCAGGATGGGGGTGAGTGGCAGCGAGGAGGTAAAGCCGATGCGCAGCTCGCCCACTTCGCCACGGGCGGCACGTCTGGCCTGTTCGGCGGCCTCTTCGGTATCGGCCAGAATGCGCCTGGCGCGTTGCAGAAATTGCTGGCCGGCAGCGGTCAGTTCCACCTTGCGCTTTTCCCGCAGAAACAAGGTCACGCCCAGCTCGGCTTCCAGTGACTGGATTTGCTGGGACAAGGGCGGTTGGGCGATGTGCAGGCGCTCGGCGGCTCGGGTGAAGTGCAATTCCTCGGCCACAGTGACGAAATAGCGCAGGTGGCGCAGTTCCATATCGATACTTTTAAAGTATTAATAATTGAATAAAGATATATTGGACTACTGTTTTGTCAAGGACTAAGCTCGAATCCTGTATTACTGCTACTGGTTTGAACATGCCTCCCGATTCCGCTTCCTGTGCTGCTACGCTACATGCAGGCCCTGTTGCCGCACAGGAGAACACTATTTCCTCCAGCACCCGCCTGCAAGCCGGTTCCCCGGCTTTCCGTGCTACCGCACGCGCCATGTTTGTCGGCGGCTTCTGCACTTTTTCCATGCTGTACAGCATGCAGCCGCTGATGCCGATGTTTGCGCAAGACTTTGCCCTGAGCCCGGCTGCCGCCAGCAGCGTGCTGTCGGTGCCCACCACCGGCCTCGCGCTGGCGCTGATTCCGGCCAGTTTTCTGGCGGACAAGGTGGGGCGCAAACCGGTGATGAACATCGCGCTGAGCCTGGCGGCGCTGCTGATGCTGCTGGCGGCCTTTGCACCCGGCTTTCAGCAGTTTCTTTATCTGCGTGCCATCTTCGGCGTGGTGCTGGCCGGCCTGCCAGCCGTGGCCATGGCCTATCTGAGCGAAGAAGTGGAACCCTTGTCGCTGGGCCATTCCATCGGCCTGTATATCGCCGGTAATGCGCTGGGCGGCATGAGCGGGCGCTTTCTGGCTGCAGTGATTGCCGACCACTTTGGCTGGCGTGCGGCGGTACTGGCACTGGCGGTGCTGGGTATTGCCGGTGCCATCGAATTCTGGCGCAGCCTGCCGGATTCACGCCACTTCAAACCGGTGCCGCTGAATCTGGCCGAGCTGCGGCGTGATGTGGGCAGTCACTTTGCCGACGGTGGCCTGCCCTGGTTATT
Organism: Aquitalea sp. LB_tupeE; assembly: GCF_013391415.1. GTDB lineage: Bacteria > Pseudomonadota > Gammaproteobacteria > Burkholderiales > Chromobacteriaceae > Aquitalea. The sequence goes on from NZ_JACAXB010000030.1 coordinate 145,387, forward strand.
CCTGTCCGCCTTCCTGTTCATGGGCTGCTTTGTCAGCCTGTACAACTACCTGGGCTTCCGCCTGCTGGCCGCGCCGTTCAACCTCAGCCATAGCGTGCTGGGCTTTGTGTTCTCGCTGTATATGGTGGGTATCTGGGCCTCGGCCTGGGTGGGACGTATGGCCGACCGCTTTGGCCGCCGCAATATGTTGTGGCTGATGGTGGTGCTGATGGCCGTTGGGCTGCTGTGCACACTGGCGGATTCGCTGTGGCTGATGGTGCCGGGTATTGCCTTGTTCACCTTTGGCTTCTTTGGTGGCCACTCGGTGGCCAGCAGCTGGATAGGCCGCCGTGCGCAACGCGGCAAGGCATTGGCCTCGGCCTTTTACCTGACGGCCTATTATCTGGGTTCCAGCGTGGTGGGTTCCTTCTCTGGCCTGCTGTGGGGCATGGGCAAATGGAATGGCGTGGCGGCGATGATTGCACTGGGCTTGCTGGCGCTGCTGCTGATTGCCCTGCGGCTGCGCAAACTGGAGCCGCTGGCGCTGTAAGTTGTCTGGCTATTAAAAATGAAAACGCCGTGGGCGATGTCCACGGCGTTTTGTGTTTTGTCCCGCAAGTCAAAGGGCTGGTATCAGCACTCCACCACGTTCACCGGCACTTCGATGACATTGATGGCCAGGCCACCACGCGCGGTTTCCTTGTACTTGGTGCTCATGTCACGACCAGTGTCGCGCATGGTTTTGATGACGCGGTCCAGCGACACGCAGTGCTGGCCATCACCACGCAAAGCCATGCGGGCGGCGTTGATGGCCTTGACCGATGCCATGGCGTTGCGCTCGATGCATGGCACTTGCACCAGGCCGCCGACCGGGTCGCAGGTCAGGCCCAGATTGTGTTCCATGCCGATTTCTGCGGCGTTTTCCACTTGTTCCGGCGTGCCGCCCATCACCTCGGCCAGCGCACCGGCCGCCATGGAGCAGGCCGAGCCCACTTCGCCCTGGCAGCCCACTTCGGCACCGGAGATAGAGGCATTGAGCTTGAACAGGATGCCGATGGCACCGGCGGTCAGCAGGTAGCGCACGATGCCGTCTTCGCTGGCACCCGGCACAAAGCGGGCGTAGTAGTGCATTACCGCCGGGATGATGCCGGCTGCACCATTGGTGGGGGCGGTTACCACGCGGCCACCGGCAGCGTTTTCTTCGTTCACGGCAAGTGCGTACAGATTGACCCAGTCCATCACTGTCAGCGGGTCGCGCAGCGCGGCTTCCGGCGCAGCCAGCAGCTTCTGGTACATGTCGGCGGCGCGGCGTTTTACCTTCATGCCACCGGGCAGGGTGCCTTCGCGCTGACAGCCGCGTTTGACGCAGGCTTGCATCACGCCCCAGATGGTGAGCAGGTCGCGGCGCACTTCTTCCTCGCTGCGCCAGGCCAGTTCGTTTTCCAGCATGATCTGGCTGATGCTCTTGCCCTGTTCCTTGCACAGTGCCAGCAGCTCGGCGGCGGTATTGAACTGGTGCTTGAGCTCGGTGACGCCCGGCGGAGCAAAACCGGCCTCGATGGCGGCTTCATCCACTACAAAGCCACCGCCCACCGAATAGTAGGCGCGCTTGGACAGGCTGTTGCCGTCTGCGTCGAAGGCTTCAAAAATCATGCCGTTGGGGTGGTAGGGCAGGGTTTTGCGCTTGTGCAGGATCAGGTCGTCCGGCTCGTTGAAGGCAATGGCGTGCTCGCCCAGCAGCTTCAATTGTTTTTCCCGGCGGATGGTGGCCAGGATGTCCGGCACGGCGTCGGTGTCCACCATGTCCGGCAGTTCGCCCGCCAGGCCCAGCAATACCGCAGTATCCGAGCCGTGGCCCTTGCCGGTGGCACCCAGCGAGCCATACATTTCACTGCGAACGCGACGGGTGGCTGTCAGCAGGCCGTCTTTTTCCAGCCGGGCGACAAACTGGCGCGCGGCACGCATCGGGCCAACCGTGTGGGAGCTGGACGGGCCGATACCAATCTTGAACAGGTCAAAAACACTGATTGCCATGATGCTCTCTTGTCTGATGCAGGCAGCCCGCCGTGCAGGCTGCCGGTGTTGCGGGTGGGGGACTGCCTGGTTGCGTATGCAGGCCCGTGTGTCGTGTGTCAGCGTGTCATGCTTTGTGCAGGCTGACTGTTCTGCTTCCGGCCATCAGGCGTCGTGAAGCGTCAAGTCCGGTAACCGGGTGGGGGGGGCGAGCGGGCGCGGGTCTGTGTATGCCCGGCGGGCACGGCACAGTCTTGGCCCCCTCTGTCCTTTTGCCTGAGAGATTGTGGTCGGCGCGCGACCTTCCTTCGGCGAGGCCGCTGGGCTAAAAAAGCCAGGGCCTTCTCTCCAGAGAGCCAGACGATGGTGCAGTTCTTTTGCCTGAGAGTTTCTGGGGCGATACCCCTTCGGCGTCACCTCCGGGGTGATCTCTCCTGCGCCATCCAGTACGGCTGGCTGGCACTGTAGATAAGCCGGGAATGGCTGTCAACGCCAATATTGGTGCGAGTTTTGATGTGCGGTTGCAGCATGCGCGGGCCAATGAAAAAAGCCGCCTGCAGGAGCAAGGCGGCCAAGGCGGGTAAGGCTGAAAATCAGTGTGCGACGGTAAAGCGCTGGCGGCTATGGCGTGGTGTTTCCACCTCGTCGGCAATGGCGACGGCAAGGTCGGCCACGCTGATGCCGGCGGGCTGCTCGCCATCCATCAGCAGCGCGTCACCTCCCAGACGGTACTGACCGCTGCGCTCGCCCGGAGCCAGCAGGGCCGGTGGGGACAGGAACACCCAGTCCAGCTCGCTTTCCTGTTGCAGGTTTGCCAGTGCCTGGCGGGCACCCTCGGCCCCTTCCTTGTATTCAGCGGGGAAATGCGGGGTGTCGATCAGTTGTACGCCCGGTGCCACGTACAGGCTGCCGGCACCGCCCACTTCCAGAAAACGTTTCACCCCTGCCTGTTTCACCCCGGCAACAATGGCGGCATGGCCCTTGAGGAAGAGGGTGCGGATATCAGCCTTGTCCCAGCCTGGGTTGAAGGTGCTGATCACCACATCGTGGCCGGCAACGGCCTGGGCAATCGCCGCGGCATCATAGGCATCGGCCTTGACGGCTGTCAGTTGCGGGTGCTCGTGCAGACGTTCCGGGCGGCTGACAATGGCGGAAACCTGATGCTGGCGTGCCAGCAGTTCTTGCAGTACGGCAGAGCCGACAAAGCCGGTGGCACCAATCAGCGCGATTTTCATTTTGCATTCCTTTGGGTGGATAGTGAATGAATCGCAGTGTAATGACTTGCCGTCTTGCTGATAATCAGCTGATACTGGTATTGATAACTTAGCTAGACTTAATAATATGGATATCTTGCGCCGTATGGCAGTGTTTGCCACCGTGGTGGAGCAGGGCTCGATGGTGGCGGCGGCACGCACGCTGGGCATGACGCCATCTGCCGTCAGTCAGCATATCAGCAAGCTGGAGTCGGAGCATGGCGTGTCCTTGCTGCATCGAACCACGCGCAGCCTGACCCTGACCGAGGCCGGCAGCCTGTTTTACCAGGGCTGTGCCGACATGCTGGCCGCCGCCCGCCTCGCCGAGCAGCGCTTGAATGAAATGCGTGACGCCCCGGTAGGCGAACTGCGCCTGTCCGCCCCCACCGGTTTTGCCGGGCCCATGCTGACCGAGGCGCTGGCTCCCTTGCTGGCTGCCCATCCGCGCCTGAGCCTGAAGTTGTTTTTTCATGACGAAATGATTGATCTGGTACAGCACCGTATTGATCTGGCCTTGCGTGCTGGCGAACTGAAAGACTCCTCGCTGGTGGCGCGGCATCTGGCGGACTGGGAAAGTGTGCTGTGTGCGGCACCGTCTTATCTGGCGCGCCATCCGGCCATCACCACGCCAGCGCAACTGGAGCAGCACCAATGGGTGATGCTGGACCATGAGCGCAGTCAAACCTGGCTGACCATGGAAAATGCAGCGGGCGAGGTAGAGCGACCAATGGTAGAGCGGCGGGTGAGCAGCAATAACATTCTGGCGGCGCGGCAGTTTGTGCTGGCCGGCATGGGCCTGTCGATTCAACCGGAGCCGGAAGTGCGGCAGGAGCTGGCCGACGGGAGCTTGCTGCGGGTGCTGCCGCAATGGCGCTTGCCCGCCTTGGGGATTTTTGTAGTCACGCCACGGCGTGACGCCCAGCCGGCAAAGGTGCGCTATGCCATCGAGGCCTTGCGCCAGCGCATGCAGCAAAAACCGGGGAGTGCGGCATGAGTGATGCTGCCCTCAAGGTATTGCAGGACAGGCTGGCGCAAAACAATTGCCTGCTGCTGGATGGCGCGCTGGCTACCGAGCTGGAGAATCGCGGTTTTGATCTGGCCGACCCGCTGTGGTCGGCGCGTGTATTGCTGGAAGCACCGCAGGCAATCTACCGGCTGCATCTGGACTATCTGCTGGCTGGGGCTGACATCATCACTACCTCCAGTTATCAGGCCAGTTTTGCGGGATTTGCCCGCAAGGGGCTGGACCAGCAACAAGCTACCGGGCTGATGCAGCGGTCGGTCGAGCTGGCCTTGCAGGCCAAGGATGTTTTTCTGGCAGGCAGGAAGGGCTGGGGGATGCCACCCTTGGTGGCAGCCTCGGTCGGCCCGTATGGTGCCATGCTGGCAGATGGCTCGGAATACCGGGGGGATTATGGCCTGAGCGTGGCGCAGCTGATGGACTTTCACCGTCCACGGCTGGCGGTGCTGGCCGCCAGTGGTGCCGACTTGTTGGCCTGCGAAACCATTCCCTGTCCGCAGGAGGCCGAAGCGCTGGCGCGCTTGCTGCAGCAGGAATTTCCCGCCACGCCAGCCTGGATCAGCTTTAGTTGCCGCGATGCAGAACATGTATGGCAGGGCGAGCGGCTGGCCGACTGCATGGCCATGCTGGACGCCGTACCGCAAGTGGTGGCACTTGGGGTGAACTGTACCGATCCATTGCTGCTGGAGGCACTGTTGGCGCAAGCGGCCAGCGTTACTTCCAAGCCCTTGCTGGCCTATCCCAACTCGGGCGAGCACTGGGATGCGCACCAGCGTTGCTGGCGGGGCAGGGCCAGTGTGGAGGGCTTTGTTGCGTTGGCGCAGCGCTGGCGTGCCGCCGGTGCGCGGCTGATTGGTGGCTGCTGCCGAACCGGCCCGGCGCATATTGCCGCCTTGCGTACCTGCTTGACGGTCCATGTCCGTTAAACAAAAAGCCGGTCATGGACCGGCTTCAGGCTGCTGAAAGGTGCTTCAGATCTTGCGGGTGCAGGGCTGGTTCTCCATGTCGGTCAGAATGTCCATCACCTGGCTGGATGCGTCTTCCATGCGGCGCAGGGCCTGTTGTGCCTTGGCAAATTCGTGGGCGTGGAAGGCGTTGAGCGCTTCCTTGCCGAAGTTGTGCACATTGGCGTGCGGCGCTTCCAGCTGGGTGTAGTTGCTGTTGCCCTTGCATTCCTGTGCGCCACGGCCTTCGTAATACCACTTGCCCAGACGGCAATGCTGGTGGGACGACACCTTGTCGGCATGCAGGTCGTGGTAGCCGATGAAGGCCTTGTAGATGTCCAGCTTGAATACGATGTGGTCCAGCTTCACCACTTCCATGAAGCTGGTGTTTGTGCCCTGGGCAATCACCCGCGCCATCTGTTCGCTGACATCCACCATGCTGCGGATGGCATTGGCGGTTTCAATCCCGGTTTCGCGGTAACCGGCTACCTGGCTGGCCGCTTCGGTCACTTGTTCCTTGGTGCTGTGCGAGGCATGTTCCACATCGCCCACCAGGCTGGAGATTTCATTGGTGGCATTGGCCGTGCGTTCCGCCAGTTTGCGTACTTCGTCGGCCACCACGGCAAAGCCACGGCCTTGTTCGCCAGCGCGGGCGGCTTCGATGGCGGCGTTCAATGCCAGCAGATTGGTTTGGTCGGCCACATCCTTGATCAGCTGCACGAACTGGCGGATCTGGCCGGTCTTGCTATTGAGCGAATCCATGGATGCGGCGGTTTTCTGCTGCGCCTGGGCAATTTCATCAAAGCTGTGCGCCAGTGTGTCCACCGCGCCGCGGGTGCCGTGCAGCGTGGTGACGGCATCGGCTGCGGCGCCGAAGTTGTTTTCCATCAGCGTGGCCAGGTCGGCAAACGAGGTGCGGATGCTGGCCAGGCTGCTGCAAAAATCACCAAAGGGTTCGATATAGCTTTCATTGCGCTGGCTGGCCAGTTGCAATTTGGACAACTGCTGCTCGGCTTGTTGGCGGGCTTGTTCGCTTTCCTGCAGGCGGGTTTGATTGAGGCGTAGGTCCTGTTCCAGCTGTGCGACTTGTTGCTCTAGTTCCTGAATACGTCTGTTCTTTGCTGCACCAAACATTAAAGTCTCCGGCTACCGTTGGGTTGTTCTCTTTGATTGAAGCTGTTGTTTTGATTTTTAATGACTTTACTGCGCTTCAGCCTGTCGTGGTGAAGTATTTGCACCGACAAGGCTTGGACGTCGCGAATTGAAAAGCGATCTTTTAACTGTATGGTATTTTCTCGGCGCTCTGGTTTAAATAGCCGTGCGGCAAACTTTGCCCCCGTTTGCTCCATATCAAGTCGACTGTGCAGTTTTGGCTGGCTTGCTGGTTTTTCAGCTGTTTCGGTGCTTGCTGTCATGGTTTGCCTATTGCATTTTTTTGCTAAGTAAAACGTTTTTTCTTGCTTAGTTTTCCCTTGGTGGCTTGCTAGATTGGTGTCCAGCAAACAAAACAACCATCACGGAAAACACCATGACTCAAGCCAAGACCAAGAAGGTTCGCCTCTCCCTGATTGCCGCGTCACTCGCCCTGTTCGGCAGCCTTGCCCATGCTGGTGATGCGGTGACCATTGCCTACCAGACCGGCATCGACCCCACCAAGATTCCGCAAGCCGATGGTGCCTATGAAAAGGCCACCGGCACCCAGATCAACTGGCGCAAGTTTGAAAGTGGCTCGGAAGTGATTGCTGCCGTGGCCTCGGGCGACGTGGTGATTGGCAACCTGGGTTCCAGCCCGCTGGCTGCTGCCGCCAGCCGTGGTCTGCCCATTGTCACTTTCCTGGTGGCGGACGAAATCGGTGATGCCGAGGCACTGGTAGTGCGCAATGGCAGCAAGATCAGCAAGCCGCAGGATCTGATCGGCAAGAAAGTGGCCGTGCCCTATGTGTCCACCACTCATTACAGCCTGCTGGCTTCGCTCAAGCACTGGAATGTGGATGCCAGCAAGGTGAATGTACTGAACCTGCGCCCCAGCGAAATCACCGCTGCCTGGCAGCGTGGCGATATCGACGCCGCCTATGTATGGGACCCGGCACTGGGCAAGATCAAGGCTAATGGCAAGGTGCTGACCAGCTCGGCACAGGTCTCCAAGTGGGGCGCGCCGACTTACGACATCTGGATTGTGCGCAAGGACTTTGCCGATGCCCATCCGGAATTCGTCAACAAGTTTGCCAAGGTATCGCTGGATGCCATCGCCGGCTATGTGGCCAACCCCAAGGCCTTTATTGCCAACAAGGACAATATCGACAAGATCAGCCGTCTGACCGGTGCGGCTCCGGCCGACGTGGTGCTGGGCTTGCAGGGTAACCGCTTCCTCACCCAGAAAGACCAGATCGCCCTGCTGCAAAAGCCTTTTGTGCAAGCCGTGGCCAATACCGCAGCTTTCCTGAAGTCGCAGGGCAAGGTGGACAGCCTGCAGTCTGATTACAGCCCCTATGTGAGCAACCAGTTTGTGAAGGCAGCGAAATAATCATGGCCATCCTCTCCGCCAACAAAGTGAGCGTGCGCTATCCCGGTCAGGACCGGCCCGCCTTGTCCGAAGTGTCGCTGGACATTGGCCCGGATGACCTGACCGTGGCGCTGGGGCCGTCCGGCTGCGGCAAGACCACCTTGCTGAACCTGTTTGCCGGATTTGTCCAGCCGGATGGCGGCGAGGTGCGCTTTGGTGATGACCGGGTGACCGGACCGGGGGCCGACCGTGCCGTGGTATTTCAGCATGATGCGCTGTTGCCCTGGCTTTCGGTGCGTGACAACGTGGCATTTGGCTTGCGCCTGCAAGGCGTGGCCAAGGCCGAACGGCTGGCGCGGGCCGAGGAGGTGTTGCGCCTGGTCGACCTGCCGGAAGCTGGCAATCGTTATAGCTGGCAGCTGTCCGGCGGCCAGCGTCAACGCGTGGGCATTGCCCGCGCCCTGGCCAGTCATTCACAGGTATTGCTGATGGATGAGCCCTTTGGCGCATTGGATGCCTTTACCCGCGAGCAAATGCAGGAACTGCTGCTCAAGGTGTGGCAGCAGGCGCGGCGGCGTATTTTCCTGATTACCCACGATATTGAAGAAGCGCTGTTTCTGGCGACCGAACTGGTGCTGATGTCGCCGGGGCCGGGGCGGATTGTCGAAACCCTGCGCCTGGGTTTCAGCCAGCGCTATCGGGCGGGTGAATCGGCGCGGGCCATCAAGTCCGACCCGGCCTTCATCGCACTGCGCGAACAATTACTGGCCACCCTGTTCGACCATCGCCGTCAGGCAGAGGAGATTGCCGCATGAATGCACTGGAACACACGCTGGAACAAAAACTGGCCGATGTCGCCGTCGGCAAAGCGGTGCCGGATGAACTGCCGGCAGCGCCTCTTGCAGCGCGCACCGCATGGTGGCAGCAATACCGTCGTGGCTGGCTCAGCCTGATCAGCCTGCTGGCGGTATTGGGTGGCTGGTGGGGCCTGTCGCACAGCGGCATGGTGCCGCCGCTGTTTCTGCCTGCGCCCGAAGCCGTGCTGGCCAAGCTGATTACCGTCAGCACCCAGGGCTTTATGGATGCCACCTTGTGGCAGCACCTGGCGGCCAGCCTGCAACGTATCGTGCTGGCCTTGCTGGCGGCGGTACTGCTGGGCATCCCGCTGGGGGTGCTGATGGGCGTCAGCCCGGTGGCACGTGGCCTGCTGGACCCGCTGATTGAAGCCTATCGCCCGGTGCCGCCGCTGGCTTATCTGCCGCTGATTGTCATCTGGTTCGGCATTGGCGAACTGTCCAAGGTGCTGCTGATTTTCCTGGCGGTCCTGGCCCCGGTCATCATCGCCACCAGTCATGGCGTGGCACAGGTCAGCCGTAACCGTTTGCGTGCCGCCCAGACGCTGGGGGCCAGCCGCAGCCAGTTGCTGTGGTTTGTCATCCTGCCCGAGGCCTTGCCGGAAATCCTCACCGGCATTCGTATCGGCCTGGGTACTGGCTGGTCCACCCTGGTGGCAGCCGAGCTGGTGGCGGCCACCCGCGGTCTGGGTTTCATGGTGCAGTCGGCGGCGCAGTTTCTGGTGACTGATGTGGTGATTCTGGGCATCGCGGTGATTGCGGTGATTGCCTTTGCGCTGGAGCTGGGCTTGCGCCTGTTGCAGCGACGCCTCGCCCCCTGGCATGGCCAGCTGGATTAAAGAGACTTCATGGCCGCTGCCTGTGATGGCGGTCAGAACTGAATGATGCAAGGAATAAGAAGATGAGTCTGACGCTTACCCGTTTGTCCCCGGCACTGGGGGCCATTGTTGAAGGCGTGGATCTGGCGCAGCCGCTGACTGACAGCCTGCAACAGGAGATACAGCAGGCGCTGCTGCAGCATCAGGTGCTGTTCTTCCGTAATCAGGACATCAGTCCGCGCCAGCAGCGCGATTTTGCCGCCCGCTTTGGCGATTTGCACACCCACCCCATCTACCCGCAGCACCCGGATGCACCGCAGGTGATGATTCTGGATACCGACGCTTTCGACCTGAAGGACAACGCCCTCTGGCATACCGATGTCACCTTCATCGAAACCCCGCCGGCCGCTGCGGTACTGGCGGCACGCCACTTGCCGGAGTTTGGCGGTGACACGCTGTGGGCCAGCAGCTTTGCTGCCTGGGATGCGCTGTCCGATCGCCTGAAAACCTTACTGGAAGGGCTGACTGCCACTCATGACTTCACCAAGACCTTCCCGCTCAAGCGCTTTGGCCTGACGCCGGCCGATCGGGAAAAATGGGAACAGACCCGGCGCGACAATCCGCCACTGAGCCATCCGGTGGTGCGCACCCATCCGGTCAGCGGGCGCAAGGGCCTGTTCGTCAATGGCGGTTTCACTACCGAAATCAACGAGTTGCCGGAAGAAGAGGGCGCTGCCTTGCTGGCCTTCCTGCTCGCCCATCAGGCACGGCCTGAGTTCACCATCCGCTGGCGCTGGCAGGCTGGCGATGTGGCCTTCTGGGACAACCGCTCCACCAGTCATTATGCGGTGGACGATTATCGTCCCAACCGTCGCATCATGCACCGCGCCACCATTCTGGGTGACAAACCCTTCTGAACAGACTCAGAACAGACTCTGAGCAGCTTCTGGCTCTCTGTCGGAAAACAAAAAAGCCACCCCGCAGGGTGGCTTTTGCATGGTGCGTCGCGCAAGGCTTATTCGACAAAGCGCATCTTGAACAGACGGCCCTTGATCTTGCTGACCGACAGGCGTTCAAAAGCTTGCTGGGCGATATCACGCTGCAGAGCGACAAAGCTGGCGCCTTCCAGCACATTGATCTTGCCCACATGGCTGCCGGCAATGCCGCCGTCGCCAGTCAGTGCGCCCAGAATGTCGCCGGGGCGCAGCTTGTCACGTTTGCCGCCGGCAATTTCCAACGTCACCATGGCCGGAATCAGCTGGCCGCCCGGTGCCGGTGTCAGCTCGTCCACTTCGGCCCAGGTGAGCGGGGCTTTCTGGTAGTCCTCGATCTGCACCAGGCGGCGCGCGTCGTTTTCGCAGGTCAGGGTCATGGCCAGGCCATGCAACTCGCCGCGACCGGTACGGCCTATGCGGTGGATGTGCACTTCCGGGTCGTGGCTCACGTCCACATTGATCACCAGGTCCAGTTCCTTGATGTCCAGCCCGCGTGCCGCCACGTCGGTGGCCACCAGCACGGTGGTGCTCTTGTTGGCAAAGCGCAGCAGGATCTGGTCGCGGTCGCGCTGTTCCAGATCGCCATACAGCGCCAGCGCGGAGAAGCCACGGGCTTGCAAATCTTTCACCAGCTCCTTGCAGCGTTCCTTGGTGTTGCAGAAGGCCAGCGCGGAGGCCGGGCGCACATGCTGCAGGATGCGGGTGACGGTTTCCAGCCGGGTTTCCGGCTTTATCTTGTAGAACCATTGTTCGATGTGGTCGCCGCTGTGCAGCGCTTCGACTTTCACTTCCACCGGCTGACGCAGGAACTGCGCGCTGGCCTTGCGGATGGTGTCCGGATAGGTGGCGGAGAACAGCAGGGTCTGACGCTGGCGCGGGCAGGCGCGCACGATGCCGACGATTTCCTCGATGAAGCCCATGTCAATCATGCGGTCGGCTTCATCCAGTACCAGGGTTTTCACTCCGGCCAGGTTGAGCGATTCGCGGAACAAGTGGTCCTGCAAACGACCGGGCGTGCCCACCACAATGTGCGCACCATGCTCCAGTGAGGCGCGCTGCGGCCCCATGGGCGAGCCGCCAGTCAGGGTGACGACCTTGATATTGTCGATGCTGCGTGCCAGCCGGCGGATTTCCTGCGCCACCTGGTCGGCCAGTTCGCGCGTGGGGCACAGCACCAGTGCCTGTACGGCAAACCAGCGCGGGTTGATGTTGGCCAGTATGCCAAGACCGAAGGCAGCGGTTTTGCCGCTACCGGTTTTGGCCTGGGCGATCAGGTCGCGCCCGTCCAGAATCACCGGCAGGCTTTCGGCCTGGATGGGGGTCATGCTGTGGTAACCGAGGCTGTCCAGGTTGGAGAGCAGGGTTTCAGGCAGCGCGGTGAGGCTGGAAAAGGCGATTTTTTTCACGGACTTGGCGATATCACGACAGAAACGGGCTGGCAGTGTAACAGCTGACGGCGTATTGGCCAAACCGGCTGTTGCGGATGTGGCTGCGGCGGGCTGGCAGGCAGAAAAAACGCCAGTGGGCATGGGCGCACTGGCGTGGTCGGTCATGTTGCTCTGTTATACCTTGAAGCGGGCCACCGAGTCGTTCAGTCCGCCAGCCAGTTGTTCCAGCTCCTCGGCAGAGCGCACGGTGTGCTGGATGGCGGCATCGTTGGTATTGGCCAGTTCGGCAATGCTGTCGATATTACGTGTCACGCGTTCGCTGGCCTCGCGCTGCTGTTCGGTCACCTGCACGATTTGCTGCAGACCATTACGGACCGCCACCGCCGAGTCATTGGCCGCCTCCAGCACGCTGGCCACCTGGGCCGCCGACTGATTGCTGGCCTGCAGCGAGGACAGGCTGGCCGCTACCGCATCGCGTACTGCACCGGTTTTATGATTCAGCGCATCGGTGACACTGTCGATTTCGCGGGCGGACAGGGCGGATTTTTCCGCCAGCTTGCGCACTTCGTCCGCCACCACGGCAAAGCCACGTCCGGCTTCACCTGCACGCGCGGCTTCGATGGCGGCATTCAGGGCCAGCAGATTGGTTTGTTCGGCAATGTCGCGCACCTGCTGCGTCATGCCGGTGATGGCGGCGGTGGATTGCACCAGCTCGGTTTCCGCTTCGGACATCATGCTGACGGCTTGCTGAATCTCGCCGACCTGCTGTTGCAAGCGGCTCAGGTTCTGCCGTCCCTGTTGTGAGCGTTGCAGGCTCTCGTCCGACTGCTGCAGTACCTGTTCGGCATGGCGGGCAATATCGCCAATATGCTGGGCCAGTTGCTCGACCGCCTGCGCTGCATCCTGCGATTGGCGATTCTGGGCTTGCGAACCCTCGGCCAGTCGTTCCGCGCCCTGACTCAGCTGGCCGGAGGAGGAAGCCACGCTGCGCGCTGCTGTGCCGACTTGGCGTACCAGATCGGCAATGGAGCCCAGCATCTGGTTGAACAGGCTGGCAGTCTTGCCGATTTCATCCTGATGTCGTACTTCCAGCCGGCGCGTCAGGTCGCCTTCGCCCTTGGCCAGTTCAGCCAGGCCACCTGCCATGGCATTCAGCGGCCGGGTGACAAAGCGGCGGATGAACAGGAACACCACCAGCATCAGCGGCAGCGAGGCGATGACGGCAAACAGGATGCTCTGGTTACGGAATTGCGCTACCGATGCATAGGGTTTTTCCAGTGAAATACGCATGCTGACCGCGCCCAGCGGGGTGCCTTCGCTTACCTGGTGACAGCTCATGCAGTTCTTGCCCAGATAATTGCTGGCCGCGCGCGCCGGGTATACTACATGCAGGTGCTCACCCAGTTGCGGGCTGGATTCAATAGCCACATAAGGCTGGCCGCTGGCAAGGGCAGTCTTTTCCGCTTCGTCCGCGGCATGCGCCTTGTCACCGGCATTGCCGGGGCCAAACTGTTTGTTGACCGCGTCGCCACGTACCACGCGCAGTTCGCGTACGGCGGACAGTTCCTTGATCTGGTCCAGAAACACGTCACGCTGGCCTACCGTGCCGGTCATCATCATGCCAGTGAGGCCCGCCAGGGTCATTTCGTTCATGCTGCTGGCCAAATCCTTGGCCTGCGATACCGCAATATCACGGCTGACCGTGGTTTCCCAGGCAATCAGCCCGCTCCATGCCACCACCAGACAGCACCAGATGGCGCTGGTGAGTCTTAGCCAGATCGGCCATTCGGAAAATTTTTTCATTATATGTACGGGAGCCCCGCCTCCTTTTGTTGTTGCTTATGTTTTTATCCAGGCCAGCTTGACCTGCTACAGCGGCCAGCGTAACGCACGTCATATTAACTGTGCTTGGTTTAAAACAAAATTTTTTCCCCTTGTGTCCGTATGGGTACGATGTTGCTTGGGTGTACGCGGGTTTTCTGCAACAATCCGCCCTCTGTTGGCCGGCCCGCCGGCTTTGCCTTGTTCTTGCTGCAGGAGTTGTCATGTCGTCGTCCTCATCTTGTTCCCGTGTTGCCATTATTGGCGGCGGTCCGTCCGGCCTGATGGCAGCCGAGGTGCTGTCCCGGTCGGGTGTGACTGTGACGGTGTATGACGCCATGCCATCGGTCGGGCGCAAATTCCTGTTGGCCGGGGTGGGAGGCATGAACATCACCCATTCCGAAGCCAAGGCGGACTTTCTCGGTCGCTATCGCGAACGGGAAAACGAGGTTGCCGCCTGGCTGCAGGACTTCGATGCCGACAAACTGCGCGAATGGGTGCATGGTTTGGGTGTGGAAACCTTTGTCGGCAGCTCCGGCAAGGTATTCCCGCGCGAGATGAAGGCAGCGCCCTTGCTGCGCGCCTGGCTGACGCGCTTGCGCGAGGCCGGGGTGCAATTCCGGGTGCGACACCGCTGGCTGGGTTGGAGCGCACAGGGCGCATTGCGCTTTGCCACGCCCGATGGCGAGCTGGAAGCCGGTCATGATGCAGTGCTGCTGGCCTTGGGCGGCGGTAGCTGGAAGAAGCTGGGCTCGGATGGCAGCTGGCTGCCGTTGCTGGCCGAGCGTGGTGTGGCCGTGCGTGATTTGCTGCCGGCCAATTGCGGTTTTGACTGCAACTGGAGCAGCCACTTTGCCGACAAGTTTGCCGGCCAGCCGCTCAAGTCGGTGCTGCTGGAGTTTACCGATCTGGCTGGTCATACCGTGCGCAAGACCGGTGAGTGCGTGGTCACCCGCCATGGGGTGGAAGGGAATCTGATCTATGCCTTCAGTGCACCCATCCGCGATAGCTTGCTGGCCAATGGCAGTGCCACGGTGTATCTGGATTTGCTGCCACAAAAGAGTGCCGAGCAGGTGGCGGCGGAAGTAAAACATCCACGTGGTTCCCGTTCGCTATCCAGTCACCTGCAAAGCCGCCTGAACCTGAAAGGGGTGAGGGCAGGCCTGCTGCGCGAGTGTCTGAGCAAAGAGGCATTCAACGACATGCAGCAGTTGGCGGCGGGTATCAAGCGTTTGCCGCTGACCATGTACGCTACGCGGCCCATCGACGAAGCCATCAGCACCGCAGGCGGGGTCCGACTGGAGGCGCTGGACCCCGGGCTGATGCTCAAAGACATGCCCGGCGTGTTCTGCGCTGGCGAAATGCTGGACTGGGAAGCCCCTACCGGCGGCTATCTGCTGACCGCGTGCCTCGCCAGTGGCCGCGCCGCCGGGCAAGGCATGCTGGACTGGCTAGCCGCAAGGGGCCGCTGAGCCAGCCTGGTCTTTCTTCCCGCTTGCAAAACTGTCCGTGCATTTTTTTTGCAAGCATCTATGCTGAATTTACCGGCCCCGGTAAGCGGTTTAACCGGGGTTGCCAGTGTCTGCTGCACTGGCTGGAGCATCATTTCCCCACCCTATGATGTCGGAGATCAGCGCCATGAAACTCGACGATTTCAACCAGGTAGCCGACTTGATCGGTCTGAAAAAACGCTCGCGTGAAGCCGTCTGGCTGATGGAAGTAGAAGGCATGACCGGCTACTTTGCCGCCCAGCAGATGGATATCAGCGAATCCACCGTATCCCGCGCCCACACCCGTTTCCGTCAGGCACTGCGCAAGCTCAATGCCCTGTCCACGCATTTGCCTTTGTGATTTCTCCTGTGTTGTTGACTTGTCGCCCGGCCTTGCTGCCGGGCTTTTTCTATATTGCGTGGTGATTGCCACCAGCCTGCTCGCGTAGCCAGGCCAGCAAATCCTGCAAGCCCGGATGCTCGGCATAGCTCTCCGGGTAGACCAGCCAGTAACCGGAACCGGTATGCAACTGGCTGTCGAATGGGCAGACCAGCCGGCCTTGTTCCAGCTCGTCCTGCAGCAAGGCCATGTCACCGATCGCCACACCCAGCCCGCTGGCGGCTGCCGTCCATGCCAGGTGGTGCAAGTCCACCACTTGATGCTTGTAGGCGCTAAGCGTGTGTATGCCCTGGGTATCCAGCCAGGCAACCCATTCCTCATAGTCGCGAGTGGTGTGAAACAGGGTGTGGCCTGCCAGGCTGTCCACACCGGACAGTTCAGTCCGCATGGCAGGGGAGCACACCGGGCTGAGCACCTCGGGTAACAGCAGCTCGGCCTGCATGTTCGGCCATTGTCCGCGCCCGAACAGGATATAGGCCTGATGGCTGTCCGGGTCCAGCACCTCCGGTTCGTACACCATGCTGTCGATGCGCAGCTGGGTAAGCGGGTGCTGCTGGTAAAAGCTGCCCAGCCGCGGCATCAGCCAGCGCACGGCAAAGCTCACATACACCTGCAGGCTGAGGATGTCGCTGCGGGTTTTGATCTGCCTGTCCACTTCCTTCAGTTTTTGCACCACCTCACGCGCCACCGGCAGCAGGGTCTGACCTGCCGGTGTCGGGCGTATCTGCCGGTGCTGCCTTTGCAATAGCGCAGTGGCGTAGTGCTGCTCCAGCAGGCTGATCTGCTTGCTGATGGCGCCCTGGGTCAGAAACAGGCGGCGTGCAGCTTCGGTAAAGCTGCCGGTGTCGATGACGGTGACAAAGGCGCGCAAGGCGGTGAGCGAGGGCAGGTGATGGGTTTCATTCATGACGGAATGGAATGGTTCGATGCCAATTATTCGTTCGTGAAAACTAGGCGATTTCCGTATGTTTGGCAACAAACAACACAACATGACGGAGCGCACATGCATCACGATTTCGATTCCCAACGGCAATATACCCTGCAACACGACCGCCGTCTGTCTGCTGCTGATGGACAGTTGCAGATGGAGGGGGTGGGGCTGGCCGCGCTGGCCGCAGAATTCGGCGCACCGCTATTCGTGTATTCCGCGCCGGAAATCCGCCGCAATGTCGACGAAATCAAGCAGGCCTTTGCCAGCCATGCCAATACCCGTATCTGCTATGCCTCCAAGGCCTGCTCCTTGCTGGCGGTATTGCAGGTGGTGCGCGAATCCGGCATCAGCATCGAGGCCAATTCGGCCAATGAAATCCGCCGCTGTCTGGCCGCAGGTTTTGCCGGCAGCCAGATTGTCTACAACGGCGTGGTGAAGCGTGATGAAGAGCTGGAATTCGCCATCCGCCAGCAGCTGCATGCCATCAATGTGGATAGCGAGCACGAATTGCTGACCATCGACCGCATCAGCCGTCAGCTGCAAATTCCGGTACGCATCTGCCTGCGGGTGGAGCCCAACGTCAAGGCCGCCACCCATGAGGGCCTGATGACGGCATTCCGCGCCAAATCCGGGGTGGATCTGGCTGATGCCGAGCGTATTTGCCGTCTGGCACTGGATATGCCCTATGTAAAGCTGTGCGGCCTGCACATGCATGTGGGTGACCAGGTGCCGGATGCCGAGCCGTTTGGCGCGGCCACCCGTGTGCTGGTGGATTGTGCCCGCCAGCTGGAAACCGTACTGGGTGTGCGTTTTGACATGATCAATGTCGGCGGTGGCATTCCGGCACCGTACCGCTACGCCACTGACCGAGGCCTGGGCGGGCCGGACAATATGCAGCCGCAGATCGGTGCCAATGAATTTGCCGCTGCCGTCATCCGCGAAGTACACGCCTGGCGTGAGGATATCGAAATCTGCATCGAGCCGGGCCGTAAGGTGGTGAGCAGTGCCGGGGTATTGCTCACACGCATGGTGACTGCCAAGCGCAAAACCTTGTTGCGCGAGGATGGCAGCGTGGAGGGCCAGGTGCAGTGGTGCATGCTGGATGCCGGTTTCAATGCCATTCCGGATTACAAGGACTGGTATTTCTATGTCTACAACGCCAGCCGCATGACGGACAGCCACAATCAGCCCGTCAAGCTGGGCGGCCCTTTGTGTGACGGTGGCGATTACTTCCGCCATGGCCCGCTGGGCGAGCAATTCCTGCTGCCCGAGGACAGTGTGCCGGGCGATGTGCTGGCCTTCCTGGATGTGGGTGCCTACCAGCTGGAAAACCAGACTGTCTACAACGCTCAGCCGCGTTCCGCTGCCGTATTGATTGACGGGCCGGGCCATTACCGCCTGATCCGCCGTCAGGAACGCTTCGACGACATGTTGCTGCTGGAGCGCGATCTGTCCTGATTGCGATAGCTGTCTTGTCGTACCGCCACACCCCTTGACGGGTGTGGCGTGATAACACCAAGCCGTCCCTTGTCGTGCGTTTGTCACCTCACCCAGTCCGGAGGAATCAAGATGAAGCTGCAATCCTGGTGTGCCGTGTTGTTGTCCGCAGTCGCCCTGCAAGCGGGAGCGACGGACCTGAACAATCTGCGTATCGGCATGGATGCCACCTATCCGCCGTTCGAGTCACTGAACCCGGCCGGGCAGATTGTCGGGTTCGAGGCGGACCTGGCCGCTGCCTTGTGCAAGGAAATGAAAGCCCGCTGCAGCCTGATCAATCAGGACTGGGATGGCATCATTCCGGGGCTGATGGCCAAGAAGTACGACGTGATCATGTCGTCGATGACCATTACCGCCGAGCGGGCCAAGACAGTCAGTTTCACCGAGCGCTATTTCCGTACGCCGCAGCGGCTGATTGCTGCCAAGGGCAGCCCGCTCAAGTTCACGGTGGATGGCATGAAAGGCAAGCGGGTAGGGGTGCAGCGCGGCACTACCGCCGACATGTACCTGAGCAAGTTCTGGGGGCCGCGCGGCATGGATGTGGTGCGCTATGAAGATCAGGACAAAGCCTATGCCGATCTGGTGAATGGTAGGCTGGATGCCAGCTTCCAGGATGAGCTGCAAGTGGAGGCGGGTTTTCTCAAGAGCGAGCCGGGCAAGGGTTTTGCCTTTGTCGGCCCGTCCATCAATGGTGACAATGCCGCCGAACGCGAGGTATTGGGTTCCGGTGCCGGTATGGCGGTGCGGAAGGAAGACAAAGCTTTGCTGGACAAGCTGAACAAGGCCATCAGCGCCGTGCGCGCCAATGGTACTTTCAAGAAGCTGAGTGTGCAGTACTTCGGCCGCGATATTTACTGATGCGGCTGGTGTTCCCGCAGTCCGGTCATGCCGGGCTGCGGACATGCTTCAACTGTTGCTGCCCGTTGTGTTCTGGCTGTTGTCCTGCTGTAAATCCGGGCGGATCAGCGTGTAGTCGTTATTGCTGGGCAGGCCGTTTTTCTGCCAGTCGTCCAGCGTGGCCATGATGGCATCCCGCGTCTGGTTGCTAATGTCCGGCAGGCTGCCACCAAAGGCCTTTTTGGCCTCATCAAACCCTTGTTGCACGGCATCGCGGATGCTGTCTATCTTGCCGGGGTCGTTGCCTATGCCCAGCCGGGCAAAGTCCAGAATGCGCCGCGCAGTGTTCTTGATGCCCAGCTCGCCATCTTCCGACACTGCCTGGGTGGCTTCTGCCTTGGTTTGCGGGTCAACCGTCAGTTTTTGTTCGCCGCTGACCACCTTGTTCCATTGCAGCCCTTGTTGCTGCACCAGATTACCCAGCAGCTTGAGGAAGTCCGACACCTGCTGGTTGGATTTGGCCAGCAATGCCGATACATCCACCGGGGCTGCGCTCGTATTGCCTGCTGACGGCTTGCCATAGGTGAGGGCGCTGTTGTCCTCACTGTTTTGCCCCAACGTGACCACTTCGTCCACGGTGAGGGTGCTGCTGCTGATGGTGTTGCCGGTTTTGCTGTCGGTAATGGTGCTGCTGCTGTAACTGGCATTCAGCAACAGGCTGCTGTTGACGCTGTTGACGGTCATGGGAGGCTCCTGCTGAAAACGGAGAAGGACGCCAGCCTGTGCATGGCGCCGGGTCTGCGTGCCGTATGGCCTGCGGCAGATGTCTGTATATCGGCAGGATGGAAGTAAAATTGAGTAAAAACAAGATAATGCGCTGTTCCGCCGCCAGGTGTGGAACAGCGCGGGGCCTGCTGCCTGGTGATCAGGCTTTCAACTGGGCGGCCCAGGCTTGCAATGCTTCCAGCTGCACCACCACCAGGCCTTGCAGGCGTTCGTCGGTAAGGTTGCCCTCTGCATCAAAGCCGCCGGCAAAGGCATTGGCAAATACTTCCGGCTTGTTCAGCGGGTGCAGGTCCAGGTACACACAGGTCTGGCGCAAATGGTATTGCGCGCGCGAAGTACCCATGCCGCCGCCAGCACCCACAATGGCCACAGCCTTGCCTGCCAGCAGTTTGTTGTCCGGTTCGCGTGAAGCCCAGTCCAGCGCGTTTTTCAGTGCCGGGGCCATGGAGTAATTGTATTCCGGGCAGCCCAGCAGCAAGGCGTCAGCCTGTGCCAGTTGTGCCAGCAGTTGTTGCACGGCGGCAGGTTTTTCGGTGATGTCGGCGTTGTAAAACGGGACCTGACTGATGTCGGCAATTTCGATCTGGATGCCGGCTGGCGCATGTGCCTTGGCGTAGCGCAGCAGACCCATATTGGTAGAGGCACGGCGCAGGCTGCCGCAAATGGCCAGAACGTTAAGTGTGCTCATCGTGGTTCCTTGTGTGGGGAAATGGGGCAGAAGAAGTGAAGCCCGTCCGCATTCTAGTTAGCGCATTCATAGCTTGCCAGTGCTGATGGTCAGTGACCGGCTGTGCAGGCAAATGCAGATCACCGTTTCGCATTCACTGGCAGTCCGGCTTATAATGTGCGGCTGTCCGCATTCAAGGTTTTACATCGTGTCCGAACGCTTTGCCGTATGGCTGCAATATCTTCTGCCCAAGCAGGCTTTAACCATTCTGGCCGGCAAGCTGGCAAGTGCCGAAGCCGGCAGCCTGACCACGGCGGTCATCCGCTGGTTTGTCGGACGCTATCAGGTGAACATGGCCGAAGCCGCCAATCCGGATATCAGCAGCTATCCCAGCTTCAACCAGTTTTTTACCCGGCCATTGCGCGACGGGTCACGGCCATTGGCGGCTAGCGCACTGATCTGCCCGGTGGATGGTGCCATCAGCCAGTTTGGTGCCATTCGTGCTGATCAGATTTTCCAGGCCAAGGGCCATGCTTATTCCACTACCGCGCTGGTGGGCGGTGATGCCGAGATGGCGGCACGCTATCAGGATGGCCAGTTCGCCACCATTTATCTGAGCCCGCGTGATTACCACCGCATTCACATGCCTTGCGACGGGCGTCTGCTCAGCATGACTTATGTGCCCGGTGCCCTGTTTTCGGTGAACCCGGCGACAGCACGTGGTGTGCCCGGCCTGTTTGCCCGTAACGAACGGGTGGTATGCGAGTTTGAAGGTCCGCATGGCCGCTTTGTGCTGACCCTGGTGGGTGCCACCATCGTTGGCAGCATGGGCACGGTCTGGCATGGCATTGTCAATCCGCCGCGTCCGGGCCGCATTCAGCATTGGGATTATCAGGACCAGCACATCATGCTGCGCAAGGGCGAGGAGATGGGCCGTTTCCAGCTGGGTTCTACGGTTGTGTTGCTGTTCCCGGCCACGGCTGGCCTGCATTTTGAACAGGACTGGCAGCCTGCGCGTCCGGTGCGTCTGGGTGAAAGTATGGCGGATACGGTCTGAATGCCATCCGGTACGGTCTGGGTATTGCCTGGTGCCGTTATCGTATTTCATGCACGAACCCGGCTTGGCCGGGTTTTTTGGTATTTGGGGTCGGCCGGAAATCGGCTAGCTAGTGCCAAGCACAGGCAGGGGCTTCCCTGTCGTGCAGTCAACATGCAACACCTGGTCATGCAATATCTCTGTTCTGCCGGGCTGAGCAGGCTTAGCGCTGGCTTAAGGCAGATTATCCATGCTGCCGAGGTGTGAATTATGCTAATGTCACTGCCGCAGCAGTATATGCTGCCATCAAAGAGAGCAGGCTGCGCCAGCCAGCTTAGGTTGGCTTGGCTAAATCTTGCTTCAAAACCTGTTGTGAGCCTTACTTCATCATGAATACCGACGCTGCTGGCTCCTCTTCTCCAACGCTGTCCCTTCCTGCGGCCTTTGCTGGTGCGCGTGCGTCCTTTGTCAGCCCCTGGCGTTTGTGGCAACAGCTGTCGCCGCGCGAGCGCTGGCTGTTGTTTGGCGCATGGCTGGGAAGTCTGCTGGTTTCGCTGGGGCTGGGGGTGTTGTCTGTGGTGGACGAGTGGTCTGGCATGCCACTGCAGTTTGGCGGGGTGACGATTTACATCACCGTGTACCCGGCCTTGCTCATCAGCTTGTGGTGGAGCTTGTGCATTGGCTGGTGGTGGGGGGCGATTCCGGCCTATCTCACTACCCTGGCGCTGGCCTTGTATGCCGGCATGGCCTGGCAATGGGCGGTGTTGTTCGCTTTTGCCGACCCGCTGGGTGTGGCGGTGATTGCCTTGGGCTTTCGCGCCTTGCCCATGTTGCGGGGTTTACGCAGCCTGGAGTCGCTGTTGTATTTTGTCCAGCTTTCCTTTGCCGGCAGCATTTTCAGTTCCAGTGGCGCGCTGATCTGGACCTACAGCAATCATCAGCCTTTGTCGGAATTACTGCCCATCTGGCAGGGCTGGTGGTTGGGGTTTTTTCTGCAGAACCTGCTGTTGGTCGGGCCGGTTCTGTTTGCGTCCTGGCTCCGGACCGAGCGTTGGTTGTACACACGTTTGCAGCAGGTACAGGGTAGTGATGGTGAATCACGCCATCTGGTGGTGCTGTTGCTGGTGTTGGTCAGTGTAGGCGTGCTGGTGTTTGGCTATTTGTCGCTGAGCCTGGGCAGCAGCTTGTTGCTGGGGCAGTTGCAACATGGACTGGCACCGGAAGTGCGTCAGGCGGCGCTGGTCATGACCCAGACCGGCTGGGTGTTCTTCTGGGTATTCGTGCTGATCGTGCTGTTCAACGCCTTTTTTGCCTATCGTCTGTTCCTGCACTGGCAAGGGCGTAACCAGCAATTGCTGGATGCGCTGAAGCAGAGCAATACCTATCTGGCTCAGCTGGTGCGGCTGGACGGGCTGACCGGTCTGCTTAATCGCCGTTCCGGAGACGAGGTTCTGCAACAGGAATGGGTGCGCTGCCAGCACTCTGGCCAGCAAGCGGTGTTGATCATGCTGGATATCGACCACTTCAAGCAGGTAAATGATGAATATGGCCACGATGTGGGGGATCAGGTGATTGTGCAAGTGGCCATGCTGTTGCAGGAGCATATGCGCTTGCATGACACGGCTATTCGTTATGGTGGCGAAGAATTCCTGCTGGTGTTGCCGGAAATTTCGCTGGAGCAAGCGGTGACGCTGGCTGAATCACTGCGTCAGAACATGGCCGCCCGGCCTGTTTATGCTAATCAGGTGGATATCAAGGTGACCTTGAGCCTGGGTGTGGCCAGCAGCAGCTTGCGGATGGCGGACAAGGCAGCCTGGGTGAAGCAGGCGGACATGGCTTTGTATCAGGCCAAGCGCGCCGGGCGTAATCGGGTGGTGGTGGCAGGCTGAAGCCTGTCCTTGCCCGGAAGACAAAGCAAAATGGCCACCGTGTAGGTGGCCATTTGCATGAACAGAACAGCTTGGCGGATTCAGAAACTGTCGCCGGGAATGCGCACCCAGCCTTCCATCAGTACGCGGGCGCTGCGGCTCATGATGGCTTTGCTGACCTGCCACTGACCGTCCACCAGTTTGGCCTCCGCGCCCACACGCAGAGTGCCGGAGGGGTGGCCAAAGCGCACGGCCTGACGTTCCCCGCCGCCGGCGGCCAGATTCACCAGCGTACCGGGAATGGCGGCTGCCGTGCCGATGGCCACCGCAGCGGTGCCCATCATGGCATGGTGCAGCTTGCCCATGGACATGGCGCGCACGCGCAGGTCGATGTCAGTGGCTGCAATCTGTTTGCCGCTGGAGGCGGTATAGCCATCCGGCGGGGCGACAAAGGCAATCTTGGGCGTGTGCTGGCGGGTGGCGGCTTCGGCAAGGTCCTTGATCAGCCCCATGCGGATGGCGCCGTGGGCGCGGATGGTTTCAAAGCGGGCCAGCGCTGCCGCGTCGCCATTGATGGCGTCTTGCAGCTCGCTGCCGCTATAACCCAGTTCGGCCGCATTAAGGAAGATGGTGGGAATGCCTGCGTTGATCATGGTGGCCTGGAAACTGCCCACGCCGGGAACATCCAGCGTGTCTACCACATTGCCGGTGGGGAACATCGCACCGCCGCCATCGCCTTCACCCTCGTCGGCCGGATCAAGGAATTCCAGCTGTACTTCGGCCGCCGGGAAGGTGACGCCGTCCAGCTCGAAATCGCCGGTCTCCTGTACTTCACCATTGGTGATGGGTACATGGGCGATGATGGTCTTGCTGATATTGGCCTGCCAGATGCGTACCGTGGCCACGCCATTGGCCGGAATGCGGCTGGCATCCACCAGCCCGCTCATGATGGCAAAGGAGCCGACAGCGGCAGACAGATTGCCGCAGTTGCCGCTCCAGTCGACAAAGGCCTTGTCGATAGCCACTTGGCCGAACAGGTAATCCACGTCGTGATCGGGACGGCTGCTCTTGGCCAGAATCACCGTCTTGCTGGTGCTGGAGCTGGCACCGCCCATGCCGTCAATCTGCTTGCCGTAGGGGTCGGGGCTGCCGATCACCCGCGTCAGGATGGCGTCGCGCACCGGGCCGGGCTGTTGCGCGGCGGCAGGCAGGTCTTGCAGACGGAAGAACACGCCTTTGCTGGTGCCGCCACGGATATAGGTGGCAGGAATGCGGATTTGCGGTGCATGGGCCATGCAAACTCTCCTGTGTTGCTGTGGGCAAAACCATCAACAGGCATTGCCGGAATAGGGTGGCAAGCAACAGGGCGGCGACGAAACTGACGTTCGCGCCGCCCCTGCATCATAAGAATCTGTTCAGAGTCTTGCGAGCTAGAGCGAGACAAGGCGAAAGCGGCTGAGGAAGCGGAGTTGACATGGAGTCAATGAGCATTCCGAAGACGTTTTTAACGCGGTATCGCCCCCATTCTCAACTAACGCAGCTGGCTATGAACTGGTTCTGAGGGGGCTGCCCTGAATCCGGTCTACTGGCAGGGACATACCTGCAGGCCGGGGGCAGCAAAACTCAAGCAGTGGTGGACTCCAGGAAGTCCTGGGCGAAGCGCTGCAGCACGCCGCCGGCCTGATACACCCGCACTTCGGCCGCGGTATCCAGACGGCAGGTGACCGGTACTTCCAGCGTTTCGCCGTTGCGACGGTGAATCACCAGCGTCAGCGTGCAGCGCGGCGAGATGTCACCCTTGACGTCGTAGCTTTCCGTGCCGTCAATGGCCAGCGTCTTGCGGTTGGTGCCGGCCTTGAATTCCAGCGGCAACACGCCCATGCCCACCAGGTTGGTGCGGTGGATACGCTCGAAACCTTCGGCCACAATGGCTTCCACCCCCGCCAGACGTACGCCCTTGGCGGCCCAGTCACGCGAGCTGCCCTGGCCGTAGTCGGCACCGGCAATGATGATCAGCGGCTGCTTGCGGGCCATATAGGTTTCGATGGCTTCCCACATGCGGGTGACCTTGCCTTCCGGCTCGATACGCGCCAGCGACCCCTTCTTCACTGCGCCATCCACTACCGCCATTTCGTTCACCAGTTGCGGGTTGGCAAAGGTGGCGCGCTGGGCGGTCAGGTGGTCGCCACGGTGGGTGGCGTAGGAGTTGAAGTCCTCCTCCGGCAAGCCCATCTTGGCCAGGTATTCGCCAGCGGCCGAGCTGGCCAGGATGGCGTTGGACGGCGACAGGTGGTCGGTGGTGATGTTGTCCGGCAGCACCGCCAGCGGCAGCATGCCCTTGAGCGTGCGCTCCCCGGCCAGTGCGCCTTCCCAGTACGGCGGACGGCGGATGTAGGTGGACATCGGACGCCAGTCGTACAGCGGGCTCTTGGCTTCTTCCACCTGACCCAGGTCGAACATCGGGATATACACCTGCTTGAACTGTTCCGGCTTCACGCAGCGCGCCACGATGGCGTCGATTTCCTCATCAGACGGCCACAGGTCCTGCAGGCGGATTTCCTTGCCATTCACTACGCCCAGCACATCTTTTTCGATGTCGAAGCGCACCGTGCCGGCAATGGCGTAAGCCACCACCAGCGGCGGCGAGGCCAGGAAAGCCTGCTTGGCATACGGGTGGATGCGGCCATCGAAGTTGCGGTTGCCGGACAGCACGGCGGCGGTGTACAGGTCGCGGTCTATGATTTCCTGCTGGATGTTCGGGTCCAGCGCACCGGACATGCCGTTACAGGTGGTGCAGGCATAGGCGACGATGCCAAAGCCCAGCTTTTCCAGTTCCGGCAGCAGGCCGGCTTCTTCCAGATACAGCCTGGCCACCTTGGAGCCCGGCGCAAACGAGGACTTCACCCACGGCTTGCGCAGCAGGCCCAGTTCATTGGCTTTCTTGGCCAGCAGGCCGGCAGCCACCACATTGCGCGGGTTGCTGGTGTTGGTGCAGCTGGTGATGGCGGCAATGATGACCGCTCCATCCGGCAGCAGGCCTTCGGCTTCTTCGGCACGCGCCTTGTCCAGGTCAACCGCAATACCGCGCTCGGCCAGTGCCGAGGTGGGCAGGCGCTTGTGCGGGTTGGACGGGCCAGCCATATTGCGCACTACGCTGGACAGGTCGAATTCCAGCACGCGTTCGTATTGTGCCGTCGCCAGGCTGTCGGCCCACAAGCCGCTCACCTTGGCATAGTTTTCCACCAGCGCTACTTGTTCGGCTTCGCGGCCGGTCAGCTTGAGGTAGTCGATGGTTTGCTGGTCGATATAGAACATGGCAGCGGTGGCACCATATTCCGGGCACATATTGGAGATGGTGGCACGGTCGCCGATGGACAGGCTGGCCGCACCATCACCAAAGAATTCCACATAAGCACCGACCACGCGCTCCTTGCGCAGGAATTCGGTGAGCGCCAGCACGATGTCGGTGGCGGTAATGCCGGGCTGGCGCTGGCCGGTGAGCTTGACGCCAACGATGTCCGGCAGGCGCATCATGGACGGGTGGCCCAGCATCACGGTTTCTGCTTCCAGGCCGCCCACGCCGATGGCGATGACGCCCAGTGCATCCACGTGCGGGGTGTGGCTGTCGGTGCCGACACAGGTGTCGGGGAAGGCCACGCCGTCACGCACCTGAATCACCGGCGACATTTTTTCCAGGTTGATCTGGTGCATGATGCCGTTGCCGGCTGGAATCACATCCACATTCTTGAAGGCAGTCTTGGTCCACTCGATGAAGTGGAAGCGGTCTTCATTGCGACGGTCTTCAATGGCACGGTTTTTTTCGAAAGCCTGCGGGTCGAAACCACCGCATTCCACGGCCAGCGAGTGGTCGACAATCAACTGGGTCGGCACTACCGGATTGACCAGCGAAGGGTCACCGCCCTTGTCGGCAATGGCGTCACGCAGACCGGCCAGGTCGACCAGTGCGGTCTGGCCCAGGATGTCATGGCATACCACGCGCGCCGGATACCAGGGGAAGTCCAGGTCGCGCTTGCGTTCGATCAGTTGCTTGAGCGCGTCGGTCAGCAGTTCCGGTTCGCAACGGCGCACCAGTTGCTCGGCCAGTACGCGCGAGGTATAGGGCAGGGTGGCATAGGCGCCGGGCACAATGGCGTCAACGGCGGCGCGGGTGTCGTAGTAGTCCAGCTGGCTGCCGGGCAATTGGGTGCGGTAGTTTTTGTTCATGGCGTCGCTATAACTCTCAGGGTGGAGGCAAAGCGGGGAGCAAGCCTTGCGGCTTAGCTCCCCTGACCATCAGCGTTGTGCCAGCGGCACGAAAGCCTGATCGTCCGGGCCGGTGTAGTTGGCCGACGGACGGATGATCTTGCCGTCAATGCGTTGCTCGATCACGTGTGCGCTCCAGCCGCTGGTACGGGCAATCACGAACAGCGGGGTGAACATGGCAGTCGGTACGCCCATCATGTGGTAGGACACGGCGGAGAACCAGTCCAGGTTGGGGAACATCTTCTTGATGTCCCACATCACGCTTTCCAGACGCTCGGCAATGTCGAACATCTTGCTGTCGCCGGCTGCGGCGGACAGGTTGCGTGCCACTTCCTTGATCACCTTGTTGCGCGGGTCGGAGATGGTGTACACCGGGTGGCCAAAACCAATCACCACTTCCTTGCGTTCCACGCGGGCCTTGATGTCGGCTTCGGCTTCGTCCGGGTTGTCGTAACGTTTCTGGATTTCAAACGCCACTTCGTTGGCGCCGCCGTGTTTCGGGCCGCGCAGCGCGCCAATGGCACCGGTAATGCTGGAATACATGTCCGAACCGGTACCGGCAATCACGCGGCTGGTAAAGGTGGAGGCATTGAATTCGTGCTCGGCGTACAGGATCAGCGAGGTGTGCATCGCCTTCACCCACAGCTCGGACGGCTTTTCACCGTGCAGCAGGTGCAGGAAATGACCGCCGATGGAGTCGTCGTCGGTTTCCACGTCGATGCGCTTGCCGTTGTGGCTGAAGTGGTACCAGTACAGCAGCATGGAGCCGAAGGAAGCCATCAGGCGGTCGGCAATGTCACGCGCACCGGCAATATTGTGGTCGTCCTTTTCCGGCAGGGTGCAGCCCAAGGCAGACACGCCGCTGCGCATCACGTCCATCGGGTGAGCGGAGGCAGGCAGGGCTTCCAGCACGCTTTTCACCACTTGCGGCAGGCCACGCAGGGCTTTCAGCTTTTGCTTGTAGCCAGCCAGTTCGGCCTTGTTCGGCAGCTTGCCATGCACCAGCAGGTAGGCCACTTCTTCAAATTCGCACTGGTCGGCGATATCCAGAATGTCATAGCCGCGATAGCTCAGGTCGTTGCCGGTACGGCCAACCGTGCACAGGGCGGTATTGCCGGCGGCAACGCCGGACAGGGCGACCGATTTCTTCGGCTTGCCAGTCAGAACCACTTCAGTCATGCCATTTCTCCTTGGACAATTTCTTTGCTGTTACTGTTGTACGCATGGCTGGGTGGCTCATGGCCGCCCGGCCTGATTGGTTGTGCTGCCAGTTTTGCTGGTGGCAGGCAGTTATTTGTTTTTGCCTTCGGCGGGCAATTACTTGTTTTTGCCTTCGGCAAAGAGCCCATCCAGCTTTTGCTCGTAGCTGTGGTAGCCCAGGTGTTCGTACAGATCCATGCGGGTTTGCATCAGGTCCAGCACGTTTTTCTGGGTGCCATCGCGGCGCAGCGCGCCGTACACATTCAGTGCAGCCTGGCTCATGGCGCGGAAGGCGGATAGTGGGTAGAGCACCAGCGACACGCCGTTTTCACCCAGTTCCTGCGTGGTGTAGAGCGGGGTGGAGCCAAACTCGGTGATGTTGGCCAACACCGGCACACCCACGGCTTCGGCAAACTGCTTGTACATGGCCAGATCGGTCATTGCTTCCGGGAAAATCATGTCGGCACCGGCTTCCACGCAGGCGACTGCACGGTCGATGGCGGAGTTCAGCCCTTCCACCGCCAGTGCGTCAGTACGAGCCATGATGACGAAGCTGTCATCCTTGCGTGCATCGGTGGCGGCCTTGATGCGGTCTACCATTTCTTCCTGGCTGACAATGGCCTTGTTGGGGCGGTGGCCGCAGCGCTTTTGTTGCACCTGGTCTTCAATATGCACGGCGGCTGCACCGGCTTTTTCCAGGCTGCGGATGGCGCGGGCGATATTGAAAGCGCCACCCCAGCCGGTATCGATATCCACCAGTAGCGGCAGTTCGGTCACGTCGGTAATGCGGCGCACATCAATCAGCACGTCTTCCAGGGTGGTGATGCCCAGGTCCGGAATGCCGCAGGAGCAGGCAGCCACACCGCCGCCCGACAGATAAAGGGACTTGAAGCCTGAGTGTTCGGCCAAACGTGCTGCATAGGCGTTGACTGCACCTACAACCTGCAGCGGCTTTTCTTGTTCTACGGCGAGACGGAAGCGTTGGCCGGGTGTGCTCATGGCAGGGTCCTTATGTTGATCCGGGTAATGTTGCAGTCATTCTAGCAAGTGCTTGGTTGGAGTGCAAATGCTCTATCACCTCATGTATCAAGGAGGAAAGTTTCAGCTTTTGCGCAAGGTCTGCTATGTTTCCGGGCAGCAAAGCTCGGGGGAACTCATTGCACGAGCCACTGTCTAGCGTTGTGTTCACACAGCAGTACACACAACTAAACCAGTGGACAATTCAGGGAGCATTACAACGACATGAGTGATCGTGAGATCGATCAACAGTTGGTGGAGCGTGCCCAGCGAGGTGAAAAAAGAGCTTTCGACCTGCTTGTTGGAAAATATCAGCGTCGTCTGGCCAGACTTTTGTCACGTTTCATTCGCGACGGCGCCGACATCGAAGATGTGACGCAAGAAGCATTCGTCAAAGCGTATCGCGCCTTGCCATCTTTTCGTGGCGAGAGCGCGTTTTACACATGGCTGTACCGAATCGGCATCAATACTGCCAAGAATTTCCTCAGTTCAGCCGGGCGTCGTCCGGTGGTGAACAGCGAGTTTGAAGACGAAGATGGCGAGAGCTTCGACCTGGCGTCGCAAGTTCCCGACATGAATACGCCTGAAACCGAGCTGATGAACAAGGAAATCGTGACGACAGTGAACAGTGCCGTGCAGGCTTTGCCGGAGGAACTCAGAACGGCCATTACCCTCAGGGAAATGGACGGGCTGTCCTACGAAGAGATTGCACAGGTCATGAATTGTCCTATCGGCACCGTCCGCTCGCGTATTTTCCGTGCGCGGGAGGCTATTGCTGCCGAGTTGAGGCCATTGCTGGATACGGCAAAAAACAAAAGGTGGTAGGTATGAAAGAAAAATTATCTGCACTGATGGATGGCGAGCTGGACGGGCAGCTTGCGGACAGAACCATCAAAGCCATCACGGAAGAAGAGGAACTCAAGCAGGTGTGGGATGCCTATCACCTGATCGGGGATGCCATGCGTGACAACACCCATGTGAGCGTCAATGTGCGTCAGCGTGTTGCCGAGCGCCTGGTTGCCGAGCCCACGGTACTGGCACCGCGCCGCTGGTTTGCGCCCATCCGTTCACGCCGGGCAGGTGCGGTGGCGCTGGCTGCCAGTGTCAGCTTTGCCGCTGTTGTCGGTTGGCAGCAACTGTCGCATGGCAATGCTGACTCCGCCGTGGCGGATCGCGGTGTGCCGGTGGCTGCGGCACAGTCGGCCCAGGAGCACGACGATCTCTACCTGGCTGCTCATCAGGAAATGACCGCGGATCAGAGCGTTGTCAAGGTTGCTTACGGGAATGGAGTCCGCCACTGATGCGTCTGACACAGCTCTCCGGGGTTTGTCTGATGGGAGTGGCCGTACTGGCTCACGCGGACGATGATTGGCTGGTGGTAAAAAAGGCCGCAGCAGCGGCAAGGCAATTGCCACTGAGCGGCACCTACCTGCATCAGATGAATGCCTCTCTGGAAACCTACCGTATTGTGCGTGCCGGTTCTGGTGACAACATTCAGGAAAAACGCACCTCGCTGGACGGCCCGTCGCGCGAGATCATCCGCAAGGGTTTTGAGTTGGTCTGCTATGCGCCCGATGCCAAATCGCTGGGGGCGGCCAAGGTCAGTGCCATGCGCCTGTTCCCGGCCATCTTGCCCGACGACATCAGCAATATTGCCCAGTCCTACACGCTGAAGCATGGTGGCAAGGACAGGGTGGCGCAGCGTGATTGCAACTGGCTGGATCTCAAACCCAAGGACAGCAAGCGCTATGTCTTGCGCATGTGCGTCGATCCGGTCAGCAATTTGCCGCTGAAGGTGATCACGCAAAATGCCGCAGGGGAACCGGTAGAGCAGTTCACTTTTACCGAAGTCGAATTGCAAGGACCGAAAGACCGTGCAGCCTTCAAGCCGCAATACAAGCTGAGTTATGTATTGCGCAGTGCCAGTGCGCCACAAATGACACTGGATGCTGACGCGCCGTCCGAAGTTGTCGGCATGCCCGTCGGCTTCAAGTTGCTGCGTGCCGTGCAACGCAGCCTGCCCGGTCAGGCTGAGCGTACGGTGCGACACATGGTGTATAGCGATGGCTTGGTGATGTTGTCGCTGTTCATCGAGCCGCAGGGCGACAGCCGTGCCGAACGTGCGGTGAACCTGCATGGCGCAGTCAACATGGCCACGGCCCCGCAGGGGGATTATCTGGTCACCCTGGTGGGCGATCTGCCCGAACCGACCATGCTGGCGATGATCAAGAACCTCAAGATCACACTCAAGCCATGATGGTGCTGGCCGACCTTCCCGCCTTGCTCGGGGTGGTCGGCCGTTTTAACCTTCCGCTGTTTTCTGTGCAAACCACATCAAGATGGAGCGACCATGTCGATCAAAAAGCTGATCGTGGCTGCCATGCTGGCGGCTTCTGCATTCACTGTCCAACCTGCGGCTGCCCTGGCCGCTGATTTGCCTGACTTCACCCGTATTGTTGAAACGGAAGGGCGTGCTGTCGTCAACGTAAGCACCACATCCACCATCAAGCAGAATGTCAGTGCCATGCCCGAAGGCATGGAGGGTGATCCATTCTTCGAATTCTTCCGCCGTTTTGCACCGCAACAACAGCAAGAGCGGCAGGAGCGTTCGCTCGGTTCCGGCTTCATCATTTCGCCGGATGGCTACTTGCTGACCAATGCCCATGTAGTGGCGCGGGCGGACGAAATTACCGTCACCCTGACTGATAAGCGTGAATACAAGGCCAAGGTGATCGGTTCGGATGCGCGTACCGATGTGGCTTTGCTCAAGATTGAGGCCAAGAACCTGCCAGTGGTGCGGCTGGGAAACATGGCAGACGTGAAGGTGGGTGAGTGGGTATTGGCTATCGGCTCGCCTTTCGGCTTTGAAAACACGGTGACTTCCGGCATTGTCTCGGCCAAGAATCGCCTGCTGCCGGATGAAAACTTTGTGCCTTTCCTGCAAACCGATGCTGCAGTAAACCCAGGTAATTCCGGTGGCCCTCTGTTCAATCTCAAAGGCGAAGTGATTGGTATCAATTCCCAGATCTACAGCCGTTCCGGTGGCTTCATGGGTATTTCCTTCTCCATTCCGATTGATGTGGCCATGAATGTGGCCGATCAGCTCAAGGCCACCGGCAAGGTCAGTCGTGGTCGCATCGGCGTGGCCATTCAGGAGTTGAACAAGGATCTGGCCGCATCTTTTGGTCTGGCCAAGCCCGCCGGTGCCCTGATTAACGATGTAGAGAAAAAAAGTCCGGCTGATAAGGCGGGGTTGCGAACCGGTGATATCATCCTCTCCGTTGCCGGTCAGGCAGTGGAGTCTTCCTCAGACTTGCCACGCCTGATCGGTGCCATTCGTCCGGGCAAGCCCGTAGTGCTGGAAGTGTGGCGCAACCGTGCCATGCAGAAGCTGACCGTGGTGCCGGAAGAGCTGAAGACCGAAGACGCCCGTACCGCTCAGCGCGAGTACCGTTCGCCGCAAGCAGTACCCGATGCGCAGAACATGAAGCAGCTGGGCCTCGCCTTGCAAGAGCTAACCCCTGCGCAGCTGGCTAAAGTGGGTGCCAAGTACGGTTTGCAGGTGAAACGGGTGAGTGGCGCCGCGGCCCGTGCCGGCATTCAGCCCGGAGATGTGATTGTTGGCCTGGGTGGTGAAGCGCTAAGCAGTTTTGCCCAGTTCAAGGCGGCAGTATCGGCCGCTCCCAAGGGCAGCGCCTTGGCCTTGCAGCTCTGGCGTCAGGGCATCACCCTGTTTGTGCCTTTGAGTATTGGTGGAGAAGAATGAAGCTGACTTTGTATTTCCGGGAGTACTGCAGTTTGTGCCATCAGATGCTGGCAGAACTCAAGCCGTGGCAAGACCGGCACGGCTTTGAACTGGAAGTGCTGGATGTGGATGCAGACCCGGTGCTGGAAGCCAGATTCAACGAATTAGTGCCGGTTTTGATGGATGGTGAACAAGAGATTTGTCACTGGCATCTGGATATTCCTGCTTTGGCTGCACATTTGGGCGAAATCGGCTAAAATCCGCGCCAGTGTGAGTTGTTCGAGGGCACGCCAGCGTGCCCTTATCTTTTTGCTGGATACCGATGAAACATATCAGAAATTTCTCGATCATTGCCCATATCGACCATGGCAAATCGACCCTGGCCGACCGCTTCATCCAGTTTTGCGGTGGCCTCGAACTGCGTGAAATGAGTGCCCAGGTACTCGACTCGATGGATATCGAGAAAGAACGCGGCATTACCATCAAGGCCCAGACGGCAGCCTTGCAGTACAAGGCGCGCGACGGTCAGGTATACAACCTGAACCTGATCGACACCCCGGGGCATGTGGACTTCTCCTATGAGGTTTCCCGCTCGCTGTCTGCCTGCGAAGGCGCACTGCTGGTGGTGGATGCCTCGCAAGGGGTGGAGGCACAGACAGTAGCCAACTGCTACACCGCCATTGATCTGGGGGTGGAAGTGGTGCCGGTGCTCAACAAGATCGACCTGCCCGCGGCAGAACCCGAGCGTGTTTCGCAGGAAATCGAAGACATCATCGGCATTGAAGCCATTGATGCCGTGCGCGCCTCGGCCAAGTCCGGTATCGGTATTCAGGACATCCTGGAAACCGTGGTCAGCAAGATTCCGCCGCCGGAAGGCAATCCGGACGGCCCGCTCAAGGCGCTGATCATCGACTCCTGGTTCGACAACTATGTCGGCGTGGTGATGCTGGTGCGCGTCAAGGACGGTCAGGTTCGTCCCAAGGACAAGATCAAGTTCATGGCCACCGGTGCCGAGCATCTGGTGGAGCAGGTGGGTGTGTTCTCGCCAAAATCGGTACAGCGCGAAGTGCTGAATGCAGGTGAGGTGGGCTTCATCATTGCCGGCATCAAGGAACTGAAGTCGGCCAAGGTGGGCGATACCATCACCCTGATGAAAACCCCGGCCACCGAGCCGCTGCCGGGCTTCAAGGAAGTGCAGTCGCAAGTATTTGCCGGTCTGTACCCGGTGGAAAGCCACGATTACGAAGCACTGCGCGATGCACTGGAAAAACTGCAACTGAACGACGCATCGCTCAAGTTCGAGCCAGAAGTATCGCAGGCGCTGGGCTTTGGCTTCCGTTGCGGCTTCCTGGGCTTGTTGCACTTGGAAATCGTGCAGGAACGTCTGGAACGCGAGTTCGACATGGACCTGATCACCACGGCACCTACCGTGGTGTACGAGCTGGTGCTCAAGGATGGCAGCATCATCCAGGTGGAAAACCCGTCGCGTCTGCCGGACCCGGGCAAGATCGAGGAAATCCGCGAGCCCATCATTACTGCGCACATTCTGGTGCCGCAGGACTACGTGGGCGCAGTCATTACCCTGTGTACCCAGAAGCGCGGCGTACAGCGCAATATGCAGTATCTGGGTCGCCAGGTGATGCTGACCTACGATATGCCGATGAACGAAGTGGTGATGGACTTCTTCGACAAGCTCAAGTCCACCAGCCGTGGCTACGCCTCGCTGGATTACGAGTTCAAGGAATTCCAGTGCGCCGATCTGGTCAAGCTGGACGTGCTGGTCAACAGCGAGAAAGTGGATGCGCTCAGCCTCATTGTGCACCGCGCTTCCAGCGTGTATCGCGGTCGTGAACTGGTATCCAAGATGCGCGAGCTGATTCCGCGCCAGATGTTTGACATCGCTGTGCAGGCGGCTATCGGTGGGCATATCATTGCCCGTGAAACGGTGAAGGCTTTGCGCAAGAACGTGTTGGCCAAGTGCTATGGCGGCGATATCACCCGTAAGAAAAAGCTGCTGGAAAAACAAAAGGCCGGTAAAAAGCGGATGAAGCAGGTGGGTAATGTGGAAATTCCGCAAGAAGCTTTCCTGGCCATTCTTCAAGTAGGGGACAAATAAGTGGGCGAAAACCTGTTCTGGGTATTTATCGTTGCCGTGATTGTCGGTGGCATGCTGATTGCATTTGGTGGTCAGCGTGAAGTCGGGCAGAAAGATTGGCCGGTATCGGTGCAGTGGGGCTATCTGGCCCTGGTGATCGGTGGCTTTGGCCTGTTGTCCAATTACATGAGCTTCACGGCGGTGATGCTGGTGTTCGTGCTGGTGACCGGTGTGGTCTGGGCGCTGGACAAATATCTGCTGGCAAAGAAGCGCGCTGGTGAAGCCGGGCACTTTGTTGAATACTCGCGCGGGTTTTTCCCGGTCATCCTGGTGGTATTCCTGTTGCGTTCCTTCCTGGTGGAACCCTTCCAGATTCCCAGCAGCTCCATGCGTCCGGGGCTGGTGGTGGGTGACTTCATTCTGGTTAACAAGTTTGCCTACGGCATTCGCGTGCCGGTGCTCAACAACGTGATTGTGCCGGTCGGCAAGGTCAGCCGTGGGGACGTGGTGGTGTTCAACTATCCGCCCAACCCCAAGGTCAACTACATCAAGCGTGTGATTGGTCTGGCTGGCGATGTGGTGGAATACCGTAACAAGCGTCTCACCATCAATGGCAAGGCCGTGCCGGATGAAAAAGACGGTACTTATGACTATCTTGAACAAAGCCTGGGTACGATACACAACGACCAGTTCAAGGAAGTGATGGACGGCAAGGCATACAAGGTCCTGAACATTCCGGATGCGCCGGTGGTGGCACTGGGGCAGGTGTCAGAATTCCCTTATCGCGACCAATGCCAGTATGATGACAACGGCTTTGTCTGCAAAGTGCCGGCCGGTCATTACTTCATGCTGGGCGACAACCGGGACAACAGCCTGGATGGCCGCTACTGGGGCTTTGTTGACGACAAGCTGATGGTAGGCAAGGCTTTCCTGATCTGGATGAACTTCGGTGCCCTGTCTCGCATCGGCACCAGCATCCACTAATACCAAGTCATGGGGACTCACATGCAGCGTCAGCACGGTTTGTCAGTCATTTCTGTTCTGGTCATCATGTTGTTTGTCGGCTCAGGTTTCCTGCTGGCAGGCAAGGTGCTGCCGGTATACAAAGAGTATGCCGAAGTGCGCAAGGCAGTGACGGCCATGGCCGGGCAAACCGGCAAGAGCGAGTACGATTTGCGTCGTGAGTTCATGAACCATGCCATGGTGGGCGACATTTCCTCGATCAAGCCGGAAAACCTCACCATCATTACCACCAGCAACAGTGTGTTTGTTCGTGCCGCCTACCGGCGCGAAGTACCGCTGTTTGCCAATGTCAGCCTGGCCTTCGATTTTGATACCCAGGCTGGACAGACACCCCAGTAACTACCGTGAACCATGTTGATACCCGATTCCGGCGCCTGTCCGAGGCGCTGGATTATTCATTCCAGAAGCCCGATCTGCTGCGTCAGGCGCTGACGCATCGCAGTTTTGCTGCGTCCAATAATGAACGTTTCGAGTTCATTGGCGACAGCATTCTCAATTACACCGTGGCGCGCATGTTGTTCGACCAGTTCCCCCGCCTGAGCGAAGGCGAGCTGTCACGGCTGCGGGCCAATCTGGTCAACCAGAACACCCTGGCGGAAATCGCTCACGAACTGAAGCTGGGCGACTATCTGTATCTGGGCGAAGGCGAGCTGAAAAGCGGTGGCTTTAATCGGCCCTCCATTCTGGCCGATGCGCTGGAGGCTACGTTTGCGGCGGTCAGCTTTGATGCCGACTTTCAGCATGCCGAACAAGTGGTACGTCGCTTGTATGGCAGCCGCGTGGCTGCCATTGACCCCACCAAGCACGCCAAGGACGCCAAGACCCGCCTGCAGGAAGCCTTGCAGGCGCGCAAATGGCCCCTGCCCAAATACCGCATTCTTGGCCAGACCGGCGAAGCCCACGAACAATGGTTCAAGGTGATGTGCGATCTGGGCGAACTGATGATCGAATCGCAGGGCGAAGGCGGTAGCCGCCGCGCTGCAGAACAGCAGGCAGCGGAAGCCGCCTTGCTGCTCCTTGAACAAAAACTGGCCACAGGCAAGAAACACGCATGACAGAACACGCATATCACTGTGGCTTTGTAGCCATCGTGGGCCGCCCGAATGTGGGCAAGTCCACGCTGATGAATCACCTCATCGGTCAGAAAGTCAGCATCACCTCGAAAAAGGCGCAAACCACGCGTCACAGGGTTAACGGCATTCATACCGAAGACAATGCCCAGTTCATTTTTGTCGATACCCCAGGCTTCCAGACCTTCCACAAAGGTGCGCTCAACGAAACGCTCAACAAGAGCGTGAAGGATTCTCTGGGTAGCGTGGACTGCGTCCTGTTTATTCTGGAAGCCATGCGCATCAGCGCGGCCGACCGCGAAGTGATGGCACTGTTGCCCAAGCACACGCCGGTGATCCTGGTGATCAACAAGCTGGACAAGGTCAAGGACAAGCTGTTGCTGCAGGAATTCATCGACGGCGTGCGCGCGGAATTTCCGTTTACCGATTGCGAAGTGGTCAGTGCCAAGCACGGCCAGCGCCTGAGCGAACTCTTGGACAAGGTGCGTCCGCATCTGCCGGAATCCATGCCGCTGTATCCGGAAGACATGGTCACCGACAAGAGCGAGCGTTTCCTGTCGGCCGAAATCGTGCGCGAAAAGCTGTTTCGCTATCTGGGCGAAGAACTGCCTTACGAAATGAACGTGGAAGTGGAAATGTTCGAGATGGACGGTGCGTTGCGCCGCATCCACATTGCCGTTCTGGTGGACAAGGAAAACCAGAAGCCCATCGTGATTGGCAAGGGTGGCGAGAAGCTGAAGAAAATTTCCACCGAAGCCCGTCTGGACATGGAAAAGCTGTTTGACGGCAAGGTTTTCCTGCAAGTGTGGGTAAAGGTGAAATCCGGCTGGGCCGACGATGTGCGCTTCCTGCGGGAATTCGGCTTGAACTGATGTTGCACGCTTCTTCACAGCCGCCCTGTTGGGCGGTGATTTTTTCTGCACCCGCCAGCCCGGCGGACCTGACCGGACGCATGTTGCGCCTGGCCAGCCTGCAAGCGGGCTATCTGGGTGCTGACTCCGTACAGGATGACAGCGGCAGGGCCTTCACCCGTTGCTATTGGGACAATGTGGATGCCATCGCCGCCTGGCGCATGCATGCCGAGCAGTTGCTGTCCCGTGTTGGAAGCCGGGAAGACGCGCTGCAATTTGCCCTGCAGATCGACCGCATCAGCTCGCCTGCGGATGTTGGTTCCGGAATGAAGAAATGAGCCAGCAAGGCAGGGTGGACCGTCAGGCGGCGTATTTGCTGCATGCACAACCCTACCGGGAAACCAGCCTGCTGGTGGAAGTGCTGACACCACAGCATGGCCGCTTCACCATGGTGGCGCGCGGCGCACGCCGGCCACGTGCCGATGTGCGCGGCGTCTTGCTGCCGTTCCAGCCGCTTACCCTGTCCTGGTTCGGCAAGGGCGAGGTACGTACCCTGCACACGGCTGAATGGAATGGCGGGGTGCCACAACTGGCCGGCATGCGCCTGATCTGCGGCTTTTACCTGAACGAGCTGATGCTCAAGCTCACTGCCCGTGACGATGCCGAGCCGCGCGCCTTCGCCGTCTACGACCAGGCGGTCAGGGCGCTGGCGCTGGCCGACTCCCTGTCAGCCACCTTGCGACGTTACGAATTGCGGCTATTGCAGGCGCTGGGCTATGCTGGCAGCTTCGCCTGCGACCAGCACGGCGCTGCCATCGACGCCGCAGCCCTCTACCTGTGCCGTGGTGGTGCCTTGCCCGAGCGCGATGCCGGATTCGACCCGACAGGGCCCTTTCTGCGCCTGCCAGGCAGTGAACTGCTGGCCATCGAGGCAGACAACTACACTGCCATCAGCACCCGCCGTGCAGCGCGCAGCCTGCTGCGGCTGCTATTGACCGATTTGCTGGGCGAGGAGCCATTTGCCTCGCGTGAACTCTTGCAGGCCGTCAACGCCATTGCCGACTGAGGCCTGCCCACAGGAGCTGAACATGATTTTGCTTGGTGTGAATATCGACCACGTTGCCACCCTGCGCCAGGCGCGCGGCACCCGCTACCCCAGTCCGATCGAAGCGGCGCTGGTGGCGGAAACCGCCGGTGCCGACCTGATTACCCTGCATCTGCGCGAAGACCGCCGTCACATCCAGGATGCCGACGTGGTGGCCATGCGTCAGGTCATCAAGACCCGCATGAACCTGGAAATGGCGATGACACCGGAAATGCTGGCCAATGCGCTGGCCGTGGCACCGGAAGACGTATGCCTGGTACCGGAAAAGCGTGAAGAAGTCACCACCGAAGGCGGCCTGGATGTGCTTGGTCACTATGCAGATGTCTGTCATTACACCGAAACCCTGCAACAGGCCGGTATCCGGGTGTCCATCTTCATCGACCCGGATCGCGCGCAGATCAGCAAGGCTTTCGAAGCCGGTGCCCGCGTGATCGAACTGCACACCGGCGCCTACGCCGACGCCGTGCATGCCGCGGAACGCGAAGCGGAACTGGCACGCATCCGCGGTGCGGCCGCCTTTGCCGCCGAACTGGGCATGGTGGTGAATGCCGGTCACGGACTGAATTATCACAACGTCAAGCCGATTGCCGCCATCCCGCAAATCACCGAGCTGAACATCGGTCACGCCATCATCGGTCAGGCGGTGTTCGTCGGCCTGGATCGCGCCGTGCGTGACATGAAAGCCCTGATGCAGGAAGCCCGCCGGGGCTGAAGCAGGGCAGGAGCGGGCAGATGATCTACGGCATTGGCACGGACATGGTGGAAATCGCCCGCATGCAGGGCCTGCTGCAACGCTGGGGTGACAAGGCCGGGCGGCGGATTCTGGCCGAGTCCGAAATGGCGGGTTTTCTGCAATCCCGCGATCAGGCCCGTTACCTGGCCAAGCGCTTTGCCGTGAAAGAAGCGCTGTCAAAGGCGGTTGGCACCGGTGTGGTGGACCCGGTGCTGTTGACTGCCATTGCGGTCAGCCATGACGAACTGGGCAAGCCGCAACTGGTCTTTTCTGCTGGCTTGCAGGCCTTTCTCAGCCAGCGCGGCATTGTGCGTAGCCATGTTTCCATTACCGACGAGCGGGAACATGCGCTGGCTTTCGTCGTGCTGGAGCAAGCCTAGCGCCGCCGGGCCCGGCCCGGTGCCATCATCAATTGAATCGCGGAGGCGTGCCTTCGCACAGTCTTGGAGAATCAGCCATGCAAGTAGCGAATCTGCCGCGTGGACCGGTCATGGTGGATGTACATGGCTTTGGCCTGACCGAGCAGGAAAGGCAGCGTCTGTCCCACCCGCTGGTGGGCGGCGTCATCCTGTTCCGCCGCAATTTCCAGAACATCGACCAGCTCAAGGCGCTGACGGCGGAAATCCGCGCACTGCGCACACCGGAGCTGCTGATTGCCGTGGACCATGAAGGTGGCCGCGTGCAGCGTTTTCTCGATGGCTTCACCCGTCTGCCGCCCATGAATGTACTGGGCGAGCTGTGGCAGCAGGACGAAACCGCCGCCCGAGCCGCTGCCGAGAATGTCGGCGTGGTGCTGGCGGGTGAGTTGCGTGCCTGCGGCATCGACCTGTCCTTTACCCCGGTGCTGGACCTGGACTGGGGCCGCTGTGCCGTTATCGGCAACCGGGCTTTTCATCGCGACCCGCACATTGTCAGCGAACTGGCCCTGGCCTTGCAGCGTGGCCTGCAGCAAGGTGGCATGTCCACTTGCGGCAAGCACTTCCCCGGTCACGGTTTTGTCGCGGGTGACAGCCATTTCGTGATGCCGCAGGACGACCGCACGCTGGCCGAGCTGGAAGCGGACGATCTGGTTCCGTTTGCCCGCCTGGCTGAGGCTGGCATGGGGTCGGTGATGCCGGCGCATGTGGTGTACCCGGCAGTGGACAGCCGTCCGGCGGGCTTCTCCCCGGTATGGTTGCAAGACATTCTGCGCGGCAAGCTGGCTTTTGATGGCGTCATCTTTTCGGACGACCTGGGCATGGAAGGTGCTGCCGGAGCCGGCAGCTTTGTCGAGCGTGCCGAAGCCGCCTTGGCGGCAGGCTGCGATATGGTGCTGGTGTGCAATCAGCCGGAACGCGCAGATGAAGTGCTTGCCGGCCTGCAACCGCCAGCCCAGCCGCGTCTGGCCGAGCGTTTGCAGCGCATGGCCGGGACCGGAGATATCATCGGCTGGCAGCAGGCCATCCTCAGTCCGGCTTTTGCCGCACGCCAGGCGCAAGTCAAAGCCCTGACCATTCCGCAAAACGTGCTGCAAGGCCCTGCGGTGGGTGAGGCCAGCTAAGTGGGTTGATCTCATCAGAAAAGCCGGCATCAAGCCGGCTTTTTTCTATCTGGCAACTGAAGTGTCAGCTAGCCTGGGTACGCCACAGGCGTGCCAGATGCGAAGGCCGCACGCCTGCCAGCGTAGCCGGGCAGGGCGCAACCACCTTGTGTGCCGGCTGGCTGGTGTCCCGGATCAGGGCGTCAATATACGCCGGGCCGTCGCTGCGGCGAATGGCAGCTACTTGCGGTTCGCTGGCTTTTTCGCGGCGGGCCAGCACCACGCCGATTTCATCATTGGCCAGTTTGACAAAGCTGCCGGGCGGATAGATGCCCAGTTCCTTGATCAGCAAGGTAGTGTAGGCCGGGTCGAATTCGTGATCCTTGCGCTGGAAGATATGTCCCAGTGCGGCAGCGGGCACCATGCCGGCACGGTAGCTGCGCGGGGTCAGCTTGGCGCAGGTGATGTCGGCCATGTGCAGCATGTGGGCCAGCGATTCGATTTCGCCGCGGGCCAAGCCGTAAGGGTAGCCATTACCCAGCCACGATTCGTGGTGGGTCTGAACCAGCCAATGCCACAGCTCATCAGTCACTCCGGCTTCTCGCAGGATGGCGGAACTCATCAGCGGGTGGCTGGCGATTTCGTCCTCCTGCTGCGGGCTCAGTGCTTCCTGCTGATGGTAGAGCGCGTTTTGCAGCGCGCAGATGGACATGTTCATGGTGAGCGCGGCAGACAGCATGGAAGTGCGCTGCTCTGTGGATAAATCCGGAATGCGGCGACTGAGCAAGGCCAGGAGGGCGGTGGTGTGCAGCGCGTGGGCCGGGCCGTATTCATTGAATGGCACCAGTAGCAGGCTGGCAATCACCCCGTCCGGGTGTTGCTCGGTCAGGCGCACAATGTCGCGTACTACCAAGGAAACCTTGCGCGGGAAATCGTCCAGCTGCATGGCATAGCTCAGCAGGGTGCGGGTGCGCTGTTGCAGGAAGGCCATTTCATGCAGCACGCTTTCGCGCACCATCATGGTGTCCGGTTGTTCCGGCAGGCTGATGGCATCCAGCCGGTTGCCATCTACCGAGTAGCCCATTTCCAGCAGCTTTTCGCGCTGACGGTCGCTCAGTACGAAATGCCCCTTGCGCAGCAGCAACAGGCCGTTCTTGGCATAGACATCCAGCGGTAGTTTCTTGCCCATGTGAATCTGGTCAGGCGCTACCTTGTCCTGTAATTGGATCTTGAAACGGGTGTTCATGCTGAGCGTGTCGTCGGCTGGGTTTGCAAGTGGCTACTAAACTAAAGGCCAGCTGCGATTATAGGCCGATGCGCCAGCCCTTGCATGGCTTTTACGTTGCCGCTTTTCCTTGTCAGTAAAGGGGTTTCAGTATTTCCACAGGCCGGCCAGGAAGGAAATGCGCACACCGGACATATGGGCCGGACAAGGCGAGATGATCTTGTAAGCCGCATGGCTGGTTTCGCGCAGCAATACCTCGGCATAGGCCGGGCCATCGGCTTTGCGCAGCGCAGCCACTTGCGGCTCGCTGGGCTTCTGTCGACGTGCCAGCACCACGGCAATTTCGTCATTGGCCAGTCTGACAAAGCTGCCGGGCGGGTAAATGCCCAGCTCGCGGATCAGCATGGTGGTGAAGGCGGCATCGAAATCCACATCCTTGCGCTGGAACAGCTGTCCCAGTGCCGTGGCCGGAAGTTGCGGCGGCCGGTAGCTGCGTGGTGCCAGCTTGGCGCAGGTGATGTCTGCCAGGTGCAGCAGATGAGCCGGTGGCAGGATTTGCTTGCGATTCAGACCGAAGGGGTAGCCCTTGCCATGCCAGTTTTCGTGGTGAGTCTGGATCAGCGCATGCCATAAATCGTTTTCGATACCAGCTTCGCGCAAGATGGCCGAGCTGAGCAAGGGGTGTTCGTGAATGGCCGCATATTGCTCTGGCGCCAGTGCGCCCTGGTGGCGGAACAGTTCGTTTTGCAACTCCACCTGCGCAATATTCATGGTGAGTGCAGCACACAGCAGGATTTCCCGGTGATCGGCCGGCACCTTCATTTGCCGGGTAATCAGTGCCAGCAGCGCGGTGGTATGCAGGGCGTGGGCCGCCGCGTAATCCTGGAAGGGCAGGAGCAGCATCGCAGCAATCAGGCCGTCCGGATGCCGTTCGCACAGTGTCATTACCGTCTGGGCAATGCTGCGCACGCGTCCTTCCAGGCCTGGGCGGCCTAGCGCGTGCAATAGCATGCTGCGCACACGTTGCTGCAAAAAAGCGATTTCCTCAAACAGCAGCTGGTTCTTGTAACCCTCAGCGTCGGTCTTGTCTGCTGGCTTGGGCTCTTCGGCCTGTTCGGCAAAGCCCAGTTGAATCAGCCGGTGCTTCATGTCCGGCGTCAGTACGTAATGGCCGCGCTTAAGCAGCAGAATGCC
The DNA here is from genome assembly GCF_013391415.1 of Aquitalea sp. LB_tupeE. Taxonomy (GTDB): domain Bacteria; phylum Pseudomonadota; class Gammaproteobacteria; order Burkholderiales; family Chromobacteriaceae; genus Aquitalea. The sequence continues at coordinate 189,528 of NZ_JACAXB010000030.1, forward strand.
GTTCTTGGCGTAGACATCCATCGGTAATTCCTTGCCGATGGAAATGGCGCTGGACTTCAGTTTGTCAGACAAGGAGCGATCTGGCATGGCACACCATTTGGGTTGAATGGCCAAATTATATAGATAAGCCAACATTTCCACCGGCTAATACCTGGTGGAAATGTTGATAATCATCATTGTTTAGGTAGATCCTGCCAGATTTTCTGCAGCCGTTTCACCGACACTGGGTAAGGCGTTTTCAGCTCCTGGGCAAACAGGCTGACACGTAATTCTTCCAGCTGCCAGCGGAAATCCAGCAAGGCGGCGGATGGCTCGCCACGTTCCTGCTCATCAGCCAGCCGGGCTTCCCACTTGTTCCACAGCTCGCGAATTTCTGCCGTCCGCTGACCATCGCGCTGTGGATTGGCAGGCTGTTTGTCCATGCGCAGGCTCATGGCACGCATATAGCGGGTGATATGCGACAGTTGCGCCCATGGTGTGGCTTGCAGGAAACCGGCATAAACCAGCTTGCCCAATTGTTGTTGTAGCTCACTCCCCAGCCGGTGCTTCTGCATTTTTGTATGCAGCACCATGTATTCGCTGCCGATCTGGCTCAAGTACTGCGTCACCGCCTGAATCACCGCCGGCAGGCGGGTGCGGGCGCGGTTCTTTTGCTCGTTGAAGGCCTTCTCACTGCGCGGCAGGGCGTCCTCGCCGATAAAGGCACGGTCGCAGATGCAGGCAATGGCATCGGCCAGCAGCACTTCCACATTGGCTACACTGCGCAGGTTGAGGCCAATCTGGGTCATGCCGGACAGGCCTTTGCCCAGTTGCTTCATCTGTTCTTTCAATTGCAGTTGCAACAGGCGGATCACCCCGGCGCGGTGGTGGCGTTCGGCCTCCGGCTGGGTATCGAACAGACGGATGGCCACCTTGTCCTGCTCCAGCGTCAGCGCCGGATAGCCGGTAAGCTGTTGGCGGCCACGAGCAAACTGAATGCTTTCCGGCAGCTCGCCAAAGTCCCAGCTGCTGACCTCGTCCCGTTCGAAATCGGCGCTGCTGTCGCGGAAAGTCAGCTGGGCGGCCTGGCCAAACTGCTTTTGCAGGGCAATCAGGTCGCGGCCCAGGCCGATTTCCTGTTTGCCGTCGTCGATGATGCGGAAGTTGAACAGCAGGTGTTCCGGCAGTTCCTGCTGGTTGAATGCGTCGATGTCTACCTTGACGCCGCCGGTTTCACGCAAGATAAAGCGTGCCAGCTGCGGGGCGATGGGCTGCTGCAGGTCAGGGTTGCTGCTGAGAAAACGGGTGACGAAGTCCGGCACCGGCACGCAACAGCGGCGTATCTGCTTGGGCAGGCCCTTGATCAACTGTTGCAGCTTGTCGCGAATCATCCCCGGCACCAGCCATTCAAACGGAGCGGGCTGCAGCCGGTTCAGGATGGCCAGTGGCACATCCATGGTGACGCCATCCAGCGGGTGTTTGGGTTCAAAGCGGTATTTCAGCCGCAGCTTGCCGTCTTCCAGCTCCAGCCATTCCGGAAACTGGTTTTCCGTGACGTGCTGGGCGGCATGGCGCATCAGTTCGTCACGGGTCAGGTGCAGCAGCTTGGGTTCGGTTTTTTCCGCTTCCTTGCGCCAAGCTTCAAAGCTGGCGGCATCCACTACCGTGGCCGGAATGCGTTCGTGATAGAAGGCATACAGCGCTTCTTCATCCACCAGCACGTCCTGACGGCGCGCCTTGTGTTCTAGCTGCTCCACTTCGCGGATCAGCTGCTGGTTGCGCTGGAAGAACGGTGCATTGCTGACGTAGTCCATGTTGACCAGCGCACCGCGGATGAACAGCTCACGGGCTTCTTCCGGCGCAATGCGGCCATAGCTCACCGCCCGGCGCGGAATCAGCGTCAGGCCGTACAGGGTGACGCGTTCGCTGGCCACCACTTCGCCGCGGCTCTTTTCCCAGTGCGGTTCGAAGTAGTGATACTTCACCAGATGGGGGGCCAGTTTTTCCACCCATTCCGGTTCGATCTTGGCCACGCAACGGGCGTACAGACGGGTGGTTTCCACCAGTTCGGCTGCCACCAGCCACTTGGGCTTGCTCTTTTTCAGGCCGGAACCGGGGAAAACATGGAAGCTGACACCACGTGCGCCCTGATAGTCGTCGCCTTCCAGGTTCTTCATGCCGATATTACCCACCAGGCCGGTCAGCAGCGCCTTGTGCAGGTGCTCGTAGGCCACGGCGTCCAGCTGCTGGCGCTTTTTCTGCGACATCTGGGCATCGGGCTGCTCGGCATCGGCGTGCGCTTGTTCACGTTTGATCAGCCCCAGCTCGCTGGCAATTTCCGCCAGCTGGCCGTGCAGCTCACGCCATTCGCGCAGACGCAGATAAGACAGGAAGTGCTCGTGGCAGGTATTCACCAGCAGGCGGTTGGACTTCTTGTGCTTGAGTGCCTCGCTGAAGAATTCCCACAGATGCAGATAGGACAGGAAGTCGGATTTTTCATCATTGAAGCGTGCCTGGGCGCGCTCGGCGGCTTCGCGTGCTTCGAAAGGGCGCTCGCGCGGGTCCTGGATGGATAGCGCCGAGGCGATGATCAACACCTCGCGCATGCAGCCGAAGTCGCGGCCAGCCAGCAGCAGGCGGCCCACCTTCGGGTCCACCGGAATGCGCGCCAGCTCTTTGCCGATGGGGGTCAGTTCATTGCTGTCGGTGACTGCGCCCAGTTCGGTCAGCACCTGGTAGCCGTCGGCAATCAGGCGGCTGCTGGGAGCTTCCAGAAAGGGGAAGGCATCCACTCGGCCCAGACGCAGTGCGGCCATGCGCAGAATCACCGCCGCCAAGTTGGAGCGGACGATTTCCGGGTCGGTAAAGGCCGGGCGGGCGTTGAAGTCTTCTTCGCTGTACAGGCGCACGCAGATACCGGCTTCCACCCGACCGCAACGACCGGCACGCTGGCGCGCCGCCGCCTGGGAAATCTTTTCTACTTGTAGCTGCTCCACCTTGGCGCGCGGGCTGTAGCGGTTGATGCGGGCCAGGCCGGTGTCGATCACATACTTGATGCCCGGTACGGTCAGCGAGGTTTCCGCCACATTGGTGGCCAGCACAATGCGCCGTCCGCCGGATGGCTTGAAGATTTTCTGCTGGTCCTCGTTGGACAGGCGGGCAAACAAGGGCAGGATTTCATAACCGCGAATACCGGATTTGCGCAGCTTTTCCGCCGTTTCGCGGATTTCGCGCTCGCCCGGCAAAAACACCAACATGTCCCCCGCGCCCTGGCGTGACAGCTCGTCGGCGGCATCGACAATGGCGTCTTCCATTTCCATTTCGCGCTCGTCTTCATCGCGCTGCTTGAGCGGGCGGTAACGCACTTCCACCGGAAAGGTGCGGCCGGAGACTTCAATCACCGGTGCGCCATCAAAATGGCGGGCAAAGCGGTCGGCATCGATGGTGGCCGAGGTAATGATGATTTTCAGATCCGGGCGGCGCGGCAGCAGCTGCTTGAGAAAACCCAGCAGAAAGTCGATGTTGAGGCTGCGTTCGTGCGCCTCGTCGATGATGATGGTGTCGTAAGCTTCCAGATAACGGTCGGTCTGGGTTTCTGCCAGCATGATGCCGTCGGTCATCAGCTTGATGACGGATTTCTCCGACAACTTGTCGGTAAAGCGCACCTTGAAACCGACATGTTCGCCCAGTTGCGAGCCCAGTTCCTGCGCAATGCGGGTGGCCACCGAGCGCGCGGCCAGACGGCGGGGCTGGGTGTGGCCGATCAGCCCGTACACCCCACGGCCCAGCTCCAGGCAGATCTTGGGAATCTGCGTGGTTTTACCCGAGCCGGTTTCGCCGCAGATAATCACCACCTGATTGCCGGCAATGGCGGCCTTGATGTCATCCAGCTTCTGGTTGACCGGCAGGGCCTGGTCAAACTGCGGCCGTGGCAGGTGCTGACGGCGGGCATCGGCGCGGGCGGCCGAACGTTCCAGCAGGCTGCGAATATCATCCAGCAGCTTGTCGGCCGGCTGGTTTTTTTTCAGCCGTTCAGCCACATCATTCAGCTTGCGTCGCAGGCCGTGGCGGTCGCGCAGCAGGCAATGGGCAAGGCGGGATTTCAGTTGGGACAGTTGCTGGGCAGGGGTGGTCATCGGGCAAAGAGCACTGGTTTACACAAGCCTGCCAGTATAACAGAGGCCGGGCAGGCGTCTGAAAGCAAAAGACCGCCAAACGGCGGTCTGCGGTTGAAGTATGAGTATGGCGATTAGGCCGTTACTGCTTGTTGCGCGTGGGAGGAGCGGCCCAGCTCATCCAGCAACTGGTCCAGCCGCTTGATGGCATCGGCAATGGAGCGGGTTTCGGTGGATAAGGAGCGGGTGGACTCACCTACGGCGGTAATGTCACCGGCAAACTGGGCAAAGCCCTGGTTCTGGCTGCTTTCGGCGCGGGAGACTTCCTCCAGCAGGCTGGCCAGCTGGCGGGTTTCCTGAATGATGCCTTGCAGGTTCTGCTGTGCCTCCTGCGCATTGCTGCGCCCGGCCTGCATCTGGCTGTTACCGTCGCGCATGGCGATGATGGCCTGATTGGTGCCATCCACAATCAGCTTGATCTTGGTTTCGATATCCAGCGTGGCGTTCTGCGTGCGTTCGGCCAGCTTGCGCACCTCGTCTGCCACCACGGCAAAGCCACGTCCCATTTCGCCAGCGCGCGCGGCTTCGATGGCGGCATTGAGCGCCAGCAGATTGGTTTGGTCGGCAATGTCACGGATCAGCTGCACGATGCCGTTGACCTCGGTGCTGCGCTGGCCCAGGTCTTCCAGCTTGCTGGCGGCATGGGAGATGACTTCCCCGGCCCGGCCCAGCTGCAATACCGCCTGATCCATCACCTGTCCGCCGCTGCTGGCGGCATTGCCCGCGGTTTGTGCCAGCCGGGTGGCGCTGTCGGACTGGGCGGCATTCTGGCTGGTGACGACCGCCATCTGCTGTGCCACCACCATCATGTCTTCGGCGCGGCTGCGCTGCTCGGCCATGGTTTGCGCCATCAGCCCGGTGCTGTCGGCAATGTCACGGCTGGCACTGGAGGCGGCACGGATAGAACGCGCCACCTGTTCCATCATTGCGCGCATGGCGCGGCTGGCCTGCTCGGAGTCGGCGCGTGCCTGTTCCAGCTTTTCCAGGCTTTTCACCTTGGCCTTGTCAAAGGCCATGGCCAGCGACAACACCACGATGGTGAGGCCGATCAGCGACTTGGCTTGCAGTTTGGGGATTTCGGCATGGTCAATCGGCACCGGTGGCAGCGTGCCGGGGTCTGCCGACAGTAAAAAGAATAAGCCAATGGCGAGAATGGTCAACACCATCCACACCATGCCGGAGCGGCGGGTGGATACGAAAATGGCGGTAAACGGAATGGACGCAAACCACACCACGCTGGTGGACATGATGCCGCCGTTGACATACACCATCCAGCACACCATCACGAACATGCAGCTGGTAATCAGCTCGGCACAAAAACGCAGCGCGCCGGTCAGTTTCAGCAAAAGTGGCGCCAGCAACAAGCCCAGTCCGCCCAGTGCAATGCCGGTGCCCATGGCCGGGTGATTCAACATGAAATACTCGATGGAAAACAGCGGGGCAATACAACCGGCCAGCAGGCCAACGCCAACAGTCGTGCGGGCGCCAATGGCTTGGGCGGGGGATTGGCGAATGGTTTCCGGTATGAACCAGTCGGTAACGGACTTGGCAGTCATGTGGTGAGTTCTCCCTCGTTGAGTCTTGATTTGTAAGTATTGTTTTGATTTCTACGCCCTATTTCAGGCGATTGGCTAATGTAAAACAAGTGTTTGAAATCGGCAATGGCGCTATTGGCTGAGTACGTTCCAGCTGAGCGGTCAGTCGGTGGCACTGTGTATTTTTTGCTTTGCAGGGCGCTGGCAGTGTGAGTCTTATGGCCCAGTCATCACGACTGACGAAAGAGTTTCTTGCTTTTTTTTGCAGCCAGGAAAGCAGTCAACTACAGCGGCGCATGCATTAGCTACTGCGCATGCTTCGAGATGCAGGAATGTGCCCAGCCAATGTTCGGCAGTGGCAAGGCGATGGGACGGTCAGATTTGGCTTGATACCCTGCTTATTTCGACACTAACAACAGACTGGCTTAGCGATCAGCCAGCCGGGGTGATGAGCATGGCAGTGGCCAGTTGGCTTAAGCCTGCGCTTGCTGCTGTTGCAGACACTGCAAGTCCGGCATCAGGTGAGGGCTGCAGGCATCAGAGGGATGCAGGGTAGGACAGGCCAGTGCTGTTGCTGCGGCGGTACATTCGCCGGTCCACATGGCTGGCACATACCTTATCTGCTTTCTTTAATTACTTGAGTCTTTTGCAATTCTGCAGGTGAGTGCAAGCCCGCCTGAATAACGGCCCGGCACCCTATGATGTTCGGCCAAGTTGCGCCGGGCGTTTTTTACCACTGCTTCAGCTTACGGTTGTCCATTGGCCGTATCTGGCGATTTGCTTTTCATCAAAGCCAAAGCCCAGTCCGGGGCTTTGGTGCAGCAGGACCCGGCCTGCCTTGTGTTCCAGTTGGCGGTCCAGCAGGCGGCGGAAGTTGAGCACCTGATCGTCCCAGAAAAATTCCACATAGCGCGCATTCGGTGTGGCGGCCACCAGCGCGGCGTGCACATCGTGGAACCAGTGTGGGCACATTTGTACGCCGTATGCGGCAGCCATGGCGGCGATGCGTTTCCATTCGGTGATGCCGCCGCACACCGCTGCATCAGTTTGCAAAATGGCGGCACCGCCCATGTCCAGCAGCTGTTTGTGATACCAGCGGCCGTAGCCGATTTCGGCAGTGGCAACGGGAATACGGATGAGCTTGGCCAGGCGGGCATGGCTTTCGATGTCATCCGGGCTGAAGGGTTCTTCGATGAAATACGGATGGTATTCTTCCATCCGGCACAGGTATTCCATGGCCTGTACGGTATCTGTCCAGCCATTGTTACAGTCCAGCATCAGTTCGACGTCCGGCCCGATGGCGTCACGAGCGGCCTTGACACGTAATGCCTCTGCCTGAGGAGTTTCGCGGCCGGTTTTCATTTTTACTGCCTTGAAGCCCAGAGCGACATAGCTGGCCATTTCCTCGCCCAGGTGTCCTGCGGTTTTGCCTTCCACGTAGTAACCGCCGCTGGCGTAGGCTGGTACGCTGTGCAGTTCAACCGCGCCCAGGTATTGATGCAGTGGCAAACTGGCTGTACGGGCGTTCAGATCCCACAAGGCGATGTCCAGTGCACTGAGTGCGCGCATGACCGTACCCATGCGGCCTTGCAGCAGTGCTTCCTGGTACATCCCTTGCCATAAGCCTTCCACCGCCAGCGACTCCTTGCCGATCAGCACCGGTGCCAGCAATTGTTCGATCGCCACCCGGAACAGCTCGCCAGCCGCATTGCCAACGTAGCAAAAGCCAATGCCTTCTGCGCCATCGCTGCTGCGTACCCTGACCAAGCCATAGTGACGATCAACCACGGTGCGATTGGATAAGTAAGTGACGTTGTCCAGTGGTACGCGTGCCACGCAAACCTGGATGGATTGGATGATGGGCACAGGCTTCTCCTCTGATGGTTAGATGGGGTGGGATGACTATGCCCCGGCTACGAGGGCCGAAAAAGGCGCGCTATTTTGTTTCAGACAACGTTAAATACGGGCTTTGTCAGGGCTTTGGGTCTGGCGGAGTAACAGCACAATCAAGGCGCCGGCCAAGGCCACGGCGGCTAGTCCGAAGAAGGCGGTTTCCGCCCGGCCATTGGCGGCATCGCGGATGGCAGCAATCAGCATCGGGCCGAAGGTGCCGCCCAGATTGCCCAGCGAGTTGACCCAGGCAATGCCGGCTGCGGCAGCGGTGCCAGCCAGGAAGGCGGTGGGGAGCGTCCAGAAGGTGACCATGCAGGCGGCCCAGCCAATGGTGATGAGCGTCAGCCCCAGCATGGACAGCACCGGTGCTTGTGCCGCCAGGCCCAGGACGACCAGCCCTGTAAGTTGCAGCAGAAACCCGGTGGCACAGTGCCAGCGCCGCTCGCCTGTACGGTCGGAGCGGGCTCCCCAGTACACCATGGTGATGATGCTGGCTCCCCAGGGAATCATGCTGACCAGGCCTACTTGCAGCAGTTCTTTTTTGTCAAAGCCCAGCTCCTGAATGATGGTGGGCATCCAGAAGCCAACGGCGTAAAAGCAGGTTTGCAAGGCAAGATAGGCCAGCGCCAGCGCCCAGACGCGGCCATCCTTGAATGCGTCGGCAATACGGTGCTTGCTCGCCAGCCCACTCTTGGCTGCATTGTCCTTGGCGATGCGCTCGCTCAGCAGTTGGCCTTCTTCTGTGGTAAGCCACTTGGCTGACTGTGGCCCATTGGGCAGCACGGCCAGAACCATGAAGCCGATCAGTACAGAGGGCATGCCTTCCAGCAAAAACAGCCACTGCCAGCCACGCCAGCCGGCATTGCCATCCATGTACTGCATGATGGCGCCCGATAGGGGTGAGCCCACCAGTTGCGACACGCCAACGGCAGTCATGAACAGGCCCAGCATCTTGGCTCTGCGCTGCCCCGGAAACCAATACGTCAGATAAAGGATGATGCCGGGGAAGAAACCCGCTTCGGCCGCGCCCAGCAAGAAGCGCAGTAAATAAAAGGTGAATTCGGCATCTGATAGCTGTAAGAGGGTGGCCAATGGGCCCCATTTGATGTCGCCGGTGAACATGAAGGCCGATGAAATCAGCCCCCAGGTCACCATGATGCGTGCAATCCACACTTTGGCACCGTGGCGCTCCAGCATCAGATTGCTGGGTACTTCAAAGAAGAAATAACCCCAGAAAAACACGCCTGCCCCTGCGGCGTAGACGGCATCGCTGAATTGCAGGTCACCGGCCATTTGCAGTTTGGCAAAACCGATATTGGCCCGGTCCAGAAAGGCCACGATGTAACACAGGAACAAAAGTGGAATGAGTTTGCGCGCGGCCTTGCGGTAGGCGCGTTCTTCCATTCCTTCTATTACCGCGATGTCAGCTGCAGCCAGTCCGGTCATGCGTGTTCTCCTCATTTGTTGTGCTTGTGGATTGCTGTGTCTGGCAAGCCTGTCATCTGCCACCTTGTGTTGCCGTTTGCGCATGGCGCGTTTCGACGCATGCGTGGCTGATCCGCTCAGCACACTGTGCTCTGGGTGTGGTTCTGGTGGGCTTGCCAGGGGATTGGCAGAACTTGCCTGCACTACTGTTGATCAATCTGAAAGACAAACAAAGGATGTTTATGTGTATTCAGAAAACGTAAAGTAAGCGCTTATGGATACGCGTTTCTTGCAAGGTTTTGTAGCGGTGGTGGAGTGTGGTTCTATCGCCGAAGCCGCCCGCCATCTGGATTTGGCACCCACCACCCTGGCGCAGCAGCTACGGGCGCTGGAGGCTGATTTGGGTTCAACCCTGCTGACCCGTAGCGGGCGCGTGGTTAGGCCAACCGAGTCTGGCTGGCGCATTTTCAACCGGGCGCGGGAGATATTGCGCGAGGTGCGCGACTTGCGATCCGAGGCATCCGACACCTGTCTTCCAGCAGGGCCGTTGCGGCTGGGGGCTACCCCTACGGCACTTACCGGCCTGCTGCCACCGCAACTGCGCATGTGGCGGGATGGCTATGCGCACATTCCCATTTACATCGAGCCCGGCACATCGGTCAGGTTGCTGGCACAGGTCCAATCCGGCGAGCTGGATGCCGCTGTATTGGTACACCCTGCATTTCCATTACCCAAAACCTGTGCTTGGCGCCTGCTACGTACCGAGCCGCTGGTGCTTTTGACGCCGCGTTCGGTCATTGTCAACGACCCCTTGCTTACCCTGACGCAGTATCCCTACATCCGCTACGACCGGCGCGTGGTGGCCGGCAAGATGGCGGATGACTACCTGCGTAACTGCGGCGTGCGGGTGCATGCCCAGTTTGAACTGGATGGCATCGAGCTGATCGCCCAGCTGGTGGGAGAGGGCTTTGGTGTGTCTGTCCTGCCGGATTGGCCGGTAATGGGGGAGGCAGACGGGCGATTGGCACGCTGGCCCTTGCCAGAGCCCTGTCCTGCAAGGCAGGTGGGCATAGTCTGGCTGCGCAACTCGGTACGCAGCCGCTTGGTGGAGGAGTTTGTGTCCTTGTTTCCTGGCGGTGCAGCTGGCAGCACACGGCGTCTGCCTGTCGGGTGAGCCGTGTTCAGGTCATGGGTCACCCATGGTCAATTGAAGCTATCCGTCGTGAAAGTGCCCGGTGTGGTGTTCAGTCGATTTGCAGAACCACGCGTCCCACAGGCAGGGTTCCGGCTTTCAGTTGATCCAGCGTGCGGCTGACATCATGCAGTGGACGCCGCTGCAGCGGCAAGGGCTGCAACTTGCCCGATTGCGCCAGCGCCACCAGCTCGCGCAGCTCAGCTGGTGTGCCGACATTCGAACCCAGAATGGTCAGTGCACGTTGCACCATCACCACCGTCGACATGGGAATCTCCCCGCCAAACAAGCCCAGCAGCACCAGCTTTCCCCCCTTGCGCAGCAGGCTGAGGGCCAGGCTGGCCGTATCCGCACTGCCTACCAGGTCGATGACACCAAACAACAACCCACCGGCATGCCGGATGACGTGTTCCACCGCATCCGCCGCCTGGCTATCCACCACCGCCAGTGCACCGGCAGCCTTGGCCGCGTCCAGTTTGCCCGGGTCGATATCCAGCACGATGATGCGTTCATGGCCCAGCGCACGCAGCGCGGTGATGGTTGCCAACCCCAGGCCGCCAGCGCCAATTACCGCCACGGTTTCTGCAGGTGGAATGGCCCCCAGTTGCTTGACTGCCGAATACGTGGTCAAGCCCGAACATGACAAGGTTGCCGCCCAGGCCGGGTCGATGCCGCTGGCATCAATCAGATAGCGCGGATGGGGAATCAGTACATGGTCGGCATACGCGCCGGGCGAGTGAATGCCGACATAACGCGGCTGCATGCAATGGTTGTCCTGCCCTTGCTGGCAGCGTGCACAAGTACCGCAGCCAGTCCAGGGGAAAACCAGCCTGTCCTGCCCCAAGGGCACCGTACCGGCATCCGGTCCGGCCGCCAGCACAGTGCCAAATGGTTCATGGCCTAGCGTGACCGGCGGCTGCATGCCTCGTTCGCTCATGTGAAATTTCTTCCCGCCTCCCAAATCGAAATACCCGTCACGAATATGCACATCGCTGTGACACACGCCGCAAAACTTGAGCCTGAGCAATACCTGTGTCCCGGTCGGCACCGGGGTGGCATGCTCGCGTCGTTGTAGCGGCTGGCCCCATTCGACAACATCGTAGCTATACATGGCAAAACTCCTTGAAATGGCTGCGGTTCGGCAAGCGCGACATCCCTGGTGCCCGCAGCCCAGTGGCAGCAGCAAAGCGCTGACTGGCTACCAGTGTGGCTGGGCCAATCAGCAGCAGGAACAGGCTGGCGCGGTGAAGCAAGGATTTCAGTGATTTCGCCGCATTATTCGGTGTGTAGAGCGGCAGAAGAATGATCTGTCTATGTCTTTTGAAAACGTAAATTAGGTGTTCAGCAGCGTTAACAGAAAACGGTGGCAGCGTTGCGCCACCCTGCCATTCTTCAGGAGCGTTATCGAGCTGCTTTCAGCGAGCCATGTTGTATTGCAACAGGGTGGGCGGGCTGCATCTTGGCTTGCCGCAAGGTCTGGTGTTGAAATGGCAGGGGCTGGAGGGTTGGCCGGCCTGCTATTGGGCATGAACGCGCGTGGGTTCACATGCCTTGCTCGATGCTGAAAATGCAGCCGGCCACGAAGCTTGACAACTGCGCCTGGGCTGGTCAGTTTTTGCGCGGCTTGAGCTTAATCTTGCTGAAACAGCAATTGAATATTTTTATTTCGAAGTAGTACCTGGATTTCTTATGTTGTCAGCCAAAATCCACCATCAAAACATGGCACTGCTTCAGAATCCGTATAAGTACGAACTGGACGCTGCTTCCATGAATATGGTAAAAGGACCAGTTGAAATGATCTTGGCAAGTATCTTGCTTATATAAAACGATCAATAGTTATTCATGCATTGAATTTCTAATTAATGATTGGCGTATTGATAACATTTTCATAGGTATTGCACAGCTTGGTCATTTTCGGTTTCTCTCTATTTTCTTCAAAGCTACCTATTTAAATCTATGAAAATCACAGTTATTGGTACGGGTTATGTCGGTCTGGTAACCGGCACTTGTCTGGCTGAAATGGGGAATGATGTACTTTGTCTGGATCTGGATGTTTCCAAGATCAAGATTTTGCATGAAGGTGGTATCCCCATTCACGAAGCCGGCTTGCTGGAGATGGTGCGTCACAATGTAGAGGCCGGCCGTTTGCGTTTTACCAGTGATATTCAGCAAAGCGTGGCCTTTGGTGATTTGCAATTCATCGCGGTGGGTACCCCGCCGGATGAGGATGGCTCGGCTGACCTGAAATATGTGCTGGCGGCTGCGCGCAACATTGCCTTGCATATGAACGATTACAAGGTGGTGATTGATAAATCCACCGTGCCAGTGGGTACGGCGGACAAGGTGAAGGCAGTCATTACCGAAACCTTGCAGCAACGTGGTGTGGATGTCGGTTTTGCCGTGGTGTCCAATCCGGAATTCCTGAAAGAGGGCGCCGCCGTTGAAGACTTCATGCGTCCGGATCGCATTATCGTTGGTGCTGACGACGAGCGTGCCATCAAGCTGATGCGTGAATTGTATGCGCCGTTTACCCGTAATCATGACCGCATGATCGTCATGGATGTGCGCTCGGCCGAGCTGAGCAAATACGCTGCCAATGCCATGTTGGCCACCCGTATTTCATTCATGAACGAGTTGGCCAATCTGGCAGAAAAACTGGGTGCGGATATCGAGCAAGTGCGTATCGGTATTGGTTCCGATCCGCGCATCGGTTTCCACTTCCTGTATGCCGGTTGCGGTTATGGCGGTTCTTGCTTCCCCAAGGATGTGCAGGCATTGATTCGTGCGGCTGAAGAAACCGCATTGCCGCTGAAGGTGTTACAGGCAGTCGAAGAGGCCAATGATGCCCAGAAAAACGTCCTGCTCAACAAAATCAAGCATCGCTTTGGTGCAGACCTCTCCGGCAAGACTTTTGCCGTATGGGGCCTGGCATTCAAGCCAAACACCGACGATATGCGTGTGGCTCCCAGCATTGTGCTGATTGAAGGCTTGCTGGCCATGGGGGCAGAAGTCGTGGCGTATGACCCGGTGGCCATGACCGAAGCGCGTCGTGTCTTTGGCGAGCGAGCCGGTCTGCGTTATGCCGCATCGCCGTTGGCGGCTGCACAGGATAGCGATGCCCTGGCCATTGTCACCGAATGGAAGGAATTCCGCGCTCCCAATTTTGATGCGTTGAAATCCGCGCTGAAAAATCCGGTGGTTTTTGATGGGCGCAATATGTATGTACCCGAGCAAATGCGCCAGCGTGGTTTCGAATACGACACTATTGGTCGTCAATAAATAAGCAAATACAAATACTAATCAGCTCAAAGAAAGTCAGCATATGAAGGCCATGATTTTAGCTGCGGGCAAGGGAACCCGCGTACGCCCCCTGACCTATGATTTGCCCAAGCCGATGATCCCGATTCTGGGTAAACCGGTCATGGAGTATCTGGTAGAGCATCTGGTGCGCTATGGCGTGCAGGACATTATGGTGAATGTCAGCTATCTGCATGAAAAGATCGAGCAGTACTTTGGCGACGGCCAGCGTCTGGGGGCGCATATCGGTTATTCCTTTGAGGGCTATGTCGATGATGCCGGTGAAGTGAATCCGCATCCGGTCGGTTCCGCCGGTGGTATGCGCAAGATTCAGGATTTTGGTGGTTTCTTTGATGAAACCACGTTGGTGATTTGCGGCGACGCGCTGATTGACCTGGATATTCGTTCGGCCTTGTTCGAGCACAAGCGCAAAGGTGCCTTGGTGAGTGTGATCACCAAGGAAGTGCCACTGGAGCAAGTGTCCAGTTATGGCATTGTGGTGACCGAGGACGATGGCCGTGTGCGCTCATTCCAGGAAAAGCCGACACAGGAAGAAGCGCTGTCGCGCCTGGCCAGTACCGGTATCTATATCATGGAACCGGAAGTGCTCGATCTGATTCCCAGCGATACTTTTTTTGATATTGGTAGCGACCTGTTTCCCCTCATTGTCGAAAAAGGTCTACCTTTCTATGCCCAAAAGCGTCATTTCAACTGGATTGATATCGGCAATGTAAAAGACTTCCTCACTGTGCAGCTGGATATTCTGAGCGGTCGCGTGGCGCAAATGTATGTGCCGGGTGTGGAAGTGGCAGAGCGGGTATGGGTGGGGCTGAATACCCGTATCGACTGGGATAATGTTGAAATCCAGGGGCCGGTTTTCTTTGGTTCCGGTTGCCATGTGGAAGCCGGTGCCAAAATCGTCGGCCCGGCCTGGATTGGCCATGGCAGCCATATTTGCAAGAATACGCTGGTCGAGCGTAGCGTGCTGTTTGAATACACCCGTATTGCTGAAGGCTCCAAGGTGCAGGATGCCGTGGTGTATGGCGATTACACTGTCAGCCATTCCGGTGAAATTAGCCATATCAGCGAGTTCAAGGATAATCTGTGGAATGACGCGCGCGATCGGCGCCTCAAGCCGCGGGTCAACACTGACAAGACCGAATAATCATCTGGCAGGGGGCCATCATGTGCTTGGCTCCCCGCACATTTTGTTAAAGAAGACCTGATGAAAATCACCCCCGTTATTTTGTGTGGCGGCAGTGGTACTCGTTTGTGGCCATTGTCACGCAGCAGCTTTCCCAAGCAATTTCTGGAGCTTGCCGATGGCGAATCCCTGCTGCAAGCCACCTTGCGTCGTTTGCCTGCTGGTGCCAGTGAAGCGCTGATCATCTCCAATGCCGAGCATCGTTTCCTGGTGGCCGAGCAGTGCAAGTCACAGCCGGATGCCACGGTAGTGTTGGAGCCGGTGGCGCGTAACACTGCGCCGGCCATTGCTGCCGCTGCCTTTATCGCCCACCAGCGCGACCCGGACGCCGTGATGCTGGTATTACCCAGCGACCACCTGATTCGGGATACGGCAGCCTTCCATGCTGCAGTTGAGGCTGCTTATCCGTCAGCCCTGGCTGGCAAGATCGTCACTTTCGGCATCGTTCCGGATCAGCCCAATACCGGCTACGGTTACATTCAGCGTGGTGCTGCGCTGGCTGGCGATGTGTATGCGGTACAGCGTTTTGTGGAAAAACCGGATCACGACAATGCAGTGCGCATGATTGATTCTGGTGATTACTACTGGAACAGCGGCATGTTCCTGCTCAAGGCCAGTACCTATCTGGATGAACTGGCACGGTTCCAGCCGCAAATGCATGCGCAGGCTGAACAATCGGTGTTGCAGGCTAGTCGGGATCTGGATTTTTTACGTTTGGACCCGACCGCTTTTGCCGCTTGCCCCAGCGATTCCATCGACTATGCCGTGATGGAGCGTACTGCCAGTGCGGCGGTGGTGGCTTCTGATTTTGGCTGGAGCGATATCGGCTCGTGGACTTCCCTGGCTGAATCGCTGCCGAGCGATGCACAAGGCAATGTCTTGCGTGGCGATGTGGTGCTGGATGACAGCCGTAATTGCCTGGTGATGGGCAATCATCGTCTGGTGACGGCCACGGGTGTGGAAGATCTCATCATCATCGAGACTTCCGACGCGGTACTGGTGGCGCACAAGGACAAGTCGCAATCGGTGAAGAAAATCGTGGAGCAGCTGCAAAAGCAGCAGCGTGCAGAAGCGCATCTGCACCGTCAGGTGTATCGCCCCTGGGGTACTTACCAAGGCGTGGATGATGGCGACCGCTACCAGGTGAAGCGCATTACCGTGAAGCCGGGTGCATCGTTGTCGCTGCAAATGCACCATCACCGTGCCGAGCACTGGATTGTGGTGAAGGGAACCGCCCGCGTCACCTGCGGCGACAAGGTCAGCCTGCTGACGGAAAACCAGTCTACTTATATCCCGCTGGGTGAGGTGCATCGTCTGGAAAACCCCGGCAAGGTGATGCTGGAGCTGATTGAAGTACAGTCCGGTTCCTATCTGGGCGAAGACGATATCGTACGCTTTGAGGATACCTACGGGCGTCACTGATGTAGTGGGCCGATCATTAACGGACCGGACAAAAGAAAACCCTGCAATCGTGAGATTGCAGGGTTTTTCGTCACAGCAAGCCGTGCTTAACGTTTGTCCGCCTGAATGGCCGTCAGGGCGATGGTGTAGACAATGTCGTCCACCAGCGCGCCGCGCGACAGGTCGTTCACCGGCTTGCGCAGGCCTTGCAGCATGGGGCCGACGCTGACTACGCCAGCCGAGCGCTGTACCGCCTTGTAGGTGGTGTTGCCGGTGTTGAGGTCCGGGAACACAAACACGGTGGCACGACCGGCTACGGTGCTGTCCGGGGCTTTTTGGCGACCGACGGATTCCACGCTGGCGGCGTCGTATTGCATCGGGCCGTCGATTTCCAGATCCGGGCGCTTCTCCTTGGCAATACGGGTGGCTTCGCGGACCTTTTCGACGTCCGAACCGCTGCCGGAGCTACCGGTGGAATAGGAAATCATCGCTACGCGCGGCGGAATGCCAAAGGCGGCGGCGGAGTCGGCTGACTGGATGGCAATGTCGGCCAAGTCTTCGGCGGTCGGGTCCGGGTTGACCGCACAGTCCCCATAAACCAGCACCTGTTCCGGCATCAGCATGAAGAACACGCTGGAAACCAGCTTGGCTTCCGGTGCGGTCTTGATCAGCTGCAGGGCAGGGCGGATGGTGTTGGCGGTGGTGTGTACCGCGCCGGATACCAGACCGTCCACTTCGCCCAAGGCTAGCATCATGGTGCCCAGCACCACATTGTCTTCCAGCTGCTGTTCGGCCATCGGCGCGTTCAGGCCCTTGCCCTTGCGCAGTTCCACCATGGGCTGGATGTAGTTGCCGCGAACTTCATTGGGATCGAGGATTTCAATCGAAGCGGGCAGGGTGACGCCCTGGGCTTCGGCAATCTGTTCGATCTCGGCGCGGTTGCCAATCAGCACGCAATGGGCAATGCCCTTTTCCTGGCAGATGGCGGCAGCCTTGACGGTGCGCGGCTCGTTGCCTTCCGGCAGGACGATGCGCTTGCCGGCGCGGCGTGCTTTTTCCATCAGCTGGTAGCGGAAGGCCGGTGGCGGCATGCGGTGTTCGCGCGGCGCGCCCACATTGCGCTTGAGCTTGTCGGCGTCCAGATGCTCGGCCACGAAGTCGATCACCCGTTCCATGCGCTCCAGGTCGTCCGCCGGCACCTGACGGCTCATATTGCTGAGGAAGCTGGCGGTTTCGAAGGTGTTATGCGTGGTGGACATCACTGGCAGGCCGCTGGTGAAGGCCTGATGGCACAGTTGCTGGATGCGCGGATCTGGCAGTGAGTCGCAGGTCAGCAGCAGGCCGGCCAGCGGTACGCCGTTCATGGCGGCCATGGAAGTGCCCAGTACGATGTCTTCGCGATCGCCGGCGGTGACAATCAGCGCACCGGGCTTGAGCAGATGCACCACATTGGGCACGGTGCGGGCGGTGACCGCCATGCTGCGCACGCGGCGACGGCTGATCTGCCCGGCATGCAGCACGCGCGCTTGCAAGTAGTGGGCCACATCCAGCGTGCGCGGGGCCAGCAGCTCCGGCTCGCTGGGGATGGCGCCAATCATCGGCAAACGGTTTTTGTGCAGCAGGTTGCCGGCTTCCTGTATTTCCATCGCCAGTTGCTGGGCGTCCTGCTCTTTGGACAGGCGGTTCAGAATATAACCCGCCACATGGCCGGGCTGGGCGCCAAAGGCTTGTACGCTCAGCTCCAGTTGCTCGGCAATTTCATGGCTGGCCAGCTTGTCGGCCGCGGTCACCAGAATGGTTTGCGCTTGCAGGTTACGGGCAATCTTGGTGTTGAGGAAGGTGGAGAACACCTGCTTCTGGTCGGGCACCAGGCCTTCCACAATCATCAGGTCCACATTGTGCGAGGCTTGCTGGTACAGCGAGACCACCTCTTCCATCAACTGGTCGATTTCACCTTGCGACAGCAGGTGTTCCACCCGTTCCATCGCCAGCGGTTCCGGCGGGTTCAGATGGCAGATGGCGCGGGCAAAGTGGGTGGAACGCTCTGGCGAGCTGTCCGCCCCTTGGGCGATGGGTTTGACAAAACCCACGCGCAGGCCGGATTGCTCCAGCGCGCGGATCATGCCCAGCGCTACCGAGGTGAGTCCGGCATCAAAGCCGGTCGGTGCCAGGAAAAAAGTATGCATGCTTCGGACTCTTTCTTGGGCTGCCTCAGACAGACAAGCCCGCCAGCTGGGCGGTGTCCAGGGCAATCATCAGTTCTTCATCGGTGTTGATAACCAGGGCAGGCACGGAGTCGGCAGTGGTGATGCGGCCAGCCTTGCCGCGAATGCATTGTTCATTGGCTGCTTCATCCAGCTGCAAGCCCAGGAAGCCCAGCTGTTTGATGACACGGGCGCGCAGGTAGGACGAATTTTCGCCAATGCCGCCGGTAAACAGTACGCCGTCCAGACGGCCCAGTGCCACAGTGAGGGCGGCAATGTGCTTGGCCAGGCGGTAGCTGAAAATATCCAGTGCCAGGATGGCTTCGGGCTTGCCAGCCATGGCGGCGTCTTCCAGCTCGCGGCAGTCGCTGGATTGTTCGGACAAGCCCAGCAGGCCGGACTTCTTGTTCAGTAGGTCGGTCACGCCATTTACATCCAGGCCCAGTTCGGAGGCCAGGTAGCCAAAGATGCCCGGGTCGATGTCGCCGGAACGGGTGCCCATCACCAGGCCTTCCAGCGGCGTCAGGCCCATGGTGGTGTCCACGCTCTTGCCGCCCTTGATGGCCGCAGCGGATGCACCATTGCCCAGGTGGGCGCAGACAAAGGCGGTGTCTTCCAGCGGCTTGTTCAGCAGACGTGCCGCTTCGCCTGTGACAAAGCGGTAGCTGGTGCCGTGGAAGCCATAGCGGCGCACGCCATGCTCGCGGTACAGCTGCATGGGAACGGCATACAGATAGGCCTGTTCCGGCATGCTTTGATGGAAAGCAGTGTCAAATACGGCAACCTGCGGCAGGCCAGGGAATTGCTGCATGGCGGTGCGAATGCCCAGCAAGTGAGCCGGGTTGTGCAGCGGGGCCAGTTTGGCGCATTTCTCGATTTCGGCGATCACGGTGTCGTCGATGACTGCGGAGGCCTTGAAGTGCTCACCACCATGTACCACGCGGTGGCCAACGGCCTTCACGCTGTCCAGCAAATCCAGCGCGCGCAGGCGCGCAATGATGGCGTGCATGGCAGCAGCATGGTTAGCTTCGCTCAAGGCCTGGCTATCTTTCTGGCCAGCGTGCTTGAAGCTGATCTGGCCTTGCTCCAGGCCCAGTTTTTCAGCCAGGCCGGTCAGGATGGCTTGGTGAGAGGCGGTGTCGATCAGGGCAAATTTCAGCGAGGAACTGCCGCAGTTGATAACGAGAATGCTAGATTTCATAGGCACTGGGGTCGTAAATGACAAAAAAAGGGGTCCGTGGGGAAAATCACTGCATCAATCTGGTGGATCGGCCATATTAAAGGTTATGACTGTGTCGGCCTGATGACTGATTGCGCAGTTGACGGGCTCCTCTTGATTTTCCTTTGGTCGGCATGAACCGGGCGGCGATTATCCGGTGCGCCCTGGCGCTCGGCAATAAGGGATTTACCTTGCTGTCGCGCCTTGCTGCAACATGATCTGGCCTGTCAAACCGGTACTGATTTCAGCCTCGGTCTGCTGGCTGCGGGTGTTGGTAAAAGCATCGAATGGCACCTGCTGTCACGTTTCAGCTTGGTCCTGGCACTTAGGCCGGTTCAACCGTGCGGCGAGTATAGCATACCCATCATCACGTGCTGATGTTGCTTTGCACAATTTGAGCTAAAGCAATGATTTACAACATGGCTGTCGGGGTAAAAGTGCCAACGCTTGTGAAAATGCCGAATATTTTGTCGATGTGGCCTTTCTTCCTGCTAAAAATAGCTTGCCCCCCCCCTTCGTGGCGGGGCATAATCCCGGCCTCGAAAAGCAGGGGCTTTGCCTTTGTTTTCATTATTGTTTTGATGGTTCCGTAAACTCGTTTAGCGAGATTCGGCTGGTCTTATATCTTCTTCCACGGAGGTGTGGGAATAATGTCTGATCTGGCTTCTTCGCAGATGCTGCAAGCATCTGCTGCTCAGCTGCCTATCTATACCTACTTTGACCCGGCTCATTACGAGCTGGAGCAAAAACAACTGTTTGCCACTGCTCCGCAGTACTACGGCCACGCGCTGATGGTGCCCAATGAGGGCGACTATCACACGCTGGAATGGCTGGGCCACGGCAAGATGCTCAAGAATGTGGGCGGTGAAATCAAGCTGATTTCCAACGTCTGCCGCCATCGTCAGGCACTGATTTATCAGGGTCGCGGCAATGGCAACCACATGGTGTGCAATCTGCATGGCTGGACTTACGACGCCGAAGGCAAGCTGCTGGGCGCGCCGCATTTCCCGCAAACGCCTTGCTTGAACCTGAATCAGACGCAACTGACCAACTGGAACGGTTTGCTGTTTGATGCCGGTCGCGATATCGCGGCCGATCTGGCGCAGCTTGGTGTGGCCAAGCACCTGGATTTCTCCGAGTTTGCCTTCCATTCGACGCATACCACCGAGTATGACTTCAACTGGAAGACGTTCATCGAAGTCTATTCCGAGGACTACCACGTCGATCCCTTCCATCCGGGTCTGGGCAATTTTGTCGATTGCGCAGAACTCAAGTGGGAGTGGGGTGCGCAATATCACGTGCAGACCGTGGGGGTGAAAAACCAACTGGCCCGTTCCGGCTCTCGCGTCTATGGCAAGTGGCATGAAGAAGTTCGCCGCCGCTTTGTCGACCGTCAGCCCGAGTTCGGTGCCATCTGGCTCACCTACTACCCCAACATCATGGTGGAGTGGTATCCGCATGTGCTGGTGGTCAGCGTGGTGATTCCGCGTGGCCCGGAAAAGTGCACTGTCATCACCGAGTTCTACTACCCGGAAGAGGTGGTGTACTTCGAACCGGAATTCGTCGAGGCAGAGCAGGCCGCCTACTTCGAAACTGCCAAGGAAGACGACGAAATCTGCTATCGCATGCACCAGGGCCGTCGTGCGCTGTGGCTGCGTGGCGAGAGCGAAGTGGGGCCGTATCAATACCCCACCGAGGAAGGCATGCAACACTTCCACGAGTTCTATCGTCGCCTGATGGGCGATGCCATGACTGGCTAAGCCGGATGTTTCAGTGCAGAATGGCAAAGGCGCGGGTTTCCGCGCCTTTTTCTTTGTCTTGATGACAATGCACTGGCAAAAACATTTACTCATTCTTAGCCTTGGCCTGTTGAGCGCTCAGGCGCTGGCCAGCGGTTATACCGATCCGGCCAGCAAGATTAACTTCGCCT
Organism: Aquitalea sp. LB_tupeE; assembly: GCF_013391415.1. GTDB lineage: Bacteria > Pseudomonadota > Gammaproteobacteria > Burkholderiales > Chromobacteriaceae > Aquitalea. The sequence goes on from NZ_JACAXB010000030.1 coordinate 210,982, forward strand.
TGCCGCCCGGCTGGAAAGTCCGCAGCGTGGTGCAGGAGGGCGTGCGCGTCATCAAGGTGATTCCGCCCAAGGCCGACCAGCGCGAGCGCGCTGCCATTGAAGTCACCCTGCAAGAATACAAGGCTACCCGCGCGGACAGTCCGGAACGTCTGCAGCGTCGTTACCGGCAGGCCGATGGTGATCGCGAGGCTGCCGTCTATGCGCGGCTCAATGCCCATACCGGGCGGCTGGTAACCGAATATCGTGAGGGTCGCTTCGTTTCCGGGCGTTTGTGGATCGTGCGGCACAATCTGCATGTTTTTCTGCCTACGCCGGGCAAGCACCTCTTGGAGGCGCGTTGCGCGGCCAATGCTTCTGAATTCAAGACCTACCGTCATCAGATGGAGTTGATCTGCCTTTCCGCCAACAGTACCCGCAAGCCATGATTTCTGTGCCTCATCTTCCGTATCGGACCCAGCCGTGAGCGCGGCGCTGATCCTGCGTTTGCGTCGCGGGGAGCTGGGCGCGGGCTGGATGGTGGTGGCTGCCGCTTTTTTTGCCTGGATGGGTGTATTCGTCAAGGCGGGCGCACAGCATTTCAACTCCATCGAGCTGCTGTTCTGGCGCACGCTGATTGGCACCGTCATTCTGGGTATCGGCATTCGCTGGCGCGGCTTGTCCTTGTCTACGCCGCACTGGCTGGGCCACATCAAGCGCAGCTTTGTCGGCTATCTGTCCATGTCTGCGCTGTTTTATGCGCTGACACACTTGTCGCTTTCTACTGCGGTGACGCTTAACTACACCTCCTCGCTGTTTTTCTCGCTGATTTGCGTGGTCAAGCTCAAGGACAAGCTGTCACGGGCCGCTGCTTTGGCGCTGGGTTTAGGCTTTATGGGCATCGTCCTGCTGCTGCGGCCTACTTTCAGTTCGGATCAATGGCTGGCCGGGGTGGTGGGCCTGCTGTCTGGCGTTTCGGCCGGCTTTGCGGTGTTCCAGGTGCGGGAGCTGGGGCAGATGGGCGAGCCTTCCTGGCGGGTGGTATTCTGGTTTTTTGCCATCGCCAGCCTGTTCGGGGCGATATGGCTGCTGCTTGGGCCCGGTTTTTCGCCAGTGCACGCCGGAAATATATCTGCCTTGCTGGGTGTGGGGGTCTGCGGCATGCTGGGACAACTGGCCATGACCATGGCTTACAAGGAAGGCCGTAAATACCTGGTGGCCAGTTTTGCCTACCTCACCGTGGTGTTCTCGGCCTTGCTGGGTGTCTGGCTATGGGGCGATGCGCTCGGGCCGGATGCCTTGTTGGGCATGGGCTTGATCGTCGGCGCAGGCATGTTGGCCGCATTGCGCTGAATCATGCCAAAAACATGCCACACCTTGACGGTTGTCAGCAGAAACTTCCCCGCGGCGCACTAGAATGCAATCATGATCACGCAATTGAAGCTGGCGTGGTTTCATCAACAATAACAGGCAAGACTCACACTTTAGGAGATGCAGCATGATTTCTATCCGCGAACAGGATTATGGTCTGGATGTGGCGCTGTTCAATGAATTCTCGCTGGCAGATTTCAAGCTGTTTGAAGATGCGCTGGTCAAGCGTGTTGCCGAACAAGGCAAGCCGGACGTGCTGCTGGATCTGACCGAGCTGGTGGATTTCACCCTGGATATGGCGGTGGAAGAGGTCAAGTTTGTGCGTGCGCATGAGCAGGACTTCGGCCGTATCGCGCTGGTGGTGAGCGATGTGTGGATCAAGCTGGCCGCGCATATTGCGGGCCTGCTGTCACACAACCATCTGGAGTACTTTGACACGGTGGAAGAGGCGCAAGCCTGGCTGGCCCGGCCGGTTGCTGCTTGATTTTGCACTCAATGGCGGTACAGTAGCGGTTTTTGTTCAGCGCGAAAGAATAAAAACCGATGTTGAAAAGCATTGCCAGCCGTCTTGCTACTGAATTGGCCGTTCGCGAAAACCAGGTGGCGGCCACCATCGAACTGATCGACGGTGGTGCCACCGTTCCCTTCATTGCCCGCTACCGCAAGGAAGTGACCGGCGGGCTGGATGACACCCAATTACGTACCCTGGCCGAGCGGCTGGTGTACCTGCGAGAACTGGACGAGCGCCGCGACAGCATCCTCGCCAGTATCCGCGAGCAGGACAAACTCACCCCCGAGCTGACTGCCGCGCTTTACGCTGCCGACAACAAGACGGCACTCGAAGACCTTTACCTTCCTTACAAGCCCAAACGCCGCACCAAGGCACAAATCGCCCGCGAAGCCGGTTTGCAGCCGCTGGCGGACAGCCTGCTGGCCGACCCGACACAACAACCCGAAGCATTGGCCGCGCTTTATCTCAATGCCGAGGCTGGCGTAGCCGATACCAAGGCTGCACTCGATGGTGCGCGTGCCATCCTGATCGAACAGTTTGCTGAAGATGCCGAACTGTTGGGCCGTCTGCGTGAAAAGCTGTGGAACGAAGGCGAGCTGGCTGCCAGTGTGGTGGCAGGCAAGGAGCAGGAGGGGGCCAAGTTTGCCGACTACTTCGACCATCGCGAAGCCATACGTTCGACTCCATCGCATCGCGCGCTGGCTTTGTTGCGCGGTCGCAATGAAGGCGTACTTAACCTGGCATTGAAATATCAGCCGGATGAAACCCCGATTACCGAGCGTTCGGCTTACGAATTGATGATTGCCCAGCGCTTTGGCGTGCAAGACAAGGGCCGCGCGGCGGATAAGTGGCTGCTGGATGGTGTGCGCCTGTGCTGGCGTGCCAAGATCTTCCTGTCTCTGGAGCTGGAATTGATGGGCAAGCTGAAAGAGGCTGCCGATAGCGAAGCCATCAAGGTGTTTGCCGATAATCTGCACGATTTGCTGCTGGCTGCACCTGCCGGCCAGCGCGCCACCCTGGGCCTGGACCCCGGTTTGCGTACCGGCGTGAAAGTAGCCGTGGTGGATGGTACCGGCAAGGTGCTCGACACCACTGCCATTTATCCGCACGAACCGCGCCGCGAATGGGACAAGTCCATCGCCATTCTGGGGGCGCTGTGTACCCGTCACAATGTCGACCTGATTTCCATTGGCAATGGCACGGCCAGCCGGGAAACCGATAAGCTGGCGCAAGACCTGATCAAGGCTTATCCGCAATTGGGCATGACCAAGATCGTGGTGTCCGAAGCGGGTGCGTCGGTGTATTCGGCTTCCGAGCTGGCAGCCAAGGAATTTCCCGATATGGACGTCAGCTTGCGTGGTGCGGTCTCCATTGCCCGCCGCCTGCAAGACCCACTGGCCGAACTGGTGAAAATCGACCCGAAATCCATCGGCGTTGGTCAGTATCAGCACGACGTTAACCAAAGTCAGTTGGCACGTGCACTGGACGCGGTAGTGGAAGATTGCGTGAATGCCGTGGGTGTAGACGTGAATACCGCCTCTGTCCCGTTGCTGACCCGCATTTCCGGCCTGAATGCTACCTTGGCCGCCAATATCGTGGCCTATCGCGACCAGAACGGCGCGTTCAAGAACCGCAAGCAACTGTTGAAAGTGCCGCGCCTGGGCGACAAGACATTCGAACAGGCGGCCGGCTTCCTGCGCATCAGTGGTGGTGACAATCCGCTGGATGCCTCGTCGGTCCACCCGGAAGCCTACCCGGTGGTGGAAAAAATCGTTGCCAAGCTGGGGCGAGAAGTCAAATCACTGTTGGGTGATTCGGTGACGCTCAAGTCAGTCAGGGCGACTGACTACACTGACGAGCGCTTCGGTCTGCCCACCGTGATGGACATCCTGAAAGAGCTGGACAAGCCGGGTCGAGACCCGCGGCCGGAGTTCAAGACTGCCACTTTCCAGGACGGTGTCGAGGACATCAAGCATTTGCAGCCCGGTATGGTGCTGGAAGGTGTGGTCACCAATGTGGCCAACTTTGGTGCTTTTGTGGATATCGGTGTGCATCAGGATGGGCTAGTCCATATCTCCGCACTGTCCAGCAAATTCATCGATGACCCGCGCAAGGTGGTCAAGGCTGGTGATGTGGTCAAGGTAAAGGTGCTGGAAGTCGATGTGGCGCGCAAACGTATTGCCCTTACCATGCGACTGAGTGACGAAGTGGGCACGGCTAATCGTGGAACCAGGCCAGAAGCTGGGCGTGGCAACGATCAGCGTAACCGCCAGCCTCAAGGGCGGTCGCAGCCTCCGGCGGGTGAGTCAGCCATGGCCGCTGCGTTTGCCAAGCTCAAGCAACGTTGAGCAGTCTTCCTGCCTATATATGTAATCGAAGCAATCAAGAGCCCGGCGGTAACCGGGCTTTTTGCTGTCTGCGTCTGTGCCGAAGCCAGCTTTTGCGTGAGTTTTACCCTTTGTTTTGGTGGTGGCGTAGGGGGTGGCTGGGTGTGAACTGCGCACTTGCAGTAAAACAGTCATAAAACCCTCATTGCATAAGCCTTTTTCTCTCAGTCACTTAGCGTAATGGCGGCCAGAATTTCGGCAGGATGTGAAGATTTTCTCGCGCAAAGTGTTGACGAGGGTGGGGTG
>NZ_JACAXB010000032.1 GCF_013391415.1 Aquitalea sp. LB_tupeE
CGTGATCCGGCACGTTCTTCAATCTCCGCCCCCAGTGCCAGCAGCAGGGCCTCAATCTCTTTCCAGCGGATATTGCCGCTGACGGGGCGGTTGAAAATCAACCGTAGCGTTTCCTGATGCTGTCGCTTCATGATTATAGTATCAAAAAGTAGTACCAAATCTTAAGAAAAACAGCCATCGTCCACAGCTGACCAGCAGGACAGCCATAGCCCGCCCCGTGCGGGCTTTTTTACGTCCGGAGTCCACCATGCAACTCACCCCGCACTTCACCCTGCGCGAACTCACCCATAGCGCCACCGCCGCTCGTCAGGGCCTGGCCAATCTGCCGACACCGGCCGAAATCGACTACATCCGCCACACCGCCCAGCGCATGGAACAAATCCGCAGCCTGCTGGGCGATGTGCCCATCACCGTGCTGTCCTGCTACCGCAGCGAGCTGGTCAACAAAGCCGTTGGCGGCTCGCCCACCAGTGCCCACCGCCACGGCCTGGCCTGCGATTTTGTCGCGCCGCGGTACGGCAAGCCGCTGGCCATCTGCCAGGCCATCGAAGCCGCCCGCGCCGCAGGCCACATCACCTTCGATCAGCTCATCTGCGAATTTCCGCACAGCGGTGGCTGGGTACATATCGGCTTCCGCCTGCCCCCCGCCCACGGCCGCAGCCAGCTCCTCACTGCCATCAAACGCGATGGCCACACCGTCTACCTGCCGGGCCTGCAAGCATGAAGCCGCTACCCCTCACTGTGCTGGGCGCAGCTCTGCTGGCCGCCAGCTGGTGGCACGGTTGGCACAGCAAGGGCGACCAGCTCGCTAGCGAAGCCAACACCCAGCAACTGCAACAAGCCCAGCAAGCCCTGGCCGACTACGTCACCCAAACCCAACGCCTGGCCGCCATTGCCGACCGGGTACAACAACACACCACCCGGCTGGCCAGCACCAGCGCCCGCCAGCAACAGGACTACCGCCGCCATGCCCAAACCACGCCACTGCCTGCTGATTGCCACCTCGATGCTGGCCGCCTGCAACAGCTTCAAACCGCCATCGCCACCATCAACCACACCATCACCACCGCCCAGCCTCACCCGCCCGCTGCCGATCATTGACCCACCCGACAACCCCAGCTGGGACGACCTCGCCCAGCGCTACCTGCAACTGGCAGCGCTATACGGGCAATGCGTGGTGGAAAGGGCGGGGCTGGTGCAGGCCGGGCGGCGGGAATGAAAAAGGCGCTGCCGGGGCAGCGCCTATGCAGTTCAAATAATTATAATAAATTTTTTGAACTACTGTGTTGTGATGTTGATAACTAATTTTGACGAAGTTTTGAGATGATAATGCAAATATATGTGGATATAAATGTAACTCCGAAGATCTGTTCAAAGATTGCTAATAGCTTTGATTCGGGTGAGGATGGTGAGATATCTCCGAATCCAGTTGTTGTAAATATTGTGGATGACAAGTATATTTTATTAAGAATCCCATAGCTCATCTGTGCTGTTGCTAATGGTCCATAACTATTCCATATATTTCCAAATATCATTATATAGAACATACATCCGACCATAAATATTGGCGGAATGATGTAAAGTTGTTTTTGTTCAAAGGTATTTAAGTATTTTGTAATGTATTTGGTGAGGGTTGCATAGCTAAGTAAGATTGCGACTAGGTTGAGAATTAGTGTGTGAATGCTCAGAGTGTAGTTTGAAACATATCGTTGTGAATGTTGATAGCACATTGTTATGATTAGTGGAGAAAATATACATAATGCAAGCGTAATTAATTTCGCTAGTGATTTTAATTTTTCCATATATTTCTATTAATTTTTGAGTGATTTGTTTATATTTGGCTGGTTGTTGCTGATTTTGTTTAATGGTAAATATGATTTGCATTAATTAAATCAATAATGAGGGTTTCTAGTAAATCGCTAAGCCATTTTATTTCTTTCGACTCCTTGGTTTTTAGGCCAATTATTCGGTCGAGGCGTTCTCCATGTGCTGATTTGTTTCGAACAAAATACATGTACTTAATGCATATTAGTGCAATGACTTCTTCGTCGCATTTTACATTGTTTCTAATGTTTTTATCAATGTGGTCTTCGACTGTTTCTAGCAAATTTGAATCGGTTAGGAATTTTGTGCGGTATGGCAGAATTTCTCTGATAACTTCCATGATTCTGGGGTCTTTGTAACGCAAAATAAAATCACAAAAGGCTTGAGATTTAGCAGCGTTTTCGTAATCATTAAGAATAAGCGCACGCCATCTTAGTAGTGATCGCAAGGACGTTGCACTTATTCCGGTTATTTTTTTTGCGGTATTTTTGGATGCACACTTGTTCTTTATAAGAAAATTTCTTAAAGCTACTTGACAGTCATGGTCTTTTTTTGATTTTCCAATGATCCGATAAATGGCATTGTATGCCTTCCATAGAGAGTCGAATTGATCGAATGGATCGACTTTTGTTTTTGATCTAATTAAATATGAAATTGCTTTTAATATCGTGGAGGATTTTTCAGATTCGTCAAATATAGTTTTTAGAGAATTTATATCAAAGTTTGCTGTGAATTTAGATAGTAAAGCCCCTGGGTCTTTGAGTTCTGCTTTTGTGATAATTTTCTCACTTACTATATTGTCTCCACGTTTTGCTGCGAGTGATATTCTTTCAATTTTTGGAATTGCTTGCTTGGAGCAGATGTAGAATGATATTCCTTTTGCTACTTGACTATAAATCGCACTTTGGTAATTGATAAAGACACCATCTAGATCAATTAGGCTGACTCTCTCGCATTTGAGAGTGATTAAGTTTTCGTCGATTGTGATATGATCAAGTCGACTGCCTCCCCCTGCATACTGAATATCATTTTTAAATAAGTTATCCGAAGCTGAGCCTTCAAGAGATATTTGAAGTAAATATTGATATTTTCTTGCCATGGGCTTCTCAATTGGTTGAGGGTTATGAGTGAATATCTTGCAATAATAAAGATAGATTTATTTTGAATATATTTGTGAAAATTTTCTTTAAATTTTTTGCATTGTGGTTGTATTGTTTATTATCTTTAGATAGTATATTTTTGGTTTAAGTGTGAGGCGTCTATGCAGTTTTTAAGAACTTTTAGTAATAAGCACCATGTTTGCCGAATGCTATAATTTAATAAGAGCATGCTTTCAAAGTAATAGTATGCCAATTGACTTTATTGTGCACGGAAAAATTCCATATACCTTAGTGTGGATGCCTCATTAAGAACAGCGACCGGGCGGGTGCGTCCAACACCCACCCGGACAGCTGACCCGCAGATCATCCCTGCAAGCCAGCCCAAGGCTGCCACCTTCAGCTGAAAGTGTGGCCAGTCTAGCGGCTTCCTTTACCAGGAACACCTTGCAGATGTCTTATCCCGAGATCCGTTGCGGCCAATGCGGCCGTAAACTGGCCGAAGGGTGGTACTCCACCCTTGTCATCAAGTGTCCGCGCTGCCGGGCCATCAACCACCTGAAGGCCGCGAGCCTCCCATCCGAGTGTCTGCGAACGCCCACGGAGGATCGTGCATGACCCCAAGTCCCATCATTCCCTGGCTGGGCGGCAAGCGCCGTCTGGCGGACAGACTGTTGCCGCTGTTCCCGCCGCATGAGTGTTATGTGGAGTTGTTTTGCGGTGGCGCGGCGCTGTATTTCCTGCGCCAGGTACCGGCCAGAACCGAGGTACTGAACGATGTGAATGGCGAGCTGGTGAATCTGTACCGTGTGGTGCAGCACCATCTGGAGGAGTTTGTCCGCCAGTTCAAATGGGCCATTAGCAGCCGCGAGGTGTTCAGGTGGCAGCAGCTCACCCGGCCGGAAACCCTCACCGACATCCAGCGCGCTGCGCGCTTTTATTACCTGCAACAGCACGCCTTTGGCGGCAAGGTGCAGGGCCAGACCTATGGCACCGCCACCACTGCGCCGATGATCAACCTGTGCCGCATCGAAGAGAACCTCAGCGCCGCCCACCTGCGCCTGGCCGGGGCCAATGTGGAGAACCTGAGTTGGCAGGATTGCCTGGCCCGCTACGACCGCGCCCATACCTTCTTCTATGCTGATCCGCCGTACTGGCAAACCGAAGGCTACGGCGTGCCCTTCGACTTCGATCAGTACCGGCAGCTGGCCAGCGCCATGCGCAGCTGTCAGGGCAGGGTGATGGTGAGCATCAACGACCACCCCGACATCCGCGCCGCCTTTGACGGCTTCTGGATGGAAGGGCTGGATATCAAGTACAGCACGGGTAACAACCAGGGGAAACCGGAAACCAGCCGCGAGCTGGTGATTACCAACTGGCGGCCGGATGAAGGGGGAGGGTTGTTTTAGGGGGTGGGGCTGAGGGACTAAATGCTGCTTCTTGGTTGAAGCAGCATTTAGTCCCTCAATCGCCCATCTGCGCTTGCAAGGGTTCCTAGTTATTTACTAGCTGTCAGGCAGTCAATTTGCATCGCATACGTCGGACAGGCGGTCTAGGAGTGATAGTACGTTTGGGGATTTGAAGCCAGTAGCAATGATGCGGCAATCATTACCATCGTTATCGCAGAGTGCAGGATCCCCCCCCTTTGCTAACATCAGTTCGAATGCTGTGACCGCATCAAGTTCAGCAGCCAAGTGCAATGGAGTCCGTCCTAGGGTGGGTGTCCGATCATTGGGCCTGGCACCAGACTGCAGTAACAAATTGACTATCGCCATGAGCGAAGTTTCTGTGTAACGGCTTTTCGCTTGATTCAATAAGAGCGTTGTCAACTCTGCTTTTATGGCTTGTGCTCTTGGGGTTTTGAGTAGTTCTGGTGGCAAGGCAAATGAACTCCCATACCGGCGAGAAATTTCCGCACTATGTGGCTCATTCTCAGCATTGCGCAAATTCTGTGTTGTCCTTTCGGGCGGAAGCAAACAACTGAATTTCTCTATGCAAAGATAAAGTGGAGTTTGGGAAATAACGTTGCCCCTCTGATTGGGATCGGCCTTCATTTCCAGCAGTTTCGCTACGATGGCGGGATCTCCCAGCTCGATTGCAAGCAGCAGGGGGGTCAAGTGCTTTTTGTTGGTAGGCCGATTGAGTGTGGCTGGCTGGTGAGATACCTCTAGCAGCACATCCAGTACCGATCTGTCGTTAAGGTCATCTGCTCTTTGCAAGGCACAAAGCAAGGCAGATGCCCCATTTTTATCCAGTGCATCAACCGATGCACCGGCGGCCAGCAGCGCCTTCACATCGTCGGCCTGTCCAAATGTAGAACACCATATCAATTGCGGTTTCTTGTACTTATTACCGTGCTGATCATGGATCGTCTTCTCGCGATCAGGAACACTTAGCACGGGCTTCAGGTAGGGTTTTTCATCTGAGCTCAAACATAGTTCTCCTATTGGGTGTTTCGTAGGAATCGCAGCTACCCCGGGAAAACGTCCGCTGGGTGGGAATTCCTGACTAAATTGACGAGTCAGTCGGTCTACCTCCCATGGTGCAACGACGCCGATGTCCTCTGGCATTGGGGTGGCAACTAGGCCCAAACTTATCTGCGCTTCTTTCAGATGCTTCAGTTGTGGCAGTGATCCGAAACAGGCGATGATTGTCATTGCCTCTTGCAATAAGGTCGCTTGGTCGGTACCTGCACGAAACAAGGCTTCTTCAACTGCGCTTAAGTAAATAGGTACGGCTTTTTCATATTCACCCTGTAGCAAATAGAACCGCCCCAGCATCCAACAATAGCGATAGTGCACTAGGCCTGCAGGGTCCCAATCAGAAGGTGATTGTGCGTATTTAACAAGAATCTCTTGGACTTTTGTGAGGTCCTGCGGCGACTTCGGCCGTGCTGGATGTAACAATGTTTCGCCCAGCTTACGAAATAGTTCAAAGCCTGGGCACAACTTGCGAGCCTTTGCGGCGACATGGCGTAAGCGATCCTCCTGTGATTTCATAGGGCGCTGGGATTGCCACTGCATGGCCAACGCTTCGCGATAAAGCGTTACGTTCCCGGTGTGCTCTGCAAGATATAAGCATGCGCGAGTGAGCCACAGCCATCTCAGTAGGTTTTGCCAGTGATTACCTAGGTCGGAGCTTGCAGGTTGTAGTTTCCGTAGTTTCCGTAGTTCCCGTACGAGCAGACGCAAACTTGCTAGGTCCGGTAACTGCTGGCCTTTACACCATCGTGCGAGCTTCTCACGCCCAAACTTGTCGGCATCCTCGTCTCCGCCATAGGCCAGGCTGGCAAGACTGCTATCCAATGAACCAGCCTGCTTTGCTCCCCATTCAAGCACCACAGCAAAGGGGTTGTTAGCTGGATCTATCAGTGCATCAAGGTCGGGTCCTCCCCAGTCTTCTTGGCAACTGACCAACAGGTTTTTTATGGCGGGGATGAAAATGATATCTGCCAAAATCTGATTGGCTAGATTCCTGGGCAAACCTGCCAAGGAAACTGATCGAACCAGGCTGCGATAGTCATCACTGAATACTGTAAGGAAGTCCCCTACCTTGCGAGACATGGTTTCCCCACCCCAGGAAGACATGGGCTCCAGAAGCCGTTCCCGAAACATGCGTTCAAGTAACTGCCAATTATTGTCGCCTTCACGAGCTAGCCGATCTACATCGCGATGATTGCTCTTGGTGTCAAAAGCCATAACCCATTGCTGTAGCAACTCTCCCACCCGAGGGTAAGGTGCACGGGTGCGAGGGGGCGAAGCAAATGCTGACATAAGGTTTCCTACTCAAAATTTAGATGTAATAAGTCGACGCTGCGGTCTATCCAGTCGCCAGTGGATTCCTGCTCATGTGTGGATAATTCATCGGGATGTGTAACAGATGAGTTGTTCCAACTTGCGGATATCACGTTGAAAGTTTCTCAAAGCCCGATGATCACTGGGAGTGCAAGGTACAGGGATACGCCGCCCTGCTGGTGAGGTGAGTATTCCATGTTTGCGGCCCCGGCAGAATTGCCAACCTTTTCTAACCAGGAATCGGATGAACTCTGCAAAGTCCTTGTTGTTGCTGTATTTCATCACCATTTTTCGCAATGAGAGGCTTGGGCGTATTGATACAGCCCAAGCCTTTTCGATCAAGGCTTCTTGGGGGCAGTGTTATTTGCTGCGGCACGCTGGGCCCGGCTTGTAAAGCTGCCCGAGGACACTTGACCGTTACCGGCGCGAGCTTCAGCTGATTGAATGCGAGCTGCTGCACCAGGAGTCATTGGTGTGCGAGATGTGGATGAGGATTTTTTAGACATGATTCAAATCTCCTGTTGAGTTGCCACGTCGGCAACGGAGTGAATCGTAGGTTTTGGAAGGGCTAACTGTCATCCGCGTAATGCGTCAATTTTTTTGAAAAAATGCGCCAACCGTATAGCTACGGCGTGTCCTTTGACGTCGACCAGTATCGGCAGCTGGCCAGCGTCATGCGCAGCTGCCAGGGCCGGGTGATGGTGAGCATCAACGACCACCCCGACATCCGTGCCGCCTTTGACGGCTTCTGGATGGAGGGGCTGGATATCAAGTACAGCATAAGCAATAACAAGGGCAAACCAGAAGCCAGCCGCGAGCTGGTGATTACCAACTGGCGGCCGGCTGAGGGGGGGGAGGGTTGTTTTAGGGGGAGTCTGCCGAGGGCGCAGTACCGTCAGTGGCCAGGCGTCACCACCTTGTGGCGACGGCCTGCCTGACGGGGCCGCAGCTTTATGCCGCAGCAGGTTTGCGGCCACGCTTGGCCTTGGGTGCCTTGCCTGCGGATTCCCGGCTGGCAGCCAGGCGTTTGAGCAGCTCGCTGGCCGGTTCGTCGTTAGGGTCTTGCGGCACCAACTCGCCACGGAAGGCTTTGGCCAGCAGCGACGGCGTCAGGCGCTCGGCGGCAGCCGTGGCGCTGGCGAGGCGGGCTTCGAGGCGGTCGGCGAAAGCGAAGAGCGTTTCGACACGGCGGACAATTTCAATTTGTTCAGATAAAGATGGAAGTGGTAGCTCGTATTTAGCGAGTGAACGTCCAGTAAAATGTTTGATTGTTGTGCCAGTAAAGTATTCATCTAGTCTTTTTGATTCAGCAGCAAATTTAAGTGAATACACTAACCAAGAGGAAAGAAGCACTCCCTGATGTGGCCTGACACGATGAAGCGCTTTTTGAAAAATTATTTCACTACTTTCTTGCATCCATATGGCACAACGACCAGGCTCGCCACCTTCACAAATCAATACATCTCCTTTTCTGAGCCTTAACTCCTCGGCTTCCTTTTCTTCAATGTATATTTTTTGTAAATTTGTGACATCGAAAGAAAACCACCTTACGTTAATATTTCCTAAGTATGGTGTTGGATTCCCGCTGTTCTTTGCCTTGTCAAGCATCTTCCCAAGGCGAGAATCGGCAACTTGAGACAATGTTGTTACAGGATAAAATGTCCAATCCCGCTTGATTGTGAATGGATTTGATCGGCTAGGTAAATTAACCGGCGTGTTGGAACTGTCCGTTAATTCTATACTTATAGAGTCTACATCGAGATTGCATTGCCCCTCCCGCCAATCCGCCGTCAGTTGTCCACTGGTAGCCGCAGCCAGCACCGATTGGCGGAAGCGCTTGAGGGTGGGGGTGATGCGGGTGAGGCGTTCACGGCAGGCGTCAACCCGCGCCAAGGTTGCATCGAGCTTTTCTGCGATGCGTTTTTGTTCGGGGAGCGGGGCAACGGGGACGTCGAAAGTCGCAACCCGTTTGGGCTGTGCACGAGTCAATGAGCCACCAACACCAGTCACATCTGCACACAATAGATCCCTAAACTTCGGGCTTTGAAAATAGAACTGTGCATATCGGCTATGTAAAGCTACTGAACGAAATCCAATCCACTCTGATGAAGCAATCTTTCGGTAGCTGCTGCATTTTAAAACTGTCCAAACTCGATTAATCCTTGGATTAATTTTGCAAACTAAAACATCATTTTCAGCAACTGTCTGCTTTGTAGATCCGATATCACTTCCAAGTGCAAGTTCCGGTGAGCGCATTGGAAATGCTGGAACGCTATACAGCTCGAAAGTCTCACAACTCGACTTTGTGGGCTCAATTGTCGAACTTGAAAATTGATTCAGTTCTGAGAATTTTGCTGATATCCACCCCTTCGGCAACTCACTCATTCCGCCACCTCTTCACCCAGTTCAGCCAGAATCGCGGCCAATTCGTCTAGCGCACCATTCAGCTCGTCGATGGCTTCGCGGGCCAGCACGCCAGGCTCGGGCAGTTCGGCGGCGTCTTCGGCGTTGTCGTCTTTCAGCCAGGAGATGTCCAGGCTGTCGCCGCGCTCGCGTATCCAGTCGCGGCTAAAGGCGCGGAAGCGGCCGGTTTCACCCTGGTCGGTGCGTGCGTTGCTGCTGTAGGCAGCTTCGAAGTCTGCAAAGTGGCCACGGGTGAGTGGGGTGCGCTTACCAAATTTGGGCATGTTGGCGCGCAAGTCGTACACCCAGACTTGCTGGGTGCTGGCGGTGGCCTTGTCGCTGACCTTGCGGAAGAACAACACATTGGTTTTGACGCCCTGGGCATAAAAAATGCCGGTGGGCAGGCGCAGGATGGTGTGCAGATCGCACTTGTCCATCAGGTCGCGGCGGATGTCGGTGCCGACGCCTGCTTCAAACAGCACGTTGTCGGGCAGCACGACGGCTGCGCGGCCGCCGTCTTTCAGGTGGCGGTAGATGTGCTGTAGGAAGGCCAGTTGCTTGTTGCTGGTATCGAAGGTGAGGTCATCGCGGGTGGGGCCGCCGCCGCCCTTGGCCGTGCCAAACGGCGGGTTGCTGAGCATGATGTCGACCTTGGGCAGCTGGCTACCGACACTGCCCAGGGTATTGCCCAGATGCACCACGCCCTCATTGTCGCCTTCCATGCCGTGCAGCAGGCAGTTCATCAGCGCCAGGCGGCGGGTGCCAGGTACCAGCTCCATGCCGAGATAGGCCTGGTTGCGCTGGAAGGCCTGTTGCTTGTCGGTCAGGTCGAACAGGTCGTCGGTTTGTGCCTTGATGTAGCTGTCGGCGGCAATCAGGAAGCCTGCAGTGCCTGCGGCCGGGTCTTGAATGGTTTCACCGGCTTGCGGTGCCAGCAGCGCGACGATGCTGTCGATCAGCGGGCGCGGAGTGAAGTACTGTCCAGCGCCGGATTTGGTTTCGTTGGCGTTTTTTTCCAGCAGGCCTTCATACAGGTCGCCCAGGCCGTCTTTCTGTGCCGAGAACCAGTCGATGCCATCCAGTGCGGTAATCAGCTGTTCCAGATGGCGCGGTTCGCGCAGGCGGGTTTGCGCATCGGCATAAATGGCGGCAATCAGCGGGTCCTGATCCACGCTGAGTTTGAGCAGGGTCTGGCGGTAATAGTTGAGCAGGTTGATGCCGGATAGCTTGGTCAGAACATCCCAGCGGGCGTATTCCGGCAGTTTGTGCTGTTGCAGCACGCCGGACTGGGTGTTCTCGTATTCCATTTTGATGAACAGCAGCAGGACCAGTTCGGTCACGTAGTCGCTGTAGTTGATGCCGTCGTCGCGCAGTACGTCGCACAGGTTCCAGAGCTTCTGGACAATATCGTTTTGGTTCATGGTGTCTGTTAGTGGTGATGCGGGCGGCAGCACAGGGGTGCTGCGCTGCCGCCGGGAGAAAGATGTCGGGATTGTAACGATGGCTCCGCCGTTTGCCTAATGCGGAGCCTTGCATGATTTACGCTGCATCGGTCCACAGGGTTTCAGCCAGTTGGTCCAGTACTGAGTCCAGCTGCTGGCCGAGGATTCTATCCATCGTCTTGGCACCACCACTTTGTGCAAATGCAGGGTTGCTGTTGATGAAGTCACGATCGATGACGGCTTCGTGGGTAAGTTGCTTGGCCAGCCGTTCTAGCCAGTTCCTTTGGGGTGGTGTCCAGGCATGGGACTGGTAGAGTTTGGCCATGGCATTGGCGACGCGTTGTTCAAACGGTAGCAGGGCGCTGCCAATGGCGGTTTGCCGGATATAGCCGATGATGCCTGCGGCGATGTCCTGGTTGGTCTGGGTGCGCCAGGCGGCTTTCAGCGTGGCTTCGGTAAAGCCGTTCTGGTCCAGCAGCAGGCGTACTTCTTTCAATTGCTCGCGGGTGAGGTCTTTGGGTCGGTTGACCACTACCGACAAGGCGGCCGACTGGTTGAGCTGCTGGGTAATGAAGTGATGGAAGCTTTCCAGGAAGTCGGCTGGTTTGCCGTGGTCACCATAGGTTTGCTCGCGGCTGACCAGTTTGTCCTCGTGTTGGGAGATAACGGGCCGATACAGGCTGCCAATCAGCTGGCTGACTTCTTCCAGCTGGCGGGTCAGCGTTTTGTGCTGTTTCAAGAACTGCGAGGCTGCCTGCGGGCCCATCTGGTGCAGGTGTTGGTGCAGTTTGGCGGGCTCGACGCCCCATTGCTGTGACAGCTCGTCCAGCTTCTGGCGTAGCTGCGGGTTTTTTTCAGCCTTGTTCTCGGCCTTGCGCAGCACACGCATGACCTTCTGGCTGATCATGGCCAGCACGTCGTCGGCGTGGGTTTTGTTTTCGGCACTGCCGGGCACGGTTTGGCTGGCCGGGTCGTCCAGCTCATCAATCAGTTGGTCCAGCGTGATGGCGACATTCTTCACCAGGGGTTTCATGGTGTTGACGTCTTCCAGCGCGGCGTAGATGTCTACCGGGTCGTAGATCTTGAATACGGTTTTGCCGATGTCGTCGCAACGGCGGGTGGCCCGGCCTATCATCTGCTCATACAGAATGCGGGAGCGTACCCGGCGCATGAAGACCAGGTGACAGATGCGTGGCACGTCGATGCCGGTGGTGAGCAGGTCTACGGTAATGGCGATGTTGGGGTATTGCTCGTTCTTGTAGCGGCGGATCAGTTGGTCCACCTTGTCGGATTTGCCGGTGATTTTCTTGACGGCTTCCTGGTTGTATTCTTCGCCGTACAGTTCTTTGAATGCCTCGTCGAGCAGGCGTTTTACCATGTCGGCATGGGCGTCGGTGGCGCAGAAGATCATGGTTTTCTCATCGCCAAATGGGTCCAGCTCTTTGGCCAGTTCGTTGCAGATGACCCGATTGAACGGTTCGGTGATGACGCCGCGGTTGAAGCTTTCGACGTCGAAATTGAGGTCGTCTTCCAGATGTGCCGTGTCAATTTCGCCGCTGCGGGTGTCCACCACCGTCACCGTGCTGCCTTTGGCAAAGGAGATGCCATTTTGGGACAGCAGGGTTTCATAGCGGATAGGTGGTTCGTGGTCGATCAGCCAGTCGTCGGCGACGGCTTCGCGGTAGCTGTAGGTATAGACGGGGTGGCCGAAGATGTCCGAGGTGTGCTTGGCGGGCGTGGCGGTGAGGGCAATTTTGACAGCGTCAAAGTAGTCCAGCACCTGGCGATAGCGTGACTGGTACTGCTCCTGGTCGCGCATGGCCTGCTCGCCTTCGGTCATTTCCTGGTCCAGAGTGTAGCCGCGGTGTGCTTCGTCCACGATGATGCAGTCGTATGCACCGACGCCCGGCGGGTTGTCAGAGGACAATACCCGTTTGACCATGGCCTGCACGGTGGCCACGTGCACGCGGTCTGCGTCATCGGCGATCAGGTCGTCCAGCTCGGCAATATTGTAATGCTTGGAGAGCGGCAGGTTCTGTTCGAGGATGGCTTCGTCAAACGCGCCCTGGGCCTGGTCGCCCAGCGCAGTGCGGTCCACCAGGAACAGAATGCGCTTGAAGCGCTCTGCCTTGAGGAAGCGATAAATCAGGCCAATGATGGTGCGGGTTTTTCCCGTGCCGGTGGCCATGGCCAGCAGGGCTTGGCGCTGGTCGTTGGCAAGGGCGTTTTCCACCGATTGAATGGCCAGCTCTTGATAGGGACGCAACTTGAGGTAGGCGAAGCCTTCGCTGGCCAGTTTTTGTTCGGCTTCTTCCTTGCTGCGGGATAGCAGGTCCAGCAGTTGTTCCGGGCGATGGAAGTCCACCAGCGCGCGTGCCAGATTGCTGTTTTTGCGTACATCACGGAACCAGGTGCCGCTCAGTTCTTCCGATTGCTTGATGTAGGGGCGACCATTGCAAGAGTAAACAAAAGGCAGCTGGTAGAACTGCGGCCAGTTTTCACATGGCCCGGCTGTCCATGGGGCGTTTTGCCCGGCCAGCTGCCAGGCTGCCTTCAGTCCGTGGGTGTTGGCCAGGCAGCGGGAGTAGCGTTCGGCCTGCTCAATCTTGCCGGAGACATTTACGTTTTTCCGTTTGGCTTCAACGGCGGCAATCGGGGTAAGCCCGGCAAACAGGATGTAGTCGGCAGACTGTTTGCCACTGCATGGCCATTCGGCAATGGCTTTGTTTTTGCCAATCTCCGGCCGTGCACCCTTGGCGTAGGTCAGTGCGGTGGTATCAGCCTCCCACCCCGCAGCAATCAGCTGCTGGTCAATGATGATGCGGGTGAGGGCTTCGTCCAGATAGATATGCTTGCCCGCCGCGGCTGTCTTCTTGCGGTTCTGCTGGCTGGTGCTCTGGTCCAGTCTGGCTTGCAGCGCAGCCAGTTGCTGTTCGAAATCCGTGCGCATCGACACAAGTCGTGCTTCATGTTCCCGTGCCAGCGCTTCATAGGTGTGTGCCTCCACCTCCATCTGCTTGGCCAGTACCTCATACTGCTCACGTTCCTGCTCCAGCAGGCTCACCAGTTCCTGATTGCTCTCCTGCACCTGGCGGCTGTCACTCAGCGTGGCTTTGAGCTGTTCAATCTGTTCCTGCAGTTCTCGCAGTTGCAGGCTGGGGTCTGCCGGGGGCGTGAAGGGGCCGGGCTTGAAACTCAGTCCTGCCTTGCTGAACGATTGATGGAACCAGATGGCCAGCGCACGGGCTACCCGTAGCCCATCCATGGCGTCTTTGTGCCGGGTATGAAACTGGTGTGTAGCGCGGTTGCCTTCAATGCGCAAGGTGTGGAACAGGCTCAGTACCTGCGCATCCAGGTTCAGCTCGCGCTTGAGCTTCTGCAGCAGGTCTATCTGGTTGGTCTGGTCGTCAAACGGCACCCCGTTGCGTACGGCCAGATCTTGCGCCATGGCCTCACCCAGCTGGCGTAGCTTGATCAGCGTGGTGTTGGGGTCGCTGGCAAATACACGTTCTGCGGCAACGGCCAGTTCGACAAACAAGCTGGAGTGTTCTGCCAGAAAATCGAAATTGCTTTGACTCATTCTTGGGTCTGCCATGTGATCAGGGGTGCATGACCCAGCCTTGGCGCGTAGATTGCCATGCCTGGACGCAGCGGGTCATTGAAATTGGCATCTATTCTAACTGCATTACATGTGCATTTCATGCTGATCGGGTGTAGGCAGCGACTTCGTTGTTGTCGCCAGCGTCAGGGGAGCTTTGTTGTGGTTGCTTCCTGCAGGAGAGGGGTATTCAAACGACATCTGACTGGGCGCAAGGCAGTTGCAGGGCGCGTCGGCATAATTGGCGGTATCTTCAGGCAGATTTTCACTCATTCACATCGCTGATAGTCAGCTGCTGGAATCTGCTTCTTCTTGGATGCTGAATGAATTAAAGTGGTCTGCAATTCATCCATGCCGGTTGTCGGCGCTCTCTCTTGTTGATGCGATACCATGAAACTAAAACTCCAATCTCTTCTTGCTGAAATGAACCAAGGCCTTGTCGAACGTGAGGCCACCCTGAAATTGGCTTTGCTAACAATACTGGCTGGTGAAAATCTGGTGCTGATCGGGCCGCCGGGCACGGGCAAAAGTCTGGTGGCGCGGCGCATTGCCTCCTGTTTTGGTCAGGCCAATGGCGGGGATGACTACTTTGAATATTTGCTGACCAAGTTCTCTACACCTGAAGAGCTGTTTGGCCCATTGTCCATCAGCGAGCTCAAGCAAGACCGTTTCAAGCGCAATACGGCTGGTTATCTGCCCTCTGTACGCCTGGCGTTTCTGGATGAGATTTTCAAGGCGAGCTCGTCCATCCTGAATGCGCTGCTCACCATACTGAATGAGCGTATCTATCACAACGGTAGCAAAGCAGAGAAAGTACCGCTGCAAGGTTTGATCGCTGCATCCAACGAGCTGCCCGCCAGCCAGGAAGAGCTAGGGGCCTTGTACGATCGTTTTCTGACGCGCAGTTTTGTCGATTATGTGAAAGAGGACAATCTGCACAGCCTGTTTGAGGTGAGTACAGATCCTGTCCTGCAAACCCATCTCACCAGAGACGATATCTCCTGCATTAAGTCCCTTGCTGATCGTGTTGTGATACCACTACCCATCCGCGAGCTGATTACTACTATCTGGCTGCAACATCGGGAGCTGTTCAAGGAAGACCGTCGTGAGCAATTGTCCGACCGGCGCTTCAAGAAAATTCAGCAATTGCTGCGAGTCTCGGCAGCCACCAATTGTCGGCAAGAAGTGGATTTGTCCGATGTGATGCTGCTGAAAGATTGCCTGTGGAATCATCCGGATAATGCTGCCAAAGTGGTGGAGTTGGTTCTTAAGACTTTGCAACTGTATAGCCGTACGCAGCCTAGAGTAGTCCAAGGTGCTACTGCTCAGATCGAGCTAAAGCCAATTTCTAAACATACAAAGAAAAATAACATTCCTGGCTATGTTGGTAGTGGTGCGGAAGACGACCCTATTTTGATCGGTAGTATCGAAGATCTTCTTGGCTTAGATCAGCCAAGTGTTGGCCAGATGGGGTATTACTTTAAGCAAACAGCTGATATTGATCTCTCGCAGTTGCAGAGTTGGAATCCTATTGGTTTTAAAGGGCATTATGACGGAGGTGGGTGTTTAATATTTTGCAATGAAGATGTTTATTATTGGAATTTTCAAATACAGGACTCTGGATGTATTTTCTCCAAAGTAGGGGAGGAGTCTTCAGTTTCTAACCTGGAATTAAGAGAATTCTCTCTGGCTGATACGATTTATGGTTGTGAGGTTAAAGGTTGTCGATCGAGCCGTAATTTGATTGCTACTAAAGCAGTTGGTTGTCAGTTTTTGGATTGTCATGCTGCGAGTATCGCTAGAGAGGTGGAGGATTGTTTGCTGTCTCGGTGTGGTAGTTTCGAAGTATTGGTTACTTCATATGTAAAAAGAAGCACAATTGAAAATTGTATTATTAATTTGAACTTTAAAGGATCTGGGGATGAGAAAATTGGTGCAATAACGTATAATTTACTCGAGGGTAGTGTAGTCAATTCGTGCGTTATTTGTGGTTCTGCACATTATTCTGGTTCGTATTATTTTTATTTGTACACCATTGCGGTAAACATGATGTCTGGAGTGGTGAGGAATTGTTTTGTTGGGCCTCTTGAAAGATCTTCGTCGGATGTTAGGATATGTGGAATTTCTAGTGGTGGTTCAACGGCAGTGCTTGAAAATAATTATGTATTGGATTCGGTTGCTGTTGATGTAAGCTCTCATGAGCCAAATGGATTTAATTGTGGAAAAATTCCGGAGGTTAGATTCGGTCAAAGATTTTTAGAACATACATTGCACTGGGATTTTGATACTGTTTGGGAGTGGGATAGTCAAAATAAAGCCCCTAAATTGCGGAAATTTAATGCTGTGCCCGAGGGGTTGGTAAGTCTTGATGATAAGGGTGAAAGTGTTGATTTGTTGACTAGTCAGATTGTAAATAATATTTGGCTTTGAGGCTTTGCCATGTTTGCATTATTGTCGAATGCATTTAAGTCTGGTCTTGGCGCGGTTGCAGCTGCATTGCCGATGGGGATCAAGGCTATTAAGTATTTTGTTGATAGCACCCTTCGTCAGCAGGTCATTCCTGTGTCGGGTAGTGTGCTGTATAGCGACCTCTGGCTAGCCGTTGAACACTCAGGTATTTATGTTGGGGATGGGCTGATAGCCAATATTGTCGTGGATGGTGTAGCCCAAAGCACAGTCATGCACAGTACTGCCAGCTCATTTGTCTCAAAGAGCAAGCTTGGGCGTAAAATATACGTTTCCTGCGACAGGCATGGTGCTGTTGGCGATTTGGATGTTAGCCAAGGTGCAAACTTCCATATTGGTGAACAGGCATTTTATGGACTGGTCATCAAAAATTGTCATCAGTTTTCTACCAAATGTGTAAATTATGCCCAAAGTGGAGTTAAGCCAGTCCCATTGGTCGATCAAGTCTTGAATGGTGTTTTTTCCAGCACATGGGAGCCGACAATCAGTCTGTTAAAATCCACTGCTCAGAAAAAACTGGGCGCAACTAAGTGGAGATTATGGGATTGGGATGGCGATATCCGGAATAATCCTCCGAGTGAGCCCGATTGGTCTGCCAATGAAGAGTATTTTAGACATCAAGTCTTGAATGCGGATTCAACAGCGCGCATGCGCGAGGAGTCTGACGCTACGCGGGCCTATCTTGCTGAGATTGATGATGAGGATATTCCGTCCGATATAAAAATAAAGTTGCGAAGTTTCAATAAAAATCTGCTGGATATTGTTCAGAAGTATGAAGAGGTAAAAGGTTTCTTGGCTCTTTGTCCAAATGCGCGCTTCTCTTATGCCGACTTGCAACAGTGTGGTAAAGACCTCAATGCACTTGCTGATTTGATGCAGAATAATCAGAGCATCAAGACACTGGTCCACAAAATGGGACGTGCATTCATTACAGAGGAGATGAAGCGAAAGACCCGAATCCCGGAGGCCAGCAGAGATGAAGTCCATGGCACGCATCGTAGTGCAGATCTTCAGCGTTTATTGCCAGCCGAATTGGTGAATCTTGAAGATGAGTCTCTGGAGATGCTGTTCTATGCGCGTTTGCTGGAGCAAAACCTGCAGACTTACGAGTTGTCTGGGGTGACTTACCTGGATGGTGAAACCACCGAGGCCAAAGAGAAGCGTACTGGCCCTGTGATTGCATGCCTTGATACCTCGGCGAGCATGAGTGGTGAGCCACTACTGAAAGCCAAGGCACTCTTGCTTGCCATTGCCAATATCTTGCGTCAGGAAAGCCGTTCGTTGCATGTGCTGATGTTTGGTTCCGCCGGGGAAATGCGTGAATTTTCCATGGAAGATGGTAGCGACCATGCCGGGTTGTTACGCTTCCTCAGTCAAGGCTTTGATGGTGGCACAGACTTCGAAACGCCCTTGAGACGATCCTTGGAGTTGATCTCCAGTGAGGAGAACTATCTCAAGGCGGATGTGCTGATGATCTCGGATGGTGACTGCCAGCTGGGCGACGATTTTGCCTCCTTACTTGCAAAGGAGAAGGGAAAGCTTGGTTGTCTGGTGTACTCGGTGCTTTGTGCTGGTCAGCGAGTAAGTGACAACTTCAGCGATGAGGTCGTTGTGTTGTGAGCTTGGCCATGACCTGTAGGCATCAGGCGCGCAGGTGTAAGGGGAAGGCAGGGCGTGTGTCGGTGGTGTGCATCTGAGGCTGTCCCGAAGTTGGCCCAAAGTGGCCTGAGACCCTTCTGCGGCGGGCTTCCCGAGTCTCTCCGCTTGACTCGAAATGGATCGTACCGTTGTTGGTTGTGGTTGATGTATTTCAGCTAATGTTACGGCCACCGGCCTACATTCTTATCAATGAAGTCAGCCCACCATTGCAGCAGCTCCTGGCGCTGTGGCAGGTACTCTGCACGGTTGTAGGCGGCTTTGACTTTGTTTTGCTCTACGTGTGATAGCGCCAGTTCAATGACGTCACTGTTGAATAGGCCGCTTTCGTGCAGTGTGGTGGAGGCAAGTGCCCGGAGGCCATGTGCCGTTGTCGGGATGGCTAGTCGCTTCAGGGCGACATTGGGGGCGCTCTCGCTGGCGTACTGATCCGGGTGGGTGCGATGCGGGAACAGGTATGGATGATGCCCGCTGATGGGCCGTAATGATTCCAGCAATGTCATGCTTTGCCGGGAAAGCGGTATCAGATGGTCACGCCTGCGCTTCATTTTTTGACCTGGTATTGTCCATACCCCGTCGTTGATTTCATCCCAGCGGGCTGCGGCTGCTTCAATGGGGCGGCTGAGGTTGAGTAATTGCCATCGCATTTGCAGCTTGAGTTGTATGCCAATCTGGTCGCTGTTGAAGAAGGCTGCCAACTTGTTGATTTCTTCCGTGCGTAGGGCGCGGAAGTGGGCGCTTTTGGGCGCGCGGAATGCAGAGGTGATTCCTGCTGCCGGATTGTTGTCTGTCAGGCCGCGTGCAAGGGCAAAGCCAAAGATCATGGCGATGTTCTGCCGGGCACGGCGCAGGTATTCCAGGGCGCCACGTGCTTCCATCGGTTCCAGGGCTTCCACAATCATTCTGGCGCTGATTTCTGTGACGGGTTTGTCACCCAGTGTATTCATTACGTTGGCTTCAAGGACACGCCACACTTGGTCTGCATAGCCTGGTGTCACGGTTTCGCGCCAGCGATCCCACCACTGCCGGGCAACGTATTTAAATGTATTGTCTGGGTCGTTGCCTGGTGTGCGTTTGGGGTCTTGCCCTGCCAGCAGTATGCTGCGCACCGCGTCGCGTCGTTCTCTGGCTGCAATCAGGCTGGTTTGAGGGTACGGGCCAAAGGTGATGGTATCGAATTTGCCGTCCGCAGGGCGGCGGTACTGAATGCGCCAAACTTTTCGGCCATTAGGGTAGATCCACAGTGCTAGTCCTGCGCCATCGCTGAGTTTGTACATCTTGTCAGCAGGCTTTGCGTTGCGTATGCCGGTGTCGGTCAGGGGGCTGGAAGGCTTGGGCATGGTCGTACCATCACGCGGTGATTCGTACCATCAAAATTACCATCAAAATGAAATGATGGTCGATGCGTGGCGGTGCGCCAGAATGAAGAAACCGCCACGTTCTGCAAGGGTTTCAGCCCTTTTGATGACAGAAGGTGACGGTGTCTAAGTATGGGGTGGCGGAGGCTGTGGGATTCGAACCCACGGACGGTTTCCCGTCGGCAGTTTTCAAGACTGCTGGTTTAAACCACTCACCCAAACCTCCGCAGTTTCTTGCCGGTGATTATGTCATCTGGCAAAGAGGACGCAATAATAACCGCCCCAAGCCGTTTTGGCTAGGGGGTGGCGCGGTTCATTTGCAGCATTTCGGCCGCATGCTGACGGGTGGTCTGGGTGAGTTCGGCACCGCCCAGCATGCGGGCGATTTCCAGTACGCGTTGTTCGGCGTCCAGTGGGGTGATGCGGCTGACCACGCGTTTCTTTTCTTCGCGCTTGCTGACCTGCCAGTGCTGCTCGCCACAGGAGGCGACCTGCGGCAGGTGGGTGATGCACAGCACCTGATAGCGTTGACCCAGTTGCTTGAGCATGTGGCCGATGACTTCCGCCACGCGCCCGCCAATGCCGACGTCCACTTCGTCGAAGATCAGTGTGGGTACGCTGGCCACCTGGCTGATCACCACTTGCATGGCCAGGCTGATGCGCGATAGTTCGCCGCCGGATGCCACTTTGGCCAGTGGGCGCAGGCTGGTGCCTGCGTTGGCAGCCACCAGATATTCGATGGATTCCAGTCCGTGCGCGCCAGGCTCGGCCAGGGCCGCCAGTTCGATGGCGAAGCGGGCGCTGCTCATCGCCAGTTGCTGCATTTCCTTGCTGATGCGGGCGGATAGCTCGCTGGCGGCCTGACGACGCTTGCCAGACAGGGCTTCGGCCAGGGTGCGGTAGCGCGACAGGCTGGCGGTTTCGGCCAGCGCCAGGGCTTCGCTGTCGGAGGAGGCTTCCAGCGCAGCCAGCTGGGCTTGCCAGTCGGCCAGCTTGAGCGGCAGTTCCTGCGGCTGCACACGGTATTTGCGCGCCATGCTCATCAGGCTGTCGATACGGCTTTCCACTTGTTGCAGCTGACCGGGGTCTTCGTCGATGTCGCTGGCGTAGTCGCGCAGGCTATAGACGACTTCGCGCAGTTCGGCATCCACCGAATCCAGCAGGGACAGGGTGTCCGCCAGCCGCGGGTCGAGGTTGGCCAGCTTGCTCAGCCGGCTTTGTACCTGAGTGAGCACGGACAGGCAGTTGCCCTCCATCTCGGACAGGGTATCCACGGCGTACTGCGCGCTTTGTACCAGTTCGGCGGCATTGGCCAGGCGCGAGTGGCTCTGGTTGAGTCCGGCCCATTCGTCCTGCTGCAGGCCCAGTTCGCTCAGTTCGTTGATCTGCCAGGTGAGTCGTTCGCGTTCCACTTCGGATTCGCGCGACAGCTTGTCGGCTTCGCTGCGTGCCTTGCGGGCGGTTTGCCATTCCTGCCAGGCCTGATGCACTTCACGGGCCAGCGAGCTGCTGCCGGCATAGGCATCCAGCAGTTCACGCTGGGCTTCGGCTTTTACCAGTGACTGGTGGGCGTGCTGGCCGTGGATGTCCACCAGAAACTCGCCCAGCAGCTTGAGCTGGGCCAGCGTGGCTGGCTGGCCGTTGATGAAGCTGCGCGAGCGACCGGATTTGTCCAGCACACGGCGGATCAGCACGATATCGTCGTCGCCGGACAGAGCGTTTTCTTGTAGCCAGGCTTTGATTTCGGGACGCTGGCGGCTGTCGAATTCGGCGCTGATTTCAGCGCGCTCGGCCCCTTCACGCACCAGCGAGCCTTCGGCGCGGTCGCCCAGCAACAGGCCAAGGGCATCCAGCAGAATGGATTTGCCGGCGCCGGTTTCACCGGTCAGTACGGTAAAACCGGGGGAGAAGTCCAGCGCAATGCTGTCAACGATGACGAAGTCTTTGACCAGAAGGGATAGCAGCATGGTGTGTGCGTGTCAGAGCAGGCGCTCGCCCCAGTGGAGTTTGTGGCGCAGCATATCGTAGTAGTTGTAGCCCACCGGGTGCAGGATGCGCAGCGGGTTGCGGTAACGGCGAATCAGCACGCGGTCCATTTCCATCAGGTCGCAATGTGACTGGCCGTCAAAATGCACGCGTGCGTCCAGGCCGCGGGTCAGCATGAATTCCACTTCGCAGGAATCATTCACTGCGATGGGGCGGTTGTTCAGTGACTGCGGGCAAATGGGGACCAGTGCAATGGCCTGCAGCGTGGGGTGCAGGATGGGGCCGCCAGCGGCCAGTGAGTAGGCGGTGGAACCGGTGGGGGTAGAGACAATCAGGCCGTCCGAGCGCTGGCTGTAGACAAACTGGTTGTCGATGAAGACTTCAAATTCAATCATCGAACCCACGGCGCCGCGGCTGAATACGATGTCGTTGAAGGCCAGCGCATTGGCGACTTCGGCATCTTCCCGAATCACCGATGCTTGCAGCAGGATGCGGTTTTCCGGCACGAAATTGCCGCCCAGGATGGCATCGATGGCCTCCAGCATTTCATGCCGAGGAATATCGGTCATGAAGCCAAGTCGGCCCTGGTTGATGCCCACCAGCGGTACGCGATAGGGTGCCAGCTGACGGGCGATGGACAGCATGGTGCCGTCGCCACCCAGCACGATGACCAGGTCGGCCAGCTTGCCCATGTCGCTGCGTTCGATCAGCTGATGGGGCCCGGCTTCGGCCTGGGTGGCGCTTTCCTTGTCCACGAATACGGTGACGCAGGCAGCTGCCAGATGATCGGCCAGGGTGCGCAGCGATTCCACCACTTGCGGTTTGCTGTGTCTTGCCACCAGGCAGACATGTTTGAACAGTCGTTCCATGTGGGCGATTCTACTGCCTTGGGGCGGTTTCGTTCAAAAAAGACTCATCGCTGCGTTTTTTGCCGGTGGCTTCCAGTGCCTTGAGGTAGAAGCGGATCAGGTCGGCCAGCGAATCCACCCCCAGCTTGCTGAACAGGTTGGCACGGTGTACTTCGATGGTGCGCGGCGATAGGTCCAGCTGGCGGGCGATTTCCTTGCTGGACAGTCCGTCGGCCACCAGTTCAAGTACTTCACGCTCGCGGCCGCTGATGCGGGCCAGCTGGTTCATCACTTCCTGGGTTTCTTCATCCTGCTGCTGTTGCTGGATGCTCAGGCGTATGCCCTTGCGCAGGCTGTCGATCAGGCGGTTCTGGTCGATGGGCTTGGTCAGGAAATCAATGGCACCGGACTGGAAGGCGCGGCGGCACTGTTCGATATCACCATGACCGGTGATGAAGACAATGGGAATGGACAGGCCGCGTTCGACCAGTTTTTCCTGCAGGGCAAGGCCGGTGATTTGCGGCATACGGATATCCAGCACCATGCAGCCGATTTCACCTTCGGTATAGGTTTCAAGGAATTCCATGGCGCTGGCGAACGTCACCGTGCGCATGCCCTGAGCCATGATCAGCAAGGCCAGTGAGTCGCGTACGGCCGGGTCGTCATCCACAATGAAAACGGTGGGCATCATGTACTTCATTAACGGTCATCTCCTGCAACAGCGATTGCTGTTTATGTGCCAGATACGGCAAGACCAAGCCCGCTGACTGCCTGGCTGTCAGCAACGGGGGGCGTAAGGTAGTGTCTTGCCGGGTTTGTCGTTGCGGCGCGATATTGCGACCGGGCAGGGGGGGCAGCGAGGTCAATGCGCTCCATGATACCTGTGACACCCTTGCTCAGTCTGCCTTTTGGGCTTGCAATGCACACAAATATCCGTATGTTGCAATGCCGCAGGCCGCACCAGTCAAGGCTGAATGTTATCAGCATAATGGCTGGCTGACTGTACGGACTGCTGCCGTGGTGTACTTTATCGGCGGTTTGATGTCATCCAGCTTGCATCGTCATGGTTTCAGCCAGTTGGCAAATTGCTGCCGCAGCTTTCGCTGCTTGGGTTGAATGACGGCCTGGCAGTATGGCTGTCCGGCATTACGGGCAAAGTATTGCTGATGGTAGTCCTCGGCCGGATAAAACTGGCTGGCCGGCTCCAGCGTGGTGACGATGGGCGCGGCAAAAATGCCTTGCTGTTCCAGGTCGGCCATCACGGCGCTGGCTGCCTCCAGCTGCTCGGCATCATGATAAAAAATGGCAGAGCGGTACTGGCTGCCCACATCATGCCCCTGACGGTTGCGAGTGGTGGGGTCGTGGGTGGC
This sequence comes from Aquitalea sp. LB_tupeE, assembly GCF_013391415.1. Lineage (GTDB taxonomy): Bacteria > Pseudomonadota > Gammaproteobacteria > Burkholderiales > Chromobacteriaceae > Aquitalea. The sequence continues at coordinate 23,843 of NZ_JACAXB010000032.1, forward strand.
AAAAAATACCTGCAACAGTTGACGGTAACTGATGATGGCCGGGTCGAAGCAGATTTGTACCGCCTCGGCATGGCCGGTGTGACCGGTGCAGACGCTGCGATAGTCAGGGTCGGCTGTTTGTCCGCCGATATAACCGGATTGCACCTGGCTTACCCCGTTCAGGGCGAGAAAAATACTCTCGGTACACCAGAAGCATCCGCCGGCCAGGGTGGCTGTGTTCATTGCACTCTCCAATTTTTGAGGGATAGGTACGCTGTTTCGTCGGGGCTGGCAGGGAAATCTTACATGCCTGGGCCAAATAGCTGATACGCGGCAGTGACGGTATTGGTCTGGATTTCCACCGTGTCGCTGATGGGGTTGGCGTAGCCTCCGGCCATGGTGACGACCAGTGCGGCACCGCTGTCCCGCACTTGCTGCATGAGCAGTTGATCACGTTCCAGCAAACCTGCCTTGCTCAGTGCCAGCTTGCCCAGCCGGTCACCTGCATAGGGGTCGGCTCCGGCCAGATAAAACACGATATCGGGCTGCTGCTGTTGCAATAGTGCGGGCAGATGCTGGCGCAGCAGGGTCAGGTAGCTGGTGTCGTCGGTCTGGTCGGGCAGGTCGATGTCCAGCGAGCTGGCCTCCTTGCGGAAGGGAAAGTTCTTCTCGCCATGCATGGAGAAGGTGAACACGCGTGGTTCATCGCGAAAAATGGCCGCGGTGCCATTGCCCTGATGAACATCCAGATCCAGCACCAGAACGCGGCGCACCAGGCCTTCTTGCAGCAGCAGGCGCGAGGCTACGGCCACATCGTTGAATACACAAAAACCACTGCCCTTGTCGTGATAGGCATGGTGGGTGCCCCCGGCCAGATTCACGCCGCAGCCTTGCAACAAGGCCGTACGGGCTGCGGCAATGGTGGCACCGACCGAACGGCGCGAGCGTTCCACCAGTTGTGGTGACCATGGCAGACCGATTTCACGCCAGGCTCGGGCAGGCAGGCTGCCATCCAGCACCTGGGCGACATAGTCTGCGGCATGGGCTTGTTGTAGTTCCCATGCGCTGGCCGCCGGGGCTTCCTCCATTAATGGGGCAGCAAAACGTGCGACTGCCGTGGCCAGCATCTGGTATTTTTCTGCCGGGAAGCGGTGCCCTGCCGGTAGTGGCAAGGCAAACTGGTCGGTACGGTAAATGCGCATGGACGGTAGGTGTGGCTAGAACAGTTTGACCGGAGAGAAGCGCGGCAGGCTTTCGCCTTCGTGAATGACGGTTTCCAGGAACATGCCGGCAGGGCGGGTCCATAGTTGGTAGTCGCCATACAGCGCACGATAAGCCACCATGGGTTCATGGGTTTCAGAATGCAGGCCCAGTCCGAGCACTTCGTAAAGATTGCCCCGGTAGTGGCGATAAATTCCGCGCGGAATATCCATTTGTGCTCCTTGTCGGTTTCGGCAGGGCCGCCAGCATGGCGGTGTCGCGCAATACGGTCAAGTGTTCTTGCCGTCCCAGTAATACACCCGGAAATCACGGTCCAGTACAAAGTCATTACGTTCGTACAGCCGCTGCGCCGTAACATTATCGTGGGCGGTTTGCAGCATGATGTCGCCGCCGCCCAGTCCGACAACATGGGCCTGACAGGTTTGTAGCAGTTGCTTGCTGACGCCGCTGCCACGGTAGTCCGGCGCAACATACAGGTCATGCAACAGCCAGTTCGGCTTGAGCGTCAGTGAATTGAAGCCCGGATACATCAGCGCAAAGCCGACAGCCACGCCAGCGTCCTCCGCCAGCCACAGGCAGGCCTCGTGCTGGCGTATGCGGGCAGTGAGAAACGCCAGACAGTCCGCGTCGCTCTGCTGCACATGATAAAAGGCCAGATAAGCCTGAAATAGCGGCAAGCAGCGTTCAAGATGGTGTGGGGTGACAAGGCTGATCTTCAAAGTCATGCATTCGCTCCCGGACAGTGATTCCGTTACAATAGCGCCCTTTTTTCAGCAGGTTAAGTCATGAATCTGATGCTTGCCCCGATGGAGGGTCTGGTTGACCCCATCATGCGGGATGTACTGACTCGTTTGGGCGGTATCGACTTGTGTGTAACCGAATTTGTCCGAGTCACCAATGTGTTGTTGCCCACGCGGACTTTTCATCGTCTGGCACCGGAACTGCTTAATGGTGGCAAGACCCGTGCCGGAACAACGGTAAGAGTGCAATTGCTGGGCTCGGACCCGGTTTGCCTGGCTGAAAATGCCGCCAAAGTGGCCAGCCTGGGTGCGCCCGGTGTGGACCTGAACTTTGGCTGCCCGGCACCCACGGTCAATCGCCATCGTGGTGGCGCGGTGCTGTTGACCGAGCCGGAGCTGCTGTACGCCATTGTCAGCCAGGTGCGTGCGGCGGTTCCGGCACAGATCCCGGTAACTGCCAAGATGAGGCTGGGGTACGAAGACAAGAGTTTGGCACTGGAATGCGCTGCAGCCCTGGCCAGCGCTGGCGCTGCCGAACTGGTAGTACATGCACGTACCAAGGTGGAAGGGTACAAACCACCAGCGCATTGGGACTGGATTGCCCGTATCAGGGAACATGTCACGGTGCCGGTCATCGCCAATGGTGAGGTGTGGACCGTGGCGGATTACCATGCCATCCGTGCGCAAAGCGGTTGTGAGCGAGTGATGATAGGGCGGGGGCTGATTGCCGCCCCCGACTTGGCGCTGCGCATTGCGGGTAATCAGTCCGACACGCCCATGCGATGGCAGGCACTGATGGAATGGCTGTTGGATTTCTACCAGCAGTGCTTTACCGAAGCCGGGGAGTCGCGCTACCCGCCGGCACGGCTCAAGCAGTGGCTGGGTCAGTTAAAGAAAACCTACCCGGAAGCAAGCAGTTTTTTTGAAGTGATTCGTCGCGAAACTTCTTCTGGGAATATTCTGAGAATAATGCAGGATATGTCTGCTAAGTAAATTCACCCATAGTCAATGCCAAGTGCAAACGTTAGGATGAAAACGTGCTTGGTTCTTGGTATGGATCCAGGCGCTGTATGACCGGCTGCCCTCAGCTTCCGGTCGTTACACTTCCCCGATACCCTGTTAATCCCTCCCCTTGTGGGAGGGTTTTTTTATGGCTCTTCACTGCTGCGTTGGAATGCTTGGCCGCTACAGCCATCACCTTTTGCACTCTGAGTGAGGTTGCCTAACAGGCTGTTGAAATACCCGTCAGCCGAGCGCAGTCCTGTCTTTGCTTGCGCATGACGCATGCTTTGATCTGTCTCCAAGTTGCCA
>NZ_JACAXB010000033.1 GCF_013391415.1 Aquitalea sp. LB_tupeE
GTAAGGGGGCTGCGAGTTGGCGTGGCAATAGAGGTACTGATCGCCAGCCCGGCACGCTCCTTTCAGGAGTGACTTGCCGGTCTGGTCAATTGCGATGTTCAAGTCACGCAGCAGCGGGCTTTTTCTTATCCTAGGTGCCTGGACGCATTGGACCTTGCCTGGTTGGTTCACCGCACTCAGCTGGCAAATCGGCGCCGGTATTCCGCCGGGGTGCAGTGCAACTCGCGCTGGAACAGACGGCGAAAGCTGGCCAGATCGGCATAACCCACCCGGCTGACAATTTCATCCAGCGGCAGGGTGCTGGTTTCCAGCAGGTGGCGCGCCGCCTGCAAGCGTAGCTGCTGCAGATAGCGCAGTGGTGGTTGTCCCAGCACCTGCTGGAAGCGTCGCATGACGGTCCGTTCACTGGCACCTACGCTGACAGCCAGTGCCTCCAGCCGGTATGGCTGATCCAGCTGCCGCTGTAGCCAGTCCTGACAGCGCAGTACCAGCTCATCGTCATGGCCGGCAAAATTTCGCATGGACATATAAGGTGCCTGACTAACCCGGTTGAGGTCGGTCAGCATCAGGCGGGCGCATGAAGTGGCCAGTTGCACACCGGCCTCTTGGCGGATCAGGCGCAAGGCCAAGTCGATATAAGAGGTGGTGGCCCCGCCACACCAGACGCCATCCGCCTCGCTGCAGGTGGCGTAATCATGCAGCTGTACCTGCGGGTAGCGCTGACGGAACCAGTGGTGCAGCCACCAGCTGACGGTTGCCTCGCGGCCATCCAGCAGGCCATGCTCGGCCAGCAGGGGGACGCCCGTACAGAACGACATGACACGGCGGCCGGCCCGATGCAGCCTTTTCGCCAATGCGCCCGCGGTCTCTTCCGCCATCAGGCGTGCTTCAAAATCACTCAGGCGATGATAGCTGATGGGCGGCAATACCAGGGTGTCAGCCTCTTCGGCTAATGACAGGTCTCCGTTTGGTGTCAGCACAATGCCGGATGCCGTGGTCACGGCTTGGCCGTCCAGGCTGAACAAGCGCCAGGCAAATGGTTGGGGCCGGTTTTTGTAGGCTGCAATCTGGTTGGCAAAATGCAGCAAGTCGATCAGCCCGGTCACGCTGCCGGCATAACAGTCCTGCAGTAGCAATACACGTAATTGATGCATGATTTTGGCAATATCGACATTTAAGTTGTCGATATTGCCACTGCGGCATGTTGATTGCCACTGCTAGACTGCCGCTTGTCGTTTACACCAGCCATCAGGCTCAGGGAAGTCAGCATGCATATCGATGAAATTTGCCGCAGCATCACCCCCGTCATCGGCCAGCCTGGCCTGTTTCAAGCCGAGGTGGATGATGGCTGGGCGCAGGGGCGTACCCTGTTTGGCGGCATACAGGCCTTGTTGGCCGTGCGTGCCATGCGAACCGCCATGCCGAACTTGCCACCGCTGTGGTCGCTGCATACCACCTTTGCTGCGCCGGCAGCTGCGGGCAGGCTTGGCTTGCAAGTGGAGATGCTGCGCCAAGGACGTTCCGCCGTACAGGTGGCGGCACGCCTGATGGCGGGCGAGCAGGTGGCGGCCATGTTTGTCGCTGTTTTCGGTGCGTCAAGAGACTCGGCCTTGTCGTTCAAGCCAGTGCTTACGCCGCTGGCTGACAATGTCAAACCCGGACCGGAGCTACCCTTTATGGCCGGCTTGTCGCCCGAGTTCACCCGGCACTATGCCTATCGCTGGGTGGAAGGCGGCCTGCCTTTCAGTGGCCATACCGCAAAGACAAACCGCATCCTGTTGCGGCAGCGTGACCCGGGCCTGATGAATGAGGAGCAGATTGTTGCCATGGCCGATGCCATTCCGCCGGTGGCCCTGTCGCTGGTGCAAGGGCATGCTCCTGCCAGCACCATCAGCTGGGAGCTGGAGTTCGTGCATCACGGCCAAGCAGTCAGCACCGAGGGATGGTGGCGCATGGATGCCAGCCTGGTTGCTGCACGAGATGGTTATGCCAATCAGGATGCACATCTGTATGGTCCGGATGGCGAACTGGTTGCGTTGTCACGCCAGGTAGTGGCGGTATTTGCCTGAGGGGGGGGCCGCGAGCGCGTCCATCTGGTCGCGTGCGGCCTATCCCAGCCAGGCTAGCACCCCGCCGTGACGGGAGCAGGTGCCACGATGGTGCTGGCTGAAGCTATAGCTGCCGTCCCGGCATTGCGCAGTGGCACCCTGTGGTTTTTGCCCGGATTTGCTGTGTGCGGGCCGGTGTACTGCGTTGCCATCCTTGTTGGTATAGCTGCCATGCTCGATCAGCTGCGTTTCGTCAGGCGGATTGCCCGCTGCTGCTGGTGCTTTGGCGTAGGTCAGTGGGCAGGCGAGGGTGGCGAGCAACAAAAGGATGGCGCGGTTCATGATGGTAATTTCAGAGTGATGGCCAATCATGACATACAAGTATTATCATATGCCAATTTTGCTACCGCCTTTCAACTGCGCGCCGCCAGCACGCAAAGGATAAATGATGCACAGCATGCCGCTCTCCATGCGCTTACCGCGTGATGTTCCCGCACAGTCTGTATTTTCCCTTGGCCATGGGGCAGTGGTGACGTTCGGCAAAAAGCGGGCTGGCTTTGTGATTGCCAGCGGCTTGTGCAGGATGGATGGCGTTTGAGCATGGCACTGTACACGCAGTCCCATGGCAAGCTGCATGCGCGTTTCGACATTTTGCTGCGACTATGGGCGGTTGCGGCTGTTTGCGCGGCAGTCTCGCATCTGGTGCTACCGGGCTGGACAGCGGCTGGTACTACCTGGGCGATGTCTGTGCACTGGCAGCGGGAAATTGCCTACTTTGACTTGTTTATTGCCATCATCTTTGGCTGGTCTGCCCGGCAAGCGGATATCCGTATCAAACGTGCGGCCACCATGCTGTTATGCGGGCTGTCCTTGCTGCTGGGGGAGAATCATCTGGAGGGGTGGCTGACCGAGGCCAAGCTGTTCCATGTATTGTTTACCCTGGGCAACGGCCTGGCCGTGCTGTGGGGGCTGGTGGCCTGTGTCAGTGTACGCAAAGCCTTGGCGCGGGCATGAGTAAAGGAAAGGACTAGCGCATATATTTGCGCATGGTCTGTTCGTAAAAACCATCCTGTTTCATGTCATTGATGGCCTTGGCCAGTCTGGCTGCTATTGCCGGTGAGAATCTGGGGCCGGAAGCCAGCCAGCTTTGGCTGCTGTATACCACTGCACCTTCCGTGGGCAGGTTGCCGTGCTGTACCTGGTAGGTCTGGTTGAAGGTGATGGATGCGCCCAGAAAGCTGCCTATCCGGCCTGCGTTCAGCATCTTGGCCATTTCGGGCAACTGGCCTTCTACGAGAGTGGATGCGCTGACGCCTTGCTGCGTCAGCCAGCTACGAATGCTTGAGCCTGATCGCACGCCGATCAAACCCCGGTTAATCGCTTGCTGCAGGGTATTGCATGGTTCAGCCCCATTGCGGGTAAAAAACCTGAAGTCCGTGGTATTGGTCACGACAATCCAGTTGAACAAAGGCTCACGCTCCGGCGTGCGGGCGAAATAAATGATCAGGGCATCAGGGCTGGCCAGCACTTCGCGCATCGCGCGGACCCAGGGGCGGATTTTGACATTTGGCACATAACCTGCCCGGCGGATGGCCTCACTGCCTATCTCTATCATCAGGCCAGGCGTGGCATCTTCTTTTTGGTTGCAGATTTTGGGCAGGTAGTCACATTCCAGGTCCAGCGTCTGTTTGCCGGGACCAGCCCAAGCGCTGACTGCGCCAAACAGCAGGCCAAGCCGCAACATCAAAGATGGCAAGGACATCAACATATGCTCCTTGGCAATGTGAAATCAATGTACTGCCTTCTTTATATAGCGCGAGATGCCTATTTTGTGCAGGCATATTCGCCCCTGGGCGGTGATTTGGCATCGTGCACAGCAACAAATTCATGACATGGTCAGCTTGTGACAAGCATGGTCTTGCGATGATCCGATTTGCGAGGAAAGTACTTGTCAATGAAATGGTCATTATTTGCGCTGACTGAAAATAGCAATCAAATCAACATTGTTAGCGGTTTGGTGATGGCTTGTGCTGCATGATGGGCGGGCAGGTGCAATCTTGTTGTGTGGCAGCCTGGCACTGAGATTGCGTGGACAATTTGTCCACGTATTCGCGAATGCGACTGACTTTGATTTTGATCAAGGGTGTTCGTTCTAGGAACTTGGCTAATTCATTTTCATATTATTATCCGCCACAAGAATTAGACCAATGTACTAAACCGTTGCAGCTTGCTGCACTTTACTCCCAGCCCACTACCCAGTCCTTGTTATGTCTGAATCGCACACCATTTCCCCTCGTTCACTCAGCATTGCCGCCAAGCTCAATCTGGTGCTTTGCCTGCTATTGATTGTTGTTCTTGGCATTGCTGGCACCTGGCTGACCCATTGGCAAGGCTTGCGCATGGAAAACCAGATGCAGCAGGAAATGCAGCAAGCAAACCGACAGGTCATCGACATGATGGATGCCTATGCTGCGCAACTTGAACGTTCGGCGGCGCTGGCGGAAGTGGCCTTGCGCAGCGTGCTGGCCGGCCCGGTGATGGTGGGAAGTGGGCGGGTGGAAAGTGCCGGCAAACAGCTGCCGCAATTGCGGATTGGCGAGCACGTCATCAATAACGCAATCAATGAGGTGGACCGTTTCACCCGCATGAGTGGCTCACTGGCCACGGTATTTGTGAAAGATGGCAGTGAGTGGGTGCGGATTGCCACTTCGGTCAAGAAAGAAGATGGCAGTCGTGCAGTAGGGACGCCGCTCAGTCACGATTCCCCAGCCTATGCCAGTCTGAATGCCGGACAGTCTTATACCGGCCCGGCACAGTTGTTCGGCCGTGACTACATGACCTTATACACCCCGCTGACCAATGAGGCCGGTCAGGTGGTGGCGGCACTGTTTGTGGGTGAGGAGTTCACTGCCAGCCTGGCCGCTTTGCGACAGAAAATCATGTCGGTCCGCTTTGGTGAGTCCGGTTACATCTATGCTTTTGATACCCGGAGTGAGCCTGGCCGCATGATGATTCACCCGCATTCGCAGGGTAAGAATCTGCTGGACTTCAAAGACAAGGACGGCATTGCCATCAACCGTGTGATGCTGGAGCAAAAGCAAGGCAGCTTGCATTACCACTGGGCCAAGCCGGGTAGTGACGAAGCAGCCCGTCCCAAGATTGCCGTGTTTGACACATTCCAGCGTTGGGGCTGGGTTGTGGCAGCCAGTAGTTATGAAGATGAATTTGCCACGCAGTTGAATGCCATGCGGATTAGGCTGGCCTTGGGTACGGTCATCATCATTGCATTGTTGTCGGCTGCCACTTATTGGGCCAGCAAGCGCTGGGTGGCACGTCCGCTGGCCGGGGCGGTAGAGGTTATCCGCAAGGTGGCGGATGGCGACCTGACCGTACATTTCGAAGTGACAAGCCAGGATGAGGTAGGCGAGTTACTGCACGCGGCGGATGAAATGAGCAGTCATCTGCGCAGCATGATCGGTGAAGTGGAAAGCAGCCTGATTTCGCTGTCGGTGCAAGCCCAGCAGCTGGTGAGCATTGCGGAAGATGTTTCTACCGCATCCGGCGAACAGAATTCATCCGCCAGCACCATGGCCGCCTGTGTGGAAGAAATGAGCAGCAGTATCAACCAGGTGGCACGCCATGCCGAACTGGCACGTGAAATGGCGGTGGATGCCAATGAAAAATCGCATAGCGGCGTCCATGTGGTTGGTCAGGCTACACAAACCATGGGGCAGATTGCGACGGCAGTGCAGCAGGCGGGTCAAACCGTAAAACAGCTGGATGGCCTGTCCGAACGCATTGCCGAAGTTGTCACCGTGATTCGTGACATCGCCGATCAAACCAATTTGCTGGCCCTCAATGCAGCCATCGAGGCAGCCCGGGCCGGTGAGGCCGGACGTGGCTTTGCCGTGGTGGCCGATGAAGTGCGTAAACTGGCTGAGCGCACCACGCAATCGACTTTGCAGATCAGCGACACGGTCAGCAAGATCCAGAGTGGTGCCCGCATGGCAGTAGAGCATATGGAGCAGGGTGTGGCTCAGGTGGAGCAGGGCGTGAGCAGTGCCGCCAGTGCCAGCAACAGTCTGCAGGCCATTCAGGAAGGTGCACGTCAGGTAGGGAGTGCCGTCAGCGGTATTTCCGAGGCACTGAGCGAGCAGGATGCTGCCAGCCGGGATATTGCGCTGAACGTGGAAAAAATCGCGCAACAGGCCGATGGCAATCATGGCAAGGCACGTGCGGCAGCCCAGTCGGCCAGCGCACTGGCTGGTCTGGCCGGCACGCTGCGTACCAGTATTAGCCGTTTCAAGCTTTAAAATCAGCCTATCCTTACCCTATACCTTGTTGGCTGGGTTATCCTGCACACTGTAATCAATCCATGACAGTGTGCAGCACCGCCGGTGCAGTGACTGCCAGCTTCCCAGTCGACACAATGACCCCTAACAATTCCATCCTGGAAGGTTTGTTGCATGAGGCCGTGCCATTGCTGCGCGGCTTGTGCAGCAATGCGCTGATCGGCGTATATGTCATTCAGGATGACCGTTTCGTCTTCGTTAACGAAAGACTGGCCAGTCTGTTCGCTTACACAGCCCAGGAGCTGTGCAGTGGCATGGGCCCGCAGCACCTGACGGTAGAAGACGATAGGCCCCTGGTGCGTGAGCAGGTGGCGCGCCGCATGAGCGGTCAAGTGCAAAGCAGCCATTACAGCTTTCGTGGTATCCGCAAGGATGGGACAGGGCTGGATGTGGAAGTATTTGGCGTCAGCACCTGTTTCGGTGGTCGGCCTGCCATCATCGGCATGTTGATTGATGTGACCGAGCGCAATGATGCCGAGCGTGCAGTGAAAGACCAGTTGCGCTTCATCACCCGCCTGGTCGACAACATCCCGAATCCGGTTTTCTACAAGGACGAGGTGGGTCGCTACATCGGTTGCAATGCCGCATTTGAACAATTCATTGGCACCCCGCGCGAGCAATTGATTGGCTATTCGGTTTTCGACCTGTCTCCACCAGACCTTGCCGCGCGTTATCACGCAGCAGACCAAAGCCTGTTCAACAGTCGTGGCACACAGATTTATGAGGCGCAAGTGCAATATGCCGACGGCAGCCGGCATGATGTGGTGTTCTACAAAGCCACTTTTGACAAGGCAGATGGCAGCCTGGGAGGCCTGGTCGGCCTGATACTAGATATCAGCGAACGCAAGCAGATGGAGCAGGCCATCTGGCACGAAGCCAATTACGACGCCTTGACCGGTCTGCCCAATTTGCGGCTGCTGCGCGACCGGCTGTCCGAGGAGCTGGAGCGTGCGCGCAGGCAAGGCAGCACATTGGCCTTGCTGTTTATCGACCTGGACCGATTCAAGGAAGTCAATGACACGCTGGGCCATCAGGTGGGGGATCAGTTGCTGATTCAGGCGGCTGAACGCATTCAGGCGGTAGTACGCAGCAGCGACACAGTCTCGCGCCAGGGAGGTGACGAATTCGTGGTCATTCTCTCGGACATCAATAACGCGCAGGCAGCCGGGATGGTGGCCAGCAAAATCATCCGCTTGCTGCACCTGCCCTTCCTGTTGGGCAGCAATGAAGTCTATGTGTCGGCCAGTATCGGTATTGCGCTATACCCTGACGACAGTACCGGACAGGAAACGCTGGTCAGTTATGCCGACCAGGCGATGTATGCCGCCAAGGCCAGCGGTCGTAATTGCTTCAGTTACTTCACGCCGTCCTTGCAAGAGGAGGCGATCCGGCGTCAAGCCATAGGCAAGCAGTTGCGTCGCGCACTGGCAGAAAACCATTTCGAGGCCTGGTTCCAGCCCATCATGCCCTTGCATAAAGGGCTGCCGGTCAAGGCTGAGGCGCTGCTGCGCTGGCATCACCCCACAGATGGCATCCGCTTGCCCGGTGAATTCATCGCCGTGGCTGAGGAAATCGGCATGATTGGTGATATTGGCAATCTGGTGTTCCAGCAAACCATGGACTTGCTACAGCAATGGCCGCAAGGGCAGGTCAGCGTCAACATCTCGCCACGACAATTGATCAGCGGCGAATGTGGCCTGTGGCCGCAGGAGATGGCGGCGCGTGGCTTGCCAGCGTCCTGTCTGGCAGTAGAAATCACCGAGAACCTGTTGCTGGATGAACGGCCGATTGTGGTGAATACCCTGCTTGGCTTTCACCAGGCAGGGATGGAAGTGAGTATCGACGACTTTGGCACCGGTTACTCCGCCATGTCCTATCTGAAAAAATTCAATATCGACTATCTGAAGATAGACCGCAGCTTCATTCAGGGGCTGGCCAATGACAACACTGACCGTGCCATTACCGAGGCGGTGATTGCCATGGGCCACAAGCTGGGCATGAAGATCATTGCTGAAGGCGTGGAAACCCAGGCGCAGCTGGATCTGCTGCTGCAGGCAGGCTGTGACTATGCCCAGGGTTATCTGTTTGCGCGGGCCATGCCGCCGGCAGACTTCATCGACTACATCCGTCAGTATCAGTCAGCATAGAATTCAATCGGCAAGTCATCCGGGCCCTGGCAGAAGAAAAAATGCCGGTCGGTAATTTCATCCAGCCGGATATCCTCACATGGCACACCTTGCTCAATCAGCGTCTGGCGCACCTGCCCGAGATGGCTCACGCGCAAGGCCAGATGGCGCAAACCGCAAGCCTCAGGCCGACTCACCCGCGCAGGGGGTGACGGGAAGCTGAACAGCTCCAGCTGACAACCATCCGGCAAGGCCAGATTCAATTTCCACGATTCGCGTTCCGCCCGCCAAACCTCGCTGATAATCGGCAAGCCCAGAATGCGATGGTAAAAGTCCCGGGCTTGCGGGTAGTCAGCCGTGATGATGGCGATGTGGTGAACGCCGTCCACCAAAGAACTGTTTGTGCGCATGTCGATAGAAAATTTATATCAATACAGAAATGGTAATCAATTGGACAAAATTACTACCGGGCAAGACAATAGCCAGCACTGACTGACACTCAGTACCCGCGGAAACCGGTCTGATCAGGACCGGTTTCAGTCGCCAGTCGCACGCTGTGCCTTGCTTGTCGTGTAGCTGGCGATCCTCCCGCTTTCGGCGGTTTCGGGCCTTGACGCCGCCGAATGCTCTTGGGGCTGGCGCCACCTGGTGGTGCCAGCCTTTTTTTATGCCTTACTTGTCGATGGTTGCTTTAAGCCAACTGGTGCGCTGCTGCCAGATGACAGGTGCCTGCCACAGCAGATGCAAGGTAGCCAGAATATTCAGAATGGCCGTGCCCAGCAGCAAGTAAGCGATGCTGCCGAATTTCTGCAGCACTACCACGCTGGCCAGTGCGGCTGCCACCATGTAGAAGCCGTTGATGATGTTGTTTGCGGCGATGGCTTGCGAGCGAAAGCTGTCCGGGCTGGAGATTTGCAGCCAGGTATACAGCGGTACGGTGAAGAAACCACCAAAGAAGCCCAGCAGTGCCACATCCAGCATGTGACGCCAACTACCCAGTTGCGTCAGGAAAGTACCCAGCGGCATCAAGGCGCCTTGATAGCGCTGCATAGCACCCAGCGCCAGGTCAGCCCCGAATACTGTCATGCCGGCGCTGCCCAGCAGCACCAGTCCCAGCTGCAGGCGACCGTGCGACAGCTTGGCACAGATGACCGAACCCAGACCGATACCGATGGAAAACAGCGCCAGCATCACGGTGTAAACCTGCGCATCCCCACCCAGGTGCAGGCGGGTAAAGGTGGGTAGCTGAGTGGTGTAGACGGCACCCATCAGCCAGAACCAGGAAATCCCCAGAATGGCACTGCGGACATCGGCAATACGCCAGGCCTGACCCACCAGCCGTACCGAATCAGCCATGAAGTTGAAGGACAGCTGCAGATCCGGCGCGCCGGGAGGGGCGGCTGGCATGCGGCGGCTGAACAGCCAGCCACACACGGCGGTGAGCAACAGCAGGGAAACAATCAGCAGCGGGCCGCCTTCAGTCATCAGACTGCCGATGATCTGGCCGATGAGAATGGCCAGGAAAGTACCCATTTCGATCATCCCATTGCCGCCTACCAGCTCGTGTTCCTTCAGGTATTGCGGCAGGACGGAATATTTCAGCGGGCCAAAGAAGGCCGAATGGCAGCCCATCAGGAACAAGGCCGCCATCAGCGGGCCTGCCGCATGCAGGAAGAAACCGACACCGGCCAGCAGCATGATGCCAATTTCGGCCAGCTTCACGCCGCGCGCGATCATTGCCTTGTCAAACCGTTCCGACAATTTGCCGGCCGTCGCCGAAAACAGGAAAAAGGGCAGAATGAACACGCCAGCCGCCATATTGACCAGCAATTCAGGAGACATGCCACTCAGGGTGAGGCCGTGATAGCTGATCAGCACCACAATGGCTGTTTTCAGCAGATTGTCATTGAAAGCGCCCAGAAACTGGGTGCCAAACAAGGGAAAGAAACGGCGTGAGCCGAAGAAACTGAAGTCTGTTTTCACGGTGGATCAGCACGGGGTGGCAGGAAGGGCATGCTAGCCTATTCCCCCCGTGCTGTCAGCCATGCTCGTGTCAAGTTGGCTGCACTTAGTGCTCATCCGGTGTGCCGGTCTTGCTGGCAGGGCTTTTGTCACTGGGGGCGCGGTCGTCGTCCATCAAGATACGATGTGCCGGGCCTTCCATATCATCGAACTGGCCGGAGCGGGTGGCCCACCAGAACACCACGGCAATGACAAATGCCAGCACGATGCTAAGCGGGATGAGCAGATAAAGACTTTCCATCAGGATTTCCGTTTGACGAGTCGCAGGGCGTTGCTCACCACGATGAGCGAACTGGCAGCCATGCCCAGGCTGGCCAGCCACGGGGTCAGGTGACCACTCATGGCCAGCGGCAGGGCCAGCAGATTATACCCGGCTGCCCACCACAGGTTCTGCCTGATTACACCAAGGGTTTTGCGCGATAGCGCCAGCGCTTGTGGAATGAGAGCCAGCTGGTCGCCCATCAGCACCATGTCGCCACTGGCGCGGGCAACATCGGTACCGCCACCCATGGCCAGCGAGACATCAGCCCGCGCCAGCACCGGCGCATCGTTGATGCCATCACCCACCATCAGCACGCGCTTGCCTGCTTGTTGCAACTGACCGACAAAGGCCAGCTTGTCCTCGGGTGTGGCACGCGCATGCCAGTCGGCAATATGCAGCGTGTCAGCCAGGTATTTAACGGCATTGCTGCCGTCGCCGCTGAGCAGATGCACCTTGATGCCGCGCTGTTGCAGTTGGTCCACCATGGTGATGGCATCGCTTCTGACCGTGTCGCCAATGGCAAACACGGCTTGCGCGCCTGCCGAGTTGGCCAGCACCACCAGAGTGCAGTCGGGCTGCCAGTCGGCGGGCAGCGTCAGGGGCTCGGTCAGGCACTGATTGATGAATTCGACCGAGCCCAGTCGCCATGCCATGCCATCAATCACACCTTCCACACCCTTGCCGGGAATGCTATCAAGTCGCGAGGTGGCTGGGCCGGGGAGTGTGCCAGCGGCCTGGCGCAGTGCTTGCGCCAGCGGATGTTCCGATGCCTGCTCCAGGGCAGCGGCAATGGCCAGTGCCTGTTCCGCAGGCAGTGTGCCCAGTTGCATTTGCTCGCGCAGGCGCATGTCGCCATGCGTCAGCGTGCCGGTTTTGTCGAATACCACATCCGTCACCCTGGCCAGGGTTTCCAGTGCGTGGCCGCGGGTGGTCAGCAAGCCCAGTGCGGCCAGATGGCCGGTGGCGGCGGTCAGTGCCGCCGGAGTGGCCAGGGACAGGGCACATGGGCAGGACACCACCAGCACCGCCACCATGATCCACAAGGCACGTGCCGGTTCGATGAAGTGCCAGGCAAGATAGCTGCCAGCGGCTGCTAGCAGCAGCAGGGCGACAAACCAGCTGGCAAAGCGGTCGGCCGCCACGGCAAGACGTGGTTTTTCGGCCAGCGCCTGATCCAGCAGACGCACAATGCCGGCCAGTCGGGTTTGCTGGCCAGTCTGGCTGATCTGCACATACAACGGGCTGCTGGTGTTGACGCTGCCGGCAATCACGCTGTCGCCAACGTTCTTGGCAATCGGTTTGCTCTCGCCACTGATCAGGGATTCATTGGCGGCACTGCTGCCGTCCAGCACCAGGCCGTCGCCGGGAATGGTTTCGCCCGGTTTCACCAGAATCACATCGCCAGCATTGAGCATGGTGACGGTGGCTTCCTCGGTATCACGGCTCTGTGGCCAGTTGCTGGCGCGGTGGGCAAATGCCGGAATCAGCTTGACCAGGCTCTCGGTAGCCTCACCGGCTTTGCGCCGGGCAATGCCTTCCAGATAACGCCCGCCCAGCAGCAGGAAGACAAACATCGATACCGAATCGAAATACACGCCGTGGGGAATCTTGTTGATCAGTGCCCACAGGCTGGCAAAGAAAGACGTGAAAATGCCGATGGTGACGGGGGTGTCCATGCCGACACGACCCGACTTCAGGTCGCGCCAAGTATTCTGATAAAAGGGGACGGCCGAGTACAACATCACCGGCAGGGTCAGGATCAGGCTGGCCCAGTGCAGCAGCCAGAGGAAGTCCGGGTCGATGTCGCCATCCGGTGCCAGGTACACCGGCACCGCATACATCATTACTTGCATCATGGACAGCCCGGCCGCCCACAAGCGGCTGATGGCCTGCTTGCGCTGCTTTTGTGCCAGCGCCTCTTGCCGTTCGGCATCATAAGGATGGGCGCGGTAGCCAATGGCCGAAATGGCTTCCAGAATCTGCGACAGCTTGATGCGGTTGTTATCCCAGCAAACCCTGGCGCGGTGGCTGGTATAGTTGATGTCCACCGACAGCACGCCGGGCAACTGGCGGATGTGCTGCTCATTCAGCCAGACACAGGCGGCGCAGGTAATACCCTCCAGCATCAACGCAGCCTCGCGGCTGTTTTCGTCGCGCTGATGGACAAAGCTTTTTTGCAACTCTTCCGAGTCATACAGCCTGATCTGCTGCAAAATATCTGCCGGCAAAGCCTCGGCTTGCCGTGCGCCTTGCGTGCGGTGGGCGTAGTAGTCGGACAGGCCGGAATCAATAATGGTCTGGGCGACGGCCTGGCAACCTGCGCAGCAGGTGGCTTCGGTCTTTTCCCGGTAACGCACCGGAAAGTCGACAGCGTCGGGAACGGGCAGGCCGCAATGGAAGCAGTGATCAGTCATGGCGCGCCATTGTAAACAATACTCGAATGCATTGCTTGATCTGGCTCAGTTTCATGCAGTGCGGATTCTGCCTGAGTACAGGCGGCATAAGGAAAGGCAAGCAAGATGATGCAGGCAGTTTTGCAAGACGCACCGGGCGGGGTGGAAACGCTTTATATCGGAGAAGCGCCGCGTCCGCAGCGCCAGGTTGGCCAATTGCTGGTGCAGGTGATGGCGGCCGGTGTCAACCGGGCCGACATTGTACAGCGTGATGGCCATTATCCGCCGCCGCCCGGTGCCAGTACCATTTTGGGTCTGGAGATCGCCGGCGTGGTGGTGGAAGCCGACGCCAATAGCCCCCATCAACCGGGCGATGCCGTGTTTGGCCTGGTGGCGGGCGGTGCCTATGCCGAATATGCCGTGCTGGATGAAGTGCTGGCCATCGCCAAGCCGGATGAAATGTCCTGGGTGGAAGCGGCCAGCCTGCCGGAGGCCTGGATGACGGCATGGTTGAATCTGGTGCAGGTTGGGCAGATCGAAGCCGGAAAAAGCCTGCTGATCCATGCCGGAGCCAGCGGGGTGGGTGCCTGTGCCATTCAGCTGGCCTGCTTGCTGGGTGCACACCCGTTTGCCAGTGCCGGCAGCGCAGACAAGCTGCAATTCTGCCGTGCGCTGGGTGCCGAGCATGTATTCAACTACAAGGAAACGCCTGCCTTTTCCCGTCTGGTAAAAGAGTGGGGAGGGGTGGACATGATTCTGGATCCGGTAGGCGCTGCGTATCTGGCAGAAAACCTGGCGTGTCTGAAGCAGGACGGACGTCTGGTGAATATCGGCATCATGGGTGGTGGCAAGGCTGAGCTCAATCTGGGGATGGTGCTGATGAAACGGCTGTCTGTCATTGGCTCCACCTTGCGTTCCCAGCCACTGGCAAAAAAGGCCCCACTGGCGCAGGCACTGGCCAACACCATTCTGCCGGCCATCACGGCGGGCAAGCTGAAAACCACGGTGGATAGCTGCTATCCCTGGCAGCAAGTGGCAGATGCCCATGCCCATATGGAAGCCAATGCCAATCTGGGCAAGGTAGTGCTGACCTTCTACCCTGTCATGACGGCGTAATCTTCAGCACGTACTGTGTGCGCCGTGGGAGGTGTTTCACCTCTGACTGGTATGGATGGGATTCGGGGCGATGCGGCTATCGCCCCCTTTTTTTGCCCAGCGTTTCCAGACTGTGTTTCAGGCATGAAAAAAGCCTGCCGCATTGTACTGGCAGGCTTTGGCTGAGTGCAGCTTGATTACGCGGCTGTCGGGCTGACTGGCAAGGGCGACAGCGCTTCAATCAGCGCCACTTCCTGAGAGTAAGACAGGTTCTTCATCTTGAGCAGCAGGGCTTCGCCATCCACCCTGAAGTGCTGATCCAGCTCCTCGTCGATCATGCAGGCTTCCACTGCCAGCCATACTCCGCGGCAGGAGGCTGCTTCTTCAAAGCGCACATTTTTCAGTACATGTGCAATCAGTTGCAGTTCTGCGTCGCTAAACTGGCGTGACAGCACAGCCTGTTCGCGACGCACGATTTCCGCGTAGCGGTCGCAAATCTGCTGTACCCGCGCATCGTCACCATAATGATGCGGCTCGGCGGAGCTGGCGAGGTCGGTGTGATCAAACCAGGCATCAATCAAAGGCTTCAGCTGCGGCAAGTCCTCTTGCCACACGCGATGCAGCTCATCACGGAAATGCGCATTGTCGGTAAAGGACAGCTCGTCAAACGGCATGGCGGGCATGACTTGCTCTTCCAGCGTGCGATTGCCCACCCAGACGCGGCCTTCTTCGTCGCGGCTCACCGCGCCGCGCCATACCGATTGTTCTTCGGTGGCCAGGTTGTCGACATGAATTTCGACATAGGGCAGGGCAGGCTCGTCCAGTCCTTCATCTTCGGTGACCAGGCGCAGCGTGATGTCGAACATGCCATGCTTGAACACTTCCAGCAGCTGCAGCCCATCGTCGTGGCCGGCCAGGATGAATTTGTCCGGTGTTTCATAGACAGCCACGTCAGTCGTGTGCTGGGCCGGTTTCATCAGTTTGGCCGACAGCTCGTCTGCCAACAGGTTGGCATCGTTGTGATGCACGGAAAAACCGGTGCGATAACCTTCGTGTTCATGCCACAGGGCGTCCCAGTCATACATGGTCGACTCCTTGAGAATCTGTGTTTGCGTGGATTTCGGCGCGCAGTGTAACCAAATCATCATTGCTTGTCGCGATAATGCTTTGGGCAGTTGGCGCTGTACGTGATAGAATCTTACGATTTTTCCGCTTCAACCGACCGAATTCCGAAAATGACACGACAGATTCGTAATATTGCCATTATCGCCCACGTGGACCATGGCAAAACCACCCTCGTTGACCAGTTGCTGCGCCAGTCCGGCACCTTCCGCGAGAACCAGCAGGTAGATGAACGCGTAATGGACAGCAACGATCTTGAAAAAGAGCGTGGCATTACCATTCTGGCCAAGAACACCGCCATCGATTACGAAGGCGTGCACATCAACATCGTGGACACTCCGGGACACGCCGACTTCGGCGGTGAAGTGGAGCGTGTACTGGGCATGGTAGACGGCGTGCTGCTGCTGGTGGATGCCGTTGAAGGCCCGATGCCGCAAACCCGTTTCGTCACCAAGAAAGCCCTCGCCCTGGGCCTGCGCCCTATCGTAGTGATCAACAAGGTTGACCGTCCGGGCGCACGTCCTGACTGGGTTGTGGATCAGACTTTCGACCTGTTCGACAAGCTCGGCGCCACCGACGAACAACTGGATTTCCCCATCATCTACGCTTCCGGCCTGAACGGCTTTGCCAAGCTGGAACTGGATCAGGAATCCGACAACATGCGTCCGCTGTTCGACACCGTGCTGAAGCATGTTCCGCTGCCGAACGGTAGCGCAGATGCACCGCTGCAACTGCAAATCTCCGCGCTGGACTACTCCACCTATACCGGCCGTCTGGGTCTGGGTCGCATCCTGAATGGTCGCATCAAGCCGGGTCAGCAAGTTGTCGTGATGAACCATGAAGAGCAGGTTGCTGCCGGCCGTATCAACCAGCTGCTGGGCTTCAAGGGCCTGGAGCGTGTGGAAGTGGCCGAAGCCGAAGCCGGTGATATCGTGATCATTTCCGGTATCGAGGATATCGGTATCGGCGTCACCATCTGTGACAAGGACCAGCCGGCTGGCCTGCCGGTACTGTCGGTGGATGAACCGACCCTGACCATGGACTTCATGGTGAACTCTTCGCCGCTGGCCGGTACCGAAGGCAAGTTCGTGACCTCGCGTCAGATCCGTGACCGCCTGACCAAGGAACTGCTGACCAACGTAGCCCTGCGCGTTGAAGAAACCGAAGACTCCGACGTGTTCCGTGTTTCCGGTCGTGGCGAACTGCACCTGACCATCTTGCTGGAAAACATGCGTCGCGAAGGCTTTGAAATGGCCGTAGCCAAGCCGCGCGTGGTGTTCAAGGAAATCAACGGCGAGAAGTGCGAGCCGTACGAAAACCTGACCATCGACCTGGAAGATGATCATCAGGGCGCCATCATGGAAGAAATCGGTCGTCGCCGTGGCGAACTGACCAATATGGAATCCGACGGCATGGGTCGTACCCGCCTGGAATACCATATTCCGGCACGTGGCCTGATCGGCTTCCAGTCCGACTTCATGACCATGACCCGTGGTACCGGCCTGATGAGCCACGTATTTGACGACTACGCACCGGTCAAGCCGGACATGCCGGGTCGCCATAATGGCGTGCTGATCTCCCAGGAAAACGGCGAAGCCGTTGCCTATGCACTGTGGAAGCTGGAAGACCGTGGCCGCATGTTTGTTTCCCCGGGCGACAAGCTGTACGAAGGCATGATCATCGGCATCCACAGCCGTGATAACGACCTGGTGGTAAACCCGGTGAAGGGCAAGCAGCTGACCAACGTTCGTGCCTCCGGTACTGACGAAGCCGTGCGCCTGACCACCCCGATGAAGATGACCCTGGAGTCGGCTGTTGAATTCATCGATGATGACGAGCTGGTAGAAATTACTCCGAAGTCCATTCGCATCCGCAAACGCTACCTGCAAGAGCACGAGCGCCGCAAGATGAACAAACAAAGCTCCTGATCAAAAGGCGCAATGACAAAGGCAGCGAAAGCTGCCTTTTTTTGTTATTTACCTTCATATGTAAGCAAATATTTATTTGACTGGGGTTTATTTGATAGTTATAAATACAAGTGCGAGGTTTCCCGCCTCGTATCTATCCCCGCTAAACGTTTGATCCCGGTCCCCGCCGGGATTTTTTTTGTCCGTTTCTGGGGGTGTTGCACAATTTCCAGCACACAGAGTGCCACATGTTCGCACCGCTGGACATCGCTCTGCGCTGCTGCCGGCATGTTGCAGATCATTCAGACTATTGACACAGCACGGCAGGAGAGATCAACTCTTGCCCTCACGTGGGAGCTGGCAACAACCGCACCCTAGCACAATTCATGGCCAGAACACTGGCACTTGCCCGACAAATAACAGCGGGCAATGGAGAACAATCAATGAAATTGCACTTGCTGGCGCTGCTGGCGCTAATGTCTGGTCTTTCTCCGCTCGCACAGGCGGGGCGTGCCCTGGTATTTTGCGCCGAAACCGCGCCGGAAGGCTTTGATCCCGCCTTATGGGACAGCGCTTCTACTTATAACGTGACACGGCAGATTTTCCAGGGACTGGTCGCGTTCAAGCGGGGAGGGGCCGACATCATTCCGGCACTGGCCAGCAAATGGGAATTATCACCGGATGGGCTGACTTATACATTTCATCTGCGCAAGGGGGTACGTTTTCAGACTACCGATTATTTCAAGCCGAAAAGCGGTTTTTCTGCCGATGATGTCATGT
This sequence comes from Aquitalea sp. LB_tupeE, assembly GCF_013391415.1. Lineage (GTDB taxonomy): Bacteria > Pseudomonadota > Gammaproteobacteria > Burkholderiales > Chromobacteriaceae > Aquitalea. The sequence continues at coordinate 18,108 of NZ_JACAXB010000033.1, forward strand.
TCACCGTGCAGCGCTGGACGGATCCGGCCCTGCCATTCAACCTGGCATTCAAAACGCAGCTGCTAGGCCCGGCCAATTCGGGGCTTGCATCATCGATTCAACGCATCGAAAAGGTGGACCCGTACACGGTCCGCATTGTGCTGAAACAGCGCAATGCCGCCTTCCTGAGCTTTCTGGCGATGGGTTTTGCCGGCATGCAATCGGCCGAGTACGCCAATCAACTATTGCAGCAACATCGGGCCGCGGATATCAACCGCTTCCCGGTTGGCACGGGCCCTTATCAATTCAAGAGTTATGCCAAGGATTCTGCCGTACGATTTGCGGCCAACCCCTCGTACTGGGGCCACCCCCAGCAAACCGGCAGCCTGATTTTTGCCATTGTCACCGACCCGCAGGTGAGGATTCAGAAGTTGAAAAATAATGAATGCCAGATTGCCGCGGCGGTGCGTGAGGATGATCTTGATGGTTTGCAGTCCGACCCGGCCATCAAGCTGGTCAGCACGGGTGCGATGAATATTTCCTATCTGGCTTTTAATTTGCAGCGCCCGCAGCTGGCCAAGCGCGAGGTGAGGGAGGCACTGGATATTGCGATTGATCGCAACGCCTTGTTCAAGGCACTGTTTCCCAAAGGGGGTGCCATACAGGCCATCAACCCTTACCCGCCAAGCGTATGGAGCTGGAATCCGCGTACCCGCAATGAATACAATCCGGCACGGGCGCGCCAGCTATTGGCCAGGGCAGGGTATCCGGATGGTTTTACCATCAATCTGTGGGCCTTGCCGGTACAACGCCCCACCAACCCCAATGGCAAGCTGATGGCGCAGATGATTCAGCAGGATTGGGCCAGGATCGGCGTCAAGACCACCATCCAGAGCTACGAATGGGGCGAATACCTGCGCCGTGCGGCGCAGGGCGAGCACGATGTGTACATGAGTGGCGTAACCAGCGACTCTGGCGATCCAGATGACTTCCTGTCCACCTCGCTATCGTGTGCAGTCAGCAAGGGCGGGCAGAGATTCTGCAATGCCGAATTCGATCAGCTACTGGAAAAAGCCAGACAAGTTGCCGATCGCAAACAGCGCACGGTCTATTATCTGAAGGCGCAGGAAATCTTCAAGCGCGAACGTCCGTGGATCACCATGGCGCACTCGCGTATTTACATTCCGCTGCGCAAGGAGGTGGAGGGCTTTGTAATGAACCCCAATGGCTCCTTCGGCTTTGAGGATGTGCGCTTGCGCTAGGCTGGTTTGCAGCCGCGGCTGGCATAATAAGAAAAGGCCGCTTGCGCGGCCTTTCAAGTTTTGCCCTTCATTTTTCATGCCGTTTCTGGTGCGTGTCAGCGAGGTCCCCACCCGATGCTGACTTTGCTCACGGCTTGTGCGTACTTCCGGCTACTTCGCATCTTCCCCGATGCTATTCTCCCGCTGCAGTGACCCTCCCCAGGGCCGGTCTGCTTGTTCACCCAGTATTCAAGGCTTGTTCTCTTCGTTTGGCTTTGCTTGGCTGTCTGACGCTTTGATCATAACTCTGCTGCATGCTTGCCGCATCGCCAACATGACAAAAACCACGAAAATATACTAAGTAAAAATACGTGGTGTGGCAAAAAAGTCATTTTTATTAATCGTCGTTAACAAAACATTCGACTAAAACGTAATAAATCACACGAAAACTCGCTAGTTTTCACGCTTGCCGCTTGGTCAGCGGCTGTCCTTTACATTTTTTCTCCGCAAAAATTAATGCATACAAACGCGTATGTATTTAAAATGCCGGTACTGCATCATGAACTGGGCAGCCATGCACTGGCTCAGCGCAGCTTTCATAAAATCAAGAACTGGAATGTCTATGCACATCAAGCAAGCCACACCCGCACTCAAGGCTGTTGCCGCTTTGCTGCTGACAGCCGCACTGAGCAGCTGCGGTCAGTCGCAAAACGCCGGCATGCCTGCTGCCGGCCCGGCCAGCGTCGGCGTGATCACGCTGCAGCCGCAGGATACTGTCATCACCCGCGAACTGCCAGCGCGTATTTCCGCCTTCACTGTTGCCGAAATCCGCCCCCAGGTTGGCGGCATTATCCAGAAACGCCTGTTTACTGAAGGTAGCAACGTCAAGGCAGGCCAAGTCCTGTATCAGATCAACCCTGACACCTATCAGGCCGCCTATCAAACAGCCCAGGCCAGCCTGGCCAAGGCCGAGGCGACACTGACCTCGGCTGACTTGAAAGCCAAGCGCTATTCGCAGCTGGTTGAAATCAAGGCCATCAGCAGCCAGGACAACGATGACGCGCGAGCTGCCCTGCTGCAGGCGCGCGCCGATGTGGCCACCGCCAAGGCTGCAGTGGAGACTGCCCGTATCAATCTGGCTTATACCCGCATTACCGCGCCAGTCAGCGGCCGGATCGGCAAATCCAGCGTGACCGCAGGTGCGCTGGTCACGGCCAATCAGACCACGGCCCTCGCTACCGTACAGCAGCTGTCCACTGCCTATGTGGATATGACCCAGTCCAGCACCGATTTGCTGCGTCTGCGTCGTGACTTTGCCAAGGGCGCTTTGCAGAACCAGTCTGGCAAGGCCAAGGTAAAGCTGATCCTGGAAGACGGCAGCGAATATGCACAGCCTGGTGAGCTTGAGTTCTCTGACATTACCGTTGATTCAGGCACCGGCATGGTGACCTTGCGCGCCACCTTTGCTAACCCGACTGGTGAGCTGTTGCCCGGCATGTTTGTGCGCGCACGGCTGGAGCAGGGTGTGCGTCATAACGCCTTGCTGGTTCCTCAGCCTGCCGTGAGCCGCAACCAGAAAGGTGAGGCCGTGGTCATGGTGGTAGACCGGGATAATAAGGTGCATGCCCGCACCATCAAGACCAGTCAGACCATTGGTGACAAATGGCTGGTGGATGGCGGCCTGCAAGGCGGCGAGCGCATCGTGGTGGAAGGCCTGATGAAGGTGCAGGATGGCGCCACCGTCAAGCCCGAGCCGCTGAAGTCCAATGCCTCTGCCGCCAAGTAAATCAGGGAAAGATTCATGTCCAAATTTTTTATCGACCGGCCAATCTTTGCCTGGGTGATTGCCATCGTGATCATGCTGGCGGGTTTGTTGTCGATCCGTAGCTTGCCGATATCGCAATATCCGGCCATTGCACCGCCGCAGATCGCCATCAACGCCACTTATCCGGGCGCGTCGGCCAAAACCGTAGAAGACAGTGTCACTCAGGTGATCGAACAGAAAATGCAGGGTATCGACCACCTGCGTTACATGAACTCCACCAGTGATGACACCGGTGCGGTCACCATTACCATGACCTTCGACGCCGGGACCAATCCGGATACCGCGCAGGTACAGGTGCAAAACAAGCTGCAATCGGCCATGGCCACCTTGCCGACCGTGGTGCAGCAGCAGGGCATTACCGTCACCAAATCAGCGCGTAACTTCCTGATGGTGGTGGGCTTTGTTTCCGAAGACGGCAGCATGACCGGCACTGACCTGGGCGATTACGTTGCCAGTAATCTGCAGGATTCGCTCAGCCGGGTGAACGGAGTAGGGGAAGTCACCTTGTTTGGTTCGCAATACGCCATGCGTATCTGGCTGGACCCGAACAAGCTCAACAGCTACCAGCTGACTACCGCAGACGTCACCACGGCCATTACCGCCCAAAATGCGCAGGTATCGGCCGGTCAATTGGGCGGCCTGCCTGCCAAACCGGGTCAGCAGCTGAATGCCACCATCGTGGCGCAAACCCGCCTGTCCAGCGCCGAACAGTTTGGCAAGATCTTGCTGAAGGTAAGTGCCGATGGCTCGCGCGTGCTCCTGAAAGACGTGGCCCGTATCGAGCTGGGTGCGGAAACCTACCGCACCAAAGCCTTGTTTAATGGCAAACCGGCAACCGGTGTGGCCATCAAACTGGCTAGTGGGGCCAATGCGCTGGATACCGCTCAGGCCGTGCGCAACAAGGTGACCGAACTGTCGGCCTACTTCCCCAAGGGTGTGAAGGCGGTTTATCCCTACGACACCACCCCCTTCGTGAAGATTTCCATCGAAGAAGTGGTCAAGACCCTGGTTGAAGCCATTGCCTTGGTGTTTGTGGTGATGTACGTCTTCTTGCAAAACTTCCGCGCCACGCTGATTCCCACCATCGCCGTGCCGGTGGTGCTGCTGGGTACTTTTGGTGTGATGGCGGCTACCGGCTTTTCCATCAATACACTGACCATGTTCGGTCTGGTGCTGGCCATCGGCCTGCTGGTGGATGATGCCATTGTGGTGGTAGAAAACGTGGAGCGGGTGATGAGCGAGGAGGGCTTGCCACCGCGTGAAGCCACCCGTAAATCGATGGGGCAGATTACTGGCGCGTTGATCGGTATTGCGCTGGTGCTGGCTGCGGTGTTCGTGCCGATGGCCTTCTTTGGCGGCTCCACCGGGGTGATCTATCGCCAGTTCTCCATTACCGTGGTGTCCTCCATGGCGCTGTCGGTGCTGGTGGCGCTGGTGCTGACTCCGGCACTGTGTGCCACCTTGCTCAAGCCGGTAGAGAAGGGTCATGGCGTCGGTCATGAATACACCGGCGTATTCGGCTGGTTCAACCGCACCTTCGACCGTAATAACGAGCGTTATCAGGGCATTGTGTCGCGCATGCTGACCAAGAGCCTGCGTTATATGGTGATTTACGCTGGCATCATCATTGCCATGGCGGTGTTGTTCATGCGCCTGCCCACGTCCTTCCTGCCGGAAGAAGACCAGGGCATCCTGTTTACCCAAGTGCAATTGCCACCGGGTGCCACGCAGGAACGTACCGATGCTGCGCTGCTGCAAGTACAAAAGCACTTCCTGAACGACCCTGCCGTCAGCTCGCTGTTTACCGTTTCTGGCTTTGGTTTTGCCGGTAGCGGTCAGAACATGGGCCTGGGCTTTGTCCAGCTCAAGCCCTGGGACGAGCGCAATCGCCCGGACCTCACCGTCAAGGCTGTGGCTGGCCGGGCCATGGGTGCTTTCAGCCAGATTCGCGACGCGATGATCTTTGCCTTTGCCCCGCCAGCCGTGATGGAACTGGGTAATGCGTCCGGCTTCGACCTGCAATTGCAAGACCGTGCAGGGCTGGGGCATGACAAGCTGATGGCTGCGCGTAACCAGTTGCTGGGCATGGCGGCGAAGAATCCCAAGCTGATGGCAGTACGACCCAACGGCTTGAGTGACAATCCGCAATACCTGCTGGATGTCGACCACGAAAAAGCCAATGCACTGGGCGTGTCGGTGTCGGACATCAATACCACCCTGAGTACGGCAATTGGCTCCAGTTACGTCAATGACTTCATCGACCGTGGCCGTATCAAGAAGGTATACCTGCAAGGTGATGCGCCTTATCGCATGTCGCCGGAAGATTTGTCCAACTGGTATGTACGCAACAGCAGCGGTGCCATGGTGCCATTCTCGGCCTTTGCCAGTTCGCACTGGGGCTTTGGTTCTCCGCGTCTTGAGCGTTATAACGGCCAGTCGTCGGTGGAAATCCAGGGCTCTCCGGCAGCTGGCGTCAGTACCGGTACGGCCATGACGGAAATGGAAAACCTGATCAAGCAATTGCCTGCCGGCATTGGTTTTGAATGGACCGGTCTGTCTTATGAAGAACGCTTGTCCGGCTCTCAGGCCCCGGCACTGTATGCCATTTCCTTGCTGATTGTGTTCCTGTGCCTGGCTGCGCTGTATGAAAGCTGGTCGATTCCGTTCTCGGTGATGATGGTGGTGCCGCTGGGCGTGATTGGTGCCTTGCTAGCAGCCAGCCTGCGCGGGCTCACCAATGACGTGTACTTCCAGGTAGGTTTGCTCACCACCATTGGTCTGGCGGCGAAAAACGCCATTTTGATTGTGGAGTTTGCCAAGGAGCAGCAAGAGCACGGCAAGGAATTGATTGCCGCCACCATGGAAGCCGTGCGCATGCGTCTACGTCCCATCCTGATGACTTCGCTGGCTTTCATTCTGGGTATTTTGCCGCTGGTTATCAGCCATGGCGCGGGCTCAGGCAGCCAGAACGCCATTGGTACTGGCGTAATGGGCGGCATGATTTCTGCCACCGTGCTGGCAATTTTCCTGGTTCCGGTATTCTTCGTGGTCGTCCGCCGTCGCTTCCCGCCCAAGAAACTGGCGGATGACATGCACGGCATCAGCAAGGAGGGCCTGTAATGTCCCGCTTTATCAAGGTTTTCAGTCTGGGCATGCTGGCTAGTGCGCTGGCGGGCTGCTCGCTGATTCCGGTTTACCAGCAACCGGCCAATGTATTACCCGCTCAATGGCCTACTGGTCCGGCCTACCAGGGCGTTCCGGCTGACAAGGCTGGTAGCACGGATGCTGCTCAATTGGCCTGGCAGCAATTCTTTACCGACCCTGCCATGCAGCGCTTGATCCGCCTGGCACTGGAAAACAACCGCGATCTGCGCGTGGCGGCTTTGAATATCGAAACGGCAAGAGCGAGCTACCAGATTCAGAAGGCCAATCTGTTTCCGGTCATCAGCGCCAGCGGCAGTGGCACCAATCAGCGCATTTCTGCCAATAGCAGCAGCACCGGCAGTGCCTATATCAGCCACAGTTACAGCGCAGGCCTGGGTTTCAGTGCTTACGAACTGGATATCTTTGGGCGCCTGTCCAGCTTGAAGCAACAAGCACTGGAAAACTTCTTCTCGCTGGAAGAAACCCGCCGCAGCACGCAAATTTCGCTGGTTGCCGAAGTGGCCAATGCCTACCTGACCTTGCTGGCAGACCGCCAACATCTGAAGGTGGCTGAAAACACACTGCAATCACAACTGGCTTCGCTGGAACTGACACGCCGCAAGCTGGAACTGGGTGCAGCCACCGACCTGGACCTGAGCAGTGCCGAAACCACGGTGCAATCTGCCCAGTCGGCCCAGGCCAGTTACCAGAGCCAGGTGGCGCAGGACGAAAACGCGCTGACGCTGCTGCTGGGTACGGCCCTGCCGGATGATCTGCGCAGCAGCAATGCCCAGCTGCTGCCGGGACAGCTGGCAGACCTGCCAGCCGGTCTGCCGTCCTCCTTGCTGCAACGCCGCCCGGACATTCTGGCGGCCGAACACGACCTGAAAGCGGCCGATGCCAATATCGGTGCGGCACGTGCCAAGTTCTTCCCCAGCATCAGCCTCACGGCAAGTGCCGGAGCCAGCTCCAGCAACCTGTCTGATCTGTTCAAGGCGGGCAGTGGAGCCTGGTCGTTCAGCCCGTCCATCAACCTGCCCATCTTCAATGCCGGCAGCTTGAGTGCCAATCTTGAATCAGCCAAAGTGGCGCGGGAAATCGCGGTTGCCAAGTATGACAAGGCCGTGCAGACCGCATTTCGCGAAGTGTCCGACGCGCTGGCTATTCGCGGCACCGTGGGAACCCAGTTGAAGGCGCAACAGGCACTGGTACAGTCCAGCCAACGCAGTTTGCAATTGTCCGAAGCGCGATTCAAAGCGGGTATTGACAGCTATCTGACCTTGCTGGTGGCGCAGCGTACGCTCTACAGCGCGCAGCAGGATCTGATCAGCACGCAACTGTCGCAGGCCTCTAACCTGGTAACGCTGTACAAGGTACTGGGAGGGGGGTGGCAGCCGGTAGAGCAGGGCAGCAAAGGCGGGTAGAATCCCGGCCTTTCTGCAGGTAATACGGGAGTGCGCGTCAGTGTGCTCCCCGAAAAAACAGAATGACCGGGCAATGTACCCGGTCATTTTTTCCGGATGGATGACGTCATGGCACGCAAAACGAAAGAAGAAGCTGACAAAACCAGGCAGCTGTTGCTGGATGCAGCAGAACATCTGTTCTGGGAACAAGGCGTCAGCAAAACCACACTGGCCAGCATTGCCGAATACGCCGGCCTGACCCGCGGCGCCATCTACTGGCACTTTGACAACAAGGCGGACTTGTTTAACGCAATGTGTGATCGTGCGTTTCCTCCATTCGAAGAAATGATGGAGGTATTGCTACAAGCCGGCCACTGCCCGGAACTCAACCCGGCACAGCGGCTATGGCTGCACAGTTGCGGCGTGTTGCGACTGGTCACCACCACACCGCGCATTGCGCGGGTTATCGGCATCATCAATCTGCGTTGCGAATACGTGGGCGAAATGCAGAATTCCCATTTGATGGACCGCAACTGGCTGATGGAAAAGGTAGGCAATCTGCACACCATCCTCAGCCAGGCTGCCGCAGCCGGACTGGTACGTCCAGGAATTGATCTGGCTTGCGCTGCCGGCTGCCTGCATTCAACGATTTGCGGCTTGATCGACAGCTGGTTGCTTAATCAGGTGGTGGACCTGGTTCAGGATGCCGACAAACTGCTTACGCCTTTCTTTGCCGGCGTCTTCCTGGATGAGTGCTGGCTGCGCAAGTCTCCGGCCCACAGCTGATTGTTCACATCAGACTGTCCATACATGCCAATTCTGACTACACTGTCATGCGCGGTTAATCGCCTGTCTTTTTGGCTGGCCCGCATGGCTAACTGTTCATGTCAGCGAGTAAATAATGTTTAAAAAGATATTCGGCGGCTTGCTCAATCGGGGAGAGCAGGTCACACCGGAAACTCCCCAGGCAGCCCAAGCGCCCGTGCAAGTGGAAGAGGCTGCCGCAAGCAGCGCACCTCTCAATCTGCCGCAAACACTGGGCTTTGTTTCCCACCAGCCCATTCAGGACAAGTCGCAGCGCATTGTTGCCTATGAGTTCTCGGTCAAGGATGGACTAAGTGGCAGTCGTACCGCAGCCGGCCGGCGCACGTTTGACCGCCTGTTGTTCAGCACGCTGAAGAACATGAACATCTTCCGTTTGCTGACTTTCCGCCGTGCCTTTATTCATGTCTCGCTGGCCTCACTGGATGAATTGCCCTCGCTACAGCTACCTTCGGACAGCACCATTTACCTGCTCGATTTGCTGGAAGGTGAACAACTGACCGAAGACCTGATTACCCAACTCGATGGCTTGCGCGCAGCAGGGCTGCGATTTGCTGTTGAGCCTGCCCGCTATGGCAGCAGCCCCACAGCACTGGAGCTATATCAAAGGTTGGATTATCTGGTGTTGGACTTTGCCGCTCCCAATACCCGCGCCTTGTTTCCCTTGCTGGAACAACTGCCGCAGCGTTATCCGCAACTACGCTGGTTGGCACGCAACATCAATACCGCAGAAGAACTGGCGCTGTGCCGCCATGCCAAAAACAATGAGCGGTTTGCCCTGTTTCATGGCTCGTATCTGTCAGTTGCCCAGCAAAGGGTAAGCCAGAAAGAAGGGGCGAATCAGGGCAGGGTGCTTGAAATCATGCGCCTGCTGCGTGCCAATGCACCCACAGCAGATGTTGAAGCCCAGTTCAAACTGGACTCCGTATTACTGTTCAAGCTGCTGCGCTTTGTCAATTCGCCAGTCAATGGCCTGTCGCGCAAGATCCAGACCATTGAAGACGGCCTTATGTTGCTTGGGCGCAATGCCTTGTTCAAATGGCTGTCCCTGTTACTTTTCACCTCGGAAAGCGATAGTGGCGCCACCTTGTCTTTGCTGGAAAAATCCCTGATCCGCGCTCATTTCATGGAAGAACTTGGCATCGTACGCGGCAACAAGCTTGAGGCCGAACACTTGTTCCTGACCGGCATGTTCTCCTTACTGGGTGATTTGCTCAGCATGCCGCTAAGCGAAGCTCTGGAACCATTGGACCTGCCGTTCATGATTTCGGATGCCTTGTTGCACGACAAGGGCCTGTTTGCCGCGCCATTGCAACTGGCTAAAGCCTGCGAACAGGATGACAGCAACAGCATCACCCGTCTGGCAGCCAGCATGGAAGTGGACATTGGCCAGGTTAACAGTGTCTACATGGAAGCCGTGGTCTGGGCGCAAGAAGTACTGAGCGAAAGCGAAGTGCAAAGTAATGTCGACAGCGTATGACCAGTCAGCTGTAACAAAAAAGGCCTCACGGGGCCTTTTTTGATACCCATTGCCAAGCAGCTGACGCGAGAGCGGTGAGGCCTTGACTGCTTGTGGTCAGGTATTAAGTTTCTGGGATGATATTTGCATTATTTGACATAATATATATTATGCGAACTAAAGTATTCACATACGGAGGATTGCTTATGGAAGTAAATGACTTCTCAGTCATCGTTCGCATCAGTACCATGTAGTTCTCCACCCACCTGACGGAAAGATACGAATCATGCAATATCGCAAGCTGGGCGACACAGATGTATCAGTAAGCGTGATTGCTCTGGGAACCATGACCTGGGGTGAACAGAATACCGAAGCCGAGGCGCATAGCCAGATTGACCTGGCGCTTGAACATGGGGTGAATCTGCTAGATGCTGCAGAAATGTATCCGGTTCCACCTCGCCCGGAGACACAAGGCCTGACAGAGTCCTATATTGGCAGCTGGTTAAGAAAAACCGGCCTGCGTGATCGCATCGTGCTGGCTAGCAAGGCGGCAGGTCCGGCTACCGACCCCAAGCGGCCAAGTCATTTTCGTGATGGCAACCCTCACTTTGATCGTAAGAATCTGACGCAGGCGCTGAACGATAGCCTGCGACGTCTGCAGACTGATTATCTTGACCTGTACCAGCTGCACTGGCCGGACCGTACTGCAAACACATTTGGTACTCTGGGTTTTCCTTGGCAGGATGACCCGGTCGGCAGTACGCCGATTGAAGAAACACTGTCCATCCTGCAGGAATTCATTCGTGATGGAAAAGTCCGCGCCATTGGCCTGTCCAATGAAACGCCATGGGGTGTGGCGCAGTTTCTGAAGGCTTCGGAGAATCTTGGCTTGCCACGCGTGGTGAGTATCCAGAACCCGTACAGCCTGCTAAACCGGCTGTATGAAATTGGCCTGTCAGAATTCAGCCGACGGGAAAATGTCGGTTTGCTGGCTTATTCGCCGCTGGCCTTTGGTGTGCTGACAGGTAAATACCTGAATGGCGCACGACCAGCCGGCGGCCGCCTGACCTTGTTCGATCGTTTTACCCGCTACAGCAGCCCGACAGCTGCTGAGGCGAGCAAGGCTTATGTGGAACTGGCGCAGCAGCATGGAATCAGTCCGGCGCAACTGGCCCTTGCCTTTGTCAACAGCCGTCCGTTTGTCACCAGCAATATCATTGGTGCGACTACGCTGGCACAGTTGCAGGAAAATCTGGATAGCATCCACGTCACGCTGAACGATGAAGTACTGCGGCAGCTGGAAGCCATTCATGCGCGAATTCCCAACCCCTGCCCTTGATCTGGCCATGCAAGCATGAAAAAGCCCTGCATTGCAGGGCTTTTTCTTTTAAATGCGCAAGCAATACGCTTAGGCAATTTCTTTTTCGCGCTGATACATGGCATAGCTGAAAATCGGCCAGCCGGAAGCCAGTGCCTGCTCCAGGGTCAGCTGTTGCGGCTGCCAGTGTTCCGGTTGCTCGTCGTCAAATTCACCGAAAACATCATACAGCGTAGCTGACAGTACATCGTCCAGCTCATCTGCCGACTTCATCTCAACAATAATGAAGTCATACATTTTTTCCCATTCGCTGGAATTGCGCATCGGAACCTTGAAGAACACCATACTGATACTCCTGTTTGTCATGCTGGCCGCAAGAAGGCTGCGGTCATGCTTGCTGATTTAACGGCGCTATCTTAACCATTTGGCGCAAATAGTTCACCCCCAAATCAGCGTATTCATTCATCACTCCCCTCTTCTGCCACATCACTAAGCAGATGCCCAGGGAGTTGCTTGCTGTGCTTGATACCCATCTTACGCAGACGTTCCGCGCTGGCCAGCAGATTGCCACGTCCAGACGAGAGCTGGCGCATGGCATCGCCAAAAACCTCGCGGGTACTGTCCAGCTGTTTGCCCAGTTTTTCCATATTGCTGACAAAACCGGCAAACTTGTCGTACATGGCACCACTTTGTCGGGCAATTTCCTGTGCGTTCTGATTCTGGTACTCGTAACGCCAGATGCTGGCCACGGTACGTAGCGTGGCCAGCAAGGTGCTGGGACCGACAATCATGATGCGGCGTTCAAAAGCCTCGTTAAACAAGCTCATGTCATGCTGCACCGCCAGCAAGTAAGCGGGCTCCACAGGAATGAACATGAAAACAAAATCCACAGTATTCAGCCGGTACAGGTCCTGATAGCGCTTTTCGGACAAGCTGCGTATGTGTTGGCGGATGGCGGCGACATGTGCCTTAAGCGCCTGTTCGCGGGCGGGCTCGTCGCTGCTAGCGACATAGCGCACATAGGCGTTGAGGCTCACTTTGGAATCCACTACCAGCTGTTTGCCTTCTGGCAGGTCGATAACCACATCGGGCTGATAGCGCTTCAGGCCATCTTCTGTTTCCAGTACATCGGACACCTGCACACGGTACTCACGATCCCGGCTCAAGCCCGACGTTTCCAGTACCTTCTCCAGCACCATTTCACCCCAGTTGCCCTGAGCCTTGTTGTTGCTGCCGGTCAGTGCCTGGGTCAGGGCGATGGCATCCTGGTTCAGGCGGGTGTTCATCTCTTGCAGGCGGCGCAATTCCTGCTCCAGGGTCAGGCGTTCCTTGGAGTCCTTGTCGTAGGTGTCCTGCACCAGTTTGCCAAAGCCCTGAATGCGCTCGTGCAAGGGCCCTAGCATGGCTCCCAGGCTCTGCTGATTCTGCTCGGCAAAGCGTTTGGACTTTTCTTCCAGGATGTCATTGGCCAGCGCTTTGAACTGATTGCTGAGCGTCTCTTTGGCCTCGGTCAGCAAGGCCAGTTTATCTGCCGCTTGCTGACGTTCCATGTGCAGCATGGTTTGCAGCTCTTGCTCACGATTGCTCAGGCGGACCAGTTCCTGGGCCTGTTGCTGAAGCTGTTGGCTTTGCCGCTGCCAGTCGTTGCGCGTTTGCTCCAACTGGCGGGCCTGCTCCTGCTTGCTGGCCCAGTGGGCTGCCGTTTGTTGCTGTGCTTCAGCCAACTGTGTCCGCAAGTCGTTCAGCTCCCGGGATTGAACATCAGACTGCTGGCGTAACTGCTGTAATGATTCCTGTAGGGATTCCAGCCGCGCTTGCAAGCCCGCTTCTTGCTGCAGCCATTGCTGGCGCTCGCTTGCATGGCGCTGCAGTCCCCGGAAACAGGCTAGCAGGCTCGCGGAGGTACATAGCAACAGCAGGCCCAATATCAGTTCTGTCATGATTTTCTTTTCGGCAGGATGACAATCGAGCCAGCATAGCGAACATGATTGAATTTGTACATATTCATGTCAAAGTGGTCGGTGGCAGCCAAGAATATTCTCCATGCAGGCAAAGACTATTCCGATTTTGCCCTGATTGACGCCCTGACAGGCTTGCCCTGCTCCTTTGCTGGCTAAACTTGTGCCCTCGAAAACTCGCCATTCACACACGCCATGTTTGATAGCACGCTTTTCCTTGAGCACCTGCGCCAGCGCAATCCCCACCAACCGGAATACCTGCAAGCAGTCCATGAAGTATTCGAGAGTTTGCAGCCCTTCTTGCGGCAGCATCCGCACTACACCGATCAGGCTTTGCTGGAGCGTCTGGCCGAACCTGAGCGCATCATCATGTTCCGTGTGTGTTGGACGAATGATCATGGTCGGGTGCAGGTCAATCGTGGATACCGGGTGCAACACAGCATGGCCATTGGCCCGTACAAGGGCGGGATACGCTTTCATCCCTCAGTGAATCTTTCTGTTCTCAAGTTTCTGGCTTTCGAACAAACACTTAAAAATGCACTCACCACCCTGCCCATGGGCGGTGCCAAAGGCGGATCAGACTTCAACCCCAAGGGCAAGAGCCAGGCCGAAGTCATGCGCTTTTGTCAGGCCTTTGCCTGCGAGCTTTACCGCCACATCGGCGCCGACACGGATGTCCCGGCAGGTGATATCGGCGTGGGTGGACGTGAAGTTGCCTATATGGCAGGCATGGTGAAAAAGCTGGGTAATCGGGCGGATTGTGTGTTTACCGGTAAAGGCTTGAGCTTTGGCGGCTCGCTGATGCGGCCGGAGGCAACCGGATTTGGCACCGTATATTTTGCTCAAGAAATGCTTAAGACGCGGGGCTTGTCACTGGAAGGCATGCGGGTGAGTGTGTCGGGTTCTGGCAATGTGGCGCAGTATGCCATCGCCAAAGCCATGGAACTGGGTGCCAGAGTCCTGACTGCCTCGGATTCAAGTGGCACGGTTCTGGATGAGCAGGGTTTCACCCCGGCCAAGCTGACCGAGCTGATGGATGTCAAGAACCGTCAGTATGGACGCATCAGCGATTACGCAGCGCGACTGGGCCTGCCCTTCTTGCTGGGCAAGCGCCCCTGGCAGGTAGCTGTTGATGTGGCCCTGCCCTGTGCCACACAGAACGAACTGGATGAAAATGATGCGCGCAGTCTGATTGCCAATGGCGTGTGCTGTGTGGCCGAAGGTGCCAATATGCCATCCACCTGGCAAGCCGTGCAATGCTTTGAACAGGCTGACGTGCTGTATGCCCCCGGCAAGGCCAGCAATGCTGGTGGCGTGGCAACCTCGGGGCTGGAAATGAGCCAGAATGCAGCGCGTATCAGCTGGACGCACGGGGAAGTCGATGCGCGCTTGCATGCCATCATGCAGGGCATACACCAGGCCTGTGTCAATCACGGGCGCGGGGAGGATGGACGTGTCAGTTATGTACGCGGAGCGAATATAGCCGGGTTCGCCAAAGTGGCCGATGCCATGCTGGCGCAGGGTCTCATCTGATTTTTATTGCGCAAGTGCGTGGCTGACAAACCCTGGCGCGGGCGCAATAATTGCGCCTTACACTTTGGTTTCATCATTCATGCGCTGCCTTTTATTGTTCATCCTGATAGTTGGTCATGCCTGGGCCGACGGCCCGACCTTGCCAGCCCATTTGCAGCTGGCCCGGCAACTGCTTGCAGAGGTCAGCCCCGAGCACAACAGCTATCAGCATCATGGCTGGGTGCGTTGGCAAGGCGATACCGGCTTGCTGGGCCGAGCCGAATACAGCACGGTGCAAACGGATTGCAGTGGCTTGCTTGATGCCATTTTCCAGCGTACCGACAGTCTGGTGCTGGATGGCGTGCGCAGAACTTACTGGAAGGAATACCCCAAGGCCGAGAATTACTACGCCGCAATTGCCGCTGGTCAGGGCTTCGTCCGGCGCGAGCGCATGCAGGATGTGGAAGCAGGTGATGTTTTTGCCGTGCGTTACCTGCATGCCAAGGACACCGGCCATGTAATGATCGTCAACAGCAAGCCGGAAATCTTGGATCCTCCGCTGCCACCCTTGCGGGAAGGAAGCACCCAATGGCGGATGGAGGTGATCGACTCGGCCGGAGCGCACTGGAAAAATGACACACGCTACCGGGAGGATGGCAGCAAGCAAACCGGAATCGGGCGTGGCTGGGTACGCATTTATGCGCGTGTGGATGGCAGCCTGACTGGCTGGAGCTGGTCTACCGGGCCGGCCAGTAAATTTCGCGACGACGATCAACTGGCCATCGGTCAGCCGGTTTATCCACAATAATCATCGCGCATGGACGGCATCAGTCTGCCGCCACCCAATGCTGTAGGTAGATTTGCAGCTCCTTGCGCCCTTGCCATTCATTGGCCACCAGCTGATACACCGCATTGATATTGTCGGGCAGCCAGTCCACCTGATTGAACAGCATGGCGTCGAACTCCTGTCCTTGCTTGGCAATGCGCAGCTTCAGATGCTTATCACCCACCACGCGCTGGCTCATTACGGCAAAACGGTCGTGGAAATACGGCACTGGGAAGCCTTGCCCCCACACCTCGGACGCCAACTGCTCGGCAAAGGGCAGATGGAGTTCGCGCGCATCCAGGCTGCCATCGGTTTCGATGGTGCGGGTGAGCTGGTTTTCGTCCAGCAACTCACGCGCCACCTGCTCGAATGCCTGCTGGAATTCGGCAAACCTTGCTTCTGCCAGCGTCATGCCTGCCGCCATGGCATGGCCGCCAAATTTCAGGATCAAGCCTGGGTTGCGCTTGAACACCAAGTCCAGCGCATCACGCAAATGGAAACCGGGAATCGAACGGCCGGAACCCTTGATTTCGCCTTCATCGCCGGGTGCAAATACGATGGCCGGGCGGTGGAAACGTTCTTTCAGCCGCGAGGCGACAATGCCCACGACCCCTTGATGCCAGTCATCCCGGTACAAGGTAAGGGTGTAGCGGTCTTCCGGGTCGATGCTGGACAGCACCGCCAGGGCTTCATCCTGCATGCCGTGCTCGATGACCCGGCGCTCGCGGTTTAGCCGGTCCAGCTCTTGCGCCAGCGTCATGGCTTGGCTTTCCGTACCGGACAGCAAGCAGGCAATGCCCAGACTCATGTCATCCAGACGACCGGCTGCATTCAGTCGGGGGCCCAAGGTAAAGCCCAAGTCAAAGGTATTGGCCTTGTAATGTGCGCGCCCGGCAATGCGGAACAGTGCGGCGATGCCGGGCACCATGCGGCCGCTACGCATGCGGCGCAGGCCGTTTTCCACCAGAATGCGGTTGTTTTGATCCAGCCGTACCACGTCGGCTACCGTGCCCAGTGCTACGTAGTCCAGCAATTCGCCCAGATTGGGTTCGGTCCGTCCAGCATAGATACCGCGTTGGCGTTGCTCGGCACGCAAAGCCAGCAACACATAAAACATCACCCCTACCCCGGCCAGATGCTTGGAAGGAAAGGCGCAGCCCGGCTGATTCGGGTTAACGATCAAGGCCTGCGGCAAGGTGTCTCCGGGCAGGTGGTGGTCGGTAATCAGTACCTCGATGCCCAATGCCCGTGCCCGCTCCACCCCGGCCACGCTGGCGATGCCGTTATCAACGGTGACGATGATGTCCGGCTTGCTTTGCGCTGCCAGATCGACAATTTCCGGGGTCAGGCCGTAACCGTATTCAAAACGGTTCGGCACAATGAAGTCCACCTTGCCGCCCAGCATGGACAACCCTTTTACCGCCACCGAGCAGGCAGTTGCCCCGTCGGCGTCGTAGTCGGCCACCACCAGCATGCGTTGCCCGGCCGCAATCGCATCGGCCAGCCGACTGGCCATGGCCGTGATGTTCTTCATGCTGTGATAAGGCAGCAGCGCTTTGAGGCTGTAGTCCAGCTCATCCGACCCGGCGATGCCGCGGGCGGCATACAGCCTGGCCATCAAGGGGCTCAAGCCCTGGGCAATCAGTGCTGTGTGGTATTGATCGGGAATGTTGCGGGTAACAATGCGTGACATGAAGTTCTCAATACAGGGTGGCGGGTGATTGCGGGCGCTGCCAGAATTTCCACACGTCACGGCGACGAATGCGCAGGTTGAACCCGGCGGCGCCATGGCATTGCAGCTGCAATTCGGCCAGTTTTCCCTGCTTTAGCGTCTGCAATAGTGGCTGGAACCAGTCGGTTTCCATGCGCTGCAATTGTTCGCGCCAGCCCCAGGCATCCCGGTATTGCGCTGCTGACAGCAAGGCGTCCTGCACCACGACCACATGGCTGTCGGCTGCCTGCGTGGTGCAGCGCGCCATCAGCCCGGCAAAGTCATAAGGCATGGCATCTGTGGTGCAATCAGACTGCTGCAGCAAGATGTCGTCATCGCATAGCAGCAGGTCAGCGGGCTCTTGCTTTGCAAGCGGGCTTGCCGCTGGGCCATCACCCCACAGCCAGACACTGTTGACAGCCAGTTCACCCTGCATTTCGCGGGCGTCATTCACCGGATGGGTATAAAGCAGCATCTGCATCTCGTTAAGCAGGCGACTCCAGTGCAAACCACGCTCGCCTGCGGGCAGATGCTCATTCACGTTTTCGCCTACCGCATCCGGCAGCGGGGTGAATTGCGCCTGGCTGGGCTCTGGCAGTTGCAGCAACCAGCGCCCCGGCTCGATGGCATGGAAGGTCAGGCCATCTTCGGCAAAGTGCTGGTTCAGGCTTTGCACCATGGCATCGGCTTCATCCTGCGACAGTCGCATCACGCCGACATCGGCCAGCAAGGCACGGTCGCGATCGATGCGCACGTGTACCGGGTCTGCCAGCAACCAGTGATCGCCCGTCAGTCCGGCGCGTGCTGCCAGCGCGTGAGCCAGACCGTGCAAAGGAAAGCAAGCAGCACCGCCATACAGCTTGGTCAGGGACACAACCTGGCTGCGTCTGTGGCCGCGTCCCAGCAGGCAAGACAAATCGGGCAATGACAGCCCGCGGCAAACTTCGGCGCCATCATGGGCGTCCAGCCAGGCAAGTCCTGGCATCAGCAGGGTGAGCTTCATTATTGTGATATTTCAGATCGGCAAAGGAGTCGGCAATCGGCCATCTCCTGCCTGTGACAAGATGGCTGACCACGCAAAGCGCCGTACTTGCGACGGGAAATGTCTGCAATGCATGGCAAACCCTGTATATTGCAGTGCAACTGCAAGGCAGGCAGCAAAGAGCGGGATTATCGCAAACTGGCGGGATTACCGCAAAACCGCCTGCCCCTTTGTTGTGTATGGCGTGGTGTGCATCACCTTGCCCTGAATAAAAAGCCGACCCGACATGATTGAACGCTATATCGGACTGATGTCCGGCACCAGCCTGGATGGCGTGGATGCCGTTTTGCTGGAAATGAATGCCCAAGGCAAACCGCAAGTGGTGGAGGACTGCTTCCTGCCCTTCCCCGCTACCGTGCGCGAACAAATCTTGCAGTTGCAGGCCATCGGCCACAACGAACTGGACCTTGCCGCCCGCCTGGGGAATACCTTGGCGCGCATCTATGCCGAAGTCGTGGCACAACTGCTGACCAAGACCGACCTGCCCGCTTCGGCCATTCACGCCATTGGCTGTCATGGCCAGACCATCCGTCATGCCCCGCATGCCGGATATACCTTGCAGATTGGCAATCATGCACTGCTGGCCGAGCTGACTGGCATCGATGTGATTGGTGATTTCCGCAGCCGCGATGTGGCTGCCGGTGGCCATGGCGCCCCGCTGGTGCCAGCCTTTCATCAGGATGTATTTGCCAGTGACAAGGAAAACCGCGTCATCCTGAATATAGGCGGCATCAGCAACCTCACACGGCTGCATCGCAGCCTGCCGGTAATCGGTTTTGACTGCGGCCCTGGCAATATGTTGCTGGACGCCTGGTGTCAGCGCCACACCGGCAAGGCCTATGACGCCAATGGCGATTGGGCCGCCAGCGGCCAACTGCATCAGCCTTTGCTGCAGCAAATGTTGGCAGATGACTATTTCAAGCTGCCGCCGCCAAAAAGCACCGGACGGGATTTGTTTGATCTTAACTGGCTGGATCAACAACTTGCCACCTGGCCCACTCTTGTTGCGGCGGATGTCCAGCACACGCTGCTGCAATTGACTGCACACAGCATTGCCGGCGAGATACGCCGCCACTGCCCGGAAACACAGAGCCTGCACGTGTGTGGTGGTGGTGCGCACAATGCGGCATTGATGCAAGCGCTGCAACAGCAGCTGGCGGACATCCGCATTTGCAGTACAGCTGAATTGGGCTTGCCAGTGCATCAAGTGGAAGCCGCTGCATTTGCCTGGCTGGCCTGGCGTTTTTGTCACCGCCTGCCTGCCAACCTGCCGGAGGTCACGGGTGCAGCTGGCTTGCGCGTGCTCGGTGCGCTCTATCCGGCCTGAAACCCTTGTCTCAACAGCAAAGTCTGACAACTGCAAGCACGCCAAACAGCCTTGTCAGGCTATAATCACCCCCTGTCCTAGCCTTAAACGAGAAAAATGCGACTTTTCAAAAGAAAGGCCGTCGTCAAGAACAGCCAGACACCATTGCCCCCCAAGCTTGCCAGCCTGCTACGTGAAGCATGGTGGTTGCTGATGGCGGTGGCTGCGGTCTACCTGGTACTGGTATTGGCCAGCTACTCACCACAAGACCCTTCCTGGTCGCACAGCTCATCCGACCCCACCGTGCGCAACTACGGTGGCGCCTTTGGCGCATGGCTGTCAGATATGCTGCTTTATATCTTCGGCTTGTCCGCCTGGTGGCTGGTGGTGTTTTGCCTAGTGGCCATCGCCTGGGGTTATCGTCGCATGGAAACCCTGGGGTTCCGCCTGAATCCGATGACGCTGGCGGCCATGGGTGGTTTCTTCCTGTTGCTGCTGTCCAGTTCCAGTGTTGAAGGCATCGTGCTGGCCGGCAAGCAAATCAATCTTCCGCTGTCTCCGGGCGGCATGCTGGGCCACTGGCTGGGCAAGGCGCTGGCGCATGGCCTGGGGCAATCTGGTGCCTACCTCTTGCTGTCCGTCACCGCAGCCATCGGCTTTTCACTGTTTACCGGCCTGTCCTGGCTGGACATCATGGAAAGAATCGGCGGCACACTGGAAGATGGCGTGCTGAAGGTTTGGCATGCCTGGCAGGCACGCAAAGACCGGGAAATCGGTCGCGAAACCGCCCAGCAACGTGAAGTCAAAGTCAGCAGCGAAAAGAAAAAGCAGGAAGACAAGCCGCCGGTGCGCATTGAAGCCACGACAGCGGAAATTGCGGTATCACCCAAGGCGCAAAAGCCGGTGCAACAGTCGCTGTTTGCCGACCCCAATAGCGGCGAATTGCCCGGCCTGAGCCTGCTGGAAGCACCCAAAGATCAGCACGAGCCGGTTTCTGCCGAGACGGTCGAGTACACATCCCGCCTGATCGAGCGCAAGCTGGCCGACTTCGGCGTGGATGTGAAGGTGATTGCCGCCTACCCCGGGCCGGTGATTACCCGCTACGAAATCGAACCTGCCGTGGGTGTCAAAGGTGCGCAGATCGTCAACCTGATGAAAGATCTGGCCCGCGCCCTGTCACTGGTGTCGGTGCGGGTGGTGGAAACCATTCCGGGCAAAACCTATATGGGCCTGGAGCTACCCAACCCCAAGCGGCAGATTGTGCGACTGTCGGAAATCATCGGCTCGGATGGCTATCAGAACATGAGCTCCCGCCTGGCCATCGCCGTCGGCAAGGATATTGCCGGTCAGCCGGTTTCGGTAGACCTAGCCAAAATGCCGCATGTGCTGGTGGCCGGCACCACAGGCTCGGGCAAGTCTGTGGCCATCAACGCGATGATTCTGTCCTTGCTGTACAAATCCACCGCGCGCGAAGTCCGACTGATCATGGTCGACCCCAAGATGCTGGAGTTGTCAGTCTATGAGGGCATTCCACACCTGCTGGCACCGGTGGTGACCGACATGAAACAGGCCGCCAACGCGCTTAACTGGTGCGTGGGCGAAATGGAGCGGCGCTATCGCCTGATGTCCAAGCTGGGCGTGCGCAATCTGGCTGGCTACAACCAGAAAATCAAGGATGCCGAAAAGACTGGCGAGAAGATTCCCAACCCCTTCAGCCTGACCCCGGAAACGCCAGAGCCGCTCGACACCCTGCCCCTGATCGTGGTGGTGATTGACGAATTGGCCGATCTGATGATGGTGGCCGGCAAGAAAATCGAAGAACTGATCGCCCGCTTGGCACAAAAAGCTCGTGCCGCAGGCATTCATCTGATTCTGGCCACCCAGCGCCCGTCGGTTGACGTGATTACCGGCCTGATCAAGGCCAATATTCCCACCCGTATTGCGTTCCAGGTATCCAGCAAGATCGACAGCCGCACCATTCTGGACCAGATGGGCGCAGAAACCCTGCTAGGCCAGGGCGACATGTTGTACCTGCCGCCAGGATCCGGCTACCCGAACCGGGTGCATGGTGCCTTCGTGGCAGACGAAGAAGTCCACCATGTGGTGGAATTCCTGAAAACAACCGGCGAGCCGGATTACATCGAAGGCATACTCAGCGGTCAGGCCGAAGCGGATGAAGCCGGTGCACCCGCTGGCGGCGATGTGGATGGCAATGGCGAGGCCGACCCACTGTATGACGAAGCCGTGGCCATTGTCGTTAAAACCCGCAAGGCGTCGATTTCTTCGGTGCAGCGACATTTGCGCATCGGCTACAACCGCGCGGCACGCCTCATTGAGCAAATGGAAATGGCAGGCCTGGTTTCTGCAATGGAAACCAATGGCAACCGCACGGTGCTGGCACCGGCGCGCGACGACTAAGCCGTGATCAACCTTTCAGACTGCCGGCCCCGTGCCGGCGGTTACAACCTGTACAGGTAGCGAGAACCCCATGTCCGGATACCTTCCAGAACCACCATTCAGCCACGACCAACAAGCTCGCATCGGCATCCTGCTGATCAATCTGGGCACGCCCGAAGCGCCAACCGCTCAGGCCGTACGCCCTTATCTCAAGCAATTCCTGTCCGACACCCGGGTCATTGAAATTCCCAAGGCCATCTGGTGGCTGATCCTGAATGGCATCATCCTCAATACCCGACCAAAGCAGTCGGCCGAAAAATATGCCAGCATCTGGCGAGCAGAGGGCTCCCCCCTGTTTACCTACACCCGCCAACAGACCAGTCTGCTCAAAGGCCTGCTGGGTGAGCGCGGTCTGCGCAATGTGGTGGTGGATTTCGCCATGCGTTACGGTCAGCCATCGGTCGAGTCCGCCATCATGAAGATGCGCGCCCAAGGCGTGGACCGACTGCTGGTGATCCCGCTCTACCCGCAATACGCTGGCTCCTCCAGCGCAACAGCACTGGATGACGTCTATCGTGTGCTGATGAAGCTGCGCAACATGCCGGAGTTGCGCACCGTGCGTCACTTTCATGATGACGCTGGCTATATCGATGCCTTGGCACAGAAGGTAGAGACCCATTGGCGAGCACATGGCCGACCGGAAAAGCTGCTGATGAGTTTTCATGGTGTACCACGCTTCACCTTGGACAAAGGTGACCCCTATCACTGCGAATGCCTGAAAACCGGGCGACTACTGGCAGAAAAGCTGGGGTTGAATCGAGAGCAATATGTGGTGAGTTTTCAAAGCCGTTTTGGCCGGGCGGAATGGATTCAACCCTATACCAGTGCAATGCTGGAAAAACTGGGTAAAGAAGGCTGCAAACGGCTTGATGTGATTTGCCCCGGATTTGTCGCAGACTGTCTGGAAACGCTGGAAGAAATAGCAATGGAAGGCAAGCACACCTTCCAACAGGCTGGCGGAGGCGATTTCCGCTACATAGATTGTCTGAATGACAACCCGCAGTGGATTGCAGCATTGGCCGATATTGTGGAGAAAAATCTCCAAGGCTGGCAGGAAGTTATAGAACAAGATGCCACGTTGCGCCAGCAGCGCGCGAAAGCGCTTGGTGCGGCGTGTTGACGGGATGGAAAATAATTTGTCAGCCAATGAATAAACCCCGTTGACACCCGCGCAAACTGCTCCCCATAATCAGCGCAGCTGGTGGCCATTCCATAAGAATGACCTGAATCAGTAAGGGGTAAAGTCTGAATTTTAATCAGACTACCCGCAGAGATCGCCAAGTCTACATAGATAAGATCAGGGGAAATAAAATATGAATAAGTATGCTCGTCTGAGCCTCATCGCTGCCGCTGCCATGACCCTGGCTGCTTGTGGCAAACAAGAGCAACCGGCTGCTGGCGCAGCTTCCGCTCCGGCCGCTGCCGCTGCTGGTGGTGATGTCACCGTCAAGATCGGTCAAGTATCCCCCATGTCCGGCCCGATTTCGCATCTGGGCAAAGACAATGAATTTGGCGCCAAGCTGGCCATTGAAGACCTGAACGCCGAAGGCGTTGAGATTGGTGGCAAGAAAGTCAAATTCGAACTGGTTTCCGAGGATGACCAGGGCGATCCGAAAATCGGTACCCAGGTTGCCCAGCGCCTGGTAGATGCCGGTGTGGTTGGCGTGGTAGGTCACTTGAACTCCGGTACCACCATCCCGGCTTCCAAGATCTACTCCGACGCCGGCCTGCCGCAGATCTCCCCGTCCGCTACCAACCCGGACTACACCAAGCAAGGTTTCAAGACCACCTTCCGCGTGATTGCCAACGACGTACAGCAAGGTACTGCGCTGGGTCAATTTGCTGCTGACGGCCTGAAAGCCAAGAAGGTTGCCATTATTGACGACCGTACCGCTTATGGCCAAGGTCTGGCTGACGAGTTTGAAAAAGCCGTCAAGGCCAAGGGTCTGGAAGTGGTTAAACGTGAGTTCACTACCAACACGGCAACCGACTTCAACGCCATTCTGACCTCCATCAAGGCAACCAAGCCGGACGTCATCTTCTACGGCGGCATGGACGCGCAAGCCGGCCCGCTGGCCAAGCAGATGGACCGTCTGGGCATCAAGGCCAAGCTGATGGGTGGTGATGGCTGGCAGACACCGGAATTCATCAAGCTGGCTGGTACCGCTTCTGAAGGCCAGTACTCCTCCAGCTGCGGCGTTCCGCGTGACAAGATGCCGGGCTTCGCTGCCTTCAACGACAAGTTCAAGGCCAAGTTCAACACCGAAGTACAAATCTACGCACCGTATGAATACGATGCCGTACGTGTACTGGTTGATGCCATGAAGCGTGCCAAGTCCACTGATCCGAAGGTATACCTGCCTGAAGTCGGCAAGACTGACTACACCGGCGTTACTGGCAAGATTGCCTTCGACGACAAGGGCGACATCAAGAATGGTGCCGTTACCGTGTATCAGGTCAAGAACGGCAAGTGGGAAGTGGTTTCCACCGTTGGTGGTAGCGCTCCGGCAGCAGCCAGCGCAGCCCAGTAATCCTCGCCTTACCCTCGAAAAAGCGCAGCCCAGGCTGCGCTTTTTTTGTTTCTGCCGCTTCTACGGCATTGAATAACCGACGACGATCTGATGTGGATCAGCCGGAAAGGTTGACGAAATGCTGCAGAACAACAAAAATGTGCGGGTCAGTGGCGTCGATTGTATCCATTCAACGCCATCAACAGACCCCAACACCCCCGGGGTGTGCTGACATGAAATGCCAAAAGCTTTCGTGGCGAATGACCCTTATCAAATTCTAATTAGACCAGGGCATTTCCATGTATCTCCCACGTATTACCCTTATCGCCGCCGCCGTATTGGCACTGACTGCCTGTAACAAGCAAGACGCTGCCGCCCCGCAACAAAACGCATCCGCCGCCGCTGGCGCAAGCGATGCTGTCGTCGTAAAGATTGGCTCTGCCAATCCGCTGACCGGCCCGTTTGCGCACTGGGGCCGTGATGCCGACAATGGCGTCAAGCTGGCCGCAGAAGAAGCAACTGCTGAAAACCTGAAACTCGACGGTAAGCCGGTCAAGTTTGAAGTGGTTTCCGAAGATGACCAGGCCGACCCGAAAACAGCCACCCAGGTAGCGCAGCGCTTTGTGGACAACAAGGTTGCCGGTGTAATCGGCCACCTAACCTCCGGTGCCGCCATTCCGGCGTCCAAAATCTATTCGGACGCAGGCATTCCGATGATTGCCGGTTCGGTAACCAGCCCCAAGTTCACCGAGCAAGGCTTCAAGAACACCTTCCGCATCATCGCTAATGACCAGCAGCAGGGACAGGCGCTGGCCAAATTTGCCGTGGGCGACCTGAAGCGTAGCCGTATTGCCATCATTGACGACCGCACCACCTACGGCCAAGGCCTGGCGGATGACTTTGCCAAGTCGGTTGAGGCAGCCGGCGGCAAGGTGATCAAGCGCGAATTCACCACCAACAGCGCCACCGACTTCATGTCCATCCTCACCTCCATCAAAGGTGAGAAGCCGGATCTGGTGTTCTACGGCGGCATGGACGCGCAAGCCGGCCCGATGGTCAAGCAGATGCGCAAGCTAGGCATCACTGCCGACTACATGGGCGCTGACGGTGTAAATACTGCTGAATTTGCCAAACTGGGTGGCAAGGATGCAGAAGGCAGCTATGCCTCCAGCGCTGGCGCACCCAAGGAAAGCATGCCCGGCTTTGCTGCGTTCAACGACAAGTTCAAGAAGCGCTTCAATGCCGACATCCAGGCCTACGCGCCCTATACCTACGATGCTACCCGGGTGATGATCGAAGCTATGAAACGTGCAGGCTCGGCCGATCCGACCAAGTACCTGCCGGAGATTGCCAAGACCAAGCTGCAAGGCGTTACCGGCGACATCGCCTTTGACCCCAAGGGCAATATCGTCAACGGTACCGTCTCCCTGTACCAGCTGAAAAACGGCAAGTGGGAATCGGTGGCCAAGCCTGCCGCAGCGGCAGCCAGCGCAGCACAATAAGCGCACTTGAGCCCAAACAAAAACGGCAGCCACAAGCTGCCGTTTTTGCATGATGGACTCCGTTCAGTCGCGGAAGACTGCGGCCTGTCGTGTCATGGTTGCCATTCCCGCTTTCTGGATGTCTTCAGACAGCAGCATGGCTGCATTCCAGGTGGCCACGTGGTTGAGACTGTCCGCAACGCTGTGATCGCGCGCGTAATTCAGCATCTCCTTGCTGCCGCGCACTGCCAGCGGTGACTTGCTGGCGATCAGTACAGCTGTTTCCAGTGCAGCTGCCAGCACACCATCAGCATCGGGCAATACCCGGTTTACCAGACCAAAACGCAATGCCTCATCTGCCGAGACATCCCGGCCAGTCAATGCCATTTCCCTGGCAATCCCTTGCCCAACCACTGCAGGCAAACGCTGCAGCGTACCGACATCCGCCACCATGCCGATATCCACCTCGCGCACGCCAAACACGGCATCTGCTGCGGCAAAGCGAAAATCCGCCGCCAGGGCAATATCCAGCCCGCCACCAAGGCAGGCACCATGAATGGCGGCCACCACCGGCTTGCGGCAGCGCTCCAGGCTGGACACATTGTCCTGCAATTGCAGAATCAGCCGTCGCAGCTTCTCGCGCTGACGACCTTCGCACTCGTCGGCAATGGCACCCTGAATGCCCAACAGCATGGACAGGTCTATGCCAGAACAGAAATGCCTGCCCTGCCCGGCCAGCACCACCGCGCGTACCGCAGCTTCGGCATCGGCCCACTCCATGACCGACTGCAGCTCCTGCCACATGGTCTGGTTCAATGCATTGGCCTTGTCCGCCCGATTAAATCGTACCAAAGCCACCTTGCCCTGCAACTCAACATCAAAAGTCTGCCATTGCATGCCAGTGCTCCTTATTGGGGGCGCTTTTTGGGCACCCAGGCCCACACCATTTCACAGACCACCGGTGATTCGCCTGATTCGTCCGTCACTGTGACATCCACCAGCACATCCCCCTTGTCAGTGGTGTACATGGTGCGAATCTGCTCATCCGTCAGCGTGGCCACCGCACGCATGTCACCCTGCGCGCGCTTGACGTAATTGACCTTCATCGACTTGAGCAGCATCAGCTTGTCATCCGGCACATTCATGCCCACGACAAAGCCGCTCGCTGTTTCGGCCAACAGCGCCATGGCGGCAGCATGCACGCCCTTGATGTGGTTTTGCACCTTGCGCTGATTGCGGATGGAAACGGTCAGGCTGGTATGCCCTGCCTGCTCAAAGCGAATGCCGGATGTGGCCAGGAACGGCACAAAACGACCAAATAACAAGGAAAGTACCGTACTGCGCAGGCCGACTGGCAGTCGGCCCACTTTGTCGGCGATGCGACTCATGCTGTTTTTCTGATAATCCATGCTGTTAGCCCTCTGTTTTATGTCATGGAAGTGGAACATCCAGGCCTAGCAAGGCCCGGATCTGGATCTTAAGCACCTCAATCACTGCCTGATCAGTGCGCGCCAGTTGCAAGCCGCCCTGCAAGGCTGCCAGCATCAGCAAACCCATGGCTTCCGGCGTACCGGCATAAACCATGCTGCCATCAGCGCGTCCGCGTGCGGCAATACTGACTGCCCAGTCGCGCATTTCATCGACAAAGGCATTGGCTTCCTGCTGCATTTCTTGCGGCAGGGTCTGGTATTCGGTGGTCAGGATGCCGCTGGGACAGATTTGCTGGTCACGCTCGAAATAGGCATCGGTCAGGGTGTAGTACTGCTCCAGCTGCTGGGCGGGAGTCAGGGCCAGCTGCGCTTCGACAAAACGCTGAAAGCGGCGACGGTAACGCTGGATCAGCGCCACGCCAAGGTCGGTTTTCTTCGGGTAGTGATAGTGAATGGCAGCATTGCGCACGCCCAGCGCCGAACTGATGTGCTGGTAGCTGAAAGCGTTATAGCCACGCGTCAACAACAGCTCCTCGGCGATATCGAGAATGCGTTTGCTGGTATCGGTTTTGGCATCGGTGGCAGTTTTCATCAGCAAACTTTACTTACTGGTTAGTAAGGTGTCAATCGAATGGCTCCAGCGCTGGACAGGCATGGCATATCGGTTATGATGGACGGTATTTGGCCAACCCTGAGACCGGACTTTTCCGATGCGACTCAAATTCAGCAAGATGCATGGCCTGGGCAATGACTTCATGGTAATTGACGGTGTCAGACAAACCGTCTCCCTCGATACCGACAGAATCCGCCAGCTTGGCAACCGCCACTTCGGCATTGGTTTTGACCAGCTGCTGCTGGTGGAATCCCCCCAGGAAGAAAACAACGATTTCCGCTACCGCATTTTCAATAATGACGGCAGTGAAGTGGAGCAGTGCGGCAATGGTGCACGCTGTTTTGCCAAGTTTGTCTGCGACCAGAAGCTGACCAACAAAAAAGCCATCCGGGTTGAAACCGCCAAAGGCGTCATCATTCCGGAATACCTGGGCCAGAACCAGGCAGTGGTTGATATGGGCGTACCGCGCTTCCGTCCGCTGGACATCCCGTTTGTGGCCGAAGGAGAAGCCATCACCTACCCGCTGGATACCGGCGGCTACAGCTGCGACATCAGCGTCGTCTCCATGGGGAACCCGCACGCGGTACAGGTGGTCGATAGTGTCGATACCGCGCCAGTGAAGGAGCTGGGTGCGCTGATCGAAACCCACCACCGCTTCCCCGAAAAAGTGAATGCAGGTTTCATGCAGATTGTTTCGCGCCATGAAATCCGCCTCCGCGTGTTCGAACGCGGAGCGGGCGAAACCCTTGCCTGTGGCACCGGAGCTTGCGCAGCCGTAGTGTCAGGCATCCGTCGCGGCTTGCTGGATGCCAAGGTGCTGGTACATACCCGCGGTGGCGATCTGCAGATTGAATGGCATGGCGAAGGCCAGCCCGTGCGCATGACCGGCCCGGCCATGACGGTATTCCAGGGTGAAATCGAAGTCTGATTAAGCGGTGCGTATTGGCTTACTACAAGGAGAATGTTGATGCAAAGCGATGAGGTTCTGGCCTTTCTGGACAAGCACCCGGACTTCCTGCAACACCATGCCGACCGCTTCGGCCTGCGCAGCCCTGCCACGCAAGACCGGGTGGTGGTATCGCTGGCTGACCGGCAGATGCTGGAACTCAAGGACCGCAACCGCCAGCTGGAAGCGCACCTGCATCAACTCATTCTCCATGGCGAAGCCAATGACCAGATCATCCATAGCGCTCACCGCTTATCCCTGGTGCTACAGCGCTGCCTGAATTTGCAGCAGGTGGTGGATGGCCTTGCCAGCTGCTTCAAGCAGGACTTCGCACTGGACCGCATGGCCTTGCGCCTGTGGCACCCGGCGGCAGAGTCATCTCCGCTTTACAATGCGCGGCACGAAGTCCAGGCATTGGCTCGCAACCTGTCTGCGCCCTATTGCGGTCCGTATGTCAATGACGAAGTGCTGAGTTGGTTTCCGTCCACGCCGGTGCTGCAATCCTTCAGCCAGATCCCGCTGACTGATGTCAGTGGCGCACGTTTCGGCCTGCTGGTGCTGGCCAGTGACGATGCACAACGCTTTACCTTCGATATGCATACTCACTATCTGGCGCAGATGGGAGAAATCATTTCCGCCGCCCTGCTACGCGTACTGGGACAAGCATGACGGCAACTCTTGGAGGCTGGCTGCTGATCCTGCTGCTGCTGGCATATTTCCTGCACATTCTCTGGCGTCAGATTGCAGAACGCAGCCCAGTCGCCATTGCCAGTTTCATCGCCGCGTATTTCGTGCTGGCTGCTTTTTTCCGCCTGAGCGAGCCCTACACCCCGCTGCGCCCAGTCTGGCTGCCATTTGTCTACAGCTATGCGTGGCTAGCCGTTTCAGCAGCCATCTGGTTACCGGCCAGCGCCAGTTTGAGCCGCCACGGCCTGGCATTCCCCGCAGATACACCTCGCATCTCGGCCTTGCTGGTCTCTCAACTGACGCTGACTCTTGGCTGTCTGCTGACCTCACCCATGCTGGACTGGCGACCACTGGCAGCCTATGTGATGCTCCCCCCCATGATGGTGGTTATCAGCTACTTGCTCTACCGCCTGTTCCTGTTTTTGCTGCTACGTAACAAACAAGGCGTGCTCCGCTGGAACATACTATTGGCATGCGTGCTGCTGTCACCGTTTTTTTGTAGCTTCCTCGGTGGTTGGCTGGCTCCGCTCCTCCTGGGCTGGACCTGAATCAGCAAATATAAAAAAACCGGCAAAAGCCGGTTTTTTCCTTGAAGATACCTGCTGCTCAAGCCAGATTGCGCCCCAGGGCGGTGGCCAGCACCGACAACTGCTGCATCAGCGTTTCGAACTCTGCCGGATTGAGCGCCTGTTCACCATCACACCAGGCATTGGCCGGGTCTGGGTGAATGTCCAGCATCAGCCCATCCGCCCCCGCTGCCAGCGCCGCCTTGGCCAGGGAGGGCACCATCCATGCCTTGCCCGCAGCGTGACTGGGGTCGACCATTACCGGAAGGTGGGTTTCCCGCTTCATGACGGCGATGGAAGATAGGTCCAGCATATTGCGATATGACGTTTCGAAGCTGCGCACGCCACGCTCACAGAAAATAATGTTGTGGTTGCCACCGGCTGCGATGTATTCGGCAGCCATCAACCATTCACTCAAGGTGGAGGACGGTCCGCGCTTCAGGATGACGGGCTTGTTGATGCGCCCTACTTCCTTGAGCAAACCGACATTCTGCATATTGCGCGCGCCGATTTCGATGACATCAACGTCATACTCGAGAAATGCATCCAGCAGGCGCACATCCAGCAATTCGCTCACCATGGGCAAGCCCTGACGCCGCGCCTCCTGCTGCAGAATATCCAGCCCTTCCACACCAACCCCCTGGAATGCATAGGGGCTGGTACGCGGCTTGAACGCACCACCGCGTAGCAGTTTGCCGCCCTGCTGACGCACCAGTTGCGCAGATAATGCCATTTGTTCCGGTGTTTCCACGGCAGCAGGACCGGCAATCACATGAATGGCCGGACCACCGATAGACAGCCCTCGAACCTGCACCACACTGTCGGCAGGATGCACCTCACGCGAGACAATGCGGTATTCCTTCACCACCCGCATGGCGCGTTCCACGCCCGGCATCAGGGCAAATGCATCCGGACTGAATACGCGCTCATCCCCGACCGCGCCAATAATGGTGCGCTCGGTCCCGCGTGAGACATGCTCGCTCAGGCCGGCAGCGCGAATTTTGTCCACCACCGCCTGAATATGCTCATCCTGTGCGTAACGGTTCATCACGATAATCATGTTTATTTCCTGGCGATGGGATTGGCTTGGTTGTTATTGGGCCAGATTTTAGCAGACGGGCGACTATTTACGTAAATGCTGCCATTGCCGTGACATGCGCCTGCCCATGCGCGACCAGACCGTGGAACGCCGCAGTCTGGCACGCACGGCATCCAGCAGGCGATGGGCAGCCTGCCAGGCCGGAGATGCAGCAAGGCGATCATGCACATAGCTCTTGAACTGTATGAACAGCTGATAGGCTCGGGCAAACCATTGCACCCGCATCAGCTGATTACGCGTCAGTGTAAACAAACGCGCCGCCACCGCAGTACCCAGCAGCTTGGCCAGCAGGATAACCAGCAAACCCAACACGGCATGACCACGGCTGATCAGCAATACTGCCGCCAGCTTGACCGGAAGCAAACCCAACACTGGTAGCAAAAACAGACTGAGCGCCACGGCTGGCGCAGCACGTGCCACGGCAGATTCCAAGCGGCGCAACACCGGCCAGCGCCCCAGGCGGGCCAGTAAATCAGACAGTTCGTCCCAAGCGAATTCTTCGAAGGCAATCAACAAGGCTGCCAGCAGCACCAAGGGGCCGGTCAGCAGGCGACGCAAACGCCAGAACAAGGTTTTGCGCCTTACTGCACAGTCATCATTCATGTTCAACCCCCTGGGACGATGTCATGCCAGATGGGGTCAAGTCTTTGCCAGATCAAGCCATTTGGCTGTCTGTTTTGGCTGATAAGCACGCATGGCTTGCAGCAATTGCTTTATATCAGCTGAATGGCTGAATAAATCCATATTGCCCTGTGGCACGAAGCCTTCCGTTACGGCATGGCGACTGAGCGCCAGCAACGGCTGGAAGAAACCGGCAATATCCAGCAGGCCTACTGGCTTGTCGTGTACCGACAGCTGGGCCCAGGTCAGGATTTCAAACAGCTCGTCAAAGGTGCCAAAGCCACCAGGCAAGGCAACAAAACCATCTGCCAGCTCGGCCATCAGGGCCTTGCGCTGATGCATGGTTTGCGTGACATGCAGCTCTGTCAGGCCCAAATGGGCAACTTCCTTGGCCTTGAGAAATTCGGGAATCACGCCAATAACCTTGCCACCGGCGGCCAGTGCAGCATCAGCAGCCACGCCCATCAAGCCCACCTTGCCGGCACCATACACCAGAGTAATACCCTCTTCGGCCAGCGTGCGGCCAAATGCGGCCGCAGCGGCTTGGTATTCAGGACGCGCACCTTTGTTGGATCCACAAAACAAACACAAGGACTTCATTCACATTCTCCAAAAAGAGTACAGCCGGGCGGATTGCTCCGGCCCGGCTGCACTGATCACGATTGTTATTACAGCACCGCTTGCGGATAGGAACCGAGCACTTTGACAAAGGACGTGCGCTCTGACAGGCCAGCCAGGGCTGTTGCGACATTGGCATCGTCATGATGCCCTTCCATGTCGATGAAGAAAACGTAGTCCCACAAACCGGCACGAGAAGGACGCGATTCGAACTTGGTCATCGACACGCCGTTGTCTGCCACCGGTGCCAGCAGTTGATGCACCGCACCCGGACGATTGGGTGCTGCCACCACGATGGAAGTCTTGTCCAGACCCGTCATGCCGACTTGCTGATTACCCAGCACCAGGAAGCGCGTAGTGTTATTGGGTTCGTCTTCGATGTTTTCAGCCAGTTTGACCAGACCATAGCGTTCGGCAGCGGCCTGACCGGCAATGGCAGCGGCATTGGCATCTTCACCTGCCAGCCGCGCCGCTTCGGCATTGCTGGCCACCGACACCCGCTCAACCTGTGCGGGCAGATTCTTGTTCAGCCATTCATGGCATTGCGCCAGTGCCTGGGCATGGGCATACACCCGGGTAATGCCATTCATGCCATCCTGTTTGCGTAGCAGATGATGATGAATGCGCAGCACCACTTCACCACAAATGCGCAACGGGCTGCTGACCATCAAGTCCAGCGTGCGGCCAACTGCGCCTTCGGTGCTGTTTTCTACCGGGGCCACCACATAATCCAGCGTGCGGGATTCCACCAGACGGAAAGCTTCATCCACCGATGCGCAGGCCACGGTACGTGCTGCGTGACCAAAATGCTTGATGGCAGCCAGCTGGGTGAAGGTGCCTTCCGGCCCCAGGTAGGCAATGGAAAGCGGCTTTTCCAATGCCAGGCATTCTGACATGACCTCGCGGAACAGTCGGGCCACGCTTTCATTCGGCAAGGGGCCTGGATTGAGCTGCTGGATACGGCGCAGTACCTGGGCTTCCCGTTCCGGACGGTAAATGATGCCACCACCCTTGATTTCACCGATTTCACGAGCGTGACTGGCACGGCTGTTCAGCAGATGGAGGATCTGGGTATCGATGGCGTCGATGGCATCGCGATGTTGCTTCAGCAGTTCTTCTGACACGTAATCAATCTTTCACTATGACAAACTGGCCTTTTCCAATCTGGTAAGTTTCCGCGAGATAGCCTTCCGTCGCAAGCACCAGTCGAATGAAATCAGCACATTCGTCCGGATGCGACAGGACATTATCCACCACGATCAGGCCGCCATGGCGCAGAATCCTGCACAGATCAGGCCAATAATCCACATATCGGCTGCGATCTGCATCCAGAAACACCACATCCACGCTGCCCGCAGCAGCTTGGTGCAAATAGACGGCTGCGTCCATGCAATGCAGATCCACCTTGTGTTGCAAGGCAAAATCCTGCAAATGCTGCGCGGCTTGCTGCTGCTTGGCAGGCAGGACATCCAGACTGGAGATGCGACCATCCCCGTCACGCAAGGCCAGTGCCAGCCACAAGGTGGAATAACCGTTGGATGTGCCGATCTCCAAAACATGCTGCGGATTGGCATGTCGCAATAGCTGATAGAGGAAGCGCCCGGTATCTGGCGTGATGAACAGGTTTTTCAATGCGCGTTCGGTAGTGACGGCATCGTGATGCTCGCCCTCTTCCCAGATGGCGTGCAAACGGGCAAATAATTCGGTACTCAGCATACAAGCTCCTGACGTTTCAAAAACAGGCAGTTATCAAGTCGGAAAATGCCATGACAAAGCGCGGTTGCTGATACATCAACAGCAGGATCACCAGCAACAGGCATAGCACGACATACCAAGCGGATTTCATGCAGCGGCCTTGTCGGCAAAGGCGGCGGATGGCTGCTCGCGAATTGGCAGATTGGCCAGCGCGGCCAGCACACCCAGCACAATGGCAATGCCCCATACGATGTTGTAATTGCCGTTCAGATCGTACAGCTTGCCTCCCAGCCACACACCAAGAAAGCTGCCCACCTGATGCGAGAAAAACACCGCACCTGACAGCATGCCAAGATGCTGTACGCCAAACTGGCTGGCAATCACGCCATTGGTCAGCGGCACGGTTGATAGCCACAAAAAGCCCATCACCGAGGCGAATATCAGAACGGATGGCACTGTCAGCGGCAAAATCAGGAACAGGCCGATAGCGATGCTGCGCGCCAGATAAATGCCAGCCAGCAGGGGTGGCTTGGCAAAACGGCTGCCTGCTTCGCCAAAGATGAAGGTCCCGAAAATATTGAACAGGCCGATCAGGGCCAGCGCCAGGCTGGCGATATTGCCACCCATGCCATGATCACGCAGATAGGCTGGCAGATGCACCCCGATAAACACCACCTGGAAACCACAGACAAAATAGCCGGCCATCAGCAGGCGGAAACCTTTTTCGGTCCAGGCACGGGCAAAGGTATGCAGCATGCCTTGCAGCAGGTGCGGATGAGCCTGTGTCGTGCCGGCTTGCGGCATCGAGCCTGCCTGACGGGTTAGTGCACGTCCCAGTGGCAGCATCAGCAGCGCACAGACACCCAGTACCAGCAAGGAGGGCAGCCAGCCCATGCCATCAATCAGCGACCGCTCAATCGGCACCATGGCAAACTGGCCGAAAGAGCCGGCAGCAGCAGTCAAACCCATGGCGCGTGAGCGATAGGCAGCGGGCACGGTACGACCCAATACACCAAAAATGACGCTATAGGTGGTGCCTGACAAGGCCAGCCCCAGCAAGACGCCGGCGGACAGCGAAAACAGTACAGGTGTGGCCGACACGGTCATCAGCAGCAGGCCCAAGGCATACAGCAGGCCACCACCCAGCAGTACCTTGCCCGGCCCGTGCCGGTCGGCCAGAGCCCCGGCAAACGGTTGAGCCAGGCCCCAGATCAGGTTCTGCATGCCCAGTGCAAAAGCGAAGCTTTCGCGTGTCCAGCCAAAGGCACTAGTCATGGGGGGCATGAAAAAGCCGAAGCCGTGGCGAATACCCATGGCTAGCGAAACGATGAGGCCGCCCGCAAGCAGCAAGCGTTGAATGGAGCGGTCCATGGAATGATTTCCGATATTGTTATGGTCATCCATCATAAAACCGCAGCGCACAAGAAAAAACCCGTGTTAACCACGGGTTTTTGTACACAGTGTAATGCTGGCAGAACAATCCGCCCTGACGAATGAGTCTTAGCCGTTCTGACGGGCGAAGTCCTGCATGAAGCTGGCCAACGCTTTCACCCCTTCAATTGGCATGGCGTTGTAGATGGAGGCGCGCATGCCACCCACCACACGGTGCCCCTTGAGCTGGATCAGCCCGTTCTTGCGCGCTTCCATCATGAAGCTTTCTTCCAGCGCTTCGTCTTTCAGGCGGAATACCACATTCATGCGCGAACGGAAGGGCTCGTCGATATGGGTGGTGTAGAAGCCTTCACTGGCCTGGATGGTGTGATACAGCAGGCCGGCCTTTTCCGCATTGCGGCTTTCCATGCCCTTCACCCCGCCCTGCTGCTTCAGCCACTTGAATACCAGACCAGCAATATAGATGGGATAAGTGGCCGGGGTGTTGTACATGGAGTCGGCGTCGGCATGCACCTGATAGTTGAGCATGGTGGGCAGGTCGGCACGGGCACGCCCCAGCAGGTCTTCCCGTACCAGCAACACCACCAGGCCGGACGGGCCGATATTCTTTTGCGCACCGGCGTAGATCAGGCCGAACTTGCTGACATCCACTTCGCGCGACAGGAAGTCGGAGGACATGTCACACACCAATGGCACGCCCAGATCAGACGGGACAAAGGGGAATTGCAGGCCGCCGATGGTTTCGTTCGAGGTGTAGTGCAGATAGGCGGCATTGGGGTCGCGCTGCCAGCTGTCCTCTGACGGCACGTAGGCGAAGTTGCGATCTTCGCTGCTGGCTACCACGTTGACATTGCAATAACGGCGCGCTTCCTTGATGGCCAGCTTGGACCAATGACCGGTATTGACGATGTCGACCGATTGTTTGTCGCCCAGCAGATTGAGCGGCACCATGGAAAACTGCATGGAGGCGCCGCCTTGCAGGAACAGCACCTTGTAACCGGCCGGCACCTGCATCAGCTCGCGCAGGTCTTGCTCGGCATCATGGATAATTTCCATGAATTCCTTGCCGCGATGGCTCATTTCCATCACGCACATGCCGGAACCATGCCAGTCCAGCATTTCACTTTGGGCTTGCGCCAGAACGTCGTGGGGTAAAACTGCCGGTCCGGCGGAAAAGTTATACACCTTGGCCATGTCTGTCCTCAGTCATTGCTTCAAACTTGCGGCATGACCAGATCAGGCCATGCCTGTGTGTGTCACTGCGTCAGCAGGAAGTGGGCCCGTGCCACAGCCACCGGCTTGCGGCGGTCCTCTTGCCAGGCCTCTATCAATACATGCGCCACGCGCTTGCCCTGCTTGGTGATTTCACAACGGGCAAACAGGGTTTGCGGACGGCCGGAACGCAGGTAATCCAGCGAAAAATCGACAATCTTGGGCGCTTCCAGCGATTCGCGATGCCAGATCAGGTGCAGCAGCGCCGCATTTTCCAGAAATCCGCCAATCAATCCACCATGCAGTGCCGGCAAGACGGTATTGCCGACATTGCGCTCGGCAAACGGTAGCTGGAACAACAGCTCGCCTGCTTCGTCTTCCAGCATTTCCACGCCCATCAGCCTGGCATAGGGAATGGCATCAATCAGGCCGGTGAAGTCTTTGGCGTCGCGCAGCGTGGCCAGTTTTTCCATGAAGTCGCTCATGGTTTTGGCTCCTGCAGCATCGAGGCACGACTGGATTCACGCATGAAGGTGGCGACTCCGTGGGCGATGGGGTCTGCCGGGTCGTCGTGATAGCACACCGCGCGGGTGAAGGCGATCTGGCTGGCCAGGCGATAACACTCTGCCCTGCAGTATATGGCCTTGCCCGGTGTAGCTGCCTTCAGGTAATCGATGCGCAGGTCCAGCGTGGCGATGGTTTCGAAATCAGGCAGGCAGGCGGTGACCGAAACGGCACTGGTGGTATCCACCAGCGAGGTAATCACCCCGCCGTGAATGGTGCCGCTGGCAGGGTTTCCTACCAGGTCCTCCCGCCACTCCACCTTGAGCACCGGGCGGCGCCCCTCGGTGCCCAGATACTGGAAGCCAAGGGTGGCGCAGTGCGGCAAGGAGACGAAGAGCTTGCTCATCGTCTCCAGTACCTGCGGATTGGCAGGCGTTGCCGTCATGCCTCGGCATCCCCTGCGCTGGGAGCATCGGCGGCGGGTGCGACAACATCTTCACCGTTAACCACTTCACCATCGGCAACTTCGACTTCCTCGTCCGACTCGCCTTCTGCCACCTTTTCCAGGCCGATCAGCTTCTCACCCTCATCCAGGTTGATCAGGCGTACGCCTTGCGCCGAGCGGCCAGTTTCACGTACTTCAGACACCTTGGTGCGGATCAGCACGCCGCCGGTGGTGATCAGCATCACATCGTCGCTGTCTTCCACCAGGCTGGCTGCCACCAGCTTGAGGCCGGTCTTGTCGGTCAGGTCCATCGCAATCACGCCCTGGGTGCCACGGCTGGTATGACGGAACTCGCCGGTGCGGGTGCGTTTGCCATAGCCGCCATCGCTGGCGGTCAGCACTTGCTGCTCTTCCGAGTTGGTCACCAGCAAGGAAATCACCTGCTGGTCTTCGCCCAGCATCATGCCGCGCACGCCACCGGCGGTACGGCCCATGGCGCGCACGTCGGTTTCACTGAAGCGCACAGCCTTGCCGGCGTCGGAGAACAGCATGATCTGGTCGTTGCCGGAGGTCAGTGCCACGCCGATCAGGTTGTCACCTTCATCCAGACGGACAGCGATGATGCCCGCGGTACGCGGACGGGAGAAGGCTTCCAGCGGGGTTTTCTTTACGGTGCCATTGGCGGTGCACATAAAGATGAACGGGCCCTTGGCCTTAAGGGCTGCGGTTTCGTCGTCTTCGTTTTCGTCGCACACGGCTTCGGCGTCGGTAAAGGCCTTGATTGGCAGCAGTGCGTTGATCTTCTCACCATCGGCCAGCGGCAGCACATTCACCATCGGCTTGCCACGGCTGTTGCGGCCGCCTTGTGGCAGGTCGTACACCTTGATCCAATAGCAGCGACCCTTGCTGGAGAAGCACAGCACGTAGTCGTGGGTATTGGCCACAAACAGGGTGTCGATGAAATCGTCATCCTTGGTGGCGGCAGCCTGCTTGCCACGACCGCCACGGCGTTGCGAGCGGTAGTCATCGATCGGCTGGGTCTTGATGTAGCCGGTATGGGAGATGGTCACCACCATGTCTTGCGGGGTGATCAGGTCCTCGATATTGATGTCGCCGCCGAACGGTTCGATTTCTGAACGTCGGCCGTCGCCAAACTGGGTCTTGATGGCCAGCAGTTCGTCGCCGATGATCTGATTGATACGTTCCGGACGTTCCAGAATGTCGATCAAATCCAGAATGATGGCCATGATGTCGCGGTATTCGCCGACGATCTTGTCCTGTTCCAGGCCGGTCAGGCGCTGCAGGCGCATTTCCAGGATGGCCTGGGCTTGCGCGTCGGACAGGCGGTAGCCGTCCGGGTGCAGACCAAACTCGGCATCCAGTCCGTCCGGACGGGCCTTGCTCTGGTCCACACGCGACAGCATCTCTTCCACCAGCTCGGAGCGCCAGGCACGCGCCATCAGCGCCACCTTGGCAGCCGGCGGGGTTTCCGAGGCCTTGATCAGCGCGATGATGTCGTCAACATTGGACAGTGCAACGGCCAGACCTTCCAGGATGTGGCCACGCTCACGCGCCTTGCGCAGTTCGTAGATGGTGCGACGGGTAACGACTTCGCGGCGGTGACGCAGGAATTCGTCGATGATCTGCTTCAGGTTCAACAGGCGCGGCTGACCATCGACCAGTGCCACCATATTGATACCGAAGCTGTCTTGCAGCTGGGTGAGCTTGAACAGGTGGTTGAGCACCACTTCCGGCATTTCGCCGCGCTTGAGCTCGATCACCACGCGCATGCCGGACTTGTCCGACTCGTCGCGCAGGTCGGAAATGCCTTCGATCTGCTTGTCGCGTACCAGTTCGGCAATACGCTCCAGCAGGCGCGACTTGTTCACCTGGTAAGGAATCTCGTCGACGATGATGGCCTGACGATCACCCTTGCCGATGTCTTCAAAGTGAGTGCGGGCGCGCATGATGACGCGGCCGCGACCGGTGCGGTAGCCCTCTTTCACCCCGGCGGTGCCGTAGATGATGCCTGCTGTCGGGAAATCCGGTGCCGGAATGATGTCGATCAATTCGTCGATGGTCATTTCCGGGTTGGCCAGCAGCGCCAGGCAGCCATCCACCACTTCGGTGAGGTTGTGCGGCGGAATATTGGTAGCCATGCCCACGGCAATGCCGGAGGAGCCGTTGATCAGCAGATTGGGAATCTTGGCCGGCAGGATCAGTGGTTCGTGTTCGGAGCCATCGTAGTTCGGCCCGAAATCCACGGTTTCCTTGTCGATATCAGCCAGCAGTTCGTGCGCAATGCGCGCCATGCGAATTTCGGTGTAACGCATGGCAGCGGCACTGTCGCCATCCACCGAACCGAAGTTGCCCTGGCCGTCCACCAGCGGA
This sequence comes from Aquitalea sp. LB_tupeE, assembly GCF_013391415.1. Classification (GTDB taxonomy): domain Bacteria; phylum Pseudomonadota; class Gammaproteobacteria; order Burkholderiales; family Chromobacteriaceae; genus Aquitalea. Next base: position 58,321 of record NZ_JACAXB010000033.1, read on the forward strand.
TAACGCAGGCTGAAGTCCTGCGCCATGCGCACGATGGTGTCGTAAACCGCCGAGTCACCGTGCGGGTGGTATTTACCAATGACATCGCCCACGATACGCGCGGATTTCTTGTATGCACGGTTCCAGTCGTTGGAAAGTTCGTGCATGGCAAACAGCACACGACGATGTACCGGTTTGAGGCCATCACGCACATCGGGAAGTGCACGGCCCACGATCACGCTCATGGCGTAATCGAGGTAGGAGCGGCGCATTTCCTCTTCGAGGCTGATTGGGATCGTTTCCTTGGCGAAAAGCTGATCTGTCATGGGTAAATGGCTATCTTTTCAGGAATCAAAAATAAGCTTTGATTCTACCACGTCCACCCCGTCAGCGCATGTCTTGTCGTGCGGGCGCACCCCGCCCCACGCTGCCTGCACAAGCCTTTGCTGCGGACAACCATGCCATCCCCTTGCCACTCAGTGACTTAGCACGCACAAGCAATGCCAGGCAGCCTGCAAGGACACCTGCCCCTGCCTTGTCGACCGACCCTGCAATAAGAAAAACGGGTCACCATGCAGCATGGCAACCCGTTTGGCAGTACCGGACATAGCGTGCCTAGCTGGATTGGTGCCCGCTACCGAATTCCCAGCTCATCGCCCAGGCGTAGAATGCAATCAGCATCATCACATTCAGCATCAGGCTGAACAGGATAAACAGCATGGGCATGAACATCAGCGAACCGTAGTGCATGATCACCGCAGCCAGAAAATAATGCAGCGGCGCAGCCACCAGCAAATAGGCCATGGAAATCCCGGTCAGCAGAATCTTCTCTACAATCGGCTTGTTCAGAATGTTGAAAGTGAGGCTGTGTATCCACGGCACCAGGAAAGTCAGGATCAACACCGTTTCCAGGCAGGTATGGTGATATTCCGGGAGAGAATGCGTAAAACCTGCCGGATACAGCGCGAAGAACAGGCAAGCACTGCCATGCACGATGACAATCAGTCGTAGCACATAGCGCATGGGTGTGTTTTCCTTGTTGATCAGGAAAGACAGCACCAGCAGCACCACGCAAGCCACGCAATTGAGCCACCACTGCCAGTAACTGGGTACCGAGGCAGACAACTCCAGCCACGGCAAGTAAACCATGGGATGAAGTGGCCAGCCATTAATGGCCTGACTGGATAGATCAGCAGGTAAGCCGGTAAAGGCCACCGCCCAAGCTGTCATCAACTGCCAGAACTGCATGACCTGCGGCAAAAATGCCAGCAAAAGCAGGTCAAACACCAATGGCATGCCGATGATCTCCACCCAGCGCACGCGGGTAAAACGCTCGGTACGCATGGCACGGTGGCTCTGGATGACACCACCGGCATAGCCGGTGCTGCGCATCGCATTGAGCAAGTCCGCACGCTGCTTGAGACTCATGGCAGGTCCCAGAACACGGAAGCCGAACCACCTGAGCGCTGGTAATACGTGCCGTGGTAGTAATCCACCGTGGCATGCACGCCCCAATGCGGGCCAATCCACTCTTTCCAGCCCAGGCTGTAGTACTGGCTGTCAAATATCTGCTGCGAGGCGCTGTTACCGACCGGCATATAACCTTCACTGCCGGAGTTCACCGACAGCACGATTTGACGCCAGCGGTCGCGACCATAGGTGACGGCACCGTAGCCCTGGGTGGAAATGACGCTGCCCGGATTGCTCAGGTTGCGGTGAATACCGCCTTCGACCACCCACGGGCCATCAAAGTAATAGATCAGGCCAACGGTATAGACCCGGTCACTGTAACCCTGGCGGTTGTCGTTGTAGGCAAAGCCGAAGGTGGACACCAGATTGCGATCGGCCAGCCATTTGCGATTAATGGCCGCGCCGTAGTGCTTGTCAGCCCAGAAAGTACCGGCACTGCTCTTGCCAAACTCCAGACGACCAAACCAGTCCTGGTTGATGTCATGATTCCAGCCGCCATTGAATGCCGTGCCGCTTTCACCGAAGCGATGGTCATTCTGCACGATCCAGTCAAATACATTGGCAGTATCGGTCTGCCATACGCCGGAGACAAAGGCACTGTTCCAGTCGCCATTGCCACCGCTGACATGATGACCGCCACCGCCCACTTCAATGCTGCGGCTCATGGAATACGGGCCAGCCACTTCCGGTGCCACAGCTGCCTCAGCTACCTCTGGCGCAGCAGCAGCCGGAGCTGCTGCAGTTTCGGCCGCAGCCGGGGTGGCTTCGGCAGCGGGCATGGCGTCTTCCGCCATAACCAGCGGACTGCTCAATACGCTGGCAAGCAGCAAGGCATAGTGTTGTTGTTTGAGTTTCATCATTCCCCTCACTGAGAAGTACCTGTAATCGGTAGATAGTCGATTTGCAAATCTTTGCCGGACTGCGCGGTAATGCGCCAGTCGGTGGCGGTTTCTTCAATACGCGCAGCACCTGCCGTCACTTGCGGCTTGCCGCTGACGCCAGCCTTGGGCAGCAACCAGCTCTGATCGGCCAGTGATTGCGGATTGTTCGCCTGAATGCGCAGGCGCCCATCGCTGGCACCGGCCAGCGGACGGGTTTTCCATGTAGTCAGTTCGCGTTGCGACAGGAAGCGCGCCAGTCCGGTCATGGTATACCAGCGGAACTTGCCACTGCCGTGCAATGCAGCCGTCTGGGCCAGCCACTTGGCAGCAGCATCCTGGAAGAAATACACACCGGGCGGGTGGAAATACACCAGGCGCGCCTCACCTCTATCCACCACAAACTGCGTCATGGCTTGCAACCATGCCTGCATGCGTGGCTGTCCGTAGTTGTTGCGCACACCTTCTTCAAACGAGGCCACCGCGCCATCAGCCGACACCGGGAAGGACCATGGACGACCATGCATGTCGGATGGGTCGATAAAGGAACGGGTCGGTCCCATCGACAGATTGGCCACCTGGTAATAAGCAATCACGCCATGCTTGCGCAGCCAGTCGGTCACCCAGCCCGGCTGGTTGCCGTTGGGGGCGGAGTACTCAGTCAGCGGCTGATGAATGACGTTTTCCAGATCCTGCTTGTTATGCTCCAGATAGGGGGTCCACTCGGCCCCGTTATGCTCGTTGATATTGAAGGCAAAGTAGTTGTGTGCCCAGCCGCCATGCGCACCAATCTCGTTACCCATACCCTTGAGACGACTGACCAGCGCCTGCGCCTTGGAGTTGTTGGCCAGGTCCATGCCCATGTGATCGCCTGGGCGATTGGTATCCGGACCGGTAGTAAAGTGAATGGAGTACGGGCCCTGCTTGAGGAAGCCGATTTTCTCCAGCATGTCGATATAGGGCAATGCATTGGCCGCATCGACGTGCCAGTTCATCACCAGGCCACCAATGCCGTCCGGCACCGCGGACAAGCGCGGCAGATGCAGCACCTGTCCATTGAAAAAGGACATGAAGGAATGCAGCCACAGGCCATCGGTTCGCACTGCCAGGTAACCTACCGGCAGATTGACGAACAAGACCTTGCCTTTGCCGTAGTCACGCAAACCAGCCAATACCGAACCGTCGCGCCCTTCAGCCATCAGCTTGCCTGGAAAGCTGCCGCGCGTTTCAAAATAGCTGAAAGCGGCATTGTCATAGCCATAGGTGGTGGCCTGCAGCCAGCCATTGCCACTGGCAGTATAAGGCTGGAAACGGCCAGGAGCGATGGCCAGATCACTGATGGTGGACGGCGGAACCAGCAGCAAGTCGTTGTGAATCATGCTCTTGCCGCGCTCGCGGAACAGCAGGTACTCCACGCCAACCAGGCGGGTCAGTTCAGCACGCTCGAGGAAACGGCCATCTGCATTTTCGGTGGCCGCGTCATAGTTCAGCCACAGTGCACCACCCTGGCGGACATAATCCTCCAGCACACCACCCAGGGCGGATGTGACGTGACGGTGAATACTGTCCGGCAACACCACACCACGAATTTGTGCACGTTGCGCTGCATCCAGCGCCACAAAGTCGGCAGCGCGCATGGGCGTCATCAGCACACCGCTTTCTGCGGCGGCATCTTGCCAGGTCAGCACGTATTTCCGCGAGGGCTCCGCATCGGGCAGCAACAACACAATACCCGCATCCGGTACTGGCGTATTGCGGATACGTTGCCAATGCCACGCCAGACTGGCCAACAAGGCCAGTACCAGCAGCAGCACAAACCAGACCCATTTGGGCCATTGCTGTACTTTCATCAAACCTTACTTCCCCTCTTGCTCTTCCAGACTGAAACGCTGTTCCAATCCCTGAAAAATAGCCTCTTCCAGCACATTCCAGCGCCGTCCGAGTCGCGATGGCGCCGCACGCTCCCACCATTGCCGCGCCACATCATCCCGCTGGTTTTTAAGCACCGCCAGGGTCAACAGGCCCCAGGCAAAATCCAGCTTCTTCTCATCCTGCATCAGCCAAGGCCGACCTTCGGCACTCAACCATTCATCCAGACCGGGCTGCCCCGATGGCAAGCGCATGCCAGCCATCAGTGGAAACAACTGCGCTGCGCTACGCGGGTAAAACGCCGCAGCTGGCTCGCCATGGGTAGCAGTACGCCAGGCATGCCGATGGGAATTCCAGAACACCCGCACCACGGCACGCTCCAACTGGTCGGCCTGCTGACAACCAAGCCCTGCATAGCGGCAATCATCGCGCAGCGCTTCCAGCACTTCGGTGTTATCCATCAGATAACCCAGATCCGCCCCGCGCGCGTAATAAAACACACCACTGGCAGCCCGCAGACGCAGCAGCGCCTTCCTGGCTTTGCGCAGCGATTGCTGCAGATTCAGGCTCATGTTTTCCGGTGCGCCATATACCCGATACAACAAGGACAGCCACAAAGCCATGGTGGAGTCATCGGCATCCGCATTGGCAAAACGGCGCCATTCCCCGTTTTTCCCTCTGATAAAACGGGGGAAGCTGCCGTTGGTTTCCTGCCGTGGCTGTAGCCAGGCAATCCATGCGGTGGCAACCGGACGCATATCCAGGCCCAGCTCGTCAGCTGCCAGCAAGGCCTTCATGGCGAAATACGGGTCGACCACACCACCTTCATGTTGCAAGTGGATGGCACCGTCTTCCAGCTGGTACCGCTGCAAATCCAGACTGGCTTCAGCCATGGCAGCTGCAGACCATAGCGACAAGGACAGACCCAGCCATGAAAGCCGCTTACGCCAGATCCGCACGTTCATGACGGATTGCGCCGCGGGTACGCGCCCACACTGTGCCATGCACCAGCATGGGTAGCTTAAGTCGGATGGAACTGGAAGAAATGCTGACCGGGCTGTGCATGCTGCCCAGCACGCAACGGCTGCCGATATAAACAAAACGCTCAGCCACAATCGGCCCCAGCAGCAAGCAGTCATTCAGGCAGGAAACCGACATATCGGACACCATGGCACCCTCAACGGTCACGGCATTACCGATATGGATGTTGCCACTGGCCTTGATACTGCCCTGGATGTAACAACCATGACCGATCTTCAAGGTGCCATGCACCACCAGATGGCCACGAATCACCGTGTCATCCGGAATGGTGAGATTGCCTTCCACCACCACCCGCTGGATGTCGTCGTTGAAGAACACGGTATGCTCCAGGGCCGTGATGTCGAACTCACGGTACGGACCCATCGGCATCACCATTTGCCAGGATAGACCCATGCGGATGACCGGCGCCTGAATGCGCTGGAAGCTGGCCGGGCCGGCGAAGCACATTTCTTTGTGCGCCACCATCCGTCCAAACAAGGTGGCATTGCGGCCGATCAGCATGTGATGGGCACTTGCCCAGCGCACGACCGAGTTATGATCACCCAGAATCAGATCACCCTCAGCCAGCAAGCTACGCAAAATAACCCCACCATGTGTTTCCACATTGCCGGCGCAATACACTTCCTTGAGAAAGCTGAAATCGGACGGAATAACCAATCCGGCCGTCGACAGCACTTCTTCCTCGACATTTTTTTCCAGCAATACACTCCAGGATGCCAGTCGGGCATTCCAGTAGCCTTGCAACTGGTTCAGCAGGTCGTGACTTTCCAGGTATTTGCGATAGTTTTCGGCAAATACATTGGACGAACCGGTATGCAGCCGATTAATACCCAGCGAGGTGACGTCAGTCTTGCGGATCAACTCCAGCAAGGCGGGCAACAAGGGCAGCAACATCAACAGCAATACGACTACAGCAAACAGCAATACCATCATTTGGCCTGCCCCCGATAACGCTTGGTCTTGTCCCAGTGCAGGTTTTGCGTCTTGCGGAAGGGCTCGATGATGAATTGCAGGATGGTGGCTTGCGAAATGGTCACCAGGCTGACAATAAAACCAAAAATGGAGAACGGCAGAATGCGCAGGCGGTTGCCGCTGCCATCCAGATAGCAGGCCGTGCCGATTTCAAAAAACGCGGCAAAGTTACCCATCGCGCTGTAACACACCAGACCCAGGATCAGGAAGAAACCGGGCGACGGCAACACGCTGTCGAAGTAGAACAGGATCAGCGTGATCAGCCAGCCCAGTAACAGAAACGGGGACATGGCATAAGTGCCCAGCAACAACAGGCCATCCGATTTTTCTCGGAACGGTACACCCTTGGTGCGCAGCAAACGGCCCACGTGGCGCGCCAGCGCCTGATTGTGGCCACGCGTCCAGCGCATCAGCTGACGGATACGCACCGGCCAGCTTTCCGGGACTTCTTCATAGCATTCGGAGCGGTTGGTATAGGCTGTCAGCCAGCCACCAATCAGCAGCCGGTAGGTCAAATCCGTATCTTCCGCCAGCACGTCATCATGCCAGCCGCCCACGCTTTCCAGCGCAGCAACACGAATGCCACCCACGGTGCCACCATATTGCGGCACCAGCTTCATGTTCATCCGCGCTTGCTGGTCTACCTGATAGCCGCCTGCCCGCTCCATGTCCAGCAAGCGAGTCAGCATATTGGCACCGGCATTGAGCGGTACCACCCGCCCCATCACCGCACCGACTTCCGGGTCGAAAAACGGTGCTACCAATTGTTTGAGCAAGCCGCGGCCCGGCACATAGTCGGCATCGAACACGATGAAAATATCGGTATCGATCATGGCCGTAGCATCTTTCAGCGCAGCGGCCTTGCCCGGTTTGCCGGAGGTGCGGTGAAACGGACGGATGATGTCAGGGCGACGTGCGGCAATCTGGTCGATGATTTCGCGCGTGCCATCCGTGGAACGGTCGTTGACCGGCATGATGATCATGCGACCATCCGGATAGTCCGACTCCAGCAGTGCCTCCATCGCATCGGCAATTACCGCTTCTTCGTTATGTGCGGCAATGAATACCGTCACCCGCGGCCATTCAGCTGTTTCAATATCCAGATATGGATGGCGCTGCTTGCCGAACAGACGGTTGAGAGTGAAGGCCATGTGTCGCACGGCATACACCATGATGAAGGCCACAATTACGTACAGAATGACGGCCAGGATGCGCAGAAACCACAGCGCAGGCGCAGAACGCTGGCCATGGTGTGGCGGGTCCTCCTCCGCGGTGGCACTGTTTTTGTCATCCTTGATCTGCTGTTCAATCACCGCCTGGGTGCGGCTCAGCGCAGCTTCACTGGTCGCGCCTTTTACCTGGACCGCCGGGCTGTGACGTTGCGCAGCAGGAACGCTGGCGTCCGCAGGCAAATCCGCCGCCTCTTCAATGGGCAGCGCCGCCAAGGCGGCGGCCGACTGGCTATTGGTTGCCGATGCGGGTTTGACAGACTTGGCGGCCTGCACCCCCATGCTGGCACCCAGCAACAATGTAAGCAGCAAGGTACGCACATTGCGGCCCGGCTTGTGTTCAGCTCGCAGTGGCAAGGGTCGCCTCCGCAGCCATTTCATGCCGCAACTGCGGCAGCGACACCAGAATGCTGGCAATGCGTCGCCCGGCAGAACCATCACCATACGGGCTATGTGCCTGCGACATATTGGCGTACACCATGGCGTCATCGAGCAGTTCGCTGGCGCAACGCACGATGTTCTCGGCTTCGGTGCCCACCAGGCGTGCCACACCGGCGGCCAGGGCTTCGGGGCGCTCGGTGGTGTCACGCGTGACCAGTACCGGCTTGCCCAGTGCTGGTGCTTCTTCCTGAATGCCGCCGGAGTCGGTGATGATCAGATGGCAACGATTCATCAGATAGACAAAAGGCAGGTACTCCTGCGGATCGATCAGATGAATATTGGAAACGCGAGACAATAGTTCGAACACCGGTTTGCGTACATTCGGGTTCAGATGCACCGGATAAACGATATCCACGTCCGGATAGCGCTGTGCAAGTTTCAGCAGGCCGTTGCAGAAGCTGGCAAATTTGTCGCCGAAATTCTCGCGGCGATGGCCGGTCACCAGAATCATGCGCGCATCTGCACGGATAAAGGAAAAACTCTCTTCCATACCGGCGCGCAGATCAGCATTTTTTTGCAGCTTTTCCACCGCCAGTTTCAGGGTGTCAACCACACTGTTACCGGTGATGAAAATACGCGACGGGTCGATTTTTTCTGCGTACAGGTTGCGGCAGGATTCTTCGGTCGGCGCAAAGTAGAAGCTGGTCAGCGTGTCGGTTACACGACGGTTCATTTCTTCCGGCCACGGCGAATACAGATCGCCGGTGCGCAGCCCTGCCTCGACGTGACCAATCGGCACCTTGCGATAGAACGCAGCCAGGCTGGCACCAAGCGTAGTGGCGGTATCGCCATGCACCAGTACCACATCGGGCCGTTCCTGCTCTAGCACCTTGTCGATACCTTCAATCAGCCGCGCAGTCAACGAAGCCAGACTTTGCCCCTGCTGCATCAGCTGCAGGTCGAAGTCCGGCTTGACCTCAAAGAAGTCCAGCACCTGATCCAGCATTTCCCGATGCTGTCCCGTCACACAAACCCGCGATTCAATATTGGGAAAAGTTTCCAATGCCTGAATCACCGGCACCATTTTTACGGCTTCCGGCCGTGTACCGAATACTGTCAAAACCTTGATCATGCGACTACCCCGTTTGCATAAATCTTCATCTACCCACATTGCGCACCTAACCTTTGCAATTGCTTGTGTTGTGCACTGAAACTGCCTGCCATCCCGACCTTGAAGGTCCATGATCGCTACCACCCTGTTCTGCTTCCGTATTGTTGTTGAGCAAACATCGTGCCCGTAAGTCGCGGAATCCAGCCGGGGTGGCTTATGTTTTTCTGTATTTTATTCGCAGACTGGCGAAATGATCTAAATAAAAATTAAACTCAACATGTTATTTAAAATAGACAGCTTTATTTAAATAGCCATTGAAATTTGCACATTTTTTTGCGGAAGCTAATGTAGCGCATGACAAGCGTATTTACAATGAAATTTGAATGCATCTTAAACAAAAAACAAGTAAATTGCTGTTTAAGCCATCAGATTGCCCCGCTCACCACTCGTTAGCTAGTCACGTTTCAGCAAAAATACCGCAGCCTAAGGCCACAACATGATGTCTTGATGACGCGTGGCTGACTCTGCACCCCACCAACACCCTCACCGCCACTGAAGCACGACGGATTGCTGACCTTATCAGGCAATAGCTGACGGTTTTTGTCAGCCATGCCTCATGCCTGCATTTGGCATGAATCAGTCAGTCTGTAAGCAAAAATGCAGCCTGACTGGCATAGTCCGTCCGAATGCTCTTTACTGAAGGTAAACGATCGTCACAAATAATCAGGACAGGTGGAGCACGCCATGCAATTTCTCGACAATATCAGTCTGACCCGCAAGTTTCTGGTCAACTTCCTGCTTAGTGGCGGAGTATTGATCGCGGCCATTGTGTTTTGTATCTGGCAAATCAGGGCGGTAGGAGCCGAAACGCATGAAATTGCCCAGGACTGGCTGCCCTCTGTGCAGTCGGTTGGTGAAATCAGCCAGTTGCGCTTGCGTTACCGGGTACGCAGCCTGGAATACATGCTGCCAAACAGCCCGGAAGAACGCGCCAAGATGGAAAAATCCATGTCCGAGCTGGATCAGCAATTACAAGCCGCCTTCAAACGCTACGAAACGCTGATCAACTCGGATGCGGAAAAAGCCGCCTACCAGCAAGCCGTATCCGCAGCAGGGGCGTATCGCGACGCGGTGAATCAGGCTGTACAGCTCATGAAGGACGGGCATGAAGACGAGGCGCAGGGCTTGCGCAAAGGCGACTGGGTGAAGAAGGCCAACAGCTTGCGTGACCTGACCGATGCACTGATCAAGCTGAATGCTGAAGGCGCGGCCAAGGCAGCCAGCCGGGCAGATGCTGATGTCAAATCCGGCATAGCCGGTGGCATATTGGCACTGATTGTTGGCGTCATCCTGTCTCTGGCCTTGTCGCTGCTGGTGGCGCGGCGCATTGCCGGCCGTCTCGACAACACCGTGGCGGCCGCAAGGCGCATTGCCGATGGTGACTTGCGCGGCAGTCTGCCGCCAGCCAGCAGTGATGAAGTTGGCAAGCTGATCGTGGCGATGGGCAATATGCAAAGCGCCCTGCGCGACGCCATGCAGGACTCGCGCCGCAATGCCGAGGTATTACTGGAATCCTCGCGCCAGCTCAACCGCTCGGTACAGCAAATGGAGCAATCGGCCAGCCTGCAAAGTGAAGCCGCCTCCACCATTGCCGCCAATACCGAACAACTGACGGTATCCATCAACCATGTGGCCAATGGCACCAGTGAAGCGGCGAGCCTGAGCAGCGAGTCCGACCAGCAGGCAGCCAACGGACTGGAGGCATTGCGCGCGCTTGGCAGCCAGATCAACGACATTTCCCTGGTGGTGGGCAATGCAGCGGAGCGGATTGCCCTGCTGCAAACCGAATCAGCCAAGATTTCATCCATCGTTGCCGTCATCAAGGACATTGCCGACCAGACCAATCTGCTGGCACTGAATGCCGCGATCGAAGCCGCCCGCGCCGGTGAACAAGGACGAGGCTTTGCCGTGGTGGCTGATGAAGTGCGCAAGCTGTCCGAGCGCACCGCGCAATCCAGCAATGAAATCATCGTGATGGTGAATGCCATTCAGCAATCCACCCGTGATGTGGTGCAGGGTGTTGACCAGGGGGTGGATCTGATCACTACCAGCGTCAGCAACGCCCATGCCGCAGGTGATACGGTTGCCACGCTGCGCGACAGCGCACGCCATGTGGCTGGCATTGTCAACGAGCTGAATACCGCCCTGCACGAACAGGCTGCTGCGGCAACCGAAGTGGCACAAAAAGTGGAAACCATCGTGCAGCATGCCGAAGAAGCCAGCGCCACCGCGCACAGCACTGCACAATCCGCCGATGCGGTTGAAAAAATCGCCACCGACATGGAAAAGCTGGTAGCCCGCTTCCAGGTGTGACCGGGCACAAAAAAGGCCACGCATCTTGCGTGGCCTGTTGACTTTAAATCCCGAAACCTCACTACTCCTTGAACATGGCCTTGATGCCACGCAGGGCCTGACGAATGCGCGCCTCGTTTTCGATCAGTGCAAAACGCACGTATTCATCACCCTGATCACCAAAGCCGATGCCGGGGGATACGCATACCTTGGCCTTTTCCAGCATCAGCCGGGCGAACTCCAGCGAACCCAGCGCACGCCATTGCTCCGGAATGCGCGCCCAGATATACATGGACGCCTTGGGGCATTCCACTTCCCAGCCGATTTCGTTCAAGCCCTTTACCAGTACATCGCGACGCTGCTGGTATTTGGCGGCGATGTCACGCACGCATTGCTGATCGCCTTCCAGCGCGGCAATGGCGGCCACTTGCAGTGGGGTGAAGGTGCCGTAATCGTGGTAGCTCTTCATCCTTGCCAGTGCGGCCACCAGGTCAGGGTTACCCACCATGAAACCGATGCGCCAGCCTGCCATATTGTAGCTTTTGCTGAGGGTGAAGAATTCGACGGCAATGTCCTTGGCACCCGGCACCTGCATGATGGACGGGGCTTTCCAGCCATCGAACACAATGTCGGCATAAGCCAGGTCGTGCACCACAAAAATGTCGTGCTTCTTGGCCAGTGCAATCACTTTTTCGAAGAAATCCAGCTCCACGCACTGCGCAGTGGGATTCGACGGAAAACCCAGCACCATCATCTTGGGCTTGGGGTAGCTGCCACGGATGGCCTTTTCCAGCTCGGCAAAAAAGTCGATGCCCGGCACCAGCGGCACCGAGCGGATTTGCGCCCCGGCAATCACCGCGCCGTAAATGTGGATGGGGTAACTCGGGTCCGGCACCAGTACGGTATCGCCACCATCCAGTGTGGCCAGCATCAGGTGGGCCAGGCCCTCCTTGGAGCCGATGGTGACAATCGCTTCGCTGTTGGGGTCGATGTCCACCGCATAGCGGTCCTTGTACCAGCGCGAAATGGCGCGACGCAGGCGTGGGATGCCCTTGGACGCGGAATAACCGTGGGTATCGGGGCGCTGCGACACTTCGTTGAGCTTGGCCACAATATGCGGCGGGGTGGCACCATCGGGGTTGCCCATGCTCAGGTCGATGATGTCCTCGCCGCGCTGCCTGGCAGCCAGTTTCAGTTCGGCGGTGATATTGAAAACGTAGGGAGGAAGACGATCGATGCGCGCAAAGCGGCGCTTGCCTGCAGAAGAAGCCATGTGAGCCTTTCACGTAAGCGCCCGGAACCGTCCGAGCGACGTTGCCCATGATGGGCAGAGACGATCCTAGTCCCGCCTGCTGCGATGCACAAGGATTTTTTGCCGTCGGCATTATTCTTGACAAGGCACTACTGGCAGCGCTGCAATGCGCACTTGCGTCCCCGCACCATGAAGCCTGGCTTATCCATGACAGACAAAACCGGCCTGGATCGCATCGATCTGAAAATTCTCGACATCCTGCAACGTGATGGCCGCCTGTCCTTCCAGCGCCTGTCCGAGCAGGTAAACCTGACCCCGCGCCCTTGCCTGGAACGGGTACGCCGTCTGGAAAAGGCCGGCATCATCAAGGGCTACAGCGCCATCATCAAGCTGCCGCACAGCACACCACCGCTGGTGATTCTGGCGCAGGTCACCCTGGCCGACCACCTTGTTTCCCAGCAAGCCTTCATTGCGGAAATCCAGCGCACCCCGCAGGTGCAGGATGGCTGGATGGTGAGTGGCACGGTGGATTTCCTGTTGCGCATTGCTTGCCAGCATATTGACGAATACCGCCAGCTGGCCGACGCCTGGCTGGCCAGTACGGCGTTTCGTATCGAGAAAATCCTCACCACTACCGAGCTCCAAACCATCAAGCGCGACGGTCGCAGCCTGGATACGGTGCCAGCACCTTCAGAAGCGTAAAGACAGGCAGGTGAGCCCTCCGTCCATCTTGCGGATTTCGCTGGTATCGGTCTGGATGATGGGCAAGTCCAGCTGCTGCAGCTGGCGCAAGGTATGCGGATAACCGCTGGGGGTGATCAGGGTGTCGTTGATCCACATGGTGTTGCCGGCGTATTCCTCGGCCGGGTCCAGCACGATATGGCGAAAATCACGGAAAGCCGGCTCATCCACAGCGGCCGCCGACAGCAGCACGGTATTGCGCCCCACATAATTCACCACCGATTTCAGATGCAGGCCAGACGCCACCGGCACCGCCCGCACGCTATAGCCGAACTTTTCCACTTCGCGGGCAAAGCGGCTGATACCGGCCTCATTGGTGCGGCTGGACAGGCCGATGAAAAAGCGCTTGTCCACCATCAGCACATCGCCGCCATCCATGTGCTCGCCCTCTCCCAGCCACACCGCGTGGCGAAAACGCGATACCAGCGGGGCGATGCTATGCACCTCGCCACGCCGGGCCGCCGCACCCGGGTGGGTGATGATGGCCAGCTCCGGCATCATCACCGCCACGTCTTCCACGAAATGGGCGTCGGGGAAATCCGGCAAGGCGGGCAGCGTGGTCACGGTCAGGCCCAGTTGCAGCAGGATGTCGATGTATTCGCGAAACTGCTGCCGGGTAAGTGCGGCATCCGGCACCCCGAGGCTGACCGTGGTCAGCCCGGCGGCAACGGTGTCGGCAGGCAGGCGGGTAATGGCATGAGTGAAGTACATGGCGAGTGCTCCGGTAATGGGCTGACAGGACAGGCGCTGCCTGTCTTCTTGCCCCCATTCTAGGCAGATCGTCATGCAAAAACGGTTGATATGCGGCCATCTCGCAGCCGAACTGCGCTGTGTTACCGCACTGGCGCAGCCTGGTCGGTCCAGGCCAGAATCTGGCGCGCGCAGCCTTCATCCGTCACCAGCCCGGACAGCCACTGTCCGTGCAACACAGCCAGAATGGCAGCTGCCTTGGCTTCACCACCGGCAAAGGCAATCACCGGCCGTTGCGGTGCATGCTGCAAAGCCAGGCTGGTGACACGTTGCTGGATATCGGCCTGGGCCAGCTGGCCCTGCTTGTCGATGGGGCGACCGATGATTTCTGCCACCGCATTTTGTGCCATCAGGGCGCTGACCTCGGCCGAGGTGAGAAAGCCGTCTTCTTGCAAGGCACAGTGTTCGCCAATGGTACCAATGCCGATGAAGGCCACATCTGCCTGGGCGGCCAAGCCTTCCACCACATGATAAAGCCGGTGGTTGCACCACAAGCTGCGGTCGGTTGCGCTATCGGCATACAGGGGGGCAGGCAGCAGGAAATACTTGCTCTGGGTTTTTTGCGAGGCGGGCAAGGCCACGTCGTAGCGGTTGGACGAACCGTCATGCGCAATGGTGCCGATCAAGGACACCAGGCGGTGTTGCGGGCAATCCAGCGGCGGCATTTCGTCGATGATGGCCTTGAGGGTACGGCCCGAACCCAGCGCCACCACCATGGGTTTGTCCTGGGTGAGATAGCGCTGGAAGATTTGCGCTCCGGCCGCCGCCAGCTTGTGTTGTAGCTCTGCAGGTGAATCCATGTCTTTGGGCACCACTTCGCACAGTGTCAGCCCGAAGCGTTGCTGCAAGGCAGCCGCCAGTTCCAGGCAATCGGCCACCGGGTGTTGCACCGACACCTTGACCAGACCGCCCTCCACTGCCGATGCCAGCAGGCGTTGTGCCACCTGGCGCGACACATTCAGCTGCTCGGCCACTTCGTTCTGGTTCTTGCCCGCCACGTAATACAGCCAGGCCGCGCGTGCCGCCTGATCCAGCTTGTCTTGTTTGGCCATCTCCCCTCCTGCCGTTTTCTGTCGGGCCCAGCCCTTGCTGTGTGGCGTTGTACCACCGCCCCCGCCCCCGGCGTCAAGCACCGCGTGATGACCTGCCCTGTTCCCGGCGGCCGGCAAATGACGCAACAAGCGGCGGAATACTGCGCTATACGTGCAACTTTCAAGCCTGCCTTGGCGATGCGTACTTATATGCAATGCAGCAAAAAATCTTGGCAAATCATGGTGCTATGCAGCATTTAACAGTTTTTACAAAAAGCGCTTGACAGTAAATTTCAAATTATCGAATATTTGCCCACAACAAGGGCATTTGCTCCAAAAGCAAAACATCAAGCCTGCAACGGAGACAACACAGTGAAACTCGCCAACAAGACGGCCATCCTCACCGGGGCTGCCAGCGGCATCGGCATTGCCGTCGCCCGCCGTTATCTGCAAGAAGGTGCCAGCTGCCTGCTGGTGGACCTGAAACTCAATGACGCCTTACAGGCATTGGCTGCCGATCATCCCGATCAGGTCGCGCTCTTGTCTGCCGACGTCACCCGGCGCGAAGACATCGCCGCCATTGTCAGCACTGCCGTACAGCACTTTGGCGGCATCGACATCCTGTATAACAACGCCGCCATCTTCGACATGCACCCGCTGCTGGACGAGTCCTGGGACAGCTTCGACCGGCTGTTCGCAGTCAACGTCAAGGGCATGTTCTTCCTGCTACAAGCCGTGGCGCGGCAGATGGTGGCGCAAGGCCGTGGCGGCAAGATCATCAATCTGTCCTCCCAGGCAGGTCGCCGTGGTGAAGCGCTGGTGGCCCACTATTGTGCCACCAAGGCCGCCGTGATCAGCTATACCCAGTCTGCCGCCCTGGCACTGGCGCCGCATGGCATCAACGTGAACGGCATTGCCCCGGGCGTGGTGGACACCCCGATGTGGAAGGATGTCGACGCGCTGTTTGCCCGCTACGAAGGCCGTCAACCCGGCGAGAAAAAACGTCTGGTCGGCGAAGCCGTGCCGCTGGGCCGCATGGGCCTGCCGGAAGACCTGACCGGTGCTGCCTTGTTCCTGGCTTCGGCCGATTCTGACTACATCACCGCCCAGACGCTGAACGTGGACGGTGGCAACTGGATGAGCTGAGCACACCCGCCCGGCCATCCTGAGATTTCCGTCCGCTTGCGGACTTTCCCCCGCTGTAGTGCAACCTTGCTGTACTGAAAAAATAAAGAGGAGACAGACATCATGCATCAGCAATACCAACGCCCGTCCCGTATGCGCCAGATCGTCCTTGCCGGCAGCCTGGCCCTGGCGTCCTTGTCCGCCAGCGCCGCCACCACGCTCACCATTGCCGCGCTCAACAACCCGGACATGATCGAGCTGAAGAAACTGGCACCGGCGTTCGAACAGCAAAACCCGGACATCAAACTCAACTGGGTGGTGCTGGAAGAAAACGTGCTGCGCCAGCGCGTCACCACCGACATTGCCACCAATAGCGGCAAGTTCGACGTGATGATGATTGGCACTTACGAAGCGCCCATCTGGGCCAAAAAGGGCTGGCTGTACCCGATGGACAAACTGTCCGCCGACTACGACCTGAACGACGTGGTGAAAACCGCGCGTGACGGCCTGTCCTACGGCGGCAAGCTGTACGCGCTGCCCTTCTATGTAGAAAGCTCGATGACGTTCTACCGCAAGGACCTGTTCAGCAAGCTGGGCCTGACCATGCCGGAAAAGCCGACCTACACCCAGATTGCCGACTACGCCAAGGCCTTGAAGGAAAAAGGTGGCGTGTATGGCATCTGTCTGCGCGGCAAGGCGGGCTGGGGCGAGAACATGGCTTTCCTGTCCACCCTGATCAACACCAATGGCGGCCGCTGGTTTGACGAAAAATGGCACCCCACCATCGACAGCCCGGAATGGAAAAAATCAGTCGGCTTCTATGTGGACCTGCTGCAGAAATACGGCCCGCCCGGTGCCAGCACCAACGGCTTTAACGAAAACCTGACGCTGTTTGCCAGCGGCAAGTGCGGCATGTGGATTGACGCCACCGTGGCGGCCGGCATGCTGTTCAACCCCAAGGAATCGCAAGTGGCCGACAAGGTGGGCTTTGCCATGGCTCCCACCGGTGTAACGCCCAAGGGCAGCAGCTGGTTGTGGTCGTGGTCGCTGGCCATTCCCAAATCGTCCAAGCAGGAAGCCGCTGCCAAGCAGTTTGTGCAATGGGCCACGTCCAAGGACTACATCAAGCTGGTCGCCAAGGACCTGGGCTGGACTTCCGTTCCGCCGGGCACCCGCATCTCCACTTACAAGCAGCCGGAATACCAGAAGGCCGCACCGTTTGCCAGCTTTGTGCTGAATGCCATCCAGTCGGCCAACCCCAACGATGCCACGCTGAAAAAAGTGCCGTATAGCGGCATCCAGTTTGTCGGCATTCCGGAGTTCCAGTCCTTTGGCACCGTGGTGGGTCAGTCCATCTCCGGCGCACTGGCTGGCAATACCACCGTGGATGCGGCGCTGAAGGCCGGTCAGGCTGCGGCCAACCGCGCCGTGGTGCAAGGTGGTTACCAGAAGTAAGTGCCTGACAATCAGGCAGGTGGCCCCATCCCCTGCCTGATTCATCCCGCCTGTTTTACCCGTTTGCTGGAGCAGTATTGATGAACTCACCCACCCGCGAGGCACTGCCCGCTGTTGACAGCGGCAGGCCACATGCCGCAAGCACAGCCGCGCCTGCACGCAAATCCGTCTGGGCACAGCGCTTCTTGCTGTCCCCTGCCGTCCTCAGCCTGTTGTTGTGGTCGGTCGTCCCCTTGCTGATGACCATCTATTTCTCGGTCACCCGTTACAACCTGCTCAGTCCGGATGAATCCGGCTTTGTCGGGCTGGATAACTACCGCTTTTTATGGAGCGACCCGTCCTTCCTGCCGTCAATCTTCAACACCCTGCTGCTGACCGGCGCGGTGCTGCTGATTTCTGTGGTGGGCGGCGTGTTGCTGGCGGTGCTGTTCGACCAGGAATTCTTTGGCCGTGGCATCGCCCGGCTGCTGGTGATTGCCCCCTTCTTTGTCATGCCCACCGTCAGTGCGCTGATCTGGAAGAACATGCTGCTGCACCCGGTATACGGCTTGCTGGCCGCTGCCATGCATGCACTGGGCCTGCAGCCCATCGACTGGCTGGGCCAGTACCCGATGTTTTCCATCATCATGATTGTCAGCTGGCAATGGCTACCGTTTGCCTTCCTGATTCTGCTGACCGCCATCCAGTCACTGGACCCGGAACAGAAAGAAGCCGCGCAGATTGACGGTGCCGGCCCCTTCTCCATGTTCTTTTACATCGTACTGCCGCACCTCAAGCGTGCCATCGGCGTGGTGGTGATGATTGAAACCATCTTTTTACTGTCGATTTTCGCCGAAATCTACACCACCACAGCGGGCGGTCCGGGTACGGCCACCACCACCCTGTCCTTCCTGATCTACTCCATGGGTCTGCAACAGTTTGACGTGGGCATGGCATCCACCGGCGGCATTCTGGCCGTGGTACTGGCCAATATCGTGTCGGTATTCCTGGTGCGCATGCTGGCCAGCAACCTCAAAGGGGAGAACGAGCAATGAGCGTCGCCCACAGCCGCCTGCGTTATGGCATCACCACTGCCGTGGCCTGGAGCCTGGCCATCCTGGTGTTCTTCCCCATCTTCTGGATGATGATCACCGCCTTCAAGACCGAAGAGCAGGCCTACCAGCTGAGCGTGATTTTCCAGCCCACGCTGCAAAGCTTCCGCGAGGTGTTTGCCCGCAGCGACTACCTGTCCTTTGCCGGCAACTCCATCGCCATCTCGCTGGGTGTCACCGTGCTCAGCCTGCTGCTGGCCATTCCGGCGGCCTACAGCATGGCCTTCTTCCCCGGTCCGCGTACCCAGAAAATCCTGCTGTGGATGATGTCCACCAAGATGATGCCGTCGGTGGGCGTGCTGCTGCCGGTGTATCTGCTGTGGAAGAACAGCGGGCTCTTGGATACCGTCAGCGGGCTGATCATCATCTATACGCTGATCAACCTGCCCATCGCGGTGTGGATGGCCTTTACCTACTTCTGCGAAGTGCCGAAGGAAATCCTGGAAGCCGCGCGCATTGACGGTGCCAATACCTGGCAGGAAATCATCCACCTGTTGCTGCCGATGTCCTTGCCGGGCCTGGCTTCCACCGGCCTGCTGCTGTTGATCCTGTCCTGGAACGAGGCCTTCTGGAGTATCAACCTGTCCAGCTCGCATGCCGCGCCGCTGACCGTGTTCATTGCTTCCTACTCCAGCCCGGAAGGCTTGTTCTGGGCCAAGCTGTCCGCCGCCTCCCTGCTGGCTGTCGCGCCCATCATGGTGCTGGGCTGGCTGGCACAAAAGCAGCTGGTCCGCGGCCTTACCTTTGGAGCGGTCAAGTGAGCCAGACCTTCACCCATCTGATCAGCGACTGCGACGGCGTACTGCTGGACACCGAAGCCATTGCCTTTGAAGTATTGCAACGCGAACTGGCCGCCAGCCTGCCCGGCATCGACGTGGCTGCCGCCATCCTGCCGCGCCTTGGCCTGACGCTGGATGCGCTGCTGGCCGATATTGCCCGTCATCACCCCTTGTCCTTGTCGGCGTCAGACATCGAGCAACTGCGTGACACGGTGGAAGGCGAAGTGGCCGAACGCCTGCAACTGATACCCGGCGTGGCCGCTGCCATGGCCGCCGTGCCGCTGCCGCGTGCGGTAGTCAGCAATAGCGCAGGCCACCGGGTACGTGCCGCGCTGGACAAGACCGGCCTGGCACCGCTGTTTGCGGGCAGGGTGTTCTGTGCCGACGAAGTGGGCGCAGCCAAGCCGGACCCGGCGCTGTATCTGGCCGCCAGCCAGGCCTTTGGCGTCGCTCCGCAGCACTGCCTGGTGGTGGAAGACAGCGTCACCGGCGTGCGCGCTGCGGTGGCCGCAGGCATGACGGTGCTGGGTTTTACCGGTGCCGGCCATGTAGCCGACGGCCAGGCCGACAAACTGCTGGCCTGCGGGGCCTGCACCACTTTTGATGACATGCAGCGCCTGCCCGAGCTGGTAGCCCTGCTGTGCCAACACCACAAACAATGACAAAAGCGGCGACCCCAGCCGCCCGAGGAGAATGAATATGGCAAGCGTCAACCTGCGTAATGTCAGCAAGCGCTATGGCGACAACCCGGAAGTGATGCGCGACATCAACCTGGATATTCAGGATGGTGAATTCGTGGTGTTTGTCGGGCCCAGCGGCTGCGGCAAGTCCACCCTGCTACGCATGATTGCCGGGCTGGAAGACATCAGCGGCGGTGATTTGCTGATTGGTGACGACCGCATGAATGCCGTGCCGCCCGCCAAGCGCGGCATCGCCATGGTGTTTCAGTCCTATGCGCTCTACCCGCATATGAGCTTGTACGACAATATGGCCTTCGGCCTGAAATTGGCTGGCAAATCCAAAAGCGAGATCGACGCTGCCGTACGCAAGGCTGCCAGCATCCTGCATATCGACCATCTGCTGGACCGCAAGCCCAAGGCCCTGTCCGGCGGCCAGCGCCAGCGTGTGGCCATTGGCCGCGCCATCACCCGCGAGCCCAAGGTTTTCCTGTTTGACGAACCACTGTCCAATCTGGACGCCGCACTGCGGGTGAAGATGCGGCTGGAGTTCTCCCGCCTGCATCAGGACCTGAAAACCACCATGATCTACGTCACCCACGACCAGGTGGAAGCCATGACGCTGGCCGACAAGATCGTAGTGCTGTCTGCCGGACGCATCGAGCAGGTGGGCAGCCCGAAAACCCTGTACCACCACCCGGCTAACCGCTTTGTGGCGGGCTTTATCGGCTCGCCCAAGATGAACTTTATCGACGGCACCGTCAGCGCCATCGACACAGAAACCGTCACCGTGCAGATCAACAACGGCGGCCTGCAACAGGTGTGCGTGGCAGCACGTGGCATCCAGCCCGGCGACAAGGTCAGCATTGGCGTACGACCGGAATACCTGCAACTGGACAGCGACCATCCGGTCATCAAGGCCACCGTCAGCACCGTGGAGGGACTGGGTGACTTCTCTTACATCTATGCCGCTTCGGCAAGTGCCGAGGAGCCGCTGATCAGCCGTATTCCGGATGCACTGGAAGTAGCCAATGGCAGCCAGGTCGGCTTTTCCATCAAGCCGCACCACTGCCATCTGTTCGACAGTCAGGGCGAGGCCATGCCGCGCACCGCGCCGCCGACACAACACTGATTGCAAGCATTGCAGCCCCCGCACCGCCCTTGCCCGCACGGCAGGGGTGCGGGGACGGCTGCGCCCTGAACTAGCCAAACACAGGAAGCACAGATCATGACTTCATCCCGACAACAACCCGGCTGGCTACATATCGGTGCCGGTTCCTTCCATCGCGCCCATCAAGCCTGGTATCTGGACCAACTGGCCAAACAGGGTCAACCCGCCTGGAAACTGGCGCTGGGTAATATCCGCGCCGACATGTCGCCGCTGCTGGAGCAACTGGCCGCGCAAAACGGCGTGTACACGCTGGAAACCATCTCCCCGGCCGGTGAGCACCGTTACGAAGAAATTCACGCCATTCAGGCCGTCATCCCCTGGGATGCCCGGTTATCTGCGCTGATTGCCGCCGGTGCAGACAGCAATACGCGGGTGATTTCCTTCACCGTAACCGAAGGTGGCTATTATCTGGACCAGCACTTGCAGCTGGACACCGCCAATGCCGATCTGGCGGCTGATCTGCAAGGCGGCCTCAATACCATTTACGGTGCGATTGCCGCCATCCTGCGTACCCGCATGGCGGATAGTGGCGCGCCGGTCACCCTGCTCAACTGCGACAACCTGCGTCATAACGGCGAGCGTTTTCACAGCGGGCTGAAGCAGTTTCTGCAATTGCGCGGCGAAACCGGTTTGCTCGCCTGGGTGGACAGCCATACCAGCAGCCCCAACTGCATGGTGGACCGCATCACCCCGCGCCCCACGCCGGAAGTTGTCGCGCGGGTACAGGCAGCCACTGGCAAGCACGACCCCTGCGCCATCATGGGCGAGTCCTTCATCCAGTGGGTGGTAGAGGACAACTTCATTGCCGGTCGCCCGGCGCTGGAGGCGGTAGGCGTGGAAATGGTGGAATCGGTACTGCCGTATGAGGAAGCCAAAATCCGTATTCTCAACGCCAGCCACAGCTGCATTGCCTGGGCCGGAACCCTGATCGGCCTGTCCAGCATTGATGAAAGCACGGCGGTACCGTCCATCCGCCAGATGGCGTTTGACTACGTCACCCAGGATGTCATCCCCTGCCTCTCGCCCAGCCCGCTCGATCTGGCCACCTACCGCGACACCGTGCTGGAGCGCTTTGGCAACCCGCACATCCGCGACAGCAATCAGCGCGTGGCGGCAGATGGATTCTCCAAAGTACCCGGTTTCATCGCCCCCACGCTGCAGCAAACCGTCGCCCGCGGTGCGGTGCCGGAAGCCACCTGCATGTTGCCCGCACTGTTCTTCCGCTTCCTGCAACGCTGGCAAGCCAATACACTGCCATACGCTTATCAGGACGGTATCATGGACGCCGCAGCCTGCCGCCAGATGCTGGCCGCGCCCGATCCGGTAGCCGCCTTCTGCGCCGACCCCATGCTATGGGGCAGCCTTGCCGGTACAGCCCAACTGGAAACCCCACTGCGCGCCGCACTGCTACGGGTAGACCAGTGGCTGGCCAGCACACAGGCGGGCTGATTCGGATAATCCGCTGGAGAGAGCGATGTATCTTGGAATTGATCTGGGCACCTCGGAAGTCAAGGTTGTCCTGCTGGATGAGGCTGGCAGCCTGCTGGCTGTTGCCGGGGAAAGCCTGAGCGTGACGCGACCACGGCCTGGCTGGTCCGAACAGCAGCCGGAAGACTGGTGGCAGGCCACCGGCAAGGCCATTGCCAAGCTGCGTGACAAGGCTGGTGCTGCCTTTGCCCAGGTACGCGCCATCGGCCTGTCCGGCCAGATGCATGGCGCAGTGCTGCTGGATGAGCACGACCGGGTCTTGCGCCCAGCCATCCTGTGGAATGACTTGCGCAGCGTGGCCGAATGTCAGGCACTCACAACGGCCGCACCGCGTCTGCACCAACTGGCTGGAAACCTGGCCATGCCAGGCTTTACCGCGCCCAAGCTGTTGTGGGTGGCCCGCCACGAGCCGGAGCTGTTTGCCGCCACCGCTACCGTACTGCTACCCAAGGACTACCTGCGCCTGCGCATGACCGGGGCCAAGGTGTGCGATACCTCGGATGCCTCCGGCACCTTGTGGCTGGATGTAGCCGAACGTGACTGGTCGGACGAATTGCTGGCCGCCTCCGGCATGCGCCGCAATCAGATGCCGCGACTGGTGGAGGGCCTGCAAGCTGCGGGCAGCCTGCTGCCGGAAGTCGCCGCCGCCTGGGGGCTGGGTGATAGCGTCATCGTGGCTGGTGGTGCCGGAGATGGCGCAGCCAGTGCAGTGGGTATTGGTGCGGTGGAACCGGGCGATGGTTTTTTGTCGCTGGGCACTTCCGGCGTGATGTTTGTGGTGGACGACAGCTTCCGCCCCAATCCGGCCTCGGCCCTGCACACCTTTTGCCATGCGCTGCCCGGCCGCTGGAACCAGATGAGCGTGATGCTGGCGGCCGCCAGTTGCCTGCGCTGGTTCTGCAAGCTCACCAGCGTGGACGAAGCCAGCCTGTTGCAGGAAATCGAAGCCATGCCAGACGATGCCCGCGCCAGTGCGCCGGTATTTCTGCCCTATCTGTCCGGTGAGCGCACTCCGCACAACGACCCCTTTGCGCCCGGTGTGTTCTGGGGCCTGACCCAGGCACACGACCGCGCTGCGCTGGGCTATGCAGTGCTGGAGGGCGTCAGCTTCGGCATGGTGGACGGGCTGGACGCGCTGCGTGCCGCCGGTAGCCAGGTCAGCCGGCTGTCGCTGGTGGGCGGTGGTGCACGCAGCCCGTTCTGGGCGCAACTGCTGGCAGATGCCTTGCAACTGGACATTGTCACCCATGTGGGCAGCGAGGCCGGTGGCGCACTGGGTGCCGCCCGGCTGGGCTGGCTGGCAGTGGGCGGTGACATCGCTACCGTCTGCACCCGTCCGCCGGTGCAGGCTATCTATCAGCCGGACAGTGCCCGCCATCAGGCGCTGCAGGCACGCCTGCAATTATTCCGTGACATTTACCGGAGCCGACCGGCTCCGCACCAAGAGGCCTGAGCATGAATTTGCTGGCACAACTCAAGCAATACACCACCGTGGTGGCCGATACCGAAAAACTGGCGCAGTGGCTGCAAGCGCTGCCAAACGATTGAGTCAGGAGAACAACATGTTTCTGGTTTGTGGAGAAGCGCTGTTCGACTTTTTTGTCGATCAGCCCGCCAGCGCCGGCAGCTGGCCACAACTGCGTTATCAGGCGGTGCCGGGCGGCTCGCCCTTTAATGTCGCCATCGGTCTTGCACGGCTGGGTCAGCGCGCAGCCCTGTTCAGCGGCGTTTCAGAGGATTTTCTTGGCCGTCAGCTGTTGACTGTGCTGGAGCAAGAAGGGGTGGATTGCAGCCACCTGCAACACCGCCAGCTGCCCACCACACTGGCGCTGGTGGGGCTGGATGCGGCAGGCAAGCCGCAATACAGCTTTTATGGTGACAAGGCACCGGAAGCCAGCCTGAGCCTTGCCGACTTACCGCAGCTGGACGACACAGTGCGGGGCATTCATGTCGGCTCCTATGCCTTGGTGAGCCACCCTACCGGTGACAGCCTGCAACAGCTGGTGGCACGGGAAAGCGGCAAACGGCTGATCAGCCTGGACCCGAACATCCGGCTGAACGTGGAGCCGGATCTGAACCGCTGGCGCAGCGTGCTGGACTTTCATGCCCGCCATGCCCATCTGATCAAGGTGAGTGACGAAGACTTGCAGCTGCTCTATCCCGACCTGCCGGTAGAAGAAGCCGCACGCCGTTGGCTGGGTGGGCAATGCAGCCTGATTATCCTGACCCGTGGAGGCGATGGCGTCAGCGTGTTCAGCCCGCGCCATGGCGAATGGTCCTTGCCCGCTCAGCCAGTTGATGTAGTGGATAGCGTGGGCGCGGGCGACACCTTCCAGGCTGCCTTGCTATGCCATCTGGCCGAACAGAATCTTGCCAGTCCGGCCGCGCTGGCCAGCCTGGATCAAGTTCAAATCAACGCCCTGCTACAATTTGCCATTCGCGCTGCCGCCATTACCTGCTCGCGTCGCGGGCCGGATTTGCCACGACGTAGCGAACTGATCTGATCAACACCGGGCAGGACAGAGGCATCAAGCTGTCACTGCGTCAGCAAATCATCCAGCTTGCCATTGTTCAATAGCTGCATATAGGCATTGTTCATTCTGTTCAATGCCGCTTTTTTTTGCATGCTTTTAAGAAAAGCCACATGCAAGGGGTCAATGACTACCGGCTGTGGCAATATACTGACGCTACTCTTGTCGATCTGGCCATTCATATATTTGCTCAGCACATAGTCCACCCCTTGCTTGCCTGTTCCTACCAGAATTGCGTCCACGCGCCCAGCCAGCAATTTGCGCATACGGCTTAATTGATCCGGATCACGGTCTATTGTAATTTTTCCGCTTGCAATCGCATTATCAATTTCATCACGGTAGCTGGATCCAGCCCCAGCCCCGATCACCTTGCCATACAAATCATCAACGCGATGATAATCAAACTCCTTGCCCTTCTTCACCACCAACACCACATTAGCCTGATAAAACGGCATGCTATAATCAAAATTATCAGCCCGCTTGCTATTCCAGGATATATTGGCCACACCACCAGCACCCACCTCAGCCAGATGAATGGCTCTTTTCCATGGATACAATTTGATGACATATTTATCACCAGTTACCATGGAGATTCTTCGCAGCAATTCCGGAAAAATACCTTTTTGTTCGCCACCTTCCATATAGGACACAGGCGCAAATTGATCACTGCCAAATATAAGCAGCTCTTCCGCCCCTGCGTGCCGCATGAAAAACAGGCACAACAATAATAAGTATTTGTTAAACGTGTTTAACCGAACCATTTATCCCTCACAACATGCCCAGTTATCAGAAACCGATAAGCGGTCATCCCACAATACAACTGCAATACCATGCAATCATCAGAATAAATAAGCATCGGCAAAAGACAAGACTCCTCCTTTCCAAGGCGGCAAATATGACAAAATCACCATTTATGAATTGAATTTTTGCAAAGAAAACCCTCACGTCATGCAAGGTGCGACTGTCAGCAGGGCGGATGGCATGACCTGCCCAACCAGGCGTAGTCATGCCAGCAGGCGCACAAGCCGACCCAGGCAAAACTGCCTCCCTACTCTGGGCTAGCCGGACATTCCCCGGAAGGATTATTTCTTATCGTTATATATCCGGGTATATTACGCACTCACCCTTACAAGCGGAGCGCCCGATGAAAGCAAGGCTGATTGCCATTTCCCTGTGCAGCATGCTGCTGGCAGGACATACCCTGGCCGGGGAAATCACCGTTTCTGCCGCAGCCAGCCTGACCAATGCCTTCAAGGATATTGCCCAGGGCTTTGAAGCGAAAAACCCGGGCAGCAAGGTCAACTTCAACTTTGCCGCCTCCGGCGCGCTATTGCAGCAAATGGCCAAGGGAGCGCCGGTGGATGTGTTTGCCTCCGCCGACCAGGAAACCATGGATAGTGCGGTCAAACAGAAACTGGTGAATAACGCCGACCGCAAAGACTTTGCCCGCAATGCACTGGTGCTGATTGTGCCTGCCGACAGCAAGCTGAAACTGCATCAGTTGTCCGACCTGCAACAAGCGGCCATCAAACACGTGGCGCTCGGGGTGCCTGCCAGCGTGCCGGTAGGCCGCTATGCCAAGCGCGCGCTTGAAAACGCCCATCTGTGGCCAGCGGTGGAAGCCAAGGTCATCAATACACAGAACGTACGCCAATCGCTGGACTACGTAGCCCGTGGCGAGGTGGAAGCCGGTTTTGTTTATCAGACCGACGCCGCCATCATGCCGGACAAGGTGAAAGTGGCGTTCAGCGTGCCGCTGGATGAAACCATCAGCTACCCGGTAGCACGCACCAGCACAGCAGCCAATGCTGCCGAAGCACAACGCTTTGTCACCTATCTGTTGTCTCCTGCCGCCCAGGCCATTCTGGCCCGCTACGGATTCAGCAAGCCCTGATCATGACTGACTGGATGAATGACCCGGCCTGGACCGCATTGGGCCTGTCACTGCGGGTGGCGGGCTGCGCCACTGTGCTTAACCTGCTGCTGGGCGTGGGCGTGGGCTTGCTGCTGGCGCGTGGCCGCTTCCCCGGCCGCAATCTGCTGGACACCCTGCTGACCCTGCCCATGGTGATGCCGCCCACCGTGCTGGGTTATTACCTGCTCACCCTCTTGGGCCGACGCGGCCCGCTGGGCGGTTGGCTGCAAGCACAGTTTGGCATCAACCTGATTTTCACCTGGCAAGGCGCGGTGATTGCCGCCGCGCTGGTGGCCTTTCCCCTGGTGTACAAACCGGCACGGGCGGCATTTGAAGCAGTGGACGGCCAGCTGGAACAAGCCGGACGGGTGCTGGGCATCTCGGAAATCGGCATTTTCTTTCGCATCACCCTGCCGCTGGCCTGGCGCGGCATTCTTGCCGGATTACTGTTGGCCTTTGCCCGCGCACTGGGTGAATTCGGTGCCACGCTGATGGTGGCGGGCAGCATTCCCGGCAAGACACAAACCCTGTCCGTCGCCATTTACGAAGCGGTACAGGCCGGACAGGATGACAGCGCCAATCGCCTGGTATTGGTGACATCAGCAGTCTGTGTACTGGTGTTGCTGCTGGCGGGCAAGCTGGCACCGGGCCGGATAGCGGAGCGCTGACATGACAACACCCCGCTTTGATCTTGCCATTCGTCACACCCTGCACAGTGGCCAGCGCAGTTTCTCGCTGGACATCGCATTGCAAAGCAGCTGCCAGCAACTGGTGGTGTACGGCCCCTCCGGCGCAGGCAAGAGCCTGCTGCTCAAGGCCATTGCCGGCCTGCATCGTCCTGATTCCGGACATATCCGGCTGGATGGCCGCTGCCTGTTCGACAGCGCAGATGGCATCTGCCTGAGTCCACAGCAACGGCAGCTGGGCTATCTGTTTCAGGACTACGCGCTGTTTCCGCACCTGAGCGTGCGGCAGAACATCGGCTTTGGCCTGCAGCGCGGCTGGCTCAATCCCGGACGCCGCCGCCAGCTAGCAGCGGTGGATTACTGGCTGGAAGCTTTCGGTCTGCAAACGCTGGCCGATCAACTACCAGCCACCCTGTCCGGCGGCCAGCGTCAGCGTACCGCCCTGGCCCGCGCCCTGGTAGCCCAGCCGCGTGCGCTACTGCTGGACGAACCCTTCTCGGCGCTGGACCCGGCCTTGCGCCTGCAATTGCGCGGCGAGCTGGCCGAGCTGCTGCAACGGCTGTCCATTCCCATGCTGCTGATCACCCACGACGCCGCCGACGTACGGGCCTTTGGCCAGCAAACCCTTTACCTGCAGGAGGGGCGACTGTGCCAGCCGCCGGCCAAGCTGATGGAGACTGCCCATGGATGAAGTGCAGCAGCAGGCCTTCCGTCTGCTGACCCGTGCCGTACTGGGCGTGCTGCGCAATGCACAGGACGGTGAGCTACCGCTCTTCGCCTGGACACTGGGCCTGCCGCAAGCGGACTTGCTTGAGGTGCTGTACGCCTGCGCACCGGAGCTTGGCCATATGGAAGCCTTGCCGGACGTGCAATACCAGCAGCTGCTGTCTCAGCGCCCGCCACTGCATCAAGCACTGCTGGACATGCTGCTGACCAACCGTTCGGCCGCAGAGAATGCGCAGCACGGACGCTGGCTGGCACATGCGCTGGCGGTGGCCAGCCTGGGCAGCCGCTATCTGTGGCAGGACCTGGGCTTGAGCAGCCATCGCGAGCTTAAGCAGCTGCTGCAGTTCTATTTGTACCCGCTGTTTGCCCGCAATCAGGCCGACATCAAGTGGAAACGCTTTCTGTATGCCGAACTGGGCGAGCAACTGGGCCATCCCGGCCTGAAACCACCGGAATGCGGCCGCGATCACCGTCACGCAGCCTGCCTGCCGGTTTTGCCCGGACAACAGAGATGAAACAACAGGACATCACCCTGCAAGGCGCATTGTGGCTGAACCTGGCCGGAGAGAAATTCGGCAGCCCGCAACATCTGGCCTTGCTTGCGCAAATCGATGTCTGCGGCTCCATCAGTCAGGCAGCACGCGACATCAGGCTGAGCTACAAAGCAGCATGGGACGCCATCGACCACATGAATAACCTGGCAGGTGAACCACTGGTGGAGCGTCTGTCCGGTGGCAAGGGTGGTGGCGGTACCCGGCTGACCGCACGCGGGCGTCAGCTGGTGGAGAACTATCAGATCATCGAGCGGGAACATCAACAGTTCCTGCGTAACCTGCAGCGTCAGGCCAGCGGCATGGCGGATGATCTGCTGCTTTTGGGAGGCATGAGCATGAAAACCAGCGCACGCAATCAGTTTCTGGGCAAGGTGGTGGCCATCAAGACCGGCGCGGTGAATGACGAAGTGGAACTGGAAATCACCGATGGCCTGCGGCTGGTGGCAGTTGTCACCCACGACAGCGTAGCCAGCCTGGGACTGGAAGCTGGCGTGACGGCCTATGCGCTGATCAAGGCATCTTCGGTGATTGTCGGCACCGAGGATGACGACATCCGCCTGTCGGCACGCAACCAGCTACGCGGCACGGTGAGCCGGCTGATTCCGGGCGCGGTCAATAGTGAAGTGGTGATCGAAATTGCTGCCGGGGTCAGCATTGCCGCCATCATTACCAATGGCAGTGCAATGGAGATGGGCTTGCAGACGGGGAGCCGCGCCACCGCCATTTTCAAGGCATCCAGTGTAATTCTGGGCGTGCCGGGCTAGGCTACGCGTACTGATGTAAAACAAAAGTCCCATGCCATCACAGCATGGGACTTTGCATGAGCAGAAAACCGGAAGTCAGACTTCCCAGTATTCCTTTTCCCGCCCGCAGGAACCCGGATTGAGCTTTTCATGCAGACGGCGCAATTGCTCTGCCTCGCCACGTACGCGGAACCAGCTGCCCTCTTCCTCCGCACGTTCTTCCAGCACCTGGCAGTGGCTGTAGATTTCGCCACGCAGTTGCTGAGCCGACCACGGCAGCAGGATTTCATCATCAGTCAGGTCTTGCTGAAAGAAGGCGACAATACGGGCGCGCAAGGCGGACACATCTTCCGGACGACGCGCACTCATCACCACGCAACCGGGGTAACGCTGTTCCAGCTCGGCACGCCAGCCGTTTTCATCCGCCACATGATCGATCTTGTTGAATACGCGGATACGCGGCACCTCATCGGCACCGATTTCATGCAGTACGGTATCGGTTACTTCCAGCTGGCGTTCGAAACCGGGGTCACTGGCATCAATCACATGCAGTAGCAGGCCGGCATCCAGCGCCTCTTCCAGCGTGGATTTGAACGATGCCACCAGGCCGTGCGGCAGGTTCTTGATAAAACCGACGGTATCGCTCACCAGCACGCGTGGCACGCTTTCCGGGTAGATGGCACGCACCGTGGTATCCAGCGTGGCAAACAGCTTGTTGGCCACCAGCACTGCGCTGCCGGTGAGCGCCCGCATCAGTGTGGATTTGCCGGCATTGGTGTAACCCACCAGCGACACCCCGGCCAGGCCCTGCCCTTGACGTTCCAGTCGGCGTGAACGCTGGGTCTTGCGCTCCAGCTCCATGGCCGTGATTTCGCGTTGCAACTCGGCAATGCGGTCGCGCACCTTGCGACGGTCCAGCTCAGTGTGCGATTCACCCGAGCCGCGCCCACCCATGCCGCTACGCTGACGGCCTTGCGGGCCAGCCAGCTTGGCTGCCTCGCGCAGGCGGGGTGCCATATAACCCAGGCGGGCAATTTCCACCTGCGCCTTGGCCGCACGCGAGCGGGCATTGCGATGGAAAATCTCCAGAATCACCATGGTGCGGTCCATCACTTCGCAACCGACAGCCAGCTCCAGGTTGCGTGCCTGTGACGGGGAAATTTCGTGATCCACCAGCAGCACGTCAATGTCTATCGCAGATGGGTCCAGCTGCGGCGGTGCATCGTCCAGTTCGTCAGCCCGCAAGCCGCGATTGACATACATGTGGATTTCTTCCAGCTTGCCCACCCCCAGATAAGCGGTACGGTCAAAGCCGTTACGCTTCTGGACAAAGGTATGCACCACCTGAAAACCCAGGGTTTTGGCCAGTTCGCTCAGTTCAGCCAATGAGGAGGCGAACTCGACATCGCTGACTTCCGGCAATTGCACCGACGCCACAATGGCGTATCTGGGTTTTTCTTTGACTTCTGTTTCTTCCATGAGCTGATTGCTTCACTTTACTTTGGCTGGCGAGCCCGGATTTTACCCGTAAATGCCCGCGCCCGCCGCCCAGATTGCAGCAAGCTTGACCCTGCAGGCTGACCGGCAGATACTGCGCAGCCTCTGGCGGCTTTACTGCCGCTTCAATCACCCTTCATCTGTCTGTCCCACTCATGCCATTCACCTCTCTGGGCCTGCAAGCCGCGCTGGCCGATTCTGCCGCCGCACAAGGCTATTCCACCCCCACGGCCATCCAGCGCGCTGCCATTCCGCTCATCCTGCAAGGTAGCGATATACTGGCCACCGCCCAGACCGGTTCTGGCAAGACCGCAGCATACTGCCTGCCGCTACTGCAGCAATGGTTGTGCGACCACACGACAGCCCGCCGCCAGCTGCGCGGGCTGATTCTGCTGCCCACGCGCGAACTGGCCATCCAGGTGGGCAATACCCTGCGTGAGCTGGCAGAAAGCCTGCCACGTCAACCCAAGGTGGTGGTGGCTTATGGCGGCGTATCCATCAACCCGCAGATGATGGCGCTGCGTGGCGGTGCCGACATGGTGGTGGCCACACCGGGCCGTTTACTGGATTTGCTACAGCAAAACGCCCTGCGCCTGACCACGGTCAGCACGCTGGTGCTGGACGAGGCGGACCGGCTGCTGGAACAGGGTTTTGCTGCCGAAGTCAGCCAGTTACTGGCGCTATTGCCACCTTACCGGCAGAACCTGCTGCTCTCCGCCACCTTCCCGCCCAAGCTGCGCAGCCTGGCAGAAACCCTGCTCAGGCAGCCGCAACGCATTGACATACCGCACAGCCCGGATAGCACACCCGCAATCCGGCAGCGGGCCATCGAGGTGGATACCGCCCGCCGTACCATGCTGCTGCGTCACCTGCTGCAAAACGAAAACCCGGAGCGGGTGCTGGTGTTTGTGGCCAGCCGCCACACAGCGGACCATGTCTGCAACAAACTGCAACAGGCTGGCGTGCGCGCAGCAGCCTTGCACAGTGACTGCAGTCAGAGCCAGCGCGGCCAGGCGCTGGCGGATTTCAAGACGGCACATCTGCAAGTGCTGGTAGCCACTGATGTGGCGGCGCGCGGCATCGATATTGCCCACCTGCCCATGGTGGTCAACTACGACCTGCCGCGCTCGCCAGCCGATTACACCCATCGCATTGGCCGCACCGGCCGCGCCGGTGCCAGCGGCGTGGCCATCAGCTTTGTCTGTGCCTACAGTGCGGCGCATTTCCGGCTGATCGAGAAACGCCAGCAGCAACAAGTTCCGCGCGAGCGCGTGGCAGGATTCGAACCGCAGGACCCGGTTGCCAACACACCTCTGCAAGACGGCAACGGCGGCATCAAGGGCAAGCGCATGAGCAAGAAGGACAAGCTGCGCGCAGCCCAGGCGGCCCAACCCGGAAACCAGCCCTGAAACCAGCCCCGGTCGGGGCTGCAATCAATCTGCAATGACAATTGAGTTTGCGATTTCCGTCATGTTAATATCATGAAGCCGCTACGAAAATCGCCAGCTCCACCCCTCTGAATCAGGTGCGGCCAGGCCGGCAAACACTTCTCCCCTCATCGCAGCACAGCACAGTACGCCGGTATTGGAGCGCTGATTGAAAAAGACTTTCGCCAGCAGTCTGGTCTTGCGCATGTGCGGATTGATTCTGCTATCCATCCTGGTTTTTGCCTTTGGCTGCTATCACCTGATCGTACAGCGCACCGTCGACAGCCTGGCCCAGTCGGAAATGCAGATTTCCGCCCAGCAATTGCAGTCGCGCACCCAGCATTTGCTGTCCAGCGTGCAGGACACCTTGCGCGCCAGCCAGTCCTGGGGCCGCAACAGCGCCTGGAACGGCCAGACGGAATGGCTGGCGGCCAATCGTCACGAGTTGCAGCGCTTCAATGATTTCTTTTTCCCCATCATCGAAAACCATGCCGAAATCGCCTCGGTCAACATGGCGCATCAGTCCGGGCGCGAAATCCTGCTGCTGCATGATGCCAACGGCGGCTGGACCAACCGCATCAGCGACCCGGCACACTGGGGACGTACCACCTACTGGTTTTTCTGGGACCGGCAACGCAGGCTGATCCGCAGCGAAACACGGCAGCAGGATTACGATGCCAGAACCCGCCCCTGGTTTCAGGGAGCCATGTCCGCCACCGATGACGGTGCCATTGTGTGGACCAAGCCCTATACCTTCTATACCACACGCCAGATCGGGCTTACCGTATCCACCCGCTGGACAGCCAGTGACGGCAGCCGCTTCGTGATAGGCCATGATGTCAACCTCAGCAGCCTGTCGCGGTTGGCCGGCAGCTTGCCTTCGGAGCACGCCAAAACCCTGGCCCTGCTGGATGAACAAGGCCGCTTGCTGGCCCTGCCCTATGCCGATGGACAATTGCAACCGGGCGAGCAACTCCACCCGCTGGCCACGGTGAACAACGGCCCGCTGTCACATGCTTATCCGCACTGGCTATTACGCAGTCAGCTGGCAGGCCAAGCCAGCCGCTTCACGGCAGAGGGACAGGAATGGTTCAGCCTGTTCCAGCCCATGACGCTAGACAAGCAAACCTGGTGGATCGCCGTGCTTGCTCCGGAGTCCTCTTTCCTCCCCGGCACGGCCAGTGACGTGATTCTGCTGGTGCTGATCAGCACTGCCGCACTGATTTGCGCCGGCATGGTGGCGCTGCGCATGGCGCAGCGCTTTGCCCGGCCACTGGAGTTATTGGCACAAGGCAGTGTGCGCTTTGGCCAACTGGAACTGCAACAGCCAGTCAGTCCGGATGCCTTGCAAGCCCCCTGGCTGGAAGTGCGCCAGCTGGCTGCTGCGCAAGAGCAAATGCGTCAGCAATTGCTGGTCAAGACTTCCGAACTGCAACAGGCCCGCGCCGAACTGGAACAAAAAGTGACAGCGCGCACCAGCGACCTGCAACATCAGGTGGCCCTGGTGGAAGCCTTGCTGGACACCATCCCCAACCCCATTTTCTACAAGGGTGCCGACACCCGGTTTATCGGCTGCAATCAGGCGTATGAACAAGCCTTTGGCATTGACCGCAGCAACTTCATCGGCAAGCGTGTGCTGGAGCTGGATTACCTGCCCGCTAGTTCCCGCCAGTTATTCCAGCAAGAGGACGAAGCGGTCATCACCAACTGCAGCCGCGTATCCCGCGAAGAACAACTGCGTTTTGCCGATGGCAAGCTGCATCACGTACTGTATTCGGTGACCGGTTTTCGCCATGAGGACAACACCCCAGGCGGGCTGATAGGCGTGATTGTTGACGTCAGCGCCATCAAGGATGCCGAACAGGAAGCCCGCACCGCCCGTCACCAAGCTGAAGCGGCCACCCGCGCCAAAGCCGACTTCCTGGCCAATATGAGTCATGAAATCCGCACCCCGATGAATGCGGTCATTGGCATGACTCAGCTTGCGCTGCAAACCCAGCTTGCCCCCCAGCAGCGCAACTATCTGGAGAAGGTGAATACCGCGGCCAACGGACTACTTGGCCTGATCAACGACATTCTGGATTTTTCCAAAATAGAAGCCGGGAAACTCAGCTGCGAGCAAACCGAATTTACGCTGGAAGAAGTCATTACCCGGGTTGCCGACCTGATGGCACTACGTGTACGCGACAAGGGGCTGGAGCTGTTGTTTGACATCGACAGCAAGGTTCCTGCCCAACTGATAGGCGACCCACTGCGCCTGGGGCAGGTACTGAACAATCTGGTGGGCAATGCCGTCAAGTTTACCGACTCCGGCGAAGTCACCCTGAGCGTCCGGCTGGAGCGGGAAGAGCAAGACAAGCTGACCCTGCACTTTGCGGTCAGCGATACCGGTATTGGCATGAGTGCAGCACAACAGGATGGCATTTTTCAGGCCTTTTCCCAGGCGGACAGCTCTACCACCCGCCGCTACGGCGGCACCGGCCTTGGGCTGAGCATCAGCAAGCACATCGTGCAACTGATGGATGGTGACATCACCGTCAGCAGCCAGCCAGGCCATGGAAGCTGCTTCAGCTTTACCTGCCAGTTTGGCAAGGCCAGTGCCAAGCAGGCTGCGCCAAGTACGCTGCCGGACATCCGCGGCATGCGCGCACTGGTGGTGGATGACAATGCCGCCGCCCGCGAAGTATTTGTCCACATGCTGCAAGCCCTGCAACTGGAAGCTGCGTCGGTGGACAGCGGCATGGCTGCCTTGCAGGCCTTGCAACAGGCTCAGGATGCAGGCCTGCCCTATCAGCTGGTGCTGATCGACTGGAAAATGCCCGGCATGGACGGCGTGGACACCCTCCGCCATATCCAGGCCAATGAAAACCTGCCCACACCGGTATGCCTGCTGGCCACCGCACACGATTGCGACAGCCTGAGCCAGGCGCTGGGCAATACCAAGGTTGACGGCATTTTCAACAAGCCCACCACCTTCTCCACCCTGCTGGATGCCATTCATACCGCCTGCCGCCATCAGCCTGCCTTACAGGCTGGCAGCAACACGCCGCGGCTGGATCTGGCGCAGTTGCGACAGCTACTGCAAGGGGCACAGGTTTTGCTGGTGGAAGACAACCAGACCAATCAGGAAGTGGCACTGGAATTACTGCGCCAGGTCGGGATACAGGCAGACCTGGCCGAAGACGGAGCCCAAGCCGTGGCAATGGCCGCCACCAAGGACTACGCACTCATCCTGATGGACTGCCAGATGCCGGTGATGGATGGCCTTGAAGCCACCCGCCAGTTACGTCTGGACGAGCGCCACAATAACAGCAAGATCGTCGCCATGACCGCCAATGTCATGGAAGGTGAAGAACAACGCTGCCTGGATGCCGGCATGGACGACTACATTGCCAAACCCATCGACATCCAGGTGTTTTATGCCACTCTGGTGCGCCACTTGCGCCCCGGCATGCCGCACAGCCTGCCCGGCAAGCTGGCCTTGCCCGGCAACAAACATGGCAGCGATGTCATTCTGAACCGCGAGCTCGCCCTGCTGCGCATGGGTGGGGACACCACCTTGTACCAGCGACTGCTGCATCGTTTCCGCGAACGGGAAAGCGATGCCTGCCAGCGGCTGCAACAAGCCTTGCAACGGGCAGATACCGATGGCGCCCGCCGCATCGTTCACAACCTCAAGGGCCTGGCTGGCAATCTGGGGGCTGAAGCACTGGCCGCAGCCTGCCGGCACGCTGAATACCATCTGGACAGCGACATCGACAGCCGCAACCAGGCCATCAGCCGGGTAGAACAGCAACTGCAGGCCCTGCTGGCACAGCTGGAACAGGAACAGACGGCAGCACCTGCCATTTCACCGGACGGGCATGACAGCGTCCGGGCACTGCTGGACACGCTGGAACAACAGCTGCGTGTCGATGATATCCGCGCCAGTAAAACTGCGGCCGAATTGTTCCGTAGCCTGGCCGATCACGCAGCCGCCGACGACGCGCAGCAACTATCGCGCCTGGCGGGTCAATATGAATACGAAGCCGCCTTGCAGCAGCTGGCCCAGCTGACTGCACGACTACAAGCAAGCTGACCATGCAAGCCAACCGAAAGCTCATTGCCCATGGCTGATCTCAGACAACGTCAAAGCATACTGATTGCCGACGACGTACCGGACAACATCGAATTGCTGGCCGCCATCCTGGAAGACGAATACACCATCAAGGTGGCTCCCAATGGTGAAAAAGCCCTCAAGATTGCTTATTCCGACACCCCGCCGGACCTGATCCTGCTGGATGTGATGATGCCCGGCCTGAGCGGGCATGAAGTGTGCCGCAGGCTGAAGTCCAACCCGGACCGTCAGCATATTCCGGTCATCTTTGTCACCGCCATGTGCTCGGTGGAAGATGAAAAGCTGGGGCTGGAAATCGGCGCGGTGGACTACATCACCAAGCCCATCAGCCCGCCGGTGGTCAAGGCCCGGGTACGCACCCATCTGGCGCTGTACGACCAGACCCGCGAACTGGAGCGCATGGTGGCCCAGCGCACCAACGAGCTACTGAGCTCGCGTCAGCAAATCATCCAGCGCCTGGGACGTGCGGCCGAGTTCAAGGATAACGAAACAGGCAATCATGTTATCCGCATGGCACACGCTACCCGGCTGATCGCCGAAGTGGCGGGCATGGGCAGCAAGGCGCAGGAAATCCTGCAATTGGCGGCACCCATGCACGATATCGGCAAGATCGGCATTCCGGACCACATCCTGCTCAAGCCGGGCAAACTGAATGCTGAAGAATGGCAGCTGATGAAACAGCACCCGCAAATGGGGGCGGACATCATTGGCAGCCACGATGACGAACTGCTGCAAACCGCCGGCATCATTGCACTGAGCCATCACGAACGCTGGGATGGCAGTGGCTATCCGTATGGCCTTCGCGGCGAGGCCATTCCGCTAGCCGGTCGTATTGTGGCCATTGCCGATGTGTTTGACGCCCTGTTGTCGGCCCGTCCCTACAAAAAAGCCCTGCCGCTCTCCGAGGCGCTGGACTATATGTACAGCCAGTCCGGCGCGCACTTCGACCCGCAATTGATTGAAGCCTTCCGCAAGGCATTGCCGGAAATCCTGCGGATTCGTGCCAACTATGCCGACGACGAGGGTCAGGGCAACTGAGTGCTGCCGGTTTTCGTGCAGGCAGAAAAACAAAACCCCCGGCTAGCGGGGGTTTTCTTTGGGATTGCTGTGTCCGGGCTTACAGCTTGAACTGCGATACCAGGGTACGCAAATCGCCACCGCGGCGTGACAGATCCTGAATGATACTGAGGATGCGCTGCACATTTTCGTCGCTCTCCAGCGCCTTGGCGTTGATACGCTCGGCACTTTGCGCCATCACCGTAGTAGCCGTGCTCTGTTCCTTGGTGGAACTGGTGATTTCCGACATGCGGCTGGCAATATCCTGCGTGCTGGCCTTGATGCGACCAACCTTCTCGGCCGCTTCACGCGACATCGCCACGCCAGTGGCAACACGCTCGTTGGTCTTGCTGGTATGGCCGATCGCCACTTCGGTCTGGCTCATCACGCTATTGATCATCTGCGCGATTTCCACCGTGGCCGATGCTGTGCGCTCGGCCAGCTTGCGCACTTCATCCGCCACTACGGCAAAGCCACGACCTTGTTCACCGGCACGTGCCGCCTCAATGGCTGCATTCAGTGCCAGCAGGTTGGTCTGGTCTGCAATGTCACGAATCACTGCCACAATGCCGCGAATCTGTTCGGAATGCGAAGACAGGTCGCCCATGGCACTTTGCAGGGCATCCACCGTCTGCACGATGGACTGCACTTCGCGCGCCACCTGCTCCATGGCCTGGTAAGAGTCTTCCGAGTTTTCACGGGTACTGGCCACCAGCACTTCGGTTTCACCGGCATTGTCCGCAATGTGATTGATGCTGACGGTGATCTCTTCAATCGTCGCAGCCGTGGCAGACAGCTCGTTGGACTGCACGCGGGAATCCGAGGCAATGCTTTCAGCGGCCTGATGCAGGGCGGCGGTATCGCGCGCCAGTGCTTCGGCATCGTTGCGCACCGACACGAACATGCCATGCAGCTTGTGCACAAAGGCATTGAAGGCTTCGGCGATCTGGCCGACTTCATCCTGCGAGCGTACCGGCAGGTGCAGGGTCAGGTCGCCATCGCCGCTGGCTACGTTACGCATGGCGTCGCGCAGTTCGGTCAGGCCGGACAGCATGCGGGCCACACCGATGGTTGCCAGCAAGGCCACCACCACCACACCAGCAATCAACACGGCTATCATCAGTTCAATCAGGTGAGTGACCGATACGGTTGCCGCAGCCACCGGCACCACCACGCCCAGCAGCCAGCCGGTCTTCCCAACCGGGTACAAGGCAGTCATGCTCGCCTCGCCATTCAGGCTGATGGTTTGCAAAGTGCCGTCCTTGCTGACACTGTTCAGATCAAAGCCCGGCATTACTTCGTTGATTTTCTTCATGCCCGAATCCTTGACCGGATGGGCAATCACCGAACCGTCACCGGTAATCAGGAAGGCAAAGCCATCGCCCGGCAGCTTGGAGGACACCACTTCGTCCGCGACGCGTGCCAGGGAAACGTCACCACCGGCCACGGCAAGCAGTTGACCATCTTTGCGCAGCGCCTTGGCAAAGGTGATGATGGGCTTCTTGGTGGCAGCATCAATATACGGTGCAGTGGCGATGGCTTCCTGCGAATTGCTGGCTGCCAGGTACCACGGGCGGCCTGTCGGGTCATACCCCGGCGGTACCGGCGTGGAGCCGGTGAATTGCGTCATTTTCTTGCTGGGCTCACCGACATACATGTCATCCAGCTTGCCAGCCACTTGCGACTGGTCAAGGATGGGTTTCATGTCACCCTCGGTAAAGTGCAGCAATGCAGAGCCGACGATATTCTGACGAGTGGATACCCACTCGGTAATGAAGCTGACCTTGTTATTGGCCGTCTGGACAATCTGGTCACTGATGGATGAAAGCAGTGCTTCTTTCATTTTCCAGTAGGCCACACCGCAGAACAACAGCGAAATGGCTACCAGAATCATCAGTACAAACGCAAGCATTCTGGAACGGAGAGTACGCATGGAGGATCCTGTTTTTATAATGTCTTAAAACCACACATTGCTGCCTGGCACGACCGCTTGTGGCGGTTATCGGCGTGCTGCAATGTTCCCGGCTTCAATTCGACACGTCAATACCATTTTCAAATGCATCCGGCATTTTCAACAAAAAAATGCACAATATTGACATTGATGAAGTAATGCACCGCTTGTTAATGCATACGCCTCCCCATGGCATCAAATAACACACTGTGTGAATAGATTTACGCCGTCCTTATTTAGTTATTGATCAATTTGAGTCAACAATCCAGTCAACTGCACCAAATAGACTGAAGGCATGAAAAAAGGACGCCAAGGCGTCCTGGTTTGCTGCCGGTGGTCTTCCCCACCATGGTCAATCAGCCTGCTACAGCTTCTTTCAACTGCTTGATCGGGGTGAACACCACCTTGCGCTTTGCCGGGATCAACACGGTTTCGCCGGTTTTCGGGTTGCGGCCATTACGTTCTGCCGTATTTTTCACCTTGAATTTGCCGGTGCTGGCCAGGGTGACTTCACCGCCGCTGACCAACTCATCACGAATGGTCTGCTCCAGCGCATCCATGAAACGCAGGACATCGACTTTGCTGCTGCCTGTTTTTTCGGAAAGAATGGCAATGAGTTGTTGTTTGGTCATGCAAGGCTCCTGCGCCGGGAAGGTGATTGGTGTC
Source organism: Aquitalea sp. LB_tupeE (assembly GCF_013391415.1). GTDB lineage: Bacteria > Pseudomonadota > Gammaproteobacteria > Burkholderiales > Chromobacteriaceae > Aquitalea. The sequence continues at coordinate 99,032 of NZ_JACAXB010000033.1, forward strand.
AAATTGGAAGGTTAACCAGCCAGACCCTGCTCCAGCAAGGAAAATTTGTCATATCTGCCGCAAGCTGCCACGCCTGCCCTGTCTGCGACAGGGTGTTTGTTCGTCGATAAAGCCTGCTTGCCCTGCTGATTTTGATTTTGTACAATTTCATAATCAATAGCGCGGAGCTTCATCATGACACCCACCATACACCCGGACCAGACTCAGTCATTCTACTTGCCCATGCCCGATCACTCGCTGAGCGGAGCCGGCATCGCCGCCGGCCACATCCTCACCATTGATGCGCAGCGCAGTCCGGTACAAGGCAATCTGGTACTGGCCACGGTGGATGGTGAATTCATGGTGCGTCGCCTGCAGCGCAATGGCCAGCGCCTGTGCTTGCTGGCAGCCCATCCGGACTACCCGCCGATTGAAGCGGATTACGGCCAGGATTTCGCCATATGGGGTGTCATCAGCCAGCCGGACAGTCACCTTACGGCATAGCAACAGACCGTAGTCTGCGGAGCGCCACTTGTTTGTCATTCGACAAGAGATTGATTTCCTGTAACTTGTCGCCACAACCCTCCCGTCTATAAAGACAGTATGTCATCCGACACAATTCAGGACAGGGAGCGCTTCGTGAACATTTCGCAACGACTGGCACTGACGCTGGGCATTGCCTTGCTGGCATTGATAGGAATCGGCGGCTTCGGCCTGTATCAGCAACAGCAGGCCAATGCCCGCTTCGAATACCTGACGGCCAATACCTTCCCCAGCATCATGGCGCTGGATGAAATGCTGGATGCACTGACCCAGATGCGCACCGGCACCTATCGCCATGTCATTGCGCAAAGCGACAGCCAGAAAGAAAAAGACCAGCAGGCCATCAATACGCAGGACAAACGCTTTGATGAAGCCGCAGCCCATTACGAAAAAGACCTGATCGTCGACGCCGAGGACCGCCAGTTGATGGAACAGGACCGCAAGCTGGTGGTCAGCTACCGCAGCGCCCGCGATGCCTTGTTGCAATTGTCACGCCAACACAAGACCCAGGAAGCGGAGCAAGCCATCACCGGCGGCAACATGCGCGCCGCTACCGCAGCCTTGAGCAAAAACCTGCAGCAACACATGCAATTCAACTACCGCCTGGCAGGCAAGCTGGCCGATGACAACCGCCAGGCCTATCAACAGGCCATCACCATGTCGATTGCCGTCATTGCTGCCTGCCTGCTGGGCTGTGCACTACTGGGCGGCAGCTTGTTCCGGCACATTCGCAGCAGCCTGCTGGGCATGCGCAATGTGATGTTCAATGTGCGTGAGGCGCTGGACTTCCGCCTGCGGGTGAAAGTGATGCGCCAGGATGAAGTGGGCGAAACCGCCATGGCATTCAATGCCCTGCTACAACAATTGCAGGACAGTTTCCAGGACATTCGCCGCAGCGTGGAATCCGTCGACCAGGCCATTGAGGGCATGGCCAGCAACACTACGCAAATTGCCCGCAGTTCCGAGCTGCAAAGCGAAGCTGCCGCCGCCATGGCAGCTGCCATCGAAGAGATGACCGTCAGCATCAACCATGTGTCCGACCGCGCGCTGGAAGCCAACCAGCAAACCAGTGCCGCAGGCGATACCGCCAGCCAGGGTGGGCAGGTGATTCTGGCCACAGTAAGTGGCATCACGGCGGTTTCCGAATCCATCCGCCAGGCAGCCAGCCAGGTGGCCAGCTTGCGTCAGGACAGCCAGACGGTGGCCACGGTGATGAACATCATCAAGGAAATTGCCGAACAAACCAATTTGCTGGCACTCAATGCGGCCATCGAAGCGGCACGGGCCGGTGAAATGGGCCGGGGCTTTGCCGTGGTGGCCGATGAGGTACGCAAACTGGCAGAACGCACAGCCAAGTCCACCACGGAAATTTCCACGGTTATTTCTCAGATGCAGCAAGGTACACAGGATGCGGTTGGCAGCATGGAGCGCGTGGTGGAGCGCGCCAATCAGGAAGCCGATGCCGCACGCGGTGCCAATACCGCCATCGAACGCATACAGGACAATACCCAGCAGGCCAGGGAATTGGTGCATGACATTTCCCACAGCATTTCTGAACAAACCAGCACCAGCACCACCATTGCCCAGCGCGTGGAACAAATTGCCCAGATGGCAGAGGAAAACTCGTCTGCCGCCAGCAGTTCGGCTGATGCCGCACGTGAACTGCACAAGCAGGCCAGGACCATACTCAACACCGTGGCGCAATATCAGGTGTAAACACCGCCGGCCTTGTCTGGCAGCGTTAGCCGTCTACAGATGGGTATGGCGCTCCGGGCGGGCGGCGGTTTCCATTTCGGCCAGCCCTTGCAAGATGCCACAGGCATCCAGTGCTTGTGTTTGCTGGCAGCGCTGGCGCAGTTCATCCAGCTGCGCCTTCAGCTGCACCAGCTCGGCAATACGCGCATCCACATGACAGATATGCGCATCCAGCACCTGGTTTACCCCGCCGCAATCGGACTGTGGGTCCACCATCAGCGACAACAGCTGATGAATTTCCTCGTGCGTCATGTCCAGCGCCCGGCAATTACGGATAAAGCGCAGCCGTTCCAGATGGCGCTCGCCATAACTACGGTAGTTGTTCGCCTCGCGCTGTGGCGGTGGCAACAGACCAGTCTTTTCATAAAAGCGCACGGTTTCACTGGTACAGTCCGCCAACCTGGCCAATTCACCAATTTTCATTGCACTCTCCTTTACCTTTAGCTGTTGACCTTGAAGTTGCTACAGGGTGTTAACTGTATGCCAATGCAACACAGGAGACCAGCATGCAAGCCAGATACAAGCGTGTACCCGCCCCGAACGACCAAACTTCCCACAAGCCGCATGGCCACGGACAGGATGGACACCAGCATGCTGACCACCACCATGACCATTGCTGCGGCAGCACCAGCGCCCCGCTGGAAACTCTGTCCGGAGCGCGCAGCGAAGGCACGCTGACGATTACACCCATCCGCATCCTGCAAATGGACTGCCCCACCGAAGAAGCGTTGATCCGCAAGCAGCTGACCACGATGAGCGAAGTTGTCGCGCTGGAATTCCGCCTGATGCAGCGCCTGCTCACTGTCACGCACCAGCCTGACGCACTGCCGAGCATTCTGGCTGCCTTGCGTGCGCTGGGGTTTGATCCGGAAACCGCAGCAGAGATCGGCACCCTGCCCCCAGCCAATTCCTCCACGCCCACCGCCCCCTGGTGGCCATTAGCCACGGCAGGTTTGCTGGCACTGGCCGCCGAACTGTGCGACTGGCTGAGCGCCCCTGGCTGGCTGGCGGCCCTGCTGGCCCTGAGCGCGATTGCGGTTTGCGGTATCACTACCTACCGCAAGGGCTGGATAGCGCTGCGTCACCTTACGCTCAATATCAATGCCCTGATGAGCATAGCCGTCACCGGCGCACTGCTGCTGCAGCAATGGCCGGAGGCCGCGATGGTGATGGTACTGTTCACCCTGGCCGAGCGCATCGAGGCAGGCTCGCTAAACCGGGCTCGCCATGCCATTGACAGCCTGCTGCAACTCACGCCACCCAGCGCCACCGTGCAAGCCGTCGATGGCAGCTGGCAGAACATGCCGGTTGACGATATTCCGCTTGACGCAGTGGTCCGCGTGGCACCGGGCGAGCGCATCGCACTGGACGGCGTCATCATCAGCGGCCACTCCACCGTCAACCAGTCCACCATGACCGGCGAAAGCATGCCGCTGGAAAAACAGCCGGGTGATAGCGTCTATGCCGGTACGCTGAATGAAAACGGTGCTTTTGAATACCGCGTCACCGCCGCAGCCAGCGATACCATGCTGGCGCGCATCCGCCATGCGGTGGAACAGGCGCAGGATGCCAAGGCACCGACCCAGCGCTTTGTCGACCGTTTCGCCCGCATCTACACGCCGACCATCTTCGTGTTGGCCACCCTGCTGGCCATACTGCCGCCACTATTCACCGGTGGCGACTGGCTGGCTTGGGTCTACAAGGCGCTGGTGCTGCTGGTGATTGCCTGCCCGTGCGCACTGGTCATTTCCACTCCGGTAACGGTGGTCAGCGGTCTGGCCGCAGCCGCCCGCCAGGGGATATTGATCAAGGGTGGCGTATGGCTGGAACAAGGCCGCAAACTGCGCGCACTGGCGCTGGACAAGACCGGCACCATTACCCATGGCAAACCGGAACAGACTGCATGGCAAGCGCTGGACAGCGGCAAGGACGATGCATGCCGCAGCCTTGCCGCCAGCCTGGCCAGCCGCTCCGACCATCCGGTGTCACGCGCCCTGCTGCGTGCGGCAGAACAGGATGGTATCGCCCTGCAACAGGTCACACAATTCAGCGCCATCACCGGTCGTGGCATTCTGGGGGTAATTGCCGGGCGTCAGCTATGGCTGGGCAACCTGGCGCTGGCCAGTCAACTTGGCCTGAATGCGCCCGAAGTTGACAGTTGGGTTGCCGCCCGTGAACAAGATGGCAACAGCGTGGTGATGCTGATGGATGAGGCGCAGGTACTGGCCCTGTTTGCCGTGGCAGACACCATCCGCCCTGCCAGTCGGGATGCCATTGCCCAGTTGCACAGCCTGGGCATACGCACTGTGATGCTAAGCGGGGATAACCAGCAAACCGCCAGCGCCATTGCCGCAGCTGTCGGCATTGACGAAGCCCATGGCGGCCTGCTGCCACAAGACAAGGCCGATATCATTGCCAGGCTGAGCCAGACGGGCATGGTGGGCATGGTGGGCGATGGTATCAATGACGCGCCTGCGCTCGCTCGTGCCGATATCGGCTTTGCCATGGGCGCAATGGGTTCGGATACCGCCATCGAAACCGCGGATGTGGCACTGATGGATGACGACCCGGCCCGCCTGCCTGTTTTTGTGCGCCTGTCCCGTGCCACCCACACCATTCTGGTGCAAAACATCGTACTGGCTCTCGGCATCAAGGCAGTTTTTCTGCTGCTGACCCTGCTAGGCATGGGCAGCATGTGGATGGCGGTATTTGCCGATGTAGGTGCCAGCTTGCTTGTGGTGGCCAATGGCCTGCGCCTGTTGCGCAAATAAAGGTTCAGGCACGCTGCTTGCTTGCTGCATGATCGAAACGCCTCCACTACCCCGGAGGCGTGCCAACCACCCTCACCCCGGGTGGCGGGACTTGCCCGCAGGAGCCACATCATGACACCCAGCACACCGCTTACCTTGTTGATTACCCGCCGTATCAAACCGGCGCGTCATGCCGACTTTCATGCCTGGATACGTGAAGGCGAAGGCCTGGCCAGCGCCGCGCCCGGCTACCTGGGCTCCGGCCTGTTGCAACCGCCGCCGGACGATGATCACTGGCAAATCCTGTTTCGCTTCCGCGATCAGGCCAGCCTGGATGCCTGGGCAGCCAGCCCGGCACGGCAGGCATGGCTGGTTAACGGTGAAGCGTTGATTCAACACAGCAGCGTGCATTGTGCCGAAGGCCTGGAGCAATGGTTTGGCCTGAAAGCGCCACCGCGCTGGAAGCAAGCGGTGATGATCTGGCTGGTGTTCTTCCCGGTCTCGCTTTGCTTCACCCTGCTGCTGGGCGACAAACTGGCCAGCCTGCCGGTACTGCTGCGTGTCCTGTGCAGCACGCTGATGCTGACGCCCATCATGGTGTTCCTGTTCATTCCGCTCAGCAGCCGCCTGCTGCACAAATGGTTGCAAAGCGACAGTAAGCCGCCAAGCGCACTGACTGCCAAACCCTGAACCATCTCCTGCCCCCTCCTGACCAGCCAACTAGCTGGTCAGGATCAACTTTGCTGCTTTTTTCCGGCCCGACTGCCGGATAGCCGTCGGCAATGGCACTTCCCTCGTTTATGATAAGGTTACTGAGTATTTTCCATGCCTATCATCAGAGAGTTCCGCCAATGCCCTCACCCTGGCACAGTTCGCTGGATCCCGCTCAACTGGCAAGCAGCTTGCAAGCCTGGCATGCCCACCACCCCGACCAGCGCCTGCTGGCCTTGCTGGCAGAAGCCGACCGTGAGCAACTGCCCAACCTGCAAACAGCCTGCCTGCATCAGGGCATAGAACTGGCAGGCGGTGTGTTTCCCCGCCTGATCAGCAATCAGGGTTTTGTTGACCATGGCGTCATGCTGCTGCCCTGCCCCGGCGGCAGCCAAAGTGCGCTATTGCGCATCCATACCGGGCAAGACCCGGCACAAACCGCCCAACACATGAGCGAGCGGATAACACAAATGCTGGCCGCATGGCCGACAGATCAGGGCAAACCTACCTTATTCATGATTTTCGATGGCATGCTGCCGGACATTGCTTCCATTCTGGATGCCCTGTACCTGCAACTGGCGGATCAGGTGTTTTACGGCGGGGTGAATGCCGGCAGTGCACAGTTCCAGCCCATTCCCTGCCTGTTCGACCAATACCAGAGCATGATGCACGGCGTGCTCTGCCTGTTGCTGCCCGCCACGGCCAATCCGGTCATCAACCATGGCTACCCGGCACCGGAGCACACCCTCACCGCCACAGCCACTGTCGGTAACCGCATTTTCCAGATTGACTGGCGACCGGCCTTCGACGCCTATCAGCACATCGTCAAACAGCAGTTCGGGGCGGAACTGAACCGTGAAAACTTCTACACCTTCGGCGTGCATTTCCCGCTTGGCATCATGCTGGCCAACCAGCAATTGCTGATTCGTGTCCCGGTAGCGCTGGAGGATGATGGTTCGGTATTTTGCGTGGGTGAAGTGCCGGAAAACGCGGTGCTGATGATGGTTCAGGCCCCGACAGTGCCGGGCGATGACTGCGTGCAGCAGGTGCTTGGCACCTTGCAGCAGCGTCATGGCTCGCTGGAAGGTAAAAACCTGCTGAGCTTTTACTGTGCGGGACGCAGTCAGCACTTTGGCCCTGCCGCCCTGGAAGAAATCCATGGCCTGATCCGGCACAGCCAGGCCGCCAGCGTGACCGGGGCGCTGACGCTGGGTGAAATCGGCAGTCCGCACGAGTGGGGTTATCCGCTGTTTCACAATGCATGCATCACGGCCAGCGTGTGGATGGATGCATGAACAAGGACCAGTTGCTTGCCGTACTGTACGACCTGTCGCTCACCATAGGGCGCGAAGTGACTGTAGACGCACTGCTCACCAAGGTCGTGCAACGCCTGTTGTTTCACACTGGCTGCCCGGTTGGCCTGGTCATTCACCACCCGGACGGGCTGGACGCCAACAGCGGCTGCCTGCTGAAGGTGATTGGCGATCATCAGCTGCAACAGCAAGCCAGCATTGGCATTGCTTTGCCTGCGGGACTACTGGGCCGCAGCATCCAGGCCGAAACAGACGCCAGACTGCTACAGCGCTTTACCGGCCAGGACCGCTACCATTACGGGCTGCGCCTGCCGCTGGACCAAGTCCACACCATCATGCTGCTGGCCCCGGAAACCATGTTGCAGCACATGCCGCTGGAGCATGTATTCCCGCCCATCCTGGCCAACCTGTCTCGCGCCATCAAGCTGTGTAAGGACAGTGAGCAACTGGCCATCAACCTGCAGGCAGAACGCAATCAGGTAATGGTGCAGCTTGACCGGGCACAACGCTTCAACCAGGCCTTGCTCAATGCCATGCCGATTGCCGTGTTCTACAAGGACGCCAGCGGGCGCTACCTGGGTTGCAACCCAGCCTTTTCCCGTACGGTGGGCATGCAGCAGGAGCACATCATCGGCAAGATGCCGCAAGAGGTGTGGCCGACCGAACTGGCCAGCATGTTCACCCAGAATGATGCCGAGCTGATTGCCAGCCGCCAGCCACAGATGTTCGAGTATGTCATCCGCACCCAGCAAGGGCAGTTGATGGATGTGGTTTACGCCAAGGACCTGTTCTACGACGAGGACAACAATATTGCCGGCATCATAGGTGCTTTCATCGACATCAGCGGGCGCAAGAAGGCGGAGGAATCGCTGCGCCAGTCGCTGATTCAGGCCATCAGTGCGCTGTCGTCCGCCATGGTGCACCGCGACCTGAGCACCGCCGGCCATGAAGTACGCGTCAGCGACCTTGCCGTGGCCATTGGCCGCCAACTGGGGCTGGATGAACATCGCCTGGAAGGCCTGGGCCTGGCTGCCATGGTGCATGACATCGGCCAGATCCAGATTCCATCCGAAATCCTCACCCGGCCACGCCGCCTGAATCATGAGGAATTCGAACTGGTCAAGCTGCATGCCGAAGCCAGCCATGAAATCCTCAAGGACATCGCGTTTCCCTGGCCCATTGCCGATATCTCCTGGCAGCACCATGAAAACATGGATGGCAGCGGCTATCCGCGCGGTTTGCGTGGAGAAGAGATCCTGCTGGAAGCACGTATCATCCACGTTGCCGACAGCATGGAAGCCATGTTGTCGCATCGGCCGTTTCGTCGCCAGCTGGGTCAGGCCCAGGCCCTGGCGCAATTAGAACAATACAAGGGCAGCGTGTACGACCCCGCCGTGGTGGACGCCTGCCTGACGCTATTTGCCGACCATGGCTATCAACTGCCGGATCATAAAAGAAAAGCCTGAGCATGGATGCCCGTAGCACAAGCAAACCCCTTACCGACTACACCTTGCAGGCCGCCATCCGGCAACTGCCGGATCGGGTCATCATCAAGGACACCCACTCCCGCTTCATCACCTGCAACCAGCGCTTTGCTGATGACCTGGGAATCCGCATCGAAGACATCGCCGGCAAGACCGATCATGACTTCTTCCCGCCGGCACTCGCCGCCAGTTATCAGGCGGATGACCGGAAAGTGATTGCCAGTGGTGTGGCCATGGTTCAGGAAGAGCCCTATGTGCTGGATGGCAAGCACTGTTGGCTGGAAACCAGCAAATCCCCCATTTTTGATACCGCAGGGTTATGCATAGGCCTCACCGTCATTTTCAAGGACATTACCCAGCAAAAACAGGATCGTGATGAAATGCAGCGCCGGGCCTGGGCGCTGCAAGCCAATAGCCGCACCAATCAGGCGCTGGTGCAGGCCAGCGATGAGCAGGCTTTGTTGCAGGCCGTATGCGATGCCATTGTCGCCGACCAACGCTACCCGCTGGCCCTGATTGCCGGCATGCAGGACCTGCAACAACAGCGCTTGCACGTGCTGGCTGCTGCTGGCAGTGCGCATGCGTACAGCACCCAGCTGGACATCGGCTGGAGTGCTGAGTCTGCTAATGAAGGGCCGATCGCCAGCTGCATCCGCCAGGGCAACACCATCAACATCAGTGCATTGCAACAACACCCGAGCTTCCAGCCATGGAAGTCCTTGGCCAGCCAGCACGGATTGCATGCCATTGTCGCCATTCCGCTGGTAGCCGGGCCGGACCTGATCTGCGCACTGGCGGTATACAGTGGGAGCGGACAGTCCTTCAGCCCGGTGGAAGTGCAGGTTTTTGAAGAATTGACGCGCAATGTGCAGTTCGGCATTCAGTCACGCCGCACCCGGGTGGCGTATCAACAGTCCTTGCAGGAGCAGGCAGCCCATGCCCAGGTACTGGAAAACGCACTGGAAAATGCACTGGCTGCCATTGCCTCGGTTCTGGAACAGCGCGACCCCTACACGGCCGGTCACCAGAAACACGTGGCGGAACTTGCCGTGCTGATAGGCCAGGAATTACGGCTGGATGCGCACCGGCTGCGTGGTTTGTACCTGAGTGGCGTGGTGCATGATCTGGGCAAGATTGAAGTACCTGCCGAGATTCTCAGCAAACCCAGCCGACTGCACCCGGTGGAATTTGCGCTGGTGAAGCGCCATCCGGAAGTGGGTTACCACATCCTGAAGAATATTGATTTCCCCTGGCCCATTGCCGACATCATTCGCCAGCACCACGAATATCTGGATGGCTCCGGTTATCCGCTGGGCTTGTCGGGCAAAAGCATCCTGCTGGAATCGCGCATCCTCACCGTGGCGGACATTGTCGAATCCATGTCGTCCGACCGCCCTTACCGCGCCGCACTGGGCATAGGCCAGGCCATTGCCCAGATACGTCTGATGCGAGGAACCCAGCTGGACCCGGATGTGGTGGATGCCTGCATCCGGGTGCTGGAGCGCGGAGACTTCACCCCGCATTTGCTGACGCTGGAAGCCGGGGACTGATGCCAGCCGCCAGCAAGGCCCAGGCGGTATCAATCACACTGCTTGCCAGGCAGGCAATGACTGGAGTGCACAAGCTCAGTGATAGGCCGCTACATCCTGCAAATGCTGGCGTGCATTGCCAGTCCAGTTTTTGCTGCCATACAGGTTCAGGCGTAAGATCGCCTTGGTTTGCTTGAGCCTGGCAAAGTCGAAGTCCCGCAAATCCAGCCAGACCGGGCTGATCGACGAGGCAGACTGAAACGCATAGCGCATATTTTTCATGTCAGCCGTGGTGGTCCAGTAGGTACCCACGCCCCGGTTTTCTGCCGGGTAACGCGAATACGGCTCATAGGCTTTTTCCACCGACAAATCCAGCGGGTCCGCCATCAGGCCGACAGGCATGGCCACACTGTGCATGATGGATGCCAGAAAACCGCGCGCTTCTTCGATATTGTCTGGTCGCGGCAAGGACTTGAGCAGCCAGTTGGCCCGCACCAGCCGGGCATCCGCCTGCCAGCCGGTGGGAATGGTTTCGGAAGTGGACGCCGCAAACTTCTTTTCCTGCTTCAGCATGGTGTCGTAGTCAGGCGGATTGGTCAGCACGGTAAACTGCCTGCCATAATGAATAAGCGTTTCACCCTTGACGATTTCGATGATGGCCGAATCGCCACTGGCATCCTCAATGGCAATGTGTTTGGTATCCGACGCATAGTCGATGGGCAGGCGTTTGGGCACCAGGCGCACACTGCGGATGGCGGCCACGGCTTCGGCTACCGTGGCATGGTTATCCAGGATAAAGCTTAGCCAGTGGCTGCTTTCCAGCACCGGCTTGGCCGGCTTGCCCGTCTGAGGCTGCTCGGCACCACCGGTAAAGTACAGGGTATGCGCCACCAGGCCCTTCTCGTTCATGCCATCCATCGGAAACACATTGTTAGCATAAACGGCCACGCTGCCATAGCGTGCTTTCCAGCGCACGGTATGCCCTGCATTGTCGCCAGTGGCACCAACACGGCTGACATCGCGCGGACTCACCACCAGCGATGGGCTGACCGGACCAAAGAAATCAAGATTGCGTGAACTGAGCATATAGCCCGGTTGCGTATTCCACAGCACACGGGTGCAGGCTTCGGCAGCAGGCAACAGGGAAACGGCAAGGGATGTGGCAAGAGCGAGAGGTGCAATACCTTTGGACATGAAAACCCCCGAGTAAAGTCGGTATCGCTCCGGAAAACTGCGCGGCGATACAGGCCATTAGTCTAGGGATGCTGTTTGCAGCAGCGGAACGTCATGCTGTCCGGTTTGCTATCTGGAAAGTTCGCATTGCTGGCGGGCCGATTCCTGATCGGCCACCAGTAGCAATCAGGCCTGGATGGTGCGCGCCACCCATGGCCAACCGGCAAGCGAGTTAGGCATGCTGCATGAAGAAATCCGCCACCTTGGCGGCACTCACCTTCTGCAACTGGCACAGCTGGCGATGGTCCAGTTGCCGGGCGCCATGCTTGCGCTGTGCCGTCTCCAGCAGATATTGCAATAGATGGGCCGCCATGCGCGCATCTGCCAGCGCACGGTGTGCACGCCCGGCATCGGGCAAGCCGGCCCAGCGGGTGAGCGTACCCAGCTTGTGATCCGGCGCCTGCGGCAGCAAGCGGCGCGCCAGTAGCAAGGTGCAGGCAAAATCCTGCCGTCGCTGCCTGCCAAGCAAGCCCAGCTCGTGGTCCCAGAACTTGCGGTCGAATGCCGCATTGTGCGCCACCAACGGCAGGTCACCGACGAAATCCGCCACCTCGCGCATCACGGTGGCCACCGGCGGCGCACTGCGCAGCATGGCATTGCTGATGCCGGTAAGCTGTTCGATCTGTGCCGGAACGCGCACACCCGCATTCATCAGGCTCTGGTAGTGATCCACCTCGCGCCCGCCCTGCCACAGCACGACGGCGATTTCAGTGGCGCGGCTGCCAACAGCAGGCGATAAGCCGCTGGTTTCAAAGTCGAGCACCGCATAGCAGGGGGATGTACCGCTCAATTCAGCGCCGCCTTGGCTGCCTCTTCCGGGCTCAGCCCGTCAAAGAACATATCGGTAAACCACTCGGCATTTTCTTCGATTTGCTGTTGTGCCTCATCCGGCTTGGCACCGGCAGCAACAAACAGGGCTTCCACCTCAGCACACCATTGCAACAGGGCGATGGTATCCGGGTCGAGTTCGTCTTCCTTGCGCTTGGACATGAGTTTCTTTCCGTTAAATGTTGAACTGGCGGCATTGTACACGGCAATCGCCGGATACAAGGCAGCAGTGGATGGATATTGCTAGAATCAGCGGCTGAACATGAACCGGGAAAAACCAATGTCCAAGCTAGTTGCTGTTGATCTGACCAAGAGCTATCGCCTGCTGAACCACGGCCCGACCGTGCTGGTTTCCTCTGCGCACGCGGGGGCGCAAAACGTGATGGCCGCCGCCTGGGCCATGCCGCTGGATTTCGACCCGCCCAAGGTGCTGGTGGTGGTGGACAAAGCCACCCACACCCGGCAATTGATGGAAGCATCAGGTGAATTTGTGCTGAATGTCCCCTGCCGCGCCCAGGCGGAGCAGGTGCTGACGGCGGGCAGTTGCAGTGGCAAGGAGGTGGACAAGTTTGCCGTCAGTGGCCTGACCGCCCTGCCTGGCGAAGCCGTTGCGGCACCACATGTGGACGGCTGCATTGCCTATCTGGAATGCCGCATCATCAGCGAGCCACACAACCAGCAGCGCTACGACCTGTTCATTGGCGAAGTGCTGGCCGCCAAGGCGGATCCGGACGTCTGGCACGACGGCCATTGGCAGTTTGATGGCCACGATGCCAAACGCAGCCTGCACTATATTGCCGGGGGCAACTTCTTCAGCATTGGCGAGCAGTTTGCCGTTGCCACCGCCCAGGCAGACTGAAGGGCCGCCCGCAGGCGGCCCGACCGGGCTCAGCGTACTGCGCTGACGAAGTCGTCAAACGCCGCCACCAGCCGCGCCACATCCGCAGCCGTGGTTTGCGGGCAAATCAGCAGCATATTGTGGAAAGGCGTGATCAGCAGCCCGCGATTGAGCAGGAACAGATGGATGATGTGCTCCATGTCGCTGTCCAGAATCGCATCCGCCTCGCTGCCATTGCGCGGCGGGGTGGCGGTGAACTGAAACTCGGTACGCGCTCCTACTTGAGTGACACACCAGGGCAGCGCATGACGGGTAATCACCGCCTGCAAGCCAGCGGCCAATTGCTCGGCCAGGGCAAACATATGGGCATAGGCTTGTTCGGTCATCACCTCGGCCAGATTAGCCCGCATCGCCGCCATGGCCAGCATGTTGGCGGTCAGCGTGGTGCCGATGCCACTATGCCCCGGCACCGCCTCACGCTTGGCCTGCTGGGCGCGCTTGGCCATCTCCTCGGAAAAACCGTACACCGCACACGGCACGCCCCCACCCATGGGCTTACCCAGCACCATCATGTCCGGTTTCAGGCCATGGGCGCGGGTATAGCCGCCCATGCCGGTGCTGATGGTGTGGGTTTCATCCATGATCAGCAGTGTGCCGTAGCGGCGGCATAGTGCCTGTGCCGCTTCCCAGAAGCCCGGCTCCGGCAGCACCATGCCGATATTGGTCATGGCAGGCTCGGCCAGCAAGCAGGCTACCTGGCCGTTTTTCAGTGCATCTTCCAGTGCGGCCAGATCATTAAACTCCACCACGCGGGTGTATTGGGTGAGGTCGTACACCTGCCCCAGCAAGCTGGCACGCTGTACCGGCTTGCCATCCACCAGATCGACAAACACATCGTCGATGGTGCCGTGATAGCAGCCATTGAATACTAATAACTGCTGCCGACCGGTGGCGGCGCGGGCCCAGCGCAGGGCAAAGCGGTTGGCATCGGTGGCGGTCATGGCAAACTGCCAGTATGGCAGGCCAAATCGGCGTGCCAGCTCGGCCGCTACCCAGACAGCATCTTCCGATGGCAGCATGGTGGTGATGCCGCGTGCGGCCTGCTCGACCACCGCTCTGGCGATCGGGGCCGGGCCGTGGCCGAACATGGCACCGGTATCGCCCAGGCAGAAATCGACATAGGTATTGCCATCCACATCTTCAAAACTGGCACCCTGCGCCTGCTTCACATACAGGGTAAAAGGCGTGGACCAGTCATCCATCCAGTGTAGTGGGACGCCAAACAGCAAATGCTGATTCGCTTGGACAGACAGCCGCTGCGATTGCGGACGTGCCGCAATAAAGCGTTCGCGCTCTGCCGCGTGCAGTTGCAATGCCTTGTCCCAGTTGATGCCGTGTCGTGTTGTCGTCATTGATTGCTCCTTGATCTTGTTCTGTGCGGACAAGCAGCCCGCCATCATGTCATACGTGCAGTTGCAGGTGCTCGCGTTCCCAGGCGGTAATGCCGCGATTGAAGGTTTCGAATTCCTTTTCCTTCACTGCGCAAAAAGCCTGCACAAACTGCTCGCCCAGAATGTCGGACAGCTCCGGGCAGTCCTGCATCAGCGCCACAGCATCTTCCAGACTGCGCGGCAGCTCGAAATCCAGGTTGTAGGCGCTGTCCGCCATCGGTTCGCTGGGAACCAGGCCTTGCACCATGCCCAGATAACCACAAGCCAGGGTGGCAGCCATCGCCAGATAGGGGTTTACATCCACCCCCGGCACCCGGTTTTCCAGTCTGCGCGCGGCAGGGCCGGACGGTGGAATGCGGATACCGCAGGTACGGTTGTCATAGCCCCAGCGCACATTGATGGGCGCGGCCGCATGACGGGTAAGCCGGCGATAGGAATTGACGTAGGGTGCCAGCATGGGCATCACCATGGGCAGGTATTTCTGCATGCCGGCAATATGATGGAAGAACAAGGGCGTCGGGCCGCCATCCGCTGCGGAAAAAATGTTCTGCCCATCGGCAGTACTGACAATGCTTTGATGAATATGCATGGCGCTGCCGGGTTCGCTTTCCATCGGCTTGGCCATGAAGGTGGCAAAGATATTGTGACGGTAAGCGGTTTCACGCACCGCACGCTTGAACAGGAACACCTGGTCGGCCAGTTCCAGTGCATTGCCATGCGTGAAATTGATTTCCATCTGGCAGGCACCCACTTCATGAATCAGTGTTTCCACATTCAGCTGCGCTTGCTGACAGAAAGTGGACAGCTCCTGAAAGAAGGGGTCGAAATCGTTGACGGCATCGATAGAGAAAGATTGACGCCCTACTTCGGAACGCCCGGCACGGCCGGTGGGCGGACGCAAGGGCTCGTGCGGATTGCTGTTTTGCCGGATCAGGTAAAACTCCATTTCCGGTGCCACCACCGGCCGCCAGCCACGGTCGGCATACAGTTGCAAGACTTTACGCAACACGGCACGCGGGGAAATCTGCACCGGCTTGCCGTCAAAATCTTCGCAATCGTGAATCACCACCGCCACAGGCTCAATGGCCCAAGGCACCAGCCGGATGGACATGGCATCCGGCACGCACACCATGTCCGGATCATTGGCACCGACAAAACGCTCGAATTCGGCAAACTCGCCGTTGACGGTGATGGTGAGCACCGCCTTGGACATTTTCATGCTCTCCTCCGCCAGGAACAGATCCTTGGGAACAATCTTGCCGCGCGCCACTCCGGTCATGTCCGGAATGACGCATTCCACTTCATGGATATTGTGTGCTCGGATGAAGCTGTGTAAATGCTCATGCATGTTTTATCCTTTATGATCAAATCTGCAAAAAGCCCTTTTCCCAACACCGCACCAACCCATGTGAATTCAAATGCAAATACCGGAATAAAAGCTGGAATTCATCATAGTAAGACAAAACATGCATGTCAATTTATGATCAAATAAAACTTGAAAAGTGAAGCATCACAGCACCATGATTGCTATGGTATCCTTTGTGACAAATTCCAATACCAACGACTCGCCGACAATGAAGACTACCGCCTCCTCTACACTACAGGACGAAACCTACACCACCTTGCGCCAGTGGCTGTCACTGGGTCGCTGGCTACCGGGCGAACGACTCAAGATCAAACAGCTGGCACAAGACATGCAGGTTGGCGAAATGCCGGTGCGTACTGCACTGCAACGCCTGGTGGCAGAGAAGGCACTGGCCAACATTCCCAATTGCGGCGTCACCGTGCCACAACTGAGCCGCACCCAGTTTGACGACATCCTGCAAACCCGCATGTTGCTGGAAGGCGAAGCGGCGGAAAAAGGCGCACGCAATCTGAGCAGCGCCGACCTCAAGCTGCTGGAAGAACTGACTGTCACCATGGATGAAGCCATCCGCAATCACGACGTCAAAGGCTATCTGACGGCAAACGAAGACTTCCACGTCACGCTGTACCGCGCCTCTGGCTCTGCCATGTTGCTGTCGCTGATTGAAAGCGTCTGGCTGCACGTCGGCCCCATTTCCAATCAGCTGCATCAGGACCCGCACGTGTGGAGCATCATGAACGACTGCCACGAAGACATGATGCGCGCCCTGCACCGCAAAGACCCTTCTGCCGTGCGCCGCGCCATCGAGCGTGACCTGTTCAATGCCGGCCAGTATCTGAAAACACTGTGCAATTAGGCCGTAGCAAGGCAGGCATGAAAAAACCGGGCATTGCCCGGTTTTTTACTTGTCAACAGTAGCAAACCCTTGCTAGGCCCCATACCAGGTCATGAATATCTCCACCCCCCTTGCCACACGCTCTTGTAACAGCTCCATGTCGTCTTCGCTCACCACGCCAACCAAGAAAGTCTGCTGATATTCTGCCTGTATCAGCGACAACAAATGCATGGCAGCAATCCAGCCATCAGCCAGACGCAAGCGACCAGCCTGCATTTCCGCCTCCAGATAAACCGCCACCCTGTTCCAACCCTGACGCGGGCCCGCTTCATAAAACTGCTGGGCGGCACCGGCTCGCACCAGCTCGCCCGCAATAATGCCGCGCATGGCCATCAGGTCCGGCCCCAGAATCACCTGCAGGTAATTTTCTCCGAATGCCTGCAAAGCCGCCGCAATATCCCCGCCCGGCACCAGCCGTGCATAGGCTTGTGACATGCGCTCTTCGGCCAGCATTTTCATCACGCTCAGGAACAACTCTTCCTTGGACTTGAAATAACCGTACAAAGTAGCCTTGGACCCCCCCACCCGGCTGCAGATTTCTGCCATGGATGTCGCCTCATAACCACGCTGCAAGAATAACTCCGCCGCCGTTGCCACCATTGCCTGACGGCGCTCTTCACTTTTTGTTCGCATTTTTGCTCCAAACTGTACCGAACTGTACGGTTTTACTTGACGGCACTCTCGCCGCGAATTATAACCGTACCGTACAGTACAGTTAAAGGCCCTGTCAAAATAATGGATACCCAATCAAGCATGCACCCCCGGCGCACACTGTTACAACTGGCCCTGCTAGGCAGTCTGTTTCTTACCGGTTGCGCCAGCATACCGGACCTTGGCCCGGCGGCCAGCAACAAGACCATGCAGGACATGGCCAGTCAGCAAACCCTGAAAGCCGGGAGCGCCGACTGGATGAACAGCAACTGGTGGCAAAGCTATCAGGACGGCCAGCTCGACGACATCATGCAAGAAGCATTGAGCCAGTCGCCGGACATGGCAGCTGCCCAGGCCCGCCTGGCGAAAGCCGCAGGTCAAGCCCAACAGACCGGTGCCAGCAATCTGCCCAGCCTGGACCTGGATACCTCGGTGACCAAGATGAAGCAAAGTTATAACAATGGCTTCCCGGCCGCCTTTGTTCCGCATGGTTACAACAACTCGGCCAAGGTCGAGCTGGATTTCAGCTACGAGATCGACTTCTGGGGCAAGAACCGCTCCGCCATCGCCGCAGCCAGTTCGGAACTGGCCGCAGCGCAGGCAGAAGCTGCACAAAGCCGCCTGACCCTGACCAGCTCCATTGCGGCAGCGTATGCCGAACTGGCCCGTTTATATGCCGAACAGGACGCCGCCGAACAGGCATTGAGCGTGCGCCAGCATAGCGCCCAACTGCTGCAACAGCGCTTTGACAATGGTCTGGAAACCATGGGCACCCTGCGTCAGGCCCAGTCCCGCCAGGCTACCGCCAGCGCCGACCTCAGTGCCGCCCGCCAGGCCATTGCCCAGCAAAAACTCAGCATTGCCGCACTGATGGGCGCCGGGCCGGATCGCGGCATGAGCCTGCGCCGCCCGGCTGGCAGCCTGCTGCATCCGCAAGGCTTGCCCGCTAGCTTGCAGGCAGATTTACTGGGCCGCCGCCCGGACCTGGCAGCTGCCAGGCTGCGCGCCGAAGCGGCTGCCAGCCGTATCAACGTTGCCCGCGCTGCGTTTTATCCCAATGTGAATCTGTCTGCCTATCTGGGCGTGCAATCACTGGGATTGAGCTATCTGACCAAGAACGGCTCCGACATCGGCGGGGTCGGCCCGGCCATTTCGCTGCCGATTTTCCGTGGCGGTGCCCTGCAAGGCAACTACCGCGTTGCCCGTGCCGAATACGATGCCGCCGTGGCCAGCTACAACCAGACCCTCACCCAGGCCTTGCACGACGTGGCCGATGTGCTGGCTCAACAACAGGAACTGGGCCCACAACTGGAACAGCGTCGCCTGGCACTGAAAACCGCCGAAGAGTCCTACCAGGTAATGCAAAAC
The DNA here is from genome assembly GCF_013391415.1 of Aquitalea sp. LB_tupeE. GTDB lineage: Bacteria > Pseudomonadota > Gammaproteobacteria > Burkholderiales > Chromobacteriaceae > Aquitalea. The sequence goes on from NZ_JACAXB010000033.1 coordinate 117,726, forward strand.
CGCTATCAAGGCGGTCTGGCCAGCTATCTGGACGTGCTGAATGCCGAAGACAACGTGATCAGCAGCCGTCGCAGCAGCACCAGCCTGGAAACCCGGCAGTTCCTGCTGGACGTCAACCTGATCAAAGCCCTGGGCGGCGGCTATCAAGCCTGAACCCCTACCGAATACAACAATTGCAGAGAACCATCATGAGCGAAAATATCCAAGCCCTCCCCGCCTCCGATGCCCCGCACAGCGACGCGCTGCGTCTGGCCAAGCGCAAGAAGCTGTTTGCCCTGCTTGGCGCAGTCGTCGGCGTTGCCGCCATTAGTGCCGGCACTTACTGGACCCTGGTAGCCTCCCATCATGTCAGCACTGACAATGCCTATGTCGCCGTCGAGATGGCGCAAGTCACTCCGGAAGTCAGCGGCACCGTACGGGAAGTGCTGGCGGTGGACACCCAGCAGGTAAAACGCGGTGACATCCTGGTAAAGCTGGATGATAAGGATGCCACCCTGAATCTGGCACAGGCGGAAGCCGAACTGGCGCGCGCCGAACGCCGCGTACAAGGTTATCTGGCCAGCGACGAAGGTTTGCAAGCACAAGTGCAGGCCCGCATTGCAGACCAGGCGCGCAGCAATGCCCAGCTGGTTTCTGCCCGTGCCGACCTGCAACGCGCCGAACTGGACCTCAAGCGCCGTCAGGCACTGGCCAGAAGCGGCTCGGTATCGGGTGAAGAACTGAGCAATGCGCAAAATGCATACAGCACCGCCAGTGCCAACCTGAGCGCCGCCGAAGCCGCCGCCAAACAGGCCGAAGCCAATGCCCGTGCCGCGCAAGGCTCGCTCAAATCCAACCAGACCCTCACTGTCAACACCACGGTGGAGACCAACCCGGAAGTAGCCCTGGCGCGCGCCAAACGTGACCAGGCCCGCCTGGACCTGGCCCGTACCATCATCCGCGCACCGGTAGACGGCGTGGTGGCCAAGCGTCAGGCACAAGTCGGCCAGCGCGTACAAGCGGGTAGCCAGTTACTGTCGGTGGTACCACTGCAGCAGGCCCACGTGGATGCCAATTTCAAGGAAGTGCAGCTGGACAAGGTGCGCATCGGTCAACCCGCCACACTGACCGCCGACCTGTATGGCAGCCGTGTCACCTACCACGGCAAGGTGGCCGGTTTGTCCGGCGGCTCGGGCGCAGCCTTTGCCACCATCCCGGCACAAAACGCCACCGGCAACTGGATCAAGGTAGTACAGCGCCTGCCAGTACGCATTGCACTGGACCCGGCAGAGCTGCGCGCCCATCCGCTGCAAGTGGGCCTGTCGATGGAAGTGACTGTTGATACCGCCAGCGAGTAAGCCATCATGACTGACAGCTCCCTTACTGCCTCACCCAAGCCACTGGAAGGCGGCACCCTGTGGCTGGCTGCCCTGGTGCTGGCTGCCGCCAACTTTGTGGCAGTGCTGGATACCACCATTGCCAATGTCTCTGTGCCCAATATCGCCGGCGGTCTGGCGGTATCTTCCAGCCAGGGCACTTACGTCATTACTTCCTATGCAGTGGCCGAGGCCATTACCGTTCCGCTCACCGGCTGGCTGGCCGCGCGACTGGGCACGGTGCGGCTGTTCATCGGCTCCATGGTGCTGTTTGGCCTGTTTTCCCTGCTGTGCGGCATGGCCGGCTCGCTGGAAATGCTGGTGCTGTTCCGCGTACTGCAAGGCCTGGCCGGCGGCCCGCTGATGCCGATGTCGCAAACCCTGCTGTTGCGGATTTTCCCCAAGGAAAAAACCGGGGCAGCCATTGGTTTGTGGAGCATGACCACGCTGATCGCGCCCATCATGGGGCCGATTCTGGGCGGGATATTGTGTGACCAGGTAAGTTGGCCATGGATTTTCTGGATCAACGTCCCCATTACCATGCTGTGCGGCTATGCCGGCTGGCAGTTGCTGAAAAGCCAGGAAAGCCTGCGCGAGAACCTGCGCGTGGATGCCGTTGGCCTTGGCCTGCTGGTGGTATGGGTGGCGGCGCTGCAAATCATGCTGGATGAAGGCAAGAACCTGGACTGGTTCAATTCCGTCGAGATCGTGGCGCTGGCGGTGACAGCCGCCATCGGCTTTGCTGCCTTCCTGATCTGGGAGTTGACCGAGAAAAACCCGGTGGTCAACCTGCGGGTCTTCCGTCATCGCGGCTACTGGGCCAGTGTACTCACAATCTCGCTGGCGTTCGGCTCCTTCTTTGGCGCGACGGTACTTACCCCGCAATGGCTGCAAAGCTATATGGGCTACACCGCTACGGAAGCCGGCCACGCCACAGCCATGAGCGGCATTCTGGCGGTGCTGGTGGCCCCGCTGGTGGCGCAGCTGTCCACGCGGGTGGACCCACGCCCGCTGGTGTTCATGGGCGTGATGTGGCTGGGTGGAGTCACCCTGTACCGCAGCTTCTCCACCACGGACATGGGCTTCTGGCAGGTGGCCTTGCCCTTGCTGTTCCAGGGCGTGGGCATGCCTTTCTTCTTTGTGCCGCTCACTGGCCTCGCCATGGCCAGCGTGGAGCCGGAGGAAATGGCCTCGGCCGCTGGCCTGATGAGCTTCATGCGCACGCTGTCCGGGGCTTTTGCCACTTCGCTGGTGACCACAGCATGGGAGGACAAGGCCAGCTACAACCATGCCGACCTAGTGGGTAGCATAGACCCGGGTGGCGACACCCTGCGCAATCTGCAGAACAGCGGCCTGAGCCTGGATGCTGCCAGCAACCAGCTCAACCAGCTGTTGCAGTCGCAAAGCATCATGCTGTCCACCAACCAGATTTTCTGGCTGACCGGCCTGTCGTTCGTGGTGGCCGCCTGCGCCATCTGGCTGGCTCCCCGCCCCACCCGTGTGGCGGATACCAGTCAGGCACACTGAACAGTTCTACACGCAGCAAAAAGCCCGGTGCATGCACCGGGCTTTTTCTTTCCGTTTCAGGAATGGCAGGGGCACGCCGGCCCCCAGCGTGGCTGAGTAATGTGCACCAGAACCAATAATGCTACAGAACCATGTCCATGGTACAGGGTAAACCGACAGTTCAAGCGAGATCATCCAGACCAGCTATGGGTGAGCGATTTCATCTATGTGTCTAGCTGATAATACTGGCAGTTTTTCATTAAATGTATTCGCTTGCAGAATCATCGAACGCCGTATCAGCAGTTCGATGCAAATGGATTTCGTACTGAATAGGCTGGTGCAAACGCTCTTGGCTCGGAAACCGGAACGTGAAAATGTATTGATCAATCATTCCGATCGTAGCTACTAGGTCTGTGTGGATTCTCTACTTTGCAAAGACTGGTCGAGGACGACATTAAGCCATCAGAGGGAAGCGAAAGGAGATACCTACGATAACGCGCTGACAGAAACGATCCATAGCTTGTTAAAGCCCGAGTTGATCCAACATCGAGCGCCCTGGAAAACGAAAGGATTCTTGGAGGTTTTCACCTTGGGATGGGTGTCTTGGTTTAATCATCAAAGACTACTTTAACCAACAAGCTTTATTTCGCCGATAGCAGCTGAGGCAAACCATTACCGACAACTTTCCATTCGGACCACCATACTCGGGGCGGTTCGCCCAGAAATAACGATTGCGTCGCAATTCACTCAGCCCTTTCTCGACCTGAAGAACGGGGATTGCAACTCACCGAATCAAAGGAGAAAAGCATGAAAGACGAGTACTCGATTGACTGGGTGCCAAACGCCGCGCGCCACGGTCAGCCATTTCAGCAATTCACTCTTTGGTTGAGCGCCAACCTGCAGATCACCGCCATTGTGAACGGTGCGCTGGCAGTAGTATTTGGCGTACATGGGGTTACTGCCTTATTGGGCTTACTGCTAGGCAATATATTGGGCGGAACAGTAATGGCGCTGCATGCCGCCCAAGGGCCACGGCTGGGTTTGCCGCAAATGATTAGCAGCAGGGTGCAGTTTGGCGTGAAAGGTGCGGCCCTGCCCTTGTTGCTGGCCATTATCATGTATCTGGGCTTTGCCACTACAGGCACCGTATTGTCCGGCCAGGCCATCAACCGCATCCTTGATACGGATGGTTCGCCTTTGGGCATGGTTGTATTTGGCGTGACTACCGGAGTGATCGCCATTGCCGGTTACAACGTGATCCACAAGCTTGGTCGCATCGCCAGTGTGGTAAGCATAGCCGGTTTCAGTTTTCTTGCCTGGCGCTTGCTGTCGGCACATCCGCTGGACACCTTGCTGACCGGCCCGGCTGGTGATATCAGCCAGTTATTACTAGCAATGTCGCTATCTGCCGGCTGGCAACTGACCTTTGCACCCTACGTGGCGGATTACTCGCGCTATCTGCCGGCAGATACGCCTTCCGGCAAAGTCTTCTGGCCTGTGTTTCTCGGCACAACCATTGGCGCACAGTGCGCGATGAGTTTTGGCGTACTGGTAGTTGGAGCGGGTGATTCATTCATCAAAAACCAAGTAGGTTTCATGGGCGAGCTGGCCGGGCCGATACTGGCCATGGTGATCTACTTTGCCATTGTGGCGGGCAAACTGACGGTGAATTGCCTGAACGCCTACGGCGGCCTCATGTGTTCGCTCACCATCGTTAGCGGCATTAACGGTGCGAGACGTTTTTCGCCAAAGGCGCGCTCCTTGGTAATTGCCTTGTTCATCGCACTGAGCGTGGTGCTGGCAATATTTGCCAGCCATGATTTTTTAGCCAACTTCAAGAACTTCGTCTTGCTCTTACTGGTGGCTTTTGTGCCATGGAGCGCAGTAAATCTGATTGATTATTACCTGATCTCCCGAGAAAAAGTAGACATCCCTGCACTGTACCAGCCGGAAGGACGTTATGGCACTTACAACCTGCCGGCGCTAGTGAGTTACGGGGTGGGCATACTATCGCAAGTGCCTTTCATCAACCAAGCCATTTACACCGGTTTTGCAGTCAAGCTGCTGGGCAATACCGATATTTCCTGGATTGTTGGTCTGCTGGTGACGGCGCTGGTGTACTACCCGTGGGCCAAACGCACCACGCGCGTGCCGGCGCAAATGGTATACCTGACAGTCTGAGCCTTGTAATCGTCCGGCGAGCACAGATTGAAGATTTGAAGTATTGGGGTAAACAGCTCATCGAGCCGCGAGTTCGGCCAGGACGGCAGCTTCTCTGATACACCCTTTAACCACGACCAGTTGGGTTGATTTGCATGAAACCTCTGCCTTTAAGTGGTCAATGCCGTTTTATGAAACAACGCCATTCGCAGTCCAGTGGGCCGACAAGGCGGGGTAATGAAATTGAGGAGTCACTGCGAATCGGCCATCAGAAGTACGGAGGCAATACAATGAATTATATACTTTATATTGGATTTGTATTGACGGCTGGAATATTGATTCCTATCCAGACCGCCATGAATGTTCAAATGACGAGAATTACTGGCAATGCACTTGTTACAGCACAAATAGTTTTCATGATTGCAGCAATTATCGGAATATTACTTCTTATTTGCATTCAGCACCCCAGTCTTAGCTTAGATAATTTTCGCTCCGCACCCCTAACTGCCTGGGGTGGCGGCTTTATCGCTGTCTTTTATATCAGCACTCTTGCATTTACAGCCCCAAAGCTTGGGCTCGGCCAAAGCACTGCCCTTGTACTAACCGGACAAATCATTTCTGCTGCACTTTTAGACCATTTTGGCGCATTCGGCACACCGACAATATTATTAAATCCGAATCGAATTATTGGCATCATATTTTTGATTGCTGGGGTTTTTATAATCAAATGGAAATAAAGATCAAATTCCTCAAATTGAAATTAGCACAACAGGAGAAAGTCAAATGAAGTCCCCCATTGCAATCGTAGGAGTCAGCTGTCAACTGCCGGGCGCGAAAACTGCGGCAGACTTTTGGAATAATATAAAAATGGGAAAGCGAACGATCACTCGACTTCAAGGAGCAGATAAACAGGGGCTACACATGGCTGTCGGCTTCCTAGACGGATCCGATGAATTCGATTATGAACGATTCGGAATTACAAAAAAAGAGGCGATACTAATTGACCCGCAACATAGGAAGTTTGCCGAATGTGTGGCTGACGCATTGGAAATGGTGGAACAGAAAAAATTTACCGATACTTCATTCAACCGACATGTAGGTGTTTATGCTTCTATGCCGATGAACACATATCTACCTACCACTCGCGGACATATAGATACCAGCTTACATACGCTTGATGGTCTGCAATCAACTCTAACCAATGACAAGGACTACATTGCGCTCAGATGCGCTTATATGCTGGACCTACGGGGGCCAGCCATTAATGTGCAAGCATCTTGCGCAAGTACGCTAATCAGTCTGCATCAGGCCTGTCTAGCACTGGAAAACGATGACTGCGACATGGCTGTAGTAGGCGGCGCAACGATAATGTGGCCTCAATTGCGGGCATACAAATGGATTGATGGCAGCATTTTTTCACGCTCCGGAGCCTGTCACCCATTCTCGACACTTGCAGACGGTACCGTGCACGGCAACGGGGCCGCCGTAGTAGTACTCAAAAAACTGAGCAAGGCCATAAATGACAACAACAAAATATTTGGCATCATTAAAGCAACCGGACTGAACAGCGACGGCGCCAGAAAGTCTTCATTTACGGCCCCCAGCGCTGACGGTCAAAAAGAACTGATTGGACGCGTATTAAAAGACATCGACGTAACATCGATCGGCCTGCTCGAGGCTCATGCCACAGGAACCGCCGTGGGGGACAAGGTTGAACTGCAGGTGCTTGAATCCTTGTTTTCCGGATTGTCACCTGCAACCTCCTATTGTGCCCTAGGCGCTAGCAAGCCCTACGTCGGACATCTTGAAGCCACATCCGGAGTTGTCAGCCTCATCAAGGCCTGTCACTCGATGCTGGAGGGTGTGCATACGCCAGACATCGTGGGCAACGACTGGTTGAAAACTAAAGAAAGCCCTTTTTACTTGCCGGCCAGATTGACGGAGTGGCCCTCTTCGAACTTGCACCCACGTCGTGCCTGTGTGAGTTCATTTGGCATGGGCGGAACGAATGCATTTGTTTTACTTGAAGAACCTTCGTTGGCCGAGCGTGCCAGCGTTGCGAATCATCAACCTCAGGCCATGCAATCGCAGCCGCGCGAAAAACTACTGTGGAGCGGCCTTAAAACTTCGACAAAGCGCCAATCTCACGAAAATCTTGGCGTGAATATCATCGACGAAGTTACATTGAAAGTCTATGAAATAGTAATTCAGGCAGAGAGTCACCCTTGGATCAACGACCATCAGTTGAACAATCAATCTCTAATACCAGCGACCTACTACATCCACCTGTTTAGATCAATCGCCGCCCATCTCGATCTACCATTCGAATGGGCACTCTCATCCGTTCAAATCCTGAAAAAACTAATTCTGGATGGACCCGTACCTCTAAGGCTTAGCGCCAACAAGCACGACGACTCATGGTCTTTGCGCATAGAAAGCCGGAGTAAGGATGAATGGGAACCGAGGGTACATGCCACCGCTAGAATCGTTAATAAAAAGAGCTTCGATGAAAAAATAACGTTAAACGCTCTATTGCAACTCAATCAGGAACCCGTATCAATTGAATACTTCCCTGATCAGGTCGTCAGCCATGGCATGGCATTTCAGAATCTCAGGCATGCAGTTCGAACTCCATATGGCGTACTCGGATTGATTTCAGATCCGGCCGGAAATCTTAAGAATCGTAGCGACAGTGAAGTTTGCCTACTTGATTCCTGCCTGCAGGTTTTCCGAATTGACCATGCAGATCGGGGGATTTTGCCCAATGATGGTTTTTTACTAACTTCAGTTGACTATATAGATATTAATAATGTCGATTGGTGTAGTGCGCAAACGCTCTGGTGTCTTGGGTCTGCCAGAGCTCATTCGGCTATCGAAAGTGAATTTATCACCGATTATTTATTTTTCTCCGAGATGAATGGTGAAGTAGTCGGGGTGATCAAGGGCGTCACCGAGCGAAAGCTTTCTGGGAAAGCCGTACCCAACACTCCAACATCAAATAATCATGTTCAGACTGAACTGCCAATCCAAAACCCAGACAGCGTAACGCCGACATTGATAGCCATTGTTTCAGAACTTGTTGGCATAGAGAAAGCACAGATCATGGAGTCTGACTCATTGGAATCGCTGGGTGTGGATTCGTTCGCAGCACTCGAGCTAAGTCTAACTCTGGAACAAAAACTGGGTAAAAAGATTAACCCCGACGACATCGACCGGAGATTCTCCATACAACAAATTGCATTCAAACTGAAGACCAAATAGTCGCTGTACACATCAATATAAATTAAAAGAACAAATTAGGCTTTGCACAATGAGGAGAAGATGAATTGATCCAGTTTGGCGTCGACAGGCAAATCCAAGAACTAACACAGCGTCTACCGACTATAAGAGAACAGCTCAAAATGTATGCTGCTCGCAATGGCTTAGGTATTGCATGGGAAGATCCGGAACGCGGTGAAAGCATCACATTCAGCCAACAAAACAAAAGGAAAAGGCAGCTTACGGCTTGCCTATCCAGCCTGCCTGCCCAAAGTGTAATCTGCCTAGTTTTGACGAGATCTAAAGATTTTCTGCCTTTATTGGCGGCATGCATACAAAATAATCTGGTTTTAGCACCGATCGGAGAAGATGCCCGCAAGATCAAAGAGGCAATCAAAATACTAAAGCCCAGGCTGATAATATCCACCAGCGATTTGGCCACATCATGCATCAAACAGACAAATATTGATAATTATATTGAATTACCTTCAGAATATGAATCCACCACAATGATGCACGACGATAGCGAAGCTCATATCAAGGCTATTGAAGAAAATCATGACTTATCGGATGCAACCTGCCTACTGATACAGACCTCAGGCACCACAGGACAAGCCAAATATGTGCAACTGAGCGAAAGGTCACTAGTCTCTAATGCTGCAGCACTTCAAGTGAGATATCAGTGCCAAACTGATGACAGAATTCATTGTACATTACCGTGGTCGCACATGAACGCAATAATGATGACTGGCTGTCTGGCGTTGCTTGCAGGAGCTACAGTCGTCTACAGAAATATAGTAAAAGAACCAGACCCAATATCTGCTCTTCATGAAGTAAATCCGAGCATCTCGAGCCTCACACCAACCTTATTGTCATTTATTCTAAGCAAAAAAAAGAGCACACAAAACCTTAAAATGATGCGCTTTATCTTTTGCGGCGCAGCACCGCTTAGTTCTATTTTATGGAAAAAGGCAGAAAATAGCCTTAGTTGCAAAATATATCAGGGCTATGGCTTATCAGAAACAACTTGCTGGATCGCCTCAACCGTACCAGAGGAGATGCCTGATTACGAGACCGTTGGAAAGGTACTCCTGGGGGAAATCTACATTCCAAAGCAGAACAGGATATGCATTATCACCCAGACTACGGAACTAAGCGATAGCAATAAAAGCAAGCTAGAACTGGGTCCGATTTTTTACAAAGGTCCGCTCCAGTTCAAGGGGTACAGAGGAAAGACCCAAGAGCCGATCCGGGATGGTGCATATTTCGACACGGGCGACATTGGTTATATTGACAATAACAACAATATTAGGTTCGTCGGAAGACAGAAAGAAATAATTATTCGATCCGGTATCAACATCGTGCCAGAGGTTGTAGATTCCCTGCTGCGAGAGCACCCCGAAATATTAGCCTGCAAGACCATAGGAATCCAGGATGATCTGCTCGGCGAAAGAGTAGTTACAACTTACATTTCTCGTAACTCTGCCCCACTTAATGAAATAGATCTCCGACGATTTATACGCAATAGAATTCAGGCTGACTACATACCTAATTCATTTATTCAGCTCAACTCATTCCCAATAAATGAAACAGGAAAAATCTCGACAGTAGAACTACGAAAAAAAATTAATGGTGATTACGCTCGGGCCGCACTCTTGGCCATAGACACGAATAGATTCAAACGTGCAAATTGTAGTGACCGAGAAAAAATTACAGCTCAATTTCAATCACGAATATTACGTGACTTGCCATTGCATTTTTTGACATATTGGGGCGCAGGACAACGCAACGAAATTAATGAGAACGACGTACGTGCCATGCAAAGAATTAAGGAAATGCTGGAAGTCACATGCTCGCAAAAACCTCTGATGGCTGAGATCACATTGATCTTTACTGATATACATGCAAAATTGAATGGGAAATCTGCCAACAGGGTTGACCTGTACTTTCAAAGAATAGAAAAACTAGCGGCACAACATGGGTTCAACTGCGTACGCGCCTCTGATATCTGGAATAAAAGTGGGATAAATCCTGAAGACTTACTGAATGGGGGTACAACCCTAAGTTTGGTAGAACTCTCCGACGAGCTTGGTTTAGGTTGCATGGCTCTGGAAATGCTGAGGAAGTCGGCCCAACGCCACGTCGAAATTGGAGACGCTGCAGATGGTTTACGTAACTACCTCTATATCTGCAGCATTGAAAAAAAACTATATGCCGATGAGTTTAGTGAATCTGTATTCCTCACGTACAACGACCCGTGCTTAAGCACCATTTGCCCAGATCTTCCAAAGATGTACATTTATTCGTTCTCAAAAGGCATGACCGCCAAGCCATGGTTCAGTTAATAGCTCTACCATTTAAAAGATAGGATATTCTCCGTGATCGACATTCAATCTCAAGCATTTGGTATTGAAACCAAGCGGGTCAGTTTCATGACAGGAGCCACTGGTTTTCTGGGCAGGCAATTCTTGCTTCGGTATTTAAAGTCAGACTTCGGAGATATCTACGTTCTGGTACGGGCCGACAGTGTGCACGCTGGGAGGGAGCGTGTGATTCGATCGCTTGAATTCGCAGCAGCTGACGTCGGCCTGACACTCAATGTCGATGACTTAAGAAAAATTAGAATAGTTGTTGGCGATATAGTTGACAATATTTGTGGAATCAACCCAAAAACACTAGAAATTATACGAGAAAATGGCGTAAATGACTTCTGGCACTATGCGGCAAGCCTAAAGTACGAAGACAAAAATAAAGAAGAAATTATTTCAGCAAACCTTGATGGTACAAGAAATGCACTACAGGCTGCACTAGCAATACGGGCAAACCGCTTCTTTTACATTTCGACCGCATATACATCTGGAAAAAAAACGGGGCCTATCGAAGAGTCCCTTCACTCTACGGCAGGCCCTTTCAATAACTGGTACGAATTTTCGAAATGTCAAGCAGAGCACGAGGTCTCAAATTTCTGTTCTAAACATTCAATTCAATATGCGCTATTGCGCCCATCAGTTGTGGTTGGTCCAGCTGCCACACACAAATGCGGGAACAACAATACCGGGTTATATGGGCTGATCGAAGCCATTCATCTATCCGCCAACTTATTAATCAGAGCGACGGCACCGATACGTTGCACCGGCACCTCTGACGGCCACATCAACCTCGTCCCAGTCGACTATGTAGTGAACGATGCTATAGCCATTCGCAATAAATATTTTAAGTCTGGTAAAGTATATCACCTAACTAACTCGACCAATTTCAACTTCCAGAGGTTATTTGATGTCATAACTTCAGGTTGTAAATTTTCTTTCTTTCTAAGCGACAACCCCACCAATCCTTCTGGTATTGAGCGATTCTTTGCTAGAAGGAGCAATTTTTATCTTCAATATACAAGCAATAGGAAGGAGTTTATCCGAGAAATTGCCCCTCAGCCCGGACTCTCATGGAATGACTTGGAGTGTTATGTCAAAAACTTTGTTGATGGGCTCTATGAGAAGGACAAATCTAATAGTGACTTCGAGGTTGTTCCCTTAAAAACGCGTAATGGAATAGACGTATCCGCTTACGTAATGGGGAATGGGCCAAGTACCATCGTTCTAGTTAATGCAGTTGGCATGAAGCCGGAGATTGTTTTGCCCTTTGCGAGGGGCTTGTCTAAGAGCCACCGCGTCATTACATGGGATTTGCGTCTGCCAATACATACAACACAATCCGATTATCACCACATCGTAACGTCAGCACATTTGAGAGACCTTCAGGATATCTGCTCGGCACTAGACATAAAGGAGGCAACTCTGGTCAGTTGGTGCACGGGAGTAGTTATTTGCCTTCACGCTTTAGCCAGCCAAGCTGACGTGTTTAAGGCTGGTGTCTTGTTGAACCCAGACGCCTTAAATAGTGGAATGACAAGTTCTTCATTGACAGCCTTTCAGACAAGTACGCGGAGGGTTCTACCCCGAATTGCCGAGAGCATGGAGACAGCAGAATTCTATTATGAACTGATGTTTTCACCTACGAAATTGATAGAATCGAATGAGGAAGCGAATCTTATTTCGAATTTTGTTAACCTGACAGACAATATGACATTGATGCGACTAATAAGTGCTCCATTTTCAAGCCCCAAAGCCATTTTCAACTATGCCAACACACTGATTGAATATACGAACATTAGCGAACGCAATCTTAAGTCGCTTTGCAATGACATCGTGCAACCCGTAATGATCTATACGAGTAAAAATGATACGACTGCACACTTTTCTAATGCTATCGAACTGGCAAAAATGATTCGAGGCGCCACCGGAAATGTCGTAGTCGACGAGTACGGTGATCACTTCTCTCATTATCACAATCCCGAGTTGGCATCTTTGGTAGATGAATTCAGCAGGACGAACTGCAACAAAGCATATTGATAACTTTATCCGTATCACATATTCACGAGGGTAATCAAGGGGAAACCCTCCCTCTCGTGCCACAATTTGGACCTCAATGGAAACGGGTGTTGCTGGTTGAGAAAACGAAGCCCTCTACGGAGGGCTTCGGCAGAACAATCTCACCCGCGAATTGGTTGAAGCTTGTTTTTACATGTTTCCGCTTAGTGCAGTTGTGTGCCCCCACCCAGGGCCTGATACAGCGTCACCTGATTCACCAGCCGGTTGTAACGGTTTTCCAGCAGGCTCACCTCGGCACTACGGCGCGTCTCTTGCGCATCCAGCCAGTCTTTCAGCGGTGCCGCACCCGCCTGATAGCGCAGGCGGTACAGCTGCTCGGCGCGCGCCGCCAGCACGGCCGCCTGGCTCAAGCGTTCGCCCTGCTGTTGATACTGGCTGCGGGCGGACAAGGCGTTGTCCACATCAGCCAGGGCTGAATACAAAGTCTGGCGGAAGTTCACCACCGCCAGCTGGTAGTCAGCTTCGCTGATGCTGTTGTTCAGCTTCATCTGCCGCCATTGCAAGAATGGCAAGGTCACGCCGGCACCCAGCGTAGCCAGCGGATTACTCAGCACCTGCGCAAGGCGGGTGCTGCTGCTGCCCAGACTGCCTGTGAGGGAAAAATCCGGGTAGTAGGACGCACGGGTGGCATCGCCACTGGCCAGTGTTTCACGCAGACGCAGTTCGGCCGCTCGCAAATCCGGCCGCCGCCCCAGTAGCGCGGCTGGCAAACCGGCTGGCACATCCGGCAGATCGGTCGCGGGCAGGCTGGCACGCAAAGCAATATCACCCTTGGGCGGGCCATCCAGCAAGATGGCCAGCGCGTTTTGCGTCTCAACCAGTTGCTGCTGGTAGTCGTGCAGACTGGCTTGCTGACTGGCCAGACTTTGCCGCACGGTCAGCACATCCAGCTCGGCTGCGGCACCGGCCTGCCGCTTGGCCAGTACCAGCCGCAAGGCTTGTTGCTGGTAGTCGACGCTAGCCTGGCCCAAAACCAGGCGCTGGCGCAGCCAGGCTTGCTTCCAGTACAGCTTGATGGTGCTGCCAATCAGGCTCAAGCGGCTGCTGGCCAGATCCTGCACCGTGGCGCGCGCTTCCCAGGCCTTGGCATCACGCTGGTGCGCAAGTTTGCCCCACAAGTCCAGCTCATAGCTGACCGACAAACTGGCCGAGTGGCTCTGGCTGTTGACGGCATCACCACCCAGCCGTTGACTGGCGGAACTGGACAGGCTGAACGATGGGGTGGGTGCCAGGTCGGTGTCGGCCAGGTCGGCTTGCAACATGGCCTGACGCACCTTGATGGCGGCAGCGGCCAGATCGTTATTGCGCTCCAGCACCTGCTGGATCAGCGCATTCAGTTCGGCATCGCCAAACTGTTGCCACCAGTCCCCTGCTGCCACGGGGTTGGTCGCCGCAGGCACGCTGCCCTGCCATTGCGCGGGCAGCGCGAGCGCCGGTGTTTGATACGGCGTAGTGGTAAGGCTGGCACAGCCGGCGAGTAGCAGGCAGGCCAGCAGGATGGGCTTGGATACTTTCATTCTGTCATTCTGTTATGAAGCGGTGCTCATTCACGGGACAAGGCTACTACCGGGTCCAGCCGCGCGGCATTGCGTGCCGGCAGATAGCCGAACAGCACGCCCACCAGGGTGGAGCAGGCAAAGGCCGCCACAATGGATGACACTGAGTAAACCATGTTGAAACTGGCAAGCCGGGCTACCAACACCCCCAGGCCCAGCGACAAGGCCACCCCCAGCGCACCGCCCAGCAGGCACACCAGCACGGCCTCGATCAAAAACTGCTGCATGATGTCGCGCTGACGCGCCCCCACCGCCATGCACACGCCGATTTCGCGGGTTCGCTCGCTCACCGACACCAGCATGATGTTCATCACGCCAATGCCGCCCACCACCAGCGAGATCACCGCAATCATGGATACCAGCAGCGTCATGGTGGCGGTGGTGCTGGCAATGGTCTGACGGATACTGTCGGTATTCATCACGAAAAAGTCCTGCGTGCCGTGACGACGGGTCATCAAGGCCACCAGGCTTTGCTCGGCGGCATCGGTGGCCACATTGTCACTCACCCGCACGGTGAGGGCTTTCAGGTAATCCTGCCCCAGCATGCGGTACATCACCGTGCTGTAAGGCAGCCACAGATTGAGGTTTTCGTCGGTGCCGAAAGCGCTTTTCTGGGTTTGCGTCACCGCTACCACCCGGCACGGCAGCTTGCCCAGCAGGATGACCTTGCCGATGGGGTCGTCACCATCGGCAAACAAGGCCTTGCGGCTGTTTTCGTCGATGACCACCTGCTGTGCCTGCTGGCTGACCGCGACGGCATCAAAGGCACGGCCCTGCGCCATGGATACGCCGCGCACCCGGAAATACTGCTCGCCCACGCCCTTCACCTGCGCCGTGACCGCTACATTGCGATAGCGCAGCGTCACGCTGTCGCTGACTTCGGGCGTCACGCTGTCAACAAAAGGCTGCTCGGCCAGCACGGCGGCGTCACGCGGCGTCAGCGTGTGGATGGCATCAGCCTTGCGGTCACCAAAATGCTTGCCGGGATAAATATTGATGGTATTGGTACCCAGCGCGCTGATGTCGCTGAGAATGCGCTGGCTGGAACCGGTGCCCAGCGCCACCACCGACACCACCGAGGCAATGCCGATGATGATGCCCAGCATGGTCAGCGCCGAACGCAACCGGTGCGCCATCAGCGCACGCCAGGCCATGCCGAAAGCCTCGGCAAATTGCTCGCGCAGCAGACGCCAGCCGGTAGCCTGCTGGCTGTCCGCAGACGCAGGCAATGCGCTAACGGGAGAGATGGCGCCACGACGGGTATCTGCCACCAGCTTGCCATCGCCGATCTCGATGATGCGGTCGGCGTGCTCGGCGACTTTGCTGTCATGCGTCACAAGAATGATGGTGTGGCCTTCGGCATGCAGTTCGCGCAGGATGGCCATCACCTGCTGGCCGCTGCTACTGTCCAGTGCGCCGGTAGGTTCGTCGGCCAGAATCACCTTGCCGCCATTCATCAGCGCCCGGGCGATACTCACCCGCTGCTGCTGGCCGCCGGATAGCTGACCCGGTTTGTGCCCGGCACGCTCAGCCAGGCCAAGACGCTGCAACAGACTGCTGGCACGCGCACGACGCTCGGCGGCCGGACTACCGGCATACACAGCAGGCAATTCGACGTTTTGCAGCGCATCCAGCTCGCCCAGCAAATGGTAGCGCTGGAAGATGAAACCGAAATGCTCTCGCCGCAGCTGGGCCAGCTGGTCGGGCGACATGTCGGCCACCGCCTGCCCTGCCACGCGGTAGCTGCCGCGGCTTGGCGCATCCAGGCAACCCAGAATGTTCATCAGCGTGGACTTGCCAGAACCGGACGCACCGATGATGGCCACCATTTCACCGGCCTGAATCTGCAAATTGATGTCATCCAGCACCGTGACCATGTCCTCGCCCGAGGCAAAATCACGACACACGCCGGACAATTCCAGCAAAGGATGGGACATGGTTTACATCCCCATCGGCGGCGGGCCGTTATGGCCGCTGCTGGTACTGGCCGTGGCACTGGCTTCGCCCACAATCACTTGCTCGCCTGCACGCAGTCCGGCCAATACCTGGGCATGCACATTATTGTTCAGGCCAATGCTGATCTGACGCGGCTGCACCCTGCCATCCGGCTGCAATACCCGCACCTGGTAACGGCCATCCTTGCCACGTACGCCCAACGCATTGGCCGGAATCGCCAGCACGGCATGTGCCTGTGTCAACACTACGCTGACCTGCGCCGTCATGTTGATACGCAAGCGATGGCCAGGATTGGGCACATCGAACAGACCATAATAATAAATGGCGGTCGAAGACGAGCTGCTGGAGCTGGTACTGGTGGATGTGCTGGTACTGGTGCTGTCACTGGAGTCGCTATACGACTGCGGAGCCGGGTCAATAGCACGCAAGCGCGCCTGATAGCGCCGGTCCGGCTCGCCCAGAATGGTGAAATACACCGGCAGGCCGGGCTTGACACGTACCACATCTCCTTCCGAGATTTCTGCCTTTACCGTCACCGTGTCCAGCTGCGCCAGCTTGACCATGGTCGGGGTGGACTGACTGGCATTCACCGTCTGCCCTTCTTCCACCGGCAAGGCCACTACCACCCCATCTATCGGGGCAAGAATGCGGGTATAACCCAGATTCAGCTGGGCGGTTTTCAGGCTGATGCGCGCCTGCTGCAATTGCGCCTGCAACTGCTCGGCATCCGCGTTTGCACCATCCAGCGTGGCTTTTGCACTATCGTAGCTTTCCTGCGAGGTGGCTTGCTGACCCAGCATTTGCTGCTGACGGGCAAAATCCTGCCGCGCTTTGAGCAAGGCCGCCAGTTTGGACTTGAGCTGGGACTGATAGCTGCTGACCGAGGCCTGGGCATCTTCCAGCGAATTTTCCTGGGTACGCGGGTCGATTTCTGCCAGCAAATCACCCTTCTTCACGCTTTGCCCCAACACCACCTTGAGGGACTTCACCTGGCCGGACACCTGGGCACCGACACTGACTTCGCGCAGCGCCTTGATGGTGCCGGTGGCCAGTACGGTATCTTCCAGATCCATATTGCTGACCGTGGCGGTCAGATAGTGATTCACAGGTGGGCGGGGATACAGCAGATAAGCGGCAGCAGCCAGCAGCAAGCCGATAACCATCAGCAGGCTGCGACGATGCGAAACGAAAAAACGGGGCATGAAGGGACAAGTTAACTTTTTGTTTTGATACCGAAGTATCCGGCTTTGCCCCCGCCATCGCGGTTAATGCGCTGTAAATTGATGTTAATTCCGGTAAAACCCGCTCTGGCGGTCAGTCAGCCAGTTCCGATAGCATTTTTGGCAAAACCCGCACTACAGGGTAAAGTATGGCGCACTCATGGCAGCCGCTTCCTGTTGCGCAACAGGCAGGGCCGCCCCCATACCCCATTGCATACAGGCTTCACATGCAACCGGCTCCTCGCCTTCGACATTTGCTTTTGGCCCTGACAGGCCTGTTGACCGGCCTGTTCTGTTCACTGGCCATGGCCGCCACGCCTGCTGCCCACAACTGGTTGGCCGCCCACCGCAACTGGCGGGTGGGCGTGGTACTGCAAGCCCCCTATGCCCAGATCAACCCGCGCAGCCATTTGCTGGAAGGGGCCGATGTCGAAGTGATGGTGCTGTTGGCCGGCAAAATGGATGTCAACCTGTCCTGGCGCACCTTCACCAATCAGCAAGCGCTGGACCGCGCGGTGGAAAACGATGAAGTCGATATCTCCCCCGGCATGCTGCAAACCCCGGCCAGCCTGCATCACTGGCTGTTCTCCCAACCCTACCTGCGGGTGCCGCACAAGATTGTGGGCTTCCCGGATGGCAGCGGTAATGCGGTAGACCTGGACCGGTTGTCGCTCAGCGAACGGTTGGCACTGGATGGCAATAGCGATGCACTGCGCTTTGTGCGGCGCAACTACCCGGAACTGCCACGCGTGGAGGTTGCGAGTGACCGCACCGCGCTGCAAACCGTGCTGCAACAATATGCCGAATACGCGATTGTTGACGAGGCACAACTGGCCACCTTGCTGAAGGAGCCGGAGTTCTCCCGCCTGGCCGTGGTGGGCGACCTGGGTTACACCCATTTGCTGCGCATTGCCGTACGGCGCGACTGGCCCGAACTGCCGCCGGTGCTGGACCGTCAGTTACAGGACATCCCCGGCATCCGCATGGAGCAGCTGTACGCGCGCTGGATGCTGCCCAGCTATCCGCGCCTGATCGACTCGCTCAGCTTCTGGCACCGCACCAGTCTGGCCTTGTTGCTGGCCGCCCTGCTGCTGGCCGGCCTGTTCGGCCACCAGCGGCGGCAACGACGCTGGGCGGAAAAGCGCCTGCTGGCGGCACGAATGGAGCTGGAAGCGCGGGATCTGGCAGAGGAATCGCTGCGCCTCACGCAGTTTTCCATCGACAACAGCACAGTAGGCATTCTGTGGGTGAACTGGGATGGCCGCATCCAGTACGCCAACCGTGCGGTGGAAAGCATGCTGGGCTACCCCACCGAACAGCTGCTCAACCTGTCCCTGCCGGAATTACAGCCTTCGCTGGATAACAGCAGCTGGCTGGATTTATGGAACCAACTACGCAGCAGCAAGGCCTTGAGCAGCTTTGAAACCACCAGCCTGAAAGCGGACGGAGAGGTCTTGCCCGTGGGCGTCACCCTGAGCTTTCTGAAATTTGGCCGTACCGAATACCTGGTGGTGTATCTGAATGACATCACCGAACGCCAGAAAGCCCGCGCCGCACTGGAAGAAAGCGAAGCCCGCTTCAAGGGCATGGCCAGCAATGTGCCAGGCATGGTGTTCCGGCTGGAACGCCCCGCTGCCGAGCATCCGGTGCGCCTCGCCTTTGTCAGTGACGCCAGTCAGGCCATGCTGGGCTACAGCCCGCTGGACCTGGTATGCATGCCGGATGGCTGGCAGGACGTGGTGGCCAGCGAGGACCGCAGCAGCTACCAGCAAGCCTGGCAGGATGCCGCCGCGCACAACCGCAACCTGGCCTGGCAAGGCCGCATGCAGCATCACAACGGACAATTGCGCTGGGTGGACATCAAGGCCACAGTACGCTGTTTTGACGATGGCCACGTGGTGTGGGACGGCATTGTCTGGGATATCTCGGCCAACAAGCACAACGAACTGCAACTGGCGGAATCGCGAGGTTTGCTGCGCAGCCTGTCGGCCCACCTGGAATCGGTACGCGAAGAAGAAAAAGCCCGCATCGCCCGCGAAGTCCACGACGAACTGGGCCAGATTCTCACCGTGTTGCGGCTGGAAACCTCGATGTGCGAGCTGAGTTTTGGCCAGAGCGACAGCAAACTGGCCGAACGCTTGCAGGCGATGAAAAAGCTGATCGAGCAAACCTTCCAGATCGTGCGTGACGTCGCCACTGCGCTGCGCCCGCCGGTGCTGGATGCCGGTATCGGCTCGGCCATCGAATGGCAGGCGCGCCGTTTTGAAAAGCGCAGCGGCATCCCCTGCCTGGTATCGGTGCCAGACAGCCCCATTGCCCTGAGCGATGCCCGTGCCATCGGCGTGTTCCGCATCTTGCAAGAAGCGCTCACCAATGTAATGCGCCACGCCGAGGCCAGCACAGTCAGCGTGGGACTGACCTGTCAGCAGGACATCATCACCTTGAGCATTGCCGACGATGGCAAGGGTTTCGACCCGCAAGCCCATCGCCAGCTGCGCTCCTTTGGCCTGGTCGGCATCCGCGAACGGGTGCTGTTGCTGGGCGGCAAACTGGATATCGACAGCCAACCGGAACAGGGCTGCACCCTGACCATCCGCCTGCCGGTAGAAGAAGGAAGGGAAGTCGCATGATTCGCGTCATCATTGCCGAAGACCACAAAATCGTCCGCGAAGGCATCAAGCAACTGATTTCGCTGGCTGAAGACATCAGCGTGGTGGGTGAAGCCACCAATGGCACGCAGTTGCTGGAACAGCTGCGCCAGACCAGTGCCGACGTATTGCTGCTGGACATTTCCATGCCCGGCACCAACGGGCTGGAAACCATTCCGCGCATCCGCGCGCTGGACAATCCACCCGCCATCCTGATGCTGTCCATGCACGACGAAGTGCAGATTGCCGCGCGCGCCCTCAAGGCCGGTGCCGCCGGTTACAGCACCAAGGACAGCGACCCGGCATTGCTGCTGACCGCCATTCGCAAGGTAGCCAGCGGCGGTCGTTACATCGACCCGCAACTGGCTGACCGCATGGTGTTTGAAGTCGGCCTGACTGACTCGCGCCCGGCCCACACCCAGCTATCCGAACGGGAATACCAGGTATTCGAGCGTCTGGTGCACGGCACCAACGTCAACGAAATTGCCCAGCAACTGAATATCAGCGCCAAGACCGTCAGCACCCACAAGGTGCGGCTGATGCAAAAACTGCAAGCGCATTCGGTGGCCGACATGGTGCGCTACGCCATCGACCACAAGCTCATCTGAGCGTGATGTCAGGAAAGTACAGGTAGCAGAATGTCAAAAAGGCAGCCATGGCTGCCTTTTGCGTGCCCGCACTCACCTAATCAGAAGGCGTAGGCAACACCTAGCTTCAATACTGGCCAGAAGTTGACCTTGTGTACATCATCGCTCAGTTTTTGTTTTTCAGCCGCTACATCAGCCTGGCAGCTTGCCGCACTGGCACCCGAGCAATTGGCACTCAGGTCCACGGTTGGTGAGCCGGTGAACATCACACCCACATCCCAGACAAACTTAAAACCGGATTTGCTGGATGCGGTATTGCCACCACCGATTCCCAGATAGGGTGCAATGGCCTGGTACTTGACGGTGCCGTTGATGCTGCCGACATCTGCAGCAGTGTAAGTATGGCCATTCAGGGTGTAGCTACCCTGGGTGGCATTGCCGGAAACATCAAATTTATTGCCGTTGTACACCAGGCCAGCGGAAAGACGGAAACTTCCTTCGAAAGGGAAATAGTCGGCAAATGCACCAGCATTGAACAGTTTCAGGCTGTAGCTATAGCTGACATCACCTGAGGTACGGTTGGAGACCGAATAGTTGGCACCGTACAGGCCAGCACGCAGATTCAGGCTATCCTTGTAAATAGGCGTGGCGATTTCAGCGCCCAGGCCCTGAGTACCGATATTGGCACCAAGACCAAACTCCGGAGCAGCTACGGCAGCCGTGCTGAGCAGCAGCGCGCAAGCCGCTGTACTGGCAACTACTTTAACAAGCGATTTCATTTCAACATTCCCCGAGCAAATTAAAGTGAATCATACAATGCGGAATGGATAATACTTTGTCATCAAAAAAATGCAAACCCCTGCACGGGGGCAGCAGCATAAGGGTTTCCTGACAGCAAAACGGTCTGATCACACGGTCCTCTCCACTCGCTCAAATATTTTGCAGATTCTGCACGCGCATCGCGCCGCTGCGCTAAAATGCCTGCCCTGTCATTACCGCTTGCGTTGAACCTGACACGCCCATGCTTGCCACCGCCCACAAACCAAATCAATCATGCGCATTCAGCAACTTCAGCAAACCCTGAGCGATCTTGGTGCTCGTCCCTGTCATATCGGCCGGATCAACCGTGCCTGGCTGCAAGGCCTGGCGCTGGATCACGGTACCCGCCACCAGCAAAGCCAGAATTATTTCCCGCTGGCCGTGCGGCAGGGCTTGCCCGCCCTTAGCCAACAGCTGGAACAACTGGCGCACATTCACAGCCGGCACGAAGCCGGCGATGGTTCGCTGCGTCTGCTGGTGGAATTGGCGGATAGCCAGATGGTGGAAAGCGTGCTGCTGCCACGTGACGGGCTGTGTGTGTCCAGCCAGGTGGGTTGTGCCGTGGGCTGCACCTTCTGCATGACCGGCAAATCCGGCTTGTTGCGCCAACTGGGTAGCGCGGAAATTGTTGCCCAGGTGGTGCTGGCGCGACGCATCCGCCCGGTGAAAAAAGTGGTGTTCATGGGCATGGGCGAACCGGCGCACAATCTGGACAATGTGCTGGAAGCCATCGACTTTCTGGGGCGCGAAGGCAATATCGCGCACAAAAACCTGGTGTTTTCCACAGTGGGCGACCCACGCGTATTCGAACGCCTGCCCACCATGCTGGTAAAGCCCGCGCTGGCACTGTCGCTGCACACCACGCGGGACGATTTGCGCGCCAGCCTGCTGCCTCGCGCACCGCGCATCAGCCCGGCGGAACTGGTGGATCTGGGAGAGCATTATGCCCGTGCGGTGGGCTACCCTATCCAGTATCAGTGGACGCTGCTCAAGGGCATCAACGACAGTCAGCAGGAGATGGACGCGGCCATTACCTTGCTCAAGGGCAAGTATGGCGTGCTGAACCTGATTCCGTACAACAGCATGGAAGGCGACAGCTTCCAGCGGTCGGACGCCGAGCATATCCGGCAGATGAAGCATTATCTGCACGGCCATGGCGTGCTGACCAAAATCCGCGATTCTGCCGGTCAGGATATCGACGGTGGCTGCGGCCAGTTACGTGCGCGTGCAGCGGATGTCATCGATACCAGCCGCTTGCGCCGTCGCCATGGTGACAGCGGCTGACAGATTTCATTGGCACGACAATTATCCTTCTTGTTAGAATGGTTATTTGCCAGACAATATCCCGTCCGGTCAATCAGAACAGCAAGAAAGAACCAGCGTGCGGCTTCGTTTCGAACAATGGCGTGATTTTCTCGATATAGATGCGGACAGCGTCAACACGCTACGCGAATTTTCCAGCCTGATTCGCCCTCATATGGACGTACTGATGGATGCGGTCTACGCCTATATCCGGGCCAATGCCGCAGCCAGTGCCACCTTCACCGACGAAGCCGCCCTGCAACGCGCCCGCGCGCACCAGCAGCATCACTGGCTGGAGCATGTGTTTGCCGGCAATTTCAATCAGGATTATCTGGAAGCCACACTGTCCATCGGCCGTACCCACCAGCGGCTGGGCGTGGACCTGCGCTTTTATTCCGGCGCCTATGTAGTGGTACTCAACCAGCTGGTGCAACTGCTGGATGAACTGGTGGCAGATGCCGCCACTCGCAGCCGCTACCTCACGGCCGTCAACCGTGCAGTATTTCTGGACATGGGGCTGGCCACTTACGCCTATTACGACACCCTGCTCAATGCGCTGGAAGACATGGCGCAGGAAGTCACCCTCAGCCTGGCCCGCGCCGGGGAATACCGTGACAACGAAACCGGCAAGCACATCACCCGCATGGGCAAGATGTGCGAGCAAATGGCACTGGCTCTGGGCAAGGACGCCACCTGGGCGCATGCGCTGCGCATGGCCAGCCCGCTGCATGATGTGGGCAAGATCGGCGTGCCGGATCGCATCTTGCTTAAACCGGGCCGACTGGATGAAGCCGAATTCCTGATCATGCGCGAACACCCGCGCATAGGCGGCACCATCATTCCGGAACATCCGGCACTGGTGATACGCATGGCACGGCGCATTGCCCTCACCCACCACGAAAAATGGGATGGTACTGGCTATCCGGCAGGCTTGTGTGGCGAGGAAATCCCGCTGGAAGGCCGCATTGCCGCCATTTGCGACGTATACGACGCGCTGGTGTCCTCCCGCCCTTACAAACCGGCCTGGACCCAGCAAGCCGCACTGGACTACTTACAGCAAGAAAGCGGCCGTCACTTCGACCCACAACTGGTGGATACTTTCTTGCGCATCGTGCCGGAAGTCGATGCCATCCAGCTTCGTTATGCCGAAGAAACCACCTGAGTCAGGATGGCCCTCAGGCCATCCTGAACGACCCAATCCCTTAGGATTGCTCCCATCTCTTGCCAGCCAGACCAAACAGATAACCACGCCAAAAACAACATTCAAACTACATTCAAGTTATTGTTTTTAATTAATTAATTCAAAGCCAGCCACCTTGATTGGCATAATAGCCTGCAGCCATTTGGCTGATAGCATTTTCAAAATTCAAGCCAGCCCGCCCCATCACTAGACTGAGGACCCCTTCAACCCTCAGGATTTTCGTGATGAAAACCATAACAAGACACAAGCCACTGCTGGCCATCAGCCTGGGCCTGCTGCTCAGCCTGCCAGCCAGCGCCGCGGTACTGACCCGCGACAATGGCGCACCCGTCGGCGACAACCAGAATTCGCAAACCGCCGGCCCCAGCGGCCCGGTATTGCTGCAGGACGTGCAATTGGTGCAGAAGCTGCAACGCTTCGACCGTGAACGTATTCCGGAGCGCGTGGTGCATGCGCGCGGTGCAGCGGCTTATGGGGTGTTTGAAGCCAGCGCCGATATCAGCGCCCTGTCACGTGCCAAGGTGTTTGCCAAGGGAAGCCAGACCCCGGTATTTGTCCGCTTCTCCACCGTGATTCACGGCCTGCACTCGCCGGAAACCCTGCGCGACCCGCGTGGTTTTGCCACCAAGTTCTATACCAGCGAGGGCAATTGGGACCTGGTAGGCAATAACCTGCCGGTGTTCTTTATCCGTGATGCGATGAAGTTTCCCGACATGGTGCACTCTCTGAAACCCGCACCGGACACCAATCTGCAAGACCCGAACCGCTTTTTCGACTTCTTCTCGCACCAGCCGGAAGCCACCCACATGCTGACCCGGCTGTACTCGGACTACGGCATCCCCAAGGGCTACCAGTTCATGGATGGCAATAGCGTGCACGCCTGGAAGCTGGTGAATGCCGCAGGCAAGTACGTATACGTGAAATTCCACTGGGCCAGCCGTCAGGGGCAGCACAACCTCACCATGCAGGAAGCCGCCGCCATCCAGGCGCATGACTTCAACCATGCCAGCCGCAGCCTGATGGACGCCATCAAGCACAAGCAATACCCGCAGTGGGATTTGTACATCCAGGTCATGCAGCCGGAGGACATGGCAAAGCTGGATTTCAACCCGCTGGATGCCACCAAAATCTGGCCGGGCATTCCGGAACAGAAAATCGGCACCATGACGCTGAACCGCCTGCCGCAAAATGTGTTCCAGGAAACCGAGCAAAGTGCCTTTGCCCCGTCCAATCTGGTGCCAGGCATTGAGCCGTCGGAAGACCGCCTGCTGCAAGGCCGCATTTTTGCCTATGCCGACAGCCAGCTGCACCGGGTGGGGACCAATGGCCTGCAACTACCGGTCAACCGTCCGCAAGTGAAGGTGGAAAACAACAATCAGGACGGTGCCATGAATGACGGCCAGCGTAGCGGCAATGTCAATTATGAGCCCAGCCGTTTCAGCCCGCTGCAACAGGACCCGGCAGCACGCAGCAGCCAGTTGCCGCTGGGCGGCAGCACCCAGCAGGCGGGTATTGGCAAAACGCAGAACTTCCGCCAGGCCGGTGAGTTCTATCGCAGCCTGAGCAAGCAGGACCAGGCCCGGTTGATTGCCAATCTGGCCGCCGACCTGGGTCAGGTGCGTAACGAGACCACCCGTTACACCATGCTGTCCTATTTCTACAAGGCTGACAGCGGCTATGGCCAGGCCATCAGCAAGGCGCTGAATGCCAATGTGGCTGAAGTGGCCCGGCTGGCCAAAGCCTTGCAGGACTGAAACGCGCCAGCACAAGCAACTGGCAGCCGACGCATGACATCGCTATAGTCGCTGCATGATTCTGCTGCGCACCCCGCTGCTGGAGCTGGCCCGCATCACGGCCAGTGCCAGCGGCTTTCCCCGCCACACCCATGACGAATACGTCATCAGCGCCAACCTCGGAGGGCAGGAGCAAGTGTGGCTGGAAGGCGAAAGCTTTGTCGTCAGCCCCGACATGCTCACCATTTACCCGCCGCAGGCGGTGCAATCCAGCCACAGCCTGAGCGATGCAGGCTGGGACTGCCTGTCGCTGTATGTCGACCCGGCAGCCTTCGGCCAGCTGTTTGACTGCCCGCAGCCTGATTTACCCAGCCATCTGCAACAGCCCGTCTTTGCCGACCAAATCAAGCACATTGCCAGACTGGATAGCAGTCTGCGCGAAGAGGCCGTCGTGCAGTTGCTACAAGGCCTGCTGGATATGCGCGCCGCCACACGCCCCAGGCCCGACAGCGGCAGCAGCCAGCTGGTACAGCATTTGCGCCAGCGATTGCTGGATGACTTGTCCGTTGCCACGCACCTGCAACAATTGGCCGATGAGGCAGGCGTGACAGCCGCCCACCTGGTACGCCGCTTCCAGCAGGCCACCGGCCTGCCACCGCTGGCCTGGCAGATGCAGCAGCGCATGGCACTGGCACGGCGCCTGCTGCGCACCGGACAGCCCATCATCGAAGTGGCACTGGCCACCGGCTTTGCCGATCAGGCCCATTTCAGCAAGGCTTTCAGCCGCTTTTGCGGCATGTCACCCGGCCGCTACCGCCAGATCAATTTTTGACAAGACGCCAGCCGGACGGCCCCGTATCATCGGGGCTGTTTTTTATTTCGTACGGATTTGTCGTCATGCTGGCCATTGCCACCAAGGGTTTTTTGCTCTCTATCTCGCTGTGCCTGGACATTGGCATCGTCAATGCCGCACTGATCAACACCGGCCTGCGCAAGGGACTGCGCCCGGCCTTGCTGATGGGGCTGGGCTCCTGTTTTGGTGACTTGTTGTATGCGCTGCTGTCCTTGCTGGGCATGTCGCTGCTGTTCAGCTTCACCCCGGTGCGCTGGGTGATGTGGCTGGGTGGTGGTGCGGTATTGCTGTGGCTGGCCTGGAAAATGACGCGCGCCGCCTGGCGGGAATTCCATCAGCCCAGCAGTCATGCCGCAGGACAGGCGGAAGACGGCACGCCGCGCAGTAGTCAGGCCGAGTTCTGGCGCGGCCTGTTGATGGCGCTGGCTTCCCCCTCCTCCTTGCTGTGGTTTGCTGCGGTTGGCGGCAGCATCATCGCCCAGTCCACCGACGGTAGCTCGCTGTCGGCCAGTGTGTTCCTCAGCGGCTTTTTCCTGGGTGGCGTGGTGTGGTCGTCTTTCCTGGCCTGGCTGGCCAGTCACGGCCAGAAGCTGGTCGGCCACCGCTTGCTGCTGTACTGCAATGCCGCATCGGCAGCGCTGTTTGCCTATCTGGCCTTGGGTGTCATCGTCAACGGCTATCAGACCTTGCTATAACAAAGCCATCGTCATCATCGAAAGTCCCTGCCATGTTGCGACTGCTACGCCTGCTGCTCTTGCCCCTGCTACTGCTGAACGCCTCTGCGCTGGCAGCCGGTTCAGGCCCGCTTGTGGGTGTGGTGCTGATGCACGGCAAGGGCGGCAGCCCGGAAAAGCATGTCACCGGGCTGGCCAATGCGCTGCGGCAACAAGGCGTGCTGGTGGCCAATCTGGAAATGCCATGGTCCGGCCGACGCGAATACGATGCCGATGTCGCCAGCGCGGTGGCGCAGGTGAATGCTGCACTTGAGACTCTGCGCCAACAGGGTGCGCGCAAGCTGGTGGTGGCTGGTCATAGTCAGGGTGGTCTGTTTGCGCTGTATCTGGCCGGGCGGCTGCACGTGGATGGCGTGATTGCCATTGCGCCGGGCAGCAATGTGGGTGCGGGCTTGCTGCACGACCGGCTGGATGACACGGTAGCCAGTGCCCGCACGCTGCTGGCAGCAGGCCATGGTGAGGAAAAAACCCGGCTGGCCGACTTTGAGGGCAGCAAGGGGCTGTACCCGGTCATCACCACACCGCGCATTTATCTGGACTGGTTCGACCCGGACGGTGCCATGAACCAGAGCAAGGCCGTGCAGCAAGTGCAGGCCGGCGTACCGGTGCTGTATATCTCGCCAGACGGCGACTACCCGGCCTTGCAGCGTGTGCGGCAAAGCATGTTCAATGCCCTGCCCGCCAACCCGGCCAGCCAGCTGCTGGTTCCGTCAGGCAGTCATCTGGAAGCGCCAGGCGCTTCCATCCCCGGCATTCTCGCCTGGCTGGACCGTATCACCAGCGCGGACTGAGGCTCAACCACCACTGACCGACAGCGCCGACAGGCCGACACCACCGGCACGTGCCACGCGGATTTGCACCGCAATCCTTTCCTTCATGCCTTCCACGTGGCTGATCACGCCTATCATCTTGCCGCTGGCGTTCAGGCTATCCAGCGCATCCAGCGCGATTTCCAGCGTTTCGGCATCCAGCGTGCCAAAGCCCTCATCCAGAAACAGCGAGTCGATGGAGGTTTTGTGGCTGACCAGGTCGGACAATGCCAGCGCCAATGCCAGACTCACCAGAAAACTCTCGCCGCCGGACAGGGTACGCGTGTCGCGGCTGACATCGGCCTGCCAGCTGTCGACGATTTCCAGCTCCAGTTCGCCCTCAGCCTTGCGGCGCAGCTGATAGCGCCCATGCAGGCGCGCCAGCTGGCGATTAGCCAGATACACCAGATGATCCAGCGTCAGGCCCTGGGCAAAGCGGCGGAACTTGTCGCCCTTGGCCGAGCCGATCAGGCCATCCAGCCGTTGCCACAGCTCGCAGTCCTGTTGTTGTTGACTGATTTGCGCCAGCAGGCCCTGCAAACCGGCCCGGCGCGCGCTATCGCCGTCAAGCAAGGCTTGCAGCGCACCAGCTTGACCACTCAGTTGCTGTCGCTCGGCATCCAGCACTGTCAGCTGTGCTTCCAGTTCTTCCCCCGTCAACGAGGTGAGAGGGGTGGCCGCCAATGCCTGCCATTGAGCCTGCGCCGCTTGCAGCAAGGCTTCGGCTTGTTGCACCGCCTTGTCCTGCTGCTGTTGCAGGGTTAGCAAGGCGGTGCGTTGTTCGGCGGACAGGCAGGCATTGATAAAGTCTGCCTCGCTGCCAAAGCGGCTGTGCTGCAAGGCCTGCTGCCACTGGCTGGCATCCTGTTGCAGTTGCAGCTGTTGTTCGGTCAGATCCTGCTGCAATTGCCGGCACTGCCCCTGACGTTGCGCCAGAGTGGCGGCCAATGCCGTGCGTTGTTGCAGGCAGTGTTCCAGTGCTGCCGCCAGGTCGGCCTGCTGCGCTGGCGCGCTCATGGCAGGCAGTTCCAGTTGCTGCCACCACTGTTGCCAGTATTGCTGTTGGGTCTGGGCCTGATTGTGCTGCTCTTCCAGCCGGGCCAGTTGCTGCTCCAGCTGCTGCATGTCGCTCTGCTGCTGTTGCCAGTGCTGCCATTGCTGCTGAAGCGCTTCCAGCCAGGCATCGACATGCTCTGGCATGGCATGGCCAGCATCGGCCAGGGCTAGTTGCAACTGCTGCTGCAAGGCAAGGTGCTGGCGCTGCAGTTCTGCCAGCGCAGATTCGGCCTGTTTGCATTGCTGCTGCAAGCTGTGCGACGTCTGTTGCTGCAATGTCAGTTCGGCCTGGGCCGCCTGGTATTGCTGCTGGCACTGCTGGCTATCTTGTACCGCCAGTTGCCAGCGCAAGGCGGCGGCCTCGGCTTGTTGCATGGCTTGCTCGGCCTGTTGCAGCTGCTGCATCGCCTGTGCCACACCGGCGTGCAGACGGACTGGCTGTTGCCAGTCAGTTGCCAGCAAGGCCAGCGGCGCGGCCAGTGTCTGCCAGTGCTGCACTGCCTGCTGCTGCCGTTCTTGCTGTGCCTGCCATTGCTGCTGCAAGCCAGCCAGTTGCTGCTGGGCGGTACTCAGTCGCAAATTGGCCTGATGCCCTTCCGCCTGCACTGCTTCCAGCCGGGTCTGGATTTCCGTCACGCCCTGCCTGGCTGCCGAAGCATCTGCCGCATGGTAACGCTCCACCAGCGGGTGCTGTTCCGAACCGCACAGGGGGCAAGGCTGGCCGGGCTGCAGCTGGGCGCGCTGGGCTTCCAGCCCCTGAATGCGCAATTCCATTTCCAGCAGGCGCTGGCGATCGCCCAGTTGCTCCTGTAACTGACGGTATTGCGCGCGCAATGCCTGCAGGGTCTGCTCGTACTCCGGCAGCAGCGCCTGTTTGCCAGCCATGTCCTGTGCCAGCGTGGCGATTTCCTGTGCACCCTGTTGCAATTGAACTGCCAGTTGCTCTGCCTGCTGCCAGTCTTGCAGGGCCTGCCCGGCCTGTTGCCAGTGCTGGCGCAGTGCCGGCAGGTCTGCCGCCCGCTCTGCCGCTGCCGCCGCCTCGGCCTGCATGGCAGCCTGCGCACTGGCTTTGGCTTGTTCGCAATGTTGTTGCTGCAGGTCAATTTTCTGCCGCTGGCCGCTCAGGGCCTCTTGCAGCTGGCTATAGTCATGTCCGGCCAGTGCCACGCGCTGTTGCAACTGGCCAAGATGGGCAAACTGGCTGCGCCACAAGGGTAGCTGGTTGCCCAGGCTGGCCATCTGAGGTGCCGACTGTTGCTGGGCCTGCCATTGCTGCCAGCGCAAGCGGCCTTGTTGCAGCTTTTGCTGCAGGTTGTCTACCAGTGCGCTGGCATGACACAAACCTTCCCAGTTCACTTGCTGCCATTGCCGCTCATCCTGCTGCAAAGCCGCTTCCTGGGCGTGCAGGCTGGCTTGGATTTGTACAAGGCGCTGCTGACGGTTCTGCCACTGCTGGTAAAGCGGCTGAATCTGCTGGGCGGCTTCGCCATCTGCCAATTGTTGACGCTGTCCGGCTGCTGCCTGCTGCGCCTGGCGGGCGCTATCCAGCTGCTGACTGGCACTGACTTGCTGTTGCGCCAGTTGGGCTAGTTGACGACGCCAGTCCAGTGCCTGTACCAGGCTTTGTTGCTGTACAGCCAGTTGCTGCTGTTGTTGCTGTGCGTCTGTCAGTTGTTGCTGCATGGTGTTGCGCTCGGCATCATCCAGCAGATCGACCGCACCGGCCTGAGTCTGCAATTGTTGCAGGGCCTGGCGGCTGTCCCTTGCCTGTTCGAACACGCGGCGCGACAGCTCGCCGTACAGTTCGGTGCCGGTCAGTTCTTCCAGCAATTCGGCCCGCTCATTCGGGCTGGCATTGAGAAAAGCAGCAAAACCACCCTGTGCCAGCAACATGGATTTGGTAAAGCGGGCGAAATCCAGCCCGGTAATGGCGGCAATCCGTTTGAGCTTTTCGTTGCTGTGGGTAGTGATGATGGTGCCATCGGCCTCGGCCAGTTCCACCCGTGCTGCCTGCAACGCACCATCGGCCTTGTCGCGAGCGCGGCGCTGGCTCCAGAACGCACGGTAGGCCTTGCCCTTGACCTCGAACTCCACCTCGGCCAGACAATCGGCGGTATGGCGGGTCATGATGTCATTGCTGTTGGCCGAGATGGTCTTCAGCCTTGGGGTTTCGTGGTAAAGCGCCAGGCAGATGGCATCCAGCAAGGTAGATTTGCCCGCACCAGTGGGGCCGGTGATGGCAAACAGGCCGTTGTCGCGGAATGGTGGCCGGGTAAAGTCGATTTTCCACTCACCTTGCAGCGAGTTGAGGTTTTTCAGCCGCAGGGTACGGATTTTCATGCC
Organism: Aquitalea sp. LB_tupeE; assembly: GCF_013391415.1. Lineage (GTDB taxonomy): Bacteria > Pseudomonadota > Gammaproteobacteria > Burkholderiales > Chromobacteriaceae > Aquitalea. The sequence goes on from NZ_JACAXB010000033.1 coordinate 149,267, forward strand.
TGCTCCTCCTGCACCTGTTGCAACACTTGCCGATAGCGCTGGCGCAATGCCTCGGCCAGTGGCGCTTCCAGCGCTTCCAGCTGCAAGCGGCGTTCAAACACTTCCTGCGGGCTCAGTTCGTCCAGCGTGCTGCGTTCGGATTGCAAGTTGACGGTCTGCTGGCTGCGGGCTCGGCGCAGGCGCAGCAGCTCGGCAGGCTGTCCGTCCAGCATGGCCTGGATACGGCCTTGCAGGTCGGACAGGTAATCGTCCCCTTCTACCGTGATTTCCAGCCATAAATGCTGACCGGCAGTCAGCCCGGCCAAGGCTTGCGGTATGGCCTGCTGCAACTGCGCCAGCGTGCCACGCAGGCTGGCCAGCGGCTGGAAACATGGCACCGGCAGCTCGGTGATAGCAAGCCCTGCCGGGGCAGCGGTTTCTATCAGCAGCATTTGCTTGGCCTGACCCAGCTCATCAAAACTCAATGGCAAGGGCGAGCCGCTGTAACGGATATGTGCATGACCACCCACCCGTTGCGGGCGGTGTATATGGCCCAGCGCGATATAGTCGAACGGCGGGAAGGCATTGGTGGGGAAGGCATCCAGCGCGCCAACATAGATGTCGCGCACCGACTCGCTACTGCTGGCCCCCACGGTGGTGAGGTGACCGCTCGCAAGAATGGGCAGTTGCAGATTCAGGGCTTCACAGTGCTCACGGGCCAACTGATACAGGGCCTGATAATGCGCGGCAATGGCTTGCTGCAGGCCTAGCTGTTTTTCCTCGGCACTCTGGCCGGCCTGGCTTTGCAATACATCACGGGCACGAATGAAGGGCACGGCGCACAGCAGCGCAGCAGGATGGCCAGCAGCATCGTGCAGGGTGATCAGCTGGCGTGACAGGTCCTCCTGCACGGCCGGAATAACGGTACAGCCCAGATAAGCCAGCAAGGGGCGGCTTTCTTCCAGGGTAGCCACCGAGTCGTGATTGCCGCCCAGCAAGATCAGCTGGCACCGGGCATCATGCAAGCGCACCACCAGCTGGTTGTAGAGTTCGCGCGCATAACTGGGCGGTGCGCCGGTGTCGAAAATATCACCGGCCAGCAGTACCGCGTCTACAGCCTGCGCCTGCACTTGCTGCAACAGCCAGTCAATCAGCGCCTGATGTTCGGCCTGACGGCTACGCCCCATGAAATGCTGGCCCAGATGCCAGTCCGAAGTGTGAAGAATGCGCATGCCATCGCTCGTGCTGGAAAACAGCGCATTCTAGCAAGAGCCGCCACATCACGCGCGGCTCTTGTCCTGACTGGTCAATTGGCCGGAGCTGGCTCGGGCGCATTTTCCTCGGCCGGGGCTGCTAGCGGGGCTGCTGGCTGCGGAACCGGCGCGGCTGGACTTGCACCCAACAACCCGGCCATGGATGGCAGCGGGTGTCCATTGAGCACGGCGCCATCCCGGTTGAAGCTGAAATCGGCACTCAAGCGCTGGCCGTTATCACTCAGCCACCCCTGTTGCACTGCGCTAGTGATGCCGGTTTCCATCATTTGTGCGGCCTGGGCGGTGTCGGCACCACCGGCGGCTTGCGCAGTCATGTCATTGAGCAGTCCGCGATCCAGCTGCATGGCAGCCCTGCCGCTCAGACGGTCGCGCAGCAGTGGCAGAATGCTTTGCACGGTCTGCACACCTGTCGGCATGCCATTGCCGTCAAAGCGCAGCTCCAGACTGCCATGCAGTCCGCCCTTGTCGGTCTGGAAACCAAACTGGTCAATCCGGAAGGCAGGCGAACTAGCCAGCAGGCTGCTGGCACTGTCCAGCAGCGCCTGTGCGCTGGCCTGCTGCATGGCTAGCGCATCTGCATTGCCCGGATTGGCATACAGCTGATTGGCCTTGCTCTGCCAGTCGGCATAGCCCTGTTTGTTGATGTTGGCATAAGAGAAGTCCATCCGGGCATCCTTGATGGCAAAGGCATGGTTGATCGGCCCCAACTGCCCTTTTTCCGCCCGGCTGTGGTAGAGCATGTCTACCAGGCTGCCCTTGTCCTGCATGGCGGCATCCAGTGACAAGCCATTCAGCCGCAATACCGAATTGTTGTCGACCAGCAGCTCCATGGACTCCAGCTTTTGCTGCGCATCCATCTGCCAGTTGTCCTTGACCGATGCCATGGCCGCCTGATGCCCACCCGCCTGCAAATTACCCAGCACCAGTTGCAGCACACCACCCGCACCAGCGGGCAATGCCGCGCGCAGGGTGGCGCCAGCCATGTTCAGCTTGTACTGCATGGGCTTGCCATCTTCGGTCTGGATGGTGGCCAGCAGCTTGCGCACATCCAGTGCATTGCCATCCGGGCTGGCCCAATGCAGCTCATCCGCCTTGAGCGTGGTGTCCGTGCGACCCCAGAAAGTTTTGATGCTCCACGCCTCGATGGGCAGAGGATTGCCACTGCCATTGCCGCTGGCATCCAGCGGGGTGATGGTGTAGTCGGTACGCTCCCAGCGCTGCAGCGGGATGGCGAATTGGTTTACCTTGTAATCCACGGCAAACCGCAGAACCTGGCCAGCCAGGGGCAGGCTGTAGCTCACGCGGGCACTGGAGCCAAACCAGCCACGGTCGTAATGATCCACCTTGACTGTCCATGGCATCAGTTTGTTTTGCTGCAAGCTGTCTATATCATTCCGGATCTTGTCTTCCGTGCGCACACCCACAATACCGGGCAGCACCAGTACCCAGCCAAGGATGAGGCCTGCAGTCGTCAGTGCCGCCAGTTTTGTTGTTTTCATCTGTTTCCCTTCATGCTTTGACTTGTTATCCAACGCACTAAACATGCATAAAGAATAGTAAACAATTTAAAAAACAGGCAGCACAATGAAGAATTAATGATTAATGACAAATCAGCAACGGCTACCAGGCTCTGAACACGAGCCGGCTGCCAGTCCGCACCAAGTAAACCGGAAACCACCCCATGAAGCCCGCTCGCCGCGTGATTTGCCTTGGCTTGCTCATTCTGAGCTTCAACACAGCCGCCGATACCACCCAGACAGCCAGCATGGCGACCGAAGTTGCATTCGCCCCGGACCCATCCGCCCTGCAACTGGTGCTCAAGGGCATAAGCCAGGCCAGGCGCTCCATCCATCTGGCCGCCTATGTCTTTACCAGCAAACCCGTGGCCACCGCCTTGCTGGAGGCACGCCAACGCGGCGTGGAAGTAGCCGTGGTGGCCGACATGCAGGAAAGCCAGCGCCAGTACAGCGCCAGCCGCTTTCTGGCTAATCAGCAACTGCCGGTACGGCTAAATGGCAAATACGCCATACTCCATGACAAATTCATGATCATCGACCAGCAGCATGTACAGACCGGCAGTTTCAATTACACCGCAGCCGCCGCCAGCAAGAATGCAGAGAATGTGTTGATCATCTGGAATGCACCGGCACTGGCCGCACGTTACGAAGCGCAGTGGCAACGCTTGTGGCAGGAAGGAGAACCATTGACCGCTGCCGACCCCGCGCCGCGCTAATCAGCAGTCAGTGCCGCCAGTAGCGCAGTGGAATGGCAGACCTGGCAGTATTCACCGTGCAGATTGGCCAGCGACATGGCGTGCACCTCATCGGCACTGCGCCAGTTACCTGCCCAGTCGCTGCGACCAAAGGTGAAGCAGGCATCTTCAACCAGATACACCCGGTAGCCAAGATTACCTGCCATGCGTACCGTGGCCTCCACCGAGTTGCTGGTGGCCACCCCGGCGACGATCAGGGTATCGCAAGCCATTTGCTGCAAGCGTGCGTGCAAGTCGGTACAGATAAAGGCCGAATTGGTTTGCTTGGCCAGCACCCACTCCCCCGGCAGCGGAATGACTTCGGGCTTGAAGGCATGACCGGCCTGACCTGGGCGATAGGTAGAGCCAGCCTCTTGCGAGTCGTGCCGCACATGACACAAGGGCCGCTGCTGCTGCCGCCATACCGACAACAGTTTCCCGGCAACACTTTCAGCCTGCGGGTTGTTGCGTGTGCCCCAACTGGGGTCATCCACCGCACATTGCAGATCGACCAGCAGTAACAGGCTGTTATCAGGTAGATGAATCGGCTGCATGCACTGTCCCTCTTGGATTGATTTCCCAGCTTAACAGCCATGGCCTGCGACAGGCGACATTCATGACAATGGAAAATACGCTGCATATGAAAAAACCCACCGGACAGTAAGTCGGGTGGGTTTTTCAGCAGCCAAAGCACCGGGCTTCAGCTATCTCACAGGCAAAGCCCGTGAATTACTGCGGCTGTACGTTGGTAGCAGCCGGGCCTTTTTGACCAGCAGCTTTAACGTAGCTTACTTTCTGACCGTCTTGCAGCGACTTGAAGCCGTCTACCTTGATTTCGGAGAAATGTACGAACAGGTCGTCGCCGCCTGCATCCGGAGTGATAAAGCCAAAGCCTTTGGCGTCATTGAAAAATTTAACGGTGCCGGTTTCCATGATATATCCCTGACATAAAAAACATTAAAAATTGAGCACATGCCCAAACAACAAGAACTTCAAGGGATAGATATTTGAACAATTAGGCACTCTGGAAGGAGGGACACCACTGTAACGAAATAGGCACAACGCTTGAAATCTTGCAGCACCGTTATACGCACCTCACCGCTATCGGTCAAACACTATCTGCAAAATAAGCCAATTTATTTTCGCACCAGCATAAAAAACCCTGTCATGACCATTGAATGCGCCTGTCCGGCAAATGATCATCCGGCCAACAAAGCAGCTGACAGATAAAGCAAACCCCGGCAGAGGGGATGAATCTGCCAGCACCTTCATGGCAAATCATCGGGACTGGATACCTGCTGCAAGTGCTGACGCAGGAATTCCAGCCACAAGCGCAATTTGGCCTGCCGCTGCAAGGCTGGCGGATACAGCGCATAGATATCCGCAGGAACCGACTGCCACTCCGGCAATAGCTGTAATAACTGCCCCGACTGCAACAAGGAGCGCACATCCCATTCGGAACGCAAAATCACACCAAGGCCCTGCAAAGCCCATTGCACTGCGGTTTCGCCGTCATTGCACGACAAGGGGCCGCGCACCTTGATGCTTTCCTCACGCTCGCCACGCTGCAACACCCACTGGCCGTGGATATCATGATTCTCCCGAATCACAATGCAATCATGCTGTTGCAGGTCGCGCGGCTGCGCGGGTGCCAGTCGTGTTGCCAGATAAGCGGGTGCAGCGCACAGCACCCGACGGTTACGTAGTAGCAAGCTGGCGTGCAAGCGCCCATCCGGCGGCCGGCCAAAGCGAATGGCCACATCAAACCCTTCCTGGCGGGATGGCGGGCGATCACTTAACTGCAACTCCACTTCCAACCGTGGGTGGTGGCTGGCAAAGGCAGCCAGAATGGGCGCGATATAACGTCGACCGAAACCAAAGCTGGCATTTACCCGCAACAATCCGTGCGGCTGATTGGGATCACCGCGCACCCGCGCTTCCAGCTCCACAATCTCACCCAACAGGCGACGTGCCTCATCCAGGTACAACTGCCCTGCTTCGGTCAGCTGCAATGAACGGGTCGTCCGCTGCAGCAAGGCAATGCCAAGTCGCGCCTCCAGCGCCTGCAAGCGTCGGCTGATCACAGGCGGCGTCACCCCAAGCTGGCGCGCAGTGGCCACCATGCTGCCGCATTGGTGTAGCCGCAGAAAGAATTCCAGATCAGAAACTGCATTCATTATTACGCTCAAATTAATAATGGTTTATTTGCCTGGCAATTATATACACCAGAACAAAGAGTAGACTTGGTATCTTTCACTAAACCTCACCAAGGAGAAGCCCATGCCATGGCAAATCATGGAAGCGCTGCTACTGGGCGCAGGCCTGGGCGCACTGGGTGGCCTGCTGGGCATCGGTGGCGGGATATTGGCCATCCCGGTACTGGTCATGCTGTATGGCATGAACCAGGCGCTGGCCCAGGGCACGGCATTGGTGATGATGACACCCAATGTGCTGATCGGCTTCTGGCGCTATCGCCAACGCAACCCCTTCCCGCTGCGCACGGCAGCGCTGATCGGGCTGGCCTCCATCATCAGCACCTACCCTGCCGCCCAGCTGGCTGTCGGCATGAATGCCAGCCTGCTGCGGCAATGCTTTGCCGTCTTCCTGTTGTTGCTGGCTGCCTATTTTGCCTTTGATCAGTATTTGCGTCGCACAGCGACACGCACCCCCTGGCCGGAACAGTTGCTACCACTGGTCGGGGTGATTGGCGGCCTGTTTGCTGGTCTGTTCAGCGTGGGGGCCGGGATTGTGGCCGCGCCTATCCTGGTCAAGGGCTTTGGCAAGAAACAGGCAGTTGCCCAAGGACTGGCACTGGCACTGGTGGTGCCTGGCGCGCTGGTGGCACTGTGGAGCTATGGCCATGCCGGCCATATCAACTGGTGGCTTGGCTTGCCCATGGCCATTGGCGGCATCAGTACCGTTTCCTGGGGGGTAGCCTGGGCGCACCGTCTGCCGGAAAGACGCCTGAGGATAATCTTTGCCCTGATGCTGATCGCTACCGCCATTCTGATGCTGCTTCAGGCACGATAATCACCCGTCACAAGCCGCATATTGGCAATCAATCAGACGGTCAAAAATTTTTATCGGGGGCTTGACGCTGCAAAACAGCCTCGCTATCATGCCGATCTCTTTTGGAGGGGTTACCCCAGCGGTCAACGGGTCCGGACTGTAAATCCGGCGGCTCAGCCTTCGAAGGTTCGAATCCTTCTCCCTCCACCAGCATTCCCAAAAGGCCCGACATTGCGTTCGGGCCTTTTGCATGCCGTCTGCGGCGGCACCATCCAGCGGGAGACACAGCCATGGCCAACAAGAACGGCAAAGCAGGCAAACCCAACGCAAACCAAGGCACACGTCTGGCCGAGCAAAAGCGCTTCCAGCGTACTGAAGAAGCCTGCCGCCGCATCATGGACCAGCTGTTTGCCATGCAACGGGCCAACCGTTTTGCTGAAGGCGAACTGGCGGAGAAATACGCCATCATGGCCGGCATTTACTACCGCAAGGTCCGCAATGGCAAGGTGCTGGGACCGGCCGATTTCAATGCCGCAGTGGAAGTGTGCACTGCCGCCCGGCGTTGCCTGCAGCAGCTGGATGCCAGCCTGCAGTTCGACGGGCTGCCGGACAGTGCAGGCTGGCAGCAAATATTGCCGCTGATTGATGGCGTGCTGGCCGACTACCAGCAACTGAAAGCAGGCCGCCAGCCCTGACGCTCAGGGCAGCTGCCGCTTGAGCAGTGCGGCCAACTCACCCCGCGCAGCCATTGCCTGCAACCCCTTGTCCAGCTGCTGCCGCAGCAATTCGGCACCTGGCATGCGGCGCGAAATCATGAACGACGCGTCTACCGCCGGTCGGCCAGCCAAGGGACTGAGCACCAGCGGTGGCAGTTGAGCTGCGGATAGCACACCCAGGCGCAACAGTCCCTGCCACACCTCACGATATTCAACAAAACCACGACAGTGCCCGGCGCGCAACTTGCGCAGCAAGTCCGGATAATTGGCCGAGCCGCGGTCCACCTCCTCCGCCCGCAAGCCGAATGCCTGGTAATTGAAACCGTTCAAGCCACACCAAGGCAGGCGGTCGCTACCAGCCAGCATGGGCTGCATGGTCACACTGACCGGATGCAGCTGCAAATAAGGCTTGCTGAACAAAAACTGCCGCTCCCGATTGGGGGTACGGCTGGCCGCCATCACGATCTGCACCTGACTACCCTGCTCGGCCAGGGCCAGGCAGCGGGCAAATGGCATCAACCGCACTTGCAGGCCACCCTCCGGCCCCAGGATGGCGCGCAACACGTCCGGCGAAAAACCCTGCACTTCCGCAGTTGACGCCAGCTGGTAAGATGAAGGCGGCCATTGGTTATCACCGCCGCAGGCCACCACAGCGCCATACGCCGGCAGCACGAACATCAGGCATGGCCAGACACGGCTGATGCACTGCATTATGGTTGTGACTGCACGTTTCATCCTGGGGCGCACACCTCTTCAAGCGGACAGACTGGCAAGATACCATTAACACAACTGTCATTTCGATACGAAAAACATGAAAGACCCTCAGGCCCCGTACCAGCTGCTGGAAACAGAAGGCATTCGCTACCAACGCTTTGATCACCCTGCCGTGTATACTTGCGCAGAAGCCAGCATGCTGGCTCCGATACCGGACAGCCTGGCCAGCAAGAACCTATTCCTCAAAGCAGGAAAAACCGGACGCTACCTGCTGCTGTGCCTGCCTGCCAGCGCAAGGCTGGATCTCAAAGCCCTGGGCGAAATATTGGCCATCAAGAGCCTTGGCTTTGCCTCGGCCGAGCGGCTGCTGGCCACACTGGGCCTGACACCGGGCGCGGTCAGCCTGCTGGCGGTCATCAACGATAGCGCCGGGCTGGTTGATGTCATTATTGATAAGACCGTAGCGCAGCAGGACACAATCCTTTGCCATCCACTGGTCAATACCAGTACCCTGGCCATCAACACGGGCGACCTGCTGCGTTTTCTTGACAGCTGCGACCATACGCCGCGCGTGATGTCACTCCCCTGCATGCCGATCTGAACCGCACAGAGCGGACAGCAAGCCATGAAAAAGGCTGCCTGCGCCACCGACCAAAAGTCGACAGCACAGGCAGCCCCTGAGCAGATACAGCCTGCTTGAATGCTTACACACCAGCCTCGTGGGCTTGCACGTCGGCATGGTAGCTGGAGCGCACCATGGCACCGACCGCCGCGTGGGCAAAGCCCATTTCATAGGCTTTCTCTTCGAACATCTTGAACGTGTCCGGGTGTACGTAACGCAATACCGGCAGATGACCATCGGACGGTTGCAGGTACTGGCCAATGGTCAGCATGTCCACATTATGGGCACGCAGGTCGCGCATCACTTCGAGGATTTCCTCGTCGGTTTCACCCAGACCCACCATCAGGCCGGACTTGGTGCGCACTTCCGGGTTCTTGGCCTTGTAGTCCTTGAGCAACTGCAAGGAGTGCGCATAATCGGCACCCGGACGTGCCTGCTTGTACAGGCGCGGCACGGTTTCCAGATTGTGGTTCATCACATCCGGCGGCGTAGAGGTGAGGATGTCCACCGCGATATCCAGACGGCCACGGAAGTCCGGTACCAGGGTTTCGATCTGGGTGCCGGGCGATGCGGCACGCACGGCGCTGATACAGTCAGCAAAGTGCTGTGCACCACCATCACGCAGGTCGTCACGGTCTACCGAAGTCACCACCACATACTTCAGCCGCATGGCGGCCACGCTCTCGGCGAGGTGCTTGGGCTCGTTTTCGTCCAGCGGATTCGGACGGCCGTGACCCACATCACAGAAGGGGCAGCGACGGGTGCAGATATCACCCATAATCATGAAAGTGGCCGTGCCCTTGCTGAAGCACTCGCCAATATTCGGGCAGGTGGCTTCTTCGCACACGGTATGCAGCTTCTGGTCACGCAGAATCTGCTTGATCTCATGAAAACGCTGGCCGGCGGGCAGCTTGGCGCGAATCCATTCCGGCTTTTTCAGCTTTTCATCCAGCGGCACAATCTTGATGGGAATGCGTGCGGTTTTGGCGGCGCCTTTATGCTTGACCCCTGCCTCGTTATCCAACTTCATGCTGTCTCCTTCACCACGGTCAGGTGTTTTTCCAGCTGGGGCAGCAGCAGCTCGGCCACTTGCGCCAGGGTTTTATCCACCCCCAAATCCTTCATTTGCGTCACCCTCAGGCCTTCGTAGCCACAGGGGTTGATCCAGCCAAACGGTGTCAGATCCATGTCCACATTCAGTGACAGGCCGTGATACACCGCCCCGTTCTTGATGCGCAAGCCCAGCGAGGCAATCTTGGCACCGTCCACATACACGCCGGGCGCGTTGACGTCGCCATTGGCGGTAATGCCCTGCCCGGCCAGCATGTCGATGACCGACTGCTCGATACGACGCACCAGTTCGCGCACGCCAATATGCATGCGCTTGAAATCAATCAGCAGATACACCACCAGCTGGCCGGGGCCGTGATAGGTGACCTGACCACCACGATCGGTCTTTACCACCGGAATATCAGTCAGGCGCAGCAGGTGTTCCGGCTTGCCCGCCAGGCCCTGGGTGTAGACAGGATGGTGCTCCACTACCCATAGCTCATCCGGCGTTTCGGCCGTGCGGGTATCGGTAAAGGCCTGCATGGCCCGCCAGGTGGGTTCGTAGTCCACCAGGCCCAAATGCTTGATCAGACGCTGCACGCGTTTGGCTCCACGTTGGTTTAAAGCACCATCTTGACCATGGGGTGGCCAGTGAGCGACAGGTAGATATTGTCCAGTTGCTGGCGCGAGGTGGCATTCACGGTAATGGTCAGGGCATAGAAACGTCCACCCGAGCTTTCCCGCAGGGTGACATCATGCTCGGCCAGGTCCGGCGCGTGCACACGCACCACTTCGGTCATGGTGACGACAAATTCGTCATGACGCTCGCCCATCACCTTCAGGGGGAAGCGACAGGGAAATTCAATGATTTCCTGCTTTTCAGTGCTGTTTTCAGCCATGTTCAACTCGATTCTGCAAAGGCAAAAAGCCCGCATCACCCGATGCAGGCCAGTGCCGGACCCCGGCTGGCGGGGCGTCAATCAAAAGCCGGTTTACTTCCAGCCCAGCATCAGCTTGATGCTGTCCCACAGGCGGCTGAAGAAACCACCCTCTTCCACGGTTTGCAAGGCGACAACCGGACGCTCCAGCAGCGGCTTGCCATCCAGACTCACCACCAGCTTGCCTACTGTCTGACCGGCCTTGATCGGGGCGATCAGCGGCTGCATGGTGGAAAGGTCTGCCTTCAACTGGCCAGCCTGGCCCTTGGCCACGGTAGCAAAGACATCCTGAGAGAAACCCACCGGAACCGATTTGGCCGCGCCCTTGTACACCAGTACTTCGGAAACCGGCTTGGATGCACTGTAAAGTTTGGGCGTTTCGAAAAACTGCAAGCCGTAATTCAGCAGTTTGGCACTTTCGTTGGCGCGCGCCTCAGGACTGGCGGTACCCACCACCACCGAGATCACCCGACGGCCATCACGATGGCTGGAGGTAATCATATTGTAGCCGGCGGTGTCGGTATAACCGGTTTTCATGCCGTCGACGTTGGGGTCGCGGTACAGCAGCAGGTTACGGTTGGGCTGGGTGATGTTGTTATAGGTGAAGGACTTGATGGAGTAAGTCGGGTAGAACTCCGGGAAGTCGCGAATCAGCGCAGCGGACAGGATGGCCAGATCATGCACGGTGGTGTAGTGATCGGCATGCGGCAGGCCGGTGGCATTGCGGAACTGGGTATTCTTCATGCCCAGTTTCTGCGCCTGCTGGGTCATCAGCTGGGCGAACACGTCTTCGCTGCCGGCAATGGCTTCGGCCAGGGTCACGCAGGCGTCGTTACCGGATTGCACGATCATGCCCTTGATCAGGTCATCCACCCTCACCGGCACTTTCGGGTCGAGGAACATGCGCGAGCCGTCGGTTTTCCAGCCACGGTTGGATACGGTCAGCATCTGGTCCAGCGCCAGGCGCTTTTCCTTCACCGCCTTGAAGGTGAGGTAAGCGGTCATCAGCTTGGTCAGCGAGGCCGGTTCCACGCGGGCATCCGGGTCTTGGGCGGCCAGCACCTGGCCACTATTGAAATCGACCAGATAAAAAGCCTTGCCGGCAATTTCCGGTACAGGCGGTACAAAGGCAGTGGTCGCGGAGGCAGCAACAGGCATGGCCAGGCTGGCGGCCAGCAAAATTCGGGTGATGGTGGTTTTCATTGAGATCGACAACGGGTGAGGGGTACAAACAATAGCCGATGATTATACACGTCCAGACTGCAACGTTGACCGTAAATGCCCGGTTTTGGCGCAATTGGCCGTCAATAAATACCCGGTTGCGGCAATGCAGCATGAAAATGGCAACATGGCTTCCCGGCGGCTTGGAGTTCCTGCTACTCTGACAGTTCAATAAAAAAGCACGACAAGGACATCGGCATCACCATGCAAGACAAGCAAGACTACCTGGAGCGCATCCTCACCTCCCGCGTCTATGACGTCGCAGTGGAAACCCCGCTGGAAACCGCCAACAACCTGAGCCGCCGTACCGGCAACACCATTTTGCTGAAGCGTGAAGACCTGCAACCGGTGTTCTCGTTCAAGCTGCGCGGTGCCTACAACAAGATGGCCAAGCTGACGCCGGATCAGCTGGCCAACGGCGTGATTACCGCCAGTGCGGGCAATCACGCCCAGGGCGTGGCGCTGTCGGCCAAGAAAATTGGCTGTGAAGCCATCATCGTGATGCCGGTGACCACCCCGCAGGTGAAGATTGACGGCGTGACCAGCCGTGGCGGCAAGGTAGTCTTGCATGGCGAATCATTCAGCGATGCCTATCAGCACGCCATGAAACTGGTGGCTGAAACCGGCAAAACTTATATCCCGCCGTTTGACGACCCGGACGTGATTGCCGGTCAGGGCACCATCGGCATGGAAATCCTGCGCCAGCACCCCGGCCATATCGATGCCGTGTTCGTGGCGATTGGCGGCGGCGGACTGGCCGCAGGCGTGGCCAGCTTCATCAAGCGTCTGAAACCGGAAATCAAGATCATCGGCGTGCAGCCGGTGGATTCGGACGCCATGAAGCAGTCCATCGAAAAGGGTGAACGCGTTGAATTGAAAGACGTGGGCCTGTTTGCCGATGGTGTGGCCGTCAAGCTGGTGGGCGAGGAAACCTTCCGCATCTGCCGCGAGCTGCTGGACGAAATCATGCTGGTGGATTCGGACGCCATGTGCGCCGCCATCAAGGATATTTTCGAAGACACCCGCTCCATCGTGGAACCGGCCGGTGCGCTGGCCGTGGCTGCCGCCAAGGCCTATATCGAGCGCGAGGGCTGTACGGGGCAGACGCTGGTGGCCATCAATTGCGGCGCCAACATGAATTTCGACCGCCTGCGCCATGTGTCGGAACGCTCCGAGCTGGGCGAGCGTCGCGAAGCCATCATCGCCGTCACCATTCCGGAAAAGCCGGGCAGCTTCAAACAGTTCTGTTCGGTCATCGGCAACCGCAACATCACCGAATTCAACTACCGCTTTGCCGACCCCGGCACCGCCCATGTGTTTGTCGGGGTGCAGATCAGCGGCAAGCAGGATTCGGAGCGCATCATTGCCGAACTGAAAGCCAACGGCCTGGAAGGGCTGGACCTGACCGACAACGAGCTGGCCAAGCTGCACATCCGCCACCTGGTGGGCGGCCATGCCCCGCAGCTGAAGGACGAGCGCGTGCTGCGCTTTGAATTCCCGGAACGTCCGGGTGCGCTGATGCGTTTCCTGGAAGGCATGCAGACCAACTGGAACATCAGCCTGTTCCACTACCGCAACCACGGTGCCGATTATGGCCGCGTACTGGTAGGCATTCAGGTGCCATCCAGCGATAATGCCGAGTTCCAGCGTTTCCTGGATGGTCTGGCCTACCCCTATGTGGAAGAAACCGACAACCCGGCCTACAAGCTGTTCCTGGGCAAGACCATCCGCTAACCCTGCCTGCCGGCGCACCCAGCTGGCAGCAGTATCTTGCACAGGCACCCCTACATGATTCAAGCCGTATTGTTCGATCTGGACGGCACCCTGGCCGACACCGCACGCGACCTGGGCGCCGCCCTCAACCGTCTGCTGGCCGAAGAAGGCCTGCCGCCGCAGCCCTATTCCGCCATCCGGCCGATTGCCAGCCACGGCGCTCGCGGGCTGGTGAGCCTGGGCTTTGGCATTGATCGCGAGCATCCGCGTTTTGAAGAATATCGTCTGCGTTTTCTCGATCACTACGAGCACAGCTTCGCTGACGAAACCGTGCTGTTCGATGGCATCAACAGCATGCTGGACGGCATTGCTGCCAAGGGCCTGACCTGGGGCATCATCACCAACAAGCCGATGCGTTTTACCGACCGGCTGGTGCCTGCCCTGCCCTTTGCCAGCCGCCCGGCCGTCACCGTCAGTGGCGATACCGTAGGCGTACCCAAGCCGGACCCGGCACCCATGCTGCATGCAGCAAGCCAGATCGGCATTGCACCGCAGCACTGCCTGTATGTGGGCGATGCCGAACGTGATATCCAGGCTGGCCGCGGGGTGGGCATGAAAACCGTGCTGGCCAACTGGGGGTATATCTCGGAGCAAGACCAGCCAGCGCAATGGGGTGCAGACATCAGCATCGACCACCCGCTGGAATTGCTTAAGCACCTGTAAACAGGCAACAGCCAACTATTACCACCCGCATTCGCCATTGGCCGATGCGGGTTTTCTTTTGCCAGATTGAGCACCAAAAAGAAACAATATCTTGAACAAATACATCTATTTCACATTATTGGTAATCAATACACTGCATCCATCCGCTGACTGACAGCACAAACCGACAAGGATGCCTACCATGAAACACTTCACCCTCACCCTGCTGGCCCTGAGCTTTAGCAACGCCGCACTGGCCGCCCACCACAGCAGCTACCCCAGCAACACCGATGTCAGCGCCTGGCAGGCCGAACAAGCAGCCATCCGTGCGGCAGATGCCCGCCTACCGGCAGAACGTCAGGCCGAAATTGCCCGCGACAATGCCACTTGGCAGGCCGCGCTGCTGCAGAAAAACCAGCACAACGCCGGGATCAATCACTAAACGACAAGTACAGATCAACAAGGCTGCCCATCATGACTCGCTACCAACTGCATATCACGGCGCACCACACCAGCCTGACTCAGGCGGCACAGTCGGCCCACAGCATGCCGACAGGCTGGCAGTCGGCACTGCCCGTTGACAGTCACACCCTGCTGCCCACGACTGCCGGGCTGGAGATGGCCATCATGCAGGTGGAAGACGCCATCAGTGCCAGCTGGCCACAGCACCTGGCACTGGACACGGTGTACAGCAGCGATGCGGAACTGCAGCAACTGGCCACCCTGTGCGGCTTGCCAGATACGGCGGGCAACCGGCTTGAGCGCCAACAGGTAGAAAGCCTGTTCGCGCGCCTGGCCAATGCAGTGGAAGGCGGGCTGACCAGTGGGCTACCCGCCACACAGGCAGGCATGGGCCAGCTGTTGATTGTGCGTGAACTAATGCACCACCTGGACATTGCCAGTATCACCCTGCTTGAGCCCGCTGCCTGACAAGGGCTGCAGGCAAAGAAAAACCGCCGTCAGGAAACTGGCGGCGGTGTGATGTCCATCCAGCTGCGTCAGCAGCGTGAAAACCGGATCAGAAGGGGTAAACCACTTCTGCCGGCTTGAACTCGCAAGGCTTGTCGGACGGAGCAGCGTCGTGCATCTCGGCCTTGCTGTCGGAAATCTTCTTCCAGGAACCACCCAGGCTGCAGGCAAAATCCTGGCCCAGTTCCAGTTCACCAAACGTCGATGGCAGTACCGGCTCTTCACAGTGCGGGCACAGATTACCGGCCGGGCCTGTCAGTTGGGCTCGGCTGGATACCTCGTCACACCAGCAACATTTGATTTGATCTTCAGTCATCTTTACTTCCCGTTACCTTGGCTTGTCATGTCGAAATGACGCGAATGGAACGGGATTATACCCGGCTTGCAGCAAACCGACGAATGCCTTGTACGGCATCAGGCAGCGCGACAGGCCGCGCGGGATGAAAACAGGGCCACTGCCGGACGTGCGTAATAGAAACCCTGCAACAGCGCCGCACCGGACTCCACCACCAGCTGGTGCTGGGCTTCGGTCTCCACCCCTTCGCACACCACCTGGGCACCCAGGGCGGCAATCATGCTGATCAGCCCCGGCAATACCGTACGCGCTCGCGGGTTCATCATGGACTGCGTCAAAAGGCTGCGATCGAGCTTGACCAGGTCCGGCGTCAATTGCCATAGCCGGTCAAAATTGGAATGTCCGGCACCGAAATCATCAATGGCGATACGAAAGCCCTTGCGTTTGTAGCTGTTAATGGCAGCATCCAGCAAGGCTAGGTCTTCTATTTCCGATTCGACAATTTCCAGCACCACCTGCTCCGGCATCAGCCCGCAATAGTGCAGCAGGGTTTCGAAGGTGGTGCCGTGCTTGCCGCTGGCAATGCTGAGCAAATGCCGCCCATGCACATTCAGGAACAGCAATTCACCGGCATCTGCCTGACTGGAAAAATTCAGCGCATGCACCACCCGGCTCAGGCGGTCCAGATATACCAGCTCCTCGGCAGAACTGGCGCGGGCAAAAAAGCGGTCAATGGCCATGGGCTGGCCGTCGCGGTCGGTTACCCGCAGCAAGGCCTCGTGCGCAAACGGCTGCAGGCTGTGCGCATGCATGATGGGCTGAAATGCACTGTACAAACGTAAACCACCATACATGGCGAACGCGCCATGGTCGGAAAAATTAAGCGTGGGACTGTGCCGGGCAACCCCGGCAGGCCATTGATTGAAATAGCTCAACAAACGGTTTAACTGCATGCATGTCCTATCTTGATTGGGCAGCTTCACGTCCGAACCATCACAAGCAGCCCTGACCTGCTTCAGGCTGGGCGCAGCCGGTGCAGGATATTGTCATCATCGGCACTGGCCACATAAGTGGCAAAACCATGACGTGCATAACTTTCCTTGAGTGCCAGCAAACGTTCAGGCCGAGCGGCATAGTCAGGTGGCAGCACAAATCCGATTTGCAGCGACGGCATGGCCAGTTGATCGACGATCTGGCGAAACACCCGGCCGTGATCCTGGCTCACCCGCTCCAGCAAGGCCCCGGAAACAGGCAATAACAAGCCTTCGCCCTGGTGCGGGCCTTGCAGGTAATTGAGCAGATGCAGGCAGCGGATGAAGCGGTCCAGCACCACCGGCGTTTCGCTCACCCCGGTCAGGCGGGAGAGCACCTCGCCACCGATAGGCTCGCCACCGGGTGCAACAGCATGCAGGCTGGCCAGCACGCCAAGCGGCTGACCGGCAGTGTCACTGACAGACACAAAGCGGCTGGCAAGCCTTACCTTGAGGAACTCCCCCACCACTTCTCCATCAGCGGTATTCCATAATGGAAATTCCATGAAGTACGCAGGATGGATGGTATGCAGAAAACGTGTGAGCAATGGATTCATGTGCGGCCTGACCGGCGGCAGGCATTTAAGCGTATGGGTGCAGGTCTGGCGCAGACCTTGTCTTCCCTGCACTCTAGCCGCAACTGGGGCAGAAGAAAAATCATCAATCTTCAATTTGACATGCATTTATCTGCTATCGACTGCACAAATCCGTCGCAAGAGCGTTCCGGAATACAAATCGACATGCCGGTATTGATATGACGCAAACTCTGCAAAAGTCATGCTGGACGCAATTTTTCTGCGCCGGGATACTGCCTGCGTTAATCCTCCTCCATCCTATGGAACTTGTGCCCACCCCTTGCCGGGTGGGCAATTTTTATGTTGGCAGTGCTTTCCTAGGCAGCGGTCAGTGGCGCCTGCCACGCACTGGTCGGACTTCTCCTCCCTGATTGCAGCACAGTGGCCAACACCTGCACATTTCACCTGCAAGCAGCAGTTGCCCCCGGCCAGCTCCCCTGTCAAGCCGTCTTGTGTTTATCATGATCAGCCCGCCCGGATGCGCCAGCACCTAGCCATTACCCGCCTACCAAGACAAGGCCACGCGATGATCAGTGAAGAAATCACCCTGCGCAAACTGCAAACCCTGGCTGCTTTTGTCGCCACCGGCAGCCTGCCGCGCACCGCCGAACGCATGCAGATGAGCACGGTGAGCGTGCACCGTGCCCTGCATTCGCTGGAAGACGCCATGCGCTGCCCCTTGTTCCGCCACGAGGGTCGCAGGCTGATTGCCCTGCCTGCCGCGCTGGCGCTGGCCGAAGCGGCCGAGGACGCCGAGCGGACACTGGAAAGCGGCATTCGCAAAGCGCGGGAAAAAGCCGGGTTTGGCGCGGCCCAGCTGAAAATCGGTGCCATGTATTCACTGACGGTGGAGTTGATTCCACGGCTGGTGATGGGGGTGAAGCTGCGCCGCCCGGAACTGGCCATCGAATTGCAGCTGGGTTCCAACGCCCAGTTGCTGGACAAGCTGCATACACAGAGCGTGGACGCCCTGCTGATGTCGCTGCCAGATGAAGGCAGCCCGCCTGGCTTGCTGGCGGTGCCGCTGTTTGAGGACCAGCTGTATCTGGCCTCCTCGCTGACCAGCCCTGCGCCGGTCAGCCCCACCGCCGATCTGGCTGATTACCGCCATGAAAAATTCGTCGCTCTCAGCGACGGTTTTGCCACCAGCCGCGACTTCCAGCGCCTGTTCAGCAACGCGGGCTACCAGCCGGATGTGGTGATGCGGGTGGATGACATTTTCTCGCTGATGAACCTGGTGGCGGCCGGGGTGGGCCTCAGCCTGTTGCCTGGCCGGGTCAGTTCCTTGTTTGCCGGGCGCATCCGCTTCACCCCGCTGGCCCAAGAGTGGCACAGCACGCAGCGTATCGGCCTGCTGCTGCAGGAATGTCGCGAGCGCGACCCCAATCTTCTGGCCTTGCTGGCCGAAGCCCGCATGCTGGGGCAGCAGATGTCGACCAATGGCCTTGCGGCCAAACCATTAGCCTCAGGCTAATAATCGTGCAATCAGCTTGATTGATGGCCAGCCTGCCAGCGCCTACCTTGCAGGCATTCTCATCTGCAACAGGAAGCAAGCATGCTGGCATCCTCAACGCCCTCACCGGTCTGGCATCGCCGCCGTGACGAAAAGCGCCGCCGCATCGAACTGGCCAGCCCTCTGGCCAATGGCTGCATACTACCCACCGACCAGCTGACCGCCGCACTGGAAATCCTGATCGCTCCCGGCGACAGGGTGGTACTGGAAGGCAATAACCAGAAACAGGCCGACTTCCTGTCACGCAGCCTGGCCCGTGCCAATCCGGCCCGCCTGCATGACCTGCACATGATTATTCCCAGCGTGGGGCGGCCCGAGCATCTGGACATTTTCGAAAGCGGCATTGCCCGCAAGCTGGACTTTTCCTTCTCCGGCCCGCAAAGCCTGCGTATCGGCCAGCTATTGCAGGATGGCTGCCTGGAAATCGGCGCCATTCACACTTATGTCGAGTTGTATGCCCGGCTGTTTGTCGACCTCACCCCCAATGTCGCGCTGGTGGCTGCCTATCAGGCCGACCGCCACGGCAATCTCTACACCGGCCCCAGCACCGAAGACACCCCGGCGCTGGTGGAGGCCACCGCCTTTCGTGACGGCATTGTCATTGCCCAGGTAAACGAGATTGTCGAAGACCCGTCCGGACTCACCCGCGTGGACATTCCGGCCGACTGGGTGGATTTCGTGGTACTGGCCGACCGCCCCTTCTTTATCGAACCGCTGTTCACCCGCGACCCGCGCCTGATCAAGCCGGTACATGTGCTGATGGCGATGATGGCGATTCGCGGCATTTACGAACGTCATCAAGTGCAATCGCTCAACCACGGTCTGGGCTTCAATACCGCCGCCATCGAATTGCTGCTGCCCACCTATGGCGAGCAACTGGGGCTGAAGGGCAAAATCTGCCGTCACTGGACGCTGAACCCGCACCCCACGCTGATACCGGCCATCGAAAGCGGCTGGGTGGACAGCGTACACTGCTTTGGCGGCGAACTGGGCATGGAAGCCTATGTGGCGGCCCGTCCCGATGTGTTCTTCACCGGGCGGGACGGTTCGCTGCGCTCCAATCGCGCCTTCTGCCAGATGGCCGGGCAATACGCGGTGGACATGTTTATCGGCTCCACCCTGCAAATGGATGGCGATGGCCATTCCTCCACCGTCACCCATGGCCGCCTGTCCGGCTTTGGCGGTGCCCCCAATATGGGGCACGACCCACATGGCCGACGCCATGCCAGCCCGGCCTGGCTGGACCTGATTCAGACCGATAGCCTGCTGGCCCGTGGCCGCAAACTGGTGGTGCAAATGGTGGAAACCTTCCAGGGCAACGGCCAGCCCACCATCGTGGAAAGCCTGGACGCGGTGGAAGTGGCGCGCAGCAGCGGCATGCCGCTGGCACCGGTGATGATTTACGGCGATGACGTCAGCCATGTCCTGACCGAAGAAGGCATTGCCTACCTGTACAAGGCCGAATCGCTGGAACAGCGCCGGCAGATGATTGCCGCCGTGGCCGGCATCACTCCCATTGGCCTGCGCCACGACCCGGCCAACACCACCCGACTGCGCCAGGCTGGACTAGTGGCCCTGCCGGAAGACCTGGGCATCCGTCGCAGCGATGCCAGCCGCTCGCTACTGGCCGCCAAGAGCATGGCGGACCTGGTCACTTGGTCGGACGGGCTGTACCAGCCCCCAGCCCGCTTCAGGAGCTGGTAATGCTGCCCGCCCTCGCCCCCGATCAGGCCGGGCAACTGGCCGGCCAGCTGGCGCTACTCGCCTGCCAGTGCCTGCTGGACGAAGCACATCTGGCCCCCAAACCCGGACTGGTGGACAGCCGTGGCAGCGGCGCGCACAGCGACCTTAACCTGGAGCTGATGTGCCGCTCGGCCCGCGCCTTGCAACCGGCCTTCTTTGCCATGGCCCACGCAGCCTGGCAGCAAGCGCCATCGACCACCCTGCGCGAACAGCTAGGCAGCCTGGGCCGGGCGGGTGAACAAGCCATGCTGCAGGCCAGTGGCGGCGTCAACACCCATCGCGGCGCCATCTGGGCCATCGGCCTGCTGGTGGCCGCCGCCGCCATGGACAGCAGCCAACGGCAAAGCGATGCCGTCTGTCAGCGCGCCGCCGCACTGGCGCAACTGCCCGACCGTCTGCTGCCAGCCCAGCCACGCAAGGGGGATCAGGCATGCCGCCGTTATGGCGTGGGCGGAGCCCGCGGCGAAGCGCAGCAAGGGTTTCCGCACATCACCCAGCTGGCGCTGCCCACCCTGCATGCCAGCCGCGCGCATGGCGATGGCGAGACCCATGCCCGGCTCAATGCACTGCTGGCCATCATGAGCCGACTGGACGACACCTGCCTGCTGTCACGCGGTGGCATGGCGGGCTTGACCCTGGTGCAAAGCGGCGCACTGGCTGTGCTGGACGCAGGCGGAGTGGCCACCTTGCCCGGCCGCCGCAGGCTGTATCAACTGGAAAAAGCCATGCTGGCGGAGCGGCTGTCACCGGGCGGCGCGGCCGACCTGCTGGCCGCCACCCTGCTGCTGGACCGGCTGCCACAGATCGCAGCTGACTGACGCAGGCAACGGATACACAGGAATGAAGGAGTAAGCATGGAAAAACTGCATCTGGAATACCCGGCCGGGGCCCCGGCCACACAGCGTGTACTGGTGGGCGTGGTGGCTTCTGGCGACCTGGAGATACTGATCACCCCAGCACCTGCCGGTCGCTGCCACATCACGATACATAGCGCCGCCGATGGTAGTGCCACCCGCTGGCGCGCACAGCTGGAGCGTCTGTTTGCCGACGGCAAGGCCGCCGCCATGCAGATGGAAATCAATGATTTTGCTGCCACTCCAGGCGTGATCAGCCTGCGGCTGGCCCAGGCACTGGAGGAGTTGTCCGCATGAGCCATCGACAAGACATCACCTGCCTGCTGCAAGGCCACAGCTTTATCGAACTGAGCGCCCGCGAACGCGCCCACAGCCTCCTGGACGCTGGCAGCAGCCGCGAACTGGCCGGCCCGTTTGACCGGCAATACTCACCCTGGCTCAGCGCGCAGGGCATTGTGGCGCAGGCCGATGACGGCGTGGTCATCTGCAAAGGCCTGCTGGATGGCCAGCCTGCGGTGGTTGCCGCCATCGAGGGCGGATTCCAGGGCGGCAGCCTGGGCGAAGTGGGCGGAGCCAAGCTGGCCTGCGCACTGGAGCTGGCGGCAGCCGACAACCGCCAGAGCATTCCCACCCGTGCAGTCATCCTGTTTGAAACCGGCGGTGTGCGCCTGCAAGAAGCCAACCTGGGCCTGGCGGCCATTGCCGAAATCCATTCCGCCATTGCCGACCTCAGCCGCTATCAGCCGGTGGTCGGCATCATCGCCGGCACCGTGGGCTGCTTTGGCGGCATGTCGATTGCCGCCGGCATGTGCAGTTATCTGATTGTCACCCGCGAAGCCAGGCTGGGGCTGAACGGCCCGCAAGTGATCGAACAGGAAGCCGGTATGGCGGAATACGACTCGCGCAACCGGCCCTTCATCTGGAGTCTGACCGGCGGCGAACAGCGCCAGGCCTGCGGCTTGGCTGATGCCTTGGTAGAAGACGACACCCCGCTTATCCGCCAGCAGCTGCTGGACTTTATTGCCTGCGGCCTGCCCGCAGAGCCTCGCCACCGGCGTAGCCAGCACATGCTGCAAAGGCTGCTGACCATGGACAGCACGACCCAGGCCGACGCCGCCTCTGCCCGTCAACTTTTTCAGTCAGGAGCCCGCCCATGAGCCAGGCATCCATCAGCCAGCGCGGTCGCGACTGGTTCCACGCCCTGTGTGGTCAAGCTTCCCTGCAGCAAGGCTTGCCGCCATCCCTGCTGGTGGCCGATGGCGAACTTGCCGGTCAGCCCGCCCGTTATGTAGCCGTGGTGGCCGACCCGGAGAACCCCTTTGTCCGTGCCCGTCATGGCGAAGTAGGCCTGCTGGAAGGCTGGGCGCTGGCTGCCACCATCGACGCCGCAGTGGATGCCGACCAGCAGCACGCGCACAAGCGCGCCATCGTCGCCATCATCGACGTCCCCAGTCAGGCCTATGGCCGCCGTGAAGAGGCCTACGGCATCCACCAGGCACTGGCCGCTGCTGCCGCTGCCTATGCCCGCGCCCGGCTGGCAGGCCACCCGGTCATCGGGCTGATTGTCGGCAAGGCCATGTCCGGTGCTTTCCTGGCCCATGGCTATCAGGCCAACCGCCTGCTGGCGCTGAACGACGCCGGGGTGATGGTGCACGCCATGGGCAAGCAGGCTGCCGCCCGCATCACCCTGCGCACGGTGGAGGAACTGGAAAAACTGGCCGCCAGCATCGCCCCCATGGCCTATGACATTGCCAGCTACGCCAGCCTGGGCCTGCTGTGGCGCTTGCTGAAAGCCGAGCAGCCAGACCAGCCCACCCCGGCCGATGTGCAGCTGGTACATACCGCGCTGACCGAGGCCTTGCGTGACATCCAGGCCGACCCGCAACCCGACCTGCGCCAGCGCCTGCACGGCGAACACCGCCAGGCCACCCGCCAGGTGCGCGCGCTATTGCAGCAACAGTGGACACAGAACGGAGGGTAAACGGTAACAATCACGGTGCATGGGCATGACTGCAGTAACAGGTGAACACAATATGACAATACAAAGGAGAGACACACCATGATCATCTACGGAACTGCCTTGCTGGCAGCCTGCCACTTGCTCGGCCTGTTTCTGGGCGACCTGCTGGGCAGCCTGATCGGCGTCAAGTCGAATGTCGGGGGCGTGGGCATTGCCATGCTGTTGCTGATTTTCGCCCGGCTCTACCTGCACAAGCGCGGCTGGCTGCCACAGGAAACCGAACAGGGCGTCGCCTTCTGGGGTGCCATGTACATTCCGGTGGTGGTGGCGATGGCGGCCACCCAGAACGTGGTGGCAGCGTTGCGTGGCGGCCCGGTTGCCGTACTGGGCGCACTGGGTGCGGTGCTGGTATGCGGCTCGGTCATCGCGCTGCTCAATCGCGGCAGCAGCCAGCACGCATGGCAGCCGGAAGCCGAAACCCCGCAAGACCCACTGGCCTGACACAGGAGCAACATCATGCAAATGCTGGAAAAAGTATTGGCGCACAACGGGCTGGTCACGGCCTTCCTGCTGGTGGGCATCATCACCTGGCTGTCCGCGCGGCTGTCGCGCCGATTGACGCTGGGTCGGGTGCATGGCTCGGCCATTGCCATCCTGATCGGCCTGGGGCTGGCTTATTACGGTGGCGTACTCACCGGCAAGCAAAGCGGCCTGGCAGACATTTCGCTGTTCTCCGGCATCGGGCTGATGGGTGGTGCCATGTTGCGCGACTTCGCCATCGTGGCCACCGCCTTTGAAGTGCAAGTCACCGAAGCGCGCAAGGCCGGGCTGATCGGTGCCTGCTCGCTGCTGCTGGGTACGGTGCTGCCGTTTATTGTCGGAGCCAGCATCGCCCATGCCTTTGGTTACCGTGACGTGGTCAGCATGACCACCATCGGGGCCGGGGCCATTACCTATATTGTCGGCCCGGTCACCGGCGCGGCACTGGGTGCCAGCTCGGACGTGATGGCACTCAGCATTGCCACCGGCCTGCTCAAAGCCATCATGGTGATGGTGGGCACACCGTTCGCCGCCCGCTTTCTGGGCCTGAACAATCCCCGTTCGGCCATGGTGTTCGGCGGGCTGGCAGGAACCGTCAGCGGTGTATCGGCCGGGCTGGCGGCCACCGACCGCAGACTGGTGCCCTATGGCGCGCTGGTGGCCACTTTCCATACCGGCCTGGGTTGCCTGCTGGGGCCATCGGCACTTTATCTTGCCACCAAGGCCATCATGGCCTGATCGCAACCTCCTCTTTACTTCTGCTGCTGAAGTAAAGATTTGTCGCGGCAGCGCTGGTCGCTGCCGTTTTTTTTGCAGGAGTGCAGGATGACGCATGCGTGTTTACCACACGACTTTCTGTGGCTGGACAGTGCTACAGCACTGGTGGCAGATAGCAAACCGCCGGACTGGCTACACCAGCACTGGCACCCCGGTCTGCCGGTGGTGGTGCGCCGCGCCAGAGCCAGGCCCGGCCTGATTGCGATTGGAATACGTGGCTCGCTGCGCGCCCAGCGTTGTGCCTTGTGGGTCAACAGCCAGCAGGTTTGCCGTGTTCTCAGCCCGGAGCAAGTGGCGGCGCAGCAAGGCTGGCGGCAACATCCGCGCCTGGCGGCACTGCCCGCCTTGCAGGCCCTGCAAGCGGCAGAAGCTGCCTTGCAAGCCAGCGGCCTGGTCTGGGGCATTACCGGCAGCGCCGGTTACGAGCTGGCTACAGGCCAGGCCACCCTTAACAACAGCAGTGATCTGGACCTGCTGCTGCGCTGTCCGCAGCCGCCTGCACCTTCTCAATTAGCAGCGCTGGCCACTGCGCTGGCGGATTTGCCTTGCCGGGTGGATATCCAGCTGCAAACGCCTGCCGGTGGCATGGCACTGGCCGAATACTTACGCGGCGGCCCGGTATTACTGAAAACCGACGACGGGCCTGTGCTGCTGGATAGTCCGCTGGCGGCGTGGCCTGCCAGCGCGCAGCGTGTTATGGAGCCATGCCGATGAGCGTGCTGTTTGTATTCCCTGGACAGGGTAGCCAGACGCCCGGCATGTTGCACCAGTTGCCGCAGCATGCTGCTTGTCACGCCACGCTGGCCGAGGCCGAGGCGGCACTGGGCCGCTCGCCGCTGCTGCTGGATACCACCGCAGCGCTGCAATCCACCGTGGCGGTGCAACTGTGCCTGCTGATTGCCGGGGTGGCGTCCGCCCGCCTGCTGCAAGCAGAAGACATCCAGCCACACATGGTAGCTGGCTTGTCCATCGGTGCCTTTCCGGCTGCGGTGATTGCCGGGGTGCTGGATTTCCACCATGCCGTGCAACTGGTGCAGCTGCGCGGCCAACTGATGGAACAGGCTTATCCGCAAGGCTATGGCATGTGCGCCATTACCGGGCTGGCACTGCCGCAGCTGCAAAACTTGCTGGACAAAACACAGGCCGCAGGGCAACAGGTGTATCTGGCCAATATCAATGCCGAGCAGCAACTGGTGGTGGCCGGGTCCGATGCCGGTCTGCAAGCCATCAGCCAGGTCGCCTTGCAAGCGGGTGCCGCCCGTTGTCAGCGGCTGGCCATCAGCGTGCCCTCGCATTGCTGCCTGCTGGACCAAGCCGCGCAAACACTTGCGCAGACCATGCGTGACACGCCACTACACGCCCCGGCATGCCTTTACCTGAGCGCCAATGCTGCGCGGGTGTTACGCAGCGCGGAGCAGATTCGTGACGACCTGCCAAACAATATGGCCAGAGAGGTACATTGGCATGACACCGCCCGGCTGGCCTGGGAACGCGGCGCTCGACTGGCGGTGGAAATGCTGCCCGGCACCACCCTCAGCCGCCTGCTGAAACCGGTATTTTCCCAAGGCGTGGTGATGACCGTGGCGGATGACAGACTGGACAGCCTGCAATACACCACCCGGCGTATGGCACAGGACGATCAGTACTGAAGTTCTGGATCACAGCCCGGCCAGCACCTCATCCAGCGCACCCAGCAGCATGTCGGCATGGTTGCGGGCAAACGGCAGC
The DNA here is from genome assembly GCF_013391415.1 of Aquitalea sp. LB_tupeE. Classification (GTDB taxonomy): domain Bacteria; phylum Pseudomonadota; class Gammaproteobacteria; order Burkholderiales; family Chromobacteriaceae; genus Aquitalea. The sequence goes on from NZ_JACAXB010000033.1 coordinate 175,441, forward strand.
TGCGGCCGCACTTTCAGGATATTGCCTGCCGGGCCGGTGGCGCTGATCAGAATGCGCCGCTCGCGCAGCGCATTGACGATGCGCGTGGTCTGCTGGGTGGCCGGAGTCTTGCTGTCGCGGTCGCTCACCATTTCCACGCCAATGAAGAAACCCGCGCCGCGCACATCGCCAATCAGCGCATGCTTGTCTGCCAACGCCTCAAAACCGGCCTTTAGGTAGGCACCAGTATCGCGGGCATTCTGTTGCAGGCCCTCGCGTTCAATCACATCCAGCACCGCCATACCGGCAGCGCAAGACACCGGATTACCGCCAAAGGTGTTGAAGTAACGCACCTGACGGCCAAAGTGGTCGATGATGTCGGCACGTGCCATCAAGCCAGCCAGCGGGTGGCCATTGCCCATCGGCTTGCCCATGGTGATGATGTCCGGCACCACGCCATGACGCTGGAAGCCCCAGAAATGACTGCCACTGCGGGCAAAACCAGCCTGTACCTCATCCGCAATGAACAGGCCGCCAGCGGCGTGGATGGCATCCACCGCCCCTTGCAGGAAACCGGCCGGGTCGGCAAACACGCCGTCGCTGGTAAACAGCGTATCCACCAGCAGTGCTGCCGGACGGAAGCCGTGGCGTTGCAAGTCGGCAATGGCAGCCTGTACATCACGTGTGAACTGCTCCGCCACTTGCAGTGGATTACCGCGATAGCCATCCGGCGCGGCCACGGTCCGTACATGCGGCCCCAGCGGCACGCCATCACCAAAGGCTGGCGAACAAGCAGCAATGGCACTGGTAACACCATGGTAGGCATGCGCGGTGACAATCACCCCCTGCCCGCCGGTGACGCTACCCGCCAGCCGCAAGGCCAGGTCGTTGGCCTCGCTGCCGGTGCAGGTAAACATGGCCTGATAACCCGGCATGGCCAGCGTAGCGAGCAGACGCTCGGCGTAATCGACAATGCCGTCGTTCAGGTAACGAGTATGGGTATTGAGCACTGCCACCTGCCGGGCAATGGCGTCCACCACATGCGGGTGGCAATGGCCCACCGAGGCCACATTGTTATACACGTCCAGATAAGGCTGACCGTCCGGGTCGTATAACCATACCCCTTCGGCCCGCACCACATGCAGTGGCTGCTGGTAGAACAGGCGGTAGGCCTGACCCAGCGCCTGCTGACGACGGCGGATCAGCGCCTGCTCGCGTTCTGGCAGCCCGCTGGCCGTGGCCGGGTCGAAGGCATTCACCATGCGTTGATCGGGCGGGTTCATGCTTGTCCTTTCGTGCGGCACAGCCGGTAGAGGTAGTCGCTGGCAAAGTCACGCCCCAGCAGCCACAGCCTTTGCATGCCGTCCCAACTCAGTGCATTGTTGCGCAGGATGTAAGTGCGGTTTTCCGGATAGCGTGCCGCACGCCAGCCGGTGATGGTGACGGTCATGCACAGGCGGGTGAGGATGAGTTCGTACAGCAAGTCTATTTCCGCATCCAGCAAGGGACAGACGGCGTGGTAGCCCGCTACCAGATCCCCCGCACTATCCAGCGGGTTGTCATTTTCCGATAGCTGGTAGGAACAGGCGACAGCCAGTTCGTTGATCAGCGGTGCTTGCACCATGTCGCCAAAATCGATCAAGCCCACGGTGGTGATCTGATCCTGCGGGTCCACCAGGACATTGTAGGGATTCAGGTCGTTATGAATCACCTGATGGCGCAAGCCGTCCAGCCGTGGCTGCACCTGCTGCATGAAGTGGGCCAGCCAGTCACTCAGTACCGCCTTTTGCGGGCTGTCCGGCGTTTCGGCCAGCAGCGGTTGCAGCCGTTCGGCATGCTGGATGTCCCACAGCAGCGGGTGGTGCGCCGCCGGATGCTCATAGTCGCGCAGCGCATTGTCCAGCCGACCCAGTGTCTGGCCCAGGTGGGCACGCTGGGCGGGTGTGCGCTGTACCTGGTGCAAGGGCTGGCCGGACAGATAGCTCAGCAGCCGCAACACGCGCCGGCTGCCATCGGCCATGCTCACCGGCGCATAGGGCTGGCCATCCAGCCTGGGTATCAGCTGCGGAATGGGCAGGCTTGGGTCCGCTGCCCGCGCATGCAATAGTGCCCGGCTTTGAAAATCGGTGACGGCGCGGTTTTCCGCCGGATGGGTAAGCTTGAGGACAAACTCGCGGCCATCATCAGTGTGGATGTGGAAGTTGGCATCGCGCTCGCTATTGAGCAGGCTGGCCTCCCCACGCAAGCCGTAGTGCTGCCACAGCAACGCCAGCGCTTCGCTGCACGCTACCGGCGCGGCGGCAGTGGAAAACAGCTGGTCGATCACGCCTTGAGACACCGCTGGGGACACGGCTTCAGACATGCTGCCCCCCGTTGATGTGGATTTCCGAGCCATTGATATAAGAAGAATGGCCGGAACAAAGGAAGTAAATGGCCTCTGCCACTTCGTGCGGCGTCCCCAGCCGGTGCATTGGCACGTCACGCTCCACAATGCGGGCGGTATCGGGCGACAGGATGGCGGTGTCGATTTCCCCCGGTGCAATGGCATTGGCGCGAATGCCGTGTGGTCCGAACTCATGTGCCAGCTCGCGCGTCAACGCCGCCAGCCCGGCCTTGGACGCGGCATAAGCCACCCCGGCAAACGGGTGCACGCGCGAACCGGCAATGGAGGTGACATTGACAATGGAGCCCTGCCCCTTCTTCAGCTCTTCAAACAGTCCGCGCGCCAGCAAGGCGGTGGACACCAGGTTGACATTCAGCACCCGGCTCCAGACCTCAACATCACTGGCCAGAATACCCAGCCGCTCACCCTGCGGCCCCTTGGGTGAAATACCGGCATTGTTCACCAGTGCATGCAGCTCGCCATTTGGCAGGCGGCTTTTCACCTCGGCTATCAATGCATCCAGGCAAGAGAGGTCGGACAAATCCGCCTGCACATGGCTTTGCCGTGCTGATGGCCACAGGCAGGCCTCGGAAAACGGCTGACGCGACACGGTAAAGATCTGCCAGTCATGCTCCTGAAACAGCTTGACCGTGGCATGACCGATGCCACGGCTGGCACCGGTCAACAACATGTAGCGGGTGGGTCCGGACATGGATGCTCCTGCTGGTAAAGGCTGACAGTCAGCCTGACTGCGCACAAGAAGGAAGTCGGGATGGCCGCTGGTGCCAACATCGCTCCCGGCATCACACTTTCAAATTATGATGCATCATATTTGCTGTATTTCATCCTGGCAAGCAGCAGTGTTACCATGACGCACCTGAACCACCGCCTAGCTGACTGCCACGCATGGACTACCAACTGGACACTCTGGAACACGACAATCTGGGTAGCACGGTCTACCAGCTGCTGTGCAAGGCGCTCATCCAGGGCCGCTTGCAACCCGGAGCCCGGCTGAAAATACGTGAGCTGGCCGAGCAACTGGGCACCAGCGTTACCCCGGTGCGCGACGCCATTTTGCGACTGGTGCAGGAGCAGGCGCTCACCATGCAGTCCCCACGCGACATCCGCGTGCCCTTCATGACGGTGGAGCGTTATCTGGAAATCCGCGCCATTCGCATCCGGCTGGAAGGACTGGCCGCCGAAACCGCCGCACAAAAAGCAGATGCCAGCGCCATTGCCCGGCTGGAGGACATCATCAGCCGCAATGCCCAGGCGATGACGGCAATGGACAGCGCGCTGGGTTGCGAGCTGAACCAGCAGTTTCACTTTGCACTGGTGGACATTGCCGGGCTGCCCTTTTTGCAAGGCATCCTGTACCGCATCTGGTTGCAGATGGGGCCGCTGATTGCCGCGGTGTACCAGCAAGGCGGCAGCGACATGATCGACTACCACTACCCGGTACTGGACGCCATCCGCCAGCAAGACGGCCCGGCAGCAGCCAGCGCCATAGGCGATGACATTCTGCATGGCGGGCACAGCATCCTGCTGCATTTGCAAGCCCGAGCGCAGCAATGATCGCGGGTTTCCGAACGCAGCTGACCGGAAAGCCGTCCGCGCACGGCATTCATCGTTAAATTATCTTTTATTATCAATGCATTGAAACAGCACGCAGCAGGCACGGCTTTTGCAACATACAGCCCCATCTGAATACCGGAAAGCCGCTGCCATGCCTGTCAAACTCTTGCTTACCCTGAGCTTTTCTTCGCTGCTGGCCCGTCACTTGGGCAGCACTCCGTTACCGTTAGCTGGCGCACTACCGCTCCCCACGGTGCTGCTGTTGATGACACTGGGCAATGCCTTTGCCTACCTGCTGGTACGGCTGTTATTCATCAAACTGTCCGTGCAACACTGAGTCTTGCCATCCCGCAGCAGCACTCCTAAGCCTGATACGCAACAAGGCCCGGCAATGCCGGGCCTTGTTGTTTGCTGTCAGACGGACCAGCAGTGCTAGCCTGCTGGCCTGACCGTGCTGTTGCCATTACACCATGAAGTAAATCAGCGCCGCTTCACCAAACACGCCAATCACCGTGCCCACCAGCACCGAATGCGAGGCATGCAAGGCATAAGTCTGGTTGCGCACGGCAAACATCGAAGCGGCAATAGCGGTGGGTACCGCCCCGACAATCAGGGCCTGTTTGGCAAACTCCGCATCCACGCCAAACAGGAAGATGCCCAACAGCATCAACGCTGGTTGCAAAAAGTTCTTCATCGCCACATTGCCCACTACATGGCCGTTGAAGCTGGGCTTCTCGCCACAGAACATCAGGCCCAGCGCCAGTAGCGACACCCCACCGGCCGCCTTGGCCAGCATGTCCACGCTTTCCTGTACCGCAGCGGGCAGATGCAGGTGATTAAAGCTGAGAATCACCCCCAGGATGGGCAGCCAGACAATCTGGTTGGACAGCGTCTTGACCAGGCTTTGCTTGAGCATGGCCACCATGCCGTCATCCGCTCCGGCATCCGACATCTCGCCACAGCGACACAGCACGATGGTCAGCGGCAGAATGACAAAGCTGGTAATCAGATTGCCTATCAGCACGGCAATAAAACCCTGCGGCCCGCACACCTGCTGCAAGATGGGCGCGCCAAAATAAGCCATGTCCGGAAAAGTACAGACCAGCGCCTGGATGGCACTGGTTTTCAGCCCCTGCCGGTAGTAATAACGCCCGGCCAGCAAAGCCAGCACATAGGTGCCGACAAAGCCAAAGGTCATGCACAGAATGAAAGGCAGGTTCTGGATGCGCTCCGGCGGCGTTTTCAGCGCGCCGATAAACAATGAACAGGGCAAGGCATAACGCATTACCAGCGTTGCCATCACCCCCACATCCGCCTGCCGGAAATAGCCGCGCTGGCCACCAAACCAGCCCAGCATCATCAATAGCACCACTGGTAGCAGTGCTGTACTCATGGTTCCCCACATGGTCTTGCTCCTTGATTTCTGTAGTGTGTCTCCCACCCACCTCAGAGCAAGCCCCGTGCCACGCAATGGTCATTGCATGTCATTGATTTAAATGAACAATGCCATTGGCAAAACACTGAAAGTACGGCTAACCGCGAATCCGCTGATTAAAAAGTACGGAAATCCGTACTTTGCTTGTTTGCCACGAAAACAGCGGAAATCACCACCCGGCGTAGGGTTTTCCGTAAACCGCAGCGCGCCCGACGCGCGGTTTTCCGTGCATCGCGCCGCCACCAATGCAAGCACAGCCGTCATTTATCATTCAATTTCAAATACTTGGCACAAGACATCATCGTGGCACGCTCTTTGCAAAAGCCCTGGTAACGGCCCGGTCATTGGCAGCACTCCAAACCGCCACTGGCCGCAATCCAAGCTTGAGGACAATCCCATGAGTGAAACCATCCGCATCAGCATTGATGGCAAGGTGGTGGACGCCACACCCGGCAACTCCATCCTGCATACCCGCCTGGAAGGCGATACGCCACTCACCGCCAATATCGGCTGCATGGGCCAGGGCGTGTGCGGTTCCTGTCGCTGTCTGGTCCGCAAGGCCGGTGAGCGCAGTGCCGAAACCCGCCTAGCCTGTGAAACAACAGTAGAGGACGGCATGCAGGTCAGCTTCATCGATTACTACCTGCCCAACCACGTTCACCACTACCGCCCGCATGATTTGCGCGATGGCTGGCAGGCCCTGCCCCAGTTACAGCAAACCTTTCCGGAGCTCGCCCACTGTCGGCATTGCAGCGGTTGCGACCGCGCCTGCCCGCGCCACATTCCGGTACAGCAAGGCATGGCGCTGGCCGCAAGTGGCCAGCTAGAGGCCGCTGCCGCACTGTTTGACGCCTGCATCATGTGCAATCTGTGCACGCTGGCCTGCCCGGAAAACATCCGGCCCAATCACGTCGGCCTTTACCTGCGCCGCGCCCAGGCCATCCAGAACCTGCGCCCGGGCGACCTGTTGCGCAGGCTGGAACAACAAGCTCGCGGCGAGCTGGCCATCAACACCCGCAGCGACACCCCCAGGAGCGAAGCATGAACAGCGCCATCCCCTATGCCCAAGCCCTGACCAATCTAACCGCCCATGCCCAGCCCCCGCTGCGCCCGGCCGAGTTATCGCGCAGCGCCCTGCTGGCACAATACCACCCGGACAGCGACGCGAATGCCAGCACCCTGCTGCAAATCGGTCCCAGCCGTGGCCAGGCCTGCCACCCACAACTGGCCGCACTGCTGCAAAGCAATGCGCTGATAGACGGTTTTGACCTGGCCGGAGCCGAACAACGCAGCACCGACGTGCTGGTGATTGGCGGTGGTGGTGCCGGTGCCGCCGCCGCGCTGACCGCCGCCCGCAGCGGCGCGCAAGTGATGCTGGCCAGCAAGCTGCGACTGGGCGACAGCAATACCGTAATGGCAGAAGGCGGCATCCAGGCCGCACTGGCGGCCAGCGACAGCCCGCAACAACACTTCGACGACGCCATGCGTGGCGGCCACCAATGTGCCAATCCGCAACTGCTGGCACAAATGGCCAGCGATGCCCCCGGCGTCATCCGCTGGCTGATTGAACTGGGCATGCATTTCGATCTGGAAGACCCGCTCAGCGATGGCGGCAAGCTGCGTTACAAGCAGGCCGGGGGATGCAGCCAGCGCCGCATTCTGTGCTACCGCGATTACACCGGGCTGGAGATGATGCGCGTGCTGCGCGAAACCGTAGAACTGGACCCGGCCATCAGCCTGCTTAACCGCTGCCCGGTGGTGGAACTGCTATCGCACGAGGACGGCAGCTGCGCCGGCGCGGTGCTGTACGACCTGGAATACCAGCGCTTCATGGTGGTTTCTGCAAGACAGACCATTCTGGCCACCGGCGGCTGCGGCCGGCTGCATCTGCAAGGCTTTCCCACCTCCAACCACTACGGTGCCACTGCCGATGGACTGGTGCTGGCCTACCGGCTGGGTGCCGGCTTGCGTGACATGGACGCCTTCCAGTACCACCCCACTGGCGTGGCCTGGCCGCAACGCTTGCGTGGCGGGCTGATTTCCGAAGCCGCCCGCTCCGGCGGCGCGCTGCTGGTCAATGGTCTGGGCGAGCGCTTTATCGAAGAACTGGCCCCGCGTGACGTGGTGAGTGCGGCCATTCTGCGCGAATGTGCCGCCGGGCGCGGTATCGAGCGCAATGGCCAGCTGGGGGTATTTCTGGACACCCGTGCACTGGGGCCGGAACTGGCACAACGCCTGCCTGCCTTGCAGCACCTGGCCGACAAATGCGGCATAGACCCCAGCCGCGAACCCATGCTGATCTACCCCACCCTGCACTACCAGAACGGCGGTGTGGTGATAGACGGTAACGGCCAGACCGAGGTGCCAGGCCTGCTGTGTGCCGGAGAAATCACCGGCGGCATTCATGGCCGCAACCGGCTGATGGGCAATGCGCTGCTGGACATCCTGGCCTTTGGCCGCCGCGCCGGACGCCAGGCCGCCCGGCTGGCGCAAGCCGCCCGTCACAAGTCATCACTGCCGCCGCTGCGCGGTGGCATTGAGCACGTTTACCGCTGGCAGCGCCAACTGGCACTGGCCGGGCTGGATGCCAGCGTACAAGCGCCATTGCTCTACCCGGGTCAGGCCAGGCTTGCCCTGCACCGCCCCACCGGCACGCGCGCCCAGGAGAAATGATCATGGAAAAACTCAATCAGGTACTACTCAATCCCGCCGTACAAGTAGGCCCAAATCTTGACGCCTGGCTGCAAGCAGGCGGTGGCCTTGGCCTGCAAGTCGCACTCGGCGCCCGCAGCACCATCATTCGCCAGATTGCCGATGCCGACCTGCGCGGCATGGGTGGTGCCGGTTTCCCGGCCTGGCGCAAATGGGAAGCCACCGCCAATGCCGTGGGCGACAGCAAATACGTGGTGTGCAATGGCAACGAGGACGAACCGGGCACCTTCAAGGACCGCACCTTGCTCAGCGCATCGCCGCACCAGGTAGTGGAAGGCGCGCTGATTGCCGCGCTGGCCGTGCGCGCCGCCTGCGTCATCTTCTACATCAACCCGCACCAGGGCCAAAGCATGCAGCACATGCAGCTGGCCGTCAGCCAATGGCAACACAGCACCCTGTTGCAACAGCTGGAGCAGGCGCTGGGTCATCCGCTGGAAATCAAGGTGGTGGCCAGCTCTGGCCGCTATATCGGCGGGGAAGAAACCGCCGTGGTGGCCTCGCTGGAAGCGGGCTTCCCCTTTCCGCGCAAAAAGCCGCCCTTCCCGGCAGAACAAGGCATCAACGGCCAGCCCACTCTGATCAACAATGTGGAAACCCTGGCCAATGTCAGCCACATCCTGCGCCATGGTGCCGACTGGTACCGCGCCCTGGGCGTGGGCAAGGCCAGCGGCACCAAGCTGTATTCACTGTCTGGTGACGTGCTGCGCCCCGGCCTGTACGAGCTCCCCATGGGTACCAGCCTGCAAGAGCTGGTGTTCCACTACGGCGGCGGCATGCTGCAGGGCAAGGCCTTCAAGGCGGTGTTCACCGGCGGGCCGTCCAACACGCTGCTTACCGCGCGTGATCTGGACGTGGCGCTGGATTTCGACTCGGTATGGCTGCGCCATTCTCGACTGGGCACCGGTGCCATGATTGTCATCTCCGAAGGCAGCAGCATCATCCGCAAAGTGGCCGAATACATCGACTTCTTTGCCAAAGGCTCCTGCGGACAATGCCCGTCCTGCAAATGCGGCACCTTCCAGCTGGCCCGCCTGCTGGACCGGGTGGATGGCGGCCGCCACAGCCATGCCGACCTGGATGCGCTGCAACACCTGTGCCAGATCCTGCCCGGCAGCGGCCGCTGCGGACTGATCGACGGTGCTGTCACCGTGGTGAAAAGCTCCATGCACACCTTCCCGCAAGAGTACGGCCTGCCAGTATCGGCAGAGCCCTCAACCGCCACGGCCTGAAACCGGACAAGCCGGCAGCCATGCGCTGCCGGCAGGACAAACAACACCTGAGGAATGATCTTATGCGTCAACAAAGCATCGCCGGCAGCACCCCGGCACTGCGCTTTCTGCTGGATAACAAGGTGGATTTCAGCTGCCACGCCTACAGCTACGAAGAACACGGCGGCACCGCCACCCCGGCGCGGGAATTGGAAGTGGACGAACACGCTGTCATCAAGACTCTGCTGTTTGAAGACCAGGACGGCCTGCCGCTGGTGGTGCTGATGCATGGCGACCGCAAGGTATCGGCCAAGGAACTGGCCCGCCAGCTGCCCTGCAAGAAAGTGCAGCCCTGCAAACCGGACATCGCCAACCGTCACTCCGGCTATCTGGTGGGCGGCACCAGCCCCTTCGCCACCCGCACACCCATGCCGGTATATATGGAAGCCAGCATCCTGAATTTGCCCAGGGTGTATATCAACGGCGGTCGCCGTGGCCTGCAAGTGGCCATGTCCCCGCTGGATATCGGCCGCCTGCTGCAAGCGCGTTGCGTGGAAGTGGCGCTGGAGAAGTAAGCACGCCAGGACGCGACCACAGTAGCAACAAGAAAGGGATCTTTGCGTGGCAAAGATCCCTGATCAGGCTGACACATCAGCAGCGCTGTCGTAACGCGCATCCCCGCTCAAGCTAGCACCTCAAGCATCCAGCTCGGCCTTGTTTTCCGCCAACTCAGCCAACTTGCTGGCGGCAATACTGGCCACACGCCGCACATGAGCCACCGATGCATCGTGTGCAGCTTGTGCATCACGCTTCAGCAATGCCTCAACCAGCAAACGCATTTCCTCGGCCGCCTCGGCTGCCCGACCGCTTGAGCTGATGGTCATCGCCCGTAGCCGGTTGATGCGGGCATTCAAGGACTGCACCACTTCCCAGGCCATGGTCTGGCCACTGCCCTGGAACATCAGTTCATAAAACGCGGAAGTCTGCTCCAGTACACCGTGAAAATCCCCCGCGCGGAATGCAGCCTGAATCTGGCTGTTGATCACTGCCAGTTGTTCCAGCAACGCGCCATCTGCCCGCTCGGCACACAAGCGGGCAGCATGGCCTTCCAGCAAACCACGGATTTCGTAGATTTGCGCGGCCTTGTCGGCATCCAGCGTGGCCACCACCGGCCCCTGATGCGGAATGGATTCCACCAGGCCTTCGGTTTCCAGATGGCGCAGCACTTCGCGTACGATGGAGCGGCTCACGCCCAGCTCATCGCACAAGGTACGCTCCACCAGGCGCTCACCAGGCTTGAAGTAGGCACTGAGGATGGCGTCACGCATTTTTTCCAGCGTCAGCTCCCGCAGGGTCTTGACGCTACGGTCTATTTTCAGCGAGCTACCGTCTTTGGATGACATGGGTCATCTCCTTTATTCAATTCCACCCATACACAGGTATTTTATTTCGAGGTAATCCTCAATCCCATAGCGGGAACCTTCACGGCCACTGCCGGACTGCTTGACCCCGCCAAACGGGGCGGCCTCGGTTGAAATCAAGCCGGTATTGATTCCGACCATGCCCACCTCAAGCGCCTCCGCCACGCGCCAGATACGTGCATGGTCTCGACTGAACACATAAGCAGCCAGTCCGAACTCACTGGCATTGGCCTGCCGGATGACATCCTGTTCATCCTGAAAACGAAACACCGGGGCCAAGGGGCCAAATGTTTCTTCCTGCGCCACGCGCATGGCAGGCCTTACATCGCGCAAGATGGTCGGTTCAAAGAAGCTGCCGCCCAGCCGGTGGCGCTGGCCACCTGTTACCAGCTTAGCCCCCTGCGCCAGGGCATCGGCAATATGCGCTTCCACCTTGGCCAGTGCCTTGAGGTCAATCAGCGGGCCGATGGTCACACCCGCATCCATGCCATTGCCCACCTGCAAGCTTGCCACGCGCTCCCGCAAGCGGGCCACAAAGGCTTCGTAAATGCCATCCTGCACATACAGCCGGTTGGCACAAACACAGGTCTGCCCGGCATTGCGGAATTTGGACACCATGGCACCTTCCACCGCCGCGTCCAGATCGGCATCGTCAAACACGATGAAGGGCGCATTGCCACCCAGCTCCATGCTGACTTTCTTCACCGTATCGGCACACTGGCGCAGCAGCAGGCGGCCCACTTCGGTAGAGCCGGTAAAGGTCAGCTTGCGTACCTGCGGGTGACAGGTGAGTTCGCCGCCGATGGCGACAGGGTCGCCGGTCAGCACATTGATGACTCCGGGTGGAATGCCCGCCTGCTCGGCCAGCCGGGCCAATGCCAGCGCCGACAAGGGCGTCAGTTCCGCCGGTTTGGCCACCACCGTACAGCCCGCAGCCAGCGCCGGGGCGATCTTACGTGCCAGCATGGCATTTGGGAAGTTCCAGGGCGTAATTGCCGCCACCACACCGACAGGCTGCTTGATGGTGAGCAAGCGCCGATCACTGCCGGGCGATGGAATCACATCGCCATGAATCCGCTTGGCCTCTTCGGCAAACCACTCGATATAACTGGCACCGTAGGCAATTTCACCCCGTGCTTCGGCCAATGGCTTGCCCATTTCGGCCGTCAATATCCGGGCCAGTGCGTCCTCATGCTGCAATACCAGGTCAAACCAGCGTCGCAGATACTGCGCCCGTTGCTTGCCAGTCAGCGCCCGCCAGCCAGCACCAGCACGCTCGGCAGCTTCAATCGCCTGTCTGGTTTCCACTACCCCCATGCGCGGAATACTGGCAATTTGCTCGCCGGTGGCCGGATTGAACACCGGCAAGTGTTCGGCCGCATCCACCCACTGCCCATTGATATAGCAGTGCTGCAGCAACAGCCCGGTTTCATGCAATTGACTCATGCTTCACCCTTCGGCGACGGACGCCGCCCGCCGCCTTGATTGCTACGGTCTACATTCAGGCAAACACATGCCCATGCTGGCTATCCCACTCCAGTACCGCGGAGGAGCCGATGCACAGCCCCTGGCCATCCCGTACCGCCATGCGCACCGCCAGCTCCTGTTCCCAGGGGGTTTGCACGGCAAAATGCATGCTGTCGCCCAGATAGGTCATATCGCGCACGGTAACGGCCAGCCCTTGGGCGGACGTTGCGTGCGGGCGAATCCGCATCTGTTCCGGGCGCACCATCAGCGTGCCCTCGCTGCCAGCGGCAAAGGCCCGGGCATCTCCCTCCACGGCCTGACCATTGGGGAAGATGGCGCGGGCGCGGCCCGCACCCATTTGCTCCACCTTGACCGGCAGGAAGTTGGAATTCCCAATGAACCCGGCCACAAAGCGTGACGACGGATGCTCGTACAGCTCCTCACCCGTGCCCACCTGCTCGATACGCCCCTGACTGAACACCGCAATGCGGTCGGACAAGCGCAGCGCTTCTTCCTGGTCGTGCGTCACATACAAAATGGTGACTCCGGTTTCCTGGTGAATACGACGCAGTTCGAACTGAATTTCCTCACGCAACTTCTTGTCCAGCGCCGCCAGCGGCTCATCCATCAGCAGCAACGGCGGGTCGTACGCCAGCGCACGGGCAATAGCCACGCGCTGCTGTTGTCCGCCAGACATCTGGCCAGGCAGGCGATCGCGATAGTCCGCCAGATGCACCAGCTCCAGCATCTTTTCCACCTTGGCCTTTATTTCCGACTCCGGACGGCGGCGTACCCGCAAGGGGAAGGCCACGTTCTCCCCGACGGTCAGGTGCGGAAACAGGGTATAGCGCTGAAATACCATGCCGATATTGCGCTTGTTGGGGGCGACATCCAGCAAGGATTTGCCGTTCAGCAGCACCTGGCCTTCGGTTGGTTCCTGAAAGCCGGCCACGATATACAGCGTGGTGCTCTTGCCCGAGCCAGAGGGCCCGAGAAAGGTCATGAATTCACCCTGCTTGATATCCAGGGCGACATGGTCGATGGCAACCACTTGATCGTAGGTTTTGCGCAGGCCACGAATCTGCAGGAATGGAGTCGTCATTGACGTGAGCCTTTCTTCAAGAAGGAAGCCAGCAGCATCAGGACCACCGTAAAGGCGACCAGCAAGGTGGATGCAGAGGCAATCACCGGGGTCAGATCCTGGCGTAGCGTGCTCCAGATCAGGACCGGCAAGGTTTGCAAGGTGGGGCTGGCCATGAAGATGGACAGCACAACTTCATCCCAGGAAATCAGGAAGGAAAAAATGGCCGCGGCAAACATGCCCAGCCGGATGGCAGGCAAGGTCACCCGCCATTTCACTTCCAGCGGGCTGGCGCCGCAGATCATGGCGGCGTCTTCCAGCGCGGAGTCAAAGCTCTGCAGTGAATTACCGATGGTGATGATGGAAAACGGCAAGGCGATGATCAGGTGGCCAATCACAAAGCCGGTCAAGGTGCCGGTCAGGCCCAGCTTGAGGAAAAAGGCATACAGCGCCACCGCCAGCACCACCACCGGCAGCACCATGGGGGTGAGGAAAAACGCCTGCAATGCGCTCTTGCCAAAGAAACGGCTGCGCGCCAGGCCCAAAGCTGCCAACAGGCCCAGAACGACAGACAGTACCGTGACAATGACACCCACCTTGGCACTGGTCAGCAACGCATTCACCCACACCGGGTCGGTCAGCAGTTGCTGATACCACTGCATGGTCCAGCCTGGCGGCGGGAAAACCAGCCACTGCGAATCGCCAAACGACAAGGCCGCAATAAAGACGATAGGCAACAACAGAAACAGCATGACGACGGTGCCAACACCCACCAGGCCCCAGCGCCAGCCGCCCAAACGATCGTAATCCAGCAACATGTCAGCGCCCTCCCATTCCGCTACGGCCAGCGCCCAGATAGCGCAGCTGCACGGCATACAAGCCAAGTGTCACCACCAGCAGCACAAAGGCGGCGGCACCGGCAAGGCCCCAGTTGAGCAAGGACTGCACCAACTGGGCGATCAGCTCGGCCAGCATCATGTAGCTGGTGCCACCCAACAGCGCGGGCGTCACGTAATAGCCCAGCGACATGACAAACACCATCAAGGCCCCGGAGGCAATACCAGGCAAGGCCAGTGGCAACAGCACCAGACGCAAGGACTGCCAGCGGCTGGCACCACATACCGCGGCGGCACGCAGGGTGGAGGGGTCGATGGCGCGCAGGGTGGCGTGCAGGGGCAGCACCAGGAAAGGCAGCATGATGTAGGTCATGCCGATGGTGACGCCAATCAGGTTGTTCACCAGCGTCAGTGGCTGATCAATCACACCCAGGCCCAGCAGCACCCGGTTCACCAGGCCGGTTTGCTGCAGCAGCACCATCCAGGCATAGGTGCGGGCCAGCAGATTGGTCCACATCGACAACAGCAGTACGGCGAACAGCAGCCGCGACCAGCGCGGCGGCAGGATGGCCAGCAACCAGGCGGTAGGGAAACCCACCAGCAAGGTAATCAGGGTGACCACACCAGCCACCATGAAGGTATTGAAAAACACCCGCACATAGGTTTGCGAACCAAGCAACTCAGCGTAATTCTGCAAGCCGGGTGTCGGCTCCATGATGCTGCGCAGCAGCAAAGTAAGGACCGGCACCAGGAAAAACACCAGCAATAACAACAACACCGGCAGCATCAGCTTGATGCCCCGCGTCTGGGCACTCAGCCGGAAGCGACGGCGTGCCGGTACAGCAACCGAACTCAAAGCAGTGGGCATGACAACTCCTCAAGACAATCGCGACACAGGCCGTGGCCCGGCAGCAAGGCAAGGCCACGGCATTCCTGCCTTACTGGGTCTGCCAGGCATACCAGCGCTTGGCAATTTCATCGCGGTGCTCGGCCCAGTAGCGCATGTCCAGATTGATCTGGCTGGCGGTGAACTGGTCGGGCAGCGTCTTGACCGCAGCCGGCGTCATCTTGGTTTTGGATTGCAGGTTGACCGGGGCATAACCGGTTTCCGTGGCAAATTTGGCTTGCGCCTCGGCACTGGTGGCATAAGCCAGGAACTGCATGGCCGCGGCCTTGTTCTTGCTACCCTTTGGAATCACCAGCATGTCGGCGGCGGTCAGGTTTTGCTTCCACGACATGCCAACCGGCGCGCCACTGTGCTGCAAGGCATTGATGCGGCCATTCCAGAACATGCCGATGCTGGCTTCACCCGAGGCAAGCAATTGCTGTGACTGGGCGCCACCGGTCCACCACACAATCTGGCTCTTGATGGTGTCCAGCTTCTTGAAGGCGCGGTCGATGTCCAGCGGATACAGCTTGTTGGCCGGTACGCCATCAGCCAGCAAGGCCAGTTCCAGCACACCCGGTGCCGACCACTTGTACAACGTGCGCTTGCCCGGATAGCGCTTGAGGTCGAACAAGTCACTCCAGGAGGCAGGTGCGCTTCCCTTCACGGATTGCTTGTTGTAGCCCAGCACAAAAGAGTAATAAAAACTGCCCACCGCATTGGCAGAGATAAAGCGCGGATCAATGCCCTTCAGCTTGGATTGGTCCAGCGGTTCCAGCAGGCCATCCCTGGCGGCGCGATAGGCAAAATCGCCTTCCACGTCCACTACATCCCAGGTGACATTGCCGCTCTCCACCATGGCCTTGAACTTGCCGTAATCGGTGGGGCCATCCATGGCAACGGCAATGCCGCTGGCGGCGCTGAAAGGCTGTGCCCAGTTTTTCTGTTGCGCCTGCTGGGTGGAACCGCCCCAGCTGGTGAACACCAGGTTTTCCGCCATGGCGGGTGCGGCGGCCAACACGCTGAGGCTGGCCAGCAAGGCAAGACGGGTACGGATCGGTTTTGCTGCGTTCATGATGTCATCTCCTGTGTAGAAGTCTGTGCTTCTGTTTCTCTTGCGTGGTAATGCCGAATGAGCGACCTACTGCAACGGGGAAAAGGCAGCCGCTTTCATGATCTTGCTTTCCATTTCTTCCAGCAAAGCCTGGATTTTCGGGGCAAATGCCTGCCAGGCCGGGTCAGCAGCCAACGCAGCACGCCGCGTTTCGCGCTCATCCAGGCTGGGATAAGCCCAGATGTGCACAATCTGGTTCAAGGGGCCGATTTCCGAGTAGAAATAGCCCACCAGCTCACCCAGATACTGCTTTTGCAAGGCAATGCCCTCTTCCTCCACCAGCTTGAGGTAGGCAGGCAAGGCCCCGGTCTTGATGCGATAGGTGCGGATTTCGTAATACATGGCGTGCTCCTCAGCGCATCACGAAGGGGTCGGCAATCGGCTCGTCCGAAGTACGAATCCACACCGACTTGGTGCGGGTGTAGTCCAACACCGACTCCATGCCGCCCTCCCGCCCCAGGCCGCTTTGGCCATAGCCACCAAACGGTACGATGGGTGACACCGCCCGGTAGGTATTCACCCAGACAATGCCGGCACGCAGGGCGCGGGTCAGCCGGTGGCCACGACTCAGGTCGCGGGTGAATACCCCGGCAGCCAGGCCGTAGACACTGTCATTGGCCAGGGCGATGGCTTCGGCCTCGGTATCGAAAGTCACTACGCTGAGCACCGGGCCGAACAGCTCGGTGGTGACACTGGGAATCTGCGCGTCCGGGCAAGTCAGAATGGTGGGCAGGTAGTAAAAGCCATCCTCCCGTCCGGCCGGAACCCCACCACCGGTCAGCAGCTCGGCACCGGCGGTCAGGCTGGCCGCCACGACTTTTTCGATATGCTCGCGCTGGCGGCGAGTGGCCAGCGGGCCCATTTCGGTAGCACTGTCCTGCGGATCGCCCATGCGGATGGCCTCGGCCTTGGCCTGTAGTCTGGCCAGCAAACGGTCTTTGATGCCGCGCTGCACCAGCAGGCGCGAGCCCGCCACACAGCTTTGCCCGCTGGCGGCAAAAATACCGGCCACGATGGCATTGCTGACGCTGTCCACATCGACATCATCAAACACCAGCACCGGGGATTTGCCGCCCAACTCCAACGTGGTATAGGCAAGGTTCTCTGCCGAATTACGCACGATGTGGCGAGCAGTTTCGGGGCCGCCGGTAAAGGCGATGCGCGCAACCAGCGGGTGGCTGGTAAGCACCTGGCCGCAGTCCTGGCCGAAGCCGGTCAGCACATTCACCACACCAGGCGGGAAGCCTGCCTGATGAATCAGCCGGGCGAACTCCAGCAAGGGGGCCGGGCCCTCTTCCGAGGCTTTCAGCACCACGGTGCAGCCAGCGGCCAGTGCCGGGCCCAGCTTGACGGCCGACAGAAACAGCTGGGAATTCCACGGCACGATGGCAGCAACCACCCCTATGGGTTCGCGGCGCAAAAAGGCTTCCATATCCGGTTTGTCCACCGGCAGGCAGGCACCCTGAATCTTGTCGGCCAGACCGGCGTAATAGCGGTAATACTCCGCCACATAGCCAATCTGGCTGCGGGTTTCGCGGATGATCTTGCCGGTATCCGCGGTTTCCAGCTCGGCCAGCTGGTCGGCATGCTGGGCGACCAGGTCGGCCAGCTTGTACAGCAGCTTGCCACGCTGGCTTGCTGTCAGGCCTGCCCAGGCCGGGTCCAGAAAAGCCCGCTGTGCGGCCTTGACTGCACGGTCTACATCGTCGGCACTGGCTGCGGGCATGCTGGCCCAGGCCGTGCCATTGGCCGGATTGATGCTGTCAAAACGGGTGTCGCCATCTTCAAACACCCCGTCGATATACTGCTGAAACCTGCGCAACATGGTGACGGCTCCTTGCAATCGTCCAATCAGGCAAATGCCGGCATGACCTGGTTGATGAACAGTTCCAGCGACTTGAGCTTGCGCTCGAAGTCCATATGGCTGTCGATCCAGAAGCTGTACTGGTCATAGCCCAGCGCCTCGTAGCCCTTCAGGCGCGCAATCACTTCCTCTGGGGTGCCAATCACCAGATTGTTGCGAATCAGCTCCGGCGCGTAGTTGGGGAACATCGCCAGGTCTTCGTCGTTCAGCGGCTCCATAAAGCCTTGATTGATGGGCTTTTCGTTCTTGAACCACTTGCTGAAGCAGCAGTAGAAGCGGCGCATGTCATCCACACCAGCATCCACCTCGGCCGCGTTCTCGCCGACAAAGGTGTGCATCAGCATCATGATTTGCGGACGCGGTACTTCCGGGTGATTGGCGCAGGCGGCATTAAAGCGCTCCATCAGGCTGGCCACTTCTCCGTCACCGGCGGCCAGCGATGTCACTTGCACATTGCAGCCTTGCGACACGGCAAAGTCATGGGAATTGGGGTCACGCGCAGCCACCCACAGCGGCGGATGCGGCTGTTGCAGCGGACGCGGCACAGGGGTGGTCTTGGGGAAGCTCCAGTATTCACCCTGATGGGCGTAATCACCGGCGAACAATTGTTGCAAGCAGGGAATCATCTCGCGCAAACGGCCACCGGCCCCCCAGGCATCCAGGCCCGGGAACATGCGTTCGTATTCGAAAGAATAAGCACCCCGTGCGATACCCACATCCAGCCGGCCATTACTGGCCAGGTCGGTCATGCCGATTTCACCGGCCAGCTTGATGGGGTGCCAGAACGGTGCCACCACCGTACCGGTGCCCAGACGGATCTTGCTGGTTTTCGCGGCCAGATAGGCCAGGTTAACGAAGGGATTCGGGGCGATGGTGAATTCCATGCCGTGGTGTTCACCAATCCAGGCGGTTTCAAACCCACCTTCCTCGGCCACTTGCACCAGGGCGGTCATTTCATCAAACAACGCTTTGTGCGGCTTGGCAGCGTCGTAGCGCTCCATGTGCAGAAACAGCGAAAACTTCATGATGTCACTCTCCTCATTGCTTTCGAATTGAAGCTATTTTTTTATTGCGACGACTCATACCCGTGCCAGCGACTTGACCGAACCGCTCTGGGCATCTCCCATGTAAATGCCGAAGGCGTCTTCGGTGCGCTCGCGCACAAAGCGCTGCAGCATGGCCCGCTCCGCCTCATCCGCCAGTTGCTCCCATGGAATGCTGTCCAGTGCCAGCAACTGCAATCCACTAGCGGAAGGCAAGTCTCCTGATACACGGCCCCGGTAGAACACATTGACACCCGCCGCGTCGTCCGTGCCGTTTTCGTATACCGCAAACAGGAAGTCCAGCTGGGCATCCAGCCCCAGCCGCGCCAGTACGCCACGCAGGCTGTTGGCATCGGATGCCGGTTCCAGCCGTGTGCCACTGGGCAGCGTGTAACCCTTGTCCGTTTTCAGCAGCACCACCCCGCCCTGGCACTCCAGGATGGCCCCCACCCGGGCACGTGGCCCGGCGGCGGCCAGCGCATCTTGCGACAGGCTGAAGGTAAGGTAAGCGCCGCGCCCATACCCCAGCGGGCTGGCGCTGGTATTGGCAAAGTCCACCACGCGGCCAATCAGAATGATGTGGTCGCCTGCTTCCACCACTTGATGGGTTTCACAATCAAACCAGGCAGCCACGCCATCAATGATAGGACTACCTGTCCGCCCCTGATGCCAGGCCACTTGCTCGAATTTGTCCGCAGCCTTGGAGGCAAACAGGCTGGAAACCGGGTTCTGATTTTCCGCCAGAATACTGATGGAGAAATGTGCAGCGGCAGAAAACACCGGGTAACTGGCAGCAGACTTGCCAATGCAAATCAGCACCAGCGCCGGGTCCAGCGATACCGAAGTAAACGAGTTGGCGGTAAAGCCGCGTGGCGTGCCATCTTCTTGCCGGGTGCTGACCACCGTCACCCCGGTGACAAATGCACCCAGGGCCTTGCGAAATTCCATTACATCAATCGTGTTCGACATGATTCTTCACTCCTGCGAATGACCGTCAGTCATTCCTACGCGGGTGGTTTCCAGGAAAATGCGCAGCCGCCGGTTAACCCTGTCCGGGGCGGTGACATTCATCATGTGGCGCTCTGCCGCCACGATATCCAGCTGCCCCTGCGGTGCCAGCGCGGCCATGGCACGTGACATTTCCGGGCTGGAGTTCGGGTCACATTCGCCAGTCATGAACAATGCCGGCATGGCCAGCGAGGGCAGCCCCTCCGCATGCACCGCATCCGAACTGGCAAACAGCTGGTAAGTGCGCGCATAACCTTGCGGATTCACCGTATTCAGAAAGTGCTTCACCATGCTGGCCGACTGCTCCAGCTCGGCCGGCACCGGCTGGCCAAACCAGCGGTCCAGCGTGGAATCCACCGTGGCACTCACCCCGGTATGCGCCAGTGCTGCCGCACGCTCCAGTACGGCAGCACGCTGCGCTGCCGTACGCATGAACACCGCATTCAAGGCCGCCACGCGCAGCACCCGCTGCGGATAGGCCAAGGCAAACTCCAGCGCCACCAGCGCGCCCATCGAGTGGCCCACCACATTGGCAGCCGTCATGCCCAGGTGGTTCAGCAAGCCAGCCAGCTGGTCTGCGTAATCCCGCAAGGTGACATCCGCCGCGGGCAATGCACTGCCGCCATGACCCAGCATGTCGTAGACAATCACCTGATAATCCCGGCTGAACGCGGCAATCTGCGGCATCCAGATTTCCTTGCCCATCCCCACACCGTGCACCAGCACCAGTGGCTCGCCCGCGCCATAAACACTGAATGCCGTGCCGTCAACCGTTCCTGAAGTCAGCGGAGCATGATCAGGCTTCATTGCTGCCAAGCTCCTTGAGGTCCTGATAGCGGTCGCCGATGCGATGGTGCGGACGACCACCGATGGAGGCGCCCAGTGCCACGACAATCTCATCGGCAGCGGGTGCGTCGTTGATGGAGAACTGGATGGTCAGATAATGCGAGCGCATTCCTTCGTCATCCTTGTGCATCATCGGAATGGAAATGGCGCAATTGGGACCGCCACGTACATTGGTGAAGCTGAGGTAGCTCTTGGCCCCTACCGCCTTGCGATAGAAATTGCCAAAGCGCAGGGTGTGAATCAGCGCCGACGCATGTTCGATTTCGCCGCCGGTCCCCACTACCGCAGCCTTGCCATAGCCCTCGATCACCGCACCGGAACCGGCCATGCGCAGGATTTCGGCCGTCAGCAATTCACCCAGCACTGGCGCAATGGCGTGAATTTCCGGCTTCAGGTCCTCAACAAAGCCACGCCCGTACCACGGATTTTTCAGAACCACCGCTGCCGCAAACATCTTCAAGGGCACGGCTGCCGTCTTCCCTCCTTCAACCAGCGTTTCCTCAACATAAGTCACCACCTTGCGAATACCGGCATCCATCTTTCTGTCTCCTTTTGTCTGGCTGCGATGGCCATCAATCAATATGATGGTATTACGGTATACCAAGAAAAAATCAATCGCAAGATATTTGTATGATGGTATACCATCGGACAAACAAAAAAAGACACACCGGCACCAGCGCAGTGCATTGACTTCCATCAACAGCAAGAAGGAGCAGCAAATGAGCAAGGAAACATTCGAGCAAGGCCTGAGCATCCGCAAGGCCGTACTGGGTGAGGATTACGTCAATCAGGCACTGAGCAATGCCGATGAACTGAGCATGCCACTACAGCAGTTGGTGACGGAATACTGCTGGGGCACGGTATGGGCGCGCGAAGGACTGCCGCGCAAGACACGCAGCCTGATCAACCTGGGCATGATTGCCGCACTCAACCGCCCGCACGAGCTGAAACTGCATGTGCGTGGCGCGCTGAACAACGGTTGCAGTAAGGAAGAAGTGGTAGAAGCCATCCTGCAAATTGCCATCTACTGCGGCGTCCCTGCCGCCGTGGACGCCATGCGGATTGCACGGGAAGTATTTGCCGAAACCGGATCAAGCCAAACCTCCTCGACCCAGGCTTAGGTCTCCAGGCTCCGATCAAACCGGTGCGCCAGCAATCATGACGAAGGGCTTTGCCTGGCAAGGCCCTTCTCACACCAGCGCCCGCGCAATGATCGCCGGGCTATCCTCCGTCACATGAAGCGCAGCGCACGGTGACGCATCCAGCCCCTCCATCCAGGACATATACACTCAACCCATGACCTCAGCATGCCAAATGGCATAATGTGCTGCACATTGTCTTTATCCTGTGAAGCGAGGCGTCGTCATGGATGACATTTCACCGTCCGACCTCAAAACCATCCTGCACTCGAAACGCGCTCATCTGTATTACCTGGAACACTGCCGTGTGCTGGTAAATGGTGGCCGGCTGGAATACGTGACCGAGCAAGGCAAACAGTCGCTGTACTGGAATATTCCCATTGCCAACACCACCACCTTGCTACTGGGTACCGGCACCTCCATCACCCAGGCTGCCATGCGCGAACTGGCCAAGGCGGGCGTGATGGTGGGCTTCTGCGGCGGTGGCGGCACGCCGCTGTTTACTGCCGGGGAGCGCGAACTGGAAATCGCCTGGCAATCACCGCAATCCGAATACCGGCCAACCGAATACTTGCAGTACTGGGTGGGCTTCTGGTTTGACGAACCCAAACGGCTGGCTGCCGCCAAACAGCTGCAACAGGCCAGGCTGAAACGCATCCACCAGCAATGGACGGGCAACCGTCAGCTGCGCGAAGCCGGTTTTGTCATTGATGAAAACCACCTGAGCGAGGCCCTGCAAGCCTCGGCACAAGCCATCACCCATGCGATGGACCACACCGGCCTGCTGACAGAAGAAGCCCGCCTGTCCAAACTGCTGTTCCGCCTGGCCGCACAAGCCGCCAGCTATGGCGACTTCACCCGTGCCAAACGCGGCAGTGGCAGCGACCCGGCCAACCGTTTTCTCGACCATGGCAATTATCTGGCCTATGGCCTGGGTGCCACCGCCACCTGGGTGCTGGGCTTGCCGCATGGCCTGGCCATCCTGCATGGCAAAACCCGTCGTGGCGGCCTGGTGTTTGACGCGGCAGATCTGGTCAAGGACGCCATCATCCTGCCGCAGGCCTTTGTCAGCGCCATGCGTGGCGATGATGAACAAACCTTTCGCCAATGCTGTATCGAACAGCTACTGCGTAGCGAGGCACTGGATTTCATGATGGATCAACTGAAAACCATTGCCGAAACACAAGGCCGCGCCAGCACATGAATATCCTGCTGATTTCCCAATGTGACAAACGCGCGCTGACCGAAACTCGCCGCATCCTGGACCAGTTTGCCGAACGCAAGGGCGAGCGCAGCTGGCAAACCCCCATCACCCAGGCCGGGCTGGACACCTTGCACCGCTTGCTGCGCAAAACGGCGCGCAAGAATACCGCCGTGGCCTGCCATTGGCTGCGTGGCCGCGACCACGCCGAATTGCTGTGGATTGTGGGTGATGCCCGTCGCTTCAATGCCCAAGGCAACACCCCCACCAACACTACACAGCATGATGTACTGCGCAGCCAGGACGAAAACGATTGGCTCAGTGGCGAGGACATCCGGCTGCTGGCCGGGCTGGCAGCGTTGTTGCACGACCTGGGCAAAGCCTGTCAGGCCTTTCAGCAACGGCTGCGCAGTGACAAGCCTCAGCCCGCCAATCTCTACCGGCATGAATGGGTGTCCTTGCGCCTGCTGCAGGGTTTTGTCGGCAGAGACGACGACGCAGGCTGGCTGGCACGCCTGCAAGACCCTGCACAGATGACAACAGCCGTCTGGAAAGACTGCTTGCAACAAGCCGGATTGCGCGATGGCCTTGACCCAGGTGCTACAGACAAGAAACCGTTTCAAGCGGGCGCATTACCACCGCTGGCAGCGGCCATTGCCTGGCTGGTACTCAGCCACCACCGCCTGCCGCTGACCGACACCGAGCCCATTACCGCCAGCCAGCTAAGCACTGGTCTGCAGGCGATGGACCACGACTGGAACCATCCTTGCGGTCCGGTTACCCAAGCCGAAGCCGCGCCGTATTGGCAGTTTCCCCATGGACTGCCCTGTGACGACAGCACATGGTGTGCACGGGTGGCCAAACTGGCCGGGCAGCTGGCTGCCAGAGTAACTGGCACCATCTGGCTGGACCAGGTGTACCCGCTGCACTTGGCACGCCTCACCCTGATGCTGGCCGACCACCATTTTTCCAGCCAAACCGTCAAACAAAGCTGGCAGAGCGGGCAGGAAAAAAAGATTGCCTTTGCCAACACCCTGCGCCGCGACCCATCCTTACCCGCCGGAACCAGCCGCCGCTTCAACCAGACCCTGCCGGAACACCTGACCGGCGTGGCCCGCCATGCCTTGCATGCCGCCGCAGCCTTACCCGACCTCGCACGCGCCCTGCCCGCGCTGGGACGCTGCCGGGCCTTGCAAAAGCGCAGCACCGATACACGCTTTGCCTGGCAAAACAAAGCCCATGACCTGGCCAGCAGCCTGCGCGAGCGCGCGGCCAGCCAAGGCGCATTCATCGTCAACTTGGCCTCCACCTGCTGCGGCAAAACACTGGGCAATGCCCGCATCATGTACGCGCTGGCCACGCCTGGCCGCGGCATGCGCTGTGCCTTTGCACTGGGTTTACGCACGCTCACCTTGCAAACCGGCCAGGCCTTCCGCGAACGACTGCAACTGGGCAGCGATCAACTGGCCATCCGCGTTGGCGGCAGCGCCAGCCGTGAATTATTTGAACAGCAAGCGAGGCAGGCAGAAGCCAATGGCTCGGCTTCGGCCCAAGCCCTGCTGGATGAAGAAAGCCCGGTGCTGTTTGATGGCCAGGCCGATCACCCGTTATTACAGCAGCTCAGCCACGACCCGCAATTCAACGCCCTGCTGGCCGCTCCGGTATTGGTGTGCACCATCGACCACCTTACCCCGGCCACCGAAGCCACCCGTGGCGGGCGACAAATCGCCCCCATGCTGCGGCTGATGAGCTCCGACCTGGTACTGGACGAACCGGATGATTTTTCGGTGGAAGACCTGCCTGCGCTCACCCGGCTGGTTTACTGGGCCGGCCTGCTGGGCAGCCGGGTGCTGCTGTCCTCCGCCACCCTGCCCCCGGCCCTGGTGCAATGCCTGTTTGATGCCTATCTGGCCGGACGCCGCCAGTATCAGCAACACCGAGGCCAGCCCGGCCAGCTGCTGAATATTTGCTGCCTGTGGGTGGATGAGCAAAGCTGCCACGCCACAGACTGCCCGGACAGCGCCAGTTTTGCAGCAAGTCATCAGCAGTTTGCTGCCAACCGTGCCAATTGGCTGGCAGGCCAAGCGGTACGACGCCGCGCAGCGCTTTTGCCGCTGACCGGTATTCCGCGTCAGCACTGCGACATGGCCGCGCCCCTGGCCAGCCTGCTCGGGCAACACGCGCTGCAATTACACCGCCATAACCACGATACCGACCCCGGCAGCGGCAAGCGGGTCAGCATCGGGCTGATTCGTCTGGCGCACCTGGACGACATCATCCCGCTGGCGCAGGCCCTGTTCCGGCAGAACGCCCCCGCTGACGTGCAGCTGCATCTTTGCGTCTACCACGCGCAATACCCCCTGCTGCTGCGCTCCGCCATTGAACGCCAGCTGGACGCCGCCCTCACCCGGCACGACCCGCAAGCACTGTTCAGCCTGCCGGACATTCGCCGCCGACTGGATGGCAGCCCGGCGACCGACCACGTATTCATCGTGCTGTCCTCCCCGGTCAGCGAAGTAGGCCGCGACCACTGCTACAACTGGGCGATTGCCGAACCCTCCTCCATGCGCTCGCTCATCCAGCTGGCAGGCCGGGTACGCCGCCACTGGCCACAGCCGTGGAGCGTATGCAATCTGCTGATATTGCAATACAACCTGGCCGCCTGGCAGGGAAAGAAACCAGCCTATTGTCGCCCCGGCTTTGAAAACCAGGACTTCCCCCTGGATGAAACCGACCTGGGCATTTTGCTGCGCGCCGACGAATACCAGCACCTGGACTCCCGCCCACGCCTGCTGGCACGCCCGGAGGCAGAGCAGCGCCCGCGCGGCAGCCTGATAGACCTGGAACACCACCGCCTGCAAGTCGACCTCAACCAGACTCACAAACCGGGGATACGCCGCAACAGCACTGGCGAAGCAAAACTCTGCGCCGCCACCTGCTGGCAATGGCCGCACGCCATGCTGCATGCCGCCCTGCAACGCAAGCAGCCCTTCCGTATGAGCCATGGCGACGAATGGGAACTGGCATTGCTACCGGATGAAGACAGCGCCAGTGGCCTCAGCCTGTTGCGCCTGGAACAATGCCAGCAGCGCGGCCAGATCGACTGGCTGAAAAGCGATCACCTGCTACACCACCTTGCCGATAGCACCCTGCTGGGCGGCACCGGCATCCGCCCCTGGGGCAGCCGTCATTATCTGGCTGAGCTGGAACAACTGGCCAACGCGCTGGACATGTCGCAGGAAGACTGCGCACGCCGCTACGGCAGGCTGCGTGCGCGTGTGAATAAAGAGGGCAATCAGCAGTGGCTGTTTCATCCAGCACTGGGGTTTGGCCGTTTACGCTCAGCAGATTCGGATAGTTAGCAGGCTAGCTGTGGCATTAATCCACATCAAATCCTGTCTTCATACAGACCTATCCCGCTTGAGAACATGTCATTCGAGTGATAGCTTCAACCCGCAATGCCAAAGACATCACCAGCAATACAGGCTTATCCGTCATAACCAACAGGTGGAGGATATGGAGCAAGCAACCCCGCGTAGTCTGGCCTTACAGCAATTGATTGCTGCATTTATTGCTAGCCGTCTTAACGACAAGCTGGACAAACTCTCCCCCGACGACCCCAAACGCAGCGAACTCACCGCACAATACCAGCCCCACAGCTGGCTGGCCGATGCCGCCCGTCGCGTGTCCCAGCTGCAACTGGTGACCCACCCGCAAAAAGCCACCCATCCGGACGCGCGTGGTAGCAGCCTGCATGCCCCGCCAGACAGCCTGCCGCAACGCCAGGAAATCGGCACCCATTGCCTGAGTGACTTTGCCAGTGACGTGGTGGGCAATGCCGCCGCGCTGGATGTCTATAAATTTCTCAAGCTGGAATACCAGGGCCAAACGCTGTTGCAGATGCAGCAAGCAGACGATGCCGATCTGTTGCAAGCCCTGCATCACGACAGCACCGTCGCCAGCCAGTGGCGTGCAGCCTTTTGCAGCATTACCGAAGCAGCTGGCGGCCCGGCCTCCCACACGCTGGCCAAACAAATCTACTGGCCGGTGTCACCAGACGACTTTCCAGCCGACGCCACTGACGACAGCCATTACCACCTGCTGTCCATCCTCAACTCCAGCGCGCTCAGCCATTGGCTGTATGGCCGCATTCAGGAACACCGCTTTGGCGATGCAGCCAAGGCGGCACGACAGGCACGGCGCGACGGCAACCACCATCCGCATGGCTACCACGACTACCCGCAACTGGCAGAAGAGAAAAAAGGCGGCACCAAGCCGCAAAACATCTCGCAGCTCAATAGCGAACGCCGTGGCAGCAACTACCTGCTGGCCAGCCTGCCACCACAATGGGACAGCAGCGAAACCCAGCCGCTTTACCATCTGGACAACGCCTTCCGGCGCTTTGGCCAGCGCAAGGCCGTGCGCAGCCTGCTACGCGAGTTTGGCCAGTTCCTGGGCAAGCTCAAGCCGGAACACAACACCATTCACATCAGGCAGCGGCGGGAAAACTACCTGGCCGAGCTGTTTGGCGAGCTATTGCAATTTGGTGCCGCCTACAGCAACAGCCTGCCCCCCGGCTGGACTGACCACCCCGACTGCAAGCTTCCCCTGAACCAGCAATGCTGGCTGGACCCCTACCGCGCCGAGCAGGATGCGGACTTCAATCTGCAATTCCAATGGCAGGACTGGCCACAACAGCTGGCCGAAGGCTTTGCCCTGTGGCTGAACAGCCGCCTGGAAGGCAAAAACCTGCACCTGGCCGAAGCAGAATTCGACTTCTGGCGCCGCCAGCTTGCCCAGGACGCTGGCTGGCAAAGCCAGCTGGACCGCCTGCAACAAGGAGCACCGGCATGACGCAAACCCGCCTGCCCGACATCAACGCCCTGCTGCACATTCCGCACCTGCGCGTGCAAAACGCCAACGCCATCAGCGGGCCGCACAGCTGGGGCCACCCCGGCCCCACCGCCTTCACCGGCCTGATGACCGCGTTGCGGCGCAAACTGGGGCCGGAACTGGACCTGGACATGATTGGCGTGGGCATCATCAACCACCACTATCAGGCCCAAACCAATGGCGATTACACCCAGCGTTTCAACCTCAGCCGCAACCCGCTGAGCAAAGACGGCAGCACCGCCGCCATTGTGGAAGAAGGCCGCATTCACCTGGAGCTGTCTCTGGTATTCGGCCTGGCACTGGGAGACACCCTCAGCAGCGCCAGCCAGCCCACGCTGGACCAACTGGCTGGCACCATCCAGCAGTGCCTGCACACCTTGCGCGTGGCGGGCGGCAGCATCCTGCCCGGCCATGGCCGCTGGCAGCCCTGGCTCACCCATCTGCCAGAAAATACTGAAGATCAACAACGCCAGTTCCGCCAACTGCGCCGCTGGCTGATGCCCGGCTATGCACTGGTAGCCCGCGACGACCTGCTGCCGCCCCAGCCGCCATCCGCCCAGGTCGCCGACAACAGCCGACTGGACGCCTGGCTGGACCAATGCCGCCTGAATCATTACCCGGTAGCCGATGAGCAGGGCCAGATAAGCTGGCAACACTCACGCCAACAAGGCCACGGCTGGATTGTGCCGCTGCCAGTGGGCTACGGAGCCCTGTCACCACTGTACCCGCCCGGCAGCGTAGCCCATTGCCGTGACGAAACCACCCCGGTGTGTTTTGTCGAAAGCCTGTATGCGCTGGGCGAATGGCTCAGCCCGCACCGCCTCACCGACTACCGACAACTGCTGTGGTACCCCGGCCATGACGCCAGCAACGGCGTATACCGCTGCCACAACGACTACCCCGCCACCCGTCCTACCGCACCCGCCATTTTGGGAGAACCCGCATGAGCAAACTGGAAAACGCCTCCGTCCTCGCTTTCGAACGCAAACTGGACCCGTCCGATGCCCTGTTTTATGCCGGACCATGGGAAGAACGCGCAGCAAGCCAGCGCTGGCCCCATGTGGAAGTACGGGAAAAATCGGTACGCGGCACCATCTCCAACCACCTGAAAACCAAGGATCAGGACCCGCTCAAGCTGGATGCCATGATCGAAAACCCCAATCTGCAAACCGTGGACGTGGCCACCCTGCCCCACAATGCCGACACCCTGAAAGTCAGCTTCACCCTGCGCGTGCTGGCTGGCGTGGGCGAACCGTCGGCCTGCAACAAGGCCGACTACCGCAGCAAGCTGCTGCAAACCATAGATGGCTACCGTCAGGAACACGGCTTTGGCGAACTGGCTCGCCGTTACGCCACCAACCTGGCCAATGGCCGCTTTTTGTGGCGCAACCGCGTAGGGGCCGAGCAAGTGGCAATCCACATTGCCCAATGGCAAGACGGCAAGGCCGTGCGTCACTGGCAATTTGACGCCCTTGCCCTCAGCCTGCGCAGCCTGGAGCGTAATGAACAAGTCGACAGCCTGGGGGCCTTGATTGCCGAAGGGCTGGCCGGCAGCCAGCACGTACTGCTGCACATCGACGCCTATGTGCGCAGCGGCAACGGCCAGGAAGTATTCCCCAGCCAGGAATTAATTCTGGACCGTGGCCGTGGTGACAAAAGCAAAACCCTCTACCTGGTGCAACAAGGTGATGCCCGCATCGCCGCCATCCATTCACAGAAAATCGGCAACGCGCTACGTACCATCGACACCTGGTATCCGGAAGCAGCTGACAACGGTCCCATTGCCATCGAACCCTACGGCTCCGTCACCACCCAGGGCAAAGCCTACCGCCAGCCCAAGCAAAAACAGGACTTCTACACCCTGCTGGACAACTGGGTGCTGAAAGACAGCAAACCGGACACCGAGCAACAGCACTTTGTCATCGCCACCCTGATTCGTGGCGGCGTGTTTGGTGAGGCCGGCTGATGGACCACTACCTGGATATCCGCCTGCTGCCGGATGCCGACTTTAGCGCTGCGGTATTGCTCAATGCCCTGTACGCCAAGCTGCACCGCGCACTGAGCGCTCAGCAACGCAGCGACATCGGCGTCAGCTTTCCCGGCTACACCACCGGCAGCCAACAAGACAACAAGCGCACGCCCCCCTGCCTGGGGCAAACCCTGCGGTTGCACGGCAGTGCCACCGCACTGGACAGCCTGATGGCCAGCCACTGGGCCAGCGGCTTTGCCGACTACGCACTCATCGGCAACATCCGCCCCGTGCCCGCCACCACCCAGGCCATTCGCGTACAACGGCGGCAAGCCAAAAGCAACCCCGCCCGCGAACGCGCCAGGCTGATCCGTCGCTGCGGCGTAAGCGCAGCCGAAGCACTGCGCCGCCTTCCGGACAGCAAAGCCCAACGCCTGCCGCTGCCTTTCATCACGCTGGACAGCAGCAGCACCGGCCAACGCTTCTTGCTGTTTATCCACCAGCATGCGGCAACCCAGCCAGCCAGCGGGACATTCAACAGCTACGGGCTAAGCAGCAACGCCACCCTGCCCAGCTGGTAAAAGCAAAGGGTAGCGGCCAGGGACCGGCTGCTACCCTTTTTTTCATACGCCAGCACGACCCTTAAAAATCAATCAGTTAGCACCAGGCGACAAAAATGGGTTTGCACCGCTAAAATAGCCCCCGGCCTTACCCGCCAAGCAAACCCACCAGATGGCGTCTAGTTCACTGCCGGATAGGCAGCTCAGAAACAAACAGTAAAAACCGGCAGTACAGTCAACCAGTTCACTGCCGGATAGGCAGCTCAGAAAAATTTGGCCGAGGCGCTTCTTGCTGCGCACTTGTTCACTGCCGGATAGGCAGCTCAGAAATTGCAGGGTTTCTATTTGGGTCGCCATGACTCGTTCACTGCCGGATAGGCAGCTCAGAAACCAGAACAGCTCGTCGGCGGTCATTTGCTCAAGTTCACTGCCGGATAGGCAGCTCAGAAAACACTGAACAGGTACGCGAACATCCTCGCCAAGTTCACTGCCGGATAGGCAGCTCAGAAAATTTGTTGAGTCGGGTCGCAACTCGCAAGCTGGTTCACTGCCGGATAGGCAGCTCAGAAAAATTCCAATACTTTGTCTTGGGCAAGTTTGTCGTTCACTGCCGGATAGGCAGCTCAGAAAGGTCAGACAGCACGGCATCAAAGGTTGGTGCAGTTCACTGCCGGATAGGCAGCTCAGAAATGGTGCCGCGCAAGAGCAAGGTATGCCTCGACGTTCACTGCCGGATAGGCAGCTCAGAAAAAAGCCGACTATTGATCAGCAAATGACTCAATGTTCACTGCCGGATAGGCAGCTCAGAAAGTGCGGCAAAGCGAATGGGCCTCACTCGTTATGTTCACTGCCGGATAGGCAGCTCAGAAATTTACCCACGCGCGCGGCCCGGCTCCGTTGAAGTTCACTGCCGGATAGGCAGCTCAGAAAATGGTACTTCTCTTGCGCTTGCACCTCATTGAGTTCACTGCCGGATAGGCAGCTCAGAAATTCATCCAGTTGCAGCAGGATGGTTTCGAGGTGTTCACTGCCAGATAGGCAGCTCAGAAAACATCGTCTTTTGGCTTCCTAA
>NZ_JACAXB010000034.1 GCF_013391415.1 Aquitalea sp. LB_tupeE
TCCGGGGCCTTGAACACATTGCCGTCCAGCACCCAGAAGCGCAGGCCCTTGGGCAGATTGCCGCTGCCGTTGTCACGGATGAAGGCTTTGTCCTCACGGGCGCCGATGGCGGCGGTGAGGTCGTCCACCACCACCTGGTCGACATTGGGGCTGATGCCGGCGTGGCCGAGCAGGTCGTTGCTGATGGGCACCAGTGCGGCCATTTTCTTGGACGACAGCTTGAGGTCGTCGAATTCGGCACCGGTAACCGGGGCATCGGTATCGCTGCCGATGTAGCCGACCGCCGCCCCGCCCTTCATGCGTGGCAAGGTGAGGTTGCCATTGTTGAGCGGCAGCGAGCGGGTGCCCATGCGGCGTACCACGGCCTTGGGGCGCAGCAGCTCGATGACTTCGCTGGCGAGGTTGCTGGGAATCAGCACGCCACCGGCCGACGGCGTGGCGCTGTTGAGCGCGGCGGCGACTTCGCCACCGTAGCCGCCCTTGTCGGCGATATCCGCCGCCAGCTGGTAATTGCCCTGGGCCTGGATCAGCGCCATGGCCATGCGGGCAACGGCCGCGCCCTTGACGCGCGGTGCGGCCGGGGTGGCAGGCAGCAAGACTGGCGGCGCGCCCTGGGCGTTGAGCGTTTCCACTTGTTGCGCCGCTGCAGCCTGCATCTGTTCGGCGGCCTCGGCCCGCGCCAGCTTGTTGCCCAGTGCGGTGAATTCCTGCTGCAGTTCGGTGACTTGTTGCAGCTGTTCGGCGGTGAGTTCGGTACCGGCCTGCTCCAGCTCGGCCAGTTGTTGGACCTGGGCGGCGATATCGGCGCGGCGGGCTTTCATTTCCAGAATGGTGGGCATGGTTTCTCCAGACGTAAAAAAACCGCCTCGGGGGCGGTGTGGGACGTAAAAAGCCCTTCGGATGAAGGGCTTTCATTGGCAGGTGGTGCGGTTTACAAACTGATCATGAGCGCCTGCGCTGCCTGACACTGTAGCTGGGCTTCCTGCACGGTGATGGTTTGTGTCAGCCGGTAATCCGCCTTGCAACGGCATTTGTGCATGGCCTTGAGTAGTTGTGCGATTTCCTTGGCACGGGCCTGCTCAAAACGCAGGGATAGTTGCCGGTGCAAGCCGGAGCTGGTTGCGACTGGAGCCGGCCTTGCCTTTGCTGCGTATTGGAAGGCATGGTGATAGGCCGCGTAGTAAGCACGGCTGGCACTGTTACGGCATGCCATTTCACTACCGCTGGCCAGCATCAGTTCGGCGGCGCGCAGGAAGTGTTCGGGGCTAACCGGCACGATGCGGCACCACGGAGATGGTGGGGAAACTGAGCACGGTAGGATAATCCAGCCGGGCCTGGGCGGCGAAAATGGCCATGTTGAGTTCCAGCGCCTGCCCTGCAGTGACTGGTGCGTGATAGTCAATTGCGCAACCGAACTCTTCCATATACAGATACTCGGCGCGCAATTGCCAGGGTTTGCAATCGGTTTCGGGCAGCCTTTCGCGCAGTACGGTTTCCGCACAGTCTATCCAGCAGGCAAGCGCATCGTCATTCAGGCCGACTTCCTTTAGTTCGGCATGCGCACAGGCAATCCACTGGATGCTGATTTCTGCCGATGTGGTTTGGCTTGTTTCCATGGGTTCTCCAGTATCGCCTATCAGTTCCAGTGCCTTGCCAACATGGCCACAGACTGAAAGCAGGACGGCCAGGGCTTTGCTTGCATCGCTCCCCTGCCGCAGCAGCCGGTCCAGACTGAAGTCCACCACCCGTTGGCAGGCACGGCGGGAATGCAGGGTTGCCAGTAGCGCAGTTGCGTAGTTCTCCGCAATCAAAGCGGTGCCCGGGGCCAGACGCATGGCCTTCTGGAAATTGGCATCTATCTGTTCGACGTCGTTGTCGAATACCGCAAGCACACCGAGGAGTTGATAGCCATCTGCGGCCTCGTTGCCGCCCTTGCGGATCAAGGCACGTGCGTCTCTCTCCCATTGTTTCAGGAGGAATTCGCTGGGGGGATATTCACCAAACAAGGCGGTATTGAGCGCATCAATATGGCCTTGGGTGACGGTTTGCGCTTTTGCCATGCACTCACGGTAGCATGGCGCAGCCCGGCGCGAAGCAGACAAAAGCCATCACTC
The DNA here is from genome assembly GCF_013391415.1 of Aquitalea sp. LB_tupeE. Taxonomy (GTDB): domain Bacteria; phylum Pseudomonadota; class Gammaproteobacteria; order Burkholderiales; family Chromobacteriaceae; genus Aquitalea. Next base: position 2,115 of record NZ_JACAXB010000034.1, read on the forward strand.
TGGCCAGCCCGGCCGGGCAAGCCAACACCACCCGCAGGCGGTGCCGGGCTGCGTATCAGTGCCGGGTGATACGCCGTTGGCCTTGTTCCAGCTGGTCATCCTCGGCCAGCAGGTCGATGCATTCGGCCAGCTCCTGGATGCGGTGGTAGATGTGGGTCAGCCCTTTGCCGGTGATCAGGGTTTTGCTGTAGTTGATGTTTTCGCCGGTGCGCTTGTCGCGCCGGACGCGTGGCACCATGCGGAACAGGCCCTGGTCGATGTAGCGCTGGTAAGGCTCGTTGCTGTGCATCAGATAGCCCTGTTCGCGCAGCCAGCGGCACAGGCGGATGCGGCCGGTGCGCAGCTCTTTGGCTACCTGGTCGAAGGTTTGGGCGTTGATGCTGCTGGCCACGTCGTCGTGGAACTGGGCCTTGGGGGCTTGCTCGGCGACTTTGTGTTCCAGCAGGGCATTCTGTTGCTCGGCAAGGGCACGCTTTTCCAGCTGGTCGGCCCAGGCGCGGGCGGCGATGACCGGGTCGGTGAAGTCCGGTAGCACGGCGGCGGTGGCGCGCTGCTGTTCCAGTTCCAACCAGCGTTTGACGATACGGTTGCGCAAGGTGACGTTGTAGCCGGCGACCAAGGTGATGGTGAGTTCCTTGTCGAGGCGATACTCGGTTTGCTTGCGGTTCATCGAGTCCAGATAGATGTGTCCAAAACTGGACGCATCTATTTTCAGCACATCAAGCATATTCTCGATATCTCGCCGCACATGCTGATGCTGTTTTTCACACAGCTCGGCAATCTCCCGGCTGCTCATGGTCAGCACGGTGTCCGTCATCATCAGGCCAGTCATGGCAGCACCCCCAGGCTCAGGGTGACCACGTTTTCGCGATAAACATCGGCATCGTTGTGCAGAACCTGGGTGAGTCCTTTGCCGTGAATGGCGAGCTGGGTGATGGTGTCGTCTTGCGACAGGCGCGCGATGGCAGAGAGGATGCCGCACAGGGCATCGGCCTGTTGCATGGTGATGACCGTGTTGTCTTCGGCCATACAGCACAACTCATTGACCAGCACGTAGGCCGGCGGCGGGATATGGGAATGCGTTGTCATGGCGATTCTCCTGTTGGAAGAGGTTCGACAAACCCGTTTATCAGACGGGCGGGCAGGAGCTGATAACCGTCCACAGCCGGCGGAGTAATTTCCCTTGCGGGTTTTGTATTCCTCGCACTCCCGCCCATCGAAAGAATCGACAGACGCAAAAAAACCGCACAGGAATGGTACCCGATGCGGCCCTTTTGAGCACGCTGTGGCGAAACGACTGGTGTTATCAGCACCTGACCGCAGGCTAGCCTGAGTGGGTGCTTGGGGGAAACTGATCGAAGGGGTGGGTTAAACAAACCGACAGGCAACAAAAAACCGCCTCGGGGGCGGTTCTAGAAAATGCAATTCAAATTCTCAAACTAAATACACAAGTATCTAATTCACCATCAAAATTACCGCGAGGGATTTTCTCAAGAGCATCACTCATTTTCATATCAACATACCCCATTCTTTTAAAGCACATTCTATACAGCCTGGCATTCACAACCGGTGTCATTGCAAACAACACATTGACATTATTTTTTAGAGCCCTTTCTATCAGGATGGAAAATACCCTTCGAAGCACATCCATACCACCATAACCTGGAGAGAGAGACAAGCCCTTCAATTGAGCATAAACCGACTCACCAAACTCATGCTCGACAAGCTGGCTTCGAATATCACAGCCGCCAAATTTTTGAAGCACATCCAATCCACCACCATGCTCCTCAAACAAAATAATAACACCACCGACACACTGCCCATTACTACTAATTATCAAAACATCACCATCTTTTCCTGCTTCAACTTCATCGTCAGTGTAAAAATCAACATTATGAACATTTACTGCCTGACGTTTTCGCAGGTAAACATATTCAGCAAGATGCTGCTTATCATCTGAGAATACATATTGCAAATCACTCATATTGCAAGCTGATCCAATTAAATGTTATTGATAAATTATGATTATTGCATTTTTTTGCAACCGTTACATGAAATATTTACGAACATTCACAGTCTCATTTGCATTGCAGCTGCTAAAGCATGCAACCGCTGGCGAGGATATAAAACTGACACAGCTCGCTCTGCGACAATTCGATCTATAGCTTGCTGCTGGGTCTCCACCCGGTCAGCCAAGCCTGCGGCAACGGCATCGGCTCCGAAGAACAGCCCGGCCTGAGTGGCTTGTACCGCACCGATGTCCAGCCCACGGTGAGTTGCCACCTGCTGGCAGAATTGCTGGTAGTGGCGGTCCAGCAGTGTGTTGACGGTGGCCAGTGCGGCTTCGCTGAGCGGGGCTTCGCTGGCCATGTCGTTTTTGTGTTCGCCACGGTACAGGGTGGTGACGACGATGCCCTCTTCGGCCAGTTGCTGGCTGATGTCGAGGTGCTTGATGATGACGCCAATGCTGCCAACACCGGCAGATTGGGACAGCACGATTTCGCTGCAGGCGCTGGCCAGTGCGTAGCCGGCGCTGTAGGCGGTGTAATGCACGATGGCGGTGACCGGCTTGCGGGCGGTAGCGGCGCGGATGTCAGCAGCCAGTTCGTAGCAGCCGACGGCAGCGCCGCCGGGGGTGGCCAGGTCCAGCACAATGTGGCCGATGGCGGGGTCGGCCAGGCCGGCATTGAGCTGCTGGCGGATGCTTTCGTAGCTGGTCTGGTTGCTGCACAGACCGACGTCGTTAGCGCGTGGTACCAGAATGCCATGGACCGGGATGGTGAGGACGCCCTGCTGCTGGCTGGCGGTGGGCTGGGCCGGGGCTTGCATGGCAGGCTGGCCAAGATCAGCACCGGCCAGCGCCGGCAGCTGGATGTTGACCTGTTGCAGGTTGATGCCCATGCGGCCACCGGCCCAGGCGATGGCTTCGTGCAGGACATCGGGCAGGACCAGCAGTGGCTGGTTGAACAGCTGGTGCAGGAACAGGTGTTTTTTCATGGTTGTAGCTCCGGGGTGCTGCCGGCCGGCACCATATTGAGCGGCTGCAGGTAAATGTCGCCGCCGGGGACCGGTGGCAGGTTTTCCAGGCGGCGGATGTCGTTGACCGACAGCCAGCCCCATTGGCGGCCTTTGGCATAGGCTTCGTAGCGGCTGGACTGGTCGCCACGCAGCAGCCCGCCGACGTTGAATTCGATGTAGTAGTCGGCGCGTTCGTCGGGCAGCAGCAGGTCACGCATCAGCGCCTGTTCGAAGCGTTTGAGCCAGGGCATGAGGCAGTAGATGACGTATTCGATGCCCTGGTGCTCGATGTTATTGTTGGTGGCGCGCTCCAGCAGGCCGACCTTGTGGGGCGGTACCTTGAGGATTTGCGCGACTTCCAGCGCGGACAGTTTGCGGCTGTCGAGCAACTGGGCGTCTTCGTTGGTCATGGACAGGGCGCGGAAGCTCATGCCGTCTTGCAGTACGGCGACTTTCATGGCGTTGTCTGCGCCACTGTATTCGTTCTTCCAGGCCTCTTTCACCTTCTGGATCTTGTCGCTGGTGAGTGCCTTGAGTTCTTGCTGGCCGACCATGGCCGGGCGTTCCAGCACACCGGCCAAGTGGGTGCCGTTGGCAAACACCTTGCTGGCGTGGTTCTGGGTGGCCATGGCCAGGCCGAGGGTGTTGCAGTGCAGTTGGACCGGACTGACGCCGGTGTAGCCGTTGAGGGTGAACCAGCGCACATGGTGAATCATGCGTTTTGGCAGCGGGCTGCCACCGTTGAGGCGGTAGTACGGCAGGTTGTCGCTGCCCTTGAGGACCTGCACCTTGTCGGTGTCCAGCGGTAGCAGTGCGGTGGGCCGCCCTGCCCGGTCGCGCTCGATGAAGGCGTAGCTGTTGCCGCGCAGGCCGTTGGCGATTTGCTGCTGTTCCAGGTATTCAAATGCGGTTTGCCAGGCGTTGGGCTGGTGGTGCACCAACTGATAGACCGGATGGTCTGTGGCGCGCTCGCGCTGATCGCCCTGACGGCGGTACAGCTCGCACGGCAGCTGGGCGACGGATTCGGCAATCAGTGAGACGCAGGCCTGGTAGGTGGTGAGGGCCAGCGCGGTATCCGGGCTCACCTGCATGCCGGCGGCGCTGCGGGCGGCACTGCCGAACAGGCTGGAGATCCATCCTTTGTCCGGACTGGCGGCACTTTGCGGGCCAAACTGCTGGGCGGTGAACATTATTGGCCTTTCTGTGCCGCGGCACGGGCTGTGCGGTAGGACCAGACCAGGGCGAAGCTGCCACCGCAGACCCAGCCCGCGGCCGGGTGTAGCAAGGCCGCGCCAGTGGTAACGGCAGCGGCGCCACTCAGGCCAACCAGCAAGGTGGCGATATCCAGTTTGCTCACAGGCAGACCTCGTTTTCGTAGGCCGACACGTAGGGTGTGGCCGGTTTGTGGTACAGGGCGCGGTTGAGCGCCATGATGAGGCCGACGATGCCGTCGATCTTTTCGCGCGATTTCTTTTTGCTAGGGCGGTAGTTGCCGTTGCTGTCGCTGATGACGACCACGTTGCCAGCCATCCAGCGCAGTACAGGGTTGCCGCCGTGGGCGAAGTCGCCAGCCAGCAGCCGGGCTTCCAGTTCTTTCGAGGGTTCGGACAGGTTCTGGAAGTTCTGGCTGAGTGCCACCAGCTCCAGCCCGTCCTCGATCAGCTCGCTGGCCAGCTTGCCGGCGTTCCATTCGTCGAAGCCGATGGACTGGATGTCGTAATCGGCTGCGTCCTGCAGGATTTGCGTCCGGATGGCGTCCTGGTTGATCTGCACCCCGGCAGTGGCGGTGATGTAGCCTTGCCGGGCCCAGCTGGTATAGGACACACGGTCTTGCCGGTCGCGCAGGGCGATGTTGTCGGCCGGGACAAAGAAGCGCGGCAGGATGGCCCATTTGTCGCCGGGCTCGACCGGTGGAAACAGTAGCACCCAGGCGGCGATGTCGATCTTGTTGGCCAGATCGAGACCGCCGAAGCAGGTACGGCCTTTCAGGGCTTCGGCATCAACTGGCTGGGCGTTGTTGTTCCAGGCATCCAGTGATAACCAGCTGCGTTCGACCTGCGTCCAGATGTTGAGCCGCTTGGTGAGAAAGTTGTTGAGTGCTGCCGGTTCGTGCCGAGCTTTCTGGGCCTGGCTGTCCAGTTCTTCCAAATTGACCGAGACCGCCAGATTGGGGTTGGCCTTGACCCAGTTGCTTTGGTCGAACCAGTCGTCGCCTTCGTCCAGGGTGTAGATGACGCCGCCGTAGCTGTCGTCTTGCAGTTGGCCTTCCAGTATCTGGATCAGGTAGCCACGTTGTTCCAGGCAGATCGAGCCTTCCTGGTTGAAACCGGCGGTGGTGATGGCGTGCATGATGCTGTTGCGGCGCGAACCACGACCGGTGTCGATGACGTCCCACAAGGCCCGGGTGGGGTGGGCGTGCAGTTCGTCCATGATGGCGCCGTGCACATTGAGGCCATCGAGAGTGTTGGCATCCGCCCCCAGCGGGACATAGCGGTTGGCAGTGCCTGGAATCCGCAGGATGTTCTTGTTGTTCTGCACCAGCTGGCGCAGTGCCGGTGATTTGGCCACCATCATTTCTGCTGCAGAGTGGGTAATCTTGGCCTGGTCCAGCTTGGTGGCCGCGGTGTAGACCTGCGCGCCGGCTTCTTTGTCGAGGGCGAACAGGTAGATACCCAGCCCGGCCAGCTTGGTGGATTTGCCATTTTTGCGGGCGACTTCTTCGTACCAGGTGCGAAAACGGCGGCGGCCGTCTTCGCGGTACCAGCCAAACTCTACTGCCAGCCAGAAGGCTTGCCAGGGTGCCAGTTCGACCGGTTTGCCATTCCATTGGCCATCGAAATGGCGACAGTAGCGCGGGAAAAATTCCAGCACATGGCAGGCCATTTCCGGTCGCCAGATCAGTTGGCGGTCTGCCTGGTGCCGAATATCTCGAAAATGCCGCTCGACTGCGAGGCGCGTGTAGCGGCCGCTCTTGATGCGCCCTTCCAGTACATCCAGGCCGTACTGGTCCCACGGTTGCAGCACATAGCCAGCTGGAATCAGTCTGGCCGGTCGTTGATGAAGTTGAGCAGTTCGACCAGTTCTTCGCTGAGCACCCTGCCCTTGCTGAGTAGTTTGTTTCTGGCGCATGCGCTGACCGTCATTCCGTTTTTCTTCAACATCAGCCGGATCTGGCTGGCAATCTTGGGCCGGTTGTAACTGGCGCTGACTTCGTAGGGTCGGCCGGTGTCTTTCGCGATGGCAAACAGCTTGCCCTTGTTGGCCTCGATCCACTCCTTGCAAGCCAACCAGTCAACGATGGCGGCGCAGATCAGCCCCAGGGCGATGCCGGCGGTGGAAAAGTCGAAGCCGCTACCAGAAAGCAGCGGCTGCAAATCTTTCCATAACTTGCGCTCGGCCTTGGTCAACCGCCAGGGTGGATCTTCCGGCAGCAGGCTGCCTGATTGATCCAGGGTTTCGAGCATGGCAAAGGGGTCGGCGGCGAACAGGTCTCCCGTCAGCAGATTGTTGATGGCACGGACCCGACCTGCGGCAATGACAGTGAGGCCACCTTCGTCCAGGTCTTTCAGCACTTCGCTACGGGCCCGGCGCTCGGCCCGGGATTCGTCTGTTTCCAGCGAGCCGCCATTGCTGTCTTCGTCATAACGCCAACCAGCCAACTCGATGGCATCAACATGGCAGCGCCAACTGTCAACCTTGTCAGCCAGTAGTGCGATCTGCAGCAAGGCGGACTGGTAATCGAAACCTGCCTGGGACAAGGTTCTGATGATGTAGCGCCATACTTCGCGGGCCCGTCGGGACTTCAAAAATGCAGGCGGCTTGGGTATCACCACAGAAGCCGCCGTGTTGGGGCTTGTCGTGACCATAGCCAGCCTTTCTCGGCAAACGGAACATCAAAAACGGAAAAAGCCCCGATCGGGGCTTAGTGAAGGGGTTTAGACCCCCCCCTATGATTTTTCACCAAAAGAAAACACGTGGTTAGGCATGCGGTCCTCGTTGGTCGGGCCTTCCGGAGGATTTTATCCCCCCTCCCGTATGACTGGCCCTGACGCAAGACCCACCCTCACCCACCAAAACCACCGTCCTCGCGGGCGGTTTTGCGCGAGTGGCAGCTCTTGCACAGCGCCTGCAAGTTGTTCCGGTCTACAAACAAATCCCAATTCCCTCGATGCGGTTTGATGTGATCCACATCCGTCGCCCGCTCCAAGCAACCCGGTGTGGCACAACGAAACAGTGCGGCCTTCAGGCAGTCATGCCGACGGGCATACCAGATCCGCAATTTGTACCACCGCCGGTATCTCGCTTTCTCCGGGTCAGCGGCTCGCCGCGCTTCCACCTGCTGGCGCCGGTGTGCCTCATGCATTTCACACTTGCTGGAGCCCGGCCGGGAAAACTCCCTGCATCCCGGAGTGGTACAAGGCCGCTTGGGTACATGAACCATACAGCCCCCCAATATGCAAAAAGCCCCTCAGTTTCCTGAAGGGCTTGTCTGACTTGCGTTTTACCTGGTCGCGACCGGTGAGGCCTCTGGCCCCACATTTATCCGGCATCCCGCCTGATCACTTTCGCGATGGCTGCATTCTTGGCTGAAACCAGCCTTGCTGCAAGCCCTGAACTGCTCAACCCTGGCCAACTCATAAACCTCCTTGGCACCGCGCAACAGCAAGAACCAGAAATCATCACGCCTTACTCCGGCATCAAAAGCCAAGCGCCGTGGGGACTTACGCCAAATGAAAAAGCCACGCAGCAACTGTTTCTCCACTCGCTTGACTGACATCCTCGCCCAGACACGTTCAATACTTTCGGACAGGTCAACATCGACTACACGCCGCGGTTGATTAGATAAACGAGCACATGAAGAACATGGGTCATCTAGCTGATAACAAAGAGGACAACGACAACTTCTTACCCGGCACTCAGCACTACCAGTGATAGACCAGGCATGCCTGGGGGAAGTCATACACCACGCCCAATCCTCCATGACCAGCCACAAATACTGCGGGAAATCCTCACGCCGCACCGCCTCCATACCACCTCCCGACGAAGCCACGTTGCTACAGGCCAGCACCCACCCGACTCAGAATCCGCCTTGCTGCAGACAAAGCATCCCGCTGCACCGCACGCGTTTGCACCAGCGGCCCGGTAAACGGCTCCACCGCTGGACGCACCTGGACAGCAGCAGGCTTGCCACCACCCACCCGCTGCAAACGCCGCAGCTCCGTGCCATCCAGCACAATCCCCACCGCGTAGGCCGGAATCGACACCACCTTGCGCATGCGCCGGGCAATGGCCAGACAACGCCCCAACTCCGCATGGCTCACCGTACGCACCCGCATCACCGCAGCCAGCCGGTCGAAGGCGGATGGCAAATGTGGACACAGCAGCTCATGCCCCAGCAACAACGGCCCTAAAGCCTGCTCTGCCGCCAACCGCCACGGGTCAGCCAGCGGCATCGGGGCTGGCTTATCCACAGCGCCACCAGCCTTACGGGCTGTTTTATCAATACGGGGTACCCCAGATGGCTGGCGCTCATGGTCAGGCTTTCGCCCCCACAAACGCTGTGCCCGCTCCCGCAGCAAAGCCACATACGACGTGGCTTCCGGCGTAACCGGCCCATCCGTGACACGCCCCATATCCACGCGGGGCTCCTCATTTGGACGCAACTTGGCCAGCAACAAGCGATAGCAAAAAACAAAACGCCCCGCCCCCTTCACCACCACCCGCTTGATCAAGCCAAACCGCACCAGCCTGGCCACCGACGCCCGCAGCGAATCATCCGACCGACGTGTTGGTGCCGCCGTCGAGCCACGCTCGCGCTGCACCTCCATATGCTCACGAAAGCGCCGATAGCTGATCAAAGGACCGGGCCGACCACCCACAATACCGCTGGCCAGATCCATCCACTGCCGCATCAACACATACATCCGGCAATCCTGATCCGGCAGGCCATTCAAAGCCTCCCACTCCACCATGGTCAGAAAAATACCCTCGCTCACCCCGCCCCCTTCCTCGACAAAATCGCCCTCGCCTCAGCCAGCGCAGCCTCACGCTGGCCTGGTGACGACACCGCAGGCACAAACGCACCCGGGCCATCCCTGACCACCCGCTCCACATCCATGCGGTAACCCGCGCCATACAACACAGCCAAACGCTTCAACTCCCGCTGTCGGGCGGCATAACCACCTGCCACCCCGCGCAAGGAAAGCAGATAAGCAGCATCCTTCACCACATCGCCGCTCACCTTCACCCACAAATCAGGCCACACGGCCCTTCTCCCGGGCCGACGCCTGCAGCTTCTCATCCAGCAAGGCCAACAACGCCTGCAGGCACTGCTTACCCCGCACCCGCTTCAACTCCCGCGGGCAATAACGCGCTCGAAATGCCGACCGCATCACCAGGCGAAAGCGCATACGCTGCACCGGCACAGCCATCTCAGTCACCCACATCCAGCAAGGCACGGATATGACCCAAGGCCCTGAAATGCGCCTGGCTCGACTCCTCCAGCTCCACCAAAGCCTGCTTCAACTCATGCGGCCCCATCTGGTCGGCCAGCAGCGCAAAAGCCGCCAGCCCCTCGCCCGCCTCCTTCGCCAGGCAGGCCAACACAGACGCATGGCTAGCCTGCACCGCCTCGCCAGCGCGCAACGACACATCAAGACCAACCGGCAGCAACAACTCCACCGCGCACTGCAAGCGCAAATCCGCAGGCAAGGCCGACAGCAGCACCGGCAGCAGATTGAACGGCAGCAAAGTGCAATCCTTGGTCTGGTCATCCAGCCAACGCCCCAGCCGCTCCGCATTGGTCTTCATCACCCGCGCCGCATCACTGCCCCGGCCCGGCTGCTGGAATTCCACCAGCCACACCCTATCGAAGCCGCTGGCGTAGTAATGCTCCACCACCACCGTGGCCAGCGTCTCCATCGACCAACGCTCGCGTTGCCGCCAGGCATGCAGTGCGTTACGCAACGCACCGATGGGGGTTTCTTGTGGTTTGAATTGCAGGTTTTGCATGGGATGCCTCGCTATACTTCGCAGGAATATTCCGGCTTTTAAGTCGGAATTAAGCTTTAATTTCAGTCACGCTAAAGACGCATCAGCATTCGCGGAAATTAACTCCGGCCATAGCCTGGCCCAGTCAGCACGTAGCTCCTGACGCGTTACCAAACGACCGCTCTCGCGCTCGATATCGACACACAAAGCCACGCGCAAAGGCTGTCTTGAGCTGATTGCCTTGCGCAGATAAGCAATGGACGTATCACAACGACGAGCAAATTCAGCCTGCTCGGCAGGCTTCATGCTGTTGAGGAAGGTACGTAGATTCATGGCGGCTCCTTATGGATAGCGCCACAAAGATAACCACAGGGTTAATTTAAATCAACCCGATAGATATTTACTCTTTGGTAAACATTACCCAGAATCGACAGCATGAAAAAACGCCAAGAAGTCCGCCAGACAAGGCTTGTCCAGCTCATCAAAGAGCAATTCAATGATCGGCAAGTGTTACTGGCCGAAAGGATAGGTGTCGCCCCTGCATTGATATCCGGATACATCACCGGATCAAAAAACATGGGCGAAAAGATGCGAGACAAAATCGAAACCGCCTGTGGCCTGCACACCGGCTGGCTAGACCTGTCAATTGACCAGGTCGACACGGAAAACAAGGTGGAAGCGGGCAGCAAAAGCCCGCAGCAAGTGCCGCAATACCAAATCAGTGCCAGCAATATCGATGATCTTGCCAGACAGCTCGGCAGACAGCTCAAAGGCAAGGCAGCTTTCGAGTTCATCAGCAAACTGGCTGAGGAGATTCGGAAGCAAAGCTGAGCAAACACGCACGGCGGCAAAGATAGCCATCGCACAAAATGACAAATGACCGTAAATATGGTCAGTAAAACCCTCACTTCATGCCTGATAGCGTGTGGATATTCTTCAACTCCATGGCAGCTCATGGAAAACAGCCTGAGAATCCACAATAATGTACTGCATGAAGCAAGAGAACTTTCGTATCAGCTACGATGGGCAAGCCCTCTCCAACCATGAGATTGATGTCCGCCTGTTAGCCCCCGCACTTTTGGCAGTAGGTAACGTCCTTGAACATGCCAATCGAATCATCAATCAGAACAATGCCAAGGTAGCCGTCAATGTCAAAGGCTCCTTGCAAACCGGCTCAGTCAATATCGACTTTGCCGTCGTACAAGGTTTCTTTACCCAAGCCGTCGACTTCCTCACCGGCAAAGAAGTCACCGCTGCACTCGCACTCATGGCTATGCTGGGATTCAGTGCCAAAGATGGCTACAACAGCGTAATCAAGTTCATCCGCTGGGCACGTGGCCGCAACATCCGCAAAATTGAAACCGAGGATGAAAAGGCACGTATCTACGTAGAAGACGAATCCATAGAAGTGGAACTCCAAGTGCTGGAAATGATTCGTGACTACGAACTACGCCGTTCGATCGAAGCAATGCTCTCCCCACTGGAGCATGAAGGTATCGATACGTTCACCATCGGAACAGACGCCGCCATATACGAGCAAATCCGCAAAGAAGAAATTACCTGGTTCAAGTCACCACCTCCAGCTTCGGAAATACTCGATACCAACATCTACCAGACAACACTCCAGATAGAACGGATCGAATTCGCCGAGTCCAACAAATGGCGATTCAATGATGGTACTAGCTCCTTCTATGCATCTATTGCTGACAAGGCGTTCCTGGAACGCATTGCACAGAATGATGCTGGTTTTTTCAAAGGCGACACCCTGCGTGTTGAACTGGAAGAAAAACAAAGGTTGGAAGGTGGAGACCGCCTCCGCTCCGAATACACCATCCTTCACGTCATCGAGCATCGAAAAGGCATGAGGCAAATAAGTCTCCCACTGATACCACCAGACGACCTCTGAACACCCCAAAGCCCGCACTCGCGGGTTTTTTTCATTCTCTGTCCTAAAGAATTGAAACCCCAGAAAATTAACCTTTTGATGTTGATTTAAATAAACCATAGGGTTAATTTTGAGCAAACGCAGCACATTGCTCTTTAACAACCCACGAATGCGCCCCGACCCGCCCGGTCGGCAACCCCACACCGCAAAGCACTGTCGTGGCCACACTCACGTCAGCAGCCCTGCACGCCCCACCGCAGCGCGCGCTTTGAACGTGACACAAACAAAAGGCCGCTCTTAGAGCGGCCTCATGGAAGCAAAGGAGATGTGATGACGAATAACAGCAAGCCCGACTCAAACCAGGACATCCCCAAACCAGACTTACTCCTGCAGCTGGATACAGATACCCAGCTTTACCGCCAGGCGGTGGAACAACTCAGCCAAGCCCTGTCACAGGCCCCGCAGGAGGTTCGCCAGCTGGCGCTCGACCTTTGCAATCTCCACCCGGAACTGTTCGGTTTCAAAAGTTACACCGCAACCCTGGGGGCAAGGCTGGTGATTCACCTTGAACCATCGCAGCGGCTTCTTGAATTTCTTGCCGCAATTCGGACAGGCCATCTCAACAATCTGGTTATCTAAAACGCTCATTTCACCTCTCCTGTCACGACAAACAAACCGAAGACATCCATAGCAATCCTCCGTGGTGAAGTAAGTGCGAAAACTGATATCTACCACGGCCTCCGCGCTGGCGAAGTGAAAGGCCAGCACATCCCCACACAAATACCATCACCAACTTACCAAAAGGACAGCCATGTACGTCTACACCCGCACCGAACCCGGCCTGCTCACCGTCGGCTTCTACGACCCCAAGGGCAACTGGATACCCGAAAGCGACCACAGCAACCGTCACGCCGCTGCCGAACGCGTCGCCTATCTCAACGGCAAAGCCCAACACGGCCCGCCACCACACCAGGAGCAAGCATGTACATCAACTGGCGTAACACCGACCTGATCATCGGCCACATCAGCGAGGCCCTTGCCCAGCACCTGCGTCAGCGTGGCAAACGACTGCACTTTGAAGGCTGGAACCGCTGGGGCCAGCCCATCCACACCATGAGGCACTTCGCATGAACATTCAGCCCGTCTCATCCCGCTACCTGCGCCGCACCATCCTCGACGCCCGCGAAGCCCTGCTCTACGCCACAGCGCCGCCCACACTACCGGCCGAGGCCATCAGACAAGCCAGCGAACTGCGTCGCCGCCGCAACGACTACGACGACCGGCAGTTCTTCAAGGAACGCACCGCCGACGGCTACCAGTGACCGCACGCCACGCCGCAACACCGCCCGCCCTCCACCGAGGGCCTTTTTTTGCCCGCACCCCACCCGCGTGGAATAACACAGGAGCACACCATGAACACCCTGCTACTCCAACACCAGATGCACAACGACCTGATCCAGCAAATCAGCAGCACCAGCCAGGCCGCTGCGCTCATCACCCCCGAAGTCATCCAGCACACCGCCGCCATCGCCATGGCCCTGGACGGCAAAGTCACCGTTTACGCCAGCAGCAGCGGTCTGGACATCCACATCAACGCCGACCCGGACACCCACCCCGACGCCCTGCAAATCGCCCTGGAGCAAAACCTGCCGCTGATCGAATACATCCACACCTGGTACAAGGACGACCAATACGGTCCACGCAACATCTGCCTGGTGCGCAACGGCCCGGTGCAATACCTCTGCAGCAGCGCCATCACCCGCCCGGCCACGGAGCCCGTCTGATGCTGCGCGACGTCCTGCTCTACATCTTCGGCCGAGGCCTGCTCTACGGCGGCCTCGCCACCCTCGCCCTGGCCCTGCTCGATGCACTGGCCGAAACCGCCAGCCGCCAAGGCTGGCTTCCACTCTAATCAAGCAAAGGAAAAACCATGAGCACCAAGCTGCCTGCAGTCGATCCACGCCAACTACGCCGTCAGTTGGGCATGAACCAGTCCGAATTCTGGCAACGCATCGACGTCACCCAATCCGGCGGCAGCCGCTACGAAAGCGGCCGCCCCATGCCCAAACCGGTGCGCAGGTTGCTGGGGGTGGTGTACCTCAAGGAAACCGTCACACCGTTTACGCCGGAGACACACAACACCTGACGCCCAATCTTGACCGGCACACATCGCACCAGGAGAAAACTTGCCCTGCACCTGCCGCACTGATCTGGAAGCCAAGCTGCTGGAGCGCTTCAAGCAACAGCACCCTGACACCCAAAACCACCAGCTGGAAATTACCGGCTACGCCCTGGTACTGGGCGAAACACCGCAGGAGTACCCGGCCATGAAAGTCATTGCCACCCATACCGTCACCAGCAAAGCAGGCCGACAGCGGGAAAAGAAAGTCACTCAAAGCATGATCGGCCACTACTGCCCGTTTTGCGGAGAAGCTGTGCTGCACGACAAGGCGACACTCACCCTTGAAACGACTGCACACAACCAGCCTGGCTGATGATTTTCAACCTTAAACAGGCCGGCCAAACAACTGTTTCCACTTACAGAAACAGGTCCCGAATTGACATATAAAAGGAGTTTGAAATGCGCGGAAAGCTACTAACCATCAAGGAAATCTCGGAGTTAACCGGCTGGCACAAGAGCACCATCTACCGTAAGATTAAGGACAAAACTTTCCCGGCCCCGGTCAAGTACGAATTCTCATCTCGATGGCCTGAAGAAATCTATCTCGAATGGAAGAACAAGCCCATCGAACAGCAATGTGAGTAATGTTGTGAGTAACGGGCTGCAATATCGACAAATAAAGTCAATCAATACAGGGTGTTAAGCTAAATATGTTACTCATGATCGACAACTACGACTCCTTTACTTATAACCTGGTGCAGTATTTCAGTGAGCTTAAGCAGGAAGTCCGCGTTTATCGCAATGATGAAATCACCATTGAAGAGATTGAAGCGCTGGCACCGCAATATCTGGTGATCTCCCCCGGCCCGTGCACGCCAAACGAAGCAGGTATTTCGGTGGCAGCTATCCAGCACTTTGCTGGCAAGTTGCCCATCATGGGGGTTTGCCTGGGTCATCAGGGAATTGGCCAGGCCTTCGGCGGCAAGATCATTCATGCCAAACAACTGATGCACGGCAAGGTGTCGCCGGTGCATCATCATGATATCGGCATGTTCCGTGGTCTGCCCAACCCGGTTAACTGCACCCGCTATCACTCGCTGGTGATTGAGCGCGAGTCCTTGCCGGACTGCCTGGAAATCACCGCATGGACCGAAGATGGCGAAATCATGGGCGTACGTCACAAAACCTTGCCGATCGAGGGTGTACAGTTTCACCCGGAATCCATCCTGACCGAGCACGGTCATCAGATGCTGGACAACTTCCTCAAGGAATTTGCCTGAACAATAGCGACACCTCGCTGTTGCAGCGAGGTTCTTGCCTGTGACGGTCTGCTTTCTGTGCCGGCCATTGTGAATCTAAGGATATCTGCATGCTTACCCCTCAGGCCGCTCTGAATCGGCTGATTGATGGCAACGAACTGTTTTTTGACGAAATGCTGGATCTGATGCGTCAGATCATGCGTGGCGAACTGACCCCGGCACAAACCGCAGCCATCCTGATCGGCCTGCGTACCAAAGTGGAAAGCGTGTCGGAAATTGCCGCTGCGGCCACGGTAATGCGCGAATTCGCAACGCCAGTGCCGGTGACCCGTCATGATCATCTGATCGACACTTGCGGCACCGGTGGTGACAAGAGCCATACCTTCAACATTTCCACCACTGCTGCATTTGTGGCTGCCGCTGCCGGCGCGCGCGTGGCCAAACATGGCGGCCGTTCGGTGTCGTCAAGTTCTGGCAGCGCCGATGTGCTGGAACTGCTGGGCGTCAACCTGAACCTGACCCCGGAACAAGTTGCCCGTTGCATTGATGAAATCGGTGTCGGTTTCATGTTCGCCCCCAACCACCACAGTGCCATGAAGCATGTAGCCCCCATTCGCAAGGAGTTGGGCGCACGTACCATTTTCAATATTCTCGGCCCGCTGACCAACCCTGCCGGGGCTGATCATCAGGTGATGGGTGTGTTTCACCCCGACTTGGTGGGCATCCAGTCGCGCGTGCTCAAGCAACTGGGCAGCAAGCACGTGATGATTGTGCACGGGCAGGACGGGCTGGATGAAATTACCCTCAGCGCCTGCACGCTGGTGGCCGAGTTAAAAGATGGCCGCATTGAAGAATACACACTGGACCCGCGCGAGCTTGGCTTTACATTCTTCGAGCTCAAGGAAATCCAGGCCGGTACTGCTGCAGAATCGCGCGACATTTTGCTGTCGGTACTGGATAATCAGCCCGGCCCCGCTTACGACATTGTCGTACTCAATGCCGGCGCAGCCATTTATACTGCCGATGTTTGTGCCAGCCTGAGCGAGGGGATTGCACTGGCGCGCCAGGTACTGCGCGAGGGCAAGGCCCGGCAGAAGCTGGAGCAGTTGATCAAGCTCAGCCAGTCCTTGTCTGCCTGAGTTTTATACTTTTTTTTTCGCGGCCGTCATTGCCCGACGGCCGGTTTTACTGATTTCTGTTTACGAGATTTTGCCTACCATCATGAGCACACCGTCCAAAGACATTTTCAAGGCCTACGATATCCGTGGCATCGTCGGCAAGACCCTGACTGTTGAAGTGGCCCGCCAGATCGGCCACGCCATTGGCTCAGAAGCCCAAGTCCGCAAGGTGAAAGCCATTGTGATCGGCCGTGATGGCCGCCTGTCCGGCCCGGACCTGAGCGAAGCACTGGCCACGGGTATTCGCGCTGCGGGCGTGGATGTGATTGATGTGGGCCGGGTAGCCACCCCGATGCTGTATTTTGCCGCTTACGAGCTGGGCACCTTGTCCGGCGTGATGGTGACCGGCAGCCACAACCCGCCGGATTACAACGGCTTCAAAATGATGCTGGCTGGCGATACCCTGGCCGGCGACGATATCCAGGGCCTGTTCCAGCGTATCAAGGACCAAGACCTGAGCCACGGCGAAGGCAGCTATCGCACGCACGATATCGTGGATGCCTATCTGGACCGCATCACCAGCGACATCAAGCTGGAGCGAAATATGAATATCGTGGTGGATTGCGGCAATGGCGTGGCGGGTGCTTTTGCGCCGGTTCTGTTCCGCCGCCTGGGCTGCCGCGTACGCGAGCTGTTCTGCGAAGTGGATGGTACCTTCCCCAATCACCATCCGGACCCGGCCAAACCGGAAAACCTGCAAGATGTGATCGAAGCGCTGGCCAAGACCGACTCCGAACTGGGCCTGGCTTTCGACGGTGATGGTGACCGCCTGGGCGTGGTCACCAAGGATGGCAACATCATCTGGCCGGATCGCCAGCTGATGCTGTTTGCCGCTGATGTGCTGGAGCGCAACCCGAAGGCCAAGATCATCTACGACGTCAAATCCACCCGTCTGCTCAAGCCGTGGATTCTGGAAAACGGCGGCGAGCCGGTGATGGCCCGTACCGGTCATAGCTTCATCAAGGCCAAGATCAAAGAAACCGGTGCTCTGCTAGCCGGCGAAATGAGCGGCCACGTGTTCTTCAAGGAGCGCTGGTATGGCTTTGATGACGGCATGTACGCTGGCGTGCGCCTGCTGGAAGTGCTGTCGCGCGTGGAAGATCCCAGCGCCGTGCTCAACGCCCTGCCCAATGCCATTTCCACGCCGGAACTCAACCTCAAGATGAAGGCTGAAGGCGAAAACCACGCGCTGATCGCCAAGCTGCAGGCATCGGCCAAGTTCGAAGGTGCTGACGAAGTGAATACGCTGGACGGCCTGCGTGTCGAGTATGCCGACGGCTTTGGCCTGGCGCGCGCCTCCAACACCACACCGGTGATCGTGCTGCGTTTTGAAGCGGACAATGCCGAGGCGCTGGAGCGCATCAAGGCCGACTTCCGTCGCGTACTGTCTGCCGCCACGGATGCCGCGCTGCCGTTCTGAGCCAACTGGATTGCGCGACAGCGACCTGGAACTCACCATAGGCGCAATCTGCAAGATACAGACGTAGTACGGTAATGGTCGCTTGGCTATAATGGCGACCAAACCAGACTACCGAACCAGAACACAAGGGACATGGCAAGCCATGTCCCTTGTCATTATCAGCAGGGTGTTTCCTGCCCTGCCAAGAAAGGACAAGCATGTACGCACAGGCTGCCAGCAGCTTTAGCACCGTACGCGATCTGCTGCGTTTTGCGGTGTCGCGTTTCAATCAGGCCGGACTCACCTATGGCCACGGCACCGACAATGCCCACGACGAAGCCGCCTACCTCATCCTCACCACACTGAAGCTGCCAATCGACCGGCTGGAGCCCTACCTGGATGCTCGCCTGCTGCCTACCGAAGTCAAGGACGTGGTGGACCTGATCGAACGCCGTGCTGAAGAAAAAGTGCCGGTGGCCTACCTCACCCACGAAGCCTGGCAGGGTGAATTCAGCTTCTATGTGGACGAACGCGTGCTGGTGCCGCGCTCTTTTATCTACGAACTGCTGGGCGAACCGCTGCAACCGTGGATTGAACATCCCGAACTGGTACATCGCGCGCTGGACTTGTGCACCGGCTCCGGCTGCCTGGCCATTCAACTGGCCCATCATTATCCGGATGCCGAAGTCGACGCCGTCGATATTTCGCTGGATGCACTGGAAGTCGCGGCCATCAATGTGCAGAACTACGGCCTGGAGGATCAGATTCAGCTGATTCACAGCGACCTGTGCGAAGGCTTGGAAGAACCCTACGACCTGATCATCGCCAACCCGCCGTATGTGGACGCCGAGTCGGTAGACGCGCTGCCGCAGGAATACCTGCACGAGCCTGAAATTGCCTTGGGTTCGGGCGAAGATGGTCTGGATGCCACCCGTGAAATCCTGCGCCGCGCACCAGATCTGCTGACCGAACATGGCGTGCTGCTGGTGGAAATCGGCCATAACCGTGACATGCTGGAAGAGTGCTTTCCCAATCTGCCCTTCATGTGGATGGAAACCGCCAGCGGCGATGGCTTTGTCTTCCTGCTGACCCGCGACGACCTGATCAAGGGCCTGGAACTGGATGCCGCCGCCGAGTAAAGCCTGGTCCCAAATGAAAAAGCCGGACATCGTCCGGCTTTTTTGCATTCTGCAGTGGCAACCTAGTGTGTAAAGCCGTAATTCCAGACCAACAAACTGCTGGTGAACAGCATGATCAGGCCAATGGCACAGTCAAGAATGCGCCAGCTTCGCTCTTGCTGGAACAACGGCGCCAGCTTGCTGGCAAAAAATCCGATCCCGACAAACCAGCTGACCGAGGCGGTAATGCTGCCCAGGATAAAAGATGGTGCCGACTGACTACCGTATACCGAAGCCACGCTGCCGATCAGGATGACCGTATCCAGCCACACATAGGGGTTCAGCAAAGTCACCAGCAAAATGGTGCGAATCGCCTTTTTCCTGTCCCGTTCCACCGAACCATCCAGTTTCAGCGCTCCCGGATGCAGCGCAGCCCGGAAGGACTTGAAACCCAGCCATAATAAGAAACCGGCCCCCAGCCAGGCAACGGTCTGTACAAACCCGGGAATGGCACCAATGATTTTGCCCATGCCCAATACCCCGCAGCTGATAAGAATGACATCCGCCACAATGCAGATCAGCATAATGGGCAAAATGTGACTGCGACCAATCCCCTGCCGGATAATAAAAGCGTTTTGCGGGCCGATTCCCACGATCTGACTACCGGAAAGGCCGAGCGCGGCCAGATACACACTCAAATTGAACATATTTTTCCTGCTGCACTGCAGTTTGCTGCCCTATCGGCCAGACCTGCTTGATTGACAATGCTCACAGACTAATGCGACGGCGATAAAAAGTTAAACTAATAATTTTTATATGTAATAAGTATTTCTAATTTTTATTCACGGACTCGACCGTGTGGTACTCCAGCAGGGCAGGCAATTCACGCTTCACGAAGTCGATCAGGGCCCGCACCGCCGGCGACAAGCCGCGCCGACTCGGGTACAGCATGACCAGTCGACCATCGCGGCTATGCCAATCTGGCAGCAACAGCTGTAACTGTCCGTCGGCCAACTCCTGGGTGCAGGCATACAAAGGCAGGTCGGCAATGCCGATACCGGCCAGGGCAGCCTGCTTAAGGGTGGGAATATGGTCGCTACGCAACAAGACATTCATCTGCAAGTCGCAACTTAGCCCAGCATCACTCCGTAAACGCAAGACATCACTGCCATCTCCTTGCGGCGCAAACAGCAAGGCATTGTGACCTGCCAACAGTTGCGGCTGCAGAACACCACTTAATGCCAGAGCTGGCGCAGCCAGCAGGCCCCAGCGGGCAATGCACAAGGGAAGCTGAACCAGGCTGGAGGGCAGCAAGGCTTGGTTCACACCTCGCACCACCACATCCACCCCCTCTTCGAGCAAATCCACTTGGCGATTGCAAGCCTGTACCGCCAGACGCACCTTGGGGTAATGCAGCATGAACTGCGGCAACAAACGTGACAGCACGGCATCGGCAATGGCCACCGGCATGCTCAGCCGTACCGTACCGCTAGGCTCCTGCATGCGTTGCCTGACCGCCTGCTCCCCCGCGCGGGCCTCGGCCAGCATGGCCTGGCAGTGAACATAAAGAGCCTCCCCTGCATCGGTCAGGCTCAGCGCACGTGGCCCCCGCTGCAGCAAACGCGTGCCCAAACGCTCTTCCAGCAGGCTGACGCGTCGTGACAGCCTGGATTTTGGCAGACCCAGCGCGCGTGCCGCCGCACTGAAACCCTGGCGTTGCACCACTTGGGCAAACAAAAACAAATCATTCAGATCCAGTGGTAGCGCAGTCATCACCCCTCCCGTTTTCATCATCTTAATGTTCCATTGATGGAACGATAAACAAGACTTTTCCTATTTTTTTGCCCCTGCCGCACTACGCATACTATGTCCACGCATCCAGGCCTTGAGGACAGCTCCAACCAAGCAGGCCTCATGACAAGCACGCAAGCTGCATACCACTCACATACAAGGACTTCGCCATGAAACTTCGTCACATCCTGAACGCCACCCTGTTTGGTCTTGCCACCCTCTCTGCCGCCAGCATTTCCCTGCCAGTGGCTGCCGCAACAACCGTTGCCGCCACCCAGCAAAACGCCAACCTCAGCATGCTGTCGCGTGACAATGCCGTGCTGCTGCTGGTGGATCATCAGGTAGGTCTGATCAGCGGTGTGCGCGATACCACGGTGGGTGATCTGAAACATAACGTGGTTGCACTGGCCAAGGCTGCGCGTACCCTGGGCGTGCCGGTCATCGTGACGGCTACCATGCCGGACGGCATGTGGGGCCCGACCATGCCGGAACTGACCGCCGCCTTGCCGGGTGTACAAGTCATCAGCCGCACCATGATCAATGCCTGGGATGACCCGAAAGTACGTGCTGCCATTGAAAAAACCGGCCGCAAGCAAATCATCGTGGCTGGGGTTTCGCTGGAAATCTGCGCCAGCTTCCCGGCCTTATCAGCCAAGGCTGCTGGCTACGACACCCGTGTAGTACTGGATGCCTCCGGCACCTTTAACGAAGCCAAGCGTACTGCTGGCCTGCAACGCCTGCTGGGTGCCGGCATTCCGGTCACCGACTATGCCACTGCAGCGGTGGAAATGCTGCGCAGCAATACCGACCCCAAGGCACACGATGTCTATAGCGACCTGGATATGCCGTTCGCCACCCTGGTATGGCAGATGCAAAGCGGTTTCACCAAGAAATAAGCCAGTATGTTGACTACAGCCAGTGCGCCTTTGGCAGTGCTGGCTGCGGACACCTTTATATCAAAACAGGCAGGTCAGATTCATCATGAAACAAGCAGACATGGTAGCCATTGTCACTGGTGGTTCACGCGGCATTGGCGCAGCCATCGCCCGCAAACTGGCACGCGAGGGGGCTGAGGTGGTGATTGTGTATCGCAACAATCAGCAACAGGCAGAACATGTTGTTGCTGACATCATCCGCCAGGGGGGCAAGGCAGAAGCCTATGCGGCAGATGTCACCCAGGAGCAGGAAGTACGCCAGTTGCTTGATGAAGTAGCCCAGCGCCATGGCCATATCGACATCCTGATCAACAATGCCGGCGTATTTGAAGGACGGCCGCTTGGCGAAGTGGATGCCGATCACATCGCCCGGGTGTTCGACGGCAATATGGGTAGCATGTTGTTGATGACCCGCCATGCCCTGCCGTTTTTCCCCGCGCGTGGCGGCCGCATCGTCAACCTGTCCAGCAACCTGATCTACTCGCCGCGCATCGGCACCGCCATTTACTCGGCCAGCAAGGCAGCCGTGTCGGTACTGACCCACGCCTATGCGCTGGAGCTTGGTCCGCGTGGCATTACCGTCAATGCGGTGGCCCCGGCGATGACCGAAACCGACATGACCGCAGCCACGCCACCGGCCCGCCGCGAAGCCGTTGCCAATGGCACACCACTGGGACGGGTGGCACGGCCAGAGGATATCGCCGATGTTGTGGCATTCCTTGCCAGTGACGATGCACGCTGGATTACCGGCCGCACCCTGCTGACCGATGGCGGCCTGACCGCTGCCCTGTAAGGTGCAACAAACATGCACGTTCTGACGGTTGAGCTCACCATCAAGCCGGAAAGGCTGGCGGATTTTCTGCATGAACGGCAGCAGTTCAGCTGTTTCATTCGGCAGCAAGAAGCAGACTGCCTGCGCTTTGAAATCTTCCAGGACGCTGACAACCTGTGCCGCATCTTGCTGTTGGAAGGCTGGAGCAGCCGCCGGCATCTGGAACAGGTACAACTGCAGCAGACGTATTACCTGCCCTACTTCGCCAAGGTGCAAAGCATGTTTGCCGCAGAGCGCCTGTTGCGGCACTGGCATCCCCTCCCTCTTTCACCACGCTGCGACCTTAGGGCCCAGCGGCAATCAGGAAACCAGCACCATGACCCAACTGAAGATTTCTGCACCGGTTCACGGCGAAGCACTCACCATCGACACCGGCTTTCAGGCCCGGCACTTTGGCGAACAGATGTTCCAAGGCCTGATCGACCCGGTGGTGATGGTGGATCACTTCCACATGACCAGCCCCACCTTCGAACCACATCCGCACGCCGGCATTTCCGCCGTGACCTATATGTTCGAGGATGCCACTAGCCCGCATGTCAATTACGACTCCATGGGCAACCAGGGCCCCATCGTGCCCGGTGCCCTGCACTGGCTGGCCGCCGGGCGCGGCGCGGTGCATACCGAACAGCCGGAAGGCACAAACCCGCACGTACATGCACTGCAAATCTTCGTCAACCTGCCAGCCAGCAAGAAAATGCAGGCACCGTTTGCTGTACATGCCGAACCGGCAGACATCCCGGAATATCATGCACCAGGCGTGCGGGTACGTATTGCAGCCGGCAGCAGCAACGGCATCCACGCCGCCCACACATCAGCACTACCGGAAGCCTTTACCTTGCTGGATGGTTTTATTGATGCAGGCCAGCGTTTCACCCATCAACTGCCGCCTGGCTGGAATGCCATGCTCTACGCCATCGACGCGCCGCTACAACTGAGCGCCGACGGACAAAATTCGATCATCCCGGCCGGATCTGCCATTGGCATCGGCCTGGATACTACAGCGACGCAAGCAGCTGAGTTAAAGCTTTTCGCAGCTGAGGGCTGTCATTTTGTCTTGCTGTCCGGCCCGGCGCTGCGCGAGCCGCTGGTCAAGCACGGCCCCTTCGTGATGAATAGCAGCCAGGAAATCAACGACCGCATCCGCGCGTATCAGCGCGGTGAGTTCGGGCAGTTGAAGGACGACTGGCTGCGCAACAGCCATACGTCCGCATGAGCGCGCCCAGCCAGCAGCCAGCCATGCAGGCCACTCATTGGCCGGCCGTGCTGATTGCCATTTTTGCCGGAGCTGCCGGGGCTTTCTGCCTGGGCAAGGTGCCGGCAGTGCTGGGTCTGCTGCGACAGGAACTGGGCCTGAGCCTGGTTGAAGGCGGCTGGATTGCTTCTGCCTTCAATAGCCTGGCCATCGTGCTCAGTCTGTTCATGGGTTTGCTGCTGATGCGCTGGAATGCACTGCAAGCAGGCATCATCGGCCTCTTGCTGTTATTGCTTGGCGGTGCAGTGGCTTTACCTGCACATGGCCTTACCATGATGCTGAGCTCACGGGTGATCGAAGGCATCGGCTTCTTGCTGGTCTCGGTAGCCATGCCGGGCATGATCATCAGCCTGGCATGCAACAAGGACAAACACCTGGCACTCAGCCTGTGGGCGGTCAACCTGCCGCTGGGTGCCGCTATCGGCATGCTGCTGACACCGGCACTGGCCACCATGGGTGGCTGGCGACTGGCCTGGCTGGCAGGCATGGTGCTGCAACTGCTGGCCTTGCTGTTACTGCTGGCATGCAAGCCGGTTTTCCGGCAGCGCAACGCGCAGACGCTAGCAAGCACTCCACCACCGGCAGCGCCATTTGCCGTGTTACGCCAGTCGGCGGTGTGGCGTTATGGCCTCGCTTTCATGCTGTATACCCTGATGCTGTGGGCGGTTTTTGTCTGGCTGCCAACCATGTTGCAAGCCCGGCCGGATTTGAATGCCAGCCATATTGCACTGCTGTCGGCACTGGCTGTGGTGGCCAATATTCCCGGCAACCTTGCCGGGGCCTGGCTGCTTAAGCGTGGTATGGCGCGCGATACGCTGATTTGTTGTGCACTGGGGCTGATGGGTTTCAGCGGCGTGCTGGCTTACTGGCCCGGCTTGCCGGCGGATGCAGCCTACCTGCTGTGCCTGCTGCTTGCCTTTTGTGGCGGTGCGGTGCCGCCCGCCGCTCTGTCCTCAGCGCATGGACTCAGCCAAAGCCCGGTGCAGCTGGCTGTCTTGCAAGGCTATTTCGTGCAGCTGGCCAATCTGGGCCAATTGCTAGGCCCCTTGCTACTTGCCGCCCTGGTGGCGGGCAGCACCGACTGGAGCGTGGCGCGCCCCCTGTTTCTGGCCGGAGTAGTACTCGCTGCCGTCCTGTTTGCCATCCGGCCGCGCAGCCATTAGCATGAGCCACCTTGTTCACGCGGGAGCGTCCGGTGCTGGACCCAAAACAACTGGAAGCATTGTCAGCTGTGGTGGAAACCGGCGGCTTTGACAAGGCGGCACGCAAACTGTTTCTGACCCAGTCCGCCATTTCACAGCGCATACGCCAGCTGGAAGAAAACCTTGGCCAGCCGGTACTCACCCGCACCATTCCGCCCGCTCCCACCATCAGTGGCCGTTTATTGTTACGCCATTACCAGCAGCTGTGCCTGATGGAGGGCGAACTGCGCAGCACACTGCAACCCGACACGGAAGACAGCAGTTTCACCACGCTGACGGTGGGTGTGAATGCCGACAGCCTGGCCACCTGGTTTTTGCCTGCGGTGCAAACCGTCGTGCACGAGCGTCGCCTGCTGATTGACGTGATGATGGACGATCAGGACTACACCCACGAGCTGATGCGCAATGGCCATGTCGTCGGCTGCATCGGCACCCGGCCCACGCCGATTCAGGGTGGCGAGTGTCACTTTCTGGGCAGCATGCGTTACCTCTGCCTGGCCACGCCGGATTTTGCCGCCCGCTATTTTGCCGATGGCTTCACCCCGGCGGCACTGGCCCAGGCACCAGCCATCATTTTCAGCGGCAAGGACGACCTGCACAGCGAATTTCTGCAACAGTTTGCCGCGTATGAAGGCAGCACACCGCACCTGACGCTGCCCACACCGCAAGGCTTTGTGCAGGCAACCCGGCTGGGGCTGGCCTACAGCCTGCTGCCGGAGCTGATGATAGACGACGATCTGGCCAGCGGTCGGCTGATCAACCTGCTGCCCGGTCAGTACGTGGACCTGCCACTGTACTGGCATCACTGGCGGGTGGAATCGTCACTGGCTCAAGCACTGAGCGCAGCCTTGCTGCATCATGCTGCCCGGGTATTACGCCAAGGCGATCCAGCCTGATTCACACACAAAGCCGGTTGACAGCATGTTGTGCGCGGCGCAAGATCACGCGCCCTGCTTGATCCATCCGGAGAATCCATGGCAAACAACAACCCCAGCCCCGAGCAATGGGCAGCGCTGGAAGCTGCTGCCCGCGCCGCAGCCCGTCAGGCTTATGTGCCGTACAGCCGCTTTGCCGTTGGCGCTGCCATTCTGGACGACAAAGGCCTGATACACCCTGGCTGCAATGTGGAAAACGCCAGCTATGGCCTGGGTAATTGCGCGGAACGCACCGCACTGTTTTCCGCCCGGGTGCTGCATGGCCTGCAACAGGTGGTCGCGGTGTGCGTCTACACCCCCACGGCCACCCCGACCTCCCCATGCGGGGCCTGCCGCCAGGTGCTGAACGAATTTGGGCCATACATGCTGGTGCGCAGCATCTGCGACGGCCAAGCCCGTATCAACACCACGCTGGACCAGCTGCTGCCCCATGCTTTCGGCCCGCAAAACCTTGCCGACGCCGCCAGTCAAACCTGAACCTTTCCCTGCAATCACAGATAAAAAAACGGAAGCCAGCAGGCTTCCGTTTTGTTTTGCAGCGCCGCAACGCGCGCCGCACTGTGAACTGCTGTTAACCAACCCAGCGACGGGCCGAAGCAAACATGCGGAACCAGGCACCGTTTTCGCCCCAGTTTTCCGGATGCCAGCTGTTTTGCACGGTGCGGAACACGCGCTCCGGGTGCGGCATCATGATGGTAAAGCGGCCATCGGCGGTGGTGACACCGGTAATGCCTGCCGGTGAACCGTTCGGGTTCAGCGGATAGGTTTCGGTCGGCTTGCCGTTGAAGTCCACATAACGCAGGGCGGTGATCACACCATCTTGTGCGCCCGGGGCAAACACGGCACGGCCTTCACCGTGGCTGACCACGACTGGCAGCTGGCTGCCCACCATGTCCGCCAGGAAGATGGACGGCGATTCGGTGACTTCCACCATGGTGAAGCGGGCTTCGAACTGCTCGGACGCATTGCGCTGGAACTTCGGCCAGTGCTGGGCACCCGGAATGATGCCGGACAGGTTGGACATCATCTGACAACCGTTGCACACACCCAGCGCGAAGGTGTCACCACGCTGGAAGAAGGCTTCAAACTGCTCGCGGGCACGCAGATTGAACAGCACGCTCTTGGCCCAGCCTTCACCGGCACCCAGCACGTCGCCGTAACTGAAACCGCCGCAGGCAGCCAGGCCCTTGAAGTCGGCCAGCGACACGCGACCGCTGATGATGTCGCTCATGTGCACGTCTACCGCCTGGAAACCAGCACGGTCGAATGCCGCAGCCATTTCCAGCTGACCATTCACCCCCTGCTCACGCAGGATGGCCATGCGCGGACGCGCGCCAGTGGCGATGAACGGTGCCGCCGGGTTTTCTTCGGT
Source organism: Aquitalea sp. LB_tupeE (assembly GCF_013391415.1). Classification (GTDB taxonomy): domain Bacteria; phylum Pseudomonadota; class Gammaproteobacteria; order Burkholderiales; family Chromobacteriaceae; genus Aquitalea. The sequence goes on from NZ_JACAXB010000034.1 coordinate 29,403, forward strand.
GTCAAACGACAGCTTGGCAAACAGGCCTTGCGACTGGGTGTCGGACAGCAGCACGTGTTCGCTGTCGGCGCAGGCCGGGTTGTCGCGCATGCGCTGCAGGCGATAGCTGGTTTCGCTCCAGGCCTTGTGCAGATCCACACGGCTTTCGTTGAACAGCTCTTCACCATGATGATTGATGATCAGGCGGTCCTTGCTGTTGATCTTGCCCAGCACGAACAGCTCGCGGCCAATACCGGCGGCCATGAAGCGGGAAATCACTTCAGCGGTGTGCGCCTTCTTCACCTGCAACACGGCACCCAGTTCTTCATTGAACAGCACGCGCATGATGCGACCGTGTGCTGCGGCTTCCGGGGTAGGTTGTACAAAGTCGTCGATCAGGCGCTGGGTGTTCTTGCGTTCGATCACCAGCTCTTGCAAGTCAACAGTCAGGCCGACGTGACCGGCAAACATCATTTCCGCCAGCGTGGAGAACAGGCCGCCATCGGCACGGTCGTGATAAGCCAGCAGCATGTCGTCACGCAGCAGGCTTTGCACGGTGTTGAAGAAGGCAGCCAGCTGGGCCGGGCTTTCCACGTCCGGCGCACGGCCTTCCATGGCTTTCCAGACCTGGCCGTAGATGGAGCCACCCAGGCGGCAGCGGCCATAACCCAGATCTACCAGGATGATGTCAGTGTCTTTTTCGTTACGCAGTTGCGGGGTTACCGTCTTGCGCACATCTTCCACCGGGGAAAAGGCAGTGACGATCAGCGAAACCGGTGCCGTCACCGACTTCTTCTCGCCGTTTTCTTCCCATACCGTCTTCATCGACAGCGAGTCCTTACCCACCGGAATGCTGACGCCCAGGTCCTGACTCAGTTTCGATACCGCTTCCACGGTTTCGTACAGGCGCGCGTCTTCACCCGGGTGGCCGGCAGCGGCCATCCAGTTGGCGGACAGCTTGATATTGCCAATATGGCCGACAAAGCTGGCGGCCATATTGGTGAGCGATTCACCAATCGCCATGCGGCCGGAAGCCGCGGCATTGAACAAGGCAGTCGGCGTGCGCTCGCCCATGGCCATGGCTTCACCACGATGGCTGTTAAAGCCCATGGTGGTGACGGCAACGTCGGCCACCGGCACCTGCCACGGACCAACCATCTGGTCGCGTGCGGTCATGCCGCCCACCGAGCGGTCGCCGATGGTGATCAGGAAGGATTTGTCTGCCACGGCCGGATTGCGCAGCACGCGGTAAGCGGTTTCCTTCAGTGGGAAGCGCGAAGCGTCGAACACGCGGAATTCCAGCGGCACGGTCTTCACGTCGCGCGTCATGCGCGGCGGCTTGCCCAGCAATACTTCCAGCGGCATGTCCACCGGATTGTTGTTGAAGTGGTCGTCGCGTACTTGCAGGTGGCCGTCGTCGGTGGCCACGCCCAGTACGGCAAACGGGCAACGCTCGCGTTCACAAATGGCGGTGAAGCGGTCCAGATCCTGCGGCAGGATGGCCAGCACGTAACGCTCTTGCGATTCGTTGGACCAGATCTGCATCGGGGTCATGCCCTTTTCTTCCAGGTGCACCTTGCGCAGGTGGAAGATGGCACCGCGACCGGCGTCGTTCACCAGCTCCGGGAAGGCATTGGACAGGCCACCGGCACCCACGTCGTGAATGGACACGATGGGGTTGTCGGCACCGTACTGCCAGCAGCGGTCAATCACTTCCTGACAGCGGCGTTCGATTTCCGGGTTGCCACGCTGTACCGAATCGAAGTCCAGGTTTTCGCTGTTGGCACCGGTGTCCATGGAGGATGCCGCACCACCACCCAGGCCGATCAGCAGGCTGGGGCCACCCAGCTGGATCAGCAAGGCACCTTCCGGAATTTCATTCTTGTGAATCTGTTGCTGCTGAATGCTGCCCAGGCCACCGGCAATCATGATGGGCTTGTGGTAGCCGCGCATTTCGCCGTCGACCACTTCTTCGAAGGTACGGAAGTAGCCAGTCAGGTTGGGACGGCCGAATTCGTTATTGAAGGCAGCGCCGCCAATCGGGCCGTCCAGCATGATTTGCAGGGCGGAAGCAATGCGACCCGGACGGCCGTATTCGGCCTTGTCTTCGCTGTACACTTCCCACGGCTGCACAAAGCCCGGAATGTTCAGGTTGGATACGGTAAAGCCGGTCAGGCCAGCCTTGGGGCGCGAACCACGGCCGGTGGCGCCTTCGTCACGGATTTCACCGCCGGAGCCGGTGGATGCACCAGGGAACGGGGAAATGGCGGTCGGGTGGTTGTGGGTTTCCACCTTCATCAGGATGTCGGTCGGTTCGGTGGTGAAGCCGTACTCGGCCGATTCCGGGGCCGGATAGAAACGGTCGATGAACGCGCCTTCAATCACCGAGGCATTATCCTTGTAGGCCACCAGCGTGCCTTCCGGATGTGCATCATGCGTGTCACGAATCATGCGGAACAAGGACTTGCCCTGCTCTACGCCGTCGATCACGAACTGTGCATTAAAAATCTTGTGACGGCAATGTTCCGAGTTAGCCTGGGCAAACATCATCAGCTCAACGTCGGTGGGATTGCGGCCCATGCGGGTGAAGTTTTCCACCAGGTAGACGATTTCGTCTTCGGACAGCGCCAGGCCCAGTGTGCGGTTGGCGGCTTCCAGTGCGGCACGGCCACCGGCCAGGATGTCCACGCTGGTGAGCGGCTGCGGGTCCATGTGGACGAACAGCTTGTCGGCATCGTCCAGCGCGCCCAGCACGGTTTCGGTCATGCGATCGTGCAAGAGGCCCGCCAGAATCTGACGAGCCTCTTCACTTAAAGATATACCAGCGGTGCTTACCCAGTAAGCGGTGCCGCGCTCGATCCGCAGCACTTGTTCCAGCCCGCAGTGACGGGCAATATCGGTAGCCTTGGAGGCCCATGGGGAAAGCGTACCCAGTCGTGGCGTCACCAGGAACAATTCGCCCTGCGGCGCTTCGGCGTAAGGTGCCTCGCCGTAGTTGAGCAACTTGCCCAGAATGCCTTGCTGTTCGGTCGAGAGTTCGCTTTCGCTCTCGGCAAAATGCCAGAATTCGGCTTTCAGGCTGATCTCGGGCAAACCGGCCTCTTGGGCGGCAGCGAGAAGTTTTTCAAGACGAAACTGGGACAGGGCAGCACCGCCCCGCAGCTTGAGAATGGTCGACATGCAACACTCGCGACAAGTATCAGGAAAGCGCGTCATAATACAGCAAAACAGGCCGTACATTAAGGCCATTCTGCGGCGAATGTCGGGCTATCAATCGTCCACAGCGCATTTACGGAACAATAAAGTCACCGCAAGGAGCACCTGAGCATGAAAAAAATCGAAGCCGTGATCAAACCCTTCAAACTGGATGAAGTGCGTGAAGCCCTGTCCGACCTTGGCATCAACGGCCTGACCGTTACCGAGGTCAAGGGCTTTGGCCGCCAGAAAGGCCATACCGAACTGTATCGCGGTGCCGAATACGTGGTGGATTTCCTGCCCAAGGTCAAAGTGGAAGTGATTCTGGCGGACGACCTGGTAGACCGCGCCATCGAAGCCATCGTGGCAGCCGCCCGCACCGGCAAGATTGGCGACGGCAAGATTTTTGTCACTGCCGTCGAGCAAGTGGTGCGTATCCGTACCGGCGAAACCAACGAAGACGCGATTTGATCAGCCCGCGCCATCCCGCCCACCCGGATGGCAGGCAAACAAAAAGGCCGCAAACGCGGCCTTTTTTGCATACTGCATCAGAAATGGCTTACTTCCACACCTTCCACCACGGCATTTCTTCCACCTGCCACGGCTGGGTCAGATAGGCACTCTTGGGGTAGTTGAGCGCCAGCACGCGCTTGGCATCGTCACCCAGCTTGGTCATGCCCAGCTTGTCGTAAGCCACCGACATCAGCGCCAGTGCTTCTTCCGGATACTTGGTGTTGGAGTATTCCTTCACCACGTTCTGCGCACGGTTGGCCGCAGCCAGGTAAGCACCGCGTTTCATGTAATAACGCGCCACGTGCATTTCGCCACCACCCAGCGCATCCACCAGACGGTTCATCTTTTCCAGCGCATCCGCACTATACTTGCTGTTCGGGAAGCGCGTGGTCAGCTCGCGGAAGGCAAGGAAGGATTCGCGGGCGGCTTTCGGGTCGCGCTCGCTCATGTCCTGGCCAGCCCACTTCGACAGCATGCCCTGGTCGTCGTTGTAGTAGACCAAACCCTTCAGGTAGTACACGTAGTCCACATTCGGGTGGGCCGGGTGCAGCTTGATGAATCGGTCGGCAGCGGCGACAGCCAGCTCGGGTTCGTTATCCTTGTAATGGGTGTAGGCCAGGTCCATTTCGGCCTGCTGGGCATAGCGACCATAGGGGTAGCGCGCTTCCAGCGTTTCGTACAGCTTGACAGCACGGGTATAATTACCGCTGTTCAGTTCATCCCGAGCTTCCGAGTAGAGCTTTTCCACGGTCCAGCCGCGCGTTTCGTCGTAGGTTTCCGTGGTTGCACAACCGGCAAGCCCCATCACCAACATTGCTGCTACAACGTATCTTTTCATGACCGATCCTTACTATGACTCGGAGGATTATAGCGATATCTCGGAAAACGAGGTATCTGCAAGTCAACAGCTGGAGGTTCCGCTATCCATGTGTAGCGAACGCCTCGATGCAGCTCTTGCCAAACTCCTCCCCGATTACTCCCGCAGCCGCCTGACCCAATGGATCAAGGATGGCCATGTACTGGTGGACGGCAAAGTCGTCCCCCCGAAAACCAGGCTGCTGGGTGGCGAAAAGCTGGACGTTACCATTGTTCAGTCAAATGAAGAAATGGCTTACCAGGCGGAAGCCATGGATTTGCCCATTATTTACGAAGACGACCACATCCTGGTAGTCAACAAACCGGCCGGTCTGGTGGTGCATCCGGCCAGTGGCAACTGGACCGGCACCCTGCTCAACGGCCTGCTGCATCACTGCCCTGCACTGGCCCATGTGCCGCGCGCCGGCATTGTGCACCGGCTGGACAAGGACACCTCCGGCCTGATGGTAGTGGCCAAGACAGTTCCGGCCCAGACCGAACTGGTCCGTCAGCTGCAAGCACGCACGGTAAAACGCATTTACCGCGCCATTGCCGATGGCGTGGTGCCGTTTGACGGCACCATCAGCACCCAGATAGGCCGCGACCCGCACAACCGCCTGAAAATGGCGGTGCTGAAGTTTGGTGGCAAGCCTGCCATTACCCATGTACGCGTGCTGGAACGCTTTGACAGCCATTCCTATATCGAATGCAAGCTGGAAACCGGCCGCACCCACCAGATTCGCGTCCACATGCGCGAAGCGCGCCATCCGCTGGCCGGCGACGCCGTCTACGGCAACCCGCGCCACAAGATGGATGACTACGTGGCCGACGCAGTCAAGCTGCTGGCCCGCCAGGCCCTGCACGCCTACAAGCTGGCACTGGTACACCCGGCTACCGGCGAGGAGCGCAGCTGGCAGGCCCCGATACCGGATGACTTCATGCACTTGCTCAACACCTTGCGCGGCGAAGGCGGCGAACGGCTGGAACAGGCCGCCCTGGGTGATGAGGGCGATGAAGAAGACTGGGACGACGAGGATGATGAAGACGACGATGGCGACATCGAGGTGATCTATGTCCGCGACTGACCCCGCCAGCCAGTGGCTCAAGGCCGACTGGCCTGCCCCGGCCAATGTGCACACCCTGATTACCACCCGTCAGGGTGGCCGCAGCCTGCAGCCGTTCAACAGTTTCAACCTGGGCAGCCATGTCGGGGATGATGCCGACGCAGTGGCCGCCAACCGCGAACTGCTGCGCAGCTACCTGCCGGACGAACCGGCCTGGCTGAATCAGGTACACGGCACCCATGTGGTGAATGCTGCCGAAACAGGCGATACCCTGCAGGATGCCGATGCCAGCTACAGCAGCACGCCCGGCAAGGTATGCGTGGTGATGACGGCAGACTGCCTGCCGGTATTGCTGTGCAATGACGCAGGCAGCGTGGTGGCGGCCGCGCATGCCGGCTGGCGCGGCCTGTGCGATGGTGTGCTGGAAGCCAGCGTAGCCGCCACCGGCGTGGAAGCCTCCAGCCTGATGGCCTGGCTGGGCCCGGCCATCGGCCCGGATGCCTTCGAAGTGGGTGCAGAAGTACGCGCCGCCTTCATGGCGCAGGACACGGCAGCCGAGCACGCCTTTACAGCCATTGGTGAAGACAAATACCTGGCCGACATCTACCTGCTGGCGCGCCAGCGGCTGGCGGCACTGGGTATTGACCGGATATACGGTGGGGATTTCTGCACCGTCATCGACCGCGAGCGCTTCTTCTCCTATCGCCGTGACAAGATTACCGGCCGCATGGCCAGCCTGATCTGGCTGCAGCCGCAAGATTGAGCAGCACGCCACCCGGAACGGCAGCCCGCCCCGTGCAGGCTGCCGTTTTTTCATACCGTCTTGCTGGCAGGCAATGCAGAAAAAGATGAAACGTCATCAATTTTTCATGCCAAAGGCGTAGCGCCTTCGCAACACAGGGCCAACACCATATCTTGCGGTAAAGCCGCACCAGCACCCAGATGCTTGTCTTTACTGGATTTCTTGCCGGCACCAAATACAGGCGCGCCTGCCCCAAAAAAAAGCGATGCCCCTGTAAGCCTTATCTGGCGTGGATTTCACAATTTTCCGCCCCCTGTCAAGACTTGTCCCGCAACGAACAGACCACTAGAATTTGGGCCAACTTAGCAGTACAAACATACATATTGTGTTTATTCACAACGAACACACAGCTTTTCAACAGACTTGTCCACAGCCCTGCCTGGCCAACCTGCCAGCAGCAGCGCGAAAGACGCAAACCACCCAAAGAGGGCTCCATGCAACTGACCACCTTTGAAGGGCAAACCGCCGCCGAACTCGGCCGTGCCGCCGCCCCCCAGGCCGACTTCAGCCACTACAAGACCATTCGCCGCAATGGTGCCGTAGTGGCATTCGAGCCGGTCAAGATCTCCATCGCCATGACCAAGGCTTTCCTGGCTGTGATGGGGCATCAAGGCGCCACCTCCGCCAGCATTCGTGACAAGGTTGCCCAGCTGACCGAACTGGTGGTCAACGCCCTGATGCGCCGCAAGCCCGAAGGCGGTGCCATTCACATCGAAGACATCCAGGACCAGGTGGAACTGAGCCTGATGCGCTTTGGCGAACACGACGTGGCCCGCGCTTATGTGCTGTACCGCGAACAACGCTCGCAAGAACGCGCCGCCCGTGGCGAAGCGCTGACCCAGATTCAAATCAACGTCATCCGCAAGGATGGCCGCAAGCAGCCGCTGGACATTGCCCGCCTGCGCGCCGGCATTGAATCCGCCGCCCAGGGCCTGGCCGGTATCGATATCGACGCCATCCTGTCCGAAACCCTGAAGAACATTTACGACGGCGTGTCGCTGGACGAAGTGAACAAGTCCGCCATTCTGGCTGCCCGCTCCATGATCGAACAGGACCCGGCCTACGACTACGTCACCGCCCGCCTGCTGCTGGACAGCATCCGCCTGGAAATCATGGATGAATCGGTAAGCCAGGAAGAAATGGCCGAGCGCTATGCCGACTACTTCCCGCAATTCATCAAGAAAGGCATTCAGGCCGAGCTGCTGGACGAACGCCTGGCCGAGTTCGACCTGAAAAAACTGGGTGCCGCCCTGGACGCCAAGCGCGACCTGAAATTCGGCTACCTGGGCCTGCAAACCCTGTTCGACCGCTACTTCCTGCACATCGACGGCACCCGCATCGAAATGCCGCAGGCCTTCTACATGCGTGTCGCCATGGGCCTGGCACTGAACGAAGTGAACCGCGAAGCCCGCGCCATCGAGTTCTACAACGTGCTGTCCAGCTTCGACTTCATGTCGTCCACCCCGACACTGTTCAACTCCGGCACCCGTCGCAGCCAGCTGTCCAGCTGCTACCTGACCACCATTGCCGATGACCTGGACGGCATTTACGAAGGCCTGAAGGAAAACGCCCTGCTGTCCAAATTTGCCGGCGGCCTGGGTAACGACTGGACCCCGGTGCGCGCCATGGGCTCCCATATCAAGGGCACCAACGGCAAGTCGCAAGGTATTGTTCCCTTCCTGAAAGTGGTGAATGACACCGCCGTGGCGGTAAACCAGGGTGGCAAGCGCAAGGGCGCGGTATGCGCCTACCTGGAAACCTGGCACGCCGACGTGGAAGAATTCCTGGAACTGCGCAAGAACACCGGTGACGACCGCCGCCGCACCCACGACATGAACACCGCCAACTGGATTCCGGACCTGTTCATGAAGCGCGTGATGGAAGGCGCGGAATGGAGCTTGTTCTCCCCATCCGAAACCCCGGACCTGCACGACCTGTACGGTGCCGCCTTCGAAAAGCGCTACCAGCACTACGAAGCCATGGGCGAACGTGGCGAGCTGAAAGTGTACAAGCGCATTCCGGCCCTCAGCCTGTGGCGCAAGATGCTGACCATGCTGTTTGAAACCGGCCACCCGTGGGTCACCTTCAAGGACCCGTGCAACATCCGCAGCCCGCAGCAGCACATGGGCGTGGTACACAGCTCCAACCTGTGCACCGAAATCACCCTGAACACCAACGACGACGAAATCGCCGTGTGCAACCTGGGTTCGGTCAACCTGGCCGCCCACATGAGTGCCGACGGCAAGCTGGACGCCGAGAAGCTGCAACGCACCATCCGCATCGCCCTGCGCATGCTGGACAACGTGATCGACATCAACTTCTACCCGGTGAAGAAGGCACGCAACTCCAACCTGAAGCACCGGCCGGTGGGCATGGGCATCATGGGCTTCCAGGACTGCCTGCACATGAAGCGCGTACCCTACGCCTCGCAAGAAGCCGTGGAATTTGCCGACGAATCCATGGAAATGGTGGCCTACTACGCCTACTGGGCAGGCACCGAACTGGCCGAAGAACGTGGCCGCTACCCGTCGTACAAGGGCAGCCTGTGGGACCGTGGCTTGCTGCCGCAAGACAGCATCAACCTGCTGGCAGCCGAACGCGGCGGCTATCTGGAAATGGATCGCACCGAACGCCTGGACTGGAACGCCCTGCGTGAACGCATCAAGCAACACGGCATGCGCAACTCCAACACCCTGGCCATCGCCCCGACCGCCACCATCGCCAACATCATTGGCGTGTCTGCCAGCATCGAGCCGACCTACCAGAACCTGTTTGTGAAATCCAACCTGTCCGGCGAATTCACCGTCACCAACGAATACCTGGTGCGCGACCTGAAAAAAGCCGGCCTGTGGGATGAAGTGATGGTAGCCGACCTCAAGTACTTCGACGGCAGCCTGGGCCGCATCGACCGCATTCCGGCCGACCTGAAAGCCATTTACGCCACCGCCTTCGAAATCGACCCGAAATGGCTGGTGGAAGCGGCATCGCGTCGTCAGAAATGGATTGACCAGGCCCAGTCGCTGAACCTGTACATGGCTGGTGCATCCGGCAAGAAACTGGATGACCTGTACAAGCTGGCGTGGATTCGTGGCGTGAAAACCACCTACTACCTGCGCACCCTGGCAGCCTCCAGCGCCGAGAAATCCACCGGTCGCGGTGGCGAACTCAACGCGGTGGCCAGTGGCCTGAACCCGGCTTACAACGCCGCCACCGAACAAAGCGCCCCGGTTGCCGAAGTGGACAACACCCCGGCCACCGACGCCAAGTTCTGCAGCATTGACAACCCTGATTGCGAAGCCTGCCAGTAAGCAGGCAAGCAAGACGGATTGACGCGAAGCGACAACCCTGATCCCCGTCGCACAGCGGCGGGGTTAGCTTGAAAAGCTGGCGAGGCTTGCCAGTAAGGCAAGCAGAACAATCAGCGGTTGGTGCGAAGCAACAATCCGGACGACACCGGAGCAAGGCGACGGTGTCCAGCCCGCAGGGCGTGCGAAGCTTGCCAGTAAGGACGTCGATAAAAATCTAAATCGGCATTGCTGATTTAGACACATGGTCAGCCTCCCACGAGGCTGACCCATTCTTAAACGCGTTGCCATGCAGCCCGCTTAAGAATGGGGAAGTGTAAAAGCAAACAAGATGGCAGCCAGCCCGCGGCCAGCCATCATCTGAGCCAAGCCCACAAGGCATTAACAATCAGAGATGCCCATGACACTTCAGGAATTTTTCAAACAATACAGCCAGGCCTATTCGGCACTGGATGCAAAAGCCGTCTATGCCATGTTCACCCGCCCTTTTGTGGCGGTATTCCATGGCCAGACCGCCGTTTTTGGAGAACGCGATACCGACGCCCTGTACCAGGCCACCGTCGGCATCCTGGATTACTACCGCGACCAGGGCGTCATCAGCGCCAGCTGCTATGTGGCCGAAGTGTTGGCCTTTGGCAGCGACCTGGCCAGCGTAAAAGTCCGCTGGACCGCCAAACGCAAGCAGGCCGAACCGTGGATATTTGCTACCGCCTATCACCTGAAACGGGAAGACGGCGACTGGCGCATCTACGGCGTAGCCCAGTACGAAGAACACAGCCACCCGGCCCACTAAGCCGGACGGGCTTCTCAAGCCGGTTGGCAGTCAGCCGGCTTCGGAAGCAAACCACAACGGGGGACACAGGCATGAGCACCACCCTATTTTGCAGCGCCAGCCGCGCCGCACAGCACCCGGAACAAGACCGCTTTCGCAAACTGGGCCTGGTGCTGGTAGACCTGCCCGAGCCGCTGCGCGACACGCCAGCCGGCCCCCGTACCGCCATCCGCATCATGCGCCAGAGCGCCATGGAGCTGGAACACGCGCCCTGTCAGCCCGACACCGCCACCAGCACCCATGCCCTGCCCGGCGCCAAATACCAGATCCAGCCAGCCGCCCCGCAAGGCGTGGCCGGCAAATAAACACGGAGAATCCAATACATGTTGAGCTTTGACGACACCCCGGTACAAAAACCGGCCGTAGCCCCTACCGACAGCAACAACGCAGGCCGCGTCAACGCCGTGGACAAGAAAGTCATCAACGGCACCACCGACGTCAACCAGCTGGTCCCGTTCAAACACAAATGGGCCTGGGAAAAATACCTGGCCCAATGTGCCAACCACTGGATGCCGCAAGAAGTAAACATGCAGCGCGACATCGAACAATGGAAAACCGGCCAGCTGACCGAAGACGAAATGCGCATCGTCAAGCGCAACCTGGGCTTCTTTGTCACCGCCGACAGCCTGGCCGCCAACAACATCGTGCTGGGCACCTACCGCCAGATCACCAGCCCGGAATGCCGCCAATACCTGCTGCGCCAAGCCTTTGACGAAGCCATCCACACCCACGCCTATCAATACATCGTGGAAAGCCTGGGCCTGGACGAAGGCGAAGTGTTCAACGCCTACAACGAAATCAAATCCATCCGTGACAAAGATGAATTCCTGATTCCCTTCATTGACGTACTGTGCGACCCGGCCTTCAAGACCGGCACCCTGGAAAACGACCAGAAGCTGCTCAAATCGCTGATCGTGTTTGCCTGCATCATGGAAGGCCTGTTCTTCTACGTCGGCTTCGTGCAAATCCTGGCACTGGGCCGTCAAAACAAGATGACCGGCGCAGCCGAGCAGTACCAGTACATCCTGCGTGACGAATCCAGCCACTGCAATTTCGGTATCGACCTGATCAACACCATCAAGCTGGAAAACCCGCAGCTGTGGACCGAAAACTTCAAGGCCGAAATCGTCGAGCTGTTCAAGCACGCCGTAGAACTGGAATACGCCTACGCCGAAGACACCATGCCGCGTGGTGTACTGGGCCTGAACGCCAGCATGTTCAAGGAATACCTGCGCTTTATTGCCAACCGTCGCATGCAGCAGATTGGCCTGGAGCAGCTGTTCCCGGGCGTGAACAACCCCTTCCCGTGGATGAGCGAGATGATTGACTTGAAGAAGGAGAAGAACTTCTTTGAGACGCGGGTTACCGAATATCAGACTGGCGGGGCGTTGAGCTGGGATTGATGCTCCCTAATTGGGCGTTAACGAACAACCAATAAACCTACCCAAAGGCCCTGCAATGCAGGGCCTTTTCTATAAAATGCACACATCCATAAAAATATACTAAATCACTTCAAAACTGGAAAATCATTTCAATCAACAACCATGCCAATTCCAAATAAAAAATTGATATATACCACAATGCTCTATTCATCAGATCATGAAAAATCACATCCTTTTCTATGAGTGCGGTTATATCCTATTTCAGGATTGTTGCTTTGAAATTGACGAATAAAAACACCTTCCATACTTCTTACCTCATCCTTGCCACTTGTTTCAAATAAAATCTCCTTCCTTAATGTAAAATCCGACAACTCTTCCTTACTGAAATCCATTTCGACCGACTCAGCATCCCAACTCCCAAAATACTGCAAGGAGTGACCTTTCCCACCCTCATCCTTACCAATATATATTTTACCATTTGGGAATGTTATCTTATACACAACATAACCAAAAACCATATATTACCTCATAATAAAATTAAAATGGCGACATTCAAAATTACACAACAATCAGCTTACCCCTACTCACAATGTCACATTAATTGAACTTCGCAGGTCTTGCCCTGCCGTCAAGATACTTTGCTTTTTCTTCGCCTGCATAGACCGGAGAGATGGCTGACAGGTGTGCGGAGACATGGGTGGCACTATGCGCCGACTGCCCGAGAAAATACTGAAAAATCCAAGACAAAACAAACTTCGCGGGTCTCGCCCCGCCGTCGAGATACTTTCTTTTGCTTCGCCGAAAAGAAAGTATCCAAAGAAAAGGCGACCCGCAGCACGTCGAAACCCCGACACAGTCACACCGCCCAGGGCGCGGCCGGAACTTGCGGCGCGCTAGCGTCGCGCCGCTTCAGACAGCCGACCGCTTAAAACCCTGGGCGGCACGGCTGCGTCGGCTTGCGCTGACGGGACCAGTCACTGTCGGCAAAGGTTTTAATAATAAATATCAGGGTAATTTGCGGGAAATATGTGCCAAACCAGACGCAATCAGCGGCCCTGAAATGAACCACCGCACCAACGCGCCCATGGGCCCCGTCAAGCATGCCGACGGGTGGACGGGGCGAGGTGTTAAGCGCCTGCTTTGTCTGAGCGATTTGACGTTAGCAAATCGCGAGTTCAGGCGCGCCTCGCCACGGTCGGGTCCTGTCGGGTAGCCGCAGGCCATGCTTGTGGGGTGGCCTTGGAGATGAAGGAGGGCTTGGCCAAGCAAGCCCTCCTTCCCGTCTGCTGCGCGGAAGCGGTAACACAGGACATCACCCGCAAAGCGATTAATTCTCCAGCGTTTTCACGCCGGACAAGCCTGCCGAACACTCCCTAAAGGTCGGTAGAGTGCCAAACACAATCATGCTTCCATTGGAACTTATACTGATAACGATATAAAGTTCTCAATGAAACCAGTCCATTTCTTAGGCAACGCGCTTGCTTGCCTGCGGGAATTTCCTGATGCCGCCCGGCAGAACGCGGGCTACCAACTGGATCGCTTGCAGCATGGTTTGCAACCGTCAGACAGCAAGCCAATGACCACCATTGGCCGTGGCGTAGAGGAAATCAGAATCCGGGATGCAACAGGCAGCTACCGCGTGATCTACATCGCGCGCAGGGCTGATGCTGTTTATGTGCTGCATGCCTTCCAGAAGAAAAGCCAGGCGACAGCAAGGCATGATATTGACTTGGCACGGCAGCGCTTAAACCAACTATTGAGAGGCAAACCATGAGCACGGAACCCAGCACCATCAGCGTATGGGATGCACTTGAATCCAACCCGCAACAAGCGGCCAATCTGCGTGTGCGTGCCGCATTGATGCGCCAGATTTCCACCACGCTGAGTGAACTAGGACTGACCCAGGCGGAAGCTGCACAGCGCTGCGGTGTCAGCCAGCCGCGCATCAGCCAGTTGATGAACGGCCAGATTGCATCGTTTTCGCTGGATGCCCTGGTCAATATCGCGGCGGCGCTCGGTCAGACAGTTGAAATCCGCTAACGGGTGTATTCGCAGCCGACCGCCCATTTACCCTGAGAGGCACGGCTGTGTAGACTTGGACTGACGGGCCTGGGTCAACTTCGACAGTTGTTCTTAAATCAAGGGATACCGCATGAACGACTCAAGAAAAACCCGTGTGATATTTTTGGCTGTTTTGAGCAGCTTTAGCCACGCCGACTTAGCCAAGGCCACCCCCAAGCCCATCAGAGAACCTAACAAATCCTTTGAAGAAAAATTGCCAACTGGCTGGAGTTCAGATTACCTGATCCGCACAATAGCGCCCCAAAAGGACAAGTCAGCATTTGTTGGTGCAATCATCAAGCCGTGGCCAGGAGAAAATGGAAAATTCATTGTCGCGCTTTGCACCACCAAGGATGGTATTTCAAGACATCAACTTGATCTTAGGGCAGATGGCTGCTCAAACGAAAGCTCGGAACTCTATCTTGGCGTTTTTGGACTGGAAATAACGCAAAAACAGTCAGCGTATATTTTATTGGCTAAAACAGAGATGCCTGTAACAGACAAGGTAGACTGGACAGCATCCAACATAGACGGCAATGATGCTGACTGCCTGAGCAACCTCAAGGCATGTAACAAAGGCAGTTCATTTCCTGATGTATGGACATATATTGACAACACGCCCTATCGCATCAATAAAGAATATCCAACATTTGGCATTAATGCCGAATGGCGAAACAATTTTGCTGGCAGTGGCACCAGCACTTCATCTGCACTGTATTTGATTTCCCAGTTTGATGACAAACTGAAAGTCATCTTTTCGGCCCCGATGAGTTATTTCAAATCGATTGAAGGGGAATGGAACAGCAAGCACACAAAACAGATGGTTGAAGAAGCCTTTGCCAAAAACTATCTGATCATTTCAAGCAAAGAAATGCATGGCTATAAAAATATTCTGTTACGTGAAAAAAATGGAACATGGCACAGAACTTATCAGTGGGATAAAGAAAAGAAAGTCTATGTTGGCCAGTAGTTGTCGCTAGCCTATCACTTTCAAAATCTACAACACCAATACACATACTGTGTGACCGGGCGAGGTATGTAATCGCCTGTAATGTTTGAGCGATTTGACCTTAGCGAATCGCGAACACGGGCATATTTCGCGGCGGAACGCCCCGGTAAATCGCTGGGGCTTCCGCCCTACGCACCTACCCGTAGGGTGGATGCCCCAAAGGGGCGATCCACCGCGCCACACTTTCGAATAAATCCACTTTTCCGATCGAAAAACCACCGCACCAACGCGCCCACCGGCCCCGTCAAGCATGCCGACGGGTGGCCGGGGCGAGGTGTTAAGCGCCTGCTTTGTTTGAGCGATTTGACGTTAGCAAATCGCGAGTTCAGGCGCGCCTCGCCTCGGTCGGGACCTGTCGGGCAGCCGCAGGCCATGCTTGTGGGGTGGCCTTGGAGGTGAAGGAGGGCTTGGCCACACAAGCCCTCTTTCCCGTCCGCCGCGCGGAAGCGGCAACACAAATCATCATCCGCGCAGCGGATTCCCGCTTCAGACTGAACTTTTGGCCCACCAAATCCGCTCAACCATCTATTGCCGCAATGGATATTGACCGCTAGCCTCCAAGACTTGCGTTCAACAACGCATCGGGTTTGGCGACCCATCACCAGCAAAAAACCAAGTAAGCAACCTATTAACTTGCGTCTATTGCACGTGAAGGACATCGCCATGACTGACACCAAGCTGCATCCCCCTCCCCTTACTCTGTCCTACCTCGGCAAACCCATCCGCCTCCACCTTCACCCCCACACCTGCTGCCTGCGCGCCGACGACATCATCGCCCTGTTCGGCAGCCGACTACGCCTACGGCTACAACAACTGCTCACCACCCAGCACTGCACCCACCACCAACACAGCAACACAGACATCTACTGGCCGGAAGCCAATCTGCAGCGTGCACTGCTGCAATGCCATCGCCCCGCTACGCAACGGCTGCGCCACTGGCTGAACCGCCATGTCCTCCCCGCCCTGCAACAACGCCCAAGCGACGCCCCACGCCACGACCAGGCATTGGCCATGGCCGCCGAGGCCGGGCAGCAGATCAGCCATGCGGTATTACGTGCGGTACTGGAACAGGGACAAGGCTGGCAGCACGGACATTGGCTGCTGACGCTGCGCTTTACCCCTAACCATGCCAGCCGCCATGCCCATGGCCGACTGTTGGCACTCAACAGCCAGGCCACGCCCTTGCAGGCATTGGCCCAGCACATTGCCGCGCCGGACGGTTTGCCCAGCAGCAATGCAGAATTATTGCGACTGGCGGAGGCTTGCCATCAGCTATTGGCCAGACGGATGAACAAACAGGCGTGGCGGATTGAGGCAGCGGAAGACAGAACGGTGGAACCGGAGTAAAACCCGGCGGCATGCCGGGCCGGGGTCAGCCCAGCCGCGCAATGCGCGCGGCGGCGGTGTCGATATGCGCGCCCAGCGCAGCAATGCAGGGGGCAAAACGGGCGGAGAAACCGTCATGCGCCAGCAAACGGGTGTGGAAGTCTTGCGCCAGCGTCAGGGCCTGCCGCCAGATGTCGGCGGGTACTTCGGCGCGCAGATTGGCCTCCGGCACGGTGTCGGCCAGTGCGCCACCGCCGCGTGGGGCAAAGGCCATGGGCAGCATGTCGTAGGCCGGGGCCAGTTGGTAGGGGCGGCCATGCAGGCTGATGAAGGACAGGTTGCCGCTGTGCATGTCGGTATTACCTGTCAGCGTGCCAAACGCCCACAGCAAGGCGGCAGCGGCGTGCGACTGGGGTGTGACATGGCCTGCCGCCACCAGCCGCTGCACCACCACCGGCCACGGTGCATGGGCTGCGCCAACAAATTCGGCATCCAGCGCGCGCAGGGAAAACACCGCCACCCGACCCAGCGGGCCGATGCGGTCGAAGCGTGGCACTTCCAGAAAGCGTTGGGGGCCGAAATCCCACAGCGTGGTAGTAACGCCCAGCACGGCCAGGGCCAGGTGTTCGGCCAGCAGCAAGTCGCGCCAGCGCTGGCTGACGGCGTTGTCTTCGGCGGCGGTGAATTTCACCAGCACATGGCCGTGTTCGGTGTAGGCGCAGAACTTGGGCTGCTCGCCTCCGGCAGACGAACCGGGCAGTTCGCCCGCACTGGCGGCTTGTGCCAGCGCCGGGAAGCCCTGCTCGCGCTGAATTGCCTGCGGTATGGGCATGGACAGGAAATGCTGACGGGCAGCGTCGCCAATCAGCAGATTGCCAATCACATCATGACCATGGGTCAGCAAGGCGCGCAGAATGTCGGCATCGCCCCAGTGTTCCGGATTGGCGGGCAGGCCCAGGCTTGCGGCGTGGGCAGAGGCATAGGCGCGGCCCAGGTAGCCTTGCGGTCGCATGTCCTCCAGCCACCACGGCAGCCCGTTGCTGTGCAGCCAAACGCCATCAGCATGCTGCATGACAAAGCCGTCTGGCCGTACCGGCAGCAGGCGGCCCAGTTCCCGAATTTGCCCGGCATCGCTGACACGGTAAATGGGCAGTGCCAGCTGGCTGCGCCGGGTGTCGCGCAGTGCATAGTGAATAGCTGGCCCGGCCCCCAGGCGTAGTACCTCATCGCCCAGCGCGGTCAGTGCGCGGGATACCGTTGGCTGGCTTAAGCCTGTTATTTCAACAAGTTGCCGTGCAGTGTGCAATCCACCAGCCAGTTGCTGACGCAGGGTTTCGGTATGACGTGACATGATATGAATGAATTATTGAATAGCTTATTGAATAGCTTATTGAATAGCTTATTGAATAGCTATTGTAGTCAAGCAGTGGCAAACCGTCACCTGCTGGGTAATCGGCAGGGGCAGCACCAGGCCGCTGCACGATAGATCTGCCACGATAAATTATTTGTCATGAATAATCATGACGTGGGAATAAACCGATAAAATGTAAATCTTTGTTAACGCATCACTGGAGATTGTTGTGAAGATTTGCACCGCTGCTGCCCTTATCGCTGCCGTACTGCTGACCGGCTGTGCCTCGGTCGACATGGCGTCCAAAGAAGAATCCGCCCGTGCCAAAACCTTTGCCGCCCCTTCCGCAGGCAAGGCCGGGCTTTATATTTATCGCAACAGCTTTGTGGGCAAGGCGCTGAAGAAAGACATTTTTGTTGATGGCAAGTGCGTGGGCGAAAGCGCTCCGGACGTGTTCTTCCGCACAGAGGTAGCTGGCGGCGTGATGCACAAGCTGGACACTGAATCGGAATTCTCTTCCAACACCATCGCGTTGATGACCGAGGCTGGTCGAAACTACTTTGTCCGCCAGTACATCAAGCTGGGCGTGTTTGTGGGCGGTGCCGGGCTGGAGCCGGTGACGGAAGAGGAAGGCAAGGCCGATGTGCTGAAGCTGGAACTGGCCAAGGGCGGCCATTGCGACGGCACGCCCTGATCTGGTGACTGTCTGTCACGCATCATCACGCCGGCACTTGCCGGCGTTTTGCATGGTGCACGGGCCTTATGGCGCGGGCTGGCGCAACAGCAGGTCTTCGTAAAACGCGCCAAAGGGCAAGACCGGATGGCGGATCTGGATTTCCAGTATCCACACGCCGGCATCCGGGCAGTCGGCAAAATCGCCCAGCTTGCCCGCCTGATAAATGGCGTGCGGAAAATCGGACACGCGGTGGCCCCGCACCTCCAGATTCAGCTGCCAGCCCTGCGTCGCAGCACACTCGGCGGCATAGTCGTACAACGCTGTGCCAGCACAAGCGGTGGCTTGCCAATGCTGGCTCACCCTCTGCCACAAGGCATGGCAGGCATCCACGCAGGCGTGCATGGCCGGGTTGTTGCCAGTCACAAAACTGGCACCGCTATCGCCTTCGTGGCCGTCCCACACCACGCCCAGGTCGATGAAATAGATATCGTCCTCGCCCAGTACATGGTCCGGGTCGTTCTTCTGACGGAAGGTTTTCAGCGTGCTGCTGCCAAAGCGGATGACGATGGCGTGCCAGATGCGCTCCATGCCCATGTCTTCCAGGGTGGCTTTGGCCAGCTGCTTGGCTTGCTGTTCGGTCATGCCCGGTTTTATCTGTGCCGCAATGCGGTGGATGGCGGCAAAGGTGCGGTTGCGGGCATGCAGCATTTTGGCCAGAGCATACTGCGGGCCAACGGCTTGCGGGCCGGGTGTCACGGTGGCGGGCATGTCACCTCCTGTGCAGGAAAGTATGGAAACCAGCCGCAAAACTAGCATGGCCAGCGGCATGGCGGGCTGCCCTTGCACGCCATCATTTACCCCGGCTGCGACATGGATGGGGGCATCGACTGCATTACATTAGCAAATTCCCATACAAGCTTGTCATCCCGCCGGGCTTGACCGCGTTATACAGACAGGCGCTACCGTGCCGCGCACAGGTGCGTAACAGCACCCTTCCCTTTCCCTTATTGGAAAAAACCAACATGAAACGCATTCTGCTTTGCTGCCTTGCTACCCTTGCCCTGTCTGCCTGTTCCAGCCACAAACCGCCGCAAGCCTCTGCCGTTGCCCCACAGGCTGTAGCACCGCAGGCGGCCAAACCGGTAGCAGACAGCGCAGCACTGGCCAAGGCAGCGCTGGAGAAGAAGATTGATGCCAATATGGCAGCCAACCCGGCTTTCATTCCGTTTGCTGCCGACAGCCGCGAGCTGGATGAAGCAGGCAAAGGGCAGATCCTGCGCCAGATTGCCAGCTTCCAGTCCAGCAAGAAGCTGATCATCCGCGGCTACTGCCATCACGGCAGCAGCAATGCCCGTGCCGTAGCCCACGCCCGCGCCGTGGCGGTGAAGCAGTTCCTGGTGGCATCCGGCGTACCGGCAAAACACCTTGTTGTCCGCTACAACACCGACAAGGACGCCCAGGGCGTGCAGATTACCAGCAAGTAAGCCAAAACGCCCTGCACAGGCGGGCTGGTGCTGAGCACGGTTTATCTATATAATCGTCAGTCTTATCTGGGGGCGACCTGGTTTCGACGGGGGTTGCGAAGCAGATGGGGGCATACCGGGATTTCAGTCATCCCGTAAAACACTGAATTTTTTTAGTCGCAAACGACGAAACTTACGCTCTAGCAGCCTAACGGCCGGCTAGACACTACAACGGTTCGCAGATGGGCCGGGGGCGTCAAAACCCTGTAGTGTCACTTTACATCTGCTAGTGCCTTTCCGGGTTACTTGGTCTGGTGCGAAACTTTAGGTAACTCGCCAAAGCTCAGCCTGTCCGTCGGCGTAGCGGAGGTTAAATCCAAATGACACGACTAAGTATGTAGAACTCACTGTAGAGGACTTTCGGACGCGGGTTCGATTCCCGCCGCCTCCACCAAATTAGCATTTCACACCGTGTCATGGTGTGCCAAGAACCCCGGAAAATAAGCCTTCCGGGGTTTTTTTATGGCTTTTATCGTGTCATGACGTGTCTTGACATGCCCCCACCCCAGGGGGCATAAAAGGGGGCATAAGCAACGGGGGCACAAGTCGATGCCCCCAAGTCCCTGAAAGATGCCCCCTATGCCCCTTACAGTCGCTGCCTGCAAGAACATTAAACCCCGCGATAACGGCAAGCCCTTCAAGCTGAGTGACGAACGGGGCATGTATCTGGAAGTCATGCCAAACGGCGCAAAGTATTGGCGATTGAAGTACCGCTTCAATGACAAAGAAAAGCGCCTTGCCCTTGGCGTGTACTGCGGGCCGACCCAGTATGACGAAAAGGGAAAGGCAATAGCTGACAAGGTAATTACTGGGCTTGGCGAGGCCAGAGAGAAGCGCGACGAAGCCCGCCGCCTGCTGGCCGAAGGTATCGACCCAGGCGAACTGCGCAAAGTTACCAAGGCAACCAGCAAGCTGAGTGCTGAAAACAGCTTCGAGGCCGTTGCCCGCGAGTGGTTTGCCAAGTATCTGCCCACTTGGAGCGAAGGCCACGCCACCCGCATCATCCGCCGCCTGGAGCGCGACATATTCCCTTGGCTGGGCAACCGCCCCATTGCTGAAATCACCGCCCCGGAGCTGCTGGCCAGCTTGCAGCGCATCGAAAAGCGCGATGCCATCGAGACGGCGCACCGGGCAATGCAGAACTGCGGCCAGGTATTCCGCTATGCCGTTGCCACTGGCCGAGCCGAACGCAACCCGGCTGCCGACCTGGTGGGCGCAATTGCCCCCGCCGTCAAAACATCGTTCCCCACCATCACAGACCCCAGCAAGATTGCCGAACTGCTACGCGCCATCGACGGCTACAAGGGCAGCTTCATCACTCAGTGCGCCCTGAAACTGGCCCCACTGGTATTTGTACGCCCTGGTGAGCTACGGCAAGCAGAGTGGGCCGAGATCGACCTTGAAAACCGGGTTTGGACGATACCGGCTGAACGCATGAAGATGCGGGAAAAGCATTTTGTGCCACTGTCACAGCAGGCCGTGGCCATCCTGACCGAGCTGCAAGCCCTGACCGGCAGCCGTCAGTATGTTTTCCCTGGCGCACGGACCAATGGCCGACCAATGAGTGACAACACCGTCAACGCCGCCCTACGCCGCCTTGGCTACAGCAAAGAGGACATGACCGGCCACGGCTTCCGGCATATGGCGTCCACACTGCTGAATGAACAGGGATGGAACCGGGATGCCATCGAACGCCAGATGGCACACGCCGAGCGCAATAGCATCCGGGCAACCTACAACTATGCCGAGTACCTGCCAGAACGAACCAAGATGATGCAGTCTTGGGCAGACTACCTGGACGGCTTGAAGGCTGGCGCAAAAGTGACGCCGCTGTTTAAGTCAGCCTGACGCTGAATTTACACCAGCAATATCAGAAAAAACTAATCAAGATGACAATTGGGGGCGATGCTTTGTTGTGCGAGCACACACACAATGTTGCATTAATGAAACAGAAAAATACAAGATATTGATTGGAAAAGGCAGGCAATCAGGTGAGGAGGCGAACCTTAGCAACCCAACCCACACCTTGCAAGCAAATGCCATCAAATGCGGCAGAACGTGACAAAACGATGCTGAATTAGTTGCGGGTATACAACACAGCCACAGAATCGAATAACGTGCCAATAACGCAAAATTACGTGGGGTAGCGCACCTGCACTTTTGCATGGTTCAAGACTAAATCATAATTTCAGCCGCAAATTGCGCGTACATATAGAGTGATGCCGTACAATATGGCCTGTGACTTAATCAGGACGCAAAAAAGGCCGCCCGGCAAGGCAGCCTGATTTGCCAGTCACTTCAAAGCAACTGATCGAGTCGGGTTTACGAGACCCTTCCCGGTTACCAACCCCTGGCGAGGGGTGGCGTGGATATTTAGCGAAACACTAAACCCGCCCTTTATATCGTCAATTCCCTAGCAAGTAAAATTGAATGTTCCACACTGCCCCATTTTGTGGCGCATTGTGTCATGCATGACATATTTGCTTTGCTTGGCGATATGCCCCTTGCCTTTTCACAAAGGCATTCTTATGCATCCGTATTTTCTTCCCCTGCCGCAAGTCGCGGCACGTTATAGCGTTACACGGAACACCATCTATCGCTGGCTGAATGGCGATACCGTGCAAGACTTCCCCCGCCCTATCAAGCTTGGCAAGGCTGTCGTATTCGACATCCAAGAGCTTGAGGCATGGGAGTCTGCGCAACGTGCAAAGAGGGCCGCTTAATGAAAGCCCGCGCCCACTCCCAGCAACACATCAAGATTGCCGACGCACAGGCCAATATCCTCGCCCCCTACGGCGCACTGCCTGCAACCGGCTTTGTCCGCCTTGCCGACCTGCGCCAGATCATCCCGTTTTCTGATTCAACAGTCTGGAGACGTGTCAAAAATTCAACGTTCCCGGCACCTATCCGCCTGTCTGAGCGAGTGACCGCCTGGAGAGTTGAGGACATCAGGAAGTTTCTTGCCGATCCGGTCAACTATCAGGCCGACGCGGCATAAGGGGGCGACATGGAAAACATCCTGACCTTCCCCTGCAAGACTGACCACGCACCCGGCAAAGACTGGCTGCACGGCGACGAACTGGCCGAGCATGTTGGCGGCACTGGCAAGACCGCCGCGCAATGGCTGGCCCTGCCTGAGACGCAAGAGTACCTAGCAGCAATGGCAGAGCATCTGGAGCTGCCCACCGCTGCTGACCTGTACGCTCACAAGCCGGATGGAATTTGGCTGCACCCGGCCCTGTACGTGTGCTTTGCCCGCTGGGCCAATCCGACCTTTGGTGTTTGGTGCGATGGCCAGATAGTGGCTGCTGGGGGGTACTACGCATGAGCAAACAGATCATTCAGGCTGACTTTAACGGTCAGGCCATGCACTTCACTGCTGATGCCTGGTTTAACGCCACAGTGGCTGCTGAGAAATACGGCAAGGTTCCGAACGAATGGCTTCGGCTTCCTGATACCGAGCGATACCTGGCAGCCCTTGCCCGCAAATACGGGAAAATCCCGTATTTCAAAACGAAGCGCGGCCAGACTGGCGGCACCTGGCTTCATCCAAAACTGGCTGTCCGCTTTGCCCAATGGCTGAATGACGACTTTGCCATCTGGTGTGACGAACAGATAGACGGCCTGATGCGTGGCCATGCCGGTGTGGATGACTGGCACACTGCCCGCATTGAAGCCGCCAGCCGCTTCCGCGGCGTCTGCGACATGCTGAACCTGTCACGCCAAGCCGATGGCAAGACCACGGCACGGCACCACTACAGCAACGAGGCATTGCTCATCAATGAAGTGCTGACCGGTCAGCGTAGCGCCCTTGACCGCAACAGCCTGAGCAAGACCGACCTACGCTTGCTGGAATTGCTGGAAGCCCAGGACATGGTATTGCTGGGCCGTGGCATGGCCTACGACGAGCGCAAGCAAGCCCTGCACACCTTCGCCCAGGAACAGCGCCAGCGCCTTGCTGCGAACGACGCAAGCGGGAGGCTGACAGCATGATGGCCCTTGACCCCTTGGCAACGCTGGGCAACAATAGCCCCGTGCTGTTCAATAGCGGCACCGGGATTGGTCTCCTGAACACATTGGCGGACAGCCGCCACTTGCGGCATTTTTTGCGTCCGTTTCACACCACTGGTGCGCCTTTTTCTATGGCAGGCCGTGGTGGGAGCGTGCTTGCACGCGCCGGTTCCAATGTGCCGGTAGACCAATCCCGCCATGCGCCTGCCACCCCCGATTGGTCTCGGAATGGCGGGTCTAAACCCACATTGGAGGCCACCATGCCTAAGCTTTCCCGCGCCCTGTTGTCGCGCCTTTCCCCCATTACTCACAACATCGGCACCGCTGCCAATCTAGCCGAGGCCCAAGCCCTTGCCCGCCTGCATCTGGCTCGCACTGGCCACGCTGTACGCATTGCCCCTGCCGTCGTCGGTTTTTCTGTCGTGGAGGTGCGCTAATGGCTGCCCTGACCGAAGTTTCCCGCCTGACCATTACCCTGCTGGCCACGGGTCAAATGCTGCTGAAACCTAGCTGCGACCTGTCCGACCTGATCAACCACATCAGGGCCGCTGTTGACGAGACAGTCGAGATTGATGACAGCTTGGCTGACACTGACGACACCCGCCCGACCACTGCCCGCCTTGTTGTGGCCATGATGTCTGATGGATCTTGCAAGTCTGGCCTATATGGCGATGCAGACGCACTGATGGCCCGCTGGAAACAGGCATACAGCAAAATGGAGGTCTGCCAATGACCGCCCGCTTTAATGCCGCTAATGGCTCTGAACTGATCGAAATGGCCAACCGTCTGCTGGATAGTCACCTGACCGAGTTTGACGACCTGGACGACGACACCGCCAGTTATGTGTTGGGCTGCGTAGAGGGAGAAACGGCCTTTGCTGTTGCTGCCGCCTTGCGTAGTGAGCCTGCCCAGGCTATCCGCACCTGCAAGCGTCAATTGCTGATCCGCCTTGGCCTGTCTGGCAACAATCTCAGCATCGAGCAGCAGCGTACCCGTGGCTGGATCGTCGGCATGATGGGCAGTATTGCTTCGGCACTGGAGGGTAAAGAATGCTGACCCTGAACCAGCGCCATGCCGCCGAGTTTGACGGCCAAGCCGCCGCCCACCGCCTTCTGTTGCTGCTGAACGAGCATTTGCACCCGGCAGCATACGATAGCGCCACCGACCGCACAGAAGCAGCCTGCACCCTGCTGGGAGCCTTTGCCGCCGTGTTTGGCGAATGCCTGGCAGACGCGACAGACGCACAGCAGCGATATGGTGCTGCACAGTCCACCGTGCTAGTGGCGCGCATCATCCAGAACGCCCCCCAACTGCTGGCCAGCCTGAACCGCTAAATCCCCCTTCGACAATTTCATATCTTTAAGCCGATTCCCAGGGCTGATAACGGGCACCTGGGAACGGCACGCCAGAAAGTGACTTCATGAACAGCACGATCGAGCAAATAAGCGCCGCCCTGCAACACCTGGACGCACACGACCGCGACAACTGGGTGCAGATGGGGATGGCGGTAAAGAGCGAGCTAGGCGAAGCCGGTTACACCATCTGGGATGAGTGGAGCCGCGCTGCCGACAATTACCAGCACAAGGCCGCTGTAAGCGTGTGGAAAAGCATTAAGCCCGCTGGGCGTGTAACCATCGCCAGCCTGTTTTCCCAAGCCATCCAGCACGGATACAGGCCCGATAAGCCCTATCAGCAGCCAAGCCCGGAAGAACGGGCCAAGCTGGATCAGGAACGCGCCGCTGCACAGGCAGAGGCCGAAGCACTGGCCGCACAGCATCGACAGGCAGCCACGGACAAGGCCGCCGCACTATGGGAGCGTGGCCACGATGTGAGCGCTGACCATCCTTACCTGCAAGCCAAGGGCATCACGCCGCACGGTGTACGCCAGTTGCGTGACATGCTGCTGATCCCACTGCGCATGGCTGGTGAGCTGGTCAACCTGCAAATCATTGCCGCTGATGGCAGCAAGCGATTCCTTACAGGTGGGCAAGTAAAAGGGGCATCCCTGTTGCTGGGCCGACTGAATAACGCCACACAGGCATTACTGTGCGAAGGATGGGCCACAGGGTGCAGCCTGCATCAGGCAACTGGCCTGCC
This sequence comes from Aquitalea sp. LB_tupeE, assembly GCF_013391415.1. Lineage (GTDB taxonomy): Bacteria > Pseudomonadota > Gammaproteobacteria > Burkholderiales > Chromobacteriaceae > Aquitalea. The sequence continues at coordinate 55,384 of NZ_JACAXB010000034.1, forward strand.
TGTTGTCGTGGCATTCAACGCCCACAATCTGGTGGCTGTCTCTGAGCGCATGGCATCCAGCATTCCCGAGGGAATGCAGATCATTGTTTGTGGCGACAGCGACGCCAGCATGACCGGACAGCAGGCAGCAAGCAAAGCCGCCCAGGCATTCCAAGCCAATGGCAGATCAGTTGTCCCGGTTTTCACCCTGGACCAGCTTGAGCAATACCGACAGCAGCACGATGGCAAGCAGCCCTCTGACTTCAACGACCTGCACCAGCTTGCCGGTCTTGATGAGGTCAAAAATCACATTTACCGGGGTGACTCAAAAATAGTGGGAACAGTGGGAACAGTGGGAACAGAACCGCTGAAAGCCTTATCTGGCAAGGCTTCCAGTTGTTCCCACTTTTCTGTTCCCACTTCGGTTTGTTCCCACTCTGAGGGCGAAAAAATGGCCCCAGCGCCCGAAAATGCTTCACCGTTCTTTGTCGCGGAAGGCATACCGGGGCAGCGTGATGGCGTGTACTGGGTAGAGAAAGCAGAGAACAAGAACGACCAAGACGCCATATGGTGGCTGTCCTCTCCGCTGCACATTCTGGGCGAAACCCGCGACGCCGAGCAAAGCAACTGGGGCCGCTTGCTGGAGTGGAAAGACAATGATGGCCACCCGCACCGCTGGGCCTGCCCGGTAGAAATGCTGGCAGCCAGTGATACAGCAGACTTCCGCCGCGAACTGGCAAGAGGTGGGCTGACCATTGCCATTGCCCACAAAGCCCGTGCCAAGCTTGTTGAATACGTACTGAATCACAGCCCGCGCACGGCAGACCGTTTGCGGTGCGTTTCCCGCATTGGCTGGCAAGACATGCGCTATGTCCTGCCGACTTCCGTGCATGGCCAGCAAGACGGCGAAGGTGTGATTTACCAAGGTGCGGACAATGGAGACTTTGCCACAGGCGGCACCCTGGAAGAGTGGCAGCAGCACATTGCCGCGATGGCATCAGGCAACACCCGGATCGTGTTTGCCATCAGCGTGGCATTTGCTGGTGTGTTGGCAGATATGGCCGGAGAGTCTGGGGGTGGCTTCCACTATGTTGGCACGACCAGCAAGGGCAAGACTTCCACGCTACTAGACCCTGCCGCCAGTGTCTGGGGCAACCCTGACCGCTTCGCCAAGAAATGGCGCACCACACAGAACGGGCTGGAGTCGCTGTGCCTGGGCCGCAATGACAACCTGCTGATACTGGACGAACTGGCACAGATTGCTGCCGCTGATGCTGGCGGGGCTGCCTATCTGATTGCCAATGGGCAAGCCAAAGCCCGCATGGCAAGGGAAGGCGGAAACCGACCCGCACAGACATGGCGTGTCATGCTGCTGTCTGCTGGGGAGATCGACCTTGCACAGCACATGGCAGAGGCCGGGAAAACCGCCAAGGGTGGCCAGATGGCCCGCCTCCCTGCCATTCCTGCTGATGCCGGGGCCGGTATGGGCACGCTGGAGACTCTGCACCATCACACCAGCGGCCAATCCTTTGCTGATGCCATGAAGGCCAATACCCGCCGCTACTACGGCACAGCCGGTCAAGCATTCCTGAACAAGCTGGCCAGCCCAGACGAACAGAAAACCATCAGGGCCGAGGTACGCAACCACATGGCAATGGTGCTGGAACGCATGAGCATTCCTGCCGGGGCTGCCGAAGAGGTGGGCCGTGTGGCTGCCCGGTTCGCCCTGGTGGGCTTAGCTGGCGAACTGGCGACACGTTACGGTGTAACAGGCTGGAAGTCAGGCGAAGCAGTCAGATCAGCACGGCAGTGTTTCCGTGAATGGCTGGCCGAGAATGGAACTGGCAAAGCTGCCGACGACCGCGCCTTGCTCGCCCAGGTATCTGCCTTCATGCAGTCCAATAGCTCAACCCGGTTCCCGCCGCACGATGCACCGGAAGAAACGCTGAACCGCTATTACAACCGAGCTGGCTTCACCTGCCCTGACGAGCAAGGGGGCATCCAATTCTGGGTTATGTCTGAGCCATTCAAGCGCGAGCTGTGCAAAGGCTTCAATCCCACCAGTGCCGCCAAGGCCCTGATTAGTGCGGGCTGGATGCTTCCCGGCGACATCGAGGGCAAGACCAAGCGCCTCACCCGCAAGAAGCGCATCAAGGCCCTTGGCTCAACATCGAATGTCTATGTGATGACTGGTGCAGCACTAGAGGGGGCGGAATAAATGACTGACTGGCTTGAGAACGCACTGAACGAAAGCGAAAAACTGACGGTTTGTTCCCAGTCGAGTGGGAACAAAACAGACTGGGAACAAAAAGTGGGAACAGCGGAAAGCCTTATCTGGCAAGGGTTTCAGGAGTTTGTTCCCACTGTTCCCACTGTTCCCACTCAAAAACAGCACCCCCCAAAGAATGCGGCGAACGCCCCTTTTATGGCCAGATCGTCCCCCGCGCTGCCCGCCGACCTGCTGAGTAAGGTCAATCTGATTTGTCGGCTGGAACGGTGGACACGGCAAGACAGGGAGGAGTGGCTACTGATCCTGCACCGCCAGATTACCGAGGACAGGACGCCAGCACATGAGCTTACCCAGTGCCTTGCATTGCACCTTGCCGTACACCACGCCGCCGACATGGCCGCATAGCATCCAACCAGCAGAAGGAAACGCAAATGACTAAGCCGCTGAACCTGCATGAACACTTCACCCCGATTCCCGGCGATCCTGACGGCGCTATGCACCTGAGTATGCCCGCAACCCTGCTGGTGATAGCTGACTGCATCGGCAGCGATGACAGCACACCAGAGGGCCAGCAACGGGCCAAGGCAGTCATCACAGAGTTTGTCGCCATGCTGCGCAAGATTCACTGGCCACAAGCCGAGTATCTGGAAACGTGGCTGCTACGTGGCAACCCTGATGCCCGCCGCTTGCTGCCCGCCCTGGTTAAGGCCGTGGATGCAGTAGGACAAGAAGCAGTGGGACGCATGATCAACCGGTTGATGGAGGGAAATTAACGTGCCATTGCGGAGCGACACATTAACCCCAAAGGCTGGTGGGCGTGATACCTCACGGAAGCGGGCCATCCTGCTGATGCTGGAGCAGCACAACGAACACGACTACCTCGAACGCGGCGCACCCCCATACAGTGCAACGATCATTGCAGAGTATGTCGGAGGGAGCCGCCCTAGTGTGGCCCGCACCCTGCGAGGCATGGTTGCTGCTGGCCTACTAGTGGCTGTACGGCATCGTGATGATGTGTGGAACGCCATTGCACAGAACTTTGTGGAAATGCCCGTCACGGCCTACTACAGCGCCAGCACGATGGAGCGTGACAAGGTATTGGCCAAGGCATGGGCCGACGGTGCAGAGGAGCGCAGCAGTCAGTCAATGGCAGAGATGGTGGCTTTGTTTTCAAGGAGCGGGAAATGAGCAGAAAGAATGAGGTACTGGCAGTTACATCTCATGACGACCCTGGGAAAGCAGTTGCCAAGGCCGTGAATGCACCTGACACCCGGGCCGCAATCACTCTCATGGAGATTTACAACAAAGGCCCATTCAGCGGGCCGACGCCACCAGACCTTGAAGCACAGATGGGGGCAGTCATCGATAGAGGCAAAGCCATTATTGCCGGTGACATGCGGCTTTCTGAAACCACCCTGATATCACAAGCTCAGGTGCTCGACGGCATATTCCATCTGATGGCTCAGCGAGCTATCAGCAACATCGGCAGCAGCCTCGAATCGACTGAGCGCTATATGAAGATGGCCATGAAGGCACAGAGCCAATGCAGGGCTACGCTGGAAACGCTGTCAGAGGTGAAGAACCCACGTGTTGCCGTGTTTGCCAATCAGGCCAATGTCACCAGCGGCCCGCAGCAAGTTAACAACGGAACACCTTCACCCGCGCCCGCACGGAGCGATTCTGCGGCAGGTGTAAACATGACGAACGAACTATTGGAGTATCAGGATGGGGAACGGCTGGACACAGGAACGCCGAGACAAGCAGGCCGAGCGCATCAGACAGTCGAAACCGTGGGAGAAAAGCACCGGGCCACGCACCGAAGAAGGCAAGGCAGCCAGTAGCCAGAACGCCCTGGTGCATGGTGAGCGCAGCGCCGATGCGATAGCTGCCCGCAAGCAGTTCAACGACGTGATGCGTAGCAGTCGGGCCATCATCGAGCGGATGAAAGAGGCAGGCCGGGAGGCGGCAGAGGCGATACGGGAGCGACGACGGCGCGAAGATAAGCGCTAGTACAACAAGACCCACCGATGTGGAGGCCTTCGCTTTATAGATTGATATGAGACGCAACAATTGAACAAATACAAGCAGCGCCGGACAGCAAATCATGCTATAAAATTTTGCAGCCCCCCATCTATCAAAGTGAGTAATCATGAAGAAACTATTGCTTGCAAGCTTCATTTGTTGCGTAACTTTCAAAGTCTATGCCGATACTGACTCATCAAAAGTCGATACAGATGCAATTGAACGGCTCCCTGCTTTAAAAACTGAGCAAGTAATCGAACTTATGAACAGTGAACCAACCATGACAGGTAGCAGTAGTAATGGGCAAAAGTATAAAGTGAATTTCTACAAAGATGGGACACTTAGGGCGAAATCCACAAAGAGAGGTGACGACAGCATTATTATTCAAGACGTCGGGAAGTGGCATTTGGGCGAAAAAAGCAAGCTATGCATCCTCTACTCAGCCTGGAGTCTTGGTGTAGAAAACTGCCGTAGGATACGGGTAAAAGATGGCTCCCCTGTATTCGGTCCTGATCAAGCCGTACTTAAAAAAGAAGACTGATTTCTAAAGTTAAGAAGCAATGCAGCATTTTGGGCGGTAATGTCATAACGGTTTGCCCCCCTGCGATTCATGTCACGAACAGGGCTGGCCAGTTTGCACCGTTACCGGTTCGCACCCGAAGTGCTGGTTTCCACCGCATGGTTGCCAGTCAGGTTGCCACCCTAAACCCGGTATCCACTGGCTGGTATCCAGTGCAGTATTCACTCCAAAGCGGTACGCACCCTACAGCCCGCCCAACGCGGGCATTTTTGCGTATGCTGGTGTGTTTGCGAAAACCAACCCCATGGAGGGCATCATCCCCCTGGCTGCCATAAGGTCGGAGTCGAGCGCCTGGCTACATGACTCTCTTAAGGTCGGAGTGGACACGCTACCTAGCACTTATTTGCCTCAAGGCTATTCAGCGCGTCATGACAAACCGTAGAATGCCAACGTCACACCTTCGAGCAGCAATCATGCGGCTGGCACTCATCATCACAACTATCATCATGCTCTTCATTGCTGGCGGGGTTCTGGTCAGTTACGCACAAGTCAGCCCATTGCAAGCCGTCATGCTAGCTGTCGCCGGCGCCGTGCTGGTGACAACAAAAATTGCCCACCTGAAATTTCATCTCAGTTTCTCAGCGGGACCATGGAAGCCTGCACCATTCGATATCGAGCGACTGAAGCGGGAACACAGTCACAGTCCGGCCATGCCTGCCATTACCCAGGCCTGCCTGGCCCTGCATCAAGCCACGGGGGCGAATCTCGGTCAAATTGGGTTGTACGACTACCTGTGGGTGGGTAGCACCTTGGGTGGGTATCGTCATTCCCTCCCAATGCGTAGTGGTCTGGTCAGGCGCCTAAGCCGGGCATTGAACACAAAGATTACTAAGGCGGACCTGGACCGTATCAATACAGTCGATGACCTGATGCAGGTCATGAGAAGCAAAGGCCTCTAATCTGTCATCTTGGGTGGTGAAGAGATGGTAGCCGTTCAGTCGTGGGGGCATATTTGGGGGCACTTTTTAAATTCAAATCGTCGTGTTTGTTACTGGGCGTGGCTTTCAAGCCACAATTCGGTAGACGCCGCCCCACCAGAACCTCTAAAAGCCATTGATGATCAGTAACTTACTGGTTCTCAATGGCTTTTTTCATGCTTTGTTACCTGTGGGTGTTACACATGACTGAGAATTCGATGTCCAAAACAGCCCATGTTGTACGCCGTGGTGCGGTCTATTACTACCGTCTCAGAGTACCTGCCGATCTCCTTGAACACTACGGCAAAGACGAAATCATCTTCAGCCTGAAGACCAAAGATGCAGCTGAGGCCAAGCTCAAGGCTGCTGATGAAGGCCTGCGCCTGCAAGGCGAGTTCTCCGTCTTGCGGCAAGCCATGAAAGCCAATCTGGTTTCAGGCCTTACTCCGTAGGTGTAGAATCTAACAAGCCCCTGATGACAGAACGTCCCCAAGGTTACGCAGTGAAGACTTATCAAATAGCCATTCTCGCCAGCATCAGTCTCGCGCTCTCTGGTAGTGCCAGTGCGGGTGACTACATGCCTCTCAAGACGGTTCCGCAGTACGAGATGAAGCAGGAGCCGGAAAAAGGTATTCGAGTTTTGCGCTTGTTGCGTCCTTGCCAAGGCAAGCCTGGGAAAAGGGCCTTCAAGAGTTGGCGCTGGTGCCCCTCTGGCTGAAACAGATATGCAGGGACAAGCTCCCGAACATCCCAAAGTCAGCCCTCAGACCGACCGGACAGAATGTCCGCAAGCTGTCCCGGCGATTCTCTAAGCGCGGGACGCCCTCTTCACGCGGCTCTCACCGATGCCAAAGTATTCTGCAGTGGCCTTGATGGTGGCTCCAGTCTCAGCCTTTCATGCAGCCACAGCAGCGTCACCCACTGACTTGGGCCTCCCTGTGTAGCGGCCTTCAATCTTGGCAACCTCAATCTCTCTGCGCTGCATCTCCTTGCGGTTCACATAGTCCACTTCAGCCTGTGCAGCCATGAAGGCCAGGACAGCATCACGGGTTGCCTTGGCAAGCAGACCAATATAGTCAAACAAGCGTATGTCCACAGGTGATAGAATATGCTTTACGCATCACCACTAACCCACACCGTATCGGAATAGCAAAAGATGGACGTTCTCCAAGTGGCACAAGGAGAGTTACAAGCAGCAATCCTCCTTGCCAAGGAAATCTCCGGACTCACATCGAGTGCAGCAGAGAAGTTGAGACTGGAAATGCTGGAAACACTCTTACGCGATGTGCACCAGCAACTGGATGAAGCACAACACCAGTTCAATGTTGTCGAAGGACGTGATCACGCAAGCTTGATCTAGCCCCCCACCCGCCGCCTTCACCACAACCTCTAAAAGCCATTGATGATCAGTAATCTGCTGGTCTTCAATGGCTTCTTTCATGCCCATATTGTCGAATAGCACCAGCAATTTCAGTAGCGGGTTTTGCCGCTGTCGGCCCCAAATTGGCCCCACGTTTTTCCACATTTAATCCTGCTGGATCAAATTTCCACCCATCGTGGGTAACAACTCACCTGACCGGGATGCTCAGGACATGCTCCACGGCACGGCCACTCGCAACAGCACCGTGGAGCCAAAGCGGCATAATGCTTACTGATAACCCTTGTCCAGCGCCAGTTGCTGGATAGCGGTGACAACCGATTCCGCGCCGGTTCTGATCTGGCTGATGACTTCACCCACCTTGTTGACCTGACCGACACTGCCTTCTACCAAATGCTTGATCTGGTCCATATTGCTGACGGCCTTGCCAGTTTGCAGCTGGATGGCATTCACCATGCCGGAAATCTCGGCAGTAGACAGTGAGGTGCGCTCGGCCAGTTTGCGTACTTCGTCTGCCACGACGGCAAAGCCACGGCCGGTTTCGCCTGCGCGGGCAGCTTCGATGGCTGCATTGAGCGCCAGCAGATTGGTTTGGTCTGCAATATCCTTGATGGTTTGGACAATGGTGCCAATTTGCTGGGAGTGCTCGCCCAGCGATTGCACACCCTGCGCCGCAGTGGCGATTTCATTGGCCATGGTTTCGATATTGTTCACGCTTTCGCTGATGTTCTTGACCCCTTCTTCTGCCCAGTGACGGGTTTGTTGCGAGGTATTGAAAGCAAACAGGGCGCTGTCCCGTTCCTGTTTTTGCGCGGCAATATTGGCGGTGATGTCTGTCGCAAACTTGATGATGGAAACAACCTGGCCATGATCATCAAACACCGGATTGTAACTGGCTTCCAGCCAGCGCTCGCTACCGTCACGGGCAATACGCAATACCTGGCCGGAGTAAAACTGCCCACTGCGCAACTGCTCCCACAGCTGGATGTATTCGCGGCTTTGCGCATATTCCATGGTGCACAGGCGGCGGTGGTGCTGACCGATCAGCTCGGATTCCTGGTATCCCATGGTGCGCAGGAAATTGGGGTTGACCATGCGAATTACCCCGTCAATCGAAAATTCGATGCTGGCCATCACCCGGTTCATGGCGGCCAGCACGGCCTTGTTGCGTAATTCTTCCTCCACACGCAGGGTAATGTCCGCGGCAAACTTCACAAAGCCACACACCTGGCCCTGCTCGTTCTTGATGGGATTGTAAGTGGCTTCCAGCCAGACGACCTTGCCATCGCGCCGCAGGCGCTTGACCCTGCCGGCAAACGGACTACCTTTGCGCAGGCTGTTCCAGAAGGCCTGATATTCGCTGGAGTTGGCATAGCTTGCTTCGCAAAAGGTGCGATGATTCATGCCAGGTAGTACTTCGGCGGAATAGCCCATCACCTGCTGAAAGGCATGGTTGGATTCCACCACATTTGCATTCATGTCAAAGGTGACCCTGGCCATGGACAAACCAATTGCATCCAGCACTGCTTTTTGCTGTGCAATCATACGCGCCTGGTTTTGGATGGTTTCTTTCAGCTTGCTATTGAACATGATTATCTCTCCTTGGCGGGTGGGTGTTTATCAGGGATGAATTGTTCGTGGAATTTGTAATATTTCTTACAAACTGATAATCATTATCATTTAAACTACGACGCAAGCCCCACCTTCCGCAATACTCTTCGCACTTCTTTTCTCCACTATCGTTGCCTGTCGTAGAACATGGCACACAAGAAACAGCCATCAAGCCAAAATGCTTTTATTTTCATGACATGTGTTATTGGTTCATCACCAATATATTCATTAAAAATACAGCACCTCCGCACTGTAACCACGCCCGGCGCAACTACATGTCACCGCCCTCCCTGTGCATTAAATACATGGCAGGGTGACAGCGCATGATTCAGTCATGGGCTGATTATCTTGGCGAACGCAAACCAGCGCAGTGCGTCATCCATTGGCAAGTCTGCGGCATGAAGTCGTCTCATTTGCCATCCCGGCTATGCCATATGCAGCGCAACACGATACTGCATTCATCTATACACTCCATTTCCTATCAGAAACTGCATATTCCTTTTGCCGCTTCTTGTGTATTCTGTCCGACAAAACCATTTATCAAGCTTTGGCTGGAGCATATATGTCTTCATCATCGGTAAAGAAAACCATGATTCTGGGTGCGGTGCTGGTTGCCGGCCTGCTGCTGACGGGCAGTGCCGTTACCTGGTGGACCAATAATCTGCAACGTCAGGCCGATGACGAGGTGGAGCGGTATAAACAAGCCAGCCTGGTGTTCAAGGACACCCGTTTTAACGTGGTGCAGATTCAGCAGTTTCTGACAGATGCAGGTGCCACGGGCGAAGGGCCGGACGATTACCGCGATGCTGCGGAAAACCTCAAGCAGGCCATGCAGAACCTGGATGTGCTGCAAACCATGTTGCCGGAAGTGGCAAGCGAGGTAGGACAGATCAAGCCTTTGGTACAAGCCCTGCACCAGACCGGGGTAAAAATGGCCGAGGCTTATATCCATCAGGGGCGCGAGGCTGGCAATGCCATCATGAAGGCAAAAGGCAATGGCTTTGATGATTCAACCGAAGCCATCAACAAGAGCCTGGACCAGTTGGCGCAAAGCCTGGCAAACAAGAGCAAGCAAACCCAGCAGTACAAAACCACGGTGCGCGACAATGCCGTGCTGGCATATGGCTTGATTGCCATTCTCACCACGTTGAGTGTGCTGGGCATCAGCCTGCTGCAATACCGTCGCCTGCTGCGGATTCTGGGCGGGGAGCCCGCCTACGCAGCCAGCATTGCCAACACCATTGCCGCTGGCAATCTGGCCGTGGATATCATCGACCGCTCCGGTCATGACCACAGCCTGCTGGCCGCCATGCGTCACATGGCCGAACAATTAACCTTGTACATGCGCAAGATTGACCTGAACACCAAGCAGGTGGTGCAGTCCTCCTACCAGATTTCAGACATCTCCAGCCATATTGCCGATACCTCCAATGAGGAGGAGCAGCATTCTGCCGCGGTGCGTCAGGCCACGTCAGACCTGTCACAAACCGCCAGAATCGTGCTGGACCTTGCCGGCAGCGTGACCGAACACGCGGACAAGGCGCGCAAGAGTGCGCACGAAAGCATGTCCACCATGCGTGACAACATCCGTGAGATGGATGCAGCAGTCGCCGAAGCACACCACGCCGAAACCCGCATTGTGGCGCTGGGAGAAGCCAACCAGAAAATCCAGGTGATTACCCAATCCATTGCCAGCATCACCGACCAGACCAATCTGCTGGCGCTGAATGCGGCTATCGAGGCGGCACGCGCGGGTGAACACGGCCGTGGCTTTGCCGTGGTGGCCGACGAAGTGCGCAAGCTGGCACAAAATGCGGCGAAAGCCACCGATGAAATTACCCAGATCATCAACAGCCTGGGTTCGCTGATTCAGGAAAACACCGAATCGGTACAAGGCATCATCAGCAGCACGCGGCTGGGTATGGAAAAGGCCGAGCAGGCCAGCCAGTCCATCAACGGGCTGGTGGAGGATATTGAAGGCAATGTGACGGCGGCCCGGCAAATCGGCGCAGCCAGCCAGGAACAGATGGCGCGGCTGGAAACCATGCGCGGTCAACTGGAAACCCTGCTGACCACGCTAAGTGACAATGCCTACAAAGTGCATACCACCGGGGCCATCAGCGAAGTGCTGTTTCGCACCTCCACCGATTTGCGCACCATCATGGAGAGCTTCCAGTTCGACCAATCCAGCCAGATTCAGGCCATTGCCAACGACAACCGCAAACTGCCGCGTGTACGCCAGCACATTCTGGTGCAGGTAAAGGATGGCGACCAACTGCGCGACGCCATTACCGAAGACTTCAGCCTGTCCGGCATCAAGTTACGGCTGCCGCTGGCGCTGAACCGGGCAGAACACAGCCTGATGAAACTGAAGGTGCTGCTGCCACACGACAGCATTGATGATTACCGCGAGCAGGCACCGCTACAACTGACTGGCCGGGTGAAATGGGTGCAGGCGGAGGCCAATGGCGAAATCTACGGCCTGGAATTTGTCGACATCAGCCCGCGCCAGCAGGAAGAGCTGAAATCCTGTTTCGAGTTCTTCAATCACAGCCACGAATATGACTGAGCGCCGTGCTGAAGAAATCGGCATCACCCTGATGAATGTGGCGGAGGTTTTTTCCGCTGCATGACAAAACTGTCCATGCGCCAAGGGGCAGGCACGCCACAAGGCCAGCCTGCCTCATGTGCTTTGGATGGTTTAGCCCAGACTGGCAAATGCCTGTTCGAAGTCGGCAATCAGATCGCCCACTTCTTCCAGACCAACCGACACCCGCACCATGCCGTCCGGAATGTCCATTTCCTTGCGTTTCTCCGGGCCGGCTTCCCAGAAAATGGTAGACGCCACAGGAATCACCAGGGTACGGGTATCCCCCAGCCCGGTGGCCTTGATCGGGACTTGCAGGGTATTGAGCAAGGTATTGGTTTGTGCGGCATCGTACAGTTCGAAAGACAGCAGCCAGGCATTACCACTGAACAGTTCACGGGCACGCTGGTATTGCGGGTGGCTGGGCAGGCCCGGATAGGACACCTTGCGCACTGCCGGGTGGGCTTCCAGGTATTCGGCCAGTTGCTGGGCGGTATTGCTGCAGTGCCCTACGCGCAAGGCCAGTGTTTCCATGCCGATGGAAATCAGGTTGGCATGCTCGGACGACAGCGACGCACCCATGTCGCGCAAGGCTTTTTTGCGGATCTGGGTCAGGCCTTGCTGGGCGGCTGCGCCTTTGCGGTAGTCGTCCGCAATGTTCGGATAGGCCGACCAGTCGAACAGACCGGTATCAGTCACTGCGCCACCCAGTGCCGCACCATGACCGGCGAGGGTCTTGGTGAGCGAGTTCACCACCAGGCTGGCACCTACACTGGCCGGGTTAAACAAGGCGGGCGAGGTAATGGTGTTGTCCACCACATACACCAGGCCATGGGACTGGCACAGCTGGCCTATGCCTTGCAGGTCGGCAATCTGGGTGCCGGGGTTGGCAATGGTTTCCACAAACACCATGCGGGTGGCCGGGGTCAGCGCAGCGGCCACACTGCCTGCCGAGGCCATGTCCACCATGCTGACTTCCACACCAAACTGACGCAGGGTGCCCAGCAGGCTGTTGGTATTGCCGAACACATGGCGGCTGGACACGATATGGTCGCCGGCCTTCAGCAGGGACAGGAAGATAGCAGCAATCGCGCCCATGCCGGTGGCAAAACAGACCGTGCCAATGCCGCGTTCAATCTCGGTGATCTTGGCCTCCAGCGCGGCCGTGGTGGGCGTGCCCTGACGGGCATAGTTGAAGCCGCCTTTCTTGCTGCCCTGAAAAATGCCGATCAGGTCCTCCACGCTGTCCAGCCCGTACTGCACCGAATTATGCAGCGGGGCACGCAATGCGCCATATTCCATGCCAGCGCGGCGGTCGCGATGCACGATGGTGGTGGAGAGGCCCTGCTTGTCTGTTTTACTCATTATCCTGTTTCCTGATGACGGCCATGCACCTCCTGTCCGGAAGCGAATGCCTGGTGTCAGCGGCCATGCCGCCTGTTTTTATCTGTCCGGTAATCGGCGTATTTTAGCGCTGCAGCAGCAGGAAATTCTGCCATGTTCTTGCCATTGATAAGCTGGGGCAAACCCGCTGCCAGTAGCTGTGCGGCCTGGGCGCGGGATATTGATGGCTCCGGCCGCATATGCACCAGCAAACCCGGCGGGCTCGCGCACATCCACCAGCAGCGCAGTAGCCGGTGGTAATGCTGCTGGCTTGCCGGCACCGCGCAGCAGCCGGGAAATGAAATTGGACATGCTGTCCTTGATCGGGTGTGTCCCTGCGCCTGACAACATGCCGGGGCGCGAACAGGCCATATTTTAACCAGAGCCAGCGGCAGATGCCCGGCTTCTTTGGCAAAAAACGGCGGACTGGCCGCCATCGACATGACCGGAACAGCGCAAACCATCAGTCGTGACGGATAGGCGGAAATGACAATGGCCGGGAAACCCGGCCATTGTGGTGTGCTGCCAACTGGACTGCCTGTTAATGTGCGGTGGCAGATACTACAGGCATAAGCGCAGGTGCCGACGGCAAACAGCCGGTTTCCAGCAACAGGTTTTCAATATGCTGCAACTGTGCCCGTGCTTCTTTTACTTTTTCGTCCAGTACAAAAAATTCCAGCGTGTAGGCTTCAATCTTGATGCCGTCGCGGTTTGTCATCGATTTCCCCTTATGCTTTGTTTGGGTATTTATCGACGCAGGTAACAAAACCTTGAGCAGCACTATAGAAAAAGATGAAAAATTTGTTCATTTGCTAGCGGCATCCGCGTCGCGACAGGCAGCCGGACGCAGCGCAGGGCGGGTTTGCTGCGGGTCGAATTGACACCATTGCAGGCCGCGCTCGGTCAGCGACAACCAATCCAGTCGCCCATCGCTGCGGGGCAGGCCGACACTACCCAAGGGCCGCCAGGCCACCGGCCGCCCCTTGCGCTCTGCCAGCAGGCCTTGCCATTGCAGGCTGTCCAGCCCGGCCAGCAACTGCATCAGCTGGCCGTCCGCCGTGGGGGTAAACACGGTATTGCCGCTCACCATCAGCCCGGCCTCGCGCACCGTGGCGGGCAGGCAGTCAAGGCGGGCTTTGACTTCACCGGTACTGTTCAGCAGCCAGGCCACCCCTTGTCCCTTGATGGTGGCCAGCAGCATAAAGCGTGACACCGCAGGCAGCCAGGTCAGATTGTAGTGGTATAGCTGCAAGCCAGCGGACAGCAGCCGGATGTCGCTGAGGCTGCCGCGCTGCGGGTCCAGCACCGCCATGTTCAGCTGGCCGGTTTTCTGTCCATTGGTGATTTGCTGCCACACCAGCAAAGCAGTGCGCTCGCCACCGGCCAGCATGGGCCACCAGGCCCGCTGTTCGTCCACCACATCTATCGACTGCAGGATTTCACCCTGCCCGTCGTAAACCTGCAGGTATACCCCGTTGCCGCTGCCCTGCCCGTTCACCCCGTCGCCATCCACCCAGCCATCGGAATAAAACAGTACAAAGCGCTCGCCCACCGCCGCCACATGGCCGGAATGCCCGCCTGGGACTGCGGTTTGCGGATAGGGCTTGATCGGCTGCAAGGCGGCATCGTAAACCCCGTAGCGCTGGCTGACTTCGTCTTTGCTGTTCCAGCCATCTTCAAAAGTCAGCATCACATGGCCACTGCGGTTGCGCGCGGCGGAAACCGGCTCCTGCGCTTCCGGTCTGGCAATCAGGATTTGCGGCTGGCCTTGCGCACCTTCATCGGCACGCCAATGCAGTAGATAGACATCATGCTGCCAGTGGCCCAGTGCATTTTCCCCTCGCGGCGGCAGGCCGGCACTGCTGAAAAACACATCGTAGTCGCCGCTCTGCCCTGCGGGTAGCGCCACCACGCCATGCATGTAACTGCGCAAGTCTTGCGGACTGCGCGGTGCGGCTTGCGTGTTTGCCAGCATCAGCAGGCTCAGGCACAAGCTGGCAAGGCTGTGTAAAAGCGTGGTGCAAATTGAGCGATGCAGCATGGTTGCTCCGTTCGTGAATCGGTTACCGGCCTGCTGTTACCACAAAACTTGAGAATTCCTGCCAGGACATTGCGCGAGCGCGCCGCCCGGTTTTCAGCCGGGGAAAACGGCGGATTTGGCGGCATGGCCTTTGCTTGATAAATATCAACATTCGCTTATTTACTAATAATAAGACTTCTCTTATATTCACGTTTTCTTATCTGGTGGCTGCAAGCCGGTAGCAAACTGCGTCACGTACGCACAGGCAAGCCAAAGGTCAAGCCAAGCCACTCTTTCTCCGCACGAGGCAATATATACCATGAGTACATTCAATGCCGTTCTGGCCCGCAACGCTGCCGGTCTTCCCTCCGCCGACCGTCAGGCCGCGCACAGCGTCGCCTTCTCTCATTACAACAATCTGTCCGCGCAGCTGCCGCTGGACCGCACCACCGGGCAACTGGTAGCCGGTGGCATTCGTCAGCAGGCGGAACAGTGCTTCGAGAATATCCGCAGCATTGTGGAAAGCATCAATCACAACATGGACGATGTGGTGCGCATCACCATCTTCCTGCGTGACATCGCCGACCTGGCCACGGTGAATGCCGTGTACGCCACTTTCTTTCCGGTTTACGTACCGGCACTGACCGCCGTGGCCGTGCATGACCTGCCGCTGGGCGCGCTGCTGCAAGTGGAAGCGCTGCTGTCCAATGGCGAAGGCACCATTCCGCATGCACCGCAAGCCGGCGACCTGATCAAGCTGGCGCGCAATACCGACAGCGCCCCCTGCTCTGCCCTGTCTACCCAGACCGTAGCGTTTTCCCATTACAACAATCTGACCGCGCAACTGCCGGTCAACCCGCACACCGGCGTGCTGGTGGAAGGGGGGATCGAAGAACAGACCGCCCAGTGCCTGCGCAATATCAAGGCCATTCTGAACAGCATTGACGTGCCGTTTGACGATATTGTCAAAATCAACCTCTACCTGACCGACCTGGCCGACCTGCCCGCCGTGGACGCGGTTTACAGCACCTTCTTCCCGGATTCCGCCATTGCCCGCAGCCATGCTTATTTCCCGGCACGCAGCGTGATTCCGGCCCAGGCACTGCCGCTGGCTGCCCGCATCCAGATTGAAGCCGTGGTATCGCATGGCGACGGCACGCCGCCGCAAGCGGTGGAAGACCGCCACGGTATTGTCATCCGTACCGGCCGCAGCGCAGAGGTGCCGCAGGACAAGCTGGCCACGCAGTCGGTTGCCTTCTCGCACTACAACCATATTTCAGCACTGCTGCCCGTGAGCGCGCATGACGGCAAGGTGGTGGCTGGTGGCATTGCCGCGCAAACCCGCCAGTGTCTGGAACACTTGCAGAACATTACGCACAGCATTGAGCACAGTCTGGCAGATGTGGTGAAAGTGAATATCTGCCTGACTCGCCTGGCCGACTTGCCGCTGGTGGACGCGGTATACCGGGACTACTTCTCCAATGCCACTCCGGCCCGTCGCATTATCGGCGTGGCCAGCCTGCCGGCTGGCGCGGACATCCAGATTGATGCCGTACTGGCCAATGCCGAAGGCACTGTGCCGCGCCGTTAAAGCACGGTGACTGGCCACTTTGCAGCGGTTGGCGAATGCGGTACTGCCGTGTTTGTCAGCCGCTGCGGTATTGTTGCCACACCAAGCGGCCTAGCTGTACCAGTCTGGCCTGCTGTTCCGGCGTCCAGACTGCGGCACAAGACAGGCGCACACAATGGCGGTAGCCACCGCGTGGCGAAAACAGCGGCCCGGGTGCCAGGCCTATCCCTTCCTGCCGGGCTTGCTGGTGCAGGGCCAGGCTGTCGAAGCCTTCCGGAAACACCAGCCACAGCGCAAAACCACCCTGCGGCGGCGTGTATTGCACATCCGCCGGAAAATATTGCTCCACCCCCTGTAACAGCCCCTGCATCTGGCTGGCGATGGCGCGCCGCAAGCGCCGCATGTGGCGCGGATAGGCACCGCTCTCCAGAAAGCGTGCCAACACCGCCTGATTCAGCGTAGGCGTAGAGTGGGTGCTGAGGTATTTCTGCACTTCCACCTGATTGCGATAGCGACCCGGATCTATCCAGCCTATGCGCAAGCCGGGCGCCACATCCTTGGTGAGCGAGGCGCAATACAGTACGTTGCCGCTACGATCAAACGCCTTGATCGGGCGTGGCCGCTGCCTGCCGTAGTAAAACTCACCGTAAACATCATCCTCGATCAGCGGAATGTCGCGCGCGGCCAGCATGTCGGCCACTTTTTCCTTGGCGGCATCCGGCATCAGCGCACCCAGCGGATTGGAAAAATTGGGTACCAGAATGACTGCCTTGATGGCGGCATCACGGGTGGCCAGCTCCAGCGCATCTACCGAAATGCCGCTCACCGGGTCGGTGGGAATTTCCACCACGCGCAAACCCAACGCTTTCAGGGTATATAGCAACGAAAAATAGGCGGGAGACTCCACCGCCACCACATCACCCGGCTGGGTAAGCGCGCGCAAGGCCAGGTTCAATGCCTCGATGGTGCCTTGCGTGACAATAAGCTGTTCGGGCAGCAACTGCCCCCCCCACTCCAGTGCCAGCCGCGCGATCTGACGTTTGAAGGCTGGCAGGCCGCTGGGCCGCCCGTAGTCGGACAGCAAGTCCGGGTGATGACGCATGCAGTCCAGCGTCATGCGTTGCAACTGGGCGGTAGGCAGCAGGTCGTGCGGCGCCACGGCGCTGCGAAAGCCTTGTATGCGCTCGGTGTGCTGCTCGGACTGATCCTCCACATAGCTCCACAGCAGCGGGTCTACCGTGACTTCGGTAGCCGCCGCCAGGCGCAGTAAAGGTGCGCTGTCACTGCGCTGGCGCACAAAGTAGCCGGATTGCGGCCGCGCCTCCACCAGTCCCTGGTCTTCCAGCAAGCGGAATGCCTGCTGCACTGTGCTTAGGCTCAAACCGCGCCGCAACTTCATGTCGCGCAGCGACGGCAGGCGCTCGCCTACACGTAATACGCGGCTGGCGATCTGGGCGGCGATGTCATCGGCCAATTGCTGGTAAAGAGGCTGCTTGTCCATGCCTCCATGATAAGGGATTGAATCACTGGCACCACGGACAGTTGTGCACAAAAACAGCCAGTACAGTTGGGCAAGAACCGGTGCTGTCATGGTCTTTTTTGGTCAACTGTGTGGCTACCGGCCCCATTTGGCCAACGCTAAGCTGTTTGGCATCAACAGCACGGGAGCGCACAACATGACCACATTGCTACTGAATCAGGGTGAATTGCTGAGCCTGCAAGGCCATTTGCCGCACAGCCTGAAGGTGCAGCAAGGGCGGATATGGATCAGCTACTGCGGCCAGGATGTGATTCTGGGGCGCGGTGCCAGCTGGACGCCGGGCATGGCACGCGGCGAAACGCTATTGCTGGAAGCAGTGGGCGGCCCGGCACAGCTGAGTTTGCAGCTGCAGGGTGAGCACAGCCTGTTGCAACTGGCCAGCTGCGGCTAGTCGGGCTGGCCGAAGGTTTCCTGCAGAAAGTCCAGCATGGCGGTGAGCTTGGCCTGATGCTGGCGGCCCGGCGGGTACAAGGCGGTAAGCGGCATGCTGTCGTCCACCCGCCATGGCTGCAGGATTTCCACCAGCCTGCCGTCCTGCAATGCCGGCTCCAGCAAGAAGGCCGACTGACGGATGATGCCAGCCCCGGCCAAGGCCAGACTGAGCAGGGATTCGGCACTGTCCACACTCAGCCGGGCGCTGACATCCACTTTTTGCAGCTGGCCATCCACCATGAAGGGCCATTGGTCGGCCTGTTCCATATCCGCCACCACCAGGCACTGGTGCTGTGCAAGCTGGTCCGGGTGCCCTGGGCTGCCGAACTGGCGCAGATAGGCCGGTGCCGCACACACCTTGCGTGGCAGACTGGCAATGGGCCGTGCCACCAGATGATCCACCGGGCCCAGCGGCCCCAGCCGCAAGCCCAGGTCGAAACCGTCGGCGGCAATGTCCACCAGATGGTCGCTTACCGACAAGGCCAGCCGTACCTGCGGGTGGCGCGCCATGAAACGTGGCAGCGCCGGTAGCAATTGCTGGTTGCCAAAGGCGGTACCCACGGTAATGCGCAGCGTGCCTTGCGGGATATTGCGGCCAAAACGCAGATCAGCTTCGGCGTTGGCCAGGTCGTCCACGATGCGCCGGGCATGGGCGATAAAGCGCTCGCCATCCGCCGTGGCCACCACCCGGCGGGTGCTGCGGGCAAACAGGCGGCAACCCAGACGCTTCTCCAGCCGGTCTATCGCCTTGGACAAGGCCGAGGCGGTCAGGCCAAGCCGCTCTGCCGCGCGGGTGAAACTGGCGGTTTCGCTCAGATACAACACAGCCAGCAATTCGGTGGTTTGCGTTTCTATCATATTAATGAATCTGTTTCAGTAATGAATTTCCTGAGTAGCAGATTCTAAAACCCGCAATGCGTAATAAGCTAGGCTTTTCACGGAGGACACCCGATGCACGCCATGTTACACACCCTGTTTCAGGCCAAGGCCTGGGCCAACCGGCAATTGTTTACCCTGCTGGAACAGCAACTGCAGGCACTATCCGACGAGACCCAGACCGCCGCCGTGCGCATGCTGAACCATGTGTGGCTGGTGGAGCAGATATTCCAGGCCAATCTGCAACAGCAGCCACATGGCTTTGACGCGCTGAATACGCCGGACACGCCCACGCTGGCCCAGCTACAGGCGCGTCAGCAGGCCAGCGATGACTGGTATCGCGCCTATCTGGAATCACTGGATAACGTCGCACTGACACAGGCGGTGGATTTCCGTTTTGTCGATGGCAAGCCGGGCCGTATGCAGCGCAGCGAGATGCTGCTGCACCTGATTACCCACGGCAGCTATCATCGCGGCATGGTGGGCCGCATGCTGGCCGAGGCGGGAATCCGCCCGCCCAAGGACAGCCTCACCATTTTTCTGCATCAAACAGCCTGAGGGGAAAACGCAATGGCACAATTTGGCGTGGAAGTGGAATGGCAACGTAAGGGGCAGGACTTTCTGGACCGCCGCTACAGCCGCAAGCATGTGTTGCGCTTTGATGGTGGCGCGGAAGTGGCGGGTTCGTCCTCCCCCGCCGTGGTGCCGCTGCCAATGTCGGACGCCAGCGCGGTGGACCCGGAAGAAGCTTTTGTGGCAGCGCTATCCAGTTGCCACATGCTGTGGTTTCTGGACCTGGCCGCCCGCGCCGGTTTCACGGTGGAGCGTTATCTGGACCGCGCCAGCGGCGAGATGGGCAAGAACGCCGCCGGGCAATTGGCCATCACCCGCGTCACGTTGCGTCCGGAGGTGCAATTTGGCAGTGCCAACCCGCCCAGCGCGGCCCAGCATGCCCACTTGCATCATCAGGCCCACAGCAACTGCTTTATTGCCAATTCCGTGACATCGACGGTGCTGTGTCAGCCGGTGGGGCTGGACGATACACCGGCCCAGTAACATCGGTCTGGGCATCAGGCACAGCTTCGGTCTGCTACGGACTGCTGCATGGCGGGCAGGCTGGCTTCGGCCATGGCTTCGCCCACCAGAATGATGGCCGGGCTGCCCATGCCTGCGGCCAGGGCATCGACCTCCAGTGTGGCCAGTGTGCTGAGCAGGCGTTGTTCCTGCGGCGTGCTGGCCCATTGCACCACCGCCACCGGGGTGCTGGCCGGTAAATACTGCAACAGCGCCTGATTCAGGCTGGCGATGCGGCTCATGCCCATATAGATGGCCAGCGTGGTGCCGGTGGCAGCCAGCGCCTGCCAGTCCGGCTCGCTGTGATCCTGCGCATGGGCGGTTACCAGCGTCACGCCACGGCAATGCTGACGATGGGTGAGCGACACGCTCAGGCTGGCGGCGGCGGCCAGTGCCGCGCTGATGCCATTGACCACTTCCACCGCGATGCCGTGTTGTTGCAGGTAGCGGATTTCCTCCCCGGCCCGGCCAAACAACAGCACCTCGCCGCCCTTTACCCGCACCACCCGCCTGCCCTGCATCGCATAGCGGCGCATCAGACGCTGAATGAAATCCTGCGGCGTGGATTTGCAGCCGCCGCGCTTGCCCACCCGCACCACTTGCGCCTGCGGGGCCAGGCTGACGATGTCCGGGTTGACCAGTTCGTCCAGCAGCAGCACCTGGGCCGCCTGCAACTGGCGTACGGCCTTGAGAGTGAGCAGTTCCAGATCGCCGGGGCCTGCCCCCAGCAGCACTACCTTGCCGGTTTCGCGTTTCATGCTGTTACTCCTGTGCTCAGGCAGGCTGCGCCACGCTGGCGGCCATGCGTTTGATTTCCGGCACGCAGGAGCCGCAAACGCTGCCGCAACCCAGAGTGCCCTTGATGTGTTCCACGCTATCGCCCCGCTCCAGACACTGGCGGATGGCGTTTTCTCCCACCTGCTTGCACTGGCAGATGATTTTTTCCCGCACTACGGCTCGCTGTCCGGCCGGGGCAAACACCGTCAGCCGCGAACCCTGCCATGCATCACCGGCTTGCAGTTGCTGCAACAGGCTGTCCGCTGCCGGGCCGTCTGTGACATTGCTGCTGGCAAACACAAAGGCCGCCAGACGTTCATCCGCCCAGGCCACGCGCTTGACCACGCCACGGCGGTCGTCACGGTATTCCAGTACATCTGGCCCCGGCTGCAGGCCCAGCACATCCAGCAGTTGTTGCAGCCAGCCCTCCAGTGCCTGCGCATGCGCGGCACGCAATAACAAGACATCCGGACCGTGCAGCGCAATGGCGGCGTAGCTGCACTGGCGCAGCAACGGGGACAGCCGCGCCTGCATGGCGGGCAGGTCGTCACAACGCAGCGCCGCCGTTACCCGCCACGGCAGGCTGATTTTTTCCACCTTGACTGCCGCATGCTTGAGTTCCGGCTGGAAGGACTGACCATCCACCTGCGGCTGGCTGGTTTCGTTGATACCGCCACTATTCAGGAACTGGCCATTCCAGTGCATGGCGGCAAACACCGTGCCGCTGGCCAGTTCGCGGCTGAGCGCCAGCGGCAACACCAGCTGACCACGCTTGCTGCTGATACGCACCAGCTCGCCCGCTTGCAGGCCACGGCGTTCGGCATCGTCCGGGTGCATTTCCAGTGCCGGTTCCGGGCGGTGGGCAAACAGTTGTGGCAGACGGCCGGTACGGCTCATGCCATGCCACTGGTCGCGCAAGCGGCCAGTCAGCAGGCGGAAGGGGTAATGTGCCGATACATTTTCTGCCGGTGGCTGGTAGCGCAGCGCATGAAAGCGCGCCCGGCCATCGGCGGTGGCAAACACGCCATCGACATAGCGCCGCGCCTGGCCCTGTACCATGCCCGCCGGTAGCGGCCATTGCTGCGGCCCGGCCTTATCCAGCAAGGCATAGTCCAGCCCGCTGATGTCCAGATCGCGCCCGCTGGTGAGCGCACGGTGCTGGTCGAACACGCTGGCGGCAGCGGTATTGCCAAACAGGCTGGCCGCGCCGGGATACAGCAGTGCTTCCAGGCGGCGCGCAATCTGGCTGACGATCCAGCTATCGCTTTGTGCCTCGCCCGGTGGCGGCACGGCGGCGCGCACCCGGCTGATGCGGCGTTCGGAATTGGTGACCGTACCCTCTTTCTCGCCCCAGGTGGCGGCGGGCAACAGGATGTCGGCCAGCGCGGTGGTATCGGTGTGGGCAAAGGCGTCCTGCACCACCACCAGCTCGGCCTGCGCCAGTGCGGCGCGCACCTGCGGCAGATTGGGCAGCGAGTGCGCCGGGTTGCTGCAGGCAATCCAGATGGCCTTGATTCGCCCCTGTTGCAAGGCCTCGAACATGGCGATGGCGGGCAGGCCGGGAGTGGCGGACAGTCGCTCGAACGGCACGCCCCAATGAGCGGCCACTTCTGCGCGGTGCGCGGCATTGTCGATATCGCGATGCGCCGCCAGCATGGTGGCCATGCCGCCCACTTCGCGCCCGCCCATGGCATTGGGCTGGCCGGTGAGCGAAAACGGCCCGGCACCCGGCTTGCCTATCTGCCCCGTTGCCAGATGCAGATTGATCAGCGCCAGGTTCTTGTCAGTACCGTGGCTGGACTGGTTCAGCCCCATGCAGTACAGCGACAGGCTGGCCGGGCTGTGGCCAAACCACTCGGCTGCCTGGATCAGGTCTTCTTCGCGGATGCCGCAGATTTCCGCCGCCATTTTCGGCGTGGTGTTACGCACCATCTGCTTGAGTTCGGCAAAGCCCTCGGTATGGGCGCTGATGTAATCCGCTGCCACCAGCCCTTCCCAGATCAGGTGATGCAGCATGCCGTTGAACAGCGCAACATCGGTGCCGGGCTGAATCTGCAAATGCAGGTCGGCCATGGCGGCGGTATCGGTACGGCGCGGGTCGATGACAATCCAGCGCGTGTCAGGCCGTGCTGCGCGCGCTTCTTCCAGACGGCGCAGCAGTACCGGATGGGCATACGCCAGATTGCTACCGGCAAACAACACGCAGTCGGCCTGTTCCAGATCGGCATAACAGGTGGGCGGGCCATCGGCCCCAAAGGCTTTTTTATAGGCAGTAACGGCGCTGGACATGCACAGGCGGGAATTGGTGTCGATGTTGTTGCTTCCCACCACGCCCTTGGCCAGTTTGTTGAACAGATAGTAGTCCTCGGTCAGCAACTGGCCGGACACATAAAATGCCACCGCGTCCGGCCCGTGCTGGCGGATGATGCGGGCAAAACCTTCGGCCACGCTGTCCAGCGCGCTGTCCCAGTCGACGCGCTGGCGCGGCGCATCGCGGGTGGGCCGTATTTCCGGGTAGAGTGCACGGCCGCTGTCGCTGGCGGCGCTGGCCGCTAGATTCAGCCCCTTGCTGCACAACCGGCCAAAATTGGCTGGATGTTCTGGGTCGCCGCGCACACCGGTAATGCGTCCGTCTTCGCTGGCAATCAGCACGCCACAGCCTGTGCCGCAATAACAGCAGGTGGAGCGGGTTTCAGTCTTGCCCATTTTTCCCATCCTTTTCTGATGACAAGGTCCCGTTGCAACCCTTTGCAATAGGTCTTGTTCACAAGCCCAGCAGCACCATGCCCTGTTCCAGCTTCACCGGAAAATGGCGGGCACAGCCTTCGTCCGGCGCGCGTGCTGCGCCGGTGGTCAGGTCGATATTCCAGCTGTGCAGCGGGCAAGTAACCGACTCGCCATGCACAATGCCCTGGCTGAGCGGCCCGCCCTTGTGCGGGCAACGGTCCAGCAAGGCAAACACCTTGTCATCATGGGTGCGGAACACCGCCACATTGCCACTGGCACGTTCCACCACGCGGCTGCCTTGCGGCGGGATGTCAGTCAGGGCGCAGATGTGTACCCAGTGTTGGCTGTCTGTCATGGTGTGCGCTCCTCAGGCGTGCAGCTTGATCGGAATGAATTCGTTTTTCTGCGTGCCGGCAATGCGGGCCGCCCATGGGTCGGGCAGGCCTTGCAGCGAGAACAGCAGCCGCTGGTACAGTGCCTGCCGGTTGGCGGCATCGGCCACTACCTTGGCCTTGATGACATCCAGGCCGACACGGGCGATGTAGTGCACGGTGCGGTCCAGGTAATAGGCTTCCTCGCGGTACAGCTGCAAAAATGCCCCGCTGTATTCTTTTACTTCCTCGGCGGTTTTCACCTTGCACAGGAACTGCGCCACCTCGGTCTTGATGCCGCCGTTACCGCCAACATACAGCTCCCAGCCGGAATCCACCGCGATCACCCCCACGTCCTTGATGCCGGCTTCGGCACAGTTGCGCGGGCAGCCGGACACCGCCAGTTTCACTTTGTGCGGCGACCACATATTGGCCAGCATGGTTTCCAGATCAATGCCCATCTGGGTGCTGTTCTGGGTGCCAAAGCGGCAGAATTCGCTGCCGACACAGGTTTTCACCGTACGGATGGATTTGCCATAGGCGTGGCCGGACTGCATGCCCAGGTCTTGCCAGACATTGACCAGGTCTTCCTTTTTCACCCCCAACAGGTCGATACGCTGACCGCCGGTGACTTTCACCATCGGCACCTGGTATTTGTCGGCCACGTCGGCAATGCGGCGCAGTTCGCTGGCGGTGGTGACGCCGCCCTTCATTTGCGGAATCACCGAGAAGGTGCCGTCCTTCTGGATATTGGCGTGTACCCGTTCGTTGACGAAGCGGCTTTGCGGGTCGTCCACTGCCTCGTGCGGCCAGCTGGACAGCAGGTAGTAGTTGATGGCCGGGCGGCAGGTGGCGCAGCCATTGGGGGTGCGCCATTCCAGGAAGTGGAACACCTCGGCATGGGTCAGCAGGTGCTGTTCGCGAATGGCCTTGCGCACTTCGCCATGGCTGCGCTCGGTACAGCCGCACACCGCCTTGGTCTTGGGCGTTTCCTGAAAATCTGTGCCCACCACGCTCATCAATATCTGTTCCACCAGCCCCGAGCAGGAACCGCAGGAGCTGGCCGCCTTGGTGTGCTTTTTCACCTCGTCCAGGGTAAACAGGCCCTTGTCCTTGATGGCCTTGACGATGGTGCCCTTGCACACGCCGTTACAACCGCACACTTCGTCACTGTCCTGCATGCAGGCAGCCTTGCTCTGGCCCTGCACCCCAACGTCGCCAATGGCGGATTCGCCAAACATCAGCGTGTCGCGCAAATCCGCCACCGAGCGGCCCTCGCGTAGCAGCTTGAAATACCAGGCACCGTCGGCGGTATCACCATACAGGCAGACCCCGGCCAGCTTGTCGTCCTTGATCACCAGCTTCTTGTACACGCCGCCGGCCGGGTCGGACAGCACGATGTCCTCCATGCCCTCGCCGCCCATGAAGTCGCCAGCCGAGAACAGATCAATCCCGGTGACTTTCAGCTTGGTAGACAGCACCGAGCCCTGATAACGGCCTATGCCCAGCTGGGCCAGATGGTTGGCGCATACCTTGGCCTGCTCGAACAGCGGGGCGACCAGACCATAGGCCACGCCACGATGGCTGACACACTCGCCCACCGCATACACCCGCGGGTCGTAGGTTTGCAGCGCATCGCTCACCACAATGCCGCGCTCGCAATGCAGACCGCAGGATTCGGCCAGCGCGGTATTGGGGCGAATGCCTACCGCCATCACGACCAGTTGGGCGTTTATCTCTTCGCCATCGCTAAAGCGTACCCCGGCCACACCACCCTGCCCGTCATCCAGAATGGCGGCGGTCTGCTTGCCCAGCAAAAAGCCGATGCCACGCTCTTCCAGTGCCCGGCGCAGCAGACCACCGGCCACATCGTCCAGCTGGCGGTCCAGCAGCCAGTCACCCAGATGCACCACGATGACATCCATGCCGCGCAGTTTCAGGCCGTTGGCCGCTTCCAGCCCCAGCAAGCCACCACCAATCACCACCGCCTGACGCTTGGTTCTGGCTGCTTCCATCATCAGTTCGGTATCGCGGATATCTCGATAGCTGATGACGCCATCCAGCTCTTTGCCAGGCACCGGCAGGATAAAGGGTGTGGAGCCGGTGGCCAGCAGCAAGCGGTCGTAAGCCGCTTCGGTGCCGTCTTCGGCGATGACTTTGCGGCGCACCCGGTCGATGGTGGCCACATTCTTGCCCATGTGCAGGGTAATGCCGTGCGCGGCATACCATTCAACACTGTTGAGAATGATGTCCTTGAAGTCCTGCTCCCCGGCCAGTACCGGCGACAGCAGGATGCGGTTGTAGTTGGGGTGCGGCTCGGCACCGAACACGGTGATGTCGTACAAATCCGGTGCCAGGCTCAGCAACTCTTCCACCGTGCGGATGCCAGCCATGCCGTTGCCCACTACCACCAGCTTTTGCCGAGTCTTGCCCTGCAGTTCTGCCATGTCCATTCTGCTCTCCTTTGCTTCTTATACGCGGGCTGCGGCAACGGTCCAGCCACTGCGCCAGCGTTGTTTCACCCCGGAAAGGCTCAGCCAGGCCAGGCAGCAAAGGCAGGCAAACAGCCACAGGCCTGCTGCATAACCACCGGTGGCCTGCTTGATGGCCCCCAGGCTGGCAGCCAGCGCAAAACCACCCACCCCGCCCGCCATCCCCACCAGACCTGTCATCACGCCGATTTCCTTGCCAAAGCGCTGCGGCACCAGCTGGAACACCGCACCGTTACCGGCACCCAGGCACAGCATGGCCAGGATGAACAGCAGCAGTGCTACCGTTGGGCCACCCACATTGAAACCGGCCGCGCCAATCAGCAGCGCACAGCACAGATACACCGCGAGCAAGGAACGGGTGCCGCCCAGACGGTCGGCCAACATGCCGCCAAGCGGCCGCATCACTGAACCGGCAAACACGCAGGCTGCGGTGTACAGCCCTGCGGTTTTGGCATCAAAGGCAAACTGGTCGTGAAAGTAACCCGGCAGCGCGCTGGCAAAGCCGGAGAAGCCGCCAAAGGTCATCGAATAGAAAAACATGAACCACCAGGCGTCTTTTTCCTTCAGCACCGCCAGATAGTCGGCCAGCTTCTTGGCTGGCGGCGCATTCGGTGCGTCCTTGGCACAGACAGCAAAGATGATGAGCGCGGCCACCAGCGGAATGCAGGCCAAGCCAAACACGTTCTGCCAGCCAAAGGCCAGTGCCAGCGCCGGAGCAAACAGCGCGGCCAGCACCGTGCCGGAATTACCCGCACCGGCAATACCCATGGCCGTGCCCTGATGCTGCGGCGGATACCAGCGCGAGGCCAGCGGCAGTGATACAGCAAACGAGGCCCCGGCCACGCCCAGGAACAGGCCCAGCAACAGCGCACCGCCCAGGCTGGCGATGCCGATCTGCCAGGCCGCCAGCAAGGCGGAAATCACCACCAGCTGTCCGATGATGCCGGCCCCGCGCGCGCCGATGCGGTCCACCAGCACGCCCATCAGCAGGCGCAGGATGGCTCCGGCCAGAATCGGCGTGGCCACCATCAGGCCGCGCTGCTGGGTGGACAAATGCAATGCGGTGGCAATGGGCACCTGCAAGGGACCCAGCAGATACCACACCATGAAACTGAGGTCGAAATACAGAAAGGCTGAAAACAGGGTCGGCTTGTGTCCGGCTTGCCAGAAAGTGCGGTCCATGTAGTACTCCTGTCGGGGAAGCGTGCTTCCCGCCAAATGGCCAAAACAAAAACGGCGCCCTCCCTGACTGTGAAGTCAGGAGAGGACGCCGTTGTCCGTATCGGCAGTGGCCGCCGTTGGCCACTACCCTGATGTATGGTGCAGTCAGCGCGCCATTGCGCTGCCACACCGGACTTATTGCAATTTGCGTGCCAGCCTGAAAAAGCTGCTTGCTGGATTGTTCAGGCCGGTTTTGCCCGGATGCTGCACCGCATCAGTGCGTAAAATACCGTATCGCACCGACACTGGGCGCAGCATCCGCCAGCGCCGGCCAGTGCGCGCCATCCATCAATACACTGTGGCGCATGCTGTTCGGTGGCAGCGGCAAACCACAAGCCCGTGCTGCCTGCTGGTACAGGGCGGTCTGGTTGACGGCTGCCACCACATCCTGCTCCGCCTCACCCTGCCACATGCCCCAGCGGCGGTATTGCTGCAGGAACCACAGCCCGTCCGACAGATAGGGATAATTGACCAGGCCATCGGCACAGAAGCGTAGCGGGCTGGCATCGGCACTTTCCCATTGCTGCAGGATCAGTTCCACCGGCATGGCCAGGCAGTCATCCGCCGCCAGCCAGGCAGCAGCCTGCATATGGTTTTCCGGCTGATCCAGCCAGTGGCAGGCTAGCAGCAACGCCTGTACCAGACGCCCGGCTACATACGGCTGTTGCTGTGCCAGCTCGCGTCGAGAAGCCAGCACCTTTTCCGGGTGATTCGGCCAAATGACTGCACTGTCCGTCACCAGGCGGGCTACGCCGCGCTGCTGTGCTAGAGCATGCCAGGGCTGACCGGCACAGAATCCGTCCAGCACACCAGCCTGCATGGCATCGCTCATTTGTGCCGGGGGAATCACCACGCAGCGGGCGTCACGCAAGGGGTGTATGCCCTGCGCCGCCAGCCAGTAATACAGCCACATGGCGTGGGTGCCGGTGGGAAAGGTGTGCGCCAGCACCAGCGGCCGCCCCAGTTGCTGGCTTATTTCGCGCAAGCTGACGCCTTGCCGGTATTGCTGTGCCAGGTGCGGTGCCAGACTGATGCCCTGCCCGTTCTGGTTCAGCGTCATCAGGATGGCCATGTCGCATTGCGGGCTGCCCAGGCCTAGCTGCATGCCGTAAACCAGTCCGTACAGCGCATGGGCGGCATCCAGCTGCCCGCTGCTCAGTTTGTCGCGCACGGCAGACCAGGACGGCTGGCGTTGCAAGCAAAACTGCAGGCCCAGCTCCCGGTCCAGCCCCAGTTTGTGCGCCACCACCAGTGCGGCGCAGTCGGTGAGCGCAACAAAACCCAGGTTCAGTGTGTGTAAGCTTGCAGGTACGGTCATCAAAGGCTTTCAGCCCAGCAATTTGCTGGAATTGATCAGTTGGCGGGACAGTTCGACCAAACGCAGGCCGCTTTGCATGGCCTGGCTGCGCAGTAGCGCATAGGCCTCGGCTTCGGAAAGCTGGCGGCGTTCCATCAGGATCCCCTTGGCGCGCTCGATCAGCTTGCGGTCTGCCAGTTGTTCTTCCACCTCGGCCAGACGCTTTTTCAGCCGGGCATCTTCTTCAAACTTCACCCGCGCCATGTCGATGATGGGAGCCAGGCGGCTGGCCGCCACCTGGTCCACCACATAGGCGGTGACACCGGCGCTGACCGCAGCCTGAATGGCGGGCAGGCCGCCTTGCTCGGCAAACATCACCACCGGGCGTGGTGCGGCATGGCCCATCAGTGCCAGCTGCTCCAGCGTGTCACGGGAGGGAGATTCGGTATCAATGATGATGATGTCCGGTGACTGACTGTCCACCAGTTGCAGCAACTCGGCAGCGCCTTGTGCCTGCGCCACCACCAGATAGCCGGCCGCCGTCAGCGCAGCATGCAGCTGCGCCATCGGGCGGTCGGTATCGTTGACCAGTAGTAGTCGTAATGGAGTGGAAGCAGTCATGGCAGCCATCATCGGGTGATGGCCACCAGCAATGCAAAATTCATGCCCAGGATCAAAGCGACCAGTGCAAGGGCTTGCAAGCACCCCGCACCGGCCAGCCGATGGAATCAGTTTGCTCGTTCTGGCAGCGGCATTTGCAGCCACTGCTGATAGAAGGTTTCGATGTCCGGTTCGAAATCGTGAATCACCGGATACCAGGGAGTGGGTGCTTCCACATCATGCATGGTGGCGCATTGCGGACAGTAATACTCGCGATACACCTGCCACTGCGTGTCCGGTGCCATCAGCGGCGGGTACACCTCGGCCATGGCTTCGGGGCTATCACGCACATGAATCATGGCATTGAGCTTCCAGTTTTGGCGGTAATCACCAAACACATGGCCGCAATCGCACTGCGTCACCCAGCGCTTGTCCTGGCAGGACTGCACGATATACAGGTGCGGGCCCAGAGGCAGGATGATGCGGTCGGGAAAGCTCACCTTTTCCTGCAAGGCGGCCAGGTACTGTACAAAGCGCTGCTGATCCTTGGGCATGGACAACATGCGAAAGGTGGTGTCCCAGTCCAGCGTGCCATCCACCAGATGGGCAATCTGTTCATTGGTATATGCCGTCATGTTTTGTCTCCTTCTGCATGGGGTTTTACTCTTCCACCTGAACCACGGTGGTGACATCGGGCAGCAAGGACAAATCCATGCGGTGCCTGGCGCCATATGACGGTACGCCCAGCTCGCTTTCCAGCAGCTGCCACTCATCCGGCAGGCTCCAGAAGGCCTTGAACTGGCGGCTGAACTTGTCCGACAAGGCAAAGCTGGTGGCAAACATGTGCTGCACCTGTACCGAGGCCTGTCTGGCCAGAATGCGCTCGCGTTCCTTCTGCATCCAGACGCGGGTGGGCTGCGCACGGGCCAGCCTTTCCTGCCGCATTTGCGCGCGCCGCTGGCGGGTTTGCGTGACATCCACGGTATAACGGCCCTTGCTGTCGCAGCTGAACACCGCGCCATACACGCGTTCTGCGTATTCCGGCAGCAGGAATTGCTGGTTCAGGTCGGCCTCTATCGCCTTGGGGTCGCGGTCTATCGGATCGCCAAAACCCGGCCCGCCGCGCAGGTAGTTCAGGTAGAGGTCGTAGTTGTCGTAACAGTCTTCGGTGCTCATGCACTGCTTGTCACGCTTGACCCTGGCCCCTGCCGCCAGGTGTCGTTCGTAGTCTGGCTGTGTCGGGTTGGCGTCCCCGCCCAATGGCAGCGATTCGCCAGCAGCAATGCGTTTTGCCAGCCCGGTGTTGTGGGCTTCAAAACGATAGCCGGTGGCCGCGGGATAGCCGCCCATCAGTCCCCAGTCGCTGTTCATGTAGCCATTGCCCATGAAGAACATGGTCCAGTCCTGTGCCTTCCACACCATGCGCAGGGTTTCGAACCCGCAGCCACCACGGTATTTGCCATAGCCACCGGAGTTGGTTTTGACATTGCGCCCCAGGTAAAGCAGCGGCTCGGCCATTTCCCAGATTTCGATGTCACCCATATCGCCTTCAGGGTTCCAGATGGCAGCGGCGTGGTTCAGCCCGTCCTTGATGGCGCTGGCCCCAGTGCCGCAGGAGCTGGCTTCAAAGCTGTTGACCGCGTGGATTTCGCCATCCTGGTTGATGCCACCGCCTTGCAGCCAGTTGGAGGTGTTGGCATTGCCGGCGTTGACTTCTTCCAGATAGCCACGGCTGAAATAGGCCTGGCTCAGCCCGCGCCACAAGGCGGACCAGCCGGACACCAGAAAATGCCAGGCGTAGGCATGTCCGGTACGGCGGTCATCCGGGTTGCACCACGTGCCCTTCGGCAGGCGGAATTCGGTGGCGTAGTAAGCGCCATCGTTGATGCGCTGGGTGGGCACCAGGGTCTGGCACATCATCACCCAGATGCCGGAGGTGAAGGCCACCTGATGAGCATTGAAGGTGTGCCAGCCCCAGCGGCTGGCACCTTCGAAGTCCAGCCGCCATTTGCCGTCCGGCCTGATGGTCATCTCGCACGGAGAGTGCATGATGGAATCCAGCTTGGCAAAGGCATTGGATACCTGCACGTCTTCGTGTTTGTAGGGCACGTCGACGAAAGACACTTTGCGGTAGATACCGGGCAGGGTCATGGCCTTGATGCGGCTCATCAGTCCGCGACGCCCCTCTTCTATCACTTCGAAGGCAAATTGCTCGTACGCTTCGATGCCATCGGCACGAATCACCTCTTCCACCAGATCGCGGATCATGTGGCACCCGGCAATGCGGGTTTTTTCGTCGAGGATCCAGTACTTGGGCGTGCGTACCGAACGCTGCGATTCATGCAGCCAGTCGCGCAGCGGTACATCGTTGATGCCGGTCTTGCGGCAGGTAATCATGTAGCCATCGCCAAAGCGCTGGGTTTGCCCGGTAGACATGGAGCCCGGTGTCACCGCCCCGGTGTCGATGACATGGGTGACACCGCCCACCCAGCCTATCAGCCTGCCCTCCCAGAAAATGGGCACGATGGTGGCAATGTCGCAGGGGTGTACATTGCCAATGGCGCAGTCATTGGTGGTGAACATGTCACCCGGATGGATGCCGGGATTGCTCTCCCAGTCGTTTTCAATCATGTATTTGATGGCAGCACCCATGGTGCCGACATGAATGATGATGCCGGTGGAAGTCAGCACGCAGTCACCGGCCGCGTTATACAGGGTGAAGCACAACTCACCTTCTTGCTCGACGATGGGGCTGGCGGCAATTTTCTTGGCGGTTTCGCGGGCATGTACCAGCCCGCCGCGCAGTTTGGAGAACAGCTTTTCGTAGCCGATAGGGTCGCCATCGCGCAGCGCCAGTTCTGTCAGCCCGTTGTAATGCCCGGTGGCACGGGTACGTTCGATGATGGCGTCGCGATACTGTTTCAGGGTCTGGCCGTTGTGCAACAGGTCGGCAGTCTTGAATTCCCGCTGGTTGAACATGTTCATGGTGCGTCTCCTTTATTGCAGCTGGCTCAGATGAAACA
Source organism: Aquitalea sp. LB_tupeE (assembly GCF_013391415.1). Lineage (GTDB taxonomy): Bacteria > Pseudomonadota > Gammaproteobacteria > Burkholderiales > Chromobacteriaceae > Aquitalea. Next base: position 88,091 of record NZ_JACAXB010000034.1, read on the forward strand.
GACGATGCTTGTCCAGCCGGGTGGCAAAGCCGTCGGGCACCACAAAGGTGGTGGCATCGGATTCGATAATGGCCGGCCCGATGATGTGATTACCGGCCTTCAGGCCCTCCATGCTCCACAGCGTGGCTTCAGACCATTTTTTGTGACGGTAGAACGGCCGGGTTCCCAGGCAGGCGGCAGCGGGGGGCACCGGGCCGGCGTCCGGGTCTTCCGGCAAGGCAGGTTTCTGGGTGATCACCGTACCGCGCAAAATGGCTGCGGTAATGGAAAAGCCCAGCTCCGGCGAGCGTGCGGCAGTGGCATAAACCCGGCCATAGGTGGTTTCGAAAGCCTCGACCATCCGGTCCCAGTGTTCGGCCGTGCTGGCCCAGGTGACCGGCGAGACAATTTCCAGATCATTCAGCTGCCCCATGTATTGCATCTTGAAACCGGGTATCAGCAATACGTCCTCGGGCTGGTAGCCATTGAGCACGAACTCGTCGATCACCTTTAGCGCCAGATCGGACCATGCCTCCTGCAAGGTCTGGCAGGCCGCCACCTTTTCGGCTGCGCTGGCATGCTGCGCCACGCCCAGATCCACCGACTTGTCATAGCGGTATTCGAAATCGGCACAGGCACAGCCAAAGGCCGAGAAACCCGCAGCCCAGGCCGGCACCACCACGTCCTTGAAACCGACGCCACCGGTATAACCATAGGTATGCACCGGCCCGGCCCCGCCATAAGAGAAGCAGGTGAATTCCGCCGGGTTGTAGCCCTTGGCGCTGATATTGGCACGCAGGTATTCGGACAGGGTGAGGTCCAGCAGTTCGATGACGCCTGCTGCGGCATCTTCCACACTCAGGCCCAGCGGGTCGGCAATTTGCGCCTTGATATGCTGCCGGGCACGGGCGACATCCAGCTTGATGGCTCCGCCCAGGAAGTTGTCGGGGTTGAGGTAACCCAGCACCACATGACAGTCGGACACTGACACGGTATCCAGCCCGCTTTCCGGCCAGCAGGTACCCACCCGGTATCCGGCACTGTCCGGCCCCAGCTTGATGGCCTTGCTGTAGGGGTCCAGCCGCACGAAGCTGCCGGCTCCTGCGCCCACCGAGTCCATGGCAACCAGCGGCAGCGACAACACCAGCCGGGCCATGTCCGGGTCGGACTTGATGGCGAAGTTGCCCTTGGTGATCAGGGCGACATCAAAGCTGGTACCGCCTATATCCGAGCAGGCGATATTGTCATCGCCCAGGTATTCGCCCAGCAGCTTGGCCCCGATCACCCCGCCGATGGGGCCGGACACGATGGTGCGCGCCAGCTCCTTGGCCTGCCAGCTGATGGTGCCGCCGTGGGTGGCCATCACCCGCAGGTCAAAGCGGGCACCGTATTTGCTGAACAGATCACTCACCTGCCTGAGGGTCTGGCGCGAGGGCTCGGCGCCGTAGGCTTCCAGAATGGTGGTGTTCATGCGGTGGCTTTCCTTGCGTGACGGGTAATAGTCCACCGAGGCAAAAACCGGAATATCGGTATGGGCTTGCTGTAGTTCGTCCAGCACAATATCGCGTGCCTGCTGTTCGCTGCGCGGGTTCTTGTGCGACTGCAACAGGCAAATAACGATGGCCTGGGCACCGGCTTCCAGCAGCTCGCGGGTGGCCTGGCGCACTTCATCCACGCGCAGCGGGATGACGATCTCACCCTGCACGTCGGTACGCTCTGTCACGCCACGGGTGCGGGATACCGGCACCAGCGGTTCGTCGTAACGATGGGTATTCAGATGAATGCGGTCTTCCAGCGCATAGCCCAGATAGCTTTGCAAGGCTCGCCCCATGGCGTGGAGCTGCTCGAATCCCTTGTTGCAGATCAGCCCCACCGGCAAACCCTTGCGTGCCAGGATGCGGTTAAGCATGGCCGTGCCGGAATACACGCAGGTCACCAGTTCCGGATAGACATCCTCCACCGTCCGGCCCCAGTGTGCCAGCGCATCCAGCGAGGAGTGATAGATGGCATGTGACTCATCAGCGGGATTGCTTTGCGCCTTGCCAACCACAAAACGCCCATCTTCGCGGACGAAAAAGGTGTCGGTCATCGTGCCGCCGGCATCGATGCCCATGACCTGAACAACGGAACGCCTTTGCATATTGATTCCTCCAGACTGAGTGGTTCGACATCGTGGTATTGCCCTGACAGCATCAAGAGTTGGCCAACCTGGTTGCGACAAATCTTTTGGCCAGAAATCAATGACAGGCACCACGCCACAGGGAATGCCCCCAGCCTGGTAATGGCAACTTGCATGCCACCCTTCAAATCAAAACAAATTTCACACTTTTCCTTTTGTTTACAATTACTTAAAAAAATAAAGCATTTGCACGGGGAATGCACGTATCGGCCAGCTTGTATTGAATACGGACAAGGCTGCGGACAGTGTACGGAATCCGGACAGCCCGCCTGACCAATGGGTGCAGGCCAGTCCTTCCCGGTTTTCCATGATGATGGACCCTGTTTCAGCCACGACAAGCACCGTGCCCAGCGGTAGCTGATCATTCCACTCATGCTGAGGGTGAAATCACCATGCCACGTTCAAAACCGCTGATTCCGAGTGCCATCAACGATCAACGGGTTGCCAGTTGCTGGGAAGCGTTCATCTGCCAGGAAAGCAGCCCGTCCGATGTTGTGCGCCAGGTCATCTGGCAGTCCTGGTTGCGCTGTCGCACCAGCGAGGTCAACCCGGCACTGCAAGTTGCGCCGGTCATCGACAGCAAGCAGCTGCTGACTGCACGCTGCCAGCAGGCAGAAACACTGCTTGGTGCGGCACGCCCGGTGATGAGCTTGTTGCGGGAGGTGCTCAGGGAGTCGGGCTCGATGATCATGCTGGCCGACGCAGACGGCATGATTCTCGATCAGCACGGAGCCCATCGCGCGCGGCAGGCTGGTGAGCAGGTGAATCTGGCGCCCGGCGGTCTCTGGACCGAATCGCTCATCGGCACCAATGCCATCGGCACAGCCATTGCCACCCGCCAGTCCGTGCAGATTCATGCCAACGAACATTACTGCCTGGATATCAAGCAATGGACCTGTGCTGCCGCGCCCATCTTCGACCCTTATAGCCAGGCCTTGCTGGGGGTTATTGACCTGTCAGGACGCAAGGAGACCTTTCACGGCCATTCATTGGGCCTGGCCATTGCCGCAGCCAGACAGATCGAATGTACCTTGCTGCAACAAGCCCACACTCTCAATCAACGCTTGCTGGAGCTTTTCACCCTGGCTTTCAATCAGTACCGCAACGACTGCCTGCTGTTGTTTGACCGGCATGGCCGCCTGCTGAAACAAAACGGCAAGCTGCACGAAGCCCGGCAGCAACATGGCGTCAGCCTGCTACATGACGGCAACTGGTATCTGCCCGCCTGTAACCTGGGCAACCCGGCCGAATTGCGTCAGCAACAGGCACCCGCCTGGCTGCAACAAGGTTGGGTACAAAGCCTGCAGGAAAAGGGACAGCAGCTGGGCAGCCTGTTGATCATTCCGCTGCGGCAAGCCGGAACCCCAATCAAACCTGCGCGCCCTGCCCCACCTCAACAAGCTGCGGATAGCTTTGATGCCATCATCGGCAGCAGCGCGGGCCTGCACGCCACCCGCCACCAGGCCCGGCGTCTGGCCGCACTGGACCTGCCGGTATTGCTGCTGGGCGAAACCGGGGTGGGCAAAGAGCTGTTCGCCCGCGCCATTCATCAATCATCAGGCCGGGCGACAGCCCCCTTTATTGCACTCAATTGCGGGGCATTGTCACGCGACTTGCTGGCCAGCGAACTGTTCGGCTATGTCGACGGAGCCTTTACCGGTGCACGCCGGGGCGGGATGCCGGGCAAGATAGAACAGGCCGATGGCGGCACGCTGTTTCTGGATGAAATCGGTGAAATGCCACTGGAGGTGCAGCCCCATTTGCTGCGCGTGCTGGAAGATGGCCGACTGGTGCGACTGGGCGATCGACATGAACGACAGATCAATCTGCGCCTCATCGCGGCCACCAACCGTGATTTGCAGGCCGAGGTAGCCAGCGGCCGGTTCCGCAACGACCTCTATCACCGGCTGTGCGTCAGCAGTGTGCTGATACCGCCCCTGCGTTCCCGCAAGCAAGACATCATCGATATCATTGCGCATCTGGACGCACAATTTTCCCGCAAATATGGCACAGCAGGAAAGCGACTGGGTGAAGGTGTCATGGAGGTACTGACCCGGCACGACTGGCCCGGTAATGTCAGGGAATTGCGCAATGTGTACGAGATGCTGTTTGCGCTGTGCGACGGAGCATGCATAGAGCTCGCGCAATTACCCCAGAACCTGCTGGCAGGCAGTACGACGCAAGGTATACAAACGGATAGCAAGCTGCATCAGGAAAGCCGGCTGGATGCCGTCGAAAGACAGGCCATAGAACGGGCCATCGCGCAGTCGGACGGCAACCTGTCCCGCGCAGCCCGCAGCCTGGGCATCTCACGCTCCACCCTGTACAGCAAACTGGCTGGCATACGCGGTAGCAGCAAGGCCGTGCGCAAAGACTAGACGGCAGCTATGCCTTCCGGCGTCAGGTCGCCCCGCTGGCCGCACTGGCCGGTACATGCTGCTGGCAGGCATGGTGCAGGAATTCGCCAAAGCGCTGCGTGGTGTACACATACCATGGATTGTCGATGCTGAAACTTTGCACGCCTCCGGCCAGATTGGGCGCGGCAAAATACAGGATGGCCCGATCCCGTCCCTGACCGCTGACACAGTCCAGCTCGGTGAGGATTTCCGCACTGTGCACGGCACTGCCGCCCAAAACAAAATTCAGGCTCCACCACAGCGAGATGGTGCCTCCCTTCTCCTGTTTCACCGGCTTGTTTTCCAGGCTGGCGTTCTGTTCGCACTGATCACTGCATTGCCAGTACAAGGGCGTTGCCTGGGCTTGCAATGCAAGGCAGGACAATAACAAGCAGCACAAGCCGGCAATGGCATTGGACAGGAAGGAAAGCGCAATTCGGGCGGAAGGCATGATGGCAAGGGCAGCGGCAGATTCGACAACAAGCCGACAGGCCATTGCCTTGCAACAGCCCACCGGGGGTGTTGCCAATGTAATGGCAATGCCGGTGGGCGATAACATCATTTACCGGAAATTACACCGCCATGACAGGCTGGGCAGCGCAGACATCAGGCGGGCATGGCAAACAGCTGGAACAATTCTTTCAGATGCGGCGCTTCAAAGCGGCGCCGCACGGTGATGGCATAAAAGGTTTCTTCCACCCCTTGTACCGAGCCGTATTTTTCCAGCAGCCCCTTGCCCAGCTCATCCTTCACCACAATGGCAGGAATCAGCGCCACGGCTCCGGCATCACGCGCCAGCAAGCGCAAAGTGGCCATATCGTCCACCTCGGCGCGAATACGCGGTTCTATGCCCAGTTTTTCGCACAACAGGTCGAAGCGCACACGGATTTCACTTTTGGCACTGGGCACCACCAGCCATTGCTGCCGCAGGATCTGCGCCAGGTCGAATGGCCCGTCAACCAGCCCCGGCGGGCCGATCAGGCAAACTTCCTGTCGTGCCAGCGTACGGCAGCGCCATGGATGCTTGTCGTCGGCAATCACCGGGCGGTTGCTCAGTACCACATCCAGTTCGAAAGCTGCCAGGCGGTTGAGCAGTTCTTCCAGCCCGCCCGCTTCCAGGTTCAGCTTGACTGACTGCCGCCCCAGTACCGGATGCAGAAAGCTTTCCAGAAAATTACGTGACAGGGTGGATACGCTGCCAATACGCAGCTGACCGCCCTGCCCGGCATCCTGACTGGTGGTGGTGGCCAACAACTCATTACCCAGCGCAAAAATAGCTTCGGCATAGCGCAGTACCGACGCACCCATTTCGGTCAGCAGCAGTTTTTTGCCTTCGCGCAGGAACAAAGGCGTGCCTAGTTGCTCCTCCAGCTGGCGGATTTGCGCCGACAACGCGGACTGGGAAATGTGCAGCCGTTCGGCGGTACGGGTGAGGTGCCCTTCCGCCGCCACGCGCCAGAAGTAATACAGATGATGATAGTTGAGGCGATTAATCATTCTGTTTAATAGATTGATTTGTCCGTATTAATGTATTTTACCGAACATGCTTTGGCAGGCATAGTGCCGCTGTGTTCAATTTCCAGCGGGTTGACATCATGTTGCCTTCTTTTCACACCCTGCTCGCCCTGCTGTGGCTGTTGCCTGCCCTGATGCACGGCAAGCTGTCGCGCCACTGGCGGCTGGCCCAGGCCAGTGCGGCGGGCGGGGCGCTGTGTGCCGCCCTGTTGATGGCCAGCGAGGGCCTGCATGCCGCTCTGCTATTCCAGCTGCTGATCCAGCTGCTGGCCTGGGTGATCTTGCGTTTTTCCGCCCGCTACCTGAACGGCGAAAGCGGCCAGGGGCGATTTTTGCGCGCCGTAGGCTGGCTGCTGTGCGGTGCCACGCTGGTGGTGGCCAGCCAGGACTGGCTGACCCTGCTGGCTGGCTGGCTGCTGACCAGCCCGGCACTGCAAAGCCTGCTGACCTTCTTCCCACAGCGGCCGCAGGCGCGCATTGCCGCCCGGCGCGAAGCAGTGGCCAGCCGTCTGGCCGAATTGTGCCTGCTGCTGGCAGCCGCGCTGATCAGCTGGGCGGTGGGTTCCATGTCTTTTGATACCGTGGCCCAGCCGCTGGCTTCCGCCAATGCCGAACTGGCACGCCAGACCGGCGCACTGTTACTGGTGGCCTGCGTGGTACTGAAAACCGCCCAGCTGCCCTTTCATGGCTGGCTGACCCAGGTGATGGAAGCGCCTACGCCGGTGTCTGCCCTGCTGCACGCCGGGGTGGTGAATCTGGGTGGCATGGTGCTGATCAAGCTGTCTGCACTGTGGAGCGTGGTGCCGCTGGCCAGCTGGCTGCTGGTGTTGTGGGGAGGCCTGACTGCCGGCCTTGCCTGCTGGGTGATGCAAACCCGCATCAGCATCAAGCTGCGGCTGGCATGGTCCACCTGCGCGCAAATGGGCTTCATGCTGCTGGAGTGCGGCTTGGGTCAGTATTCGCTGGCACTGCTGCACCTGCTTACTCACTCCATTTATAAAGCCCATGCTTTTCTCAGCTCGGGCAGCCAGGTACGCGCCACCATCCGCCAGAGCGCCGTACCCGGCCAGCACGGCCAGCTGTGGCATGTGGGCAGTGGCATGGCCGGTATCGCGTTGCTACTGGCCAGCCTGCAAGCCTGGCAGCTGGCACTGGGCCACGCGCTGCAGCCGCCGCTGCTACTGATTCTGGTGATCGGACTGGGGCTGGCCCCGCTGTGCCAACGCAGCTTGCGCGGCTATGCCCTGGCACTGCTGCTTTGTCAGGTATACCTGTTGCTGCACACCCTGTTTGCCAGCTTGCAAGCCGACCAGGCCAGCGTACCGCTCAGCTGCCAGCTGCTGGTTGCTGCCTTGTTTGTGGCGCTGTTCCTGCTGCAAGGCTGGCTGCAACACCATCCCGACCACGCACTCACCCGTCGCCTGTATGCGCTGGCCTTTGGGGGCCTGTATCTGGACGAATGGTGGGTACGCACCAGCATGCGCACCCGGCTGTACCGCCTGGGTCGCCTCGCCCAACCACGCCAGCAAGGAGCCACCGCGCATGACCCTGCCTGATTCCCCCTTGCAGCACGCCATTGCAAACGCTGCCGGCCGGATTGCCCCCAGCTGGCCGCTGGACAGCCTGCTGGCCAGCTCGCCTTACTGGGGCTTGCGCCAGCAGCACTTTGCCCGTGCCCATGACAGCTTGCAGCGACTGGCGGACAGCCGCCTGCATCTGGACGAGTCTGACTATCAACAAGCCTTCCGCGCCGGCAGCATCGGCCTGACTCACCTGCAAGCAGCGCTGCAAGAAGCCGGGCTATCCTGCTCTGCCCGCGACTGGTTGATGCAAGCGCCTGCAGCTGCTGGCAACCCGCCTGCCCGGCTATTGCAAAGCCAGTGGCGGCGCGACCCGGCAGGGCATGCCGGTTTGCAAAACTGGCAGCAAGTGATTGCCCAGCAAATCAGCCAGTGCTGTGCCGCCTGGTTCGACCACGACCAGGCCGAATGGCAGCCAGACCGTCACGGCCAGCTATACCAGAACTGGCTGGCGGAAATGCGCATGCAGCCGGTGCCCAGCCCGGACCCGGCGCTGCGCCAGGCAATGCAACAGGCCATCGCCACGCTGCCGGAAGATCACCACAGCTTGCTCAGCCAGGCGGTAGCACGCTTGCAAGCGCGGCCCGACTGGCTGGCCGACTGGTTTTATGTGCTGCTGCAACGCAATAGCGGCTGGGCGGCCTGGTGCCGTTATCAGGGCTGGCAAGCCGAGCTGTCCGGTGGCAACAGCAGCCTGCTGCAACAGCTGCTGGCCATACAGCTGGCCTGGGAATGGCTGCTGGATGATGGCAAGCGGGATATCGACAGCCACTGGCAGCACTGGCAACAGGCCTGGCACACCCAGCAGCCGGCAACAAGCCCGGCACGCGGGCTGATCTGGCAACGCGCAGCAGAACTGGCCACTCACACCAGCCTGCTTACGCAACTGGCCGATGCCCCGGCCCGACCTGCCAGCACTGAGACCGACATCCACGCCGTGTTCTGCATCGACGTGCGCTCCGAACCGATGCGCCGGGCACTGGAACAAACCGCACCCGGCATCCGCACCGCCGGGTTTGCCGGTTTCTTCGGCCTGCCGCTGGCCATCCGCTTTGCTGGTGAGGACCACAGCCAGCCGCGCCTGCCCGGCCTGTTGGCTCCTAGTTGGGAGGCAGTGATGCCCCCACTGGACAAGGGTTTGCAGGAATGGGGCCAGTTTGAACGCGCCCCCTTGTCCAGCTTCACCCTGGTGGAAAGCGCTGGGCTGGGCAAGGTGGGCAAACTGCTGCGCAAAGCCTTCCCCGGCAAGCGCCGCGCCACGCTGGCCGAGCTGGACCCCTGGCTCAACGACAAGGAGCAGGCCATGGTATCGGCCGGTCGTCAGCTGGGCAGCGACGCCATCATCACCATCCTGCAAACCCTGTTGCCCGCCATGGGGCTGGGCCAGTCCTTTCCGCGTACCGTGTTGTTGATCGGTCATGCCAGTCACAGCAGCAACAATCCGCAAGCTTCAGCCCTGCAATGTGGTGCCTGCGGCGGCCACGGTGGGCATTTGCACGTGCTGCTGCTCAGTGAGTGGTTGCAGCGCCCGGAAGTACGCGCCGGGCTGGCCGCACAAGACATGCCGATACCGGAAGACACCGTCTTCCTGCCACTGCTGCACCTCACTCACAGTGACGAACTGGAAGTATTGCCGCTAGACCAGCTATCCCCGGCGCTGCAACAGCGTGCCGCCAGCCTGCAAGGACTGCTGGAGCAGGCAGGTCAGCGCGCACGGGAACGGCGCAAGGGGCAGGATGGTATTCGCCCCGACATCGACAGCAAGGCCCTGCTGGCCCTGTTGCGGCAAAAAGGCCACCACTGGGCAGAAACCCGCCCGGAATGGGGGCTGGCCAATAACGCTTTCTTTATTGCTGCCCCACGCAGCCGTAGCAGCAAGCTGGACTTGCAAGGCCGTGCCTTCCTGCAGGAATACGACTGGCAGCAAGACCCGGAAGCCCGTCAGCTGTCCGGCATCTTTGGCGGCCCGCTGGTGGTGGCCCACTGGATCAACATGCAGTACTTCGCCGCAGTGGTGGACCCTAAACGCTACGGCAGCGGCAACAAGCTGCTGCACAACGTGGTGGGCGGGCGCATCGGCGTGTTCGAAGGTAATAGCGGTGACTTGCGCATCGGCCTGTCCTGGCAGTCGGTACACGATGGCCAGCAATGGCGGCACGCACCGCTGCGCCTTGCCGCCTGCATCGACGCCCCGGCCAGCCTGATTGCCCTGGCACTGGAAAAACAGCCGGAAGTGGCCACGCTGGTGGCCAATGGCTGGCTGCACCTGTACCGCTTTGCCGACAAGGGCATGGAATATTGGCAACACGGCAACTGGCAGCCATTCAGCCTGCCGCAAGATGCCGCCACAGACACTGGAAATACAACATGGAAATCTTGACCCCTCACCGCGACGACATCACGCGTGCTGCCAGCCTGCTGCAAGACGGCCAGCTGGTGGCCCTGCCCACCGAAACCGTGTACGGACTGGCCGCCAATGCCGACGACCCGGCTGCCGTGGCCAGGGTGTTTGCCGCCAAAGGCCGTCCGGCAGACCACCCGCTGATCGTGCACATTCCGTACATCAGCCAGCTGTCACGCTGGGCCGACCCCATCCCGCCGCAAGCGTTGCAACTGGCGGCTGCCTTCTGGCCCGGCCCGCTCACCATGGTGCTGCCCGCTGCGTCCTCCGTTTCCCGCTTGATTACCGGCGGTCAGGACACGGTAGCGGTGCGCTGGCCTGCCCATCCCTTGTTCCAGGCTGTCCTGGATGAACTGGGCCACGCGGTGGTGGCCCCGTCGGCCAACCCGTTCGGGCATATCAGTCCCACCAGCGCCGAACATGTGGCAAGGCAGCTGGAAGGGCGCATTGCAGCGGTGCTGGATGGTGGTGCCTGCCGGGTGGGGGTGGAGTCCACCATTATCGACCTGTCCGGCCCCGCCCCACGCATCTTGCGTCCGGGCAGCATCAGCGCCGCGCAGCTGGCGGACATCCTGCCGCTATCCGGCCAGCACAGTGCCAAGGCGCCACGCGTCCCCGGTGCCCTTGCCTCGCACTATGCACCGCGCCTGCCCTGCTTCCGCTTTGAAGCCGGCGAGCACCCGCAGCTGGACCCGGCCTTGTGGGAAGGCCGTTTCGCATTGATCAGCCTGGACAATGTCCTGCCCCCACCCAGCCAGCCCTGGCAGCACTACGCCCTGCCCGCAACTCCAGCCGACTACGCCAGCCAGATCTACAGCGTCTTGCATCAGGCCGAAGCCAGCGGGGCGGCGCACATCGTGATAGAAATGCCGCCGGAAGAAGCTGCCTGGCTGCATGTGCGTGACCGGCTGCTGCGCGCCAGCACACCGGCAGCATTGTGCAAGCCCGATTCACATTGATTACTGCAGACAACTTACCATTCAGCTAGCATGGAGCAAGAACAAAACAACAGCACACGAGGCAAGCCACACCATGGAACGCAACGCAGCGGGCAAACACGCACTGCATCTGGAAACCGCACCGACATGTCGTATCTGCAAGGATGGCCAGGATCTGGACTTTGCCTTCAGCTATGCGTTCCAGCCCATCATCGACATTACTACCCGCCAGATATTCGCGCACGAGGCACTGATTCGCGGCCCGGCTGGCGAAGGCGCACTCACCGTGCTGCAACAGGTGACAGATGCCACCCGCTATCGTTTTGATCAGGCCTGCCGGGTGAAAGCCATCCGCACTGCAGCCAGTCTGGGCATGCAAAGCCGTCTGTCGATCAACTTCCTGCCCAATGCCATCTACCGCCCGGAAGTGTGTATCAACACCACCTTGCAGGCGGCACGGGAATATGATTTTCCCATCGAGAACATCGTGTTTGAAACGGTGGAAGGCGAACAGATAGCAGATGGCAAATGGTTGGCCGAGGTTTTCCGTGAGTACCAGCGCATTGGTTTTCTTACCGCGATTGATGACTTTGGCGCGGGCTATGCCGGACTCAACCTGCTGGCTGATTTCCAGCCCGACATCATCAAGCTGGACATGGCCCTGATACGCGATGTCCAGCAGCGGCGACGCAGCCAGGTGATCATCCGCAGCGTGGCCGACATCTGCCGCGAACTGGACATCCGCCTGATTGCCGAAGGGGTGGAAACCGAAGACGAATACCGCTGCCTGCAAGACCTGGGCATCAGCCTGATGCAAGGCTACCTGCTGGCGCGGCCCTTGTTCGAGCAATGCATGCAGCAGGTACCGCCCCACCTGCCTGCCTGATTCAGTCCGCTGCCTGCCGGGCGCGGTATTGCGCGAACTGCGCGCGTAACAAGGTGCGCAACTGCTCTGCCGCAGGGCCAGGCTGGTAGCCGCTGCGGGTAATCAGCCCCAGCGTACGCGACACCGCCGGTTTGCCCAGCGCAATCCCCACCAGTTGATGCCGGTAAGCCGGAGTCAACGATAACTCGGGCACGACCAGCACCCCCAAGCCCGCTTCCGCCATGCCATACGCACCCTGCAGGTGGCTGGCTTCATAGTGGATGCGTGGCCGCTGTGGCAGGCTGGCCAGATGATGGTCCAGCAACAAGCGGTTGCCGCTGCGTTGCGACACCCCTATCAGACGCTCGCCCACCAGGTCTTCCCAGTTCAGGCGGCGCTGCGTGGCCAGCGGATGGTCGTGCCGCACCACCGCCAGATAGTGCTCGGTCAGCAGTGGCTCAAAGTCGATATTGGGGTCCTCCGCGCCGATTAAATTGATGCCGAAGTCGGCATGCCCGGCCAACACCTGCTCCAGCACTTCCTGGGCACCCTCATCAAATACCCGCAGGCACAGCGCAGGATAGCTGGCCGTCAGTGCGGCCAGTGCGGCGGGCAGCAGATGCTGTGCCACCGACGGAATACTGGCAATCGACACCACGCCGCTGCGCCGTTCGGCCCGCTCGCTCAGGCCGCTCATGGCCTGTTCCAATTCGTCCACCACATTCTGCGCATGCAACAGGAAGTGCGCGCCCTCCTCGGTCAGCCGCACGCTGCGGGTGGTGCGCTCCAGCAAGCGCACCTGCAAGGACTGTTCCAGTTTTTCGATGCGCCGGCTCAAGGCCGGTTGCGACAGGTACAAGGCCTCGGCTGCGGCCTTGAAACTGGACTTCTCCGCCACCGCCAGAAATGCCTGCAATTCATTGAGTTCCAGATTGATGCGCGCCATCGATTAATCCATGAAATAAAAGCAATTAAACATTTATTGCATCTTGTGCATTATTTCAGCACAACACATACACAACAAGAGGAGATCAACATGGCAAGGACATGGAAGCCAGGCTGCGGCCTGGCTGCACTGCTGCTGGCGTTTGCCTGTACCCCGGCAATGGCAGAACAACTCACGGTGGTGAGTTCCGGCGGTTTTGCTGCGGCCTTGAAGCTGCTGGCACCTCAGTTCGAACAGGAAACCGGCAATCAGCTGAAACTGGAATGGGGCCCCTCCATGGGCGATACCCCGCAGGCCATTCCGCAACGCCTGGCCCGTGGCGAAAAAATCGACGTGCTGGTGATGGTGGGCAGTGCACTGGACCAGCTGCAAGCCCAAGGCAAGGTTGTGCCAGACAGCAATACCCCGCTGGCTGCATCGCGTATTGCGCTGGCGGTGAAACACGGCAGCCCGCACCCGGATATCAGCACCTTGGGCGCCCTCAGGCAAACCCTGCTCAACAGCCACTCCATTGCCTATTCCGACAGTGCCAGTGGCGTGTTCCTGTCTACCGTACTGTTTGCCCGCCTGGGCGTGGCCGAGCAGATCAAAGACCGCAGTCGCATGATTCCGGCCGAACCGGTGGGCAAGGTGGTGGCTCGCGGCGAAGCGGAACTGGGCTTCCAGCAACTGAGCGAGCTGATTCCGATTGCCGGCATCGATATTGTCGGCCTGCTGCCGGAACAGGCGCAGCAAGTCACCACTTTTTCCGCTGGCATCAGCCGTGACAGCGGACACCCGGTAGCAGCCCGCCAACTGCTGCGCTTTCTTGCTTCGCCGCAGGTTGCGGCCAGCATTCGCCAGACCGGGATGACACCGGTCAGCACTTCCGCTCAATAACAAGGACGACGACATGACCACTGCCAGCCCACGCCAGTCCAGCCTTTCCATGGTGTTACGCGTTACCAGCGGTAACTTCCTGGAAATGTTCGACTTTTTCCTGTACGGCTTTTACGCCACCTATATTGCCAAAACCTTTTTCCCCAGCGGCAATCTGTATGCCTCGCTGATCATGGCCTTTGCCACCTTTGGTGCCGGTTTTCTGGCCCGTCCCATCGGTGCCATCGTGCTGGGCAGTTATATCGACCGCATCGGCCGCCGCAAGGGGCTGATTGTCACCCTGGCCATCATGGCCTGTGGCACGGCCCTGATCGCCTTTGTACCCGGCTATGCCAGCATAGGCCTGGCCGCGCCCTTGCTGGTGTTGCTGGGCCGCCTGTTGCAGGGCTTCTCCGCCGGGGTGGAACTGGGCGGGGTGTCGGTATACCTGGCCGAGATGGCCACACCGGGCCGCAAGGGCTTCTTTGTCAGCTGGCAGTCGGCCAGCCAGCAAGTGGCCATCATGTTTGCCGCCGTGCTGGGCTACCTGCTGCATCAGGCATTCAATAGCCACCAGATCGACCAATGGGCATGGCGCATTCCGTTTTTCATCGGCTGCATGATCATTCCCTTCATTTTTGCCATTCGTCGTTCGCTGCAGGAAACCGATGCCTTCCTGGCGCACAAGCATCACCCCAGTTTTGCCGAAATCCTGCGCTCCATAGCCCAAAACTGGCAGCTGATCACCGGTGGCATGCTGTTGGTGGTGATGACCACGGTGAGCTTTTACCTGATCACCGTCTACACCCCGACTTTTGGCAAGAGCGTGCTCAAGCTGAGCGAAAACGACAGCCTGATGGTGACCTTCTTTGTCGGCCTGTCCAACTTTATCTGGCTGCCCATCATGGGTGCGCTGTCCGACCGTATTGGCCGCTGGCCGCTGATGCTGGGTTTCAGCCTGCTGACCATGCTGACTGCCTACCCGGCGCTGGCCTGGATGGTAGCCTCTCCCAGCTTTGGCCACATGCTGGCTGTGGAGCTGTGGCTGTCCTTCCTGTATGCCAGCTATAACGGCGCCACCGTGGTGGCCCTGACCGAGCTGATGCCCAGCCATGTACGTACCGTGGGCTTCTCGCTGGCCTACAGCCTGGCCACGGCGATTTTTGGCGGGTTCACCCCGTTGGTGTCCACCGCGCTGATTGACGCCAGCGGCGACAAGGCGGCACCCGGCTACTGGATGATGCTGGCCGCTGCCTGCGGCCTGGCCGCCACCCTGATGCTGTACCGCAAGGATATCCGCAGCAGCTTTGTCGGCAAGGCTGCCACTGTCTGAGCCCCCTCTCTCCGTGTGCTTTTTCTTACCAGTCAGCACATGTTTGGCCTCCTTTCGGGGGCTTTTTTTATTTCCGGAGGAAATAGCACAGTAAACTGCGGATTGCGTGATCAACAGCCACACGGGCAGCAATAGGACGAACAATGGAATTACGACAGCTACGCTACTTTGTCAGCGTGGTGGCGCAAGGCAGCATGGGGCGCGCTGCGCTGGAGCTGGGGGTGGGTACCTCGGCGCAGAGCCAGCAGATCAGCCGATTGGAGGGTGAACTGGCCACCCGGTTGTTGCAGCGCACCTCCAGCGGCGTAGTTCCCACCGATGCCGGGCTGGCCTTTTGGCGGCAGGCGCAACTGGCGATACGCCATGCCGACGACGCCATGCGCGCTGCCCAGCTGGCGCGGCTGTCCGGCCATGTCAGCGTGGGCATGGCCCCCAGCACCACCGGGGTGCTGGGCCTGCCCTTCATGGCGGCCATGCGCGAGCGCTACCCGGATATCCGCCTGCATCTGGTGGAAAACCTGTCCGGCAATCTGGCTACCATGCTGGGCGCGCGCCAGCTGGACCTAGCGGTATTGTTTCAGGAAGAGCGCACCCGGCGCTGGAGCGTGCTGCCACTGCTGGAGGAAAAGCTGTTCCTGATCTGCCGCCGCGATCTGCCCGCCGCGCCCCGCAGGACCACATCAGCCTGGCCGAGCTGGGTGACATTCCGCTGATCATGCCCAGTGGCCCGCATGGATTGCGCGCCTTGCTCAACAACGCCGGGGACTACCTGGGCCAGCGCGTCACCTTGCATGACATCACCGAGCGCAAGGCTGCCGAGGAAGAAATCCGCCGCCTGGCCCATTTCGACCCGCTCACCATGCTGCCCAACCGTCGCCTGTTGTTTGACCGGCTGGAACACGCCATGAAAAACAGTGAACGCAACCAGCAGTACGGCGGGCTGATCATGCTGGATCTGGACCAGTTCAAGAAACTTAACGACACCCTGGGCCATGAAATGGGTGACAAGCTGCTGCTGCAAGTGGGACACCGCCTGCGCGACAGTCTGCGCGAGGTGGATACCGTGGCACGACTGGGTGGGGACGAGTTTGTGCTCATCATCGAAGGGCTGGGCAGTCACGAAACAATGGCAGCCAGCCGCGCCGAGCAGATTGCCGAGAAAATACGCGATGCCCTGGCTCGCCCCTACTGCCTGGACATGCAGCAGGAAGACGAACACCTGTACACCGCCAGCATTGGCCTGACCCTGTTTCGCGGCCAGCACACCTCGATGGAAAACCTGCTGAAACAGGCCGATGTGGCGCTATACCAGTCCAAAGATGCCGGACGCAACCGGGTACGCTTCTTCAGCCCCGCCATGCAGGCCCATATCGAGGAACGCGCCCAGCTGGAAAACGCGCTGCGCCTGGGCTTTGCCCGCAAGGAATTTCTGCTGTACTACCAGCCGCAGGTTAACCAGTACGGCCAGACCACCGGTGCAGAGGCCCTGCTGCGCTGGCAGTCACCGGAACGCGGCATGGTGTCACCGGCCCAGTTCATTCCACTGGCCGAAGAAATGGGGCTGATTCTGGAGTTGGGCGAATGGGTGCTCCATACCGCCTGTCAGCAGCTGAAAGCCTGGGAGGCACATCCGCAATTCGCCCGGCTGGAGCTGGCGGTCAATGTCAGTGCCCGCCAGTTCCACCAGCCGGACTTTGTCGAATCGGTACAGCGCTGCCTGCAATCGAGCGGTGCCAACCCGGCACGGCTGAAGCTGGAACTCACCGAAAGCATCGTGCTGGAAAACCTGGACATGGTGGTAGAGCGCATGCAGCAACTGGGGGCGCTGGGCATCCGCTTTGCGCTGGACGACTTTGGCACCGGCTACTCGTCGCTGTCCTATCTGAGCCGCCTGCCGCTGGATCAGCTGAAAATCGACCAGTCCTTTACCCGCCAACTGGTGCAGGACTCGGCCACCAGTGCCATCGTCAAGGCCATACTGGCCATGTCGCGCGCCTTAGGCCTGCAAGTGATTGCCGAAGGGGTGGAAACCCTTGTGCAGCGCGACTTCCTGGAAAGCCAGGGCTGCTATGCCTACCAAGGCTACCTGTTTGGCAAGCCGATGCCGATCAGCCACTGGGAACAGGACCAGGCCTGAATGCCCTTGCCAGCGCAGGCTAGTAGCACAGCCGGTTTTTACCCTCACGCTTGGCCTGATACATCAAGGTATCGGCCTTGCCCAGGATATCGACCGCGCTTTCGCCCGGGAATGCCAGGCAGCAGCCCAGCGACAGGGTAATGGCAATGCCGGCCTCTTGCTGCATGCGGGTACTGTGCTGCAATTGCAGGCGCAAGCGCTCGCCACAGGCCACCGCTTCTGGCAGATTCAGGCCGGGCAGGATCACCAGAAACTCCTCGCCACCGATACGGCCGAACACATCCTCCGGGCGCAAGCTGGCCTTGACCTCTTCGGCCAGCACCTGCAACACCACGTCCCCCACATTGTGGCCGAAAACATCGTTGATTTTCTTGAAGTTATCCACATCAAAGGCCAGCACGCAAAAACTGCCCTCGGCGTGGCTCACCTTGTCCACCTGCTGTTGCAGCTGCTCCAGAATGGCACGCCGGTTCAGCGTCCGGGTGAGGCTGTCGGTGGTGGCCAACACCAGCAAGGCATTGCGTGCTTCTTCCAGCCCGGCGGTTTTCAACTCCAGGCTGGAGCGCAGTCCCACCTCTTCGTCATGCATGCGCTTGAGCGAGCTGACCAGCGTGTTCATGGTCTGCTGCTGGGTAAAGAAGGCGCGGTTACGCTCTGCATATTTCCAGGCGGTGAACAACAGCAACAACTCAAAAAGCAGGGCAATGGCGGTAAAGGCATTGCGGTCTGTTGCAGACATCACCCGGTCAAAACCATATAACTGGATCAGCACCACCAGCGTCAGCACACTGCTGAACAGCGCATACAGACGGAAAATCAGGCCGTGAGACAGGATAGTGATGCTGTTGATGGTTGCCAGCGCGATGATCTTGAACAGGTAGACAAAATCGAACTCACGGTGCGGAAAGGCAAACAGCATGCTGCCCCAGGCCAGCGCCGCCAGCACCACTGACAGATAGAGGCTGGCAAACCATGCTTGCCAGCCTGCCGGGTTTGTCAGCCTGGTGCGCATGAACTGCAAATGCCACAGCCGCAAACCCTGGATGCAGAACATGGCCAGCAGCCATGCGCTACCTGGCCAGCCCGGCGCATGCGTCCAGTGCACGGCATAAATGGCAAGCGCCACCACCAGCGACAGCCTGATCGAGCTGCTGCCTTCCTCGAAATAGTAATGGCACAAGCGGATGCCGGCTGCGTCCATGCCGTGGTCTGGCTCAGCTTTAGCGCGCATTGCGCAGCACCTCGCGGTTCAGCACAAAGGGCGGTAGCAGGACATTGCGTCCGCTCCGCGATGGGTGGCGTATGGCATCATCCGCCATCTGCACGGCAACTTTTGCCATTTTTTCGGTGTCCTGCACCATGCTGGCCAGCAATTCACCAGAACGGATGGCCTCCAGGACGAGGGGGCTGCGGTCCACCCCGACAAAGGGATAGCGTCCGGCCTGCTGCAATTGCCGCAAGGCCAGCAGCACCGCGCTGGTGGTGGATTCGTTCGGGGTGAAAATGGCATCGAACTGCGGCTGCTGGGTATACAGCCAGGTACGCACCACCTGACGCCCGCGGCCAATGGACTGGTCCAGCTCCGGGCCGTACAGCACACTGACATGGTCTTTTTTTGCTGCCATGGCAAAGCCCGCCATGCGCTGCTCGGTGGACGGTACTTTGCCCTGATTGGGAAATACCAGTACCCGACGGATGTCCGGATGGCTATTTTTCAGTTGCTCCCAGGCCAAACTGCCAATGGCGGTCTGGTCTGAGGCTACTGCGCCAAACTGGCTGCTAAGGCCAGGGTTGCGGTCTATCAGCACCACCGGTACAGGCAGGAAACGCAAAATCTCATTGTAATTTTCGATGGTGGCACTGGGTGCCAGGATGATGGCCCGGCATTTGCGGGCGATGGCCACATTCAATAGCTCAATCTGGGCATCATCAATCAGGTGCTCGCTATCCACCGAACCACGGTCATAAATGAAATAGCCAAGCCTGGCCCCCTCCTGCGCAATGTTTTCCTGCAGATTGGCCCAGAACGCACGTCCGCCACTGGCGTAAATGAAGGAAAGACACTCGCGTGCCTGCAGCTGCGGACTACAACACAGCAGTGCCACGCACAGCAGGATGCGCCAGCGCAATGCCATGCCGTTCCGTAACAATGAAGAGAGGTTGAACACAGAGCTCCCGTACCGACAAATCATGATTATTCTGTTTTATGCGGCGTGCAGGCCTGCTCTGCAGCCTGTGGACTCGCGGTTTGCTTTAGTGATAGTTGATATTTATGCGTCATGCTGCTGATTTCACCAGTTGCCGCCCTGCCTGCACAGAATGTCTTGCATTTACCCGGGGATGGCCTAAACTGAGTTATGTTGCACTGCAACATAAGGCAAGCATCATGCATCTTACTTTCGACCGCCTGCAAGCCAGCGCGCGCCCTGCCATTCTGGAGCATCTATCCGGACTTAGCCCGGACGATCTCTTCACCCGCTTCGGCCTCACCCTGGGCCCGGCCAGTCTGGCCAGCTATGTGGATAGTATCAATTTCAATCGCGACATCGTGATTGCCGCCCATTACCGTGGGCTATTGATTGGCGTGGTCCACATTGCCGTACTGCAACACGATGCCTTTCCCCATGGCGAACTGGGCATCAGCGTGGACGGCTTCTTTCAGGGCAAGGGTATTGGTCGTCAGCTATTCGATCAAGCCTTGCATCATGCACTGCGCCGCAAGGTAAACCGGCTGCGCATCCAGTACCTGCGGCGCAATGGTCGCATGGCGTCATTGTGCCGTGGCTTGAGTACCCAGTTTGCCCAGGACGGCGAAGAAACCGCCTGTCTGATTACCCTGGCCGCAGACGACCCGGCCAATGCCTGCCGCCGTGAAATGGAGGATGGCATAGAAGTATTTCATGCCGATGCACCGGCAGCACGTGGCCATATTCTGTTTATACATGGTGTGGCCGGTGATGGCTGGCAATGGCGGGAAAACATGCAGCCCTGGTTTGCTGCGCACGGTCTGAGCAGCTCGGCCCTGTCACTGCGTGGACACGGCGGCAGCAAATCAAGGGAAAACCAGACCCTGCGTGACTACGAGCAGGATGTACAGCAGGTGTTGGCACGCCTGCTGGTCACGCCCAGCCTGATTGTCGGCCATTCCATGGGCGGATTCCTGACCCAGCGCGTACTGGAAGGTAATGAGCAATGGCAAAACGCCAGCCTGATCTGCTCGGTGCCGCCATGGGGCTTGCTGCCGGGCACACTGGACAATGTGGTGGAATTCATGGGCGACCCGCTGGGCAAAGCCATTGCCATTCAGGCGGCGGAAGGCAAACCGGCTTATGTCAATCCGGACAATATCAGCGCCCGGGTACAGGTGATAGGCGGCAGCCGCGACCGGCTGATTCCATCCGAGGTGGTGGCAGCCACCGCCCGCTCCTACGACACCAGTCCGGTGATGATAGAAGACGCTGGCCACGCCGTGATTTCCAGCAGGAAATGGCAGGACGTGGCCGAACAGGTGTTACAGCACTTGCTGTCAGAACAATGAATCAGCCCAGCCGCGCCGCCAGTGCCGCAATATGTTCTGGCGTAATGCCGCAGCAACCGCCAACAATGCCCGCGCCCTTGCCTACCCAGCGCTCGGCCCAGCCCAGATAATTTTGCGGGGTGAGGTCGGCACGGATTTCATCCAGCGTGGCATTGGCCTTGGCATCTTTCGGGGTGGGCGGGAAAGCATTGGCGTACACGCCCAGTTGTAGGCTTTGGCCTTGCGCTTGCAGCACGGCATTGGCGGCATCCAGCGCGGCCTCCATGACTTCCGGCTGGCTGCAGTTGAACAACACCGCAGCAGCGCCCAGACGGATGGCCTCGGCCACCGCCTCGCTGACCGTTTCACCAGAGCGCAAACGGGCCACGTTATCGACATCTTCGTCCTGCAAGGTGAAGGACAGCCACAAGGGCTTGTCCTGTTCGCCCAGTGCCAGGCGCACCGCGCGCACTTCAGCCAGCGAGCTTTGTGTTTCGGCCAGCCATACGTCCACATACGGAGCAAGGCCCTCGATCAGCACGCGGTGAATGGCCAGCGAGTCGGCTTCCTTGAACAGGTCCGGGCGATAAGAACCCAGCGCAGGCGGCAAAGAGCCGGCCACAGTTACCTTGTGTGCTGCCTTGTCCGCACTGCGGCGGGCCAGTTCGCCTGCCAATGCCGCCAGACGCTTGCCATGTTGATCAAAACGTTGTTGACCAATATGAAAAGGCACGACAGCATAACTGTTGGTGGTAATCACCCGCGCACCGGCGTTAACGAAGGCATCATGGGCCTGCTCGACAAAGTGCGGGCCTTCCAGCAAAGCCAGCGCGGACCATTCCGGTTGCTGGAACGGTGCACCGATACGTTTGAGTTCGCGGCCCATGCCGCCATCAAGAACAAGAGTTTGGCTCATTTGCTTATCCATGCAATCACGACATCAAAGGTGCCAGGCACCAATGACGAATGGGAAATGTTATATACTTATATTTAATCAAGCTGGTAATTATTATAATAGTTTGATATATAGATTAACACCCAAACAGCATCAAGACCATAAAAATGTTGAAACGACAATCCAAGATCACCAAGACCGCCGCCCTCATCGCCCTGTTGGCTGCCAGCCAGAGCCATGCCGGTGCCACACTGGACCACGTACAGAAAAGCGGCGTACTGCGCGGCGTGCTGCTGGAAAGCTACCCGCCTTTCTCCTTCCTCAATAGCAAAAACCAGCTGGATGGCTTTGATGTGGATGTCGCCAAGGCCGTGGCGAAAAAGCTGGGCGTCAAGCTGAAGCTGGACACACCCTCCTGGGAAGTGATTGCTGCCGGCAAATGGGGTAGCCGCTGGGATATCTGCATCTGCTCGATGACGCCCAACAAGGAACGCGCCCAGGTACTGGACTTCCCGGTGTTTTACTACAACTCCCCGGCCGTGCTGATTGCCAATGTGGCCGACAAGAAAACCAGCAGCATCAAGAGCCTGGAAGGCAAGAAGATTGCCGTTCAGCAAGGCTCGTCCTACGAAAGCTATCTGCAAAAGAAGCTGACCATTGAAGCTCCCAACGCCGTACAACCCGCCTACCCCTTCAACAAGGTAGTGATTGCCCCGTACGACAATGAAGAACTGGCCTTCCAGGACCTGGCACTGGGTGCGGGCAAACGAGTGGATGCTGTCATTTCCAACTTGGTGACAGCCAACGAACGTATCAGCAAAACCGGCAAGTTCCGCATTGTCGGCAGCCCCTTGTACCAGGAACCCAACTGGGTCGCCGTGGACAAGGGTGATGCGCAGTGGAATGCCCGCGTCAAGCAAGTCATTACCGAGCTGAAGAAAGACGGCACGCTCAGCGCCATTTCCAAGAAGTGGATTGGCAGCGATATCACCAACTAAGAATACGCCCCGTGGCTGCAGTCATGCGCCCGGGGCTTTCTGCTTTTGTCTGTCCGAAACATGAAACAGGAAAACCGATTCAGGCTGCAGGTCGGCCTGGTCATGCTGTGCCTGCTCTCTGGCTTTGTCTGGTTTGTCGATGCCTTTGAACTGGACTACCGCTTTGCCCTGAGCAAGCTGCCTTTGCTGGCCGGGCTGGAACTGAGCCCGGAGGGCTTCATCCAGGGCATACCGCTGACCTTGCTGTTATGTCTGCTCTCTACCATCCTCGCGGTGGTGATTGGCATGCTGTCGGCCCTGGGGCGCCTGTCGCGTAACCCCTTGCTGTACGGGCTGGCCACTTTTTACAACTCGTTTTTCAAGGGCACGCCGCTCTTGGTGCAGATTCTGCTGATTTATCTGGGCCTGCCGCAGCTGGGTGTGGTACCCACGGCCATTCCGTCCGGCGTGGCTGCGCTGGCACTGTGCTATGGAGCTTATCTGAGCGAAGTGTTCCGCTCTGCCATCCTGTCCATCCACCGTGGCCAGTGGGATGCAGGCAAGGCCTTGGGGCTGAAGCCGCATGCCATCATGCGTTTCATCATTTTGCCGCAGGCGATGAAAGTAGCGGTACCGCCCACCTTCAGCATGTTCATTTCCATGCTGAAGGATTCTTCGCTGGTGTCAGTGATGGGCTTGTGGGAGCTGATGTTCCTGGCGCAAAGCTATGGCCGTTCGGCTTACCGCTATATGGAAATGTTGCTGACAGCAGCCATCCTGTACTGGCTGCTATCCATCGTGCTGGAGTTGTTCCAGCACCGGCTGGAAAGCAGGCTGTCGGTTTCCGGCCGCCGCTGATGGTTTTCTTCGCATAACAGCCCGCCATCACGGCGGGCTGGTTTCTTTACGGCGTCTTGCAGTATCAGCCTGCATCCGCAGCGCCGATACCTGTAAAAATGATGGCGCGCATATAGTCGACAATCTGGTCGTCGCTATAACGGCCGTAGTATTTCATGTAATCCACCGCCGGGTCGCAGGTGCGCGAGTAATAGGCATACAGGATGACATCGGTGGGCAGATCGGTCCTGATGTCACCGGCCGTTTTGGCAGCCTCCACCAGCGCCTGCATCTGCTTGTGCAGCTTGTACACGCGCGTCACGTAGCGAATACTGCGGGTCAGCATTTCCTTGACCTGCGGGCTGGCCGAAGGCAGAAACGGTAGTCCGCCCTGCAAACGCACCCGCAATGCCCATTCCAGCAGGCTACCCAGCCTGTCCTTGCTGCTCAGGCTGGCATCCAGTGCCGCCAGATACTCCAGCGCGCCGTCCAGCAGACGGATCATTACCTCGGTGGCCAGGTCTTCCTTCGACTTGAAATGCTTGTACAGGCTGGGCTTGGAAATACCCGCCTCTCCGGCCACATCATCCATGGTCATCAGGTCGAAACCCTTGCTGGCCAACAAGCGGGTGGTGGCATCCAGCACTGTCTGTTCGCGCAGCTTGAATGCCTGATCCTTGAAGCTGAGCTTGGCTAAAATACTCATGAGTACGACCTTTTACTAATCAGTAGCTTTTTTTCCAAAGCGGTTATATGCTGAATATAAGCACGATGCCTCGCAGGTGCCAAGCAGTTTCGTTACCCGCAGGCATTGATTCAGAAATTCCGGCATGGGAGTACAGGTGAAAGCAAATCCAGACACACGTCAGCGCGTAGCGGTCATTGGTGGCGGCATTGCCGGCCTGGCCAGCGCATGGCTGCTGGCGGACCAACACGAAGTCACCCTGTTTGAAGCCGCCGACTACGCAGGCGGTCATACCAACACGGTGGACCTGCAACTGGAGGGGCAGTCTTTTGCCGTGGACACCGGGTTTCTGGTTTTCAATGAACGCACTTATCCCAATCTGATTGCCTTGTTTCAGCAATTGGGTGTGCCCTCCTGCAGCACCGACATGTCCTTCAGCGTGTCGCTGGACCGGGGTCGGGACGAATGGGCGGGCAGCTCGCTGGGCACGGTATTTGCCCAACGCAGCAAGCTGTTGTCCCTGCCCTTCTACCATATGCTGTATGACATTCTGCGCTTCAACCGTGCCGCACCCGGCCTGTTGCAACAAGTTCTGGCCGCGCCACTGACCCTGGGCGAACTGCTGGAAGTGGAAGGCTATGGCAACCGTTTTCGTGACCACTACCTGCTGCCGATGGCTGCGGCAATCTGGTCCAGCCCCAGCAAGGAGATTCTGGATTTCCCGGCAGCCTCCTTCCTGCGCTTCTGCCTGAATCACGGCCTGCTGCAAATCAGCCAGCGGCCACGCTGGTTTACCGTGCCGGGCGGCGCGCGCCAGTATGTGGAAAAGCTGTGCCAGCGCATTCAGCATGTCCGCTTGTGCAGTCCGGTCAGTCGTGTAGAGCGCGACGAACAAGGTGTGCTGGTTTGTAGCCCGCACGGCGAAGAACGCTTTGACAGCGTGATTTTTGCCACCCATGCGCCACAAACCCTGGCCATGCTGGCCGATGCCAGCCGGGAAGAGCGCGACATCCTGTCTGCCGTGCGCTACCAGCCCAATACGGCGGTGCTGCATGGCGATGCCAGCTTGCTGCCCAAGCGCCAAAAAACCTGGTCGGCCTGGAATTTCCTGGCTGAAACCGGCCAGCCCAGCCAGCGTGCGGTGTGTGTCAGCTATTTGCTTAATGCCTTGCAGCCGCTGCCGGTCAGCCAGCCGGTCATCGTCACGCTCAATCCACTGCGTGACCCGGATCGCAATCTGGAATACGCCCGCTTTGTCTATGAGCACCCGCTATTTGACGACGCAGCCATTGCCGCCCAAACCCGCCTGCCCATGCTGCAAGGCAAACGCCACAGCTGGTTTGCCGGAGCGTGGACCGGTTACGGCTTTCACGAAGACGGGCTGAAATCCGCACTGCGCGTGGCACAGGACTTCGTCAAACTGCCAGACTGGGCCCAGCCATGAATCCCGCCAGCTGCAATGCCTATCTAGTCAACGGCAGCGTGATGCACCAGCGGCTGCGGCCTGCCCGTCATCGCTTCATTTATCCGGTATTTGCCATCCGGCTGAAGCTATCAGCACTGGAAACCATTGGCCACCGCTGGTTCGGGGTAAACCGCTGGCGACCTTTGATGATACGCACCGGGGATTACGGCCCGCGTGACGGCAGCCCGCTATTGCCGTGGATACGCCAGCAACTGACTGATGCCGGCTTGCCTGCCGACGGCGAAGTCTGGTTGCAAACCTTCCCGCGGCTGTTCGGTTATGCCTTCAATCCGGTCAGTTTCTGGTATTGCCATGACAGCCACGGCCAGTTAGTTGCCGTCCTGGCCGACGTCAACAACACTTTTGGCGAACACCATGCCTATCTGCTGGCCAACCCGGACGGCAGCCCCATCATCAACGGCAGCACCCTGACCTGCCGCAAACAGCTGCATGTATCGCCGTTTTGCCAGGTGGCAGGACACTACCGCTTCCGCTTGGCCGAAAAAACCGAGCGCATGCTGATGCGCATTGATTACCACGACGATGCCGGCCTGCTGCTCAATACCAGCGTCTCCGGTGTGTTGCAGCCGCTCACCTGCGGCAATGCCCGTCGCGCGCTGCTGCGCCAGCCCATGCTGACCCTGGGCATCATCACCCGCATTCACTGGCAGGCCTTGCAGCTGTGGCTGAAGAAAGTACCGTTTTTCAGCAAGCCCGCCGCCCCGGAACACCCATTGAGTCACGGACAGGAGTTGCGCCCATGAGCTTCACTCGTACCCTTGCCCTGCCCTGCAACAACCTGCCCTGGCTGGCACGGTTACTCTTGCAGCGGCTGAACCAGCTGCAATACGGCAGCCTGCTGCTGCACACGCCGGAAGGACAAAGCCTGTGGTTTGGCCATCCCGGCGAATTCCCCGAAGCAGAACTGCACATTCATAGCTGGGCCGCCTGCCGCAAATTGCTGTTTGCCGGGGATATCGGTTTTGCCGAAGCCTATCGCGACGGCCTCTTGTTCACACCGGACATCACTGCACTGCTGCGACTGGCCTTGCGTAATGAACAAGTACTGGGCAATACGCTGGCCGGTAGCTGGCCGGCCCGTGGCTGGTATTGGCTGAAGCACTGCCTGCGCCGCAACAGCCGCGAAGGCAGTCAGCGCAACATCCACGCCCACTACGACCTGGGCAATGCCTTTTACGAACTATGGCTGGACCCTAGTTGGACCTACTCCAGCGCCTGGTTTGACGGCCACTACGACCTGCCGCTGGCCACCGCGCAATCAGCCAAATACCAGCGCATCTGCGATGTACTGGGCCTGCAACCAGGCATGCGGATACTGGAAATCGGCTGCGGCTGGGGCGGTTTTGCCGAACACGCCAGCAGCCAGGGAATTGCCGTACATGGCATCACCATTTCCAATGCCCAGCTGGACTTTGCCCGTCAACGCCTGTCTGGCAATGAACTGGTGCAACTGGAATGGCAGGACTATCGCGACCTGCAAGGCCAGTACGATGCCATTGTCTCCATCGAAATGTTCGAAGCGGTGGGCGAAGCCTACTGGCCGGGCTTCTTTGCCAAGCTGCGGCAATTGCTGAAACCGGGCGGCAAGGCGCTGGTGCAGAGCATCACCATTGCCGAAAGCCGTTTCGAGCGCTATCGCCGCAGCAGTGATTTCATCCAGGAGTTCATTTTCCCCGGTGGCATGCTGCCCAGCAGGCAAGTGTTTCAGGATACGGCCGAGCAAGCCGGGCTGATGACGCGCAACCGGCTGGACTTTGGCCCGGACTACGCCGAAACCCTGCGCCGCTGGCGTCTGGCGTTTGAACACACACTGGATAGTGTGCGCCAGCAAGGCTTTGACGAAGCCTTCATCCGCCTGTGGCGCTTGTACCTGTGCTATTGCGAGGCCGGTTTTGACGAAGCCAGCATCGGCGTGTCGCAGTTCCTGCTGCAGGAAGCCCGGCCATGAAAACCCTGCGCCGCCTGCTCCCCCTGTTCGCCTTGTTGCTGACCAGCGCTTGCAGCACACCGCAAGTGGAGCAATACGCCAACAACCGGCCACAGCTGGATTTGTACCGCTTTTTTGCCGGGCATACCCGTGCCTGGGGCATGTTCCGCGACCGCAACGGTGCACTGGTCAAGCAATTCACCGTGGACATCACCGGCCAGCGCCAGGGTGATGCCCTGCTGCTGGACGAACGCTTTGTCTACAGCGACGGCAGCCGCCAGCAACGCCAGTGGCGACTGGTGCTGCTGGGTAATGGCAAATGGCAGGGCACTGCAGCGGATGTGGTGGGCGTGGCCGATGGCGAAGTAGCGGGCAATGCCCTGCACTGGCGCTACACCCTGCGCCTGCCGGTAGATGGCCGCAGCTGGGACGTGCAATTTGACGACTGGATGTTCCTGCAGGACGAACACACCCTGCTCAATAGCGCGCGCATGAGCAAGTTCGGCATTGCGCTGGGTGAAGTCAGCCTGTTTTTCCGCAAGGAGTAAGGCCATGTTGCTGCCCGCCCTGAACCGTCCGTTGAAAAACTGGCCACAGCAGACCGTGTGGATTATCGGTGCCTCCAGCGGCATTGGTGCCGCCTTGGCCAGCCAGCTGCTGGCACTGGGTGCACGGGTGATCCTGTCGGCCCGTGGTGTCGACAGCCTGCACACGGTGGCCGGACAGCAGCCCGGTGCCATCGTACTGCCGCTGGATGTCAGCCAGCCCGCCGCCTGGCAACAGGCCTGGGACATCTTGCAACAGCAGGATGCCCTGCCGGACCTGGTGGTGTTCTGCGCGGCAGCCTACCGGCCGGAGCGCTGCTGGGACATCCGCCAGCAACAGGTCAGCGACACCCTGCACACCAATCTGGCCGGGGTGTATTACGGGCTGGAAACCATGCTGCCCACCATGATGACGCGCCGTCAGGGCGGCATCGCCCTGGTGGCCAGCGTGGCCGGTTATGTCGGCCTGCCCGGTGCCTGTGTATATGGGCCCAGCAAAGCGGCGCTGATCAATCTGGCAGAGCTGCTGCATGCCGAACTGCACCAGCACGACATGCAGGTGTACCTGATCAACCCCGGCTTTGTCGCCACCCGGCTGACCGCCAAGAACGACTTCGCCATGCCGGCGCTATTGCAACCGGCGGATGCCGCCCGGGAAATTGTGCGCGGCCTGGAACAGGGCCGCTTCGAAATTCACTTTCCACGCAGGTTTACGCTATGGATCAAGCTGCTCGCACTACTGCCTTACCGGCTGAGACTGCCACTGCTGCGCCATCTGGCGCGCAACTGAGGACAAGGCTGGCGGCACTGGCCGACTGGTATGCCACGCTCAGCTCGGCCAGCCTGCTGCACATCGACGACTATTACACCGCCGATGCCCGCTTTCGTGACCCCTTCAACCAGGTGCACGGACGCGATGGCATTGCCGACATCTTCCGCCACATGTTTGCCGTGCTGGAAGAGCCGGTATTCAGCGTGCGCGAACAATTGCTGGATGGCCAACAGGCCTTCATTACCTGGGATTTCAGCTTCCGCCGCGCGGGCAAGGTCTACCAGCTGCATGGCGGCAGCCACCTGCGCTTTGCTGCTGACGGCAAGGTATGCCTGCACCGCGACTACTGGGATTCGGCAGAAGAGCTGCTGCACAAGCTGCCATTGATAGGTGCGCCGCTGCGCCTGCTGCGTCGCCTGTTGTCAGTGCACGACCAGGGCTGGCTGGAATGAAATCCTCATTTCGCGGCAATAAAAGCAGCCTGCCCAGCAAGCCCTGCGCGGCCTGTGGCAAACCGATGAGCTGGCGGCGCAAATGGGCGCGCTGCTGGGATGAAGTGAAATACTGTTCAGAACGCTGCCGCCAGCAACATTAAAGCCATGACTACGCTGATCTACTGTTTTCGTGACGACCTGCGCCTGCACGACAACCCGGCGCTGACCGCTGCCTGCCAACAGGCAGACCACCTGCTGCCCGTTTACGTCAGCCCGCTGCCGCAAACTTCCCGTTGGGGCTTTGCGCGGATGAGTACCCGGCGCAGCGCCTTCCGGCACAGTGCACTGCAGGGGCTGGCCAGCGCATTGCAGCAACAGCACAGTGGCTTGTTGCTGGCCAGTGGCAGCCTGGCCAGCGTGCTGCCAGCACTGGCAAGTCAGATAGGTGCCAGTGCCATTTACTGTGAAGACATCGCCACGCCGGAAGAACAGGACGAACTGACCGCCCTGCGGGCCAGCGGCCTTGCTGTGGAGAGCTTCTGGCAATCCACCCTGCTGGCACCGGACAGCCTGCCCTGGGCAGATGCACAGCTGCCAGACCAGTTCACCCGTTTTCGTCAGCAAGTGGAAGCCGCCGCCATCCAGCCTGCCGCGCCTTTGCCGCCACCGTCACTACCACCACTGCCCCCAGCAGCACGCCAGCTGATCCGGCCACTGGCTGCCATGGACTATCCGCCCGCCGACCCGCGCTCCAGTTTTCCGTTCCCGCAAGCGGCATTTGTCGGCAGCGAAGCCGCCGCGCTGGCACATCTGGCGCAATACCTGCAACGCGGCCTGCCGCACAGCTACAAAGCCACCCGCAACGGCCTGCATGGCATCGACTATTCCAGCAAGTTTTCTACCTGGCTGGCTTGCGGCAGCCTGTCAGCACGACTGGTGCTGCAACAGCTGCATGCCTTTGAAGCCGAACACGGCCATAGCGACAGCAGCTACTGGCTGTGGTTTGAACTGTTGTGGCGCGATTACTTTAAGCTGCTGCAACGCCAGCATGGCCGCCGCCTGTATCACCCTGGCGGCCTGCCACAACGCGCCAGCCCGCCGCACAACCCGGCGGTCTTCCAGCGCTGGATGGCCGGGCAAACCGGTCATGCCCTGATTGACGCCGGCATGCGCGAACTGGCCAGCACCGGCTATCTGGGCAATCGCATGCGCCAGATTGTGGCCAGCTACCTGATTCATGAGCTGCAATGCGACTGGCGCGCCGGAGCCGCCTGGTTTGAAGCCTGCCTGCTCGACTACGACTGCAGCCAGAACCAGGGCAACTGGCTGTATCTGGCCGGTCTGGGGACCGACCCGCGCGGCGGCCGCCGCTTCAACCCGGACAAGCAAGCGGCGGAATACGATGCCGACGGTGACTACCGCCAGCTGTGGAGCCAGCCATGACCAGTCTGCGGCTGATACTGGGCGACCAGCTCAATCTGCAGCACAGCTGGTTTGCCCGCCAGCAGGCCGATGTGGTCTACCTGCTGCTGGAACTACGCCAGGAAACCGGCTATGTGCTGCATCATGCGCAAAAGCTATTGGCAGTACTGGCCGGGATGCGTGACTTTGCCCGCCAGCTGAAGGCCGCTGGCCACCGCGTGCGTTATGTCGCCATCGACGACCCCAGCAATCGCGGCAGTCTGGAAGACAATCTGGATGCCTTGTGCCAGCACTATCAGGCCTCGGACTTTGCCTGGCAGGCCCCGGACGAATGGCGGCTGGACCAGCAATTACAGCACTGGGCCAGTCGGCAAAGCATCCCGTGCCAGATGGTGGACAGCGAGCACTTCTACACCACACGCCAAGAAGCAGGCCAGCTGTTTGCCGGCAAGGCGCAATGGCGCATGGAAGTGTTTTACCGCCAGATGCGCAAGCGCCACCGCGTGCTGTTACAGCCGGATGGCAAACCGGTGGGCGGCGAATGGAACTACGACCACGACAACCGCAAACCCTGGCGCGGCAGCCCACTGCCACCGCAGGACACCCGCCCCAGCCACGACCATCAGGCCTTGTGGCACAGCTTGCAGGCAGCAGGCGTGCGCTCCTTCGGCAACCCTGCTGCCGACGCCCTGCGCTGGCCGCTGAACCGCGCCGAGGCCTTGCAGCAACTGGAACAGTTCATAAGTCACGGCCTGCCGCAGTTTGGTGATTATCAGGATGCCATGCACAGCGACACGCCTTACCTGTTTCATTCGCTGCTGTCCTTTGCCCTCAATATCAAGATGCTGTCGCCACAAGAAGTCGTCAGCGCCGCAGAGCAAGCCTGGCAAGACGGCCACGCCCCGCTGCCGGCAGTGGAAGGCTTCATCCGCCAGATTCTGGGCTGGCGCGAATACGTGCGCGGTGTGTACTGGGCGCGCATGCCCGGCTATGAGGCCAGCAATGCCTTCGACCACCAGCACCCGCTGCCGGACTGGTTCTGGCATGGCCGCACCCGCATGAACTGCCTGGCCCACGCCATCGGTCAGTCCCTGCAACTGGCCTATGCGCACCACATCCAGCGGCTGATGGTCATCGGCAATTTTTCGCTGCTAGCCGGCCTGTCGCCGCAAGCGCTGCA
Organism: Aquitalea sp. LB_tupeE; assembly: GCF_013391415.1. Taxonomy (GTDB): domain Bacteria; phylum Pseudomonadota; class Gammaproteobacteria; order Burkholderiales; family Chromobacteriaceae; genus Aquitalea. The sequence continues at coordinate 119,895 of NZ_JACAXB010000034.1, forward strand.
TGAATGGTATCTGGGGGTGTATATCGATGCTTTTGAATGGGTGGAGCTGCCCAATACCGTGGGCATGAGCCAGTTTGCCGATGGCGGCCTGCTGGCCAGCAAACCTTATGCTTCGGGCAATGCCTACCTGCACCGCATGGGCAATTACTGCGGCAACTGCCACTACCGTCGCGACGCCCGCCATGGCGATGATGCCTGCCCCTTCAATGCGCTGTACTGGGACTTCTTCCAGCGCCAACGCCCCCGGCTGGTCGATAACCCGCGGCTGGCTCTGGTGTACCGCCAGTTGGACAAAATGCCCGCCGCTGAACAACAGGCCATCCGCCACAGTGCGACGGCCATTCTGCAAAGACTGAACCAGTTATGAACCCACACAAGGAATCCATCATGCAACTCACCCGTTTACGCACGCTGTTGTTACTGGCTGTCAGCCTGCTGCTGGCCGCCTGCTCCACCCTGCCGCCACCAGGCATCACACCGGTCAGCGGTTTCGATCTGTCACGCTACAGCGGCAAATGGTATGAAATTGCCCGCCTCGACCACAGCTTCGAGCGCGGCATGAGCGATGTCAGCGCCCGGTACACTCCGCAAGCGGACGGCAGCGTGCAAGTGATCAACCGCGGCTATGCCACGGCACAGGGCAGCTGGAAACAGGCGGAAGGCCGCGCCCTGTTCAATGGCGACAGCCATGTCGCTTCGCTCAAGGTGTCGTTCTTCGGGCCCTTCTACGGTGGCTACCATGTGGTGGCCTTGGACCCGGACTATCGCTGGGCGATGATTGCCGGTAACGACCGCTCCTACCTGTGGATTCTGGCGCGCGACAAACAGCTGCCGCAAGCCGTGCTGGACCCTCTGCTGCAGCAAGCCAAAGCGCTGGGTTTTGCCACCGAGCAGCTGATTTACGTGCCGCAAACCCGTAGCGACAACTAAGCCATGCCCGTCCGTCTGAACCCGCGCAAGCTGCTGCTGAGCAAATGGACGGCCGTGCGGCCGCAGCACAAGGAAAAGCATTTCCTGGTGACCCGCGTGCTACTGCCGGACGACCCCAGCCAGCCAATTACCGAAGTGGAGCTGGAGGCGGTCTACACCCGGTGCAGCCGCATCATTCCCTGGCAAACCCTCACCGACACCAGTTGCTGGCGGCAGGGCTGGCTTTGAACGCCCTATTCAATTTCACACCATATGCAGACGCAAACCATGACACCGCCTTCGATTGCCATCATCGGAGCAGGCCTCGCCGGCCTCTCCTGTGCACGTCAGTTGCATGCAGCTGGCCTGCGCATCACCGTGTTTGACAAAAGCCGTGGCCTGGGTGGCCGCCTGTGCACCCGACGCGGCGATAACTGGCAGGCCGACCACGGCGCACAATACTTTACCGCCCGCGACCCGGCCTTTAGTCAGCAAGTGGCCCAGTGGCTGCAAGCCGCTGTGGTGGCCGAATGGCTCATCACCCCGGCCGTGCTGGGCCAGCCATCAAGCAGTACGACGCATGAACAGCAGACGGCTCCGGCACGTTATGTCGGCCTGCCCGGCATGTCGGCACCGTGCAAGGCTCTGGCGGATGGGCTGAACGTGCGCAGCCAGCACACCGTCTGCCGCCTGCACCACAGCGTTGCTGGCTGGCAGCTGGAAACCGTAGAACACGGCCTGCTGCCCGAACTGTTCAGCCAGGTGCTGGTAGCAGTGCCTGCGCCACAAGCCGCAACCCTGCTGACGGATAGCCAGCCCACGCTGGCCTCGGTGGCAGCAGCGCAAGCCATGCTGCCTTGCTGGACGGTGATGGTGCAGCCCGAGGCTGACTTCGCGCCCGGTTTTGCCGCTGCTTTTGTCAATGCAGGCCCGCTGCGCTGGATTGCCCGCAACGACAGCAAACCCGGTCGCAGCGGTGTGCCGTGCTGGGTGCTACAAGCCAATGCCGAGTGGAGTGCAGCGCATCTGGAGCTGCCTGCCAGCGAAGTCGCCGCCTTGCTGCTGGACGCGTTCCGGTCGTTGGGTGCACCCGTGTGTACAGTGCTGAGCAGCCATCGCTGGCGCTATGCCGACTGCCATGCCAGCCAGCACGGCAGCGCGTGGGATGCCGCCAGCGGCATCGGCCTGTGTGGTGACTGGTTGCACGGTGGCAAGGTAGAGGGGGCCTGGCTTAGTGGCCGTCATCTGGCCGCCAGCGTACTGGGTGCCTTGCAGCCGTGAGCGTGGGCGTGGTCTGGTTCAAGCGTGACTTGCGCCTGCACGATCACGCCGCCCTGACGGCCGCCAGCCTGGCGGGGCCGGTGCTGTGCCTGTACATCATCGAGCCTGCACTGTGGCAACAGCCGGATGCTTCCAGCCAGCACTATCATTTTGCGCTGGAATGCGTGCAGGACCTGGCAGCATCCTTGGCCGGCCGTGGTTTGTCCTTGCTGATCCAGGTAGGCGAAGCGGTCGAGGTGCTGGCACGGCTTCATGCCGCCATGCCGTTTGACGCCCTGTATGCCCACGAGGAAACCGGTAACGGCTTTAGCTATCAGCGCGATCTGGCCGTAGGCCGCTGGTGCCTGGAAAACCGGGTGCAATGGCAGGAATTTGCCCAGACCGGCGTTATCCGTCGTTTGCGCTCGCGCGATGGCTGGGCAGCACGCTGGACGCAGTTTGTCAGCCAGCCCTGCCTACCGGTGCCTGACTTGCAGGCCGCACCCTGCCCGCTGCCGGTCATAACCCCACCCGGTGCCGACAGCCTGGGCATTTTTCCGTTTGACCCGCCACAGCGCCAACAGGGCGGCCGCCGTCGTGCGATTGCCGTACTACAGGACTTCCTGCAACAGCGTAGCGCCCAGTATCGCGGCGGCATTTCCTCGCCGCTGTCCGCCCCCACCGCCTGCTCACGGCTATCGCCCTATCTGTCCATGGGTTGCCTGAGCCTGCGCGAAATCGTCCAGGCCACGCACCGCCAGCTGCAACGCCTGCCAGACGACAGCACGCGCCAGCGCAAGGGCTTGCGGGCTTTCATCAGCCGTCTGCACTGGCATTGTCATTTCATGCAGAAGCTGGAATCGGAACCGGAAATCGAATGGCGCAATATGCACCGTGGCTACGACGGCCTGCGCGAGGCGGAACACAATGAAGCCCGCTTGCAGGCACTGATGCAGGGCCGTACCGGCTGGCCGCTGGTGGATGCCTGCGTGGCCATGCTCAATCACACCGGCTGGCTGAACTTCCGCATGCGCGCCATGCTGGTGTCGGTGGCTGCCTACCCCTTGTGGCTGCACTGGCGGCCGGTAGGGCTATGGCTGGCACGGGCCTTTCTGGACTACGAACCCGGCATTCACTGGAGCCAGCTGCAAATGCAGTCCGGCACCACCGGCATCAACACCACCCGGGTGTACAACCCGGTGAAACAGGCGATGGACCACGACCCACATGGCCGCTTTGTGCGCCGCTGGCTGCCACAGATGCAAAACGTACCGGATGTCTGGCTGTTCGAACCATGGAAAATGCCGGACAGCCTGCGCCAGCAATACGGTCTGTGTGGTGATCAGGCCCTGCCCGAACCGGCATGCGAGCTGGAAAGTGCTACACGGCAGGCCAAGCAACGCCTGCATGCCTGGCGCAAGCAGCCGGAAGTACAAGCCGAAAAAGCCGCCATCGTGGCGCGCCACGGTTCGCGCCAGCGCCCGCCTGGCAAGAGCGCGCGTCGACGCCAGAGCGTAGCGCAGCAGCAATTGGGCCTGGAACTGGAATAACACCTTCAGCGACCAGGCCTGGCAGAACAGCTTCAAGCCTGACCTGCTGGCGGTGTGTGCAGTGCCTGCACCTGCCCCGCCAGCTGACGGCAAGCACCCAGCAATACCAGCAGCTCGAACACGATGAACAAGGGACCGATGGCCAGGCCGCGGACATCGTCGATAAAGGCCGGTTTGCGGCCCTCCCACACATGGCCCACCAGCTGGAACACCCAGCCGAGCACAAAGCCGCTCACGCTCAGCCACAACCATTCACCATCCGGCAACACCGCCATGCGTGCGCCGGCCAGCAGCACCAAGCCTAGCAACAGTGTCATCAGCAGGCCAAAGCGGCGATCCAGCCGCAGGTAGTACAGCGCCAGCAAACCTGCCAGCACTACGGCCGGCGACAGGGCCAGTCCGGCCACTGGCCAGGCCGGGCGCGACAGCAGGCTGGCACTGGACAGAACAATGGCCGGGATTCCGACAAAATGGGTGGCGATATTGCGCCAGTCACGATGGTAGGCGGCATATGCAGCCAGTTGCTGCGGCAAGGTGCTCATGATGTTCCTCCTTGTTGTTGTCAGCGGCACAAGCCCTGCATCATCAGGCAGAATGCGTTTTTGCAGTGTCAGCCAGCCGACATAGCACGGAGATATCATGTCCCAGTCATCAGGCAGCGCCAGCTTGCCCGCCTCCCTCTGTAGTAGCAGCTGGTTCCAGTCCCTGCCAGCGGACTTGCAGCACTGGCTGCAACAGCATGCCCGGCTGCGAGTGCTGCCTGCCGGCCAGCGGCTGTTTGCCCGTGGCGATACCGCTGACGGCCTGTACGGCCTGGCCGAGGGGCTGGTAAGAATCAGCGGCAGTGATGCCAGCGGTCAGGAAGCCATTGCTGCCGTGCTGGCTCCACCGCAGTGGTTTGGTGAAATTGCCCTGTTTGATGCCGCCAGCCGCACCCACGATGCCTGGACAGACAGCACCGTCACCCTGGTGCATGTGCCACAAGCACCGTTGCTGGCGCTGCTGGCCGCTCAGCCACAGTACTGGCGCGACCTGGGCCGGCTGCTCAGTCAGAAGGTACGCGCTTCATTTATTGCCATGGAAGACCTGATGCTGCTGCCGCCCGGCCCACGGCTGGCACGACGGCTGTTGCAGATGAGTAATAGTTACGGTGCATTGCAGGGCAGCACCCTGCGCGAACTGCCGCTGTCGCAAACCCGGCTGGCGGCCATGCTGGCGCTGTCGCGGCAGACGGTAAACCAGCAGCTGCAAGCACTCTCTGCCGCCGGGCTGCTGCGCTTGCGCCGTGGGGTGGTGGAAATTGTCGACCTGCCGGGCTTGCAAAAAATGGCCCACCAACATCAGGAATTATCCGGCAGCACGCCAGGCAATAAGTAAAAGCCCCGATGACGCACACGCTACAAAAAGGTAAGGTTGCCCCTCCTCCTTTGTAGACGACTCTTTTCCCACGCCAGGCGTGGGATTTCTTTGTCCACGATGCCCTTGCTCACCATCAACGCCCACAACAGCCTGCCTGGCCTAGTCCTGCCAGACTTCGAATCCGTCAGACGCATTCCGGCCGGGGTATACGATATTGTCGGCCGCTGTACCGGCCCCTGTGGTGGCCCGATGTGGATTCTGCGCCAAGGCGAGAATGCCTGGTTGCTGGATCAGGCATTTTACGAATGGCTGCTGGAACAGCAGGCACAGGAACTGCAACCCGCCTGAGACGGCCCGGATGGCTAACGGCGGATAGCCAGCACCAGCACCCCCAGCGCCACCAAACCAATACCCAGCCATTCCCGCAAACCGGGGCGCTCGCCCAGAAACAGCACGGCAAACACGGCTACCAGCACCAGGCTGAGCTTGTCCACCGGTGCCACCTTGCTGGCTTCGCCCAACTGCAAGGCTCGGAAGTAACACACCCAGGATGCTCCGGTTGCCAGCCCGGACAGGCCAAGAAACAACCAGGTCTGGCCCGGCAGCTGCAAAGGGTTGCGCCACTTACCGGTCAGCCAGACAAAAGCCGACAGCACCAGCGCAATGATGCCGGTGCGGATCAGCGTGGCCAGATCTGCATCAACCTGGCGCAAACCAGCCTTGGCCAGAATGGCGGTCAGCGCGGCAAATACGGCGGACAACAAGGCCCATGGCAACCAGCCATCCATTGTTTTCATCCTCACATTAAATAACTTGTTTTATCCGCATGACAGTCTGGCCGGATGGTGATGAGCGGCGTAGACTACGGCCGGTTCATCATTTCAACACCCCACCCGCCATGACATCGGCAAAATCCGTCAGTCTACTGGTCTTGTTGCTGCTTGCCTTACAGGCCGGTCATCATCAGGAAAGCAAAACGCTTAACCCGCTACAGCCGCGCCTGATCAAGAATATCCTGCGCATGCGTTAAAGCGGCGGCACATCCTTACCGTCCAGCCAGAGCTCTCCGGCCGATGGCTGCTCCAGCGCCCACAGCAAGCCATGGGTAAGTTCCAGCGGTGCCATCGACAGGCCTGCCTGCCGATACCCCTGCGCCGTACCGGCCTGCAAGGCTTCCGCTGCCAGGGTGATGGCCAAATCCTGCTGAATATGTACTGCACCTTGCTGACAATCTGCCGCCGAGAAGGAATGTGCTTTGCGACAGTTTGCCGGTCGCCACGGGTAAATGCTGCACATGTTGTCTTGCAGGAATACGCAAGGCAAGCGCGGGGCAGGCTCCCTGGCATTTTCCAGTAGGGCCAGCCGCAGACGCAGGCGTTGCAGCAAGTCCTGACGCCGCGCCTCAGGCCAGTCTTGCAGGCAGCCTGCCAGGCGCAGCGCTTCGACAGGGCTTACCTCCACCCGCAAATGACAGCAGCTGGCGCAGCCCGCCTGACAGGCAGGTGCTTGGCCGCGCAGAGCTGCCTGGGCAACCGTCTTGTCGATGGCGGCATGCAAAAAGCCCACCATGTGCAGTGCTTGCTCCAGTTCCGGGCGCTCGCCCAACTCCCGCGCCACCCGCTGGCCAACCTGGACAATCGAGGCTTTCAGTGCCGCCTGCTCCTGTTCACCCAACTGCATGCCTGCCCTCTTTTCTGTGTTGCCGCCAGCGTATGCCGGAGCGAAATGCTTCCCGTTTGATCATGATCATCCGCCATGCGCTTGTCACATGCCAGCGCTCTGGCCCGGTATTACACTGCTGCCTATGGCATTCAAACGATTGTTCCAATATGACAGAAGCAGAAATCATCCGCCTGATCAATTCCCTTGAGCAAGCCCCGGACCGCGCCATGCTGGCCGAACTTGCCCTGCTGCTGGGTTCAGCCTACCAATGCGGAGAGCTGGGCCTGGCCGACCTGCACCGGCTGAGCACACCGGGCCGGGCTGTGTTCAACCAGTTGTGCGAACTGATTGCCAGCCTGCAACCGCACGGGCTGCGTCATGAAACGGTCAATCAGTTGCAAGCCATGTTGGGCCGTCGCTGAAACTTAAGATTTGCTTAAGCCTCTCCTGCCAACATCAGCATGGGGAATGGTCCCCTTTCTGGAGAGTTCACATGTCACTGTCGTTCAATCCGGCGCTCAGCAGCGCTCCCTACCCTGTCACCCGTAGTACTGCTGCGCCGCAGCCCAGCGCAACCCGTGACAAGGATGGTGACAATGATGGCAGCACGTCTGCTGTCGAAGCGGCTGCACCGCGCGCCATCAGCGCCACCATCGGCAATCGCATCAATACCACCGCCTGAAGCCAGACGCCCTGCCCGGCGCATGACGGGCGGGGTTTTACACTCTCAAGACAGGGTCGAGACAGTTTGCCGCTCTGACACACTATCCCTTAAACCTGGCCAAGCCAGGGTCAGCAACACACCGCGCATGGCCATCAGCACCAATAGCGCGGCCCAGATGCCGTGATTGCCCAGCCGCGGCTGCAACAGCCACAGCGCGGGCACGTAGGCAGCAAAGCTCAACAACATGCCATTGCGTAGTACAGCGGTGCGCATGGCACCCATGAACACCCCGTCCCAGAAGAAAGCCCAGATGCACACCGGCGGCAGCAGCACCAGCCACGGCCAGTACCGCGCTGCCAACTGCTGCAACTGCGCATCCGGGGTCATCATGGGCAGATACACCAGGCCGAGCAAAGCCATGCCCAGCGCCAGCAGGCTGCTCCAGGCCAGTGACAGCCAGGCGCAGCGCCGCACCACCAGTCTTAATCCGCTTCGGCTTTGTGCGCCAATGGCATGTGCGCCATGCACCTCGGCCGCAACGGCAAAGCCATCCAGCAAGCTGACGCACACCATGAAGGCCTGCAGCAGCAACTGATTGGCAGCCAGGGTGAGGCTGCCCAGCTGCGCGGCACTACGCGTCATCAAGGCAAAGGCCAGTGTCAGCAGCAAGGTACGCAGCATGATGTCCAGATTAGCAGCAAACAATTGCTTCCATGCCGCACCGCCACCGACACGCGCCAAGGCCTGACGCCAACGCGGCCACGCCACATGGCGCAACATGATGCGCGCCGCCAGCATGCTGCCCACAGCCTCGGCAATGGCGGTAGCCCAGCCGGCACCGGCCACGCCCCAGCCCAGCACGCTGACCAGCAGCACCGCCAGAACAGCGTTGAGCACATTCATCAGTACTTGCAGCACCATCACCTGGCGCGACTGCCCCAGACCCAGCAACCAGGCAAACTGCGCATAAGACAACAAGGTAAACGGGGCCGACCAGATGCGGGCAGCGTAGTAGTCGCGGGTAAGCCCGGCCACATCGGGCGGCGGAGCCAGAAAATGCAATGAAAGCCACAACAAGGGTTGATGCAGCAACAACAGGCCCAGGCCACCCAGCAAGGCCGCCAGCATCGGCCTTAAGCCGGCCAGCACTACCGCTTCCGGGCTTTGCTGACCCGTGGCCTGCGCCACCAGACCGGTGGTGGTAAAACGCAGAAAACTGAAGCACCAGTACAGCACGGTGAAAATGCTGCCACCCACGGCGACGGCTGCCAACGCCAGCGGGCTGCCAAGTCGCCCCAGTACCGCACTATCCACCAATCCCATCAGGGGGGTGGCCAGCGCGGCCAGCATCACCGGTATGGCAAAGGCAATCAGTTGACGGGTGGAGGGGGCGTGGTATGACTGCTCGACGACATGCATGAGGGACGCTCGGGTAAAGGTGCATGGTAGCAAAGCGCAGTCTGCTGCGGCAGCTGCCATGTGCGGCCCATGAAAAAAGCACCCGCTGAAAGGGGTGCTTTTTACCAGAAAAACCGCTGACTCAGGCTTTTTTGACGAATTCGGATTTCAAACCCATGGCACCGATGCCATCGATCTTGCAGTCGATGTCATGATCGCCATCCACCAGACGGATGTTCTTGACCTTGGTGCCCACCTTCACCACCAATGACGAACCCTTCACTTTCAGGTCCTTGATGACGGTGACGGTATCACCATCCTGCAGCAGATTGCCATTGGCATCGCGCACTTCACGGCCCTGCTCTTCGCCAGCCGCTTCGGCCTGAGCCGACCATTCGTGTGCGCACTCCGGACATACCAGCATGGCGCCGTCTTCATAGGTGAACTGGGAACCACACTGGGGACAATTGGGCAAACCGCTCATGCTGTACCTTGCTAAAAAATCAGACTGAATCAACACCATTCACCACCGGCAAATGGCACAAAAGCCGGTCATTGTACGCCAGTACGCCATCAAGTTCACCTGTTGACAGCAGGGTCAATGTTCCGACCGGTGTCATTGCCTCAACGCGGAGCCTGTCGCCGGAAGGCCCACCACCCGGCCAGCAGGGTAAAGCTGGCCACCAGTACCACCAGCACCCAAAAACCATGCGGATGATTGGCCAACGGCACGCCACCCACATTCATGCCGAAAAAACCGGCCACGATATTGATGGGTAGCGCCAGCACCGTGACCATAGTCAGTGTGAACAAGGTGCGGTTGGTCTGCTCGTTCAGTTTGGCGGCCAGTTCTTCTTGCAGCAGCTTGATGCGTTCCACCAGCGTAGCCAGGTCGTTTAGCACCAGCGAAAACTCTTCGGTGGACTCGCGCAGCGCCTGCACATCCGGCTCGGCCAGCCAGGCCGGTGGCCGGTTCAGCAGGCGAAACAGGGCTCCGGGTTCGGGTGCCAGCAGCCGCTGCATACGCACCAGGGTACGCCGCATGCCGGAAAGTTCGGCTCGATGGTCCTGTAAGTGTTCGGCCAGCAGCCTATCCTCGACGTGATCCACCTTGCGACTGGACTCCCGCACAATCGCCGCCATCACATCGGCTTGATCCTGCATCAGGTGGAATAACAGCGAGCGTGCCGACGGAAACACCTCCCCCGCTTTTACCGCCGCGCGCAAGCGGTCCACCGAGCGCAGCGGACGAACCCGGGCAGTCACCAGCAAGCGGCTACCTGCCGCCACCCACAGCGTGGCCACATCGGAAGTCACCACGCCAAAACCCAGCGCCACATCATTAATGACGGCCAGCAGCATGCCATCTACCGCTTCAATGCGCGTGGACCCGCCGCCAGCATGCAGCATTTCGGCAAAGCCCTCCGGCAGGGACAGATTGGCGCGAATCCAGCGCTCGCAAGCCGCATGTGCCAGATTGAAATGCAACCAGACAAAGCCCTCGGCGGCAGGCGATGTATCCTGCAGAAACTGCAGCGCCTGTTCCGAACCAATTGCTTCCCCTGCCTGGCCGGGCAAAAAACGAAATCCGCTGATCAGGCCAACCTGATCAGCACCATAACTTGCACAGGCAATCGACAGGCTCATTGCTAACTTCTCTCTCCGGATAAGGGACATACAGCGGCCCGTGGCACGGCCCAGAACCGCGGGCAAGCATATCATCAGCCCAGCCCGTCCTTGACGACAATCCGGTGACAATCCAAGCAGCGGGCCAGCTCCTCACTACGCTAGGCGCCCTAGCATTCCGTGAAAATTCTTATAGCTCAACAGGATAAATAATCAGTTCAATCAGGAATAACCCGGTTAATGGCTCTTTGGATAATTCTTAGACTGGCACACGTTCAATCGTGAACAACAACACCCAGAACTGATACCAGTCGAGGATCATCACATGAAATTCTCCGCTCTTGCCATCATCGCCACCCTGATTGCCACTCCTGCGCTGGCCAACAAGCTGCACCAGGAACAACCGACCGCCAGCGAGGTAAAAGCCTGGGAAGCTGACCAGGCAAAGATCAAGAAACAGGAAGCCAAGAAAAAGAAACACCAGAAACACAAGCAGGCCAGCTCGGCCGCAAGCACGCAGTCCAAGAAAAACATTGGTAAGCGCGAAGACTCCAGCAAGTAAGCCACACAGGGTGCTTGCCACGGCAAGCGCCCTGTCCATTTCCACGGATACAAGCGTCCCCGTCAGCCATTCCCCTCCCGCCCGCGCATTTAGCCGGACGTGCACCCGGCACAATCGGCAACAGCACAATACATTATTTGATCAAATCATTTGGCAAGCATGGAAGGTCTAGGCTAGAATCGTCTGGCATGTGCAAAATATTAAACGAAAAAGTTTAACGAAATGCCACAAACCAGCTACCCAGAATCCTACTATGCCGCCTCTGCCAAACCGGCCCCGTCCCGTCCGGCACTGCAAGGCGATATCGAAACCGACATCTGCATCATCGGTGCAGGCTATACCGGTCTTTCCACCGCCATTTTCCTGCTGGAAAACGGCTTTAAGGTTACCGTACTGGAGGCCGCCAAGGTTGGTTTTGGCGCATCCGGCCGCAATGGTGGCCAGATCGTCAACAGCTACAGTCGCGACATTGATGTGATCGAACGCAGTGTTGGCAGCAAGCAGGCCAGGCTGCTGGGTGATATGGCCTTTGAAGGTGGCCGCATCATCCGCGAACGCATTGCCAAATACCATATCGACTGCGCACTGAAAGATGGCGGCGTATTTGCCGCCCTGAGTGAAAAGCAGATGGGGCATTTGCGATCACAAAAGGCATTATGGGAACGTTACGGCCACAAGCAACTGCAGCTGCTGGGCAAGGATGAGATGCGCGGCATCGTGGCAACCGACCAATACATCGGCGGCATGCTGGACATGAGTGGCGGCCACATCCACCCGCTGAACCTGGCACTGGGCGAAGCCGCTGCGGTAGAACAACTGGGTGGCGTCATCTACGAACAATCGCCCGCCCTCAGCATCGAACGCGGCCAGCAGCCAGTGGTAACCACCCCGCAAGGCCGGGTCAAGGCCAGGTTCCTGATCGTGGCCGGCAATGCCTACCTGGGCAATCTGCTACCGGAACTGGCTGCCAAATCCATGCCTTGCGGCACGCAGGTCATCACCACCGAACCCCTGAGCGACGAACTGGCTGCCAGCCTGCTGCCGCAGGACTACTGCGTGGAAGACTGTAACTACCTGCTGGACTACTACCGCCTGAGCGAAGACAAGCGGCTGATTTTTGGCGGGGGCGTGGTGTACGGCGCACGCGATCCGGCCAATATCGAAGCCATCATCCGGCCGAAGATGCTGAAAGTGTTCCCGCAACTGGCCAATGTAAAGATTGACTACGCCTGGACCGGCAACTTCCTGCTGACGCTGTCGCGCCTGCCGCAAGTGGGCCGCATTGGTGACAATATTTACTACTCGCAAGGCTGCAGCGGTCACGGTGTGACTTACACCCATCTGGCCGGCAAGATTCTGGCCGAGGCACTGCGCGGCCAGGCCGAGCGGTTTGATGCTTTTGCCACCTTGCCGCACTATCCCTTCCCTGGCGGCACCCTGTTGCGGGTTCCGTTTACCGCCATGGGTGCCTGGTATTACTCGCTGCGCGACAAGCTGGGCATTTGAAGAAAATTCCTCAGTAATCTAGGGCTGCCAACAAGCAGCCCTTTTTCTTTGCCTGATATTTACTGTTATTAACCTTGTTTGCAAAAGCAAACATTGTTTGACTTGTCTTGCCGCGCGAAGCACCGCCCGCCTCGGAGATAATACGCGCCAAGGGCATGATTCCGTCATGCTCACTCATCAAGACAGGGAAGGCAGAGCAAGAGCAGATGAGCAGCGCATCCATCACCACCTCAGCGGGTCCGCTCGATGTGCAAAACATCGTCACACAATTGATGACGGTGGAAAAACAGCCACTCACCACCAGCCAGAGCAAGCTGAAAACCTTCAACAGCAAGCTCAGCGACATCGGCCAGGTCAGTTCGGCCCTGTCGGGCTTGCAAACTGCCGTCAATGGCCTGTCTTCCACCAGTTTTCTGCATACCTTGAAGGCCAGCAGTTCGGACCCCACCGTTGCCACGGTGGACACCAATGGCAGCGGCGTACCCGGCAATTACCTGTTAAGCGTTGATGAGCTGGCCAAGCCGCGCCAGCTGGTCTTTGACACCGGCGCAGACGGACAAGCGATCACCAGCACCAGCACAGCCCTGAGCAATGCACCTGACGCCCTGACCTTCGAGGTAGGCGGCAATAGCACTACCGTGCAATTGCGCGACCCGGTCAGCACAGTCACCAACAGTGATGGCACCACCACCAGCAGCACGCCCGCCAGCGTCACCCTGCAAGATATCGCCGACAAGATCAACGCCGCCAATGCCGGAGTCAATGCCTCCATCGTGAAATACAAGGGCAATTACTCACTGGTGATTGCTGCGGCGGAATCGGGCTCGGACAAGGCGTTCAGCATCACCAGCGGCGGAACCGACAGCAGCCTGACCGAAAACAGCAGCAACACCCTGGCCGGCCTGCAGCAAAGCGACACTGCCGTCAGCGAATCGAATGACGCCACCGATGCCTCGCTCACAGTCAATGGCGTCTATGTTTCCGCCAGCAGCAATACCGTGAGTGATGTGATTGGCGGCGCCACCCTCAGCCTGCAAAAAACCGGCGAAGCCAGCATCAGCATGGCACAGGACAACAGCAGCATAGCCAGCAAGCTGCAAGGTTTTGTCGATGCCTACAACAAGGTGCAAGGCGCACTGGACAGTGCAGCCAGCGGCAGCATGAAGGGCGATGCGGCACTAACCTCCATCCGCAACCAGCTTGCCAGCGTACTGCAAACGCCGGTCAGCGGGGCCGACCCGGTCACTTCCTATGCCTATCTGTCCCAGGTGGGCATTGCCATCCAGAAGGACGGCACCTTGTCGCTGGACCAAACCGCTTTCACCAAGGCGCTGAGCAGCAAGCCCGCTGCCGTGGCCAATTTATTCGGCAACAGCAGCAATAGCGGCTTTGCCGACCGCTTTAACACCACCATCAATAATCTGCTGGGACCAACGGGAATCATCATGACCAAGCAACATGATCTGAACCAGAATGTCACCGACGAAACCACGCACCAGACACAGTTACAAACCAAGCTGAGCGACAAACAGGCTAATTATCTGCACCAGTACACCACGCTCAATGCCACGCTGGCCAAGATGCAGCAATCCACCAGCAACCTGTCCGGGCTGATGGCTGGGGTCAGCGCTGCCGGCTCGTCCTCTGGTTCGAATAGTGGCTAATCCGCACAGCAGCATACGGACAAGCAGCTTGTTTGACAGTGTGTGACAGATTTAACAGTTGGCAACAACTTTTAACCAGGGTTTGCCATCAAGTCCGCCCTCCTTCAGCCCGATAATGCAAACAAAGCCGCACAAGGCGGGTTTGTTTGCCTGCGGGCAGCAAGGAGAACAGCATGAGTTCAGCATCCATCACCACCACCGCCGGTCCGCTGGACGTACAGTCCATTGTCAGTCAGCTGATGAGCGTGGAGCAGCAGCCTCTGACCGACAGCCAGAACAAGGTGTCCACCTACAAGACCGACCTGAGTGACATGGGCCAGATCAGCTCTGCCCTGTCCGCGCTGCAAACCTCGGTCAGCAACCTGTCGTCCGGTGCCTTCCTGCAAACCTTCAAGGCGACAAGTTCCGACAGCACCATTGCCTCGGTCAGCACCAGCACCGGCGGCATTGCCGGCAGTTACCAGTTGAATGTGAGCAAACTGGCGCAATCCCGCCAACTGGTTTTCGATGAAAACAGCAGCGGCCAGCCCATTACCAGCGCGACCACCGCCATTAGCGGGGTGCCGTCCTCGCTGACATTCAGCGTGGCTGGCACCAGCACCACGGTAAAGCTGAACAATGGCGGCAGCGGCGGTGAAAGCCTGCAGAACATCTCCGACGCCATCAATTCAGCCAATGCCGGGGTCAATGCCTCCATCGTGCAGTACAACGGCAATTACTCGCTGGTGATCGCCTCGGCCAACTCCGGCTCGGCCAATGCCTTCAGCCTGACATCCGGCGGCACTGACAGCGGCAATACCAGCGGCAACACCCTGGCCGGACTGCAACAAAGCAGCACGGCGGCCACCGAGTCGTTTGCCGCCAGCGACGCCCTACTCACGGTCAATGGCGTCAATGTTTCTTCCAGCAGCAACACCCTCACCGGCGTCATCAATGGTGCGTCGATCAATCTGGAAAAAGCCGGACAAGTCACCATAGGCATGAGCCAGGACACTTCCGGCATTGCCACCACCCTGCAAGGCTTCGTCGATGCCTACAACAAGGTGCAAAGCACAGTGAACAGTGCCTTCAATGGCGACATGAAAGGCGATGACTCGCTGCTGTCCATTCAGGATCAGCTCACCTCGGTACTGCAAACCCAGGTAACCGGAGTGGATGCCACCACATCATTCGCTTATCTGTCACAAGTGGGCATCAGCCTGCAAAAGGACGGCACGCTGGCACTGGATCAGACCGCCTTCAACAAGGCACTCACCAGCAACCCCAGCGCGGTGGCCAATCTGTTTGGCAACAGTAGCAGCACCGGCTTTGCCGACCGCTTCAACAGCACCATCAATAATTTACTGGGACCGACTGGCATTGTTGTGACCAAACAGAACGACCTGAACCAGAGCATTACTGACGAAACCAGCCACCAGACCGAAATCCAGACCAATCTGGACGCATTGCGCGCATCCTATCTGCAGCAATACACCACGCTGAATGCCACGCTGGCGCAAATGCAGCAATCCACCAGCAACCTCGCCGGGCTACTGGCCTGATACGGCTTCCTACTGGCCATGAAAAACGCCACCTCGGCAGCACCGGGTGGCGTTTTTCATTTACAGGTATCAATGACTGACAAATCAGCCCAACAACGGTGTGCCGTTGATGGCATTGGTCAGTGCCAGCGCACCCAGCACCACAAAAATCAGCGATGCAACAATATGCACTGCCTTGGTGGGCAGGCGGTCGGCAAAACGGCTACCCAGGTAGATGACCGGCACGTTGGCCAGCATCATGCCCAATGTGGTGCCAGCCACCACCGGCAGGAAGTCATGAAAGCGCGCCGCCAGCGCAATGGTCACCACCTGGGTCTTGTCGCCCATTTCCGCCAGGAAAAAGGCAAACACGGTGGTGGCGAACACGCCCATCTGCCGTTTGGGCATGACGATTTCACCCTCATCCAGCTTGTCGGGAATCAAAATCCAGCCCGCCATCAGGGCAAAGGAAGCAACGACAGTCCAGTTGAGGATATTGGGACTGAGCGCGGTGGACAGCCAGGCCCCCACACCACCGGCACCGGCATGATTGACCAGCGTGGCCAGCAAAATGCCGAGAATGATGGGAACAGGCTTGCGGTAACGCGCCGCCAGAATCAGGGAAAGCAGTTGGGTCTTGTCGCCGATTTCGGCCAGGGCTACGACACCGGTGGATACCAGAAAAGACTGCATCAAGTGTTCTCCATGGCCGGGACGCGAATACGAGTGACCGCAATGCGTCCCGGCCATGCAGAGCATTACGGTCAAAAGTCTCGCCAAGTCTCGGACCACGTGTGCCATGCCGGAACCGGCAAGTCTGTTGACACACGTCCCTCTCGCATTCGGAGGGCGGCTACTCCCTGATGACGGGTGGCATTGTAAACGAGCCATGCCATTTGACAAGCCCCTTGTCCCGTTTTTTACCATGCAGGGCCAGCCAGGCCGACCGCTGCATGACAACACAAGGGCTTAGCGCGCGGCCCAGGCGTTGAAACGCTGCTCCAGGCTTTCACCGTGATCCACCCAGAAGCTGCTATCTATCGCCACGCCCTGCTTCAGGTTTTTGGGGGCAGTTGGCAGATTGTCCAGTATGCCCTTGTCGATCAGTGCCGCCGCCTTGCGGTGACTGACGCCGTAGCTGATACCTTTCACGTATTCGGCTTGGGCTCCGGGCTGACTGACAAAGGCCAGAAACTTGTAGGCCGCATCCAGATTGGCACTGCCCTTGGGGATGGTCCAGTAGTCGTAATCGTAGATATTACCGTCCCACACCATTTGCAGCTGTTTGCCGCCTTCCTTCTGCGCCGCGCTGATGCGACCGTTATAGGCCGAGCTCATCACCACATCCCCGGCGGCCAGATATTGTGCGGGCTGGGCACCGGCCTCCCACCACTGGATATAAGGCTTGAGTTGATCCAGCTTGGCAAAAGCACGATTCAAACCCGCCGGGGTATTGAGCACCTTGTACACATCTTGCGGTGCCACGCCGTCTGCCATCAGGGCAATTTCCAGCGTGTACTTGGCCCCTTTGCGCAAGGCGCGCTTACCTGGGTATTTTTTCACATTCCAAAAATCAGCCCAGGAACGCGGCGCGGTTTTCAGCTTGTCGCTGTTATAGGCCAGCACCGTACTCCAGGCGTAGGCCGCCATGCCGCAGGCCTGGACAGCACCGGGCAGCAGTTCGGCCGGCTTGATGATACGGCGGTAGTCCAGTTTTTCGAACATGCCTTCGTCACAGCCGCGCAGCAAGTCTGGCGATTCGACATCCAGCACGTCCCAGCTCACCCGTTTGCTGTCTACCATGGCACGCACCCGTGCCATTTCACCGTTGTAATCGCCACTCACCACCTTGATGCCGCTGCTGGCGGCAAAGGGCTGGTAGTAGGCTTTTTGCTGGGCTTCCTTGTTGGCTCCACCGAACGACACCACGGTCAGTTCGGTAGCCTGGGCGATTGCGCTCAGCAATACGCAGCCCAGTATGGCTGCAACACGACAATGCTTGAATGTGGGCATGGCAAATCCTTACAGGAGACGCAGCCAGGTGGGCGGCTGCAAGCACACTGTAGGGACAGCCCGGGGCATTGGTAAAATAGCTTTACCTTGTCAACTGCATCGGTTTTTGCGATCTACCAGAACCGCGCTCAACCCAAGCGGCTGATGCGCTGCTCGCACAGCGAGACAAAGGCCTCAGCGCGCCGGGTCAACCGCAGCTCCTGCGGCCAGGCCAGCACGATATTCAAGGCCGGGACGTCCTCCACAATCGGCAGGTAGACCAAGGCATCACCGGCATAGGACTGCCGGGTTTGCGGGCGCAGATTCAATAGTGCATAGCCATTGCCCGCTGCCACCAGTCCACGCACCAGTTCAAAACTCACGGTCTTGTGGCGCACCCGCGCCTCGAGATTATGCAGGCGGAATACCGATAAAAAGTATTCCCGGCTATGCGGCAAATCCAGCAACACCATGGGCAAGTCGGCCAGATCATGCAGCGACACCGCCGTTTGCGAAGCCAGCGGGTGATTGGCAGGCAACACCACATAGGGCAAGACGGTTTGCAGCGTTTGCCGGTACAGGCTGGGTGCCAGATCCAGGTCGTACAGCAAGGCCAGCTCGGTCTGACCGCTGAGCAGCGCTTGCTGCAACTGGCCGGTATCCCCTTCGTGCAGCTGTACCGTGATATCCGGGTAGGAATCGCGCATGGCCGCCAGCAAACCCGGCAGGAACAAAGACGCGATGGTGGTGAAGCAGCCCAGCTGCAACTCACCCTGCAAGGACTGGCTCAATGCGCAGGCATGCAGGCTAAGGTCGTCCGCATGCGCCAGCAGGTTGCGCGCTGCCGCGACAAAGCTCTGCCCGGCAGGCGTCAGCGACACCCCTTTGGCATGATGGCGAATGAAAAACTGCAGGCCGAACTGCTCCTCCAGCTGGGCGATGGCACTGGAAATGCCCGGCTGCGAGGTATACAAGGCATTGGCTGCCGCAGTGACACTGCCGTGGTCAGCCACCGCCACCAGATAAGCCAGCTGCCGCAGGGTATATTGCATAATATTTATCTATCCAGCAGAAAAAATAATAATATTTTCAGTATTCAATGTCGCAAGCTAGATTCAGCTTGTCAACCGACACACCACACCAGCCAGCTTGCCCAAGACACAGGCAAAAACAATGCCCGACCACAGTAATCCTGACGGCCGGAGAGTAAACTGACGCACGGCCCTTACCTGGCCGCCACACCGCCCGCTGCGGTTTCATGGAAAGACGCTTGATGGAATCCCTTACCCTGCTCAACACCCTGGTCGGCTTTGACACCACCAGCCGACTGAGCAACCTGCATTTGATCCGCTTTGTCAAAAACTACCTGGCTGGCTACGGCATCAGCAGCCACATCGTGGAAAACGAAGACGGCAGCAAGGCCAATCTGTACGCCACCATCGGCCCTACCGACCGTCCCGGCTTGATGCTGGCCGGCCACACCGACGTAGTGCCGGTGGATGGCCAGAGCTGGCGCAGTGACCCGTTTGTACTGGATGTGCGCGATGAGCGGGCTTATGGCCGTGGCACCGCCGACATGAAAGGCTTCCTGGCCAGCGTACTGGCCCAGGTGCCGCAACTGGCGCAAAGCCAGCTGCACACCCCGGTGCACCTGGCCTTCACTTACGATGAGGAAATCGGCTGCATCGGTGTGCGCCGCCTGCTGGAAGTGCTGGGAGGGCTGCCGGCACTGCCCGCCATGGGCATCATCGGTGAACCGACACAAATGAAGCTGGTCGCCGCCCACAAGGGCAAAACCGCCTGGCGGGTGACGGCGCGCGGTCACGAAGGCCATTCCAGCAACCCGACTGCCGGGGTGAATGCCGTGGAATATGCTGCGGAGCTGGTCAGCTTCATCCGCAGCCTGGCACGGCAGCGACGCCAGCACGGCCCGTTCGACCCGCTATACGAGGTGCCGTACAGCACCTTGCACGTCGGCACCATGCAAGGCGGCACTGCGCTTAACATCATCCCGGCGCACTGCCAGTTCGACTTTGAAATTCGCCACTTGCCGGAAGACCCCCCAGCAGATTTGCTCGCTGCCATCCGCAACCATGCCCTACAGGTGTTGCAGCCGGAAATGCAGGCGGTCGACCCCGACTGCGGCTTTGCTTTCACGGAAAAAACCAGCTATCCGGGCTTGCTCACCCCACCGGACGCCCACGTGGTGCGCTTTGTGCAGGACCTGCTGAACGACCACAGCCCGCCACGCAAAATTGCTTTCGGCACCGAAGGCGGCCTGTTTGCCGAGCGCTGCGGCATTCCCACCGTGGTGTGCGGCCCCGGCGACATCGCCCAGGCGCACCAGCCGGACGAATGGCTGGCGCTACCGCAACTGGCCGCCTGCGATACGTTTTTATCACGACTGAGCCACCAGCTTGCCAGCCGCTGAGCCTGTCGCATGACAGCAACCGGCCCGACTTTCTGCACAAGGAAGCCGGGCCGTTTTTGCACAACAGTGTTATCCTCTGCTGCCTTTGCCGACAGGAGCCCGTCATGGCGTTCAGCAGCCACTTTACCGCGCAGGATCAAGAACCCGGCGCCGAGCAATTGGCCATCGAAGCTGGCCCGCTGCTGCTGGAGTTTGGCGCACCCTGGTGCCAATACTGTCAGGCAGCCCAGCCCTTGCTGGCGGCTGCCATGCAACACCATCCGACACTGCGCCATCTCAAGATTGAAGATGGCAAGGGCCGACGCCTGGGGCGCAGCTTCAAGGTCAAGCTGTGGCCCACGCTGCTGCTGTTGCAAGACGGGCAGGAAATTGCCCGGCTGGTGCGGCCCGACAGCCAGCAGGCGGTCGAACAATTCCTGGCCAGCCTGCCCGCCGCATCACGCACATCATGAATACCGGCCGTCGCCGCCAAACCCGATGCCCGGCGGGCCGCCGCAATCAATGAAAGCCATGCAGTTGAATACCACCCCCATGCAGACGTCCACAGCCAACGTGTCGCCACGTGTATTGGCGCTCATCCCGCCGATGACGCAGCTGAACACGCCCTACCCGTCCACCGCCTATATCACCGGCTTTCTGCGCTCGCGCCAGGTCACGGCCTTTCAGGAAGACCTGGCCTTGCAGCTGGTATTGCGACTGTTTTCGGTAAGCGGCCTGCATGCCGTACGCCAGCAGCTTGACGCCATTCCACCGAAAAAACGCAGTGCACAGCTGCACAGCTTTGTCGGCCAGTTCGAGCGTTACCTGGCCACCATCGGCCCGGTGATTGCCTTTTTACAAGGGCGTGACTCTACCGTGGCGCACCGCATTTGCGGCCGTAATTTCCTGCCGGAAGGCGAGCGCTTTGCCGCGCTGGAGGTCTACGTCGACCCGGACGACCCCTATGGTGGCGACCCGCTGGCCTGGGCTTTTGGTGCACTGGGTCAGCAGGACCGCGCCCGCCATCTGGCCACGCTGTACCTGAATGACATTGCCGACGTGCTGCGCGAGGCGGTAGATGAGCGTTTTGAGTTCGTGCGCTATGCCGAATCACTGGCCATGAGCCAGCCCACCTTCGAGCCGCTGGCCCGCGCCCTTGCTGGCAAACCCACGCTGGTGGACGACACCCTGCAACAGCTGGTGGAAGAAGCCATTGCCCGGCATCAGCCGGACATCGTACTGTTGTCGGTACCCTTCCCCGGCTCGGTGTATGCAGCCTTCCGCATCGCCCAGACCATCAAGGCCCGCTGGCCAGCCATCCGCACCGTGCTGGGCGGCGGCTTCGTCAATACCGAATTGCGCGAACTCAAAGAACCACGGGTATTCGATTACTTCGATTTCATCACGCTGGATGATGGCGAAAAACCACTACTGGCCCTGCTGGAACACCTGCAAGGCAAGCGCTCGACATCGCGATTGGTGCGTACCTTTATGCGCGAGCATGGCGAAGTCCGCTACATCAATATGATGGAAGCCGACATCCCCTTCGAGGAAGTCGGCACCCCCACCTGGGACGGCCTGCCCATCGACCGCTACCTGTCCTTGCTGGACATGCTCAACCCCATGCACCGGCTGTGGAGCGACGGGCGCTGGAACAAGCTGACCGTGGCACACGGCTGCTACTGGAAAAAATGCAGCTTCTGTGACGTGACACTGGACTACATCTCGCGTTACGAAACCGCCTCCGCCAACACGCTGGTGGACCGCATCGAAGCCATCATTGCCGAAACCGGCCAGACCGGTTTTCATTTTGTCGACGAGGCCGCACCACCCAAGATGCTGCGCGCGCTGGCCGAAGAACTGCTGCGCCGCAATGTGTCCATTTCCTGGTGGGGCAATATCCGCTTCGAAAAATCCTTCACGCCGGAGCTGTGCCAGTTACTGGCGGAAAGTGGCTGCATTGCTATTTCCGGCGGGCTGGAAGTGGCCTCGGACCGCCTGCTCAAGCTGATGAAAAAAGGCGTGTCGGTGGAACAGGTGGCGCGGGTGACGCAAAGCTTTACCGAAGCCGGCGTGCTGGTGCATGCCTACCTGATGTACGGCTTTCCCACCCAGACGGTGCAGGACACGGTGGATGCACTGGAATACGTACGCCAGCTGTTTGATACCGGCTGCATCCAGTCCGGCTTTTTCCACCGTTTTGCCTGCACCGTGCATTCGCCGGTGGGCCAGAACCCGGAAGAGTATGGTGTCACCCTGCAGCCCTTGCCGCCAGTCAGCTTCGCCAAGAACGATGTCGGCTTCATCGACCCCACCGGCACCGACCACGACGCCATGGGCAAGGCGCTCAACAAGGCGCTGTACAACTTCATGCACGGCATCGGGCTGGATCAGGACGTGCGCAACTGGTTTGGCAGCCGTGTACCCAAGCCGCGTGTACCACGTAATTTCATTGCCCGCGCCTTGGGTTGAAACAGCCGTTGAAGCCGCCGTGGCTGTGCTGGCGCTGACCACCACCGTCGCCCGGCCTCTTGGACAGGGAAAATGCTGAACGATTAGTGGGAAGATGACTCCAAGCAGCTGTTGCACCCGCAACAACTGCCCTTCCCCGCTAGCGCCCGTCCCCAAGGAGAAAGCCATGTCATCCAACGACAAGTCCACCCAGCCAAATCAGACTGCCGGCGTGGATATCACGCTGAAATTCCTGCAAGTTTCGATGAACAATGTTGAGCAACTGGTCAATTTCCAGATCAGCACCAGCCGCGAGCATCTGGATACCTACGCCAAGTCATTACACGCACTGAGTCAGGCCAGCACCCCGCAAGAAGCCATCAGCCAGATCAGCAACCTGGCCAAAGCCAATGCCAACCGCGCCATGGAGTGCTCTGGCGAATTCTGCGGCATCCTATCCAAAGCGCAGGAAGATTTGCAAGGCCTGGCTCTGGAACACCTCTCCAGCATGCAAAACTCCTTGCAGGGCATGGCCAGCTACCTGCAAGCGCCTGCCAACAGTAGCGACAAAAAGAAATAAGCTGCCAAACAAACAGCCCGCCATCTTCCCAGATGTGCGGGCTGTTTGTTTGGCTGACCAACGCTTTCAGACTGATACTCAGTCGTCGCCAAAGTCCGCCGCTGCAGCTTGTTCTTCCGCCTGCTTTTGTTCTTCGGCCAAGCGGGCCTGCCACTGCTCTTCGGTCAGGCCATGGCTACCATCACAATAGTCGCGCCGGCCACAGCCGCATCGCCCGATATCGGCCGGGTTTGCCTGTACTCGCATTGCTGTCTCCTGTTCATCCCTTGCCTGCAGCCCTCTGCACGGCAATAACGGGACGGGTGCAGAGACTACCTGTGCCAGCCAGGATATTCAACGGTGACGATGGATATTCCGCCCGGCTTCGCTACTGACACGGCATGCAAGCTCAGCAGCAACCGCACCATGGCGGGCAGTGTTTGCCAGGGGTTCAGCGACCTGTTTTCAGCTGCGTCCACAGCCGGTTCTGCAAGCGCAAGATATCGGTCGGCAAGGGTTGCAACAAGAACAGCGTCTGCATCACTGCGGGTGGCGGGTAGATGCCGGCATCGCTGGCAATGGCTGGCTGCACCAGTTTGCGCGCCGGAATATTCGGCGTGGGATAGAACACCTTGTTGGTAATGCCAGCCGCCACATCCGGCTGCAGGATGTGGTTGATCCACTGGTGTGCCGCTGCCGGGTTGGGCGCATCTTTCGGAATGGTCATCATGTCCACCGAAAACGGCGCGCCGCTCTTGGGAATGACATAGGCAATCTGGTAATGCTTGCCGGCATCCGCCGCCCGACGCCGGGCAATGCCGATATCGCCCGACCAGCCTACCGCCAGACACACATCACCATTGGCCAGGTCATTGATATAGCCGGACGAGTTGAACTGGGTGATGTAGGGGCGAATTTTCTTCAGGGTTTCAAACGCCGCCTGATAATCGGCCGGGTTCTTGCTGTTCGGGTCCTTGTGCAGGTAATGCAGGGTGATGGCAAACACATCGCTGGCCTGATCCAGCATCGACACCCCACAGCCCTTGAGCTTGCCGAGCCGTGCCGGATCAAACACCAGGTCCCAGCTATCCAGCGCCGCATCATTACCCAGCGCCGCCTTGACCTTGTTCAGGTTCAGCCCCAGCCCGTCGGTAAACCAGGCGTAGGGCACACCGTACTTGTTGCCGGGATCGGCACTGGCCACCATTTTCAGCAACTGCGGGTCCAGATTGGCCAGATTGGGTAGTAACGCCTTGTTCAGCGGCTGATAGATACCGGCAGCCGCCTGGCGGGCCATGTAATTGGAGGTGGGCACCACCACATCGTAACCGGCGCGGCCGGTCAGCATTTTGGCCTGCAAGGTGTCGTCACTGTCGTAAACATCGTATTTCACCTTGATGCCGGTCTGTTTCTCGAAGCTGGCAATGGTTTGCTCACCGATATAGTCCGACCAGTTATAAACATGCAACTCGGCTGCCTGGGCGCCAAGGCCAAGGCAACAAAGCGTGATGGAGGCAAGACGGCGCAGGGCGGGTGTGAAGCGCATGATGGTGGTACTCCTGTAGTGCGGACGGGCAACACCCGTCCACCGGCCAGGCTGACCGGTGGCGGGAACAATGGCGCTGTGCTGAAGGAGTGGTCCCGGCAAGGAATGGCCGCTGAACGGCTCTGTATTGATGCCGGTAGCGGGGCTTACAACATGCCCAGCTCGCGGGCGGTGCGATCGACGGCCCGCTTGGTTTTGCTCAGTAGCTCGTCAATCTGGCCACGGGTAATGGCCAGTGCCGGTGCCATTATCATGCGGCCATGGGTGGAACGGATGATCAGCCCTTCGTCAAAGCCATGGCTGCGGCAGCGCCAGCCAATGTCGTCTTCATTGGCAAACAGCTTGCGGCTGGCCTTGTCTTCACACAGCTGCAAGGCCGCCACCATGCCTGTGCCCTGGATGTCGCCCACCAGCGGATGGTCGGCAAACACTTCGCGCAGGCAGCGTTGCAGGTAAGGGCCGGTGTCCTGCTTGACGGCAGCCACCATACCTTCGCCCTGCAACACATCCAGATTGGCCAGCGCCACTGCCGCAGCCACCGGGTGGCCGGAATAAGTCAGGCCGTGGGCAAACACCCCGCCCTTGTCGATTAATGCCTCGGCCATGCGCCGCGACAGCACCAGCCCACCCATGGGGATGTAGCCGGAGGTCAGCCCCTTGGCAATGCTCAGCGTATCCGGCTGGAAATCAAAATGCTGATGGGCAAACCATTCGCCGGTACGGCCAAAGCCGCCGATCACCTCGTCGGCACACAGCAGCACATCGTACTGACGGCAAATGCGCTGGATTTCCGGCCAGTAGCTTTCCGGAGGGAAAATCATGCCACCGGCACCCTGGAAGGGTTCGGCGACAAAGGCCGCCACCTTGTCCGCACCCAGTTGCAGGATTTTCTGCTCCAAGGCGCGGGCGCACTGCAGGCCGAATTCCGCCGGGCTGAGGCTGCCGCCGTGGCGGAACCAGTCCGGTTCGTCGATGTGCTCGACACCGGGAATCGGCAGATTACCCATCTCGTGCATGAAAGCCATGCCACCCAGCGAGGCGCTGCCCACGGTGGAGCCGTGATAGCCATTGTGGCGGCCGATGAAGATTTTCTTGTCCGGCTGGCCCATCACATCCCAATAACGGCGCACGGTGCGGATCAACACCTCATTGGCTTCCGAGCCGGAGTTGGTATAGATCACATGGCTGTAACTGCCGGGCAGCAAGGAAAACAGCCGCTCGGACAACTCCACCACCGCCGGATGAGTGGTATGGAAAAACATATTGTAGTAACTCAATTCCTTGAGCTGGCGGGTGGCGGCATCAATCAATTCCTGCCGGCCATAGCCGACATTGGTGCACCACAGGCCGGACATGCCGTCCAGATACTGCTTGCCTTCGCTGTCCCACACATACAGCCCTTCACCACGGGTGATGACGCGCGCGCCCTCCTCGTTCAAGGCTTTCTGGTCCAGGAAAGCATGAATATGGTGGGCAGCATCCATGGCCTGATAGTCGGCAGTACTACGTTGTTCTTGATTAGTGCGCATAGTGGTCTCCATGCCGGGGGCACCGGCTCACAGGCTGATCCAGGTAGTTTTGAGCTGGCTGAACTTGTCCAGCGCATGCAAGGACAGGTCGCGGCCAAAACCGGACTGCTTGCAACCGCCAAACGGTACGCCCGGGTCCAGCGCATCCACGGTATTGACCGAGACAGTACCGGCACGCAAGGCCCGCGCCACGCGGTGCGCCCGCTGCAGTTGGTCGGTCCATACCGCAGCCGCCAGCCCGTAAATGCTGTCATTGGCCATGGCAATGGCTTCGGCTTCGCTGTTGAAACGCAACACCGACAGCACCGGGCCGAAGATTTCTTCGCGGGCAATGCGCATCTGCGGCGTCACTCCGGCAAACAAGGTAGGTTGCAAATAGCAGTCGCTGTCGCCAATGCGCAACCGCTCACCACCCGCCAGCAAGCGCGCGCCTTGCTGCATGCCGTCCGCGATAAAACTGTGTACCCGGCCGGTATGTCCGGCATCCACCAGCGTGCCCAGCCGCGTGGCTGGGTCCAGCGGATTACCCGGCTGGTAGTGCGCCATTTCGGCCAATACTTTTTCGACAAAACGGTCGTGAATGCTGGCCTCCACCAGCAAGCGCGAGCTGGCGGAACACACCTGGCCCTGATTGAAGCAGATGCCGAACGCCGCCTTGCGGGCCGCCGCGTCAAGGTCTGTACAATCGGCGAACACCAGATTCGGGCTTTTGCCACCACACTCCAGCCATACCATCTTCATATTGGACGCGGCGGAATACGCCAGAAAGCGCTTGCCGATTTCGGTACTGCCGGTAAACGACAGACAGTCGATATCCGGATGCAGGCCCAGCGCCTGCCCGGCTTCCTCGCCATACCCAGGCAGCACATTCAGCACCCCATCAGGCAAACCGGCCTCGCTGGCCAGCTGCGCCAGACGGATGGCAGACAGCGGCGATTGCTCGGCCGGCTTCAACAGCACGCTATTGCCTGCCGCCAACGCCGGGGCCACTTTCCAGGCCGCCATGTCCAGCGGGAAATTCCACGGAATCACCGCCGCCACCACGCCCACCGGCTCGCGCGTCACCAGCGCCAGCGCATCCGGGCCGCTGGGAGCCACTTCGTCATACAGCTTGTCGCAGGCTTCGGCATACCAGTCGAACAAGGCCGCCGTGGCCGGCACGTCGATATTCAGCGCATCCGAGATGGGTTTGCCCATGTCCAGGCAATCCAGCAAGGCCAGTTCGTCGGCATTGTCGCGCAGCAGTTGCGCCAGTTTTTGCAGCACTGGTTTGCGCTCTCGCGGATGACAGCGCGACCAGTCCCCGGCCTCAAAGCTGCGCCGCGCAGCATTCACCGCCAGATCAATATCGGCCTGTGCGCAACGTGCCACCATGGCAATGGTTTGGCCGGTATGCGGACTGGTACTGGCAAACTGGCGGCCATCCACGGCGTCTTGCAGGCGGCCATCAATATAAGCCTGCGCGGCAGGCTGCAGGCCGGTGGCGCACGCCGTCCAGAATGACAGATCTTTCGATGACAACATGCTACTCTCCTGTCGGGTTTGGCCAGTCGCAGAACAAAAACCGACTGGCATGCAATGGCCACAGTCTAGGCAGGCTGCCCCACCCCGCCCATCGCCTTGAAGGGTGAGTGCACTCACCCCTTGGGGGTAGCGCCCGGACAGAACGCTTGCGGCATCATGCAAAGCCATGGCCAATACCGAAACAGGAGCAAGAACAGACATGCAGATCGCCGTGAGTGACCTGGCCTTTCATCACCGGCTGGGGAAATTGCTGGAACAACTGGGAGAGCCACGCTTCTGGCCGGTACTGGCCAGCTTTCTGGGAGAGATTGCCACCTTCGATACCTGGGTAGTGCTGCTGTTCCAGGCCGACCAGCCACCGCTGATCCTGGCAGATCACGCTGCCAACCTGGCCGCGGACGACCTGTTTGCCGCTTACCGTGCCGGGCTGTACCGCATCGACCCCTTCTATGCCTTCAGCCAGCAAAACCCGACGCCCGGCCTGTACCGGCTGGACGATGTGGCACCGGATTCTTTCCGTGATACCGAATACTACCGCCAGTATTTCAGCCGCAATGTCGGGGAAGACGAGCTGCAATTCCTGCTGCCCATTGCCGGCCAGGGCGTGCTGTCATTGTCGCTGGCCAGCCGCCAACGCTTTACCGCCAGCGAGATTGGCAGCTGCCAGTTATTCAGCCCCTGGCTGCTGACCCTGCTGCGTAAGGCATGGCAATTTGACACCAGCCTGATCGAGCAACAGCGCAACAACCCGATAGAACGCCAGTCAAGACTGGAAGATGCCTTGCGCCAGCGCGGCAACCCGCAACTGACCGAACGCGAAGTGCAAGTCGCCCTGCTGATTCTGGCCGGGCACTCCACCAAGGCCATTGCCCGTGAGCTGGGCATTTCACTGGATACTGCCAAGGTGCATCGACGCAATCTGTACGCCAAGCTGGGCGTCAGCCAGCAAGCCGGTTTATTTCTGCTGTTTGCCGCCCCGGATGGCACACTAGGCAACCCGCGCACCAACAAATAAATTTTTTCGGTTTAATTTCAATGACTTGATTAGTTTTGCAATGATCAAAACAGCAAGAATGCCACACTAAAACCCGGTATTTTCACATTGGCATTGCCAAGTCATTTGAATTTGTACACAATCAATTCAACGCAAGCGAAACAGGAAGGGCCAAGATGGCACAAGGAGGCAAACGAGATGGTGCCGGACGCAAATCGGCATTCGGTGGTGACAAAACCGTAGCCATGCGTGTGCCGGAACCCTTGCGGCCACTGCTGGAAAACTGGCTGGCTGAATATCGCCAGCTGCGCACGGTGCGCACTGCCGACACCCAGGATATCCGCACCCTGTCGGAAACCCTCAGCCAGCTGTCACTGCCCTTGTTTGCCAGCCGGGTACCTGCTGGCTCGCCCGTTGCCGCCGACGACCTGAAAGAGGCCGACATCGACCTGAATGCCCATCTGGTCAGCCATCCTGCCAGCACCTTCATGGTGACGGTGAAAGGCGACTCGATGATCAACGCCGGCATCCACGATGGCGACCTGCTGATTGTCGACCGCGCCCTGCCCGCACGTAGCGGCAAGGTGGTGGTGGCGGTCATCAACGGCGAACTTACCGTCAAGCGGCTGGAAAAAACGGCAAGCGGCCTGTTCCTAATGCCGGAGAACCCGGCTTACTCGCCAATCGAAGTGCCGGAAGAAGCGGCATTGTTTATCTGGGGTGTGGTGACCAACGTCATTCACCCGGTCTCGTAAAGGAGCGCATGATGCAAATCGATGAAAGCCTGATCAAGATGAAGTTCATGGACTGGCGCCGTCTGCCGCGTGCTTTTCGTGAAGTCCGCGCCGGACAACCGCAGGTGCTGGTATCCCGCACTGGCCGCAGCTACTTTGTTCCGGTGCAGTTCGTCTGAACCACCCTGTAGCCCCACTTGCACACCACAACAGACCAGCCTCACCCACTGGTCTGTTTTTATCTGGCTTGCCTCAACAGAAGCTGCAATAGCGCCAGGCCCGCACCCAGGCCCGCTCAGCGCGGCAGTCGCTGCGGCCTTGTCGCTTGCCTGATGGCAGTGCCGCAGCAGCAGGTATTCAGCGCGCTAAACCGCCAGTTCGTCCATGACGGCCAGCAGCTTTTCCGTCAGCACATCCGCCGGTGAGGGTTTGCACAGATAAAAGCCTTGCATTCTGATGGCGGGGTGCTTGCTTTTCAGGTACTGCAAATCGTGGATGTTATCCACCCCCTCGGCCACCATTTCAATGCCCAGACTGCTGGCAATGCTGGTCATGCCGGAAACAATGCTCTGGCAGCGATAATCGTGGCAAATGCCCTGAATGATGCTTTTGTCGAACTTCAGCTCGGTAATGGGCAAGTCCTTGATATGTTCCAGTGTGGTACTGCCCACGCCAAAATCATCCAGCGAGATGCCAAACCCGCGCATGCGCAAGCGAATGATGGCCGACAAGGTATACCCCGAGTCTGACAGCCCCAGTTTTTCGGTGATTTCCAGTACCACGCGGGAAAATCTGATTTTCCTGAGTTCTACTTCGCCAATCAGCCAATCGGTAAATTCATTATCCAGCAACAACTCCTGCGACAAATTGATTGAAACCTTCAGGTTTGAATGACTGCCTTGCGCCAACAGCATGTCCAGGCTGGTTTGCACAATGCGCCTGGTCAGCAAGGACAGCATGCATTCATGCTCCAGCGTGGAAATAAAGGCCGCCGGATTGATGACTCCCATTTGCGGGTGCAACCAGCGCGCCAAGGCTTCCACCTGCACGGCTTGACCGCTACGCATATCGTAGATGGGCTGGTAGTAGGCGCAGAACTGGTTTCGGGCCAACCCATTCACGATTTCAATCAAGGGCATATTGCCCTCCATGACAGGGAGCCGGTTATGCTGCAGCAGGCTTTGCATTTCCGCTTTTAATTTGTCCGGACATATCGGTTTTGGCAGGCAGGCCACGCGCAGCAGGCCCAGTTCGTTGGCGGCGCGCTTGCCTGCGCTGAGCAAATCGGAATAATTACCGCTGATGATGATGACGGCAGGCAGTTGCGAACGGCGTGCCAGCCGTTCGAGAATCTGGATGCCATCCATCTTGGGAATATGCAGGTCGATGATGGCCAGGTCTATCGAGGCCATCTGGTTTGAAAAGGCCACCGCTTGCGTGCCATTACGGGCCAGCTTGACGTCCACCCCTTCAAAACCATCAAAAAATGCCTTGAGCAGTAACAGCTGACTGTTGTTATCCTCGGCAATCAGAATTCTGGCAGCATGATTGAAACCAGCCATTTTCATTACGACACTCCGATGATGTTTCAGTAGCAAGTGCTGTCCGTGTTGGGTATGTCTTATTCGTTGTGCAACAAGGTCAACACGATGGATTTCAGGGATTTTCTTAACAGCAAGGCATCCTCGAATTGGTAATTTTGCAAGGCAGCGTAACGCAGACAACCACAAACCGAACGCAGGATGATGAATTGCAAATCCTTATCCGGTGGTTTGATACCCGTCTGACCTGACTGGTGATAGCGCGCCACCATGTCATGCAGCGCCGCGCCAACCTGTTCGTAGCCTTGTTGGGATTCCAGCTCCGCTTCTTTTAGCCAGCCAATGCGTTGCAATGATTTTTTCCACTTTTCAGTGGCGCAGTAAGCGTCGATGGCCAGATCCACCAGCCCGTCCAATGCCTGCTCCAAGGCAACATCCACCACATTCACACCCTGCAAATAACTGACAAAGCGCTCAATGATCTTGATGTGATAGAAGTGTATCATCGAAATCAGTACTGAGTCCTTATTGGCAAAGTACTGATATATCGTCCCTATCGAAAACCCGGATACCCGAGCCAGTTTGTTGGTACTGAATTTCGAAAATTCTTCTTCATCTAATATTTTTGCAACGGCCTGGTAGATGGTCTCCACCGACTGGGAAGACCGCTCCTGCTTAGGCGTTTTTCTCATTACACTGGCTCACTCATTGGCATTCGGCTTTGCTGGTTCGCATTTTCACACTCTCATTCAATGTGCATGAAGGCTTGTGCCCTGCACCCTACCACCAGCGGGATAGGACCTTGATTCAACTTATTGTCAGCTCATGATGAATTATCTTGAAGATGACTACAGAGTGCCACTCGCATTTTCAATATTCATACCAATGACACTCCAGAACGAATTGTTGAAATCAGATAAAAATTATTTTTGTATATCAAAGCCTTAGCAACACATCTTTACGTAAAGACTGACGAGAGCGCTACAATGAGCGTAATCCGCCACGCAACTACTCAGTTTTTCAGCAAGCCCGCCCCTGCATGGGTGACAGCCTGGTAAATCAAGCGCAACACCTTCATCATGGGCAGGTATAAAAAAAGCGGCTACCGGCTCTCCCGCTAGCCGCCTTAGCATGCAAGCATGATTTATTTTTCTTCCAGATCGTATTTGCGAATCTTGTCGAACAGCGTGGTTTTGGCAATTTTCAGCACTTCGGCGGTTTTGGAGACATTGCCGCCCTGCTTGCGCAGTTCTTCGGCAATCATGCCTTTTTCAAACGACTCCACTGCTGCATGCAAGGTGGGCTGGGTATCAGCCATGGCGTTGCCGGGTACCATTTTCAGGTCCAGCACAAAGCGGTCGGCCTGATTGCGCAGTTCCCGCACATTCCCCGGCCAGTGGTAGGCCATCAGGTCGCGGATGACTTCCGGGGTGATGGCCGGTGCCGGGCGGTTCATGCGCAGCGCGGATTGGGTGACAAAGTAGTCAAACAACAGCGGAATGTCTTCGCGCCGGGCGCGCAATGGCGGCAGGTCCAGCGTTACCACGTTCAGGCGGAAGTACAGGTCGGCGCGGAATTTGTCTTCTTCGGCCAGCTTGGACAGGTCGGCCTTAGTGGCGGCAATCACGCGAAAATCCACCGGAATCAGCCGGTTGGAGCCCAGCCGTTCAATCACCCGCTCTTGCAGCACGCGCAGCAGCTTGATCTGCATCGGCATGCTCATGCTTTCGATTTCGTCCAGAAACAGCGTGCCGTGCTGGGCGTATTCGATCTTGCCTATGCGTTGCTTGCTGGCCCCGGAGAAGGCCCCGGCTTCGTGGCCGAACATTTCGCTGTCGAACAGGGTTTCCGGCAGGCCGCCGCAGTTGAGCGCCACAAAGGGGCCGGTGCGGCCGGACAGGTCGTGCAGGCAGCGCGCCAGCAGTTCCTTACCCGCACCGGTTTCGCCGTTGATCAGCACATCGGTGGGGGTGGCAGCCACGCCTTGTACCAGGTGACGCAGCTCGGCCATCACGTTGGAGTTGCCAATCAGCCGGCTTTCCAGCCCGCCATAGGCGGCCAGTTGTTTGCGTAGCTGGCGTACTTCCAGCGCCAGGCGGCGCTTTTCCAGCGCGCGCTGCACCACCGACACCAGCACTTGCGGCAGGAAGGGCTTCTGGATGAAGTCGTAAGCGCCGTCGCGCATGGCTTGCACCGCCATGGCGATGTCGCCGTGGCCGGTAATCAGGATGACCGGCAGGTCGGGGTCGTCGGCCAACAGTTCCTGCATGAAGGCCAGGCCGTCCATGCCGGGCAGGCGGATGTCACTGACGATGATGCCGGCAAAGTCACGGCCCATGTTGCGGCGGGCTTTTTCCACCGAATCAAAGCCCTGGGCCTGGATGCCGTCCAGCCCCAGCGCCTGCACATAGCCCAGCTGCACGTCCTGATCGTCCTCGATCACCAGTACTTGTAGATTGCTCATGTTTTACTCCTGCTTGTTCTGTCTTAGCGTGATGGTGAACACCGCCCCGCCATCCGGGTGATTGTCGGCAGTCAGCATGCCGCCGTAGGACTTGATAATGTCCGAAGACAGAGCCAGCCCCAGCCCCAGCCCGCTGGTTTTCTTGGTGGTGAAGAAAGGCTCGAAGATATGGGCGCGCACTTCGTCGGACAGGCCGCTGCCATTGTCGCGCACGCTGATGCGCACAGTATCGCCCTGGCGCGACCAGTCTATATTGATCTGCGCGTCGTCAACGCCATTCAGCACATCAATGGCATTGCTGACAAGATTCACCAGTACCTGCTCCAGCCGCACGGCTTCACACAGCACCACAATATCCGCCGGTTCGGTGGGCAGCTGCAATGTGATATGCGTCTTTTTCAGCCGGTGGTTCAGCAGGAACAGGGCGTTTTCCACCGCCTGTTCCACCGCTACCGATTCGCGCTCGCCATTGGGGCGGCGGGCAAAGGATTTCAGCTGCTCGGTCAGCGCGCCCAGCCGCACCACGATGTCGGTGATGCGCTCCAGATTGGCCCGCGCGGTGGTAAGGTCGTTGATTTCCAGAAAGCGCACGGTATTGGCCGACAGGGCGGACAGCGCCGCCAGTGGCTGGTTGATTTCATGAGCGATGCCGGTGGACAGCTGGCCGATGACCGCCAGGTTTTCGGTACGGATCAGCTCGTTCTGGAAGTTTTCCACCTGCCGTGCCGCCTGGATACGTTCTTCGATTTCCTTTTTCAGGCTGGCATTGGCTTCGCGCAACTCGCTGCTACGCTGCTCCACCTGCTCTTCCAAATGATCATGCGCCAGTTGCAGATTGCGCCGTGCCTTGGCCTCGGCTTTCAGGTTCATGCGCCACAGCCTGACAGAATGCAGCAGCAGGCAGGCAAAGCCTACCGCCACCGCCACCGCCAGCGCGCGGGTCAGGGCCAGGCTGTGCAGTTCGTGGGTGTCGTTCAGCATGGTCAGCGTCATGCCGCTGACCGGGATAGTCTGGCTGATGGCCAGGTATTCGTGCCGACTGCGGCCCTGCCCCATCTGCACCAGCATGGCCTGGCTGTTGAGCACGCTCTTGCGCTGCCAGATGGGCGGCTTGATCACCTGCTTGTTGTATTGCTGGGCTTTTTCCAGCGCCAGCCGCGCATCAAAACTGAGCGGATTGGTGGCATGGTATTTCCACTCCGGCACCGAGGACAGCACCACCACGCCGTTGGAGTCGGACACCAGCAGCGGCTCCACGATATTGCCCCACATGTGCTCCAGCTGTTCCAGCCCTATCTTGATGGCCACCACCCCCACCCGCTCTGCTCCCTGGTAAATGCCGGTGGCCAGATAAAAGCCGGTGGCATTGCCGGTGGTGCCAATGGCGTAATAGGTGCTGATGCGATTGGCCGCAGCCTGCTGAAAATAAGGCCGGTAAGCGATATTGCGGCCGACAAAACTGTCTTTTTGCTGCCAGTTGCTGGAGGCAATCACCTTGCCTGCCTTGTCCACCAGATAAGCCTGCAAGGAGCCGGCCCCCTGATTCAGCCGCACCAGGTACTGATTGGCGCGCGCCAGTTGCCGGGCATCATCCGGCGCGGCCAGCGCTTCCCGCAAGGTGTCGTTATAGGATGCCGCCAGTGGCAACAGGCCGAACTTGTCCACCTCGTGCTGCAGGAAACCGGCATTACGCGCCACGCGGCGCACCGAATCCTGCTGGCGCTGTTGCAGTTGTTCCTGCCAGCTGACGGTGTACACCACCCAGGCGGACAGCAAAGACAGCGCCATGGAGATCAGCAAATAAAGATAAAAACCGCTTCGTTTCATACGCACTCCGGGCCTGGCCCGTTTGGCTTGATTCATGTCGTCGCCCTGTGGCGGCTGGCTGGTGGTGGCTGGCATACGGGTATTATCCCACAGCGCGATGTCACTTTTTGCGCCGCAACATGCAAAGCAAAAAAACCACGCGGGGCTCACCCGCGTGGCAAGGTCATGGCAGGGCCACGACGACCGAAAGGATAAAGAACAAGACAGCTAGAACACGTTGACCAGCACGATGGTGAACACCGCCATCACCAGCCGGGATACCGCATAGCCTACGGTATAGCCCACGGCAGGTACCTTGCTTTGCGCTGCGTCTTGCAATGCGCCCAGCGCGGCGGTGGTGGAACGGGCACCGGCACAAGCGCCAAGCAGGATGCCGGGATGGAACTTGAACACGAAGCGGCCCAGCAGCAAGCCGACAATCAGCGGCACCAGCGTCACCACGGCACCGGCAAACAGCAGGGTGACACCGTATTGTTGCAGGCCGGAAATAAAGCCAGGCGCAGCATTCAGGCCAATCACCGCAATAAAACCGTTCAGACCCACATTATTGAACACCCACAGCGCCGGGCCGGGAATCTTGCCGAAGGTACGCATGGTGGCGCGCAGGTAACCGCACACGATACCGGCCACGATGGAACCCACCGAAGTACCAAAGCTCAGCGGAATACCGGCCACATGCACGGTGATGGCACCCAGAATACTGCCCACCACAATGCCGAAGCCCATGAAGGCCATGTCAGAATTTTCCAGCGGACGGTCGGCATAGCCCAGTTCCTTGGCTACGGCTACTACGTCTTGCTTGGCACCCAGAATGGTCAGCACGTCACCACGCTGCACCACCGCATCATGGCCCATCGGCATGTCCAGCTCGCCCCGGCTGAAGCGGGTGAGGAACAGGCCACGGCCCGGTTTGCCAAACAGCGTGCTGGTGATTTCGCCCAGGGTCTTGCCTGCGTATTTGCGGCTGGTGACCACCAGGTCGAGCAGTTCGGTGGAGAAGTCCAGCAGCGGAACGTCCTTCACTTCCTTGCCAAAATGGTTCTGGTATTTCAGCAGCGCGGTCAGGGTGCCGGAAATGGCCACCACATCATTACGCTGGATGCGGGTACTGCCTTCGCAATCGACAATCTTGGCCCCCACGGCCTGACGCACACGGCGCACAAAGATTTCGTGGTCGAACATGGCTTCCACTTCGGAAACCGTCTTGTCGAACAGATCGACATTGCTCAGCAGGAAGGCGCGGGCGGAAAACTCGCGGTAAGCAGTGCTGCCCACAGTGTGGCCGCTGCCGTTTTCCTTTTCATAGGTTTTGCACTCTTCTGCCAGATTGAAACCCAGCACTTTCGGCGCAAACGTCGCCAGGAACCAGGCCGAACCGGCGGTACCGAAGGGATAGGTTACGGCATAAGCCACCGGCATCAGCGCCATGGCCACTTTCACGCCGCCAGGCATCTGGTTGACCTGATTGAGCAAGTCGGTTGCCACGCCCAGCACGGTGGAGTTGGTATAGCCACCGGACAGCAGGCCTGCCGTCAGCGCAGCGTCGTAGTGCAGCATCTTGCCCAGCAAGATGGCAGTCACCAGGCCGGATGCACACACCAGAATGGTGAAGAACACCTGCGAAATACCGTCACTTTTCAGCGCACGGATGAACTGCGGGCCCACGGCGTAACCGACGGCAAACAGGAACATGGCAAAGAAGGTGGATTGCAGCACCGATGGAATCACCAGATGCACCTGGCCAATCAACAAACCGGCCAGCAGAGTGGACGTCACCACCCCGAGGTTGAATTTGCCCAGACTGAGATTACCCACCCAGAAGCCGACGGCGATGGTGAGATAAATCGCAATCTCCGGATACTTCTGCAGGGTATGAATGATGTAGTCCATGATAGACACCTTTGTATGGTCGACCACCGCCAGCCGGCCATCCGGCCCGGCGGTGGTCATCAGGCGCTTACGCGCCCTTCAGCTGTTCATGCACCGCCCGACCGAGCGGTGCGTGCCCTTCTTAATATTGCGGCTTGTACAGTTGCGACTCGATCCAGGCACGGATATCACGCGGACGCTCCACCTGGGCCAGGCCGGAATCGAACATGTACTCGGCAATGCGTGCTGCCGTGGTCACTTCGGTTTCCAGAATCTGGTCCTGACTGGGGAACAGCATGCTCTTGGCGCGCTGGGTCAGCGTTACCTGATCAGCGGTGGCATGGGCAGCCACGATGAAGCATTCGTCGTTCAGGCGGGTAGGACGGCAGCAGTAAGTAGCCAGACCGATGGCCGGGTAGATGTAGAAGTTGTTGGCCTGACCCGGACGGAAGGTCTTGCCTTCGTAGTCGAAGTCGGGGAACTGCACGCCAGCAGCAAACAGCGCCTTGCCCTTGGACCAGGTGTAGGCTTCCTCAGCGGTACACTCAGCCTTGTGGGTGGGGTTGGACAGCGCAAAGATGATGGGCTGTTCGTTCAGCTCGCTCATCAGCTCGATTACCTCGCGGGTGAAGGCACGCGCCTTGGTACTCACCCCTACCAGCACGGTCGGCTTGAAGTCGCGGATGGCTTGCACAAAGTCCTTGCACGGCTTGGCCGGGCGGGCATACAGCTTCTGGGTTTCGGACAGGTCGGTACGGGAATGTTCGATCAGGCCGTTGATGTCAAACAGAGCCACCTGCTTGCGGGCATCGGCTTCGCTCAGGCCCAGGGTTTGCAGTTCGGCGCAGAACAGTTTGGCAATGCCAAGGCCAGCAGAACCGGCACCCAGGAACATCACGCGCTGGTCGGTCAGCTTGCCACCGGTAATGTTCATACCGGCTGCAATACCTGCCAGAGCCACGCTGGCCGTGCCTTGAATGTCATCGTTGTAGCACAGGATCTTGTCTTTATAGCGATCCAGCATGCGGATGGCGTCGGTGCCTTTCCAGTCTTCAAAGTGTACGCAGCAGTTGGGGAATACTTCCTGCACGGCCTGGATGAACTCCTCGGTCAGCTCGTCCAGCTCGGCTTCGGAAACCGGTGCTTCGCGAGTGCCCATGTAGAAGGGGTCGGCGCGCAGGGTTTCGTTGGTGGTGCCAATGTCGAACAGCACCGGCAGCAGGCCGGCCGGCGGAACGGCAGCGCAAGCGGTGTACAGTTGCAGCTTGCCAATCGGAATACCCATGCCGTTGGCGCCGATGTCGCCCAGGCCCAGAATGCGGCCACCGGTGGATACGCAGATAAAGCGCACGTCTTTTTCCGGCCAGTTGCGCAGCACTTCGGCCATGCGGCCCTTCATGTAGCGGGTGATGTACATGCCACGGGCGCGGCGGTAGTTGTTACCGAAGGTTTCGCAGGCATCGGCCACGGTCGGGTCGTACAGTACCGGGATGAAACGTTTCGGGTCGGACATCACCGTCTTGTAGAACACGGTTTCGTTACGGTCTTCCAGGCCGATCAAATAGGTATAGCGTTCCAGATCGTCCGCCTTTTCATCCAGGTGGGCCATGACACGCTCTACCTGACGGTCAAGGTTTTCCACTGCATGCGGCAGCAAACCTTCCAGACCCAGCTGGCGACGCTCATCCACGCTGTAGGCCGTGCCCTTGTTCAGCTTGGGTTCATGCAGCAGCGGCATGCCGCCTTGTACGCCCTTGGCGTTCAGTTTGTCATTCTTGACGGAAGTGTTCTTTACAGTCATGGCAATCTCCAGTTTGTATCGAATGGGTGAGATGAAAACGTCTCAGCTGCCCTTTATATTGCAACTGGCGTGCCAGCCTTTTTGCCCTTGAAAAAATTTTTAAAATATTGATTTTTATAGGTTTTTATTTGACCAAAAAAACCCTACTGACGTCAGGCCGTACTTTGCCCCGAACTGCAGGTGCGGAAGTCCGTACTTTGTTCATGGGCTTTGTGCAGCCATAAAAAAACCCGGCCAGCCGGGATGGGCTGCCGGGTTTGCGCTAGGACGGCTGGAACGCAGGAATGATGTGAGTAGCCCTGCCGCCTTATCCGCGCATGCTCAGAACCGGCCAAACTGCACGCCGGTGCGTTGGTCCTTGGTCATGGTGTAAATAGCCAGCGTGCCCGGCTTTTCTTCACCCATGCCCGGGCCGTGCTGCGGCATGCCGGGGGCGGACAAGCCCACCACGTCGGCCTTGCTGGCCATCAACTGCCTGATGGCAGCCACCGGCACATGGCCTTCAATGGTGTAGCGGCCAATCCTGGCGGTGTGGCAGCTGCCAAGGCCGGGCGTGACGCCCATCTGCTGCTTGATGGCTTGCATGTCATCGCGATTGATGGCGGTAATCTCAAAGCCCTGGTGCTTGAGGTAGCTGACATAGGCCTCGCAGCAGCTGCAAGTGGGGCTTTTGTATAGCGTGACCGGGGTGACGGCAAACACGGAGGTGCTGAACGCGCCGAACAATACGGCAGTAATGCGGGTACGGATAGTGGCCATGATGGCCCTCCTTCTGGCAATGACTAGGATTCGGTTGACCGGCAACAAGCCGGTAAATTGAGAGAACTGTCAGGCTAGTACCGGTGGGCGGTGCGGCGGAGCAAGGGTGATGCCCGTCAGGGTGGCAGGCAGGGTGGGAACAAAAATACCGCGCTGGGCTAAGGGGGCAGCAGACCAGCTGGCAAGCTGGGACAAGGCCGGTGCGCAGAGTTGCACGCAGCCCGCTGCGCTACACCACATGCCATGCACAGCTTTTGCATGGACTACAGCTGACGACAGCTTGCCTGCTGCTTTATCGTGGCAGCTGGCATGGCTGGCATGGGCCATGCAGTCTGCTGACAAGATAACCTTACCGGCCATGGCCATGTCGGCACTTGCCGCCAGCACATTGAGTGCCGGAAGCGCGAGCAGAAGCATGAGCAGGAAACGGTACAAGGCTTTCATGGCTGGCAAGATAGCACTGCCAGGTGGCACAGGTGAATACTGGATTGCGCCTTGCTTGCGGATGGTTGATCTGGATCAGTTGTAGCGGGGGCGGGATTTTCCATTGCCACTGCAATGCGGCGCACAGAGCGAGAGCTTGCCTGGCCCCCCCTCCTTCACCGCCAAGGCTGCATCGACAACCATGCATGGCGCGGCCCATGGGCTTAGTTGGTATGGAGAGTCGAGCATTGACGATGGCTTCGGATGCCAACATAAAACGTCCGGCAGCGTAGCTGGGCATCAGGTCCGCTTTGCACAGAACTTCAGACCCGCCTCATGGGTGCAGAAGGCGTCTGGGCATACGGATTGCTTGATGAACAGGCAATTCACCCCGAAAATACCGGCTTCCCGTGGCCCCAGCAAAGGTAAACAATATGTTCCCAGCCATTGCCCGGAGAGTGATCTCCCGGTCATTACCACGCATTGCAATGGTTGCTGCCACGGCCTTGTCGGCCCTGCCCAGTCAATGCGCGCAGGCGGAACAATTGACGGTGAACTGGCAAATGCCGGACTATCCTCCGGTAATCATTGCCAGTGGTCCTGCCAAGGGGCAGGGTTATGCGGATGTGTTTTTACAGTATTTGATGGCGCACACGCCGGATCTGAAGCATGTGGTCGAATATTCCAGCATGTCACGGGTATTCGGCCTGATGAAGCAGGGTTTGCCGGTATGCGAGCCCAGTCTGCTCAAGACCGCGGAGCGGGAGCAATATGTCGATTTCAGTGATCCGGTAGAGTTTGTCCTGCCGCACCATGTAGTGGTGCGGGCGGATCGGCTAAACCGCTTGCACGCCTATCGCAATGCAGCCGGCGCAGTCGATATTGCCCGGCTGATGCGTGACACTTCCTTGATCTCCATTCGCCAGGAGAAACGCGGCTACCCGCCGGTGGTGCTGGACGCCATGCAGGAAGCAGCAGGCAAGAAAAACCTGATCCAGACCAGCGATGATGACGAAGGCCCTTTCCGCCAACTGGCTAGTGGCTGGGTAGACTACATCATCAGCTACCCGGACGAGATCAACTGGTTTGCCAACAAACTCAATCTTGCCGCGGCCAGCCGCCTGGTTTACCTTCCCATCGTCGGTTTGCCGGATTACACCTTGGGCTATGTCGGCTGCACCAAGGGGCCGTGGGGCAAGAAGATTATCCAGCGCGTCAATAAAGTGCTTGCACGGACGGGCAAGCGCCCGCCATGGATTGATGCCGAAGCGCGCTGGCTGGACCCTGAAGCCGCACGGCACTATGAGGACATCTACAGGCGTTACCAGTCCTCGCAACCATCTGCCAAGTGAATCACATGCATAAAGCCTCTGCCCGGCAAGAGTCTGGTCATCGGCGCCTGCTTGCCGGCCTCACCAGCAGGCTGTCCAGGCGTTTGCTGTTATGGATTGTGTGTATCAGTGCCTTAACCGCACTGGTTTCCACATCAGTCCAGTTGTTTTTCGATTACCGGCAAGATCTCTCCGAACTGGAAAAAGGCATGCGCTATATCCAGCAGAACCAGCTGCCCGGTCTGGCCGATGCGGCCTGGAATTTCAATGTCCCCGGCATGCAGGTGCAACTGGAAGGCATCGGGCACTCTCCCTGGGTAGCGGGTGCCAGTCTGCGTTATGGCCCCAGCCTGCAGGCCACGCTGGAGACTGGAAAGCTGGGTGGCAAGGATGAAATGGCTTACCGCTACCCCCTGCTACGTCATGGCGTTCTGGTTGGCCAGATCAGGATATTGCCCAATCTGCATACGCTGTATAACCGCACCATTGACCGTATCGTCATCGTGCTGGTGGTGCAGACCATCAAGTCGCTGATTACCTCGATCTGCATACTGCTGCTAATCTCATGGATGATTACCCACCACCTGACACAACTGGCCAGGTTTGCCAAATCCTTCCGGCCGGACAAGCGCTTCAAGCCCTTTGTCCTGCGCCGCCGCGCCGCACGGCAAGATGAGCTGACAGTACTGGTAGACAGCCTGAATGATGCCTATGCAAGGTTGCAACAGGCCCACGAATTCGAGGCAAATCATAATGAAATACTGCTGCGTGAAGTCGCAGAACGCACGGCGGAGCTGCGTGAGGCACAAAACAGGCTGGCCAGGCTGGCGGTGACCGACAAACTGACCGGAGCGATGAACCGGCAGGGGCTGGAAGAGCGGTTTGCCGTCGAAATACAAGGCGCTACAGATAACAACACCCCACTGGCCATCATCCTGATGGATATTGATAACTTCAAGCCAGTCAATGACAAATGGGGTCATCTGATCGGGGATCAGGTGCTACAAGAGTTTGTTGCCGTACTGGATGGTCTTCTGCCTGCCGGCAGCATTCTGGCCCGCTGGGGGGGAGAGGAGTTCCTGATTCTGTGCCCAGCAACCACGCTTGGCCAGGCAACGGAACTGGCCCACTACATGTGCAGCCGGATAGCGCAACACCGCTTTGCTGTGGTCAACCGCAAAACCGGTAGTTTCGGTGTATCTGCCTGGCACGCAGGCGACTCGACATACAGCCTGGTGAAACGGGCGGACGAAGCCTTGTACCGTGCCAAGAGCACAGGCCGGAACCGGGTATGTGTCGAAGCAAGTCCGTCAACCGCATAGCGGTGACATGAAGCAGGACCATCTCTCTCGTCGGTGACAATATTTAGCCCATTTTTGGTTTTACTGGACCTGCTCCTGGTTTTACGTTGCAGAAGACAAGGCAGGTATCTGCTCACGCGGATGATGTTTTGCATTGCCGCTTCCGCGCGGCAGACGGGAAAGAGGGCTTGC
Source organism: Aquitalea sp. LB_tupeE (assembly GCF_013391415.1). Classification (GTDB taxonomy): domain Bacteria; phylum Pseudomonadota; class Gammaproteobacteria; order Burkholderiales; family Chromobacteriaceae; genus Aquitalea. The sequence continues at coordinate 162,822 of NZ_JACAXB010000034.1, forward strand.
CTGGCCAAGCCCTTCTTCACCTCCAAGGCCACCCCGGCGAGCATGGCCTGCGGCTGCCAGCCAGGGCCCGACCGAGGCGAGGCGCGCCTGAACTCGCGATTTGCTAACGTCAAATCGTTCAGACAGGGCAGGCGCTTAACACCTCCCCCCGGCCACCTGTCGGCATGCTTGACGGGGCCGGTTGGCGCGTCGGTGCGGTGATTATTAATGGAATCGGGCTGAGTCCATTTGGCGAATATCTCCCTCAATCACGCAGTCTTTTTCTGATTTAAACCTCTGTCGAGGGAAATGGGCCCCGTCAGCGCGAGCCGACACAGACGTGCTGCCCAAGGTTTTAAGCGGCTGCATGTTTGAGCACCGTGACGGTAGCACGGTGCGAGTTCAGCCGCGCCTTGGGCAGGATGGCTGGGGCGGGAATTCGACGCGCTGCGGGTCGCCTTTTCTTTGGGTACTTTCTTTTTTGGCGAAGCAAAAGAAAGTACCTCGACGGCGGGGCGAGACCCGCGAAGTTATCTTTTCCTTTGATTTTCAAGGTCATATATAGAGTCACACCCGCTATCGCAGATGATGCTGATGATCCACACCCCCTCACCTTCAGCCAGTTTCCACCCCGCGATGTCGTCCCTAGAATCCGCCGCTGGTGCTCAACACACCATCTCGAAGCGGTTGCCCTGCCCGAAAGCAAAGGGCGCTTTCACGTTCAAAGGAACCCGCTTCATGGCAGATCAAACCACCTCCCACCATTCCCCACCCCTTTGCTTCTACTACCACGGCAAACCGCTGCATGTACTCCGCCATGATGGCCAATGGTGGCTGCACAGCAGCGATGTGCTGGCCCTCATTGGCCGCAGGCTGGGAAACCGCATCCAGCAATTACTGGCAGCAGAGCCGACACACCAAAACACACCGGAAACAGAAGTCACAAACGCATGCTGGCCCGCAACGGCCCTGCTGCGCGCCTTGCGTCGCAGTAACAAGCCGCTGGCGCGGCAGTTGCGTGACTGGTTGAACAGGCAGCTGCTACCGGCACTGGAACAGCTGCCGCCCACCGCGCCACGTTGGGAGCAGGCCTTGGCATTGGCTGCAGAGGCCGGGGTACAGGTGAGCCATGCGGTGTTGCAGGCGGTATTGGCGCAGGGTGTGCGCTGGCAGCATTCGCACTGGTTGCTGACGCTGGATTACACGCCGGACCACCCCTTGCGTCATGCGCATGGCCGTTTGCTGGGGCTGAACAGTTCGGCTACGCCCTTGCAGGCGCTGGCGCAGCAGATCGCCACGCCGCCGGGCATCTCTGCCGACAATGGTGAGTTGCTGGGACTGGCCGCCGCTTGCCACCAGCGTTTGCACAGCCGTCTGTCACGGCAGTTGCTGCGTGACAGGCCGGGTCAACACCGCCCGGCTTGAAGTCTGGCGCGAGCGCACAGTCGGTAAGTGCCTTAATACTAGGCGTGACGCCAGCTGAACTGACAAAAGCGCCGCTGCCAGTCGTCCAGCACCGCCCGTCCCGGCCATTGTGCGGCGTCGAACAATGGCCGGCCTTTGGCATCCCGCCCCTGCTGCAAGGCGGCATGGGTGACGCCCCTAGCCTGCAGGGTGGCGGCCAGCCGGTGCAGGCTGTCTGCCGCCATCACGCGCGGGTCCAGCGTGGTGCGGCATTCCAGCGCGGTGCCGCAGTCCGCCCCCATTTCCAGCGCAACATCCAGCGCCTGCCACATGCGGCTTTCGCTGCCCGGCACGCCGGTGACGGCATCCACCCCGCCGGGCGCAGCCTTGATGTCAAGGCCAATCCAGTCCACCAGGCCTTTGAGCGCCGCCAGCCGCTGCGGGTAGATGCCTCCCGTGTGCAGGCCGATGTCCAGCCCCAACTGGCGGGCTTCCCGCATCCAGTCCGCCAGTTGCGGGGCCAGCGTGGCTTCGCCGCCGGAAAACACCACCCCATCGAGAAAACCGACGCGCGCCGCCAGCATGCTGCGTACTGCCGACCAGGACAGCCGGCCTGCATCGCGTGCTTGCAGCCCAGGGTTGTGGCAATAGCCGCAGCGCCAGGGGCAACCGGCGACAAACACGGTGGCGACCAAGCGCCCCGGCCAGTCACAGCTGGAAAACGGGGTGACACCAGCAAGTAGCGGGCTGGATTCAGTGGTGCAGGTGTTGTTCATCAAAATGCACGCGTTCGGTAAATTCGCCCTGCTTGCCGGTATTGAAGGCGGATACCGGGCGGAAGTAGCCCATGACGCGCGTCCATACTTCGCAGCGGGTGCGCAGGGCCGGATCCAGCTGTTCCGCCTGTTTGATGTCGGTTTGATGGGACATATTGTTCTCCTGTGAGGGTTGGGGATAAGGCGCGGCCATGAAAATGGCCTAGCGTCGCTAAGGCAAGGTGCGCCAGGATTTTCAGCAGCAAGGCGCGGTGGCTGCCGCCTGACGGGCCAGCAGTTCGGCGTCGCACTTGGGGCAGAATTCGTGATGTCCACTCAGATAGCCGTGCTGCGGGCATACCGAGAAGGTGGGCGTCACCGTGATGTAAGGCAGGCGGAAGCGTTGCAGCGAACGCTGCACCAGTTGCTTGCAGGCCGTGGCCGAGCTGATGGCCTCAGTCATATACAGATGCAGCACGGTGCCGCCGGTATAGCGCGCCTGGAGTGGCTCCTGATGTTGCAGGGCAACAAAGGGGTCGTCGGTATGCCCCACCGGCAGTTGGCTGGAGTTGGTGTAATACGGCTTGTCTGCCGGGCCAGCTTGCAGGATGTCCGGGTAGCGTTTGCGGTCTTCGCGGGCAAAGCGGTAGGTGGTGCCTTCCGCCGGGGTGGCTTCCAGGTTGTACAAATGGCCGGTGTCTTCCTGCATTTGCACCATGCGGGCGCGGATATGGTCCAGCAGTTGCAGCGCCAGTTGCTGGCCGCGGGCGGTGGTGATGTCGTCGGCATCGTTGCTGTAATTGCGGATCAGCTCGTTGATGCCATTCACCCCCACAGTGGAGAAGTGATTGCGCAATGTGCCCAGATAGCGCTTGGTATAAGGATACAAGCCGTCGTCCATCCAGCCTTGTACCCGCGCGCGCTTGATTTCCAGGCTGGTGCAGGCCAGCGCCAGCAGGCGGTCGGTTTCGGCCAGCAGGCCGTCCCAGTCACCACGGAAGCGATAGCCCAGCCGTGCGCAGTTGAGCGTGACCACGCCCAGCGAGCCGGTTTGCTCGGCACTGCCAAACAGGCCGTTGCCGCGCTTGAGCAGCTCGCGCAGGTCCAGTTGCAGGCGGCAGCACATTGAGCGCACCATTTGCGGTTCCAGGTCGGAGTTAAGAAAGTTCTGGAAATACGGCAGGCCGTAGCGCGCGGTCAGGTCGAACAGCAAGTCGGCGTTGGCGCTGTCCCAGTCGAAATCCGGCGTGATGTTGTAGGTGGGAATGGGAAAGGTGAAGGCCCGGCCATGAGCGTCGCCCGCCCCCATCACCCGCAGGAAGGCACGGTTGATACGTTCCATCTCCGGCTGACAGTCGCCGTAGCAAAACGGCATTTCCTCACCGGCGATCAGCGGAATCTGGCCCGCCAGGTCGGCCGGGCAGGTCCAGTCGAAGGTCAGGTTGGTGAATGGGGTTTGCGTGCCCCAGCGCGAAGGCACATTCAGGTTGTAAACAAATTCCTGCATGGCTTGTTCCAGCGCGGCATCGTCCAGCCCGTCGCGCTTGAGGAAGGGTGCCAGATAGGTATCCACACTGGAAAAAGCCTGCGCGCCAGCCCATTCGTTTTGCAGGGTGCCCAGAAAATTCACCATTTGCCCCAGCGCGGCGCTGAGGTGACGCGGCGGTGCCGACTCCACCCGGCCCGGCACACCATTGAAGCCTTCGTGCAGCAGCTGGCGCAGCGACCAACCGGCGCAGTAACCTGCCAGCACGTCCAGATCATGCAGGTGGAAGTCCGCCTCGCGGTGGGCCTGTGCCACTTCCGACGGATAGATGCCATCCAGCCAGTAATTGGCAGTGAGCTTGCCGGCGGCATTCAGAATCATTCCGCCCAGGCTGTAGCCCTGGTTGGCATTGGCAGAAACGCGCCAGTCGGCGCGGCTGAGGTATTCATTCAGCGTGGCAAGCGGGTCTAGCAGCACGGTATTTTTCATAACAATATGTAGTGATTAAAATTTTCAAAACACTATATATAGATTTTTATGGCCATGCCTGACACAAGACAAAACACTTGATCCGCATCAAGCGTGGTGCTCACCCTGCCGCTGTGCCTGCCGTACTTACATCATTGTCATCAGTAAACTGGCAGTCCTGACGGGGCTGGGCCCTATAATGGCCTGCAAGCACAGCCGGGCAGCACCCTGCGTGCTTGCTCCCGGAAACCAACAGTTTGCCCTCTTCCGCACATGATCAACACAGAACAACAAGACCGGCAGGACAAGGTCCGCATCGAGCAAATCCGCCTGCTGCTCAATAATCTGGGCAGTTCGGTGCTGCCCGGTATTCTGGTGGTGTTGCTGGTGGCCTATGCCTTGCAACACCAGGCCGACCCGCTGCGGCTGAGCGGGTGGTGCGTGGTGGTCATCGTCTCCAAACTGGTGGATTTCCTGGACGCTCGCCGTCTGCTGGCCCGTGCCATCCTGCCAGCCGAATTGCCGCAGCTGCGGCGGCGGCTGGTGCTGCTGCACGCCATCGACGGTGCAGCCTGGGGCAGCCTGATGTGGGTGGGGCTGAACCCGGCCTCCCCCCCCAGCTGGATTCTGGCCATTGCCGTGCTGTCCGGCGTGGCGGGTAATTCCATGTCCATCCTGTCGCCAGTGCTGCCGGTTTTCATCGGTTTCATCACATTGGAACTGGGCATGATTGCGCTTAAATCCTTGCAGTCAGATGCGCTGGCACTGAACGCGCTGGGCCTGGCCGCCATCATGTATCTGGCCACCTTGCTGATGCAGGCACGCAATAGCGCACAGGCCGCCAAAGGCTCTATCGAGCTGCGCTTTGAAAACCTGGAACTGGTAGACCGGCTGCGCCTGGCCTCTGCCGAGGCGCTGCGCGCCCAGCAAGAGGCCGAGCAGGCCAATATCGCCAAATCGAAATTTCTGGCCGCCGCCAGCCATGACCTGCGTCAGCCCATCCACGCGCAGGGACTGTTTCTGGAAGTGCTGGGCAAAACGGCGCTGGATGCCAAGCAGCAAAGCCTGCTGGCCAATATCCAGAGCGCCACCAATGCCTCGGCAGAAATGCTGCACAGCCTGCTGGATTACTCACGGGTGGACGCCGGGGTCATCACTCCGCAGCTGCAAGCCTTTGCCCTGCAGCCGCTGCTTAACAAGATGGAAAGGGAGCTGGCGCCACTGGCCAATACCAAGGGGCTGTTCTATCGCAGCCGTGACAGTGCCGAGCTGGTGCTGTCCGACCCGTCGCTGATCGAGCTGATCCTGCGCAACCTCATCAGCAATGCCATCCGCTACACCCAGCGGGGCGGCATTCTGGTGGGCTGCCGCCGCCGTGGCGATGCGCTGCTGCTGGAGATATGGGACAGCGGTATCGGCATAGCCCTACAGCAACAGCAGGAAATTTTTGACGAGTTCCACCAACTGGGCAATCCGGAACGTGATCGCAAAAAAGGCCTGGGCCTTGGGCTGGCCATCGTGCGCGGGCTCACCCAGCTGCTGCAACACCCCTTGCATTTGCAGTCGCGCCCGGGCCGGGGCAGCGTGTTCCGCCTGGTCCTGCCCCGCGTGGCAGCATCCAGCCCGCAGCCCGAACACGCCCCACCGGCGGCCAGTGTCAGCCAGCGCCTGCCCAAGGCCACGGTGTTGCTGATCGAGGATGACGATATCGTACGCAGCAGCATGGTGCTGCTGTTGCAAAGCTGGGGTTGCCAGTGCATGGAGGCAGAGTCACTGGAAACCGCCTTGCCGCTGCTAGCTCAGCAGCAACCGGACTTGCTGATCAGCGACTACCGGCTGCGCGAACAGAAAAGCGGCACCGATGCCATCCGTGCCATTCGCCAGGCGCTGGGTTGCGATCTTCCGGCCCTGCTGCTCACCGGCGACACGGCTCCGGCCCGGCTGCGCGAAGCCAGCGACAGCGGACTGCCTTTGTTGCACAAGCCGGTTGCACCCGCACTGCTGTACGACAGTCTCAACCAGCTGCTCAGCCATCCGGCGTGCACGACGCCAGGCGGAATCCAGTAGAAAGGCTTTGCTTTTTTCTGAAAAAAGCACATATTTGCCACTCCGGTAAATTTCATTCGATTGACATGACACACCCGGATCAGCACATGCAAGCTTGTTCATCCCACTCAGCCTGCATGGCCAGTGCCTACCCCTTACCAGACGACACATGAACCATGCTTAGCGCCAGACTGCTTCTCATCGACGACCACGCCTTGTTCCGTACCGGCTTACGACTGGTACTGGAAAACAACGACAAGGTGGCCGACATTCTCGAGGCCGGCACCGTAATGGACGCCATTCACCAGTTTGGCAGCACGCCGGTGGACATCATCCTGCTGGACATCCAGTTGCCGGGCCTAAACGGGCTGGACGGCATTGCCGTGCTGCGGCGGCATTTTCAGTCATCCCGCATCATCATTTTGTCGGCCAGCCCGGAACTGGCCAGCACCACGCCGGACATTGCCGGCGTACTGACCAAATCCGCCAGTGTCGAGCAAATCGACCATGCGCTGGAACGCTGCCTGCGCGGTGAGGTACTGGCTGAAACCGCCCCGGTCAAGCCTGCCGGCCGTGGCTCGCAACTGACCCCGCGCCAGCTGGAGGTACTCAGCGAGCTGTGCCTGGGGCGATCGAACAAGGCCATTGCCAATAGCCTGGGCCTGTCGGAAAACACCGTGCGCGTGCATGTGGCCGCCATCCTGGAACAATTCGGCGTCTACAGCCGCACCGAGGCCGTGCTGGAAGCCCAGCGCCGTGGCCTGGTACAGGTGATGCGCTGATGCGCTGGCTGCCACACTTCGACCCGCCGCGCCTGCTGGCGGCGCAGATGGAGCTGATCGACCACAGTTTCGGCATTGCCATGCTGGGCTGTTTCCTGGCGTCCTTGCTGATGGCGCTGGGGGTGCTCATCAGCACCGGCAATCCGGGCATCCTGGCCTGGTCGGCCCTGATGGGTGCCGGCTGTGCCATTGGTCATTTTGGCCGCTTTTACCTGCCGGACCGCCTGTCCGAAGCCAATGCACCGCGCTATGCCCGCGCCATGACGGTGCTGCTGGTGCTGCTGGGCAGCCTGTGGGGGATCGCTGGTGGCCTGTACATGGACCTCAATTTCCCGCCCACCGCCATCAGCCTGCTGTCGATGATTGCCGGCATGAGTGCGGCGGCGCTGGCCATTTTTTCGCCCTGCCTGCCCGTAGCGGTCAGTTTTTTCATCCCCAGCATCCTGCCGGTGTGGGGGGTATTTCTGGCCACGGGCAACCTGGCCTACCTGCCCATGTTTCTGGGCGTGCCCTTGTTTCTGGTGGTGTTGCTGGTGTTTGCGCTGAACTACGCCCGCGTGGCACGCCGCTCCATCGAGCTGCGCTTTGAAAACCGCGAGCTGGTGGACCAGTTGCGCGAGCAAACCGGCCGCGCCGCACAGGCTTTGCACGAGGCAGAAGAAGCCAATCGCGCCAAGCTGGTATTCCTGGCCTCGGCCAGTCACGACTTGCGTCAGCCCATGCATGCGCTGGGCCTGTTTCTGGCCACGCTGAAAACCACCGCGCTGGACCTGCGCCAGCAAGAGCTGCTGGAACATATAGAGGCATCGGCATCGGCCGCCTGCGAAATGCTGGACACCCTGCTGGACTTCTCCAAACTGGAAGCCGGTGTGATTGAGGCGCGGCCACGCCAGGTACCCTTGCAAAGCATGTTGTACAAGCTGGAATGCGAATTCGCCCCGCTGGCCAATGGCAAAAACCTGGTGTTCCGGGTAAGGGAAAGCACGGTACAGGTGTATACCGACCCCAGCCTGCTGGAGCTGATTCTGCGTAATCTGATCAGCAATGCCATCAACTACACCCATCAGGGCGGCATCCTGGTGGCTTGTCGTCAGCGTCGCGAGCATGTGCTGATCGAAGTATGGGATACCGGCATCGGCATTCCGGCAGCCCAGCAACAAGAGGTGTTCCGCGAATTTCACCAGTTGGGCAACCCGGAGCGCGACCGTCGCAAGGGATTAGGCCTGGGCCTGGCCATCGTGCGTGGCCTGGCCAACACCATGGGGCTGACGGTCGGGCTGCAATCCCGCCCTGGGCGCGGTTCGGTGTTCCGCCTGACCATGCCGCGGCTTGCCGGCCCGGTCACCCAGGAAGAAACCATAGGCACCCCGGCAAGCCAACACCCCTTGCACGCTGTGCCGGTGCTGGTGATTGATGACGATTACGCAGTGCGCTCGGCCATGGAAGCGCTGCTGGAATGTTGGGGCTGTCGCACGCTGACGGTAGAAGGCGGCAGCGAAGCACTGGCTTGCCTGGACAGCTTCCAGCCGCAGGTGGTGATTGCCGATTACCGGCTGCGTGGCAACCAGACTGGCCAGCAAGTGCTCAAGCAAATCTACCAGCAGCTGGGTCGCCCCCTGCCCTCCATCATTATGACCGGCGACACCGCGCCCAACCGCCTGCGCGAGGCACAATCCAGCGGCGCGGTACTGCTGCACAAACCGGTGGATGCCACTGCCTTGTATGGCAGCCTGCAACAGTTGCTGAGTGCCGTCTGATGCCGCAATGCAGCAGAGTCAATGCTGACGTCTTGTAGGAATCGCCCTACACGCCGTCAGCAAATATCCTGACAGCAAAATCCGCCGCTGGCCGATATTCCTGCTGTCATCCGGTTTTTACAATTCAGTCATCACCATTTAAACAACAGGAGTGGTCATGGCTGAAACGAGTGCAAGCGACATCCTGGTCCGCTTCAAGAACGTACAAAAGAGCTACGACGGCGAGACCCTGATCGTCAAGGATCTGAACCTGGACATTCGCAAAGGCGAATTCCTTACCCTGTTGGGACCTTCCGGCTCCGGCAAGACCACCAGCCTGATGATGCTGGCCGGTTTCGAGACCCCGACTGCCGGTGAAATCATGCTGGGTGATCGCTCGCTCAACCGCGTACCGCCGCACAAGCGCGACATCGGCATGGTGTTCCAGAACTACGCACTGTTCCCGCACATGACCGTGGCCGAAAACCTGGCCTTCCCGCTCAAGGTTCGCGGCATGGACAAGACCGACGTCACCGAGCGCGTGAAGCGCGCGCTGTCCATGGTGCAGCTGGACAAGTTTGCCAACCGCTATCCAGGCCAGATGTCCGGCGGCCAGCAACAGCGTGTGGCCCTGGCCCGCGCCCTGGTATTCGAACCGCAACTGGTGCTGATGGACGAACCTCTGGGTGCCCTGGACAAGCAGCTGCGCGAACACATGCAGATGGAAATCAAGCATCTGCACGAACGTCTGGGTGTGACCGTGGTGTACGTGACCCACGACCAGAGCGAAGCGCTGACCATGTCCGACCGCGTGGCCGTGTTCCATCAGGGTGAAATCCAGCAGATCGACAGCCCGCAAAACCTGTACGAACACCCGCGCAACACCTTTGTGGCCAACTTCATCGGCGAAAACAACCGCCTGCACGGCAAGCTGCTCAGCCGCGAAGGCGAGCGCTGTACCGTGGGCCTGGAAAACGGCGAGCGGGTGGAAGCCATGGCCATTCACGATGCCGCGCCCGGCGCGCCTGTTTCGCTGTCCATCCGTCCGGAACGCATCAATCTGAACGTGCAGCAGGAGCAAAACCGCTTCTCCGGCCGTATCCGCGAATTCATTTACCTGGGTGACCATGTGCGTATCCGCCTGGAAGCCTGCGGCAATTCCAGTTTCATCGTCAAACAGCCCATCGCCACCCTGGACCCGAAACTGTCCGTGGGCGACGTGATTTCGCTGGGCTGGAATGTAGAACACGTAAGAGCGCTCGATCCTGTCGAACTGGCTGAATGAGTGCGTGCGAGTGAGTGCGTGTAGTTGTAGTCCCAAAACAATATGGAGAACTATCAAATGAAGAAATGCATGAAAGCTCTTTCGCTGGCGGTTGTGGCCGCTTGTTGCGCTCAGGCTGCCCAAGCCGCTGACCTGACCGTGATTTCCTTTGGCGGTGCCAACAAGGCAGCCCAGGAAAAGGCCTACTACGCTCCGTTCACCAAGGCCACCGGCATCAAGGTGGTTGGCGGCGAATACAACGGCGAAATGGCCAAGGTCAAAGCCATGGTCGACACCAAGAGCGTGTCCTGGGACGTACTGGAAGTAGAGTCCCCGGAACTGGCTCGCGGCTGTGACGAAGGCATGTTCGAAAAGCTGGACTACAGCAAGATCGGCAACAAGGCTGATTTCGTACAGGGCGCCGCCCAGTCCTGCGGCGTGGGCATCTTCGTATGGTCCACCGTACTGGCCTACAACGCCGACAAGCTGAAGGTTGGCCCGACCAGCTGGAAAGATTTCTGGGACGTGAAGAAATTCCCGGGCAAGCGCGGCATGCGCAAGGGTGCCAAGTACACCCTGGAAGTGGCCCTGATGGCTGACGGCGTGGCACCGAAAGACGTGTACAAGGTTCTGGCCACCCCGGCTGGTGTTGATCGCGCCTTCAAGAAGCTGGACCAGCTGAAGCCGAACATCCAGTGGTGGGAAGCCGGCGCACAACCGCCGCAGTACCTGGTATCCGGCGACGTGGTGATGAGCTCGGCCTACAACGGCCGTATCGCCAACACCCAGAAGGAAGGCAAGAACCTGAAGATCGTCTGGAACGGCGGCATGTATGACTTCGACTCTTGGGCCATTCCGAAGGGTTCCCCGAACAAGGACGCTGCGTTGAAGTTCATCGCTTTCGCCAGCAAGCCGGAAAACCAGAAGGTGTACTCGCAGAACATCGCTTACGGCCCGACCAACAAGAAAGCCGTACCGCTCTTGGACAAGCAGCTGGTTGCCGACCTGCCGACCGCCCCGCAGAACATCAAGAGCGGCGTAGCCGTGGATGTGGCTTTCTGGGCTGACTACGGCGAATCGCTGGAACAACGCTTCAACGCCTGGGCTGCCAAATAAGCAGCTGCAACACGCATGACTGCTGCCGGTGATGTCTGCCGGTAGCAGGTCCGCCCCCTCGGGGGTTCATCCCCAGGGGGTTTCACCCCTTACCTGATCCGGAGCCGGAAGAATGACCGCTTCCTCTGCACCCACCACCGCTGTCGCAGCCACCCTGCCGGAGGCCGGCCGTTCGCTGAAACAGAAGCTGGCCCGCGCCGAGCGCATGAACAAGCTGAAATCGCAGCTGCTGATTCTGCCGCTGGTGCTGTTTATCCTGCTGGTATTCGTGCTGCCCATTACCAGCCTCTTGTTCAAGAGCGTCAACAACCCCGAAGTGGTTGACGCCATGCCGCACACGGTCAAGGCCATTTCCAGCTGGAGCGGCCGCGCCCTGCCGCCCGAAGCGGTATATGCCGCGGCGGCACAAGACATCCAGCAAGCGCATGACGACCAGAAACTGGGCGATCTGGGCAAACGCCTGAATATGGAAGTAGCCGGCTACCGCAGCCTGCTGAACAAAACCGCCCGCGCCCTGCCGATGGACCCGGCCCCGAAATCCTACAAGGAAGCGCTGACCAATCTGGACGAGCGCTGGGGTGACCCGGCCTACTGGCAGGCCATCCGCCGTAACACCAGCACCCAGACCCCGTTCTACCTGCTGGCCGCCATGGACCACCGCGTGGACGACCTGGGCGAAATCAGCCGCTCCTCACCGGACCAGGCCATTTATCTGGACATTTTCACCCGTACCTTCTGGATGAGCCTGGTAGTCACTGCCATCGCCCTGGCCCTGGCTTACCCGCTGGCTTACCTCTTGGTGAACCTGCCCACCCGCACCAGCAACCTGCTGATGATTCTGGTACTGCTGCCGTTCTGGACTTCTGTTCTGGTGCGCGTTGCCGCCTGGATCGTACTGCTGCAATCCGGTGGCCTGATCAACTCCACCATGCAATGGCTGGGCCTGATCGACCACCCGCTGCAACTGGTGTTCAACCGCACCGGCGTGTACATCTCCATGGTGCACATTCTGCTGCCCTTCATGATCCTGCCCATCTACAGCGTGATGAAAGGCATCTCGCCAAGCTATATGAAGGCCGCCATCTCGCTGGGCTGCCACCCGTTTGCCAGCTTCTGGCGCGTGTACTTCCCGCAGACCGTGGCCGGTATCAGTGCCGGTGCGCTGCTGGTGTTCATCCTGTCCATCGGCTACTACATCACCCCGGCGCTGCTGGGCAGCCCGAACGACCAGATGGTGAGCTACTTCGTGGCCTTCTACACCAACACCTCGATCAACTGGGGCATGGCAACCGCACTGGGCGGCCTGCTGCTGGCCGCCACCATGATCCTGTACATCGTTTACAACTGGCTGGTAGGCGCCAAGAGCCTGCGCCTGGGCTAACCCTCACCCTTCACGGAGACATAACCATGCTGAACCCGACCATGTCGCCCATCGAAAAGGTGTGGCACTACGTTCTGCGCATTACCAGCGGCCTGACCCTGTTGTTCCTGATCCTGCCGGTACTGGTGATCATTCCGCTGTCCTTCAATGAAGGCTCTTTCCTGGTGTACCCGCTGACCGGCTTCTCCTTCCGCTGGTATCAGGACCTGTTCAGCGCACCGGAGTGGATCCGCTCCTTGCAAAACAGCATGATCGTGGCCCCGGCCGCCACCGTGCTGGCCATGGTACTGGGCACCCTGGCTTCCATCGGCCTCACCCGTGGCGAGTTCCGTGGCAAGGGCATCATCATGTTCCTGCTGATTTCGCCCATGGTGGTGCCGGTGGTGATTGTCGGTGTGGCCAGCTACCTGTTCTTTGCCCCGCTAGGCATGGACAACAGCTACACCACGCTGATTCTGGAACACGCTGCACTGGGCGTTCCCTTTGTCATCATCACGGTGACTGCCACCCTGCAAGGCTATAACCACAACCTGACCCGTGCGGCAGCCAATCTGGGTGCTTCACCCATCACCACCTTCTTCCGCATCACGCTGCCGCTGATTGCGCCGGGGGTGATTTCCGGTGCACTGTTTGCCTTTGCCACGTCTTTCGACGAAGTGGTGGTGACGCTGTTCCTGGCCGGCCCGGAACAGGCCACCCTGCCGCGCCAGATGTTCAGCGGCATCCGCGAAAACCTGAGTCCCACCATTGCAGCGGCTGCCACCCTGCTGATCGGCTTCTCCATCCTGCTGCTGTTGACGCTGGAATGGTTGCGAGGCCGCAGCGAGCGTCTGCGCACCAGTTAAGTGAACGGCATTTCTTCATCTGCTCCGTGCAGTGCCGACTTTCAGGGCCAATTCTTATTGATTGGCCCTTTTTTTTTAATAATTCCAAAAAAATAAAAAAAAGCCGCCGCGCTTGGTTGCAATCCCTCGTCAGGGGCTTACTATGCAGATATTCTGCGTTTTGCGTGCCATTTCCCGACCGTATTTATGAGAATCATTCTGCTTTCCGGCCTGATCGCGCTCTGTATGCAAGCCCATGCCGCCTCCGGCATCGACAGTGCCTACTGGGAGTATCAGGTCAAACCCGGTGACTCGCTGTGGTCACTGGCCGACCAGCATCTGGCATCCCCCGCCTATGTTCCCCGCCTGCAAAAACTCAATCATATTGCCGACCCGTACCGGCTGACACCCGGCAGCCGTGTCCGCGTGCCGTATCCGTGGGTCAAGCAGCAGCCCTCCAGCGCCCGTATCGAGGAATACTCCGGCGACGTGACAGCGCAAGACAGCAAGAACCAGCCGCTGCCAATCAACAAGGAAACGCGCTATCCCAAGGGCGTGAAGTTCCAGACCGGCAACGACGCCATGCTCAAGCTGCGCTTTGAAGACGGCTCCACCCTGCAAATGGGTGCCAATTCCAGCGCCCAGCTGCAGACCGAAATCTACTACCCCAGCACCGGTTCGGCCAAAACCGAAATCCGCCTGGAAAAAGGCAATGCCGGCAGTTCGGTGATTCCCAACATCCTGATGCCCGGTCGCTACCAGATCCGCACGCCGTCTGCCGTTACTACCGTGCGCGGCACCGAGTTCCGCGTCAGCGCCGAGTCAACCGACAGCACCGCCACCGAAGTGCTGCGCGGCAAGGTGAATGTGGGTGGCCAGCAAGGTGGCAAGGTAGATGTGCAAGCAGGATTCGGCACCACAACCCAGCAAGGCGCCAAACCGACCACGCCGGAAGCACTGCCCGCTGCGCCGGACCTGAGCCCGCTGCCGGCCCAAAGCAGTTTCAATCCGCCGCTGCTGCAGTGGACAGCCGACCAACAGGCCGTGTCCTATCGGGTCAAGATCAACGGTCCGGGCGCTGCAGGTCAGCAGCTGTCCGAGCGCACGGTGAACGGGCCACAGTTTTACCCGGCCTTGCCAGCTAATGGTCAATACCAGCTGGCGGCACGGGCAAGGAATGCCCACGGCCTGGAAGGCTATGACAGCAGCAAAACATTCGAACTCAAGGCCTATCCGACACCCCCCTTGCTGCTGGCAAGCGCCGGCCCGCAAGAAATCCGTGGCCAGACTCTCAGCCTGAACACCACGGCCAGCCCGGAACATCCGGTGCAATGGCAGCTGTCACGCCAGCCCGATTTCAGCCAGATCAGCCAAAGCCTGCTGCTGACCACCACGCAGAGCAAGCTGTCCCTGCCGGATAGCGGTCAATGGTATTGGCGCGTGGCGCATGTGGACGCACGAGGCCAGCCCGGCCCCTACAGCGAGACCCAGTCCGTGCTGGCCAAGAGTTTGTTCTCTTCCCTGAACCAGACGGTGCCCGCCTTGTTGGCACGGCATTATCCAGTGAAGAACGCGCGTTATACTCTCACCCTGCTGGCCCAGGCCGACCGCCAGACCGTGATTTACCGCAACACCACCAATCAGCCGACGTGGCCGCTGTCCCAACTTCCCAAAGGACAGTTCCTGGCACGCCTGGAAATCCATGGTGAGGCGGACTACCACGCCATTGAGGCCAACGAAATCATCCAGATACACTAACCATGCCTGTTGACCCCAGCACGCCGCCTGCCCGCAGGCCGCCATGGCAACAACTGCTCCCGCTACTGGCCGGAGCAGTTGTTTTGCTATTGGTACTCAGCGGGGCACTGCAACGACTGGACAACTGGTTTTATGATGTTGCAATCAGTCAGCGCCCGCTGAGCAAAGCGCCGGACGACCCCATACTGATTGAAGTGGACGACCGCAGCCTGGCGGAAATGGGCAACTGGCCATGGCCGCGCGAGCTGCACGCCCACCTGATCCGCCAGCTGCAATCCGCCCGTGCGATCGGACTGGACATTGCCCTGGCGGAAAGCACACTCAGCAGCAGCAAACCGGACCTGGCACTGGCCCGCGCCATGCGTGACAACGGCAAGGTGGTGAGTCCGGTGTTTCCGGAAAACAGCGGTGGCACACTGACGGAAACCCGCCCACTCCCCCTGTTTGCGGCGGCCTCCAACCGTCTGGGGCATACCGATTTCGAACGTGACAGTGATGGCATTGTGCGTCGTGGCTATTTGCATGCCGGGCTGGGGAGCGCCGACCACCCTGCTTTTGCCCGTGCGGTGCTGGACGTCGCCCAGGGCAAGGCTGGCAGCAATGCTGCCATGCAGGTACATAGCAGTGACGAACCCTGGGTACGCAGCGACGAGATCATGGTGCCTTACGGCAAAGGCGCCGAACCATTCCAGCGACTGTCTTATATCGATGCGCTGGCCAACACCGCCCCGGAACTATTCCGTAACCGCATCGTGTTGATCGGCGTCACTGCCGCCGGGTTGGGCGACATGCATACCACCCCCTTGTCTGCCGGAGCCGGCAGCATGCCCGGGGTGGTGATCAACGCTTATCTGCTGCGTGGCTTGCAGGACGGGAAACTGATCCATCCCCTTACCCTGACCCAGCAAGCCCTGTTCAGCCTGCTGCTGGTCCTGGGGCTGGACTATCTGCTTTCCCCCTGGGGCCGCCGCCGCAATGCTTTGCAGACCTACGCGGCAGCAAGCCTGGTACCCGCCCTGATCAGCATTGCCGGTCTGGCGCTAGCGCAATACTGGTTTGCTCCGGTCAGCAGCATGCTGGTACTGCTGGCCTGCGGTTTTGCCCGCTTCATCGAACGTCAGGCCAGCCTGCAAACGCTGGCCACCACCGATGGCTTGACGCAACTGGCCAACCGTCGTCATTTTGACGAAGTATTCATCCCGGCGATTGATCGTCAGCGCAATGCCAGTCAGCCACTGGCATTCATCCTGCTGGATATTGATCACTTCAAGCTATACAACGACCAGTACGGGCACTATGCGGGGGACATGGTCCTCAAACGGGTAGCGCATGTGCTGCAAGACACGTTCAAGCATAAAGGCATGCTACCGGCCCGTCTGGGTGGGGAAGAGTTCGGCGTGCTGATGCCCGGCACCGGCATGCAGGACGCCGTGGAAGCGGCAGAAACATTCCGCCAGCGGCTGGAAGACCTGGACCTGCCGCACGATGGCAGCCCGCTGCACAAGGTGACATGCAGCATAGGTGTGGCCGCACGCATTCCACAGGCCGACGACACCGCCCAGCGCATTTACGAGGAGGCCGACGGTGCGCTGTATATTGCCAAGCGCTCCGGGCGCAATGTGGTCAGTCCGGCATCCAGCTGACATGCGCCGCCATTGGTAAAAGAACAAAGCCACGATTGTGATCGTGGCTTTGTTTTTGGCCTTCAATCTCGTGCTCAGTCCTGCGGGCAAACCACCTGCCAGTCCTGCTCTGCCACCGGCACATGGCAGGCCAGCCGCCAGCCAGCGGAGACATCCGCCCAGATTTCCTGCGCAGCTTGTGCTGCATCGATCAAACCGGCGCGTAACAGCACATTGCGCTCCTTGCGTGACAAGCTGACCGCGCGTTCCGGACCAGCATGGCGGATGGCCACCTTGCAGGTACCGCAAGTGCCCTGCCCGCAGCGCCAGTGCAATGGCACATCCGCCAGGCGGGCGACATCCAGCAGCAAATCGCCGGGCTGTGCTTCTACCACGGCTATTAGCTGCCCGGCACCATCGACAAAATGCAGGGTCGGCATGTTCAGGCTGAAATGGATAACAGGGCCAGCATGTCGCCGGGCTGTACCTGCTGACCGGCGGCCAGCCGTACCAGGCCATCGGCCCAGGCACAGGAGGTCAGCACACCGGAACCCTGGTTGGGATAACGCTGCAATTGCCACTGTCCATCTTGCTGCACCAGTTTCACCCGCAGGAATTCCTCGCGCTTTGCATCCGGACGCTCCCAGGCAAAGCCTGCAGGATATTGCGCCGCCGGCTGCACCTCGTCCTGCCGCAAACCGGCACACCGCTGCAGATAGGGCTTCACCAGCACCTGATAGGTGACAAAGCCGGAGACAGGATTACCCGGCAAACCAATAAACCCGGCCTGCCCTACCTTGCCACTGGCCAGCGGCTTACCCGGCTTGATGGCAATCTTCCACAAATCCAGACTGCCCTCCGCCTCCACCGCCGCCTTGACGTGATCCTCCTCACCAACCGACACCCCACCGCATGTCATGATGACATCGGCCACAGCAGCGGCATCCTGCAGGATTTCCCGGGTGCGACTGAGTGAATCGGGCACGATGCCAAGATCGGTCACTTCGCAGCCCAGACGCATCAGTTCCGGCACCAGCCAATAACGGTTGGAGTTATAAATCTGTCCCGCTTGCAGCGGCTGGCCCGGCTCGGTCAGCTCATCACCGGTAAAGAACACCGCCACCCGCAAGGGCCGGAACACCGTCAGCGCGGCAACACCAATCGACGCAGCCAGGCCCAGGTCTGCCGCACCCAACAACTGTCCGGCCGACAGCACAGTGGCGCCACTCTTGATATCTTCGCCTGCGCGGCGGATATTCTGGCCCGGCTTCACTGGCTGGCTGAACAGCACCTGGCCATCAGCCTGCAGCTGGGCCATCTCCTGCATCACTACCGCATCGGCTCCTGCCGGGATGGGCGCACCGGTAAAGATGCGCGCCGCCGTTCCTGCTTGCAAAGGCTGTGGCTGGGTACCGGCGGGAATACGCTGCGCTACCGGCAGCGGGCCATTGCCATCTGCACACTGCAGGGCGTAGCCATCCATGGCGCTATTATCCTGCGGCGGCACGTCAAGACCGGCCTGTACCGGCTCGGCCAGAATGCGGCCCATTGCTTGCAACAACGGAAGGGTTTCGGTGGCACGTACGGGCTGGGCACGTTGCAACAACCAGTCGCGGGCCTGATCAACGGTGAGCATTTTGATGTTTTTCCAGTAAGGCAAGAATGAAACGGGCAATAGTGTCGACATCATCCCGCCCGAAGCGGGGTAAAGCGGTGGGTGGCAGCTCTGCTTGACCTGCATCCGTCACCACCGCGAGCACGGCCGGGTCCTGCATGTACAAAGGGGGAGCTCCCAGTGCCGGGTCATAGACTTCCAGCTTGGCAATGGGCTCACGCTTGAAGCCTTCGGCCAATACCAGATCACATGGCCGCAAAGCCGCCACATGCTCGGCCAGTGGTGCATCATTGCCCTGCGGCATGGTTTGCACCAGCAGACGACGCCTGGAACCAGCCAGCAACACCTGACTGGCTCCTGCCTGGCGGTGACGCCAGCTGTCCTTGCCGGGCTGATCCCAGTCCACATCGTGATGAGTATGCTTGATCACGGCGACATCTACCCCTGTCGCACACAGCAGCGGGATGAGTTTTTCCAGCAAGGTGGTTTTGCCACTGCCTGAATAGCCTGCAACGCCCAGCACGAACATGATGGCAGTATCCGACAAAAAAGGATTGGGCCGCATGATAGCATGCAGGCCAATCCCGTTTCTTCCCTCTGATGAACTAGAACTGCTCACTCCTAAGGCATAAGCAGTTCCTTGCCGACTCAAGCCACCGCACGCGCCAATGGCGTGTTTTGGGCTTCTATTTGTTCGAAGCGCTTCCAATCCACAATCATCACCTGACTGAGGCCGCAATCCAGCGCCAGCTGGGCCTCGATTTCCTCCAGTACCTGATGACAATGGATGCTGCCGTTGATCGCCACCTCGGCACGCCGCATGACCGTGTCGTCCGGGGTGACAAACCAGATGCAATAACGACTCATGCTTACCCTCCTCTCTTGCTGGATGCCAGACACTATCAATATCAGTGCAAGCAGCAGCAAACTGCAAGTTTTCGGGCATGTGCGGCATCAAGCAGCCATGCCTTGGTACGGAAAACACGACAATGCAGCCACTTGGGCTTGCCTTCGCCGACCAGAGAAACTAGTTCATGCTCCCAGCAAATTACGCTCGCCCAGCGGATGCCGACCAGCTATCTTGGCTACCGTGCCACCGCGTACCACATAGGGATGGCGGGCAAACACATAGAACATACCGTCCGTTGTGGCGTGCAGCGTGGTGGTGGTGCCGGCGATCGGGTCGATCACATCGGCAATGGCATCGCCTGCTGTCACCACACTGCCCAGTTCGGCCCGCATCACGATCACACCGGCATGCGGGGCGATCAGGGTTTCAGAGCCGGACAGCGGGGTTGCCGGGTATGGCAAGGGTGCAGGTGCGACTGGCTCACCGGCAATCACGCCCCGACCGGTCAGATAATGCAGGATGGCCTGGCTGTCCTGCCCGGCCAGGCGGTAATCGACATCACCTTCACCACGCAGCTCGACGGTGACAGCCACGCTGTCAAACGGCACCGGAAACTGCGGCAAGGCGGCACGGATCCGGGCCCAGGGCAGGAAGATGGCTTCATCAAACGGCATCACGCCATATTCATCAGCCAGTAGCGAAGCCCCGCACTGCAGATGTGCGGCCAGGTCTTCCACCAGCGGCCAATGTTCGCTGTGCGAGTAGATATGCACTTCTCCGGCAAAGTCGCAGTGCAGGTCCAGCACCAGGTCGGCATCCAGCGCCAGCAGGTGCAAGGTCTGCCGCAGGCTTTGCAGTTCGGTGTGTACCGGCGCACCAGCAATGGCTGCACGCAAGGCCTGACGGATGAGGCTGCGATTGGTACCGACATCCTGCGTCAGTTGTTCACGCAGTTGCGGAATGACTTGCGCAGAGGGTTCGCTGTACAGACGGTTGAAGTTTTCCCCGCTGGCCAGATCAAACCGGCCCTGTGGCTGGTAATGCAGCTGCTGGGCCAGACCGATGGGATTGGCTACCGGCACCAGCACGATTTCCGCCTGCAACAGCCCGCGCGCTTCCAGATCGGCAAATTGCTGGCGCAACAGGTGGGCCACCAGCATGCCCGGAATCTCTCCAGCGTGCAGGCTGGCCTGGATATACACCTTGCGCGGCCAGCCGCCACTGCCACCTGTCGGCCCGAAGTGAAAGCTGGTGATGCTGCGCTGGGTGCCCAGACTGGGGGATAGTAACGGGTGGTGTTCGGTACGCATGGATGCTCCTGTAGCAGATAAGGCAGGCGGCTTGGCCAGATGGCACAGAACACCACAGCAAAGCACAGACTTCAAGCAAAACCTGCGTCAGGCACACCAGCCCACTGGTTTCAGTCAGGGAGCAGCACGTGTCGCAGCTGCAGCCACTGCGTCAGTTTCTGCTCAAAGGGCATGGTATGGGCGGGACTGGAGGATGGCAGGGTCAATAGCCGCAACAAGCTGGCATCGCCAAGCAGCTGTTTGCTGCCGATGCGCGCTGCCGTTGCGCCATTGAAGGCAAGTGCCTGTAACTGTGGCAGGTCCTTGCACAAGGTGGTGAGGTCGTTGTGACTGGCTGCGCGAATGGCCGTATCCAGACTGCCCTGCCGCTGCGCCTGGGCCACCACATCCCACAGGCCGACACCGCGCGCTTGCAGGCAAGCGAGGCGCTGGGCATAGGGCAATGCCATCAGGGGTTGTTGCAGTACCTGTTCCAGCAAGCGCCAGAACTGATTGCGCGGATGGGCGTAGTACTGCGCTGCTTGTAGCGAGGCATCACCGGGCAGCGAGCCCAGAATCAGCAGTCGGGTGCGTGCATCCACCACTGGGGGAAAGCAGGTTTTGGCCAGTTCAGTCATGGGCTTAGCGCCTAGAACAACTGGCCTTGCTGACGTGCCAGCCAGGCTTTGACCGGGCCAAAGGATTTGCGATGCTCGGCCAGCGCACCATGCTGCTCCAGCGCTGCCAGGTGTTCGGCGGTGGGATAGCCCTTGTGGCGGGCAAAGCCGTATTGCGGGTGCAAGGCATCCAGCGCAATCAGTTCGGCATCCCGCGCCGTCTTGGCAAGAATGGAGGCCGCAGAAATGGCCTGCACCTTGGCATCGCCCTTGACGATGGCTTCGGCAGGCAGCGTAATCTGCTTGGGTACGCGGTTACCGTCAATCAACACCTTGTCGGGTGTCACCGCAAGCCCGGCCACCGCGCGGCTCATGGCCAGCATGGTGGCTTGCAGGATGTTGATCTTGTCGATTTCCTCGACGCTGGCGCTGGCAATGCACCAGGCCAGGGCATCCTGTTTGATTTGCACCGCCAGCGCATCGCGCCGCGCTTCGCTCAGCACTTTAGAGTCTGCCAGCCCGGCAATGGGGCGAGCCGGGTCCAGAATGACCGCAGCGGCAAATACCGCACCGGCCAAGGGACCACGACCGGCCTCGTCCACACCGGCCATCAGCTCGGTGCTCATGCTGGGTCCGCCTGACATCCGGCTTCCTGCAATACCGCCGTGGCGGCCAGTCCGGCCGTATCAGCCAACAGTGACTGATGCAGATCGGTAAACGTCTGCACCATCTCGGCCCGGGCATCCTTGTCTTCGTACAGCCGCTTCACTTCCGCCGTCAGTTTTTCTACTGTGGCGTCCTTTTGCAGCAGTTCCGGCACCACAAAGCGCCCGCACAGGATATTGGGCAAGCCAACGTAAGGCAGCTTGATCTTGCGCTTCACCAGCAGGTAGGTTAGCCAGGACAGCTTGTAGCTGATCACCATCGGACGCTTGGTGAGTGCCACTTCCAGCGTGGCGGTGCCGCTGGTGACCAGCACCACATCGCTGGCAATCATTGCCATCTGGGCATGACCAAACAGCTTGCGCAGCGGCAAGTCCCAGGCCTTGTGACGGGTTAGCAACTGCTCGAACTGATCCATGGTGGCGCGGGTAGCCAGCGGCACCAGGAAGGTGGCGTCCGGATAATCGCGCAACAGTTCACGGGCCACTTCGATATATAGCGGCGCCATGAATTCCAGCTCGCTTTTGCGGCTGCCCGGCATCAGGGTGAAAATGGGCCCTTGACGTGGCAAACCCAGCTGCTCGCGCATAGCCAGCTGATCCGGCACCAGCGGTATAACGCTGGCCAGCGGATGGCCGACAAAATCCGCCCGTACCTTGGCCTGCTGATACAAGGCTGGTTCCATCGGAAACAGGCACAGCACACGATTGACCGCACGGCCTATCTTGTAGATGCGCTCCAGCCGCCATGCCCATACCGACGGACTGACGTAATGGATGGTGGCAATGCCCTGCTTCTTCAGCGCGGCTTCCAGCGCCAGATTGAAGTCCGGCGCATCCACGCCAATAAAGACATCCGGCTTTTCAGCCAGCAGTCTGTCACGTAGGGTGCGGCGGATACGCAGCAGTTCCGGCAGGCGCTTGAGCACTTCGGCATAACCCATCACTGCCAGCCGGCTTTGTGGCGCGTGGCTGACAAAACCCCGCGCTTCCATGCGCGGGCCACCGATACCGGCAAATTCGATATCGGCGTGTCTTGCCTGCAAGGCTTCCATCAGGTGGGCCGCCAGCAGGTCGCCGGAGGCCTCGCCAGCCACCATGGCCACCTTGAGCGCGCCTTTACGCTTGAACAAGGGTTCAGACATGGTTAGCGGATGATGCCTCGCTCGGACTGGGCAAAGAAGCGGGTGAACGGCTCCAGCTCGACATGGCCTTGCTGCGCTTCTGCCAGGATGGCTTCCTTGGCGGCGTCATACTGCAAACCTTGACGGTACAAGGCCTTGTAGGCATTGCGCACCCGGCGGATTTGCTCCGGGGTGAAGCCACGACGCTTCAGGCCTTCGGCATTGATGCCGGCAGGCACCGCGCGGTTGCCGTGCGCCATGACATAAGGTGGCACATCCTGCGCCACCGCGCTGGCAAAAGCCGTCATGGCGTGATCGCCGATAATGGCAAACTGGTGCACGCTGGTGAAACCACCCAGAATCACCCAGTCACCAATATGCACATGGCCGCCCAGCGTAGCGTTATTGGCAAAAATGGTGTTATTGCCGATCTGGCAGTCATGGCCCAGATGCACGTAGGCCATGATCCAGTTGTTGTTGCCCAGACGGGTCACACCCACATCCTGCGCCGTACCGATATTGAAAGTACAGAATTCACGAATGGTGTTGTTGTCGCCGATTTCCAGACGGGTGGGCTCACCGGCGTATTTCTTGTCCTGCGGAATGGCACCCAGCGAGCTGAACTGGAAAATGCGGTTGTTCTTGCCAATGCTGGTATGGCCTTCAATCACCACATGCGGACCAACCCAGGTACCGCTATCGATGGATACATCAGGGCCAATGATGGAATACGCACCAATTTCCACATCAGCGGCAATCTTTGCCTTGGGATCGACAATCGCTGTCGGATGAATGGCCATGCTCAGACCTCGCGTTTGGCACACATGATTTCGGCTTCACAAGCCACCTGACCATCCACCAGCGCACGGGCATTGTATTTGCCGATGCCACGCTTCACGGTGATTTGCTCTACTTCGAAGATCAGCTGGTCGCCCGGCACGACCTGGCGCTTGAAGCGGGCCTTGTCGATGCCGACAAAGAAGTACAGCTCGTTTTCCGCGCGCTCGCCCTGGCTCTTGATCGCCAGGATGCCGGCAGCCTGTGCCAGCGCTTCGATGATCAGCACACCCGGCATGACCGGGTATTGCTCGAAGTGGCCGCAAAAGAAGGGTTCGTTGATGGTGACGTTCTTCAGCGCCTTGATGCGGGTGTCCGGCACCATTTCGGTCACACGATCCACCAGCAAGAAGGGATAGCGGTGCGGCAGGCACTTCATGATTTCACGTACATCAATGTTTACGGCGTGTTCAGTCATTTGTATTGTCCTTGTTTTCTTTCAGCATGCCGATCTCGCGTTCGAGTTGTTTTATCCGCTTGGCGAGATCGTCCAGATGTCTTACATGAACGGCATTACCCAGCCATTCCTTCATGGTTTGCAGCGGGTAGGACGAAGCATAGGTATCTGGCTGGCGAATGGACTTCGACACCAACGTACCGCCTCCGATATGCGTTTTGTCAGCCACTTCGATGTGGCCGACAAACATGGCAGCCCCGCCCACCGTGCAATACGCACCGATAGTGGTACTGCCGGCAATGCCGACACAACCGGCGATGGCGGTATGCTCGCCAATCTGCACGTTGTGGGCAATCTGCACCAGATTGTCGATCTTGGCACCGCGCCGGATGATGGTATCTGCCAGTGCGCCACGGTCGATGGTGCTGTTGGCCCCTACTTCGACGTCATCTTCCAGAATGGCACGGCCGGTTTGCGGAATCTTGAACCACTGATCCTTGGCCCATGCCAGACCGAAGCCATCCGCTCCGATCACGCTACCCGAATGCACTGCTACGCGATTGCCCAGCACACAGCCATGGTAAATCGTGACATTGGGATAAAGCACCACGTCATCGCCCAATACCGTACCAGCCCCGATTACCACACCGGGGTGCAGGATACAGCGTTCGCCAATCACCGCACCGGCCCCGATGCTGACGTGTTCGCGTACTTCGCTGCTGGCAGCAATGACAGCGCCCTCGCCGATCACCGCACTGGCATGGATGCCGGGCTGCGGCTGTGCGGGCGGGTGGAACAAGGTTGCCACCTTGGCAAAATACAGATAGGGGTCATCCACCACAATCCAGGAGCGTGCTGGGTCCAGCTCTGCTTCCAGCTTGGGTGAAACAATCACCGCGCCGGCGGCACATCCGTCCAGCTGCTTGCGGTATTTGGGATTGGACAGAAAGGTAATATCGCTTGCACTTGCCACATCCAGTGGTGCCAGGCGTTCGACCGTGCGGTCTTCGCCCTTGAGCACACCACCCAGGCTGGCCACGATATGAGAAAGTGTGTACGCCATCAAAAATGAAAGCCGACCCCGGGTCGGCTTCTCCCGTAACAGTTAGGCAGGATTATTTTTCCAGTTCCTTCAGCACCTTACCGGTCAGGTCGTACTTAGGATTGACATAAACCACATCCTGCAGGATCAGGTCGTATTGTTCGCGATCAGCAATCTGGCGCAACACCCGGTTGGCGCGCTCCTGCACCGAGGCAAACTCTTCGTTGCGACGCTGGTTGAAGTCTTCCGACAACTCGCGGGCCTTGGCCTGATAGTCGCGATCCAGTCCTGCGTATTCGCGCTCGTAGCGTTTGCGGTCGTCAATGGACAGCGTGCTCTTGGCCAGCAGGCCTTCCAGCTCCTTGGCACGCTTTTCCATTTTTTTCAGTTCGGCACGACGGTCGGCGAATTCCTTGTCCAGTTTCTTCTGGATGGCAATCGCCGGAGCCGCCTCGCGGTATACCCGCTCGATATTGACGAATCCCAGCTTGAAGTCTGCGGCCGAGGCCTGCAGGCTGACCATGGCCAGCCCGGCAATCAAGCACTTGAAAGTTGATTTCATGTTCAGGCCTCTTTCGGTTTAGAAGACGGTACCCAGCTGGAACTGGAAGCTTTGATACTTGTCGCCTTCCTTCTTGCGCAGGGCTTTGGCCAGACTGAACTTCATCGGACCCAGCGGGGACAGCCAGGTCACGGCCGCACCGGTGGAGTAACGCAGTTCGCTGCTCGGGGTGCTACCACTGACGGTGCTGTCCCAAACCGTACCGGAGTCAAAGAATACACTGGCACGGACCGACTTGTTGTCCTTCATCCCCGGGAAGGGGAACAGGATTTCCGCGTTGGCCACTGCCTTGCGTGTACCGCCCAGATAGTCGCCAGTGCTGGCATCCTTCGGGCCCAGACTATTGGTATCGTAACCACGCACCGAACCCAGACCACCCAGGTAGAAGTTCTGGAAGAACGGCAAGGTGGAAGTCTTGCCATAGCCGTTGGCATAACCAACTTCACCGTTCAGCATCAAGGTGAAGGTTTTGGACAGCGGGAAGAACCACTGCTGCGAGTGCGTCAGACGGTACCATTCAAGGTCGCCGCCCGGCAGGGCTGCATCGGCTTGTACCTTGATGTTGGCACCACGTGTCGGCCACAGCGAGCTGTCACGGGTATCACGCCCCCAGCCGGCGGTACCAATCAGTGAAAGGTTACGACTGCCGTACTTGTTGACGAAGTCCAGATAACGCGTGGGACTGTCGCTCCAGGTACCCACCGTGGTCTGCTCCAGCCCCAAGCTGAAGTTGATACGGTCGGTTTCCGTCACCGGCACACCAAAGCGCATGGCGGCACCATCGGTGGAGGTCTTGTAGTGTGTAGTGCTGGAGGACGAGCTGTTATACGGCTTGTAAACGCGGTGGTACAGGTCGTAACCCAGGCTTACGCCATCGGCAGTGAAGTACGGATCGGTAAACGACAGTGTGGCAGACTTATTGACCGAGCCATTGGAAATACCGAAGGACATGTATTTGCCCGAGCCGAAAATATTGCTCTGCGAAATACTGGCCGACAGCTGAATGCCCTCGCCTTGCACAAAGCCCACCCCGGCGGAAATGCTACCGGTGGCGCGCTCCTTCAGGGAGATGTTCATGTCCACCTGATCAGGCGCATCCGCCACAGCCGGGGTTTCCACGTTCACATCTTCAAAGTAGCCCAGCAGCTCGACACGGTCCTTGCTGCGCTTCACATTGGCCGCATTGTAAACCGAGCCTTCCAGCTGGCGCAGTTCGCGGCGCACCACTTCGTCGCGGGTTTTGGTGTTACCGGCAATGTTGACGCGGCGTACATAGGTCTTGCGACCCGGGTCCACGAAGAAAGTAAAGCCCACTTGCTGCTTGTCGCGGTTGATGTCCGGCAAGGCATTGACGTTGGCAAAGGCATAGCCTTCATTGCCCAGACGGTCACTCAGCGCCTTCACGCTGTCGGTCACCTTTTCATTGTCGAACACGGTGCCGGGCTTGACGGTAATCAGCTTGCGCAGCTCGGCTTCCGGCACCTTCAGATCACCGGCCAGCTTGATGTCGGCAACGGTAAACTTGCTGCCTTCATTGATGTTCAGCGTCAGGAACATTTGCTGCTTGTCGGCGCTGATGGATACCTGGGTGGATTCGATATTGAATTCCAGATAGCCCTGGTTCTGGTAAAAGGCCTTGAGCTTCTCCAGATCGCCAGTCAGCTTTTGCTTGGAGTACTGGTTGTCCTTGGTGATCCAGGAGAGCCAGCCACCAGTAGTAAGGGTCATTTCATCCAGCAGCTTATCCTGACTGAATGCCTTGTTGCCGACAAAATGAATGTCCTTGATCTGGGCTGTCACCCCTTCGGTGATGTCCAGGGTAACCGCCACACGGTTACGCTCCAGCTTGGTGACCTGCGGAGTGATTTCCACCGCATACTTGCCACGGCTGTAATACTGACGCTTCAGTTCCTGCACTGCGCCGTCCAGCAGGGCCTGGTCAAAAATGCGGGATTCGGCAAAGCCGTTATCCTTCAGGGCCTTTTTGAGCTGATCCTTGCTGAATTCTTTGGCACCATTGATGTTCAGCTGGGTAATTACCGGTCGCTCGGCAACAGCAACAATCACCACGCCATCACGCGACTCCACGCGTACATCATCAAAGAAGCCGGTGGCAAACAGGCTCTTGATGGACTCACGTGCTTTCTCGTCATTGAATGTATCGCCCACCTTGACCGGCAGGTAGTTGAAGACCGTACCGGCTTCGGTACGTTGCAGGCCTTCAACCCGGATATCCTTGATCACGAACGGATCCGCAGCCCAAACAGCTGTTGCCGTAGTCATGCCCAGCACAGCGGCCGCGAGTAATTTCAATTTCATAGGTTTGTTTTAACCCCCAAAAAGGCGGCTGATGTCGTTCAGCACGGCAAACAGCATCAGCGACGCCAGCAGGATGAATCCGATCTTCTGTCCAAACAATTGCGCACGCTCGCTCAGCGGGCGGCCTTTGACCAGCTCCGCGACATAATACATTAAGTGCCCGCCATCCAGCACAGGTATCGGCAACAGATTAAGCACCCCGATGCTGACACTGATCAGCGCAAGAAATTCCAGGTAGGGACTCCAGCCTTCGCGCGCAGTCTGCCCGGCAATGCTGGCGATGGTCAGCGGGCCGGACAGATTATCCAGCGAGGCCTGGCCAATCACCATACGCACCAGAAACTTCAGACTCATCCACGCAGTGTCAGTCATCTTGTGCCAGGCTTCCACACCAGCTTCAGCAACGCCAGGCTTGTGGGTGAATGCCAGCTGTTTCATCCAGGCAGCATCCACGAGCGGTGCCGCGCCGATACGGCCTATCATCACATCGCCATCGGCCACGGTAGCAGGACGCAGCTTGATGTCCAGCGGCTTGCCATCACGCTGAATGCGGATCAGCAATTCCTTGCCCGGGCTCTCATGCACCAGACGCACCCAGGCGTCCCAGCTGGCCAGGGGCTTGCCATCCACGGCAATCAGTTTGTCCCCGGTTTTCAGGCCGGCTCGCGCGGCCACGCCCCCTTCTTCCAGACCGCCGATGGCGGGCAGGTAGCGCATGGGCATGAAACCGGGATTACCCTGCTCCAGGGCTTTGAGGGTATCTTCATCCGCCTGGGCCGGGTCGATACTGCGCAGCAATGTAGCCGACTGGGCCGTCTTCACCTGCACGCGCAGCGGCACATCACCGCTACCGACGGCATCCACCAGCGCCAGTCGCAGCGCTTGCCAGTCATCCACTTTTTGCCCATTGACCGACAGCACTCGATCTCCAGGCTGAAAACCGGCAGTAGCGGCCAGACTGGGGGTGATGACCGTACCGATTTGCGGCAGCAACTGCGTGACGCCACCCGCGATGACAATCCAGTAAAACAGTACGGCCAGCACCAGATTAGCCAGCGGACCAGCCGCTACAATCGCCATGCGCTTGTAAACCGACTGGGTATTGAAAGCCAGATGACGCTCTTCCGGCGCGACATCCATTTCGCGCTCATCCAGCATGCGTACATAACCGCCCAGCGGAATGGGGCTGATGGCCCACTCAGTATCGCCGCGACGGAAGGTATAGAGCGGCGCGCCAAAGCCTACCGAGAAACGCAGGACTTTCACTCCGCACAGACGCGCCACCCAGTAGTGGCCCAGTTCGTGAAAAGTGACCAGTACACCAATGGCCGCCAGGAATGCCAGGAATGTCAGCATGAACCCACCTTGTTCATGGCAAAGCGACGCGCTTCGCCATCCTTGTCCAGCAAGGCAGCCAGCGAGGTGCTGGGTGACAGGCTGACACCCGCCAGCGTGGCGTGCACCACGGCGGCAATATCGACAAAGCGCAAGCGCCCTTCCAGGAAGGCCGCCACCGCCACTTCATTGGCTGCATTGAGCACCGCAGGGGCATCGCCACCGCTGCGCAGGGAATCGAACGCCAGGCCCAGACAGGGGAAGCGATGCAGATCCGGCTGTTCGAAAGTCAGGCTGCCCATGCTGAAAAAGTCCAGCGAGCTGACACCGGCTTCGATACGTTCTGGCCAGGCCAGTGCGCAGGCAATCGGGGTACGCATGTCAGGCGAGCCCAGTTGGGCCATCACCGAACCATCACGGTACTGCACCATGGAATGAATCACGCTTTGCGGATGCACCACCACGTCAATCTGCTCGGGCGGGGCCGAAAACAGCCAGTGCGCCTCGATCACTTCCAGCCCCTTGTTCATCAGGCTGGCCGAATCCACGGAAATCTTGCGCCCCATCACCCAGTTAGGGTGACGGCAGGCGTCTTCCACCGTGACGTGCAACAAGGCTTCGGCACTGTGCTGGCGGAAGGGGCCGCCCGAGGCGGTAAGGATGATCTTGCGGATGCCGGAGGCTTCCAGATTGCCGGCATAGTCATGCGGCAAGGACTGGAAGATGGCACTGTGCTCGCTATCCACCGGCAACAAGGTGGCACCATGTTCGCGCACGGCCTCCATGAACAGGCGACCTGCCACCACCAGGGATTCCTTGTTGGCCAGCAGTATCTTCTTGCCCGCGCGCGCCGCCGCCATGGCGGATGGCAAACCGGCAGCTCCCACGATGGCGGCCATCACCACATCCACTTCGGGCAGGCTGGCCACATGCTCCAGCGCAGCCGCGCCATGCAGTACTTCGGTAGCCAGGCCCTGCGCATGCAAGCGGCCTTGCAAGTCATTGGCAGATGCGGCATCCGCCACGACAACATAAAGGGGAGAAAAACGGCAGGCCTGCTCAAACAGACGGTCGACCTGATGATGACCCGTGAGCGCCACCACACGGTAGCGCTCGGGATGACGGGCAACCACATCCAGCGTATTGACGCCGATACTGCCGGTTGCCCCAAGAACTGCAATGCCTTGAGGTTTCATGAGATGTGCTTACAGCCCGCCCAGCACGCGCAGCGCATTGCTGACTGCCAGAACGGCAATGAGACTATCGATTCGGTCATAAACGCCGCCATGACCGGGCAGCAGCTTGCTGCTGTCCTTGATGCCTGAGGCACGTTTGAACCAGGATTCCAGCAAATCGCCACAGACACTGACAGCGGTCAAGGGCAAGGCCAGCAATACCAGCGCCCATACCGGCAGACCAACGGAAATCCAGCCCAGCCGGCTGACAATGACCACATAAACAGCCACACCCACCAGTGCGCCGTACACGCCTTCCCAGCTTTTGCCGGGACTGATGGAAGGTGCCAGCTTGCGCTTGCCGAAGGCCTTGCCGGAGAAATAAGCGGCGACATCCGCCACCCACACCAGGCCCATCACGGCCAGTAAGGTCAGCGCATGGCTGGCATCAGCCTGCGGTCGCCACTCCAGAAAGCCATACCAGGCCGGCAGCATCAGCACCCAGCCGAGCACGGCTGCCACGCCGGAGGATTTCACCGCCCAGCGGCGGGCCAGCCACAGCGGCATGACCAGCAACCAGAAGACAAGTGCAAGCACATGTGCAGCCTGCGGCATATGCCAGCCCCGCCCCCAGGAGACAGCGGCAAACGCCGTGCTCAAGGCCAGATACGCCCACTTGGCCATGCCGCGCAAGGGCGTCATGCGGGCATATTCCCACAGGGCCAACAGGATGATCAGCCAGGAAAACGCGGCCCAGCCATCCGCCGGAAACAGGAACAATGCCGCCAGCATCAGCGGCAGCAACACCAGAGCAGTCAGTATGCGGGTCTTGAGCATGAGGGGTCAGTTTCTGCGCTGCTGTTCGGGCAGCTGCTCGCTGGTGCGGCCAAAACGGCGCTCGCGCGAGCGGTAGGAGTCCAGTGCCTGATCCAGCGCAGCCCGGTTGAAATCCGGCCACAGCAGATCAGTGAAATACAACTCGGAATAAGCCAGCTGCCACAACAGGAAATTGCTGATGCGCTGCTCACCGCCGGTGCGGATGAACAGATCCGGCTCCGGTGCCCAGTGAGTGGACAAACGGGAAGCCAGGTTTTCTTCAGTGATTTCACTGACGCCATCGGCAATCAGGCCGTTGACTGCATTGAGCACGTCCCAGCGGCCACCATAGTCTGCAGCAATGCTGAGCACCAGCCCGTCATTACCTGCCGTTTTGTCTTCAGCTGCCTGGATGCGCTCGGCGAGCGCCGGACTGAAGCGCTCGCGCGTACCCAACACCCGCAGACGGATATTGTTGGCATGCAGCTTGCTCACTTCGTTTTCCAGCGCGCGGATGAACAGGTCCATCAGGAAGCTCACCTCGTCCGGCGGACGACGCCAGTTTTCGGTGGAGAAGGCAAACAGCGTCAGGTACTCCACCCCCATTTCCTTGCAGGTGGTGACAATTTCACGGACAGTGTCCAGGCCCTTCTTGTGCCCTGCCACCCGCGGCAGGAAACGCTTCTTGGCCCAGCGGCCATTGCCATCCATGATGATGGCGATATGCCGGGGTACGCAGCGCACCTCCGGCACGTCCTTGGTGGAGCTTCCAAACAAGGCTATTTCCTTTATACCGCCATCAGGTCCGCTTCTTTGGCCGCCAGCGCCTTGTCGATCTCGGCGATGTACTTGTCGGTCATTTTCTGGATGTCGTCCTGACCGCGGCGTTCGTCATCCTCGGTAATGGCCTTGTCCTTGATCAGGTTCTTGAATTCATTATTGGCATCGCGACGAATATTGCGTACAGCAACGCGCGCGCCTTCAGCCTCGCTACGCACCACCTTGATCAGGTCACGGCGACGCTCTTCGGTCAGCATCGGCATCGGCACGCGAATGATGTCGCCCATGGACGCCGGATTCAGGCCCAGATCGGAATCGCGAATGGCTTTTTCGATCTTGGCCACCATATTCTTTTCCCATGCCTGTACGCCAATGGTGCGGGCATCAATCAGGCTGACATTGGCCACCTGGTTTACCGGCACGTCGCTACCGTAGTAGTCGACCATGACATGATCAAGAATGCCGGTATGGGCGCGACCCGTACGTACTTTGGTCAGGTCGGTCTTGAACGCCTCTAGAGACTTGGTCATCTTCTGCTCGGCGGATTTCTTGACTTCATTAATCATGCTTGCTCCAAAAATCGGTACTTTGAAAAACAAGGCGGAAAGCGGCTTCCA
This sequence comes from Aquitalea sp. LB_tupeE, assembly GCF_013391415.1. Classification (GTDB taxonomy): domain Bacteria; phylum Pseudomonadota; class Gammaproteobacteria; order Burkholderiales; family Chromobacteriaceae; genus Aquitalea. Next base: position 195,480 of record NZ_JACAXB010000034.1, read on the forward strand.
GCCGTTTCCGCCCCTTGGTATTCATCAAGCTCAGCAGTGTACCAGCGTGCCTTCATCTTCGCCAAGCACTACGCGCTTGAGCGCACCTTGCTTGAAGATGCTGAACACCTTGATGTTCAGGTGCTGGTCGCGGCACAGCGCGAAGGCGGTGGCATCCATCACCTTCAGGTTGCGGCCGATGGCTTCATCAAAGGTCAGGGTCTGGTAACGCACAGCATCCGGATTTTTCTTCGGATCGTCGGTATACACGCCATCTACCTTGGTGGCTTTCAGCATGATGTCGACATTCATTTCCATGCCGCGCAGTGCTGCTGCGGTATCCGTGGTGAAAAAGGGGTTGCCGGTGCCGGCACCAAAAATCACCACCTTGCCCTCTTCCAGGTATTGCATGGCCTTGCCGCGTACATAGGGCTCGGCAATTTGCTGCATGGTAAGGGCGGACTGCACACGCGCCACCACGCCAACCTTCCCCATGGCATCCTTCAGCGCCAGCGCATTCATCACGGTGGCCATCATGCCCATGTAGTCGGCCGTAGCACGATCCATGCCGCTGGCAGCACTGGATACGCCGCGGAAGATGTTGCCACCACCAATCACGATACCAACCTGTACGCCCAGCTCTACCACTTCCTTGATCTGACCGACAATCTGCTCGATGGTCGAGCGGTTGATGCCGTAGTTATCGTCGCCCATCAGGGCCTCACCGGACAGCTTGAGCAGAATGCGTTTATAGGAAGGAGCTTGGCTCATGGTAACCTCGAGTTGGGTGTGTTTGGGGCATTCAGTTTGCAAAACGGCACCCTGCAGGCAGGGTGCCGTTCGATCATACAGTCTTGTCAGACTTACAGCTTGGCAGCAGCAGCCACTTCAGCAGCATAGTCTACAACCTTCTTCTCGATACCTTCGCCAACAACAAACATGGCGAATGCGTTTACGGAAGCAGATTTTTCAGCCAGCAGCTTTTCTACAGTCACGTCCGGGTTCTTGACGAAAGGCTGACCAACCAGGGTCACTTCGGCCAGGAACTTGTTGACGCGGCCTTCAACCATCTTGGCGACGATATCGGCCGGCTTGCCGGATTCGGCAGCCTGAGCGGTGTAGATCTTGCGCTCTTGTTCCAGGGTTTCGGCCGGAACCTGATCCTTGGATACACAGATCGGCTTGGAAGCAGCGATGTGCATGGCGATGTCACGACCCAGCGCTTCGTCACCCTTCAGGTCAACGATAACGCCGATCTTGGCACCGTGCAGGTAGGTGGCGATGGTACCGGTGGTTTCGTAACGAACGAAACGACGGATAGTCATGTTTTCGCCCAGCTTGGCGATGGCAGCCTTGCGAATGTCTTCAACGGACTGGCCGTCGATCACAACAGCGGACAGGGCTTCAACATCAGCCGGGTTGGCAGTGGCAGCAGCTTGTGCAGCGGCATTGGCCAGCGCAACGAAAGTCGGGTCTTTGGCAACAAAGTCGGTTTCACAGTTCACTTCAACCAGGGCACCAACGCCGCCGGCAACGTAAGAACCGATGATACCTTCGGCAGCCAGACGGCCAGCCATCTTGGAAGCCTTGTTACCGGACTTGATGCGCAGGATTTCTTCAGCCTTGGCAGCGTCGCCTTCGGCTTCAACCAGAGCTTTCTTGCATTCCATCATGCCCAGGCCAGTAGCAGCGCGCAGATCCGAAACCATTTTTGCGGTGATTTCCGCCATTTGTAACTCCTGTATTCGATATGTAAGGGTAGTCAGGTCTCAAAAAAGGGGCTTGCGCCCCTCTTTCGAGTCTGCTTACTCAGCCTGGGCCGATTCAGCGGCGGCCACGACTTCCTGCAGCGACTGGGCGCGGCCTTCCAGTACGGCGTCGGCGATGCCGCGAGCGTACAGGCGGATGGCACGGCTGGAGTCGTCGTTACCCGGAACCACGTAGTCGATGCCATCCGGCGAGTTGTTGGTATCAACAACGCCGATTACCGGAATACCCAGTTTCTTGGCTTCAACGATGGTACCTTTCTGGTAGCCAGTGTCGATAACGAAGATGGCATCCGGCAGGCCCTTCATATCCTTGATACCGCCCAGCGAGCGTTCCAGCTTGTCAACTTCGCGTTGCAGGTCCAACAGTTCTTTCTTGTTGTAACCGGTATCAGCGCCTTCCAGAATGGCACGCTTCTCTTCAAGACGCTTGATGGACTGCTTCACGGTCTTGTAGTTGGTCAGCATGCCGCCGAGCCAGCGGTGATCAACAAACGGCATGCCAGCACGGGCAGCTTCTTCACGGACGATCTCACGCGCCTGACGCTTGGTACCAACAAACATTACGGTACCCTTGTTGGCAGCCAGACGACGCACATATTCCTGGGCGCTGATGAACAGCGGAAGAGTCTTTTCCAGGTTGATGATGTGGATCTTGTTGCGGCTGCCAAAGATGTACTGAGCCATCTTCGGGTTCCAGAAACGGGTTTGGTGGCCGAAGTGAACACCGGCCTCAAGCATTTGACGCATGGTAACGTTGGTGGACATGCAAAAACTCCTTAAAGGGTTAAGCCTCCATCCGCGCAGACAACCGTCGCTTTGCATTGACGGCACCCTTTGGCGCGGATGTGCGTAGTGTTTCCCCTGCCCAATGCAGAGGACGCAGGATTCTAGCACCGTACACCGGCCTCACTCAAGCGTCTTGCCTTGATTTTCCTGCTCTTGCGCCAATTCCTGGCGTTTGCGCAGGCGGCGGCGTGTCATTCTTGCAATAAACAGGGTGGGCAAAAAACCCAGGAAGAACAGGATGGAAAATGTTGCCCACAGACTGTTCTGTGCAACGGCCAGCATCAACACTACATAAAGCCAGCCAATCAATACCATGTACATAATCAAACAACCGTTTGAATTTTTCGGAAAAAGCCTGAACAATAGCGCCATAGTGTAAACCACCCGGCGGCCATCATCATGCAAACCCGATTTACCGAAACTTTTGGCGTTCAACTGCCACTTGTCTGCCCTGGCATGAGCTACATCGCCACCCCCGAACTGGTGGCCGCAACCGCCAATGCCGGGGGACTGGGCATCCTGGCGACAGGGCCGCTCAATGCCGCGCAAACCCGCGCCGCCATCCGCCGCATCCGCGAACTCACTGACAAGCCATTTGGCATTGGTTGCACCTTGATGATGCCCGGCGCACATGACAATTGCGCGGTGGCACTGGAAGAACAAGTGCCAGTGATTAATTTCTCTCTAGGGAAGGGTGACTGGATTGTCGAGCGTGCCCACGCCTACGGTGGCAAGGTGATTGCTACCGTGGTAACGGAAAAACACGCCATTTCTGCCGAGAAATCCGGTGTCGACGGTTTGCTGGTCACGGGCCACGAAGCGGCCGCCCATGGTGGCGAGGTCACTTCACTGGTTTTGATTCCTGCTATCCGCAAGGTCAGCAGCCTGCCCATCATCGCCACTGGCGGCTTTGGCAGCGGTGCCGGCCTGCTGGCCGCACTCTCACTGGGAGCCGATGCCATCGCCATGGGCAGCCGCCTGGCCATGACTCGCGAAAGCCCGGTCCATGCCACCAGCAAGGAAATGATTCGTCAATGCAGCGTCAGCGACACCTTGTATTCACGTAATTTCGATGGCCTGTGGTGCCGCATGATGGACACCCCGACTGCGCGCGCAGCCTGTCGCAAGCCAATGAATCTGCTAATGGCCGCCTGGAAGGCCAGCGCTGTTGCACGCAAGCTGGACATGCCGGTACTCAAGGTGGCATTGGGCGGCATGTTGAAGAAGCCGCAAGAGCTGCGCCAACTGGCTTTGTTTGGCGCAGCCACCGAGTCCATCCGCCTTGCCATTGAAGAAGGCAACCATCAGCAAGGGGTGCAGCTGATTGGCCAGGTACAAGGCCTGATTGATGACATTCCCGCTGTGGATGAGCTGTTTACACGCGTAATGCAAGAGGCCGATGACCGTCTATCCCACCTGAACTCGCTGCAACGGGTGACGACCGCTCAACACAAGCAATCATGACATCAGCCTTTCTGCGCATCTTTCACGAGATTTAATGTCGAATAAATACATTAATTCAATAAAACGACCGACATCACGCAACTAGCTACCACTGCACGGCGATGCATTGCATTGCCCAGACCCCGCCTATCTCGTATTCTCACTCTCTTGCCCGCAGGCATACAGCAGGCCGCCACAGAGCGGCCGCCTTGTTCACCCACCAAGAGAATATGCATGACCACCCTGCACCCACTTGAGGACAGCTCACCACGCCCACTTAACGGCCAGGATTACCGCACCCTGGCACTGGCCGCACTGGGGGGCGCACTGGAGTTTTACGATTTTGTCATTTTCGTGTTTTTTGCCCTGATCATCGGCAAGCTTTTCTTTCCGCCCGACATTCCCGACTGGCTACGCCAATTCCAGACTTTCGGCATTTTCGCCGCTGGCTATCTGGCTCGTCCGCTCGGCGGCATTGTGATGGCGCATTTTGGTGACAAGCTGGGCCGCAAGCGCATGTTTACGCTTTCGATTGTCCTGATGGCCGTCCCCACTTTGCTAATGGGCATGCTGCCCACTTATGCCAGCATCGGCATTGCCGCTCCGCTGGCTTTGCTTGCCTTGCGCATTCTGCAAGGCGCAGCCATTGGCGGCGAAGTACCAGGCGCCTGGGTATTTGTGGCCGAGCACGTCCCCGCCCGCCACACCGGCTACGCTTGCGGCACCCTGACCGCCGGACTGACCGCAGGAATTTTGCTGGGCTCCTTGCTGGCCACCCTGATCAACAGCAGCTTCAGCCCCACGCAGATTGCCAACTGGGCATGGCGACTGCCCTTCCTGATTGGCGGGATATTCGGTTTACTGGCCATGTATTTGCGCCAATGGCTGCAAGAAACACCGGTCTTTGCCGAAATGCAGGCACGCAAGGCACTGGCAGAAACGCTTCCACTAAAGACCGTACTGCAACAGCACAAGCCAGCGGTAATGGTATCGATGTTGCTGACCTGGCTGCTGTCCGCTGCCATCGTAGTAGTCATCCTGATGACGCCGACCTATCTGCAAAAGCAGTTCGGCATGGCCGCGACCACCACGCTCAAGGCCAATAGCCTGGCCATTATCGCCCTGACGGCTGGCTGCATTCTGGCGGGCCGCATCATCGACCGACTGGGCAGTGGCCTCACCTTCATTGCGGGCTGCCTGCTGCTGGGGCTGAGCAGTCATCATTTCTATACCACCGTCACCCATGACGCCAGCCAGCTGTATGCGCTATACGCACTGACCGGGCTGAGCGTGGGCATTGTCGGTGCGGTGCCTTATGTGATGGTGCGCGCCTTCCCGCCAGCCATCCGTTTCTCCGGCCTGTCGTTTTCCTACAATGTGTCGTATGCCATTTTCGGTGGACTGACCCCCATGGTGGTGACCCTGTGGCAACAGCACGATCCACTGGCCCCGGCACGTTATGTCCTCTCACTCTGCCTGATGGGCATGGCGCTGGGTGTTTATCTGCTATGGCATGAGCGCAGGCAGCGCTAAGCTAGCGCGCCCCTCGCAAACGGCCCCTTACGGGCCGTTTTTTATTTACAGCCTTGACCCAGCCACTTGGTCAGTTGCTTAAAAAAATATTGCGGAACTCCTCAGCTATATCAGTAGTCTCTTATCAATCAAGCCCGGCTTTGCGCCACTTGTCACCCCTTAGCCATTCGCGCCACTCCCGGCCCTGCCCTGCGCCATCGCAGCCCACACCACCAGACCACGGAGACGCCCATGCCTCATTTTCCCTGGCAGAGTATTGCCCTTAACCCACTGGCCGCATTTGGCATTCTGCTCACGCTGGGCGTGATCGGCGGCCATATTGCCAATCGTATGGCCCGCTTGCCAGCCATGACCGGCTACGCGCTGATCGGCCTGATCATCGGCCCGGCCAGTCTGCACATCCTGAACGAAGAGCTGCTGCGCGCCGCCGACCTGTTTGTCAATCTGGCTCTCGGCTTGGCGCTGTTTGAAAGTGGCCGCCGTGTCGATTTGCGCTGGCTGCGCGCCGAACGCACCCTGTTACTCAGCACACTCGCTTATTGCCTGCTGGTTTTTGCGGCACTGTATACCTTGCTGTGCTACGCCGGACTGAACTGGCAAACCAGCACCACCATGGCCGCCATCGGCATGGCGACCTCCCCCATCGTGATACTGGAACTGATGCGCGAAGAAAGGGCCGAGGGGCAGGTCAGCGACCGGCTGGCCACCGCCACAGCCCTGTCCAGCCTGTTATCCCTGCTGGCCTTTGCCGTCAGCCTTGGCTCGGCACATCTACTCCAGCAACATCGGACAACAGACAATCTACTCACCCCGGCCTGGCTGATTCTGGGCTCCAGCCTGCTGGGGCTGCTGGCCGGCGTACTGGCCATTGCCCTCAAGCGCTGGCTGGGCCACCAACGCCAGCACCGCACCGTTCTGCTGTTTGGACTGATCACCTTGCTGGTGGGGCTGGCCGTCATGCTGGACACCCTGCCATCGCTGGCCTTGCTGGTCTTCGGCCTGGCCACGCGGAATCTGCGCGGCGGCGAAAGCATCAGCGAGCCCGACCTGCTGACTGGCAGCCATTTTTTCTTTGTCGCCTTTTTCGTAGCCGCCGGCGCCTGGCTGCAGCCACAAGCACTGGCAAGCCACTGGGCACTGGCGCTGGCTTATCTGCTGTTGCGCAGCGGCATTGCCATGCTGTTCTGGTTTGCACTGGCACCCGCCAATTGCCTTACCCGCCGTCGCGGGCTGTGGCTGGGCCTGGCACTGAACCCACTGTCGGGCGGCAGCGCCATGCTGCTGAGCATGGGCTCGCTGGCACTGGGGACACAGGCAAGCAGCGCAACAGCCTGTCTGATGGCTGTACTGGTCATCAGCGAACTGGCCGGCCCCTGGCTGTGCCGTCTGGCCCTGCAGCAGGCGGGCAAACTGAGCAAGGAGTACTGACATGCTGGAATTCAACAACAGCACACCACTCACCCTGGGTGTGGAACTGGAACTGATGATAGTCAACCGCCGCGATTACAACCTGACCCGCGGCTCGGATGATTTGCTACTACTGATAGACCGCCAGCCACACGGCTATGACATCAAGCCGGAAATCACCCAGAGCATGATTGAAATCGGTACCGCCATTCACACCCATTGCAGCGAGATGCTGCAGGAGCTGCAAGCCATCCGCCAGCTGCTGACCCATAATGCAGAAAAACTGAACCTGGGCCTGGCTGGCGGCGGTGCCCATCCCTTCCAGCACTGGAGCGAGCAACAGATTTACCCCAAGGCACGCTATCAGCTGGTTTCGGAACTGTATGGCTATCTGGCCAAGCAATTCACCGTCTATGGGCAACACATTCACATTGGCTGCCCGGACGGCGACAGCGCCATCCGGCTGGGACACTATCTGGCACGCTACATCCCCCACTTCATTGCGCTGTCGGCCTCATCACCGTTCTATCAGGGCATGGACACCCGCTTTCAGACCTCACGCCTGACCAGCGTCAATGCCTTTCCCTTGTCTGGCTGCATGCCCTGCGTGGAAAACTGGGCGCAGTTCAATGATTACTTTCAGGACATGGCGAAACTGGGCATTGTCGCCAGCATGAAGGACTTCTACTGGGACATCCGCCCCAAGCCGGAGTACGGCACGGTGGAGATCCGCATCTGCGACACGCCACTGGACATTGTCACCCCCACCTTGCTGGCCGCCTACGCCCAGATGCTGGCCCGGCAGTGCATGGAACAGCAATGGCGCGACATCGACCCGGCACATTACCTGACTTACAGTTACAACCGCTTTCAGGCCTGCCGCTTCGGTTTTGACGGTGTACTGGTCAACAGCAGCACCGGCCAGCAAACCAGCGTGCAGGAGGACTTGCTGACCACCTTGAATCAGTTGCAGCAGCATGCCACTGCACTGGGCTGCGAAGCCGAACTGGCCGCACTGCGCGCGCGGGTACTGAAGCGCCAGTCGGACAGCCAATGGCTGCGCGATGTGTATCAGGACAGCGGCTCGCTTTCCGATGTCGTACGTCGGCAAAGCAACTACTGGATGCACGATCAGCCGGACTGAACAGGGTAAATCCAGCAGACAATCAGCCACATCTGCCGCTAAACTGATGCCTTAGCGTCCCGAAACCCCATCATGCCGCTCGAACTGCCCGAACATTTCAATCCCGATCTGCCAACCCGCTGGTGCATTTTTGATGGCCCGCGCCTGCTATTGCAGAACCAGGCCCTGCCGGAGGATGCCGCCCGGCACTGGCCACTGGCCAACCGCCTGTTCATCGACCAGCAACAAGGCTGCAATCTGTACGCCGCCGATCTGGTCGGCCCGCCGCCCGCCGACTGCGAATGGCTGCCGCTACGCGCTGCGCTGATGGCCTTGCCGCTGGAACAGACCGACGGCATTGCCCGCGCCGCCCAGCTGCGCCAGTTTCAGCACACCCACCATTTTTGCGGACATTGCGCCAGTCCTTTGCAACAGCATGGCCACGATCAGGGCAAGCACTGCCCCAGTTGCGGCCAGCTGTACTATCCGCGCCTGTCGCCTGCCATGATGGTGGCGGTGTATCGCGGACAGGAACTGTTGCTGGCGCGCAGCCCGCACTTCCTGCCCGGCGTGTACAGTGCACTGGCCGGTTTTGTCGAACCGGGCGAAACGGTGGAACAGTGCGTGCACCGCGAAACACTGGAAGAAGTGGGCGTGCAGGTGAAGAATCTGCGCTACGTCTGCTCGCAATCCTGGCCCTTCCCGCACTCACTGATGCTGGCCTTCACCGCCGAGTACGTTAGCGGCGAAATCCGGCCACAAGCTGGCGAGATCGAAGACGCAGGCTGGTATCACATTGACGCCCTGCCCACCATTCCAGCCCAGCTGTCAGTGGCCTACCGGCTGATCCGCCATACGGCCGACTGGCTACGCCTGCCAGCCGATCAACGCAGATAACATCGCAAAGGGAGCCATCGGCTCCCTTGCTACATGAGCAATCCTGATGCTCAGGCGCTGAGCGGTTGTCCGGCCAGCATCTCCAGTACGGCGCTCAACGCGGCAATTACGGTTTGCCGCCGCACCGCAGCGCGGTCTCCGGCAAAATAGCTGACCCACGCCCGCGAGCAGCCATTCGGCCCCGCCACTGCCAGCCACACCATGCCAACCGGTTTTTCCGGTGAGCCACCACCCGGCCCGGCCACGCCGGACACGGCCACCGCCCAATCCGCCGCCGCGCGCTGGCGGGCACCGGCGGCCATCTCCCGCACCACTGCTTCACTCACTGCACCATGCGCTTCCAGCGTAGCAGCGCTGACGCCCAGCAAATCCTGCTTGGCCTGATTGCTATAGCTGACCATGCCGTAGCCAAACCACGCCGAGCTGCCGGCGATATCGGTCAGTGCGGCGGCAATCATGCCACCGGTGCAGGACTCGGCAGTAGTCATGGTTTCACCACGCGCCAGCAAAGCCGCACCCAGACGGGCAGATAGTGTGCTCAGTTCCTTATCCATGCGTTTTCCTGAAATGGCGGATCAGCCCCAGGGTGGAGCTATCATGCTCGGCTGAGGAGACGGCGGCGGCATCCAGCTCCGGCAGAATGCGCCGCGCCAGCTGCTTGCCATACTCCACGCCCCATTGATCGAAAGAATTGATGCCCCAGATCACCCCCTGCACAAACACCTTGTGTTCGTACATGGCCATCAGCATGCCCAGGTTGTAGGGCGTCACCTTCTCCAGCGCAATGGTATTGGAAGGCTGATTGCCGGGGAACAGTTTTTGCGGCAGCAACATGTCCAGCTCCTCGCCCGGCAGGTCTGGCAGCTCGGCCATCACTTCCGCCTCGCTCTTGCCACGCATCAGCGCCTCGGACTGGGCAAGGCAGTTGGCCACCAGCACGCGATGCTGTTGTTCCAGTCCGTAATGGCTGTTCATCGGTACGATGAAATCGCAAGGCACCAAGCGGGTGCCCTGATGCAAAAGCTGGAAGAAGGCATGCTGGCTGTTGGCCCCCTCCTCACCCCAAATCACCGGGCCGGTGTCGAAATCCAGCGGCTCGCCAAAACGCCCCACCCGCTTGCCATTGGACTCCATATCCAGCTGCTGGATATGGGCAGGCAGACGGCGCAAACCATGGTCGTACGGCATGATGGCGTGGGTATGCGCCTGATAGAAGGTGTTGTACCAGATGCCGATCAGCGCCAGCAGCACCGGGATATTGCCATCCAGCGGCGCACCGAAGAAGTGCTGATCCATGGCATAGCCGCCATCCAGGAAATCGCGGAAGTTGTCATAACCAATGGACAGCATCACTGACAAACCAATGGCCGACCATACCGAATAACGTCCACCCACCCAGTCCCAGAAGCCGAACATGTGCTCGGTATCAATACCGAAGGCCGATACCGCGGCCGCATTGGTGGAAACCGCGACAAAATGGCGGGCGATGTCCGCCTGGCTGGCCGTACGCAAGAACCAGGCCTTGGCCGCTTCGGCATTGAGCAGGGTTTCCGGGGTGGTAAAGGATTTGGAGGCAATCACGAACAAGGTGGTGGCCGGATCCAGTTGCAGCAGGGTGCGGGCAATGTGCTGGCCATCGACATTCGACACAAAATGCACGGTCAGATCCGGATGGGAATAGGCAGCCAGCGCCTCCTGCACCACCAGCGGCCCCAGGTCGGAACCGCCAATACCCAGATTCACCACAGCGCGGATGGGCTGGCCGGTATACCCCAACCATTGGCCGCTGCGCACCTTGTCGGTAAATACCCGCATGCGTTGCAATACCTCATGCACCGCCGGCACCACATCCTCACCGTCCAGCATCAGGCTTTCTTGCTGCGGCAAACGCAAGGCGGTATGCAGAACCGAGCGCTTTTCGCTGACATTGATACGCTCACCTTCACGCATGCGCGTCATCCAGCCGGGCAAATCCGCTTCCCGTGCCAGATCAATCAGCAATTCCAGCGTGCGCTCGGTAATGCGGTTTTTCGAGTAATCCAGCAACAAGCCATCCAGCTGCAAGGAAAAGCGCTTGAAACGTTGCGGGTCTGCGTGGAACAGTTCGCGCATCTGCATGAATCGGGTGGCGCGCTGATGCTGGTGAAGCTTGGCCCAGATCGGGCTGTGATTGATACCGGCTTTGCTGTCGTCAAACATGGTCGTAAAGTGCTTGCAATCAAAAATGGATAATCGGTTTTGCATTAACCGCCCTTGGTATCTGGCGGGGACTGACAAGAAAAAGGGGACTGGCGTCCCCTTGCAGAATGCATATTACCATTTGTAGCACGCACACTACATCACAACCTGATGAAATGCTCGCGGTAGTACTTCAGTTCTTCGATGGATTCTTCGATATCCGCCAGCGCTTCATGCTTGCCACGCTTCACCACACCGCGGGCGACTTCCGGCTTCCAGCGCTTGCACAGCTCCTTCAGGGTGGAGACATCCAGGTTGCGATAGTGGAAATACTCTTCCAGCTGCGGCATCCAGCGCACCATAAAACGACGATCCTGATGAATGGTGTTGCCACACATCGGCGTCGTGCGGGCCGGCACATAGTCGGCCATGAAGGCCAGCAAGGTAGCTTCAGCTTCGGCTTCTGACAGGGTGGAGGCCTTGACTTTCTCAATCAGGCCGCTCTTGCCATGGGTGTTTTTGTTCCAGTCATCCATGCCATCCAGCACGCTGTCCGGCTGATGAATGACCAGGACCGGCGACTGCCCCAGGATATTGAGCTGGCTGTCGGTGGCAATCATGGCCACTTCGATGATGCGGTCGGTTTCAGGATTCAGCCCGGTCATTTCCATGTCGAGCCAGATGAGGTTGTTCTGATCTTGTGCCATACTGTCCAATCTTTACGAGTCTGCGTATTTTCCTTCATTGCCGCTCTGGCGGCAAACCCACCTGCGTAAATCATGACCGAGGCATTCTGCACCCTGTTTCTGGCCGCACTGGCGGCCACACTGTCACTCAAACTATGGCTGGGCCTGCGCCATCTGCGCCATATCGCCCGCCACCGCCACAGCGTACCGGCTGATTTTGCCGGCAGCATCACCCTGCAACAGCATCAGCACGCTGCCGATTACAGCATGGCCAAGACCAGGCTTGGCTTGCTATCCGCCGTCATCGACACCGGCTTGATCCTGCTATTGACCCTGGGCGGCGGACTGGACTGGATCAGCCAACAAATCCAGCAGCTGCATGTCGGCCCCATGGTGGGCGGTATCCTGCTGGTGATGGCAGTCACCGTCGTCAGTTCCGCCATCAGCCTGCCCATTTCGCTGTATAGCACGTTCCGCATTGAAGCCCGCTACGGCTTCAACAAAATGACTTTGCGCATGTTCGTGCTGGACCTGATCAAGGGCAGCCTGATTGGCGCCATCATCGGCCTGCCCTTGCTGGCGCTGGTCCTGTGGCTGATGGCACAAGCCGGGCCGCTGTGGTGGCTGTGGGTATGGCTGGTATGGTCGGCATTCCAGCTCTTGATGGTGGCACTCTACCCGACCCTGATTGCACCCCTGTTCAACCGCTTCAGCCCGCTGGAAGACCTGGCATTGAAGCAGCGCATCGAGGCCTTGCTTGCCCGCACTGGCTTTACCAGCCAAGGCGTGTTCGTGATGGATGGTTCGCGCCGTTCCAGTCACGGCAATGCCTACTTCACCGGCTTTGGCAGCGCCAAGCGCATCGTATTTTTCGATACCTTGCTCAAACAACTGGCACCGGAAGAAATTGAAGCGGTCCTCGCCCACGAATTGGGCCACTTCAAGCGCAAGCACATCGTCAAACGCATCAGCTTTGCCTTTGCCCTGTCGCTGGGTTTCCTGTTCATCCTGGGGCAATTACTGGACGCCAACTGGTTCTATGCCGCACTGGGCGTCAGCACACCCAGCACCGCCATGGCCTTGATCCTGTTCTTCATGGCCGTGCCTGCCTTCACTTTCCCGTTGACACCCCTCTCCAGCCTGATGTCGCGCCGCCACGAATACGAAGCAGACAGCTTTGCCGCCGACCAGGCTGATGCCCAGCATCTGATTGACGCGCTGGTAAAACTTTATCGTGACAATGCGTCCACTCTGACCCCGGACCCGTTGCACTCCGCCTTTTACGACTCCCACCCACCGGCGAGCCTGCGTATCGCCCATCTGAAAGGAGCCAATACATGAATCTGCTCGAACTGCACTGTGAAACCGCCCACGGCCTGAGCCCGCTGGATGCCAATACCGCCAGCCAGTTTCTGGCCAAACTGCCTGATTGGGAAATCCAGGGTATCGAGTTGTGCAAGACCTTCGGTTTTGCCGACTACTACCAGACCATGGCCTTTGTGAACGCCCTGGCATGGATTGCCCACCAGGAAGACCATCACCCCGATTTGTCCGTGCACTACAACCGGGCAGTCGTTCGCTTCAGCACGCACGACGCCGGCGGCCTGACCCTGAATGACTTCATTTGCGCGGCCAAGACCGAAGCACTGCAAGGACGCGCATGAGAGCAGCCATCGGACAGATCATCCGCAGCCACGGTCGCCGCTTTATTGTAGAGGCAGAGGGTCAGACTTATGGCTGCTCCACGCGCGGCAAACGCGTGGACTTTGCCTGCGGCGACCGCGTGGAAATCCTCATCCAGAACAAGGAACAGGCAGTCATCGAAGAAAGCCTGCCACGCAGCAGCCTGCTATACCGCCAGGATGAATGGAAAACCAAGGTCATTGCGGCAAACGTCAGCCGCATTCTGTTTGTCATTGCCGCCGTCCCCAGCCCCAGTGAAGAACTGCTCAACCGCTGCCTGATTGCCGCCGAGGCGGCCGACATCGACCCGGTCATCCTGATCAACAAGGCAGATCTGCCCGAGACAGCCGCGCTGGTGGAAAAACTGCACCCCTATACCAAGCTGGGCTACAAGATGATCACCTTGTCAGCCAAGCAGGATATGACACCATTATTACCCTTGCTGGATGGCGAAACCTGCGTATTCGTCGGCCAGTCCGGCATGGGCAAATCCACCCTCACCAATGCCCTGCTGCCGGAAGCCAACGCCCGTATCGGTGATATTTCCGAGGCGCTGGATTCTGGTCGGCACACCACCACCCATGCCACGCTCTACCACCTGCACGATCTGTCTGCTGGCAGCGACCTGATCGACTCCCCCGGCTTGCAGGAGTTCGGCCTCAAGCACTTGCAAGCCAGCGACCTGCTGCACTACTTCCCGGAAATGCGTCCGCTGATCGGAAAATGCCGATTCCATAACTGCACACATCGCAAAGAGCCGGACTGCGCCATCAAGCAAGCGGCCGCAGACGGGTTGATTGCGCCACAAAGGCTGGATTTACTCCAACGTTTGAGTAATGAATTGTTAAATCAAACGGCATAAAGCGTTTTGTCATCCAAGTTGTTTACAATTCTTTGTAGGACTCATATTCTGGTAAGAAAAATTACACCAGACTGAGATCAGCGACTTTTACCCCGACAAAGACAAGGAGCCAGCATCATGACAAAACGCATCGCACTCGTAACCGGAGGCATGGGCGGTATCGGAACCGCAATCTGCAAGGCTCTGGCCGAGTCCGGCCACACTGTCATCACCACCTACAGCAAACCGGGCAAGGAGCAAGCCTGGCTTGCCGACATGAAGGGCATGGGCTTTAGTGACATTCACGCCTATCAGTGCGACGTGACCGACACCGCAGCCTGCGTCGCCATGCTGGCCAAGGCGCAAACCGAAGTAGGCGCGGTAGACGTGCTGGTAAACAATGCCGGCATCACCCGCGATGGCACCTTCAAGAAGCAGACCAAGGACGACTGGGATGCTGTCATCAAGACCAATCTGGATTCACTGTTCAATATGGTGAAACCGGTTCTGGACGGCATGGTGGAGCGCGGCTTTGGCCGCATCATCAATATTTCTTCGATCAACGGCCAGAAAGGACAGTTTGGCCAGACCAACTACTCCGCAGCCAAAGCCGGCATGCACGGTTTCACCATGGCACTGGCACAAGAAGTAGCGCGCAAGGGCGTAACCGTCAACACCATCTCCCCAGGCTACATCGCCACCGACATGGTGATGGCCGTACCGGAAGAAGTACGCAACAAGATCATCGCCAATATTCCGGTGGGCCGCCTGGGCAAGCCGGAAGAAATTGCCGGGCTGATCAACTACCTGGCTTCCGATGTTTCCGGCTTCATGACCGGCGCCAACCTGGCCATCAACGGCGGTCAGCACATGATGTAATACACCCCCAGGGTCGCAATAAAAAACCCGGCAAACTGCCGGGTTTTTTATTGACAATTCAGGCAGAAACATTCTGCTATGCTGTCAACCTTGCAATACAAGACCGAGCAAAACATGGCTGAACATTTGACCATTCAGGGTGAAACCAAGGAAGAAAAGTACCAGACACTGCTGCCGCAAGCACAAGCCCTGGTGCAATACGAAGACGACCAGATTGCCGCACTGGCCAACCTGACCGCTGCCCTGCACAGCACATTCGACTGGCTGTGGACCGGCTTTTATCTGGTGAAAAACCAACAACTGGTACTGGGACCGTTCCAGGGCCCCATCGCCTGCACCCGCATTCCCCATGGAAAAGGCGTGTGTGGTAGCGCATGGGCGCAGAACCGCACCCTGGTAGTGCCAGATGTAGACGCCTTCCCGGGCCATATCGCCTGCTCATCCAGCGCACGCTCGGAAATTGTAGTACCGGTACACGATAGCAAAGGGGAAGTGGTAGCCGTGCTGGACGTCGACTCCAGCCTGCTCGACCAGTTTGACGCCACCGATGCCAAGTATCTGGAACAGATCTGCCAGGCACTGCAACATTTGTTCTGAATTCATTCTGAGCAGAGACCATCAAAAAACGGATGCTGCAGCATCCGTTTTTCATTTCCAGCAATTCATGCCTGCGAGAGCTGCTGACTCAGCCAGACCTCTTTCCCCGCCTCATCCAGCTCCAGCAATGCCGCCCCAGCCTCTTGCATGGCCTGCGCCAGTCGGGTCACCTGCCGTGCCACACCGGCAGATAGCTCGGCAGCCAGCCTTGCGTTCTCACCTGCCATCGCCAACAGCCGTGCATTGCCCTGCTCATTCACGCCTTGCTGTCGCTCCGCGGCTTCTTGCAGTTCCAGATTGCGCTGCTCCAGCATCTCCAGGCGCGCCTGCTGCTTGCCCGACTCGCGCTCCCGGTCTGCCAGCCGTTCACGCCATTGCTGCTCTGTCTGTGACATCTGCTGACGCAAGGCCTGCATTTCTTCATTCAGCAAAGCTGTTGCCTGCTTCATGGTGACCCGCTCTTCTTCTACCTGTTCGTACAGGCGCAAGCGCAAGCCTTCCAGCCGCTCATACGCCAGCGACTCACGCCGCTCGGCTTCCTGCCTTGCTTCCTGCAAGCGCAACTCATGCCGGGCCTCTGTTTCCGCCTGGCGCGCATCGCTATCTTGTCGCGCCTGCTGTACCGCAGCCCTTTCTTGCACCAACTGCTGCTCCAACCCCTGACAGCGCGACTCCAGCTGCGCATATTGCTGCGTCAAGGTCTGCAGCTTTGCCTCTACGGCCTGCTGATGCTCGGTACGCAGCGCTATCTCTCGCAAGGCTGATTGCAAGGAAGACTCCACCGCCTCCAACTGCGCCTGCAGTGCCTGCTGTGCCTGCCGGGCAGCCGCGACCTCTGCTTCTGCCTCCGCGCGCACCGCCTCCCATTGCTGCTCTGCCGCCTCGCAGGATTTCTGCCAGATCATGCCAAACGCCTCAGCCAGGCCAGCTGGCCAATCAGGATGACGCGAGGAACTGGCCATGCGCGACAGGAAATCCTGCCGCCATTCTTTCAGTGTGTTGTTGATGGTGGTATTGGAACCGGTTCCCAGCCGGGCACGCACTTCCACCACTGTGGGCCACACCCCCTCGCCCACCAGCTCCAACGCCACCTGTCGGATACGGGAATAGATATCAGCCGCCATCTTGCCACCTCACCCATAGTTCAATATCAGCAATATAACACAATTACACACTGTCAATTTATTACGTATTACATTATTTATATACATTCAACATCATTATTTTTCCGATTACTATACTTATCGGAAGTTATTGCTCGAAACAGCAAAGCCAAAACCATAAAAATTCACCATCACCCCATTCTGCAGGCAAAAAAATACCCGGCTTACGCCGGGAATTCTTGCACCACCTCGACCTGCCCCTATCGCCAAGCCAGCCACTCAAAATCGCTCAAGCATGAAACACCACGTGCAGCAGACCGCCATCAATCACTAAGCACCATGCACACCAGTCACCTGCCGTAATTCCTGCACCATCTGCGACAGCCGGTCCTGCAACTGAGTGGTGTCCGACTGCGAACTCAACAAGGACTCAATCCCCTCATCCAGCGCACGATGCAGCAAGACCTCCTGAGAATTGGTGAGCAACATCGAGACACAGGCCTCATCAATACGCTGGCGAATATCCTCCAGCGCAACACGCCCAGCCACCTGATTATCCCGCTGCGCCCTGTCCACTTCGCCCAGCGTCTGTATCATGCGCACGGCCACTGCCATCACCTGCCCGTCACGCTGCTGCGCCGCAGCCAAGACCGCCAACGACCCAACGTGCACATTAGCAGCCTCGACCAGCATGGTCAGATGATCACGCAGCCGCCCGCACCTATCCTCATCTTCAACCGGCATGTCCCGCAGCAACAAGGAAACGTCGGGGTAGTTGATCACCATGCGATTCTTGAACTGCACCATCCGCCCCATACCCACCAGATGCTCCAGTACCGACAACTCCAGCGGGCTCGTCTCCCCGTCGCTACTGCGATTCAGCACACCAGTAGCAGCACGCAGCTGCACACAACCCTGCAAGCCATACAGGCGCAAGCCGCCCACTAGCGCATCAGCCAGCTCGGACATGCTTCCAGCCGAGCCCAATTGCTTGATTACCTCCAGCAAGGCGCCCATTTCACTCATGCTGATCATGGCCGTCATGGCAGCCGAACTGGCATCCCGCACCTGACCACTCAAACGACGACGCTCGACACTGGCATCAATCAGGCGACACAGCTTGGCCTCCAGTTCCAGCGCAGAAAATGGCTTGACGATATAGTCCTCACCACCTGCCTCGTAGCCACTCAAGCGATCCTCCACCGCCTCGCGCGCCGAGACAAACACAACGGGTATATGTGCAAAGCGCTCATCCGCCCGAATGCGCCGGCAAGTTTCGAAACCATCCATGCCAGGCTGCATTTCCACATCCAGCACAATCGCTACCGGCGCAAGCTGCGGTAACAATTCCAAGGCCTGCTCACCGCTTTCAGCATCCGCCACATCAAAACAATGCGCCAAACCGGCCTTCATCAAGCGCCGGGTTATCAACACATCATCCACCACCAGTATTTTTGGTTTTTCATTCATCGGAGTCCCCACATCCCCTTGAAGTAAAGCAATCCACCCTTTGTTCTATAGCTGGACGCGCCTGCACAATACAAGCCAGACACGGCAATTAAGCGCAATCCAGATGCAAAGGCGTCAACAAAGGCTGACCGGAAAAATGAGCCCGCAGATTATCCAGCATCAACTGCGCCATGGCTGCCCGCGTCTCTACCGTCGCACTAGCCATATGCGGCGTCAGCACCACATTCGGCAAGCCAAACAGCACCTCCGGCACTTGCGGTTCATGCTCGAACACATCCAGCCCGGCACCACCCAGACGACCATCCAGCAAACGCTCCACCAGCGCAGCCTGATCCACCACCGAGCCACGCGCGATATTGATCAACACCCCATCAGCACCCAGCGCATCCATCACCCGACCATCTACCACATGGCGGGTAGACACACCACCAGGCAAAGCCAATACCAATACATCAACCGCAGCCGCCATCGTGGTCAGATCCGCAAAGTAAGGATATGCAACATCAGCCTTCTGACTGGGTCCGTAGTAGCACACCGCCATATCAAAGGCCTCAGCCCGACGCGCAATGGCACGTCCGATATTACCCAGGCCGACAATGCCACAACGTTTGCCGGACAGGCTGCGTGCTAATGGAAACCCGCCCGCAAGCCATCGCCCCTGACGCACAAAAGCATCCGCCGACAGCAACTGGCGAAACACAGCCAGCAGCAGGGCCAATGCAGTATCTGCCACACAGCGATCCAGCACGCCTGGCGTGGTGGTGACGGCAATACCGTGCGTGCGCGCATAATCCAGATCGATGGCATCAAACCCCACCCCCACGCAGGCCACCAGTTCGACAGCGGGCAGCGCCTGCAACAACTGGCGCGACGCCCCAGCCCCGCCGGTAGTGACCACCGCCCGCACCGCAGGCCACACCTCACCGGCGCGCAAAGCATCCTGCAATTCCCAGCCATGCAGGCATTCAAACTGCGCATTCAACTGCGCCATCAAAGCCGGAGCCAGTGGCACAACAATGAAAATGACCGGGCGATTGGCAAGTTGCATCATTCCGCTTACTCCATGAAAGAAAATTCATGCTACCACCAGGACCGACAACCCAGCCCTGCCGGCCATGTAAAATCCTTGTCGCTACCACGGCCTGCTTCTAGAATCGGCCACAATATGTCCAATACCCTTCCCGCCCCACCCGCTGGCCAAGCACTGATCGCCGCCCAATCCGACCAGCAGGCCGTCCTGCTGTGGCTCAGCGAATTCATTGACCGCCCTGCCACCTTGCGCAGCTATCGCAAGGAGACCGAACGTTTTTTGCTGTGGCTGAACGACCGCAACAAACAACTACAGCAGGTTCAGCGAGAGGACGTACTGGACTACCAACGCTTCTTGCAGGCCCCATGGCCTGCCGAGCGCTGGATCGGCCCGGCACGCCCGCGCCAGCACCCGCACTGGAAGCCTTTCACCGGTCCCTTGCAGCCCGGCAGCATCCGCCAGGCGCTCACCATCCTGTCCGCCCTGTTCAGCTATCTGAGCGAGGCAGGCTACCGTCGCGGCAACCCGTTCAAGTTGGTGCGCAAGCGCCAGCAGGCAACAACACTACAGGTGGAGCGCTTCTTCGATCAGCAAAGCTGGCAAGCCATACTCGACGCCATCAACACCCTCCCCGACGCATCCCGCCGCAACCAGCAACAAGCCGCCCGTGCCCGCTGGCTGATCACCCTGCTCTACCTCACCGGCGCCAGACGCCAGGAAGTTGCACAGGCAAAAATGGGCGACTTCAGCCAGCGCCGTCAGCAATGGTGGTGGCGGGTACACGGCAAAGGCGGCAGCCACGCCGACATTCCGGTTTCTGACGAACTGATGGCCGCCATGGCCGCTTATCGAAACAGCCTGGGCCTGAGTCCACAACCGGAACACGAGGAAGACACGCCACTGGCATGCAAGCTGCCCGGAGAGAAATCCCAGCCCCTGCAAGCCATCAGTGACAAAGCCATTTATCTGATCTGCCGTGAAATATTTCAACGCGCCGCCAGCCAAAGCGCTGACGAGGCCGTGCGCAGCCGCCTGACACAGGCCAGCACCCACTGGCTGCGCCATACCGCCGCCAGCCATCAACTGGATGCCGGCATTCCCTTGCTGATGGTGAGCCAGAACCTGCGCCACGCCAGCATTCAGACCACCCGCCGCTATCTGCACAGCGAAGAAGACGCCCGCCATGCAGCCACCGGCCTGCACCGCATGCAAGAGCAGGAAATCAGCCAGAAAACTGACGCAGAACCCGAAAACAGCAAACACACAGACAGCACCTTACCCTGAGGCCTCTTCCCAAAATGGCTGGTTACGCGTACCATCCCGCCTCGCTTTTCGGGATGGAATCATGAATACAAGCAGCGCTGCACGGGCATGCGGCATCGACTTCGGCACCTCAAACTCCACCGTAGGCTGGCTACGCCCCGGCGCAGACACGCTGATTGCGCTGGAAGACGGCAAGATCACCCTGCCTTCGGTTGTTTTCTTCAATTACGAGGAAGACCACTCGGTATTTGGCCGCAAGGCATTGCTGGAATATACCGAAGGCTACGAAGGCCGCCTGATGCGCTCGCTGAAAAGCCTGCTGGGCAGCAGCCTGATTGACAGCCAGACCGAAGTGCAAGGCCGCGCCCTGCCATTCCGCCATCTGCTTACCCTGTTCATCCAGGAAGTCAAGCAGCGCGCCGACCGCGCTGCAGGCCGTCCGTTCGAACAAGTGGTACTGGGTCGCCCGGTGTTTTTTGTCGACGACAACGCCAAAGCTGACGCACTAGCCGAAGAAACACTGGCCCAGATTGCCCGTCAGGTGGGTTTCAAGGACATTTCCTTCCAGTTTGAACCGCTGGCCGCCGCTTTCGACTACGAATCCTCCATCACGCGCGAAGAACTGGTGCTGATTGTGGATATTGGCGGTGGCACCTCGGACTTCTCGCTGGTGCGCCTCTCGCCGGAACGCCGCCTGCTGGACGACCGTCGCGCCGATATTCTGGCCACCGGGGGTGTACACATTGGCGGAACGGACTTCGACAAGCAGCTGAGCCTGCACGGCGTGATGCCGCTGTTCGGCTTCAAGAGCCGCCTGCGCAACAATGCCGAAATGCCCTCGGCACAGTACTTCAACCTGGCCACCTGGCACACCATCAACTTTGCCTACACCCGCAAGGCATGGATGGACTTGCAGGATATTCATCGCGACGTGGAAGACCCGCGCGCCTTCGACCGCCTGTTCAAGCTGATTCAGGAACGCGCCGGCCACTGGCTGGCCATGCAGGTGGAAGAAGCCAAGATTGCCTTGTCCGGCAGCGACAGCCACCGCCTGGAACTGGACCTGATCGAAGACGGCCTGTATGCCGAACTGCTGCGCGAACAGTTCAATAGCAGCATTGCCAGCATGCTGGGACAAATCGGCAAAACCATCGACAAGCTACTGCAAGATGCCGACATCCAGGCCAGCCAGATCGACACCGTATTCTTTACCGGCGGCTCCAGTGGCGTACCGGCGCTGCGCCGCTGCGTGCAGGACCAGCTACCCAATGCCCGCCACGTGGAAGGCAATCTGTTTGGCAGCATCGGCAGTGGTCTTGCCATCGAAGCCAGAAAACGTTACGGCTGATGCCCAAACAAAAAGGCTGCCCCACTGGAGCAGCCTTTTTGTTTAGTCCGAACCGTTTCAGCCTTGCCGTTTGCGCGAGGCTTTTTTTCCGCCTGGCGGCAGCTCAAAGCCAAACAACATGCCGGTGCGACCGGTTTGCGATTGACAGGCAATCTGCAAGGCGCGGTTGATGGCTTCTTTCTTGCTCACCCCCCACCACTCGATCATCTTGTCCAGCGACTTCTGCGCGTCGCGACTCAACTCCACCGTCACTGACAACTCTTGCAGGCGGTTACGACGCTGCTCACGGCTGCGGCGCTTGCGCTCGGCCACTGTCATGGCGCGCTCACCCAAGGGCTTGCGTCCAGGCTTTTTCTGTACGCCGCCAATCAGGTCAAAAGTGTAGTGATCGCAGGGATCTTTCATTGGATGGGTGACGGGTCACAATCAAGAGGGGCGCAAGAATACCACAAAGCTGCAGCGGATGGGGCAGACCGGCCTGCGGCACGTGCAATTAAGCACATCGCATAGACCGCAGGCCGCCTGTTACAAGGGGCTGGCCGCAAAAGTGTCGCACTGGGCGATATCACCGCTGTCAAAGCCACGCTTGAACCAGCGCACACGCTGCTCGCTGCTGCCATGAGTGAAACTATCGGGCACCACAGCCCTTCCAGCAGAACGCTGCAGGGTATCGTCGCCAATCTTGGACGCCGCATTCAATGCAGTTTCCAGATCACCCGATTCCAGAATGTGGCGCGCCTTGTCGGCATGGCTGCCCCACACGCCAGCAAAGCAATCGGCCTGCAACTCCAGCCGTACCGACAGCGCATTGGATTTGCGCTCGGAAGCACCGCGCCGTGCCGCATCCACCTTGCCGGAAATGCCCAGCAGGTTTTGCACGTGATGGCCCACTTCATGGGCAATCACATAGGCCTCGGCAAACTCGCCCGGCGCCCCCAGCTGTTGGTTCAGCGTGCGGTAGAAGGCCAGGTCGATATACACCTTGCGATCTGCCGGGCAGTAAAACGGCCCCATGGCCGACTCACCGCGCCCACAAGCGGTGGGCGTGCTATTGCTGAACATCACCAGCTTGGGCCGCTCGTAATTGCCACCACGCTGCTGGAAAATCTGTCCCCACACGTCTTCGGTATCCGCCAGTACCACGCGCACCAGCTTGGCCTCGCGTTCTTCTTCGGCCGAATGCACTTTGGGCTGATGTGGCTGGGTTTGCACTTGCTGATGCCCACCACCAGTCAGAGCAGAAATCACCTGCAATGGATTGGCACCGAACACCAGCCAGGCCACCAAGCCAATGGCCACCGTACCCAGCCCGATACTGCCGCCACCCAGACTAAAACCGCCGGAAGAGCCACCGCCCTCCTCGTCACGCCTGTCCTCGACATTGTCACTTTCGCGATTGCCATCCCAACGCATGAAGCTCTCCTTGCAAAAATCAGACCGGCAGCCAGCCAGCCAGCAGCGCCTGCACCACCAGGGCAAAGGCAGCAGCAATGATGTCATCCAGCATCACACCGAAACCGCCATGCACACGCCGGTCGAACCAGCCGATCGGCCAGGGTTTTACAATATCAAACAGGCGGAACAAGACAAAGGCCAGCAGCCAGCCTGCCCAGCCTGCCGGAGCCCAGGCCAGCACCAGCAGCATGGCCACCACCTCGTCCCACACGATGCCGCCATAATCGTGCACGCCCAGCGCATCGCCGGTTTTCTGGCAGGCCCACACCCCCAGCACAAACAAGGGTAAGCACAGCAGGCTGAGCAGCAACGGCCCGGCACCGGCCGCCAGCAGCAGGAAAAACAGCGGGTAGGCCACGAGCGTACCCCAGGTACCTGGTGCCTTGCGCGCCAGCCCGCTACCAAAACCGAAAGCCAGCAAATGCGCCGGATGGCGCATGAGAAATGCCCAATCAGGGCGAAAGGCCGGAGCCTGCTTATGCGAAGTGGTCATAACCTGCCTTGTTAAGTGTAATGATTGCGCCCGCCTTATCCAGCAAGCGCGCACCGCTGCCGGCCACAACATGGCCAATGCGCGTCACCCGGCAGTCAGCCGTCCTGCCAGCCGCCTCGACAGCAGTACGGGCAGCAGCTGGTGCAGTAAAGCACAGCTCGTAATCATCACCACCGGCAGCCAGATAATCCAGCCAGCGCGCGCGCTCGGCTTCCAGCGGCGACAAGGAGGGGAGCGAGTCCGCCCAGATTTCCGCCGCCACACCGGAAGCCCTCAGGATATGCCCCAGGTCAGCCAACAGTCCGTCCGACACGTCAACCGCCGCATGCGCTACGCCCAGCAAGGCCTGCCCCAGTTCGAGACGCGGCAGCGGAAAATCCAGTTTGCACTGGCAAGCCGCCAGCACATCCTCGCTCATGTCCGCATCCGCCAGCTGCCCATTACGCAAGGCCACTGCGATGGCGCCAAGGCCCAGCTCACCGCTCACCCACACATCATCGCCCACTTGCGCAGCATCGCGGCGCAAGGCCTGGCCTTGCGGTGTTTCGCCCATGATGGTGATGGACAGCGTGAGCGGTCCGCGCGTGGTATCGCCACCGGCCAGGTCCACACCATATTGCTCGGCCAGCGCAAACAGGCCTCGACTGAAATCGCGCGCCCAGGCTTCGTCCAGCTGCGGCAGGGCCAGCGACAGAAAGGCCCAGCGCGGACGCGCCCCCATGGCAGCCATATCGGACAGATTGACCGCCAGCGTCTTGTGTCCCAAGGCTTGCGGGCTGACATCAGCAAAAAAATGCCGCCCCTCCACCAGCATGTCGACAGAAACATGCACATCCTGCCCCGGCGTGGGGCGCAGAATGGCGGCATCGTCACCCACACCCAGCACGGCGGACGCGGCCGGGCGGGTGAAGTACTGACGAATCAGGTCGAATTCGTTCATGTAGATAGATTCCGGATCTGGATGCAAAAACACCCGCCGTGGCGGGTGTCAGTTTACGTGCATGATTGGCGTCATCAGCCCTGACGGCGCGAACGCTGCGAGGCAACCTCATCGGCACGGACGTCAGCAGCCAGCTTGTCCAGCACGCCATTGACGAATTTGTGGCCGTCGGTGCCACCAAAGGTTTTGGTGATTTCGATGGCTTCGTTGATGATAACCGGGTAAGGGGTTTCCGGATGCTGGGTCAGTTCCAGCGCAGCCATCAGCAGCACGGCACGTTCCACCGGGCTGACTTCC
The DNA here is from genome assembly GCF_013391415.1 of Aquitalea sp. LB_tupeE. Classification (GTDB taxonomy): domain Bacteria; phylum Pseudomonadota; class Gammaproteobacteria; order Burkholderiales; family Chromobacteriaceae; genus Aquitalea. The sequence continues at coordinate 220,680 of NZ_JACAXB010000034.1, forward strand.
TCTTCGTTGCGTTCGTAGTACGGGCGGATCTGGCCGGACAGCAGCGGCACATCCTTCAGTACACCGTACAGCACTGCGCGAAACAGGGTTTCATCCGCCTTGGCGAAGTATTCATTTTCGCGCAGGTGTTTTTCAATCAGCGAAGCCGGACGATCCGGATTCAATTCCCATTCATAGATGCCCTGAACGGCAAATTCGCGGGCACGGCGACGGGCGGTTTTCATATCGGTTTCCTAAAAAGAACAAGTGAGCGGCAACCCGCCAGGGTTCAACCGCGCAGCGTTTTGTGCAGATTGGCCATTTCCACCGCAACGCGGGCAGCGTCACGGCCTTTTTCCAGCATGCGTACTTCTGCCTGTTCGTCGTTCTCGGTGGTGAGGATGGCGTTGGCGATGGGAATGTCGAAGTCCAGACCGACACGGGTCACACCAGCACCGGATTCATTGGAAACCAGCTCGAAGTGGTAGGTTTCGCCGCGAATGATGGCACCTAGCGCCACCAGCGCGTCGAACTTGCCACTCTTGGCCATGGTTTGCAGCACCAGCGGCACTTCCAGAGCACCCGGCACGGTGGCCAGAGTAACGTCGGCAGCGGCAACGCCCAGCGTTTTCAGCTCGGCCAGGCAGGCATCACGCAAGCCATGGCAGACTTCCTCGGTAAAACGAGCCTGAACGATACCGACCTTGAGGCCTTGACCGTTGAAATCGGGGGCAATGCGCTGGATAGCTTCAAGCATGTGAGTCCTCACGGCAAAAATCAGATAAGGCAATCAGATAAGCCCCTGACAGCCGGGCTAGCGGCAGCATCAGGGGATGGTCATGACGGAAAACCGGTTATTTTAACCGATTTCGATATGAAAGTGTTCAGGCTGGCAAAATCCAGTGACTTCCAGATTGAAACCGGCCATCGACGGCACGTTCAGCGGGGGCGACATCAGCTTCATCTTGCCCACGCCCAGCGCCTTGAGCATTTGCGCGCCCACACCGAAAGTCTTGCCGTCCCAGGGCGAACGCTTCACATTCTGTCCCAGCGCACGCTGCAGCAGGTCCTCACCGGTTTCGTCGCGGTACAACAGGATGACCACACCCCTGCCAGCTTCGTCGATGGCTTCCAGCGCACCCGGCACCGTCCAGGAATGCGGACGTGAGGTCGGGTCCAGCACATCCATGATGGACAGCGGCTCGTGCACGCGCACCAGTGTTTCTTCAGCCTCATCCAGCTGACCTTTAACCAGCGCCAGATGGGTTTCGCGGGTGGTGACATCGCGGAATACATGCAGGTCAAACGCGCCAAACGGGGTTTCCACCGGACGCTGGCCGACTTCTTCCACCAGCGATTCGGTGCGGCTGCGGTAGTGGATGAGGTCGGCAATGGTGCCCACCTTCAGGCCATGCGTCTTGGCGAATTCCAGCAATTCCGGCATGCGTGCCATGGTGCCGTCGTCGTTCATGATTTCGCAAATCACCCCGGCTGGCTCCAGGCCAGCCAGCATCGGCAGGTCGCAGGCAGCTTCGGTATGGCCGGCGCGAATCAGCACGCCACCGTTTTGTGCCTTCAGCGGGAAAATATGGCCCGGCTGCACCAGATCGCTGGCCTTGGCATTGCGCGCCACGGCGGCCTGCACGGTCTTGGCGCGGTCGGCAGCGGAAATACCGGTGGTGACACCCTCGGCAGCTTCGATGGACACGGTGAAGTTGGTACCAAACGAGGTGCCGTTATTGGCGGCCATCATCGGCAGCTCCAGCAGCTTGCAGCGCTGCTCTGTCAGGGTAAGGCAGATCAGGCCACGGGCGTGCTTGGCCATGAAGTTGATGGCTTCCGGGGTGACAAACTCGGCCGCCATCACGATATCGCCTTCGTTTTCCCGATCTTCCGCATCAGCCAGCACCACCATCTTGCCTGCCTTGATATCGGCAATGATGTCCTGCACCGGAGAAATAACCATTTGCTGCATCCTTTTTATAGAGTGCGTGCCGCACGACGATTGCGCACGGGCGACAGAAAGCTGTTTGGCCGTAGCCCGGCGGTTGCGTCCTCACCCCGGCTCACGACCCTGCCTCTTGGCATATTTTGTTGAACATGGAGCCAATCGGTCCGGCATCAAGCCGCCGGAGCGAAATTTCATGGCAAAACCAGGGTTACACCGGTTGACGCTGCGCCAGCACCCGCTCCACGGTATCGACAATGGCCTGGGTTTGCGGGTCGATTTCGATATTGATGGCATCCCCCGACTGGCGGAACTGGATGATGGTGCGCTCCAGCGTTTCCGGAATCAGGTGCACGCAAAAGCGGTTGCCATCCACAGAACCAATGGTGAGGCTGCAACCGTCAATACCGATATAGCCCTTGGCAAACACATATTTGGTGAATTCTGCCGGCAGGCTGAACCATACCGTGCAGTTGTTCGGCGTACGGATGACTTCTTCCACCCGGGCCAGGCAAATGATGTGACCGGACATGGCATGGCCGCCGATTTCATCGCCAAATTTCGCCGCGCGCTCCACATTCACCCTGTCGCCCACTTGCAAAGCGCCCAGATTGGTCAGCCGCAGGGTTTCGGCCATCAGATCGAAGGCCACCAGGTCTTCATTCACTTCCGTTACCGTCAGGCAGCAACCGTTATGGGCAATGGAGGCACCCAGTTCGATGCCGCCGGTCAAGGCCTGCGGCAGCCGTACCACATGACGACGAAAATCCTGCTTTTCCTCGATGGCCACCACCTCGGCCATGCCCTGCACGATACCAGTAAACATGCCTGCTCCTGTTCTGTCCTGCCTGCCAGCCAATGCCGGCAGCGAAACCCTGATGATAACCAAATCACGCCGCGATGCCGACCCGCTTTCCTGTCATTGCCAGGCACCTGCAACAACAAGCAGTGCTATCTTGCTGATGTCAAAAAGAAAAACCACAGCAAACTATTTGCAGCGCCCGATGTTTTGTTGTGCGCAGCTATCCTGTAAAATCACCGCCTTCTCAAGATCAAGCCTGTTCCTAATCCATGTCCGCAGAATTGTCCCGTATTGCCGAGGAAGTGGCGCGCCGCCGCACCTTCGCCATCATTTCCCACCCTGACGCCGGTAAAACCACGCTCACCGAAAAACTGCTGCTGTTTTCAGGCGCCATCCAGATGGCCGGTACGGTAAAAGGCAAAAAGGGCGGCAAGTTTGCCACCTCGGACTGGATGGAAATCGAAAAGCAGCGCGGTATTTCGGTTGCCTCCTCGGTGATGCAGTTCGACTACCGCGATCACACCGTCAACCTGCTGGACACTCCGGGCCACCAGGACTTCTCCGAAGATACCTACCGCGTACTGACCGCCGTGGACAGCGCGCTGATGGTGATTGACGCCGCCAAGGGCGTGGAAGAGCAAACCATCAAGCTGCTGAATGTTTGCCGCCTGCGCAACACCCCCATCGTCACCTTCATGAACAAGTACGACCGTGAAGTGCGCGATTCGCTGGAGTTGCTGGACGAAGTGGAAAACGTGCTGAAGATCCGCTGCGCGCCCATCACCTGGCCTATCGGCATGGGCAAGACCTTCCGTGGTGTGTACAGCCTGCTGAACGACGAAGTCATCCTGTTTGAAGCCGGTAGCGAAAAGCTGATTACCGATATTGAAGTGATCAAGGGCATCGACAACCCGCGCCTGGACGAACTGTTTCCGCTGGAAATGGACAATCTGCGCATGGAAATCGAACTGGTCAAGGGTGCTTCCAATGAATGGAATCTGGAAGAATTCCTGGCCGGTGAACTCACCCCGGTGTTCTTCGGCTCGGCCATCAACAACTTTGGCGTGCGCGAAATTCTGGATGCACTGATCAACTGGGCGCCCGCTCCGCAAGACCGTGACGCCACCGTGCGCATGGTGAGCCCGACCGAAGGCAAGTTCTCCGGCTTCGTGTTCAAGATCCAGGCCAATATGGACCCCAAGCACCGCGATCGCATTGCCTTCTTGCGCGTGTGTTCCGGCCAGTTCGAGCGCGGCATGAAAATGAAACACCTGCGACTGAACCGCGAAATTGCCGCCTCCAGCGTGGTGACTTTCATGTCGCACGACCGCGAGATTGTGGAAGAAGCCTTTGCCGGTGACATCATCGGCATCCCCAACCACGGCAATATCCAGATTGGCGACAGCTTTTCTTCGGGCGAAGAACTGGCCTTTACCGGCATTCCCTTCTTCGCGCCGGAACTGTTCCGCTCGGTACGCATCAAGAACCCGCTGAAACTGAAGCAGCTGCAAAAGGGTCTGCAACAGCTGGGCGAGGAAGGTGCGGTACAGGTATTCAAGCCGCACAGCGGCGGCGACCTGATTCTGGGTGCCGTGGGCGTGCTGCAGTACGAGGTGGTGGCCAGCCGTCTGGCGGCAGAGTACAGCGTGGATGCGGTGTTCGAGTCGGCCAGCATCTGGTCGGCACGCTGGTTTACCTGCAACGATCGCAAGAAGCTGGACGAGTTCATCAAGGCCCTGCAAATGAATATTGCCACCGATGCCGGCGGCAACCTGGCTTATCTCGCGCCCAACCGCGTCAACCTGCAACTGACGCAGGAACGCTGGCCGGACATCGTGTTCCACGAAACCCGTGAACACGCCGTCAAGCTGAACGACTGAGCCTGACCGCGCCATGTCCGACCTGATCGACCTGCTGCGCCAGCTGCGCGCCGATTACAGCCACGAAATCGTGCGCTCGCTGATGCTGGTGGCGGTGCTGCTGCTGATCCGGCTGGTGGTCGGACATATCCTGTCCAGCAACGTCAACGTGCCGGTGGAAGAGCGCCGACGCTGGTCGGTCTCCACCCGCAATGTGCTGTTTATTTCCGGCCTGGCCGGGATTGGCCTGATCTGGGCGGAAGAGCTGCAAACCATCGCCGTCTCCATGCTGGCTTTTGCCGCCGCGCTGATTCTGGCCACCAAGGAGCTGATCCTGTGCGTGTCCGGCTTTGTGGTGCGCCATGCGTCCAACAGTTACAGCCTGGGAGATCATATCGAGGTGGGCAATATTCGCGGCCGGGTGGTGGATATCGGCCTCTTGTCCACCACGGTCATGGAGATCGGCCCGCAGCATAATGCCCATCAGATGACCGGCCGCGCCCTCACTTTTCCCAACAGCCTGCTGCTGTCGCAGGCTGTCATCCGGGAAAATTACATGGGCGACTATGTAATGCACATCATCAATGTGCCGGTTGGTTATCAGATTCCCCCTACCCGCGCCCAGCATCTGCTACTGGCTGCGGCAGAAGAACACTGTCACCAGCATGTGGAAGCCGCCAGGCTGCACATGGAGCGCATGGCCGAGCGTTATCTGGTGGACACCCCGTCGGTGGAGCCGCGTATCGGCATGCAGGCGGTGGACGAAAAGCGCTACCAGCTGATTCTGCGCATTGCCATTCCAGCCAAGGAGCGGCAACGCATCGAGCAGGCCATTCTTTATCAGTTCATGGCCGCCTGTTATCCCGATACGGCAGCGCCAACGCAGAGCGCAAGCGGGTCAAATAATTAGAGCTTAAACTCCAAACAGCAGTTATAATCCGCGCTTGCCCCATTGCTTCGGTGCCTCATGAGCAAACCCCGCATCAAGACCTACGACCGCATCATTCAGGAAAGCCTGAAACTGTTCAATGAACAGGGCGAGCGCAATATCACCACCAATCATATTGCTGCTCATCTGGGCATCAGCCCGGGCAATCTGTACTACCACTTCCGCAACAAGGAAGAAATCGTCTACCAGATCTTCCTGATGTACCGCGACTTCATCAACCAGCGTCTGGCCGTGCCGGAAGAGCGCGACATGACCGTGGCGGACCTGGTGAACTATCTGGACACTGCTTTCCTGGCCATGTGGCAGTTCCGCTTCATGTTCTACGACTTGCCGGGCATGCTCGCGCGCAGCCCGCAGTTGCAGTCGGAATACCACCAGTTCGTCAATACCGAACTCAAGGGCATCCTGGGTGAACATTTCCGCGAATTCATCCGTCTGGGCCTGCTCAAGATGGATGAGGAAGACATCGAGGCTGTCAGCATCAATATCTGGCTGGTGGTGAAATTCTGGTTTGCTTTCGAGCAGACTTCACGCCCCAAGTCGCCCATTACCGAGGCCTCCGGCCATCGCGGTGTACGTCAGGTGATGGCGCTGCTCAAGCCTTATGTGCAGCCGGACTTCATGGCTGCCTTCCAGCAACTGCAGGCACGCCACGCAGCCTGACTCAGTACCCGTCCAATGCGACAAGGCCGTTTCCGTATGGAAACGGCTTGGTTACATATCATCTCGCCAGTAAGTCTCAATCAAACTGACGACGAAACAGCAGCAAACCCGCCCCGAACACCAGCACACCAATACCGCTCATGCCCAGAATGGCGGGCTGCAAGTCTGCCAGTCCCTGCCCCTTCAGCAATATCCCGAAGGCAATGTCCAGGTAGTAATGCAAGGGCGAGGCAAACATCAGGCCACGCAGCCAGCCGGGCATGGCTTCCGGTGGTGTCCAGGCACCGGACAAAAACAGCATGGGTGCCAGAATCAGAATCGACAGCATGCCTGCCTGTGCCAGATTGCGCGCAATGGTGGCGGCAAACAGCCCCAGTCCGGCGGTGGTGAACACATACAGGCCCGACAGGGTAAAAAACAGCAGCAGGCTACCCTTCATCGGAATGGCAAACACCGGAATCAGCACCAGAAACAGGCTGAGCGCCACGCCGCACAGAATCACCCCAGTCATCGACACCACCTTGGGCAGCAAAATGCCAAGGGGGGATAGCGGCGATACAATCAACTGCTCTACCGTGCCACGCTCTTTCTCGCGCACCATGGCGGCCGCGGGCAACAGCACGGCAAACACGGTGGCGATGTTCAGCATTTCCGCTATCCCCATAAACCAGCTGTCTTCCTGATTAGGGTTGTACCAGACGCGAATATCGTTCTGCACTTGTGGCAGGCTGCGGGCGGCCTCAGCCCCCATGCCCAGCCGCTGCATGGCACTCTCCAGCCCGTACTGGCTGACAATCTGCTGCGCATGGCTGGTGGCGAGAAACCCCAGTACCGAGTTGGTGGTGTCCACCTGCATGGCCGGACTGGTGGGCCGGCCATTGGCCAGATCCCGACCAAACTGCGGCGGCACGGATAGCACCAGCATGGCACGGCCCTGATCCAGCGCAGCCAGGGCGGCAGCATCTTGCGACACCGTACCGTCGATACGAAAATACGGCTGCTGGAAGCGCGCCAGCAGCTCGCGCGACTGCGGGCTATGGTCCAGATCCTGCACCAGCGTGGCGGCATGGTTCAAGGACAAGGACACGCCGGAGGCGGCCAGAAATATATCCGCGGTAAAGGCATAGACGATAAAGGCCAGCAATACCCGGTCGCGCCCCAGCTGCTTCAGTTCTTTCATCAGCATGACGGCAAAGCGCCGCCACGCCAGTTGCCATTCTGCTTTCATATGTTCGGCCTCTTGCTGAACAACTGATAGCCGGCGGCAAACAGCAGGCAGGCATACACAGCCAGCACCGCCAGCGGTCGCCACAAGGACATCAGCCCCACCCCTTTAAGGAAGCAGCCCACCACAATATCGGTGTAATACATGGCCGGCATCAGTTGCGCCACCACATGCGCACCGGACCCCAGCGACACGATGGGAATGATCAGGCCGGAGTACAGCACCGCCGGAATCATGGTCACCACCATGGTGACAATCATCGCTGCCACCTGGGTGCGTACCAGTACCGACACCAACAAGCCAATGCCAGTGGTGCACAGCACATACACCAGCGTAGCGGGCAGGAAAAACAACAAGCTGCCCTTGAACGGCACCTGGTACAGCAACACCGCCAGCAACCACAGCAGCAAAATATTGACGCTGGAGATGGCCACATAAGGCGCCAGTTTGCCCACCAGAAACTCACCACGACTGACATTCGATGCATAGATATTGAAGATGGAGCCATTTTCTTTTTCCCGCACCACCCCCAGAGCGGTGAGGAAGGGCGGCGACAGCATCAGGATGACCATGATCAGTTTGGGAGCCAGTGACCAGATGCTGGACACGCTCTGGTTGTACAGATAGCGCGACTCCAGCGCGATAGGCGTCAACTGCGCCAGCGCCTCCTGCTGCGACAGCCCGCTGGCATGCGACACCGCCTGCGCCACCGCTGCAAGGCTGAAGGCGGCATTGATGGCCGCGACATAGCCCTTGGTGGTCATGGCTCGGCTGGGGAAGCTGCCATCCACCAGGGTCTGAATGGCCGCCGGACGGCCCTGGGCCAGCGTTTTGCCAAACTGTGGCGGAATCACCAACACCACCCGCACCGCGCCGGAACCAATCAGCTGTGCGGCATCGCGCTCATCCCCGGCATAGCCGCGAAACTGGAAATAGCGCGAATCGATAAAACGGTAGGCATAGTCGCGGCTGGCGGCGCTGCGGTCATGGTCCACCACGGCAAACGGTATGTTCTCCACGTCCAGCGACAGGCCATAGCCAAACAACAACATCAGCAAAGCCGGCACCACAAAGGCCAGGGTGAAGAACAGGCGGTCGCGTACGATTTCGCGCCACTCCTTGCTGGCAATTGCCAGCACCCGTTGCAGATTCATGGCTGCCCTCCCCCTTGGCTTTGTGCCTCCAGCTGGCTGACACGCTGTACAAAGACATCTTCCATGGCGATGGGGCGCGGCTGCGGCGGCCGCTCCACCCCCAGCGTGCGCAGCACTTGCTGCAGCCGCTCCACATCCGGCGTCAGCACATGCAAGGCACTGCCATAAGGCAACACATTGGCAAAACCGGCTGCCTGCAAGGGGGACACCAGGGCTGCGGCATGATCGGCATACACCCGGTACAGCTGGCCGGCCTCGGTCAGCACCTGCTGCTTCATCTGCTGCGGCGAGGCATCCGCCACCACCCGCCCGGCAAACATCAGCGCCAGATGATCGCAATGCTCGGCTTCACTCATGTAATGGGTGGTCACCAGCAAGGCCACACCATCCTGCCGCGACAGGCGGAACAGGATGTCCCAGAAGGCGCGCCGCCCCAAGGGGTCCACCCCGCTGGTGGGTTCGTCCAGAAACAGCACCCGGGGCTGATGCACCAGCGCGCAGCCCAAGGCCAGGCGCTGGCGCAGGCCCATGGGCAGGGCCGCTGCCAGCGCGTTTTCATGACCATGCAGGCCCGCCATGTCCAGAATCCATTGCAGGCGGACATCACGCGCCTTGCGATCCAGCCCGTAAATACCGGCATAGAGGCGGATGTTTTCCACCACGCTCAGATCCAGATACAGCGAAAAGGCCTGCGACATATAGCCAATGCGCGACTTGATCAGGGCACCGGCCTGTTGCATGTCTGCGCCCGCCACCCGACCGCTGCCACTGCTGGGCGGCAGGATGCCGGTCAGCATCTTGATGGCCGTGGTCTTGCCGGCACCGTTGGCACCCAACAGGCCGAAGATTTCCCCCTGGCGCACCTGAAAACTGACATCGCCCACTGCAACAAAATCGCCAAAGCGCTTGCCCAGCCCCTTGGCTTCAATGGCCAGTTCCCGGCCAGCCAGTTCGCTCCTTGTGTGCGCCAACAGGTCAACCGGCACCGTGGCAGCATTCTGCTTGCCGCCCAGCATGGCGACAAACACGTCTTCCAGCTCGGCATCCAGCACATCCAGCTGCTGGCACTCCAGCCCTTGCAGCACATCGACCACCTGCTGGCGGGCTGCAGGCTGATCAGCCTCAGGCACAAACAGTCGGATTTCCGGCCCCATGGCTTCGCACTGCGGCCAGCACACCGCCAGCCGCTGCATGGCGGTCAACTGCGGCTCTACCCGGCACTGCACGATCCAGCCCGGCGCTTGTTGCAGGATTTGCGCCGGGTTGCCTTCGGCCAGCTTGCGGCCCTGATGCAGCAGGCTCATGCGGGTAAAGCGGCTGGCCTCGTCCATATAGGCGGTGGACACCAGCGCCGTCAGGCCCTGCTCGGCAATCAGCCGGGCCAGAATGGCCCAGAAGTCGCGGCGCGATACCGGGTCTACCCCGGTGGTGGGCTCATCCAGAATGATCAGCTGCGGCGCATGAATCAGCGTGCATACCAGTCCCAGCTTCTGCTTCATGCCGCCGGACAGCTGTTTCATCGGGCGATGACGAAATGCCGCCAGCCGGGTAATGGCCAGCAATTGTTCCTTGCGTGCTGCGGCCTCGGCACGCGGCACCAGCCGCAGTCGGGCAAAGAAGTCGACATTCTCCTCGATGGACAGATCGCCATACAGGTTCTGCCCCAGGCCTTGCGGCATCAGGCCGATGCGCCCCTTGATGGCTTCGGCATGACGCTCGCTATCCAGTAACTGGCCAAACACCTCCAGCTGGCCATGCTCAAAGGACAACACCCCGGCCACGGCCTTCATCAGGCTGGATTTGCCCGCGCCGTCCGGGCCGATCAGCCCATACAGCTCGCCGCGGCGCACGTCGAGGTCCAGGCCTTGTACGGCCACCTGCGCGCCGTACTGCTTGCCAAAGCCACTGGCCTTGATGATGGTATCGCTCATGGTTACCAGCGCGGGGCTTGCCAGGCCACCCCTTCTTTCCAGCGGATGACGGCATCGGCCGGCAAGCCGGGCGTCAGGCGCAATTGCGGATTGCTGCTCAGGCTGAGTTTGACCGCATACACCAGCTTCACTCGCTCATCAGGCGTTTGCACTTCCTTGGGGGTGAATTCGGCACGCGCCGCAATATGACTCACCGTGGCGGCAAACGGATGATCGGGAAAGGCATCGGTTCTGATTTGCGCAGGCAGGCCAAGGCGGATCTTGCCGATCTGGTTTTCCGGCACATACACCTTCAGGTAAAGACGGTTCAGGTCCACCAGCTCCACCACCCCGCCGCCCGCCGCCAGCATTTCGCCCGGCTCACGCAGGCGATTGCTGACCATGCCACCGGAAGGCGCGGTCAATTGCAATTCGCGCAGCACGGCAGTGGCTTCGGCCACCGCAGCTTCGGCCTGATGGATTTGCTCCGCCGCCTGTACAGCCTGGCTGCGGGCGCTGACAGCAGCCAGTTGCATCTGCTCGGCATGCATGCGGTCTACCGAGCCGCGCGCCAGCAAGTCGGCAAAGCGGGCGGCGTCCTTGCCCGCCTGTGCCGAAGCGGCGGTGGCGCGCTGCTGCTGGGCACGGGCGGCAGCCAGGCTGGCCTGGGCGGCGCGCAAGCGGGCCGTCACTTCATCCGAATGCAGAGTGGCCAATAACTGGCCACTGCTGACCATATCGCCTTCGCGCACCTTGACCGTTTCCAGCCGCCCCGGGTATTTGCTGGCCACCAGCACGCTGTCGCCCTCCAGTCGGCCATTGGCCTGGATCAGCCCTTCCGGCAGCCCACGGTCGCGTGCTTGCCAGATGCCATAGCCAAGCGCACCAGCCAATGCCAGTACCACGCCCGCCATCACCACTTTGCTTTTGTTCATGTCACAACTCGCCGATGGCCCGTTGCAAGGCCACTACCGCCAGGGCGTGGTCGTAACGGGCGTTGAACAGATTGCGCTGGCTGTCTGCACGCCGCACTTCGGCGGCCAGCACCTCGGTCTGATTGGCCAGGCCATTGCGATAGCGATCGCGCTGGATGGCCAGGTATTCGTCTGCCGACAGCAAGGCAGCCTCAGCCACGCGGATACGTGCCGCTGCTTCGATTTGCTGGCTATGGCTGCGCTCCACTTCCAGCGCAATCAGGCTGCGGGCTTCCAGCAACTGGTCCTGCACCGCGCTGGCTTGCTCGCTGACACTGCCGGCGCGGGCGCGGATCAGCCCGCTATCAAACACACTCCAGCTGACCCCCAGCCCGACCGAGCCCACTCCTTTGTTCACCAGATACGGGTTTTTCAGATAGCTGTAGGCGGCATACACCCCTAGTTGCGGCTGGCTTTCGGCGCGCACACTGCGCGCATTGGCCTGCAAGGATTCGGACCATTCTGCCAGGCCCGCCAGCTCCGGCCTTTGCTGCAAGGCGCGCTGCTGCAAAACCGCCAGACTGCGCCCATCTGCGGCCAGCACCAGCTCATCCACCTGCACCGGCTGACTGAAGTCACGTCCCAGCAGGCGGTTGTAGGCAGCCTGGCTCAGCGTTTCTGCCTGCTGGGCCGAAATCAGCTTTTGCTCGGCATCGGCCACGGCCAGGGCTGCACCCAGCACATCTGCGCGTGCCACCACGCCTTTACGGAAGAAATTGTTCACATCCCGCTGATAGGCTTGCAGGCTGTGCAGATACTGGCTGGCAACCGCTGCCGCATGTCGCGCGCGCAGCACATTGACATAGGCGTCCGCCACTTGCAGGCGCAGGGACTGGCGTACCTGCTCGCGGGCGTAGCGACTGGCTGATGTCGCAGCTGCAGCCGACTGCTGCAGAGCAGTGAGCCTGCCACCGGTATACAAGGGCAGGCCCAGCCGGGCATTGGCATAACGTACATCCCGGTTACTGAGCGGCGCGTCCACGGTGGCAGGCAGATGCAGGCCCAGCGCGCCCAGGCCTTGGGTCAGCGGGCTGATATCCAGCCGGGCTGTCGGGGTGCTGTCCAGCTGGCTGATACCCGCATCCAGGGTCAACGAGGGCCCACCTGCTGCCTGGGCAGCCTCTTCTTGCGAACGGGCAGCATCTACCTTGCGGGCCTCAGCGCGCAGACTGTGACTGTATTGCTCGGCCTGCTGCCAGGCTTGCTGCAATGATTCCGCCAGGACAGGGCAGCTCAGTACAGACAGACCCAGCCACAGCGGTAAAAACTTGCCTGAAAATGCCATTGAAGTAATGAACACTCATTCATCAATAATGCCCTCAGTATATTGCAACTGCATAGACGGTTATTGCGCTTGATCAGTCAAACCGAAGCAAAAATGGAAAGATGAACAATACAAAGCCCGAAAATGCCTGATAACCGGCATTTTCGGGCTTTTGCTCTAGAGATTCAGGCTTTCAATGCCGCGCGCAACTGATGTGCGGCCCGCAGGGCAAAGGCATAGATGGACAGTTGCGGATTGGCACCGATGCTGGTGGGAAAGACGGAACCGTCGATAATGCTCAAATTGCGCAGTGCCCAGTGTTGGCCGTATTCATCCACCACACCGCTATCCGGCTGGCTGCTCATGGCAGCTCCACCCATGACATGGGCACTGACCAGCCGGGCCAGCAAGGGCTTGAGCGGCAGCCGGTTAATCATTTCCCGCGCATCCTTCCAGTTGGCCTGTAGCGTTGCCTGTTCGTGAATCACCTGCACCTGGCGCGCCCCGGCGGCAAATTGCAGTTCCGCCATGGTGAGCCAGCTGCGCCGCACCCCTTCCCACAATACATCGTTCAGCGGGTAATCCAGCTCGGGCGAGCCATCGGCACGCAGGCGCACCACCCCACCCTGGCTTTCCGGATGAAAACCATCGCGCAGCAAGGCCAGCATCACATGCAGATGCGGCAGCTGCTGCATCAGGCTGGCCGTGTGCTGGCCAAAGCCCGACAGCGTCACCCCCACCAGCAGCGGATGCACCGGCGGTACTTCCAGCTTGTAGCCCAGCGGGCCGTCCAGCGCTTGGGTATGCATGAAGTGGTCGGAATACACGGTTTGCGGTGCGCCGTTATAGGCCTCGATACGCTGCGGCATCACCGCACCGCAAATGGCGACCGGGTGCAGGAAGGTACGCTTACCTACCTGCGCCCCTCCCAGGCTGCTGCGCAACAAAATGGCCGGGCTGCCAATGGCCCCCGCAGCCAACACCACATGCGCGGCATTCACCTTAAATCGACGGCCGGTGAGACTGTGACCGTCTGCCGCCAGCAGCACGCCCTCCGCCCCTTGCAAGGCCTTGCCGTCCGTAGTGGGGACCAGCCGCTCCACGCGAGCCCGCGCCAACAAGGCGGCCTTGTGCTGCAAGGCTGCTGGAATGGTGGTCACCAGCATGGACTGCTTGGCATTGGTGGCACAGCCCATGCCGCAATAGCCCAGATTCCAGCAACCGCGCACATTGCGCCGGATGCGGCCATGCTTGAGGCCCAGCGCCTGACAGCCCTGCTCCAGCACGCTGTTGTTGGGATTGGGGTCGGTCTGCCAATCGGCAATACCCAGCCGGGCTTCCGCCATGTCAAACCACGGTGCCATGGCTTGCGGGTTGAGCCCGTGCAGGCCATAACGCTCACCCCACCAGTTGAGGGTGTCGGCCGGGGTGCGAAAAGCACTGGTCCAGTTGACCGTGGTGCTGCCACCCACGGTACGGCCTTGCAGGATGTTGATGGCCTTGTCGGCCGTCTTGCGACTGGCGGCCTCCTGATACAGCTCGGGATAGGCCTTGGCTTCCAGCAGGCGGAAATCTCGCGAGCTACGCAATGCACCCTCTTCCACCATCAGCACATCCAGCCCGTCCTGGGCCAGCACCTCGGCCGTCATGCCACCGCCAGCACCGGTGCCGATGATCAGCACGTCGCAGTGCAGTTGCAAGTCCTGTTGCTGGGTGGCACCGTCCAGCACACGCCAGCCGTCGGCCACACCCTGGGCAATCGGGTCGGGCAAGCTCATCGGTGTCGTCATGGCAGTAAACTCATGATGTGTGGCGGTTGCTGATACGCGATGGCGCTCCAGCTGGCCGGGTTACCAAACCAGGCGGCATTGATCAGCGCATGCAGTGCCTGATAAGCCGAGCGCAGCAATAACAGCGGGCTTTGCTGCCAGCTACGCAAGAAGTTGCCCAGCTCGGTTTCAGATGCCTGCGCCCAGGGGCTGCGCACCCCGGCCAGCCAGCGCCGCGCCCAGCGATTGGCCAGCAAGTCGAATAGCTGGCGTAACTCCTGCTGGATGGCGGGCAGCAGATTGCTGATTGCCACATCCACCCCGCGCACGATGTCATTCACCGGCAGGCCGGACAGGCCCAACATGACCGGAGCAATGCTGCGGAGGATTTGCGCGTCGGCAGGCTGCAAAAAATGCAAGGCCGGCTCAGCAGTGGCGGGCCAGTCCGCTTGTGGTGTCGCCAGCAGGCCTGCGGCCAGCAACACCACGCTGCCGGCCATGCCGGTCTTGATCAGTTGGCGGCGCGTCAGCATGTCAGCCTCGCAACATCAGTCGGAGTAGCCATTCCACTGTCCGGCCATACGGCGGGCGCGTCAGCCAGCTGCCCGCCCAGTGGCCTTGGCTGAATACCGGTTTGAGCTTGGAGAAGGTGAGAAAGCCTTCGTAGCCGTGGTAATGCCCCATGCCGGAGGGCCCCACGCCGCCAAACGGCATGCTGTCCTGCGCCACGTGCAGAATGGTTTCATTGATACATACGCCACCGGATACGGTTTCTTGCAACACCTTGCCGATGCGCACCGGGTCGCGATCAAACAGGTAAAGCGCCAATGGACGTGGCCGGGCGTTGATGTACTCCAGCGCCTCGTCAAAACGGTGATAACTGACCACCGGCAAGATGGGGCCGAAGATTTCCTCCTGCATCAGCGCGCAATGGGCCGGGCAATCCAGTACCAGCGTCAGCGGCAGCTTGCGCACTGCGGCCAGATCTTCACCAGCCGGGTTGATCTGGCGGACTGTCGCGCCGGCAACGACCGCTTCGTCCAGCCATTGTTGCAGGCGCTGATAATGCCGTGGATGGATGATGCTGCTGTAGTCCGGGTTGTGCGCCAGCGTGGGATAGGCGCGGGTGGCAACAGCATCCAGCATGGCCAGCAGGCGGTCGCGGTCCTTGGCGTTCACCAGCACATAATCCGGTGCCACGCAGGTTTGTCCGGCATTGAGCATTTTGCCAGTCACGATGGATTCGGCAGCACGGGCAAAGTCGGCATCCCGCGCTACCAGAGCGGGCGACTTGCCGCCCAGCTCCAGCGTCACCGGAGTAAGATTGTCCGCCGCAGCACGCATGACATGGCGTCCCACCGCCGTGGAGCCGGTAAACAACAGATGGTCAAATGGCAGGCGGGTAAAGGCCTGTGCCAGCGTGGCGTCGCCATTGACCACCGTCACCAGCCCCGGCTCGAAATACTGCGCCACCAGCCTGGCCAGCAGTGCGCCGGTGGCGGGGGTGAGTTCGGACATCTTGATCATCACCCGATTACCCGCCGCCAGCGCGCCAATCAAGGGGCCAAACGCCAGAAACAAGGGGTAGTTCCAGGGCACCACCACACCGACTACGCCCAGCGGCTGGGGTATCACCTGATTGCGCGCCGGGCGGAACCACAGCGAAACCGCACGACGTTGCGGGCGCATCCAGCGGCCCAGCTGGCGGCGTGCACTGCGTAACTCTTCCAGACTGGGAAACAGTTCCAGCAAGCGGGTTTCCACCCCGCTGCGCTGGCCGAAGTCGGCATTGACTGCATCAATCAAGGCCGCGCGGTTCTGTTGTATCAGTTGCTCCAGTGCAGTCAACCAGCCACGGCGCGTCGCCAGATCGGGAAACCGTGCCGCATCGGCGGCACGGCGCATGGCGGCATAGGCCTGCTGCAGACCCTGTTCGGTGTCTGGCGGCATCGGCATGACAGGCATTGTGCTATCCTCGTGTTGTTCCATCCGGCAAACGGTCGTTTAGAGCGACGACTCTAAAGCCAGAATAGCATCAGAAATTTCCTCTGTCACCCGTGTATCCATCATGCTGATCGATTTCTTTTACGCCCTGCGCGACGCCCGCTTGCCGGTATCGCTCAAGGAGTTCCTGACCCTGCTGGAAGCACTGCGGCAAAACGTGGCGTTTGGCAGCCTGGATGCTTTTTACTACTTGTCTCGCGCCACACTGATCAAGGACGAAAAGCATTACGACCGCTTCGATCAGGTATTCGGCCATTACTTCGAGGGCAAGACGCTGAATCTGGACGACTTGCAGCGCGACATTCCGGAAGACTGGCTGCGCAAGCAGGTAGAGAAATTTCTCAGCCCGGAAGAACAGCAGCAATTGCAGGCCATGGGCTGGGATACGCTGATGGAAACCCTGCGCCAGCGGCTGGAAGAACAGAAAGAGCGGCATCAGGGTGGCAACAAATGGATAGGCACCGGCGGCACCAGTCCCTTTGGTGCTTATGGCTACAACCCGGCGGGCATCCGCATCGGCCAGGACGAGTCGCGTCATCGCCGTGCGGTGAAGGTGTGGGACAAACGCGAATTCCGCAATTTTGACGACGCTGCCGAACTGGGCAGCCGCAATATCAAGCTGGCCTTGCGCCGGCTGCGCGAATTTGCCCGCGACGGGGCGGACGAGGAACTGGACCTTGAGGCTACCATTGCCGGCACCGCGCGCAAGGCAGGTCTGCTGGACCTGCGTATGCGCCGCACCCTGCGTAATACGGTGAAGCTACTGGTGCTGTTTGATGTCGGCGGCTCGATGGACGACCACATCAAGGAAGTAGAAACACTGTTTTCTGCCGTCAAGAGCGAGTTCAAGCACCTGGAGTACTACTACTTCCACAACTGCGTGTACGAAACCGTGTGGAAGGACAACCGGCGGCGACAAGGCAGCAGCCTGTCCACGCTGGACCTGCTGCATACCTTTGGCAGCGATTACAAGCTGATACTGGTGGGCGACGCCACTATGAGTCCTTATGAAATCAGCCATCCAGGCGGCAGCGTGGAACACATGAACCCGGAAGCCGGCGCGGTGTGGATGCAGCGCCTGCTGGCCCATTTCCGCCATGCCGCCTGGCTCAACCCGGTGGCCGAGCGATACTGGGGCTACACCCCGTCCTTGCAGCTGATGCAGCAACTGATGCAACAGCGCATGTTTCCGCTCACCCTTGAAGGCGTGGACCGTGCCATGCGCAGCCTGAAGCAAAGGGGAGCCTTACTGGCTCCCTAGCTTGACGGGGGAAAGTGCTGGCCGTTACCGTCGAAAGCCCGCACCTGGTCGCGTCCGGCCAGCTTGGCCTCGTACAAGGCCTGGTCGGCCAGCGCCAGGGCGACACTGGCATCTTGCTGGCTGCGGGCAAAGCTGCTGACGCCAATACTGGTACGCACCTGCAAACTGGCTCCCCCTACCTGGATGACATGACTGCGCACCGACTCGCGCAGTCGTTCGGCCAGTGCCAGCGCACCGGCCATGCCGCAACCGGGCAACAGGACGGCAAACTCCTCCCCTCCCAAACGCCCCACCACATCCACCTTGCGCACCACCTGCTGACAGAGGGCAGCAAAGTCGTGCAGCACTTTGTCACCCACCGCATGACCCCAGGTATCGTTCACCCGCTTGAAGTGGTCGATATCCAGCATCAATACAGCTACCGGATTACTGAAACGCTGGAAGCGGGCAAATTCATCGGCCAGTTTTTCCATAAAGCTGCGTCGGTTGGCAATGCCGGTCAGGGCATCGGTGGTGGCCAGTTGGCGCAGGGTTTCTTCCTGCTGCTTGCGACTGGTGATGTCACGGTATACCCACAACACACTGCGTAGTCGCCCCTCCACATAGATGGGCACGTGGTCGCGCTCCAGCATGCGTCCGTCTTTCAATGCCCATTCTTCCCCCAGCGCCACTTGCCGCGTCTGCTGCAATTCTTCCATTCGTTGCAGCAACTGCTGCGGATGAGCAAAACACGATGCAGCCCGGGCCGCCACCCGCAGGCGATTTTCCTGTTTCAGTTGCTCGGGCGTCAGGTCTGGCATGAACATTTCGCAGTACTGATGATTGACCAGCACCACCTCGCCGGACTGATCCTCCAGCAGCATGGCTCCGTGAAAGTGTTCGATGATGGCCAGCAACTGGCGCTGCAAGGTGGCCAGTGCTTCTTCGGCCTCACGCCGTGCGGTGATGTCGTGAATGATGGAAAACAGCAGGGTGCGCCCGCCGGATTCCACCGGTGAGGAATGCACATCGACCGTGCGCAATTCGCCGCTGGCCAGACGATGGGTGAAGGTGAAGTGGTTGTGCGCCTGCAACAAGGCAACGCCTATGGTGCCGTGTATGCGCTCCTCGGCCATCTGGTTGATACGGCCAAGCGCCATGCCTACCAGTTCCTGTCGGGAATAGCCATAAAAACGTTCGGCTGAGGGGTTGGCATCGACAATGCAGCCCTTTTCCGGGTCGATCAGAATCATCACCGCGCCATGGTTCTGGAACAGCATGCGAAAGTGCGCTTCGCTGTCTTCCAGCAGCCGCTGGGCTTGCTTGTGGGTGGTGATGTCCTGCACCGTGCCGACAATGCGACAGACATTGCCATTGCCATCCACCTCGGTGGCCTGACCCTTGTCCAGCACCCAGATCACCTCTCCGCTGCGGCGTATCACGCGGTATTCAATGCGGTACTGGCTGGCATCCCGCTTGAGCAGGGCGCGGATATTGTGACGCACAGTCGGCAGGTCTTCATGATGCACCAGTGCCTGCCACTGCGCCGGGTTGTCATGCAGGGTGTGATAGTCATAGCCCAGCATGTTCACCAGTTGCTGGTTGAAATCCAGTTTTCCCAGCGCCACATGCCAGTCCCACAAGCCGATATTGGCCCCGCGCATGGCCATGTCCAGCCGCTCCTGGCTTTCACGCAAGGCCTCTTCCGTGCGTTTGCGCTGGGTAATCTCGGAAATCAAGCCATGCCAGCGCACCGACTGGTCATCCTGCAATTCCGGTGTGGCGCGGCCTTCCACCCAGATCATGCGGCCATCCGGCAACAGAATGCGGAATTCGCATATCCACGGCAGGTGGTAGCGCAAGGCAGCCTCACCCTCCTCCCGTACCCGCTGCAGGTCGTCCGGAAATATCCGCTGGGCAACCAGTTCGGCATTGTCTTTTGCCTGCTGCGGCGAAATGCCAAACAGATTGCGCACTCCCTCGCTGACATAGACAAACTGCCCCACCCCGTAGGGGTTGATGGTGTACATGAACAGCATGCCGGGAATATTGCTGGCTATCTTGGCCAGCCGGTCTTCGCCCTCCACCTGCTTGCTGACATCTATCCAGTAGCCCTGCACCACATCACCGGGCAACAGCTGCACATGCTCCTCCAGCCAGCACCAGCGGCCGCTGCCATGCAAAAAACGGTAGCGGCAAGTGGCAAAGCCTTCACTTTGCGCCAGACGCCAGCGCCCATCAGCCAGCGCGGCCTGATCATCCGGATGCAATCGTTGCTGCCACCACAAAGGGTCAAGCAGAATGTCTTCGGGGAAATAACCCAGAATTTCAGCCACATTGGGGCTGACTTCCTGCACCTCATGTGGCTGCGCCGGGCTACAGGAGAAAGCCACCATCGGCCCGTTGGCAAACAGCGCATGCTGGCGATGCAGCAATTGCTGCATGCGTTTGACTTCGGTCAGATCCTGAATCACCAGTACATGGCCGGTGGCATTACCCTGAACCAGTGGCGAAGCAGAAATACTTACCATGTGTCGGCTGCCGTCCCTGTCCGCTACCACCCATTCGCGTGGTAAGCCATTCCCCGGCATCAGACCGGCATCAAACAGCGTCAGCAAATCCCGGGCCTGACTGGGACATTCAGGCTGCAGCCCGCCGGATGCCATTGCCTTAGCCTCGCACAGCAATACCGTGCTGATGTGATGACCGCACAAGACATCGCCGCCTATGCCCAGCAGCCGCTCGGCTGCCGGGTTGCTGAGGGTGATGATGCCTGCCTCATCCAGGAGCAGCAGGGCCGCATCCATCTGGTGGAAGACATTGGAAAGCAATGCGGCTGATTGATCAGGCTGTGCGTGCAGTGGTGCGGTCAATGGTGTCTCCGGCACTCAGGATTCGATTTCATGCCCTACTTTATAGATGATGTATGGAGTGTTACTGCCGATACCGAGAAATAATCAGGAAATGCTTGAAAAAATCGCAAATTGCCACAAATTCTACTTGAGCAATCGGCAGCTTATGTCGACAATGAATCAAGCTTTCAGCACAACACGCCCCACACAGCCAAAGGAGCAACGTCATGGAAACCATTTTGATGATCGCACTGATCACCGCCTTTGCCGTTGTGCTGGGCATGCTCATCAGCCCGCTGGAGAAAAAGCGCGAGCTGGTTCCCATCCGCATCCGTCGTGATGAAGAACAGGCCCGTCCGCGCCAGCGTCGTTATTGATACCGGCAGGCAAACAGAAAAAAGGCAGCTTTGGCTGCCTTTTTTGTTATTCAGGTTGATCTGGCCAGTTCTTCAATACGCAATCAGAACTCACGCTGCGGCACCAGCACGGTACGGTTGCCATTGCTCTCCATGGCACTGACGATGCCAGCGGCTTCCATTTGTTCGATCAGTCGGGCTGCACGGTTGTAGCCGATACGCAAATGGCGCTGTACGGCGGAAATGGAGGGTTTGCGGGTTTTCAGCACAATCTCCACCGCTTCGTCGTACAGTGGGTCGCTTTCGGTAGCGGCCTGCACCTTGGCCGTAGCCGCCGCCGATTCCTCATCCGCCTCGGTTTCACCGGTCAGCAAGCCTTCCACATAGTCCGGCTCGCCCCATTGCTTGAGGAAATCCACTACCGCGTGCACTTCGTCATCGGTGACAAAAGCGCCATGCACCCGTTGCGGATAGCCGGAACCCGGCGGCAGGAACAGCATATCACCCTGACCCAGCAGGCTTTCTGCCCCCATCTGGTCCAGAATGGTACGGCTGTCTATCTTGCTGGACACCTGGAAGGCAATCCGCGTAGGGATATTAGCCTTGATCAGACCGGTAATCACATCCACCGACGGACGCTGAGTGGCCAGAATCAAATGAATGCCCGCAGCACGGGCTTTCTGTGCCAGGCGGGCAATCAGCTCTTCAATTTTCTTGCCTGCCACCATCATCAGGTCGGCAAACTCATCCACCACCACCACGATAAAGGGCAGCTTGTGCAGCGGCTCCGGTGTTTCCGGCGTCAGGCTGAAGGGATTGGTCAGGCGGCGACCGGCCTCTTCGGCTTCGCGCACCTTGTCGTTATAACCGGCCAGATTACGCACACCCAGCGCACTCATCAGGCGGTAGCGGCGCTCCATCTCGCCTACGCACCAGTTAAGGGCATTGGCGGCCAGTTTCATGTCGGTGACTACCGGGGCCAACAAATGCGGAATGTCGTTGTACACCGACAGTTCCAGCATCTTGGGGTCGATCATGATGAAGCGAACTTCGTCCGGCGTGGCTTTGTACAGCATGGACAGAATCATCGCATTCACGCCCACCGACTTGCCGGAACCGGTGGTACCGGCCACCAGCAGGTGTGGTGCCTTGGCCAGGTCAATGGCCACCGGCTGGCCGGTAATGTCCTTGCCAAGCGCCATGGTCAGGCGTGATGAAGGCTGCTGGAACACATCGGCCGAGAAGATTTCCGACAGACGAATCATCTGGCGCTTGGCATTGGGCAGCTCTAAGCCCATGCAGGTTTTGCCGGGAATGGTTTCCACCACCCGGATGGATGCCAGACCCAGCGCACGCGACAGGTCTTTCATCAGATTGACCACCTGATTGCCGCGCACACCAACAGCCGGCTCCACTTCGTAACGGGTAATCACCGGCCCGGCATAGGCATCCACCACGCTGACCTTGACCTTGAACTCGGCCAGTTTTTCCTCGATCAGGATGCCGCGCTCCAGCAATTCGTCTTCCGACACCACCGTAGTGGCCTCTTCGGCCGGGCGCAGCAAATCCAGCCCGGGCAGGCAGTCTTCACCGTAAATCACCGGCAGGCTGGAGCGATGTGCCGCGGCAGGGGCAGGCAGCGCCCAAGGCAAGGCAGCATCGGCCTGCGTGCCCGGCAGCGACGGCGAGGCCGCATCATCAAGCGGACTGCTGGCGATAAAGTCTGGCTGGGTTTCTACTTGCACAGTGCTGTCGGCAGCAACAGCAGCCGGCTCAATAGCTTGAGACACGGCTGGTGCAGTTGGCGTGGCATCGTCCAGCAAATGCCAGACCAGCGTGCTGTCCGCGCGCGGTGCCGCTGGCTGGGCTTGCGGCGTGCTCTCGCTGATCATAGCCCACGGCAAGTTGGCAGCAGCATTACCCGCAACGCTGCTGGCAACACTTGCTGCCGAGCCAGTCGCTGCGGCTTGTTGCCTTTGTTCCGGCCAACGCCAAGGCTGCCTCTCCGGCGGGGAGGCAGGCTGCGGTGACAGCTCTGGAGATGGCACGGGCTGCGTGACATGGGGAACAGGCAGCGCGTCCGGCTTGCCTTGCGACGGCTCCGGCATGCTTACTGTGGGTTCTGCTGCGGATGAGGCACCCCCATCAGCAAGATCCTGTTCAAGCACCATACTCACATCCACCACGGTCTGCGGTGCAGGAGCAACTGGCTCAGGCAAGGTGGCTTCAGGGGCTGGCGCTGCTTCAGCCACCACATCTGACACATCAGCAAAGGCGCTGACCGCCTCGGACAGGGCAACATCCTCAGCGGTAGAGAGCGGAATGTCAGACTGCTCCAGCATACGACCGGCCAGGCCAGCCAAGGGCATGCTGGCGGATGGCGCATCGGGAATATCCGCCAGCGACAAGCCCGGTGCATGCGCCGGATTTGGCTGCGGGGCGGGCGCGACGGATTTGGCTTGCGGCGCCCGGTTCTCCGGCGGACGAATCCAGCCCTCATACGCTTTGCTTCTGGGCTGCTGCTCATGCCGGACAATTGGCGGCTCCACCGGCGGAGCTTCGCGGCGTGGCGGAGGTGTCTGGGTCTGGGTCTGGGTCTTGATCTTGAGCGGGGCCGAGCGCACCGGTTGCAAAATAACCGGTGGCTTGGGCGGTGACGGCTCGCTGTTGCGTCGTTTGCTATGCAAGGCACTGACCTGGGCACGGACTTCATGCGGGTCGATCACCGGCAGTGCACGGCTTTCAGACTGCGGCATGGCACCAGCCTTGCGCTCCGCCTGCCGACGGCGTGTGCCGTGGTGCATATTGTGTTGCAGCTCATCCAGACCGATAACCGGCAGATTGCCGCTGACCGGAGCCGTCACTGGCTTGGGCTGTGGCTTGCTGCGACGGTAGGTGCGCTCCAGTTCCACATGGGGCAGGTCAGCCGGCGGAGCGGCACGGGTTGGCGTTGTTTGCGGGCGGACCGACGCTTCAGGCTGCGGCCGGCTTAGCGCTGCGGCAGTGGCTCGAGCCACCGCTGCTGGCTCATTGAGCAAGGTGCGCTTTGGCAACGCTGGCTCGACAAGGACATCCACCACCGTTTGTGTGACCGGCTCCTCTTGCGGCTCGTCGAAGCGGATAGCCACCGGCTCGCGCCTGCGTTCGCGAAACGCGGCTGGGGTGATGTCCAATTCTTCATCATGACTGGCGCCCAGCAGGCGATCCAACCTGCCCAGCAAGCGCCCGCGCTGTTGCAGCAGGTCCTTGACCGCAGGCCACTGCCCTCCCCGCTTGCGCCAGGCCAAACCACCCGCCACACCCAAACCCATCAGTGCCAGCACAAACCACACGATCTGCAACCTCTTTCGTCATTCATCACCGCCTGCCACCCACAGCATGCAGGCGGCCAGGCAGAACAGGGCAATTCAAACCGTCGATTGTACCCTTATTTGCCAGCAAACTGCATGACACCGGCTGATAAGACAAGAATGAAAAAACCCCGCACCAGGCGGGGTTCTTGTCGATCACAAACCGGATCAGTTCACTGCCACGGTAGCGGCGATGTCCTGATAGTCCTTGATCTGGTCGAAGTTCAGGTACTGGTAAACCTCGGCACCCTTCTCGTTGATGATGCCGATATTGGCCTTGTACTCTTCCACGGTCGGAATCTTGCCCAGCTTGGAGCAGATGGCGGCCAGTTCGGCCGAACCCAAGAACACATTGGTGTTCTTGCCCAGACGGTTGGGGAAGTTACGGGTGGAAGTGGACATCACGGTGGCACCTTCGCGCACCTGTGCCTGGTTACCCATGCACAGCGAGCAGCCCGGCATTTCGGTACGGGCACCGGCCATGCCGAACACGCCGTAGTGACCTTCGTTGGTCAACTGCTCGGCATCCATCTTGGTCGGCGGAGCCAGCCACAGTTTTACCGGCAGGTCGCGCTTGCCTTCCAGCAGCTTGGAAGCCGCACGGAAGTGACCGATGTTGGTCATGCAAGAACCGATGAACACTTCGTCGATCGGAGTGCCGGCCACTTCGGACATGAACTTCACGTCATCCGGGTCGTTCGGGCAGGCGACGATAGGCTCTTTCACGTCAGCCAGATCGATTTCGATCACGGCAGCGTATTCGGCATCGGCATCAGCCTTCAGCAGTTCGCCGTTGGCAATCCACTCTTCCATCTTCTTGATGCGGCGCTCCAGGGTGCGGGCATCGGCGTAGCCGTCGGCGATCATGGTCTTCATCAGGGTGATGTTGGAGCGCATGTATTCGACGATGGGTTCCTTGTTCAGGTGCACGGTGCAACCGGCAGCGGAACGTTCGGCAGAAGCGTCGGACAGTTCGAATGCCTGCTCCACCTTCAGGTTCGGCAAACCTTCGATTTCCAGCACGCGGCCGGAGAAGATGTTCTTCTTGCCGGCCTTGGCTACGGTCAACAGACCTTGCTTGATGGCATACAGCGGAATTGCGTTAACCAGGTCACGCAGGGTGACGCCGGGTTGCAGTTCGCCCTTGAAGCGCACCAGAACGGATTCCGGCATGTCCAGCGGCATGACGCCGGTAGCCGCGGCAAAAGCCACCAGACCGGAACCGGCCGGGAAGGAAATGCCGATCGGGAAACGGGTGTGGGAGTCACCACCGGTACCCACGGTATCCGGCAGCAGCAGACGGTTCAGCCAGCTGTGAATCACGCCATCGCCCGGACGCAGTGCAACACCGCCACGGGTGGAGATGAAGGCCGGCAGTTCCTTGTGCATTTTCACGTCCACCGGCTTCGGATAAGCGGCGGTGTGACAGAAGGACTGCATCACCAGGTCGGCGGAGAAGCCCAGGCAAGCCAGGTCTTTCAGCTCGTCGCGGGTCATCGGGCCAGTAGTATCTTGCGAACCCACGGTGGTCATCTTCGGTTCGCAGTAGGTGCCCGGACGCACGCCCTGGCCTTCCGGCAGACCACAGGCGCGGCCAACCATCTTCTGTGCCAGCGAGAAGCCCTTGCCGGAATTGGCCGGGTCTTTGGGCAGACGGAATACGGTGGACGGAGCCAGACCCAGTGCTTCACGGGCCTTGGCAGTCAGACCACGGCCGATGATCAGGTTGATACGGCCGCCTGCACGCACTTCGTCGAGCAGCACGTCAGACTTTAGCTGGAAGCTGGCAACGGTGGCGCCGTTCTTTTCAATCTTGCCGTCATACGGATAGATGTCGATCACATCGCCCATTTCCAGCGCAGACACATCCACTTCGATCGGCAGCGAGCCGGAGTCTTCCTGGGTGTTGAAGAAGATCGGCGCAATCTTGCCGCCCAGGGTCACGCCGCCAAAGCGCTTGTTCGGCACAAACGGAATATCCTGGCCGGTAGCCCATACCACGGAGTTGGTGGCGGACTTGCGGGAAGAACCGGTACCCACCACGTCGCCCACGTAGGCAACCAGATGGCCTTTTTTCTTCAGGTCTTCAATGAACTGCATCGGACCGCGCTTGCCGTCTTCTTCCGGGACGAAGGCAGCACCCGGACGGGTGTTCTTCAGCATGGCCAGGTAGTGCAGCGGGATGTCCGGGCGGCTCCAGGCGTCCGGTGCCGGCGACAGGTCGTCGGTATTGGTTTCGCCCGGCACCTTGAATACGGTAACGGTGATTTTCTTTTCCACTTCAGGACGGCTGGTGAACCATTCGGCATCAGCCCAGCTTTGCAGCACGCCCTTGGCGTTGGCATTGCCAGCATCAGCCAGTACTTGCACGTCGTGGAAGAAGTCGAATACCAGCAGGGTCTTTTTCAGGCCTTCGGCAGCGATGCCGCCTACTTCGGCGTCAGCCAGCAGGTCGATCAGCGGCTTGACATTGTAGCCACCCAGCATGGTGCCCAACAGCTCGGTAGCCTTGGCACGGGAAACCAGCGGCGAAGCCACGCTGCCTTCGGCAACAGCAGCCAGGAAAGAAGCCTTGACCTTGGCGGCATCATCCACACCCGGCGGCACGCGGAAGGTGATCAGCTCGACCAGCAGATCTTCCTCGCCCTTGGGCGGGTTTTTCAGCAGTTCGACCAATTGTTCGGTTTGCTTGGCATTCAGCGGGAGGGGCGGAATGCCCAGTGCAGCGCGCTCTGCAACATGCTGACGGTAGGCTTCGAGCATAGCTTGGGACCTTTTTGCTTGGGTTGTTTGCAATGAGTCAGCCGCCAGCGGGGGATCAACTGGCGGCAACCGTCCGGGGAGATTTCGTTCTACCCCGTTTTGATTGCTGGAAGATTACGCTCTCTGCATGCCAGTTACAAACGAGTAATCGAAACATCGTCTGTGAGTTATACTCACACCATGAGCACTTACCCCCCTCTCAATGCGCTGCGGATATTCGAGGCCGCAGCAAGGCTGGAAAGCTTTTCCTCGGCAGCAGACGAGCTGTTCGTTACCCACGGTGCTGTGAGTAAGCAGATCAAGCAGTTGGAAGAATGGCTGGGCGTGCGCCTGTTTGAACGCGCCGGCGGACGGGTAAAACTGACCGACACCGGCTGGCGTTACCTGATCCAGGTGCAGGACGGACTGGACCTGATCGCCAATGCCACTTCGCAATTGCTGCAACCGGACAACCAGCGCCGGCTGACCATCAACTCCACCCCCACCATGGCCATGCACTGGCTGATGCCACGCTTGCACGTTTTCCGCGAAAGCTATCCGGACGTGGAATTGCATCTGGTGACATCCGACCGCGACATCAGCCGGCTGGACAGCCCGTTTGACATTGCCATCCGTCGCGGCCCCGGTGACTGGCCCGGCCATATTGCCAAGCCGTTTCTGGAAGAGTGCGAGCTGCCCTTGTGCTCGCCCGCGCTGCTCAAGCGCTTTCCGATTGAAAGCCCGGCCGACCTGGCTCAGCACACCCTGCTATACGCCGACACGCGGCCTACTGCCTGGCAGCGCTGGCTGACCCTGGCTGGCGTGCCGGAGCTGAAACCGGCCTGCGGCCTGCATTTCGACCGCTTCTCGCTGGCACTGCAAGCGGCACTGGATGGTCTTGGCGTGGCGCTGGGTCCATTACCGATGGCACAGGCACTGGTGGACTCCGGTCAGCTGGTAGCTCCGCTATCCAGCCCGGTGGTACCGGTACGGGATTATTGCTGGATCGTGCCGCGCACGGCATCGGGCGATTCAACGGTAGCTTCGTTCTGCCGCTGGCTGGAGCAGGAAGCCGGACAGATGCGCCCCTTTCCTGCTGCCGGACTGAATGCCAACATAATTGCCCACGCCTTCCCGGCCGATTAAGCAAGCCTCCAGCCTGCCTCGGCGGGCAAATGGCATCAGGGTGCGGGAATCAGCCCGATTTCCCGCACTTCCAGCGGAGCGACTTCACGCGGTAGCCACTTGTTGTAGATGCGGCGGAAGCTGCCATTCTTTTTCATGGCGGCCAGCGCGTCGAACCAGCGCTGGATCACCTTCCCTGAGGTGCCCCGGGAAAAGGCCAGGTAGAGCTCCAGCGACTCCAGCACCCGCACCACTTCCACAGCGTCAGGCGGTTGATGAATATCCTTCAATACCGCCCCCACCACAAAGCTGCCCTCCACCCAAAGGTCGTAACGCCCGCCCAGTAATTTCTGCGCAGTCACTTGCGGCGTGGGTGCCAGATCAAGCTCGACAAAACCTGCCGCAGCAGCCGCATCGGCAAAAATACTGCCACGGTAAGCCCCCACCGGCCTGCTGTACAGCCCGGCACCCAATGACTGCAGGGCCGCAGCCTCGCCCTTGCGGCACAGCAGCACGGTTTGCGAGATGGCCACCGGCCCCACCAGCGTCATGATTTTTTCGCGCGCATCGCTGCGCCCCACGGTAAACAGCATGACATTCGGCGTGGTTTCCAGTTCGCGGTAGCCACGCACCCAGGGCACGACATCGATACCGCTATTGTCATGGATGCGACTCTGAATTTCCCGCACCACCTCCACCGCCATGCCATCCGCCACCCCATGACGTGAAAAGGTGATTGGCGGCCACTCTTCGGTATAGATGGAGAGCGCAACAGCAGGCAGCGCATTCAGCAGCAGGATCAGTAGCAGAATCGGGCGCATGGCAGCTCTCGTCACAAAATCATCTTTTATTGATAGCTGTTTGCGCATGACGATGCAGGCATATTCGTTATAATGGCCGCCTGACATGAAATTCGCTGTGCCAGAACCAGGTCTGTTTTGCACATCCACCGCACGCAAGGAACGACATGAGCCGCATCACCCTTTCCCGCTTTCTGATCGAACAACAGCGCAAGGCCGGCACCCTGCCGCCAGAGTTGCGCCTGCTGATCGAAACCGTTGGCCGCGCTTGTAAAGCCATCAGCTACTCCGTCAACAAGGGGGCATTGGCTGGCATTCTGGGTGAGGCCGGCACCGGCAACATTCAGGGCGAGGCGCAAAAGAAACTGGACGTGATTGCCAACGACTTCCTGCTGGACGCCAACGAATGGGGCGGCAGCCTGGCCGCCATGGCATCGGAAGAAATGGAACTGCCTTATCACATTCCGGGCGAATACCCGAAGGGCGAATACCTGCTGATGTTCGACCCGCTGGATGGTTCCTCCAATATCGATGTCAACATCTCGGTTGGTACCATTTTCTCCATCCTGCGCTGCCCGGAAGGCATTGACCACCCGACCGAAGAAGCCTTTTTGCAACCGGGCACCAGACAGGTTGCCGCCGGTTACACCGTTTACGGCCCGCAAACCATGCTGGTACTGACCTTCGGCAGCGGCGTGCACGGCTTTACGCTGGACCGCGAACATGGCTCTTTCGTGCTGACTCACTCCGACATGCAGGTTCCGGAAAGCACCCAGGAATTTGCCATCAACATGTCGAATATGCGTCACTGGGAAGCACCGGTAAAACGCTATGTCGACGAAATGCTGGCAGGCAAGACCGGCCCGCTGGGCAAGGACTACAATATGCGCTGGGTGGCTTCCATGGTGGCCGAAGTGCATCGCATCATCACCCGTGGCGGCATTTTCATGTATCCGAAAGATGCCCGCGATCCGGGCAAGGCCGGCAAGCTGCGCATCATGTACGAAGGCAACCCGATGGCCTTCATCATCGAACAGGCAGGCGGCGCTGCCACCAATGGTTATCAGCGCATCTTGGACATCCAGCCGCAAGGCCTGCACGAACGCGTAGCGGTGTTCCTGGGCTCCAAGGAAGAAGTTGAGCGCATTACCAGCTACCATCAACAACAGTAAAAAAGCCAACCCTGCCGCTTGCGGCAGGGTTTTTTTATTGGCAATACTGACAGTTGCTCCAAGCAGCCTATAGTGAATTAACGTTTATCAGATAACGGATACCGCGCATGCTGTCTACCCAACACCTGATTGTCGCTCTGGCAGAAAGCTCATCCGTGCAAGCGCAGATCATCCGCAATGCACTTGGCGAGATGGGCATTACGCGCATGGAGGTATTTGAAACCGGCGCAGACTTGCTGGACTACATCAGCCAGTACAAACCGGATGTGGTGATGAGTGCCTTCCACCTGCCGGACATGACGGCCGGTGAAATGATTTTCCGCATGCGCGGTCATCTGGAATTGCGCGACATTCCTTTCATTCTGGTTTCCAGCGAAACCAACCCGGAACTGATCGACCCCATGCGCCAGGCCGGTCTGATGGGCATTCTGCCCAAACCCTTCGACCTGCCCCAGCTGCGCAAGGTCATCAACGACACCATGGATTTCCTGTCCGTCAACCAGAGCGACAACGACAGCGACATTGATTACGCCGACCTGAACATCCTGCTGGTGGATGACAGCGTGATGGCACGCCGCCATATCCGCACCGTGCTGGAACGACTGGGCTTCGAGAAAATTACCGAATCCTGGAGCGGCAAGGACGCCTTGCCACTGATAGACAGCACCCTGTTCGACCTGGTGCTGACCGACTACAACATGCCGATGATGGACGGCTGCGAGCTGACCCGCTACATCCGCACCAACAGCATGCAAAGCTCGGTGCCCGTCATCATGATTTCCAGCGAGGAAAACATGGAGAAACTGGCCGCCGCCGAAGCTGCCGGCGTATCCGCCATCATGGGCAAGCCCTTCGAAACCTCGGCGGTGCGCCAGATTCTGCGCACCCAGTTGGCGCAGCGCTGAATCAGCGCGGCATCACCCACACCAGGCGGGAGCCGCCCTGTGCGTCATTCAGCGCCTGGCGGCGCCAGTAGCCCTGACTGGCAAATGCAGTACCCGTGTCTGCCACCCCAGCCATGCGGCAATAGCTGACTTCCTGAAAACCCGCCTGCAACAATTGGCTGCGGCCCTTTTTGCGCGACTTGACGCAAGTGGGATGACTGGCCAGCGCCACCAACTCCGCCGGAGCTGCCTCCTCCCAGCCACACACCATTTCCAGCTTGGGCTGGGTCATCACAGCCAGTCCACCGAGTACCATCGCCAACAAGGCATGCCATTCCGGCGCCACCGTTGCCATCGGCGCAGCCAGCTCACCGGGGTAATTCACCAGCAGTGCCAGGCTTTGTTCGCCCTGTGCCAGCCAGTCTCTTCCCGGCAATGAGAAATCAGCAGCAAGCAGCAGCAAGGCCACCGCACGGCTATCCGGCAGATGCATGACGAAAGCTCCGCCCTGCTCGCCCGCATGCAAATAAAACGCATTGGCAGGCAAGCTGAGCCTCTCCGGCATATTGGCGGGCAGACGGGTGTGCTCCAGCGCCTGCATCAGACCGGAATCCAGTTGCGCCATGACGCGGCCATGACGGCAAAACTGGCCATAGGCATCGGCCAGACGCTGTTCGGTAGCAATGCGCGCCGATGCAGCCGGATACACTTGAGCTGCGCGCTCCAGTTCGCGCGCCACCAGCGCCATGCCTTCCTGTTGAACAGCTTCAGCTTGCACTGCCTGGGTATAGAGTTGCCCGACACGTCTGGCCCAAGGCCGCGTGGCGGCATAACGTTGCACAGCATAAAGCATTTCGGTGACAGCCCTCGGACAAGAAAAAAGGGCCGCATTGTAAGCGCAAGCCGTGGCTTACCGCCAGTCTGCGCAACGAGAAGAGGATGGCGGACCGTGATTCAGGCCAGGCTGTTACCGCTGGAAATGAAGGAATAACGGCAAATATCTTCGCGGCGCTGCCAGCCCTGGTTTTCCCAGAAACTCTGCGCAGCGGTATTGCTGCGGAAGACATCAAGATGGGTCTTGGCAATGCCCTGGCGTGCCAGTTCGGTAATACAGGCATCCACCAGACGACGCGCCAGCCCCTGGCGACGATAAGCCGGCAACACCAGCAAATGCTGCAGATAGCCACGACGGCCATCATGTCCCGACATCACGCAGCCGACAATGTTGCCATCCACTTCGGCAACAAAGCTCAAACCGGGGTTACGCGTCAGATAACGCGCGGTGGCATCTTCAGAGTCAGCATCGCGGATGGAAATACCAGGGGTTTGCTGCATCAGTTGCAGCACGGTGGGGTAATCATCCAGCGTCATCAATCGAATGACAGGCATGGTAGTACTTTCATCAAGATACACGCTCCATGTTATGCCCGGAGGCTGCCGTCAGAAAAGTCCGCTGCTCTCACCAAGCAGCAGGGCCGATGCAAATGCACCGGCCCTGCTGATAAACAGCCAGTCAGACTGCTGGTGACACGGCCTTAATGCCGCCGTGCCAGCCGCTGCAACACAGCTACCAGGGTATCGACTTCCTCGCAGGTGTTATAGAACGCCAGCGAAGGCCGCACCGTGGCTTCCAGCCCGAAGCGACGCAGAATCGGCTGGGCGCAGTGGTGGCCGGAGCGCACCGCAATGCCTTCCTGATTCAGCGCCTTGCCCACTTCCTCGGTGCGATAGCCCGGCAGCACGAAGGACAGCACGCTGGCCTTGTTGGCTGCGGTGCCGATCAGGCGCAAACCCGGTACCGATTGCAGGCCGTGGGTGGCATACACCAGCAGGTCGTGCTCGTAATGGGCAATGGCTTCCAGCCCGATACGCTCGACATAGTCGATGGCTGCGCCCAGGCCCACCGCGTCCGCGATATTGCCGGTGCCCGCTTCGAACTTGTTGGGTGCCGGCTGATACAGCGTTTTCTCGAAGGTGACATCAGCAATCATGTTGCCACCCCCTTGCCACGGCGGCATGCTGTCCAGCAATTCCTTCTTGCCGTACACCACGCCGATGCCGGTGGGTGCAAATACCTTGTGTCCGGAGAACACAAAGAAGTCTGCATCCAGCGCCTGCACATTCACCCGCATGTGCGATACCGACTGCGCGCCGTCCACCAGCACCCGCGCCCCGGCGGCATGCGCCAGCGCCACGATTTCCTGCACCGGTGTCACCGTACCCAGGGCATTGGATACCTGGGTGATGGCCACCAGCTTGGTGCGGCTGTTCAGCAGCTTGCGGTATTCGTCCAGCAAAATCTGGCCGCTGTCATCCACCGGAATCACCCGGATTTTGGCGCCGCTGGCAGCAGCCAGCATTTGCCAGGGCACGATGTTGGCGTGGTGCTCCAGCTGCGACACCACGATTTCATCGCCCGCGCCGATGTTCTGGCGACCCCAGGTATTGGCCACCAGGTTGATGGCCTCGGTGGCACCGCGTACGAAAATCACCTGATCCGGGCTGGGAGAGCCAATGAAGCGCACCACCTTGTTCCGGGCCGCTTCATAAGCATCCGTCGCCCGCGCCGCCAGCTCATGCGCGGCGCGGTGGATGTTGGAGTTTTCGTGCTGGTAGAAATAGGCCAGCCGGTCTATCACCGCTTGCGGTTTGTGCGTGGTGGCGGCGTTGTCCAGCCAGATCAGCGGCTTACCATTGACCCGCTCGGCCAGGATGGGGAAGTCCCGGCGCACGGCATTGACATCAAAGCCATGGCCGCGACTGGCCACCTTGCGGTCGAAATCCGGTGCCTTGCCATGTTGCGGCCATTCCTCGACAAAGTAATAGCCATGGCTATTACCCTGCGCGGGTGCCGCTGCCACCGGCTGGCGGCTGTCGCCGGCCAGCAGGGCGCGCAGCTCATCCGCACCCGGCAGACCGAAGGACTGCGCCGTTACCCGGTCGTCCACCGCCACATCCGGCGCGGCAGAGGGATAGGCCGAGGACTCACCGATAAAGTAATACGGCGAGGACGGCACCGCAGCACCGGCAAAGGACGGGGCCGAAGGCTGGGCAGCGGCCACTTGCGGAATGACAACGCCATAACCTTCAGGCACGGCATAGGCATGCGGGCCACCACGACCAAAGCCATCCAGCGCCGCCGGTTCCGGCGCATGCGCGGCGGCGGCCGCCGGCTGTGGCGACAACTGCGGGCCAGCCACATCCAGATTCAGCCCATGGGCGGCAGGCGGCGGGCTACCTGGTACCTGCCCCGGCAAGGCGCTGAAGAAGGCATTGGCCAGATTCGCCAGCTGGGCGACATCCGGCAGGCCGTCTGGCAGGCCGGAAGGCTTACTTGTAGGTATCTGGGTAGTCATGGTACTTGCCAATCTCCACGTCTTCGAGCACGGCCAGCGCATCTTCGGTCAGCACGGCCAGCGAGCAATACAGCGAAATCAGGTAGGACGCGATGGCGTTGCGATTGATGCCCATGAAGCGCACCGACAGGCCCGGGCTTTGTTCGCCAGCCACACCCGGCTGGTACAGGCCGATCACCCCCTGGCGCTTCTCACCTACGCGCAGCAGCAAGATCTTGGTCTTGCCGTCTTCGTCGATAGGCAGCTTGTCTGACGGGATGATGGGGACACCGCGCCAGGTGATGAACTGGGAACCGAACAGGCTCACGGTCGGGGGCGGTACGCCACGGCGGGTGCATTCACGACCGAAGGCGGCAATGGCCAGCGGGTGGGCCAGGAAGAAGCCCGGCTCTTTCCATACCTTGGTCAACAGCTCGTCCAGATCATCCGGGGTCGGTGCGCCGGTCAGGGTGGAGATGCGCTGGGTATCGTCCACATTGGCCAGCAAGCCGTATTCCGGGTTGTTGATCAGCTCGGATTCCTGGCGTTCCTTGATGGTTTCAATGGTCAGGCGCAGCTGTTCCTTGATCTGGTCGTGCGGGCTGCTGTACAGGTCGGACACGCGAGTGTGCACGTCCAGTACGGTGGTCACCGCATTGAGGAACAATTCGCGCGGCTGTTCTTCGTAATCGACAAAGGTTTGCGGCAGTTCGGATTCATCGCGTTGCGAGCAGGCCACCTGCACGCCAGCGGCATTTTTCACCCGGTTCAGACGGAAAATGCCCGCTTCTACCGGCGACCATTGCAGCAGATGCACCAGCCAGCGCGGGCTGATGGTGGACAACTGCGGAACGGTTTTGGTGGCATTGGCTAGCTGGCGCGCGGCGTTGTCGCCCAGTGCCTGTTTGACGTCCTGATGTTGAGACATGTCTGCTCCATAAGGGTGGTTAAAAAAACAATCTGCAGGTTGCTCAAGCCCCTTGCCGGCGGCCTGCAGGCAATACTCCGCCCAGCCCGGCAGCATGCCGAAGCGCGGTGAGGTAATTCATCGGAATCGTCTTATATGGGTGAAGGAGCGAGCCGGAATCAGCCCTGCAAGCTGGCCTGGGTAATCTGACTGCCCGGTGGCACGCTGCGGGTGAGCCAGACATTGCCGCCTATGCTGGAACCACGCCCGATGGTGATACGGCCCAGTACTGTGGCACCGGCGTAGATCACCACATCGTCTTCCACAATGGGGTGGCGCGGCTGGCCCTTGAGCAGACTGCCATCCTCGCCCTGTTCAAAGCGTTTGGCACCCAGGGTGACTGCCTGATACAAGCGCACCCGCTCGCCAATGACGGCGGTTTCACCTATCACCACGCCGGTACCGTGATCGATGAAAAAACCGGCACCGATTTGCGCACCGGGGTGAATGTCAATACCGGTTTCACCATGGGCGATTTCGGCGATGATGCGAGCCACCAAGGGCAAGTCGGCGCGATAGAGCAGATGGGCCAGACGGTGATGCAGGATGGCATTGATGCCGGGATAGCACAGCAGCACTTCATCCACACTGCGCGCTGCCGGGTCGCCCTGCCAGGCGGCGGTGATGTCAGCGTCCAGCAGGCGGCGCTGGTCGGGCAAGGCGGCGGCAAACTGCTGAACAATCGCCACCGACTGTGCCTCACTGTCCTCTGCCGCCAACCCGTTCAGGCGTGCGCTGTAGCGCAGTTCAAGTACCACTTGCGCCGCCAGTGCATCCAGCGCCACGGCCAGGCTGTGACCGACGAAAAAGTCCTCGCTGCTGTCGCGCAGTCCCGGCGGCCCTAGCCGCATCGGAAACAGCGCAGCAGCCAGGGTGGCCACGACATCACGCAAGACAGTACGGGACGGAAATTCGCGGGTGGAAAAATCCCGCAAACGGCCCTGGCTTTGCCGCCAGTCGGCACGTGCCGCATGCAAGGCGCTGACTACGCTGTCCAGATGCCAGTCGTGTACCACCGGCTGGGCAGGACCAAGGGGACGGACCAGATCATTCATGGCTGTACTCGCTTTATCGTCAGTCGGGCCTGAGCCGGGTTTCAGTCTTGCTGCCAAGGCAGGTTCCAGTAACGCCAGCCACCCACGTCACCACGCTGGTTCTGGCTGTCGAGGTCCCCTTCGAAACCTTCCAGCACGTTGTACACCTGGGTAAAGCCGGCCTTGGCCGCAGCCTCGGCAGCGGCGGCGGAACGTTTGCCACTGCGGCACAGCAGCACCACGATGCTGTTCTTGCCGCCGGCCTTGTTTTCCAGCTCGCGCAGGAAGCGCGGGTTCTTGATCAAGGCAGTGCCGGTCTGCCAGGCCACATGCAAGGAACCGGGCACCTGGCCGACGAATTTGCGCTCCTCGGCGGTACGCACATCCACCAGCGTGGCGACACCGGCTTCCACCAGCGACCAGGCCTCCAGCGGATAAAGTGCACCGGTGTAAGCAAGCCCGCTGTCCGCCGCCCGCAGTCGGGCAATCTCGAGCAGTTCTTCGCTGGCACTGACTGCGTCGGTGGCGCTGAGTTGGTGGCCGCTAGGCCCGGCCTGATTGGTATTCGGGGTAATGCTTTGGGGGGTGTTGGTGTGCAGTTGCGTCATCTTGGTCTCCCTGACTGGTGCCATCTGGCTTGCAGACCAATATACGCGGCAGCATGCCGACGGCTAAGCAAGAAAAACTGCAGTGATTATGAAGAAAATAGATAACCATACCGTTCGTATGGCATTTTCTGGCATAACGAAAAGAATCTTCGTTTACTGAGCAGACAAGTGCTTACAAAACGGTCGAAAAGCAAGTGATGGATGGGTAGAAAAAACAAAACGGGATGGCCATCGCCATCCCGTCCGGGGCAGTCAGATCGTGCGTTTCAGGCTTAGAACGCCGGAATCACCGCACCTTGATACTTGGTTTCGATGAACTTCTTGGCTTCCGGGCTGTTCAGCGCAGCAGCCAGTTTCTTGATGGCGGCGCTGTCCTTGTTGTCCGGACGGGCTACCAGCAGGTTGGCATACGGCGAGGTGGTTTCCACAAACAGCGCATCACGTTTCGGATTCAGCTTGGCTTCCAGCGCGTAGTTGGCGTTGATCAGCGCAACATCAACCTGGTTCAGCACGCGCGGCAGGGTAGCGGCTTCCAGTTCCTTGATCTTGATGTTCTTCGGGTTGGACACGATGTCCTTGGTGGTCGGGTAGATGTTCTTGCGGTCCTTCAGCTTGATCACGCCGCCCTGATCCAGCAACAGCAGTGCGCGGCCGGCGTTGGTCGGGTCATTCGGGATGGCCACGGTAGCGCCCTGCGGCAGTTCGGCCACTTTCTTGTACTTGCTGGAGTAAGCAGCAAACGGCTCGATGTGTACCGGCTTGGAAGCCACCACCAGATGGGTGCCACGGTCCTTGTTGAACTTGTCCAGGTAGGGAATGTGCTGGAAGAAGTTAGCATCCAGCTGCTTTTCTTCTACCTGGGTATTGGGCAACACGTAGTCGTTGAACACTTTGACTTGCAGATCCACGCCTTGCTTGGCCAGGGTAGGCTTCAGGGCTTCCAGGATTTCAGCATGCGGTACCGGCGAGGCAGCCACGGTCAGTTTTACATTCTCGGCGTGTACGGCCAGGGCGGCCACGCTCAGGCTCAGGGCAGCAAACAGTTTGGAAACGCGTTTCATCGTTTTTATCTCCAGATCAATGGGCAAAGGGGGTCCGGACAGCTGGCAGACACCAGCTGTACAGGGATTCACAACAAGGGAAATCAGTAGATCGCTGGCAGCGTGCTCAGCCGAAGCGACAGCGGCGCACCAGGGCATCACCGGCGGATTGCAGCGCCTGCACCAGCACCAGCAGCAACGCCACAGTGACGATCATCACCTCGGTCTGGAAACGCTGGTAGCCGTAACGGATGGCCAGGTCGCCCAGACCGCCGCCGCCGATCACCCCGGACATGGCGGTATAACCCACCAGCGCCACCGCAGTTACGGTAGCCGCGCCAATCAGGCCTGGCATGGCTTCGGGCAGCAGTACCTTGAACACGATCTGCGGCAGTTTGGCACCCATGGACTGACTGGCTTCAATTACGCCACGGTCCACTTCGCGCAGCACGTTTTCCACCAGACGGCCAAAGAAGGGAATGGCTCCCACCACCAGCGGCACGATGGCACCGGCCACGCCGATGGAGGTGCCCACCAGCAACAGGGTGAGCGGAATCAGCACGATCAGCAAAATCACAAACGGCAGCGAACGCAGCACGTTCACCAGGAAAGACATCACCGCATACAGCCGTGGGCGGGCACGCAGCTGGCCCGGTGCGCTGATGTACAGCAGCACGCCCAGCGGCAGGCCGAACACGATGGTAAACAACAGGGACACACCCAGCATGGTCAGGGTATCCAGCGTGGCGGTGCCGATTTCCGGCCAGTCCACCGTCAACAACAGGCTTGGGTCGAATCCGCTCATGCCAGCACCTCGCAACGTACACCCTCGCGGGCAAAGATTTCCGGCAAGGCCGGCAGTTCCACATCCGACGCCACCACGCCCACCAGCAGCTGGCCGCAGGGGGTATCACGGATTTCGCTCAAGGTACCGCTCAGCAGGTTGACCCGCAGGCCGGTTTCCCGCCCTACCTTGTCCAGCACCGGGCTGAGCGTGGGTTCGCCGACAAAGGTGAGCTTGAGCAGCGGCACGCCGATGCGCGCACGCCAGGCGTCGACACGTTCGCCCTGACCAAAACCGGTTTCGGCCAGCAAGCTGCGGGTGACGGCATGCTGCGGCTGCAGGAACACATCCAGCACACTGCCCTTTTCCACCACCTTGCCGTGATCCATCACCGACACGTGATCGCACAATTGGCGAATCACGCGCATGTCGTGGGTAATCAGCACAATGGTGAGATTGAGCTGACGGTTGATGTCGGCCAGCAGGGCCAGAATCGAATCCGTGGTTTCCGGGTCCAGCGCGGACGTGGCTTCGTCACACAGCAGCAGATCCGGGTGATTGGCCAGCGCACGGGCAATGCCCACGCGCTGCTTTTGTCCGCCGGACAATTGCGACGGGCGCTTTTCCTTGTGATCGGCCAGGCCCACCAGCTGCAGCAGCTCGTCCACGCGGGCGTCCATCTGTGCCGGAGTCAGGCCTCCAGCCAGTTCCAGCGGAAAGCGCACATTGCCGGCCACCGTGCGCGAGCGCAGCAGGTTGAAATGCTGAAACACCATGCCGATGCGCTGGCGGCGCAGTTGCAGCTCACCTTCCGGCAAGGCGGTGAGTTCTTGCTCGCCCAGCTTTACTGTGCCGCTATCCGGGCGCTCCAACAGGTTAAGGCAACGAATCAGGGTACTTTTACCGGCCCCCGAACGGCCGATGATGCCGTAAATTTCTCCGGCAGCTACTTGCAGGCTGACATCGTCCAGCGCGGCAATGCGGCGGCCTTCGTGGCTGAAATGCTTGCTGAGATTGCGTACTTCTATCATACCGTCTGCGTTCTATCCCCTGCCCTGATCAGGCAGAAAGCGGGTGAGAGACGGGGGATAACCCGTCAGGAGTGGCAAGTCTAGCGATTGTTGTTACAAACCAAAAATAATAAAAATTTTGTTGTATATCGTTTTGGAGAATATTGGATACAGAAGTCTGCATGCACTTGTCTTCCCTCGCAGGCTACGACAGCAGCCTGCGAGGGAAGACCAATGTCCACTCAGGCCAGCGTGGCGATCGACACTTCTGTGGATTTGACGAAGGCCACCACCGGCGAACCCACCTTCAGCTGCAATTCGCGTACCGAACGGGTGGTGATTACCGAGGTAACAATGCCCGATGCGGTTTCCACATCCACTTCGGACAATACCGGTCCTTCGATGATTTCCTTGATCACGCCCTTGAACTGGTTGCGCACATTGATGGATTGAATGCTCATGATCTGCTTTCTATGTAATGGGGTTACAAGGCCCAGTGCAGCTGCGAGAAATGCAGCGACGCGAGCGGTGTTTCATTGATTAGTGGCGTATTGAAAGAAGGACCTTGCAGCACGCGCTGCAGGATGTGCTGCTCCAGAGCGACAAAGCGGCTATCGGCCGGGTCGCGGCTGCGCGGCAGATCCACCGGCAAATCCAGTGCCACACGGCCCTCCTCCAGCAACACCACACGATCGGCCAGGGTCACGGCCTCGCTGACATCGTGCGTTACCAGCACCGTGGTGCAAGCGTGTTGCTGCCACAAGCGTTCGATCAGGCCCTGCATTTCCAGCCGGGTGAGCGCATCCAGCGCGCCCAGCGGCTCATCCAGCAACAGCAAGGACGGCTGATGCACCAGCGCCCGCGCCAGTGCCACCCGCTGGCGCTGACCGCCGGACAGCCGGGCCGGCCATTCCTGCGCCCGGTCAGCCAGCCCTACTTCGGCCAAGGCCTGCTCGGCTTCGCCACGACGACTGGCTGGCAAACCCAGCGCGACATTGTCCAGCACGCTTTTCCACGGCAGCAGGCGGGCCTCCTGGAACATCACCCGCACGCTCTGGCCATCCGGCTGTTGCAACAGGCCGCCATCGGCCTGATCCAGCCCGGCCAACAGGCGCAGCAAGGTGCTTTTGCCGCAGCCGGAGCGGCCGACAATCGCCAGGAACTGTCCCTGCGGAATGTGCAGGTCCAATGCATCCAGCACCACCCGCTCGCCAAAGCGCCGGATAAGGCCTTGCAGCACGATAGACTTCCCGGTCTTGAGATCATCCAGTTTCATCATGTTCTCCTCAGGCAGCCTTGAAATAGGATGGATGCCAGCGCAACCAGCGTTTTTCCAGTGCCCGGGCGGCGACATCCACCACCTTGCCCAGTGCGGCATACAGCAGGATGGACAGCACCACGATGTCGGTTTGCAGGAATTCCCGCGCATTGGACGCCAGATAGCCGATACCGCTGGTGGCGGACAGGGTTTCCGCCACGATCAGGATGATCCAGGCAATGCCCAGTGCGTAGCGGATGCCCACCAGAATCGACGGCAAGGCCCCCGGCAACACCACCTGACGAAACAAGGCATTACCGCTAAGGCCGTAACTGCGTGCCATTTCCAGCAGCTGCGGGTCGAGCGAGCGAATACCGTGATACGTATTGAGATACACCGGGAACAGCACGCCGAAGGCCACCAGAAACACCTTGGCCGACTCGTCGATGCCGAACCACAAAATCACCAGCGGCAGGATGGCCAATGGCGGGATGTTGCGCAGCATCTGCAAGGTGGTATCAAACAATGCCTCGCCCAGCCGGGACACCCCGGCCAGCAGACCGAAGGCCAGGCCAAGGCCCGCGCCGATGACAAAGCCACTGGCTACCCGGGCAAAACTGACCGCCAGATGACGGAACAGGTCGCCACTGCTGAGCAATTGCCAGAAGGCCACCAGCACTTCGGTGGGTGCGGGCAGGACCCGGTGGTTCAGCCAGCCCGCCACCGAGGCCTGCTGCCAGAACAGCAGCAACAGGATGGGCACCAGCCAGGGCAGCAGACGTTGCCACAGGCCTTGTGCCAATGCATGTGAACGTGACATGGTCAGGCTCCTCAGGAGGCCGCCGCCTGGCGGATTTCATTGGGCAACAGCTGGTTGGCCATCACCTCGCCCGCCGGCTGCTGGCCGATGCTGGCCTTGAGACGATCCGGCAGATGCGGGAACAGCAGTTCGGCCACGCGATAGGCTTCGTCCAGATGCGGATAGCCGGAGAACACAAAGGTTTCGATGCCAAGCTCGGCATATTCCTGCATGCGCGCGGCCACGGTGGCGCCATCGCCCACCAGGGCCGTGCCTGCGCCACCGCGCACCAGACCGATACCGGCCCACAGATTGGGCGAAATTTCCAGCTTGTCACGGCTGCCGCCATGTAGCGCAGCCATGCGGCGCTGGCCTTCCGAGTCCGCCCGTGCCAGGGTTTTCTGTGCATTGGCGATGGTGGCGTCGTCCAGACGGCTGATCAGCCGGTCGGCTGCGGCCCAGGCTTCTTCATTGGTTTCACGCACGATGATGTGCAGGCGGATGCCAAAACGTACCGTGCGGCCCAGCTTGGCTGCCCGCGCCCGTACATCGGCAATTTTTTTGGCCACTTCGGCAGGCGGCTCGCCCCAACTGAGGTAGACATCCACATGCTCGGCCGCCAGATCATGCGCGGCATCGGAAGAGCCACCGAAATACAGCGGCGGATACGGCTTGCTTACCGGCGGGTACAGCAACTGGGCATCGCTCACCTTGATGTGCTTGCCGTCAAGATTCACCTTGTCACCGGCCAGCACACCCTTCCAGATATGCAGGAATTCGCTGGCGGCTTCGTAGCGCTCGTCGTGACTGAGCCAGCTGC
This sequence comes from Aquitalea sp. LB_tupeE, assembly GCF_013391415.1. Taxonomy (GTDB): domain Bacteria; phylum Pseudomonadota; class Gammaproteobacteria; order Burkholderiales; family Chromobacteriaceae; genus Aquitalea. The sequence continues at coordinate 263,356 of NZ_JACAXB010000034.1, forward strand.
CATCACCGGCCAGCTCCACCGGGTCCCCCCCAGCCACCACGTTCACCAGCAGACGGCCTTGCGACAGGCGGTCAAAGCTGGAAGCCATGCGCGCCGCCACGGTGGGCGACATGATGCCGGGGCGCACCGCCACCAGGAACTTCAGTTTTTTGGTGGCCGGAATCAGCGTGGCGGCCGTCACCCACGGGTCTTCGCAAGAACGACCGGTAGGAATCAGCGCGCCATCAAAGCCCAGGCTGTCTGCCGCGCGGGCAATCTGGGTGAGGTAGTCCAGGTCCACCGTGCGCGCCCCTTCCGGGCTGCCCAGATAGCGACCGTCACCATGCGTGGGGAAAAACCAGAAAATCTGCATGTCTTGTATTCCTGTCTTGATCTTGTCTTGTTCTAGCTTTGCTCTTGAATGGCACTCAGGGCTTCCACACCGCGTCCTGCACCTTGATAGCCTTGGGAATCAGGCCCAGTGCGTGGAAGGTGTCGGCCACCTGCTGTTGCTGCTGAATGGTTTTGGCGTTGACGTAGCTGACGCTGTAGTCCGGGTGACGGCTGAGCATGGCGGCATAGGTTTCCGCCTCCAGCCCGGTATAGCCGGAGAGGGTTTTGGCCACTTGCTGCACATCGCCACGCAGCTGTTTGTTGTTGTCGGTCAGCGCCTTGAACACGATGGCAATTACCTTGGGGTTGGCCTGGGCAAAGTCACGCGCCGCCAGATAGAAGGTATTGTTGGCGCTCAGACCCTTGCCGCTAGAGAGCACGCGCACACCACCAGCGCGGGTGGCCGCTGCGTAGTACGGGTCCCAGATGCTCCAGGCATCGACACTGCCGCGCTCGAAGGCGGCACGCGCCTCGGACGGTGTCAGGTAAACCGGGGTGATGTCGCTGTATTGCAGCCCGGCCTTCTTCAGCGCCGCCACCGTCAGGTAGTGCGCACTGGAGCCCTTGGTAAAGGCCACGCGCTTGCCCTTGAGGTCGGCCAGTTTCTTGATAGGCGAATTAGCCGGCAACAGGATGGCGGAGGATTCCGGCTTGGACGGCTCCTGGCCGATATACACAATATTGGCCCCGGCAGCTTGGGCAAATACCGGCGGCGAATCGCCAGTCATGCCAATGCTGACACTACCCGCATTCATGGCTTCCAGAATCGGCGGGCCAGCTTGAAATTCATACCATTTCACCGTCACGCCCAGCGGCGCCAACTGCTTTTCCAGCGTGCCTTGCGCCTTGAGCGACACCAGATTGATGGCACTTTTCTGGTAACCGACATTCAGGTCCAGCGCCTGGGCCGCCAGCGACCAGCCGGCCAGCACGGCGAGACCCAGTGTTTTTTTCAGGATGGATACAGTCATGATGATGTCCGGAATTACAGGCTGATCAGCCGGGAAATGAAATCGTTGGCATAACGGGGGGCATGCGGGGCCGGGGCATTCACTCCCAGCAGGGCGGCGAACTCATGCACAGCGGTTTGCAGACGCTGCTCCAGCTCCTCGGCCAGTTCGGCTTCACCATTGGCATTGGCACCGATTTGCGATTCCACCGCATACACGCCCTGATGGATGGCACTGGCTTTCAGCGCTGCCAGCACTGGCTTGATGGAGTAGTCCACCGCCAGCAAATGGCCGGGGCTACCGCCGCTCACCAGCGGCAATACCGGTTTGCCAGCCAGGCCGCCTTCGGGAATCAGGTCCAGCAGCACCTTGAGTGCGCCGGCATAAGCGGCCTTGTACACCGGCGTGGCGATGATCAGGCCACTGGCGGCGCTGATGCGCTGCTGGAATTCCTGGATTTGCGGATGGGAAAACTGGCCGTGCAACAGGGCGTCGGCCGGAAAGTCGTGAATACTGATGGTTTGCAGCTCGATATCCAGTGCGTCCAGCGCAGCACGGCTGCGCTCGATCAGGCGCGCAGTACGCGAGGTTTTGCTGGGGCTACCGAGAATGGCGAGAACGGTCATGGGTGGGTTTTCCGCAGTGCGTCATGTCAATGAGCAGCACCTTAGCAGAGCCCTTTTATATCCATAACCAATAATAAATAAACTTATTAGCAGAAAAAAAGCTAATGAAACAATATGATTAGCTTACGGCCAGACATGCAAAAGCCCGTGTCCATATCACTAGACACGGGCTGGCAGATAAGTGTTTCAGGCCTGGGCGTCGTCGCCCTGGCCGGCGTCGGCAGCACTCTCGTCCTTCTTCTCCAGCATGTCTTCCAGCGCGCCTGCGCCCTTGAAACCAGCCACGGCAGCAATGCCCTTGGTCAGAAGGCCAGCATCCGGGTCCAGTTTTTCCGCAGCTTCCACCGCCGCAATGGCACCAGCTACTTCACCCAGGGTATCCAGCAGTCCCATAAGCACTCCTTCAAAGTCAGTGAAATGAAAATTTATAATGCCACAAGTCAGCACAATGACAAGCATGCCCGGTTCAAAACGACATACTGACAGCAAGGGCGAGACCAATCCGGCTACTGCGACCGCCACCACCCTGTCCAAAAAACAGTGCTTGCCGCACAATATCCGGCTTGCCAATCAGCGAGCCCACCATGCGCCACCACCTGTTGATCATCGATCCCCAGAATGATTTCTGTGACCTGCCGCCATCTGCGCTACCGGTGCGCGGAGCCAATGCCGACCTGCAACGGCTGGCACAGCTGATCACACGTCATGGCACAGCGCTGGACGGTATTACGGTAACGCTGGACAGCCACCACCGCTACGACATCGCCCACCCGGCTTTCTGGCGCGGCCCAGCGGGCGAGCAGCCACTGCTCTGCCCCATCACCCTGGCGGATGTGGATGCCGGACGCTGGTTACCCGCCCAGCCCGCCCTGCTGCCTGCCGTCCGCCACTACCTGCAGCACTGCGCGCTATTCGTGTGGCCGCCGCACTGCCTGGTCGGTAGCTGGGGACACAATATTCATGAGGGGCTCAACCAGGCACTGCAGCAATGGGAATGCCAGGGCCTGCAGCCGGTACAGTTCCTGTTCAAGGGCCTGAACCCGCTCACCGAGCATTTTTCAGCCTTTGAAGCAGATTTGCCGCTGGCGGATGACCCTGCCACCTGTTTTAACCCGCGGCAGGTGGCCACACTGGTGGCAGCTCAGCGCGTCATCGTAGCGGGCGAGGCCCTGTCCCACTGTGTGGCCAGTTCGGTACGCAGCCTGCTGCGCCATCTGGGGCCGGACTTCGCCCGCAAGCTGGTACTACTGGAAGATTGCAGTAGCCCGGTGCCGGGGTTCGAAAAACAGGCTGAAGACTTTGTCGCGGAAATCCGCCAACTGGGCGCGCACATCCTCCCCAGCACCGCACTTTTCGCCTGAACGCTGCCAACAAACATCCTGCTGTCGTGTTGCGCCGCCTTGCACCAGCGACGCCAGGCTTTTGTTAGCAGCGGCACACGGCTCGGCCAGCAAAAAGGGCGTGCCCGCAGGCACGCCCTTTTCATATCAAGCGCGTGCAGTTGCACGCCGGCTTGTACTCAGTCGCGCTCCACCGCAGCCAGTGCCGGCTGGTGATGGCGACCCAGATTGAACATCTTGTACACCACCGATACCGCCAGCAAGAGGCCGCTACCGACAAACAGCGATACGCGGGTATCCGGATTCACCAGCATGCCGAACAGCACACACACCAGGAAGGCAATGGTCAGCCAGTTGGTGAAGGGGAACAGGATGGACTTGAACGGGTGGCTGTGCATTTTCTCGCTGTGCGCCAGACGGAAACGGGCCTGGCACAGCAGGACAACAAACCAGGGCACCATGCCCGGCAGTACACTGGCGCTGTATACATACACGAATACACGTTCCGGATTGGGAATGATGTAGTTGAGTGCGGAACCCAGGCCGATGCAGGCAATGGTCACCCAGATGGCGTTGACCGGCACACCACCCTTGGACACCTTGCCCAGGAAGGACGGCAGCTGCTTGTTCTGCGCCAGGGTATACAGCATGCGGCCACAGCTGTAGATGCCGCTATTACAGCCGGACAGCGCCGCAGTCAGTACCACGAAGTTGATGACACCCGCAGCGGCGGCAATGCCCACCTTGGCAAAGGTCAGCACAAAGGGGCTGCCGCTGGTGCCGATCTGGTTCCACGGGTAAATGGCGACGATGACGAAAATGGCGCCGACATAGAAAATCAGGATGCGCCAGATGATGTTGTTGATGGCACGCTTGAGGGTGACTTGCGGGTCCTTGGCTTCACCAGCAGTAATGCCAACCAGCTCTACCCCCTGATAAGCCGCCACCACCAGACAGAGCGCGAACAGAAAGCCCTTGGCACCACCGGCAAAAAAGCCGTCATGGGCGGTCAGATTGGCCAGACCAACAGCTGGCATGTCGGCACCACCCACCAGGATCAGCTTCAGCCCCACCAGAATCATCACCACGATGGTGGAAATCTTGATCAGGCCGAACCAGAACTCGAACTCGCCGTACAGGCGCACAGCCAGCAGGTTGGAAGCTGCCAGAATGCCGACAAAGGCAATGGCCGGCACCCACTGCGGCACACTGGGGAACCAGTACTGCACATACACCCCGGCGGCGGTGATTTCCGAAATGCCCACGGCAATCCACATCAGCCAGTAAGCCCAGGCGGTAAGGTAGCCCCAGTAAGGGCTGAGGTATTTGTAGGCGTAATGGGCAAACGAGCCGGCCACCGGCTCGGTATGCAGCATTTCACCCATGGTGCGCATGATGAAGAAGATGAACACCCCGGCAATGGCATACGCCAGCAAGACCGAAGGCCCCGTCCATTTCAGCGTGCTGGCCGAGCCCATGAACAGACCGACACCGATTGTCCCGCCAAGGGCAATCAGTTCGATATGTCGTGCCTCAAGCCCGCGCTGCAGCTTTTTGTCACTCTGATTTTCTGACACGATTTATATTCCCGTTGGTTTCACATATTTATCGAATATCCAATCCTGGCGCTTATTCTGACAAACGCGGATTACCTATTCTTTGATCTGACTACGGGATAATGCTAAACCCTTCATTTCACAGTCGCAATAAAGGGAATCCCCTTTAAAACAAGGCGAAATCTACAATTCGGAAATCCGAACAACAAAAACAGTATTTATTCGGTTATTCGAATGCCAATTCGCAACAAACAAACAATTAATATCAGCCAACTGATTAATCATGTCGCAAAAGCATAAATAAGCCCATCAACAAAATTTTAACTGCCACCTGACAAACTGGCGGCTTGCACAGTGACACTCCTGCTCCGCCCTGCCACATTCCCACGCTGGTCATGCCAGCCTCCCCTGCCGCACCCACAATGCCGCATCGCAACAATTTGATCTTTCTTTGCGAGTTATTACTTTCAATACGCATTTTCGTTACCCATAATGGATAATTGCTCGCAACCCATGGCAGGGCTAAACGCGCGTATGGAAAAGCTGCTCGCAGACTTGTTGCAAACATCCCCCATCGGCATTGCGGTGCTGGACAGCCAGTTGCGCTATGTGCACATCAACCGCCAGCTGGCAGACTCCAACGGCCTGAGCCCGGAGGCCCATATCGGCCGCACCCCGCGCGACGTGCTGCCCGATATTGGCCCCGGTCTGGAAGGCATCATGCGCAAGGTGATGGCCAGCGGCCTGGCGGAGTGCAATTTTGAAGCCAGTGCCGAAATCCCCCCCGGCTCGGGCTGCATCACCTACTGGAATGCCAGCTACCACCCCCGCTTTGACAAGCAAGGCGAGCCTTGCGGCATCATTGCCATGGTGGAGGATGTCTCGCTGAAGAAACGGGCAGAGCTGGCCATTCGGGCCAGCAACGAACGCATTCGCAAGGTGCTGGATGCCTTGTTCACCTTTGTCGGGGTACTGAGCACCCATGGCGTGCTGGAGGAAGCCAACCGCGCCCCGCTGGAACAGGCAGGGCTGGAACTGGCCGACGTACAGGGCAAACTGTTCTGGGAGTGTTACTGGTGGAACCACGACCCACTGGTGCAAATCGAGCTGCAACAGGCCATTGCCCGTGCTGCAGGCGGCGAAACCGTGCGCTACGACGTGGTGGTGCGCATGAAAAACGACAGCCGCATGGTCATCGACTTCATGCTGCGCCCCTTGCGCGATGAAACGGGAGCCATCAGCAACCTGATTGCCTCCGGCATCGACATTACCGCGCGCAAGCAAAACGAACTGGCGCTGCAAATCAGTGAAACCTATTTCCGTGAAGTGGTGGAATCCACACCGGACGGACTGATGATGGTGGACCAGCACGGCGTCATCCGCCTGATCAACACCCGGATGGAGCAGTTGTTTGGTTACACACGGCACGAACTGGTGGGCGAAAAACTGTCCAGCCTGCTGCCGGATGATTTTCGCGCCACCCACAGCAGCTACGTCACACAGTTTTTTACCGCACCGATGGCGCGGGGCATGGCCAATCGCAAGCCGCTGTTTGCCCAGCGGCGCGATGGCTCGCAGTTTCCCTGTGAAATCGGCCTCAACCCGATGCGGGTGGGCGAAGAAATGCTGACGCTGGCCTGTATTTCTGACGTATCCGAACGCTACTACGCCAAGCTGGATCTGGAAAAAGCCCTGCAAGAAAAAACCGTGCTGCTGGGCGAGGTGCATCACCGGGTGAAGAACAATCTGCAAGTGATTTCCAGCTTGCTCAGCCTGCAAGCACGCACCGCCACCCCCGACGCCAACAAGGCCTTGCTGGACAGCCAGAACCATGTGCGCTCGATGGCGCTGATTCACCAGCTCTTGTACGAGCGCAATGATTTTTCCCGCATTCCGATGTCGGTCTATATAGAAAGACTCACCCATCTGCTGCGCGACGTCAGCACCGGCTACGGCAGCCATATTGCCTTCGTGTTCGAGCGCACCGGCCCCGAGGCCTTTCTGGAACTGCAAAACAGCATTCCCTTTGGCCTGATCCTGAATGAAATCGTGGTCAATGCCTGCAAACATGCCTTCACGCCCGGCCAGCCCGGTCAGGTGACCATCCACATGAACACCGAAGATCAGGTACAGCTGCGGATTCGTGACAACGGACGCGGCTGCCCGCCCGGCGTGTCGCTGGGGCATGCCGACACGCTTGGCTTTCAGTTATTGCCCATGCTGACCGAACAGCTGAAAGCCACATTGACACTGGAAACCGCACCGGATCAAGGCTGCTGTTTCACCTTGACCATTCCAGACCTTATCCGGGAGTAGCTGCATGGCTTACCGCATCCAGATTGTCGAAGACGAACGCATTGTCGCGCTGGATCTGAAAATGGCGCTGCAAAGCCTGGGTTTTGATGTGGTTGCCAGTTGCGCATCCGGCGAAGAGGCCATCGCGCGTGCCGGCGAACTCAAGCCCGATATCATCCTGATGGACATCCACCTGGAAGGAAGCATGCCGGGCACCGAAGCTGCCCTCATCATCCGCCAGACCCTGGACGTCCCGGTGATCTACCTGACTGCCTTTGCCGAAGAAAACATCTTGCAGCAGGCAGAAAAAAGTGCGCCCTATGGCTATCTGCTCAAGCCTTTCGAGCTGCGCGAGCTGAACGCCACCATCCGCATGGCGCTGGCCTGCCGCATGGCCGAAATGGAAGTCCACAAACAGCAAAGACTGCTGATGCTGGCGGTGGAAACCGCCCAGCTGGGCATATGGGAGTGGGACCCGCAGCAATCGCTGTTCACCGGTCAGGGCTATTTCGGCAAGATCACCGGCCTTGACATGACAGCGCGCCAGGAAAAAGTGCCGCCCTTCCTGCGCCTGCTGGAACATGCCGACCAAAGCCGGCTGAACCAGTTGCTGAAAGACCGGGGCCGGGTGGACATGATTACCACCATCACCCCGGATGATGGCGATGCGGTATGGGTGGAAATGTCGGTACAGGAGTACGAGCCGCAATGGCAGGAAAGCGCCAAGCAGATTGGCGTGCTGCGTGACATTACCGAGCGCATCAAGTCCGAACAGCTGTTACAACAGGCCGGTGCGGTATTCCAGTCCACCGCTGAAGGCATAGTAGTGGTGGATACCGACCGGCAGGTGAAGTCGGCCAACCCGGCTTTTTTGCGCCTGACCGGTTTTAGCCTGATGGAAATACTGGGGCAGGACATCGACGAGCTGCTGCATGTCAAAAAGCACACACCGGACTTTTACCTGGGCCTGGGCCAGTTGGGCGAAGCTGGCTGGCATGGCGAGGTGATGTGCCGCCGCAAGAATGGCGAAACCTTCCCTGCCTGGGAGCATATCTGCCTGGTGTCCTACGATCTGGAGCTACCCGCCCATTACATCATCGGCTGTACCGATGTCAGCTCAATCAAGAAAGCTGAAATCGAACTGAACCGCATGGCGTTTCATGATGCGCTCACCGACCTGGGCAATCGCCATCTGCTGAACGAACAACTGGCGATCGAACTGAACCGGGCCGCGGGCGACGGCAACCAGATGGGCCTGGTGTTCATCGACCTGGATGGCTTCAAGCTGATCAACGACGGCCTGGGCCATGCCACTGGCGACCAATTACTGAAAGTGGTGGCACAGCGTATCCGCGACACCATCCGCCGTGCGGACATTCCGGTGCGTTTTGGCGGCGATGAATTCTTCATTATCTGCCCGCACAGCAGCGAGCAGGACTGCACCACCATGGCCAGCCGCCTGCTGGAAAGGCTGGAACAACCCATGCCGGCGGGCAAGGACAATATCGTCGTCACCGCCAGCATCGGCATTGCCCTGTATCCGCAGCACGGCACCTCCGCCGAAAAACTGCTCAGCGCCGCCGACAGTGCCATGTATCAGGCCAAGCTGGCCGGCAAGCGGCGCTACTGCACCTTTAATGAGTCCATGGCAGAAAAAGTGCACGAACGACTGCGGCTGGAACAACGTCTGCGCCAGGCGGTGAAACAGCGCAGCTTCACCCTGCACTATCAGCCCTTGATCCGGGTGGAGGATGCCAGCCTGATCGGCTTCGAAGCCCTGTTGCGCTGGCAGGACGAGGGCGTGAACATTCCACCGGATTTGTTCATTCCAGTGGCGGAAGAGTGCGGACTGATCCAGGAACTGGGCAGCTGGGTGCTGCAGCAGGCCTGCGTCGAGGCGCAGCGCTGGAATGAACGCTTTCACTACCCCTTGAAGGTGGCGGTGAATGTGTCGGTCATGCAGTTTGTCGAAACAGATTTTCTTGCAGGCGTGGCCAGAGAGTTACAACACAGCGGCTTGCAACCGCATTTGCTGGAACTGGAAATTACCGAAAGCGTGTTGCAGTCACTGGAAAACAGCAAGCGCATCCTCAAAGACCTCAAACGCATTGGCGTATCGGTGGCGATTGATGATTTTGGCACCGGTTATTCGTCGATGGCGGTGCTGAAAGACCTGGCGGTGGACCGGCTGAAAATCGACCGCTCCTTCATCTGCAATACCCCGACACAGACGCAGGATGCCGCCGTATGCAAGGCCATCATCATGCTGGCGCGCAGCCTGATGCTGGGCATCACCGCCGAAGGGGTGGAAGAAGGTGCGCAGGTGGATTTTCTGCGCGAAAACGGCTGCGACACCATTCAGGGCTATTACTACTCGAAGCCACTGGATGCCGCCGCGCTGGAACGCTACCTGGAACAATCCTTCAGCGCGGGGCCCGCCACGGCAGCAGGCCCCGACAGCTGACAGTTCAGGGAAGAACCGTCAGCCTGCCGTTTTCCACCCGGTAGTTACGCTGATTGTCCGGCCCGATCAGGCTGCTGGCCAGACTGTTGAACACCAGCGGCAGCGTAAGGGCAGACGGCACCGCCTGGTAACTGGCGGCATCGTTCACATCCCCTTGCCCGCGATAACGTGCAATCAGCGGCCACGGATACACCGGTCGCGTGGCCTTCACCTCCCCCCATGGCCGGGCAAGCGGGCTGCTGGGCATGGGTGCTGCATGCAGGGTGGGGGCAGCCTGGGCTGGCTTGCCCTCGGCTGGCAGGCCTGCCGGTGGCGGCCCGGCCATGAAATCCGCTGCAGCATGCGCCAGCTTGCCGGTCAGCAGCGCGGCCGGGGGCTGTTGCAGCTCGGTCCAGGCCATCAGCGGAGCAAGCACATCCACCTGATCGTATCCATCGCCACCACCGCAATGCCCGACACCCGGCAGCAGAAACAAGCGCATGAAGCTGTCGGTAGCCGCTGCGCCCAGCTGTTGCTGCACGCCCTGGTAATAAGCCAGCGACACCGCCGGGGTAACCGAAGTATCCGCCAGGCCATGCCACAAAATCAGTTTGCCGCCATGCTGACGGAAGGGCTGCAAATTGGTATTGGTGGCGTTATACAGCGGAGCCAATTGCGCCAGCTGCGCAAAGCTGGCGTCATCAAACCGCAGCTGTTGCAGATTGCCCATGGCCTGGTCCACTTGCGGCAGAATCAAGTAACTGATGGCCAGCGAGGCAATATCATTGCTCATCGACTTGCCTTGCGCCGTGGCCGGCACCATCCATTGCAGCTCGGAACCGGGCAACACCCCGCCCATGGTCAGCTTGCGACCGGCGGCATCCAGCGGGCCGTCATACAGCTTGCGCGCCACCGCCACTTCCTCGGCACTCAGGCACTGGCTGCTGTCCGTCGCACCTGCCGGACACTGCGCCCAGGCCGGGTCCACCTTGCAACTAAGCGGGTCTTGCAGCAGGCCATCTTTTACGCCGGAACCCTCGGCACAATGTTCCAGAACGGCGCGATGCAGAATGCCCAGCCGCTTTTGCAGCAGGATATTGCTGCCATCGGCCCGCTGGTTAGCCACCACATTCCAGCCGTGGTACAGCGAATTTTGCAGCTGGAACAGCGTAGCTGGCGCACCGGCAGCCACACCATCAAAGTCATCCGGATAGCGCTGCGTTTCCATCAGTGCTTCGCGACCGCCATCCGAACAACCGATAAAATAAGAGAAGCGCGCCGGCTGGCCATAAAAGGCCTTGATCAAGGCCTTGGCCACCAGGGCGGTCTGGTGATTGGCACGGTAGGCAAAGTCGATGCGTTTTTGCGGGTCGGCACCGAAGCTGGCCTGATCCGGCCCCATCATCGGGCCCTTGTGGCCCATGTCGTTGCCTGCCACCACGAATTCGCCATTCAAGGCAGGGCCGCAACGCCCGGCATTGCTGATCCCCACGCGGGTCATGCCGCACAGCCCGCCGCAACCACCTTGCAAGTAGCGCTGGGTCCAGCCCTTGAGGGGCAGGTCCACCTCGAAACCAATGGCCGGGGCGATGTTCCCTTCCACCTTGCAAAAATCACCCTTGGGCGTGCTCACCACACTGGCGGCACGGATGCTGACCGGCGCATCTGCCACACCGGTGAGGGCCTGCTGGCCGAGTGCTGCGCAGCTGATCACCGCGGCTTGCGCTGGCAAGGGCTGATAGTCGGCTGCCTGCACTGAACCGGGCAGCCATCCCATGCACAGCAAGCACACGCATGCCAACAGGGACAGCCAGCCGGCAACCATGCGCTGGCTGCGATAAGCGGTATGGTTCACTTTATTCACTCCTGATGTTCACCACAAAACGAGAATTACTATCATCCAGCCACAGCAGCGTCATGTTGCTTTGCTGCAATTTTCTTGTCTTAACAGCACTGCACCAGGCTACGCCGCCTGGCATGGCATAGTCATGCACTGGCTTGAGCCTAGCCCAGCCAAGACTATCCAGCCAGCCAGCGCGACCCTGGTGGCAGCACATGGCAACGCAGCTTCACTTTTTGGCAACGCACCCTCCTCCCGGCTGACCTAGATTAGCCAATGCAATCAGAACCATTGCAATAACAACGATCTGAACCAGATGGAGGAGAAACCATGCAGCAATCCATGTTCAAACTGAGCCTGGCCGCCTGTGCCGCACTCACTGCGCTGACTGCCCATGCCGAAGACAGCACGGTCACCGTGTACGGGGTGATCAGCGCCTCGCTGGAATCGGTGGGAGCATCCGGCGGTAGCGGTGGCACCAAGTCCACCACCACCCGCGTCACCGACAATAATTCCCGCATCGGCTTTCGTGGCAACGAAGACCTGGGCAACGGAGTAAAAGCCATCTGGCAGGTGGAATCCAGCTTGCGCAACTTCGAACAGGGCGGTAGCACCGATTGGGGCCAGAGCGCCACGCTGGCCACCCGCAACAGCTTTGTCGGCATGAGCAGCGAGCAATATGGCCGCCTGATTGCGGGATATAACGACACGGTTTACAAATCGCTGGTGGGCAGCACGGCGGACTTTGGCATTGATGTGATGGCCGGCACCATTGCCGACAGCTGGGGAACCGGCCCAGGCTTTTACCAGCTCTTCAGCCGTGGTGAAACCCGCCTGAAAAACTCCATCCATTATGTGTCGCCCTTGTTGTCCGGCTGGCAGGCTGGCGCGTCCTATGGCGTGGATGAAAGCAAAACCAATAACACCAACCGCAGCCGCCTGAGCCTGGCAGTCAAATATGGCGACGGCCCGTTCAAGGCCGGTTTTGGCTGGGACCGCCAGTTTGATACCGCGGGTTACGAGCAGACCAACTCCGGCACCGCTGCCGCTGGCAAGCATGTGGATTTTGCCAAGCTGCTGGCGCAGTGGACTTTCAGCAGCACCGGGACGCTGCTTGGTGCCGGGGTGGAACGCGGGACTTATGAATCGGCCAGTGGCGGCCAGACGCTGAACCAGACCGGCTGGACGGTGGGTGTCAGCCAGCCGGTAAGCGAGCGGCTGGCCCTCAAGGCGTCATACAGCAAGCTGGGCAGCCTGAACAATGCCAGCCATGCCGATGACTACAAGGCCACGCAGTGGGTGTTGGGTGCCACCTATGCCGTCACCAAACGCACCAGCTTCTACACCTATGCCACCCGTCTGAGCAACGGCGCACTGCAGAATGCCAACTTCGGCTTCAGCCCGCTGACCACCGGCACCAATGCCAGCAGTACCGTTGTGCTGGCCAACGGCAACACCCTGCACAGCGTAGGCGTGGGCATGTCCACTGCTTTCTGATTCAGCACGCGGCTGACCACAATCATCACACTGAAAAGGCTGGCGCTTGCCAGCCTTTTTCAGGCTGATGTCAAATCGTGTAAATCCAGGTAAATCCCTTCAAGCCAGCCGTAATTTCACCGATAGTTGTTATAAATGCAATAAGGAATCCAACCATGTTTCTGGGCGCAGTCGGTTCATTCATCAGCACTTCTGGCGGGGCTTTGCTCAAGGCTGGCTCTTCCGTAGTGACCGAAGCGGCTTCCATTGTCGAAGCGCATCCCCTGCTGGCGGGTGTGGCGTTGGGGGTGGGCATTTACGAATACGCCACCAGCAATCCCAGTCATCTGGGTAATACGGTGGATACCAAGGCCTGAGCGCGTCGCGCAAAAAAAAGGAGGAGCCAGGCTCCTCCGTCAAACACTGACTGAGTCAGTTTCGGATTGCTACAGAGAAAAACTTACTGCGCCGCTGTGGCCGCAATGGCTGCGCGCAGGCCTAACAGATAACTCTCGGTGCCAAAGCCGCAGATCTGCCCCTTGGCGATCTCGGCAAATACCGACTGGTGGCGGAACGCTTCGCGCGCATGGATGTTGGACATGTGGATTTCCACGATGGGCACGGTGAGGATGGCCAGTGCGTCGCGAATGCCGTAGCTGTAATGGGTCCAGGCCCCGGCGTTGATCAGCACGGCATCCACCCCGTCGGCATACGCCTGATGAATGCGCTCGCACATTTCCCCTTCGTGATTGGTCTGGAAGCTTTCCACTTCCACGCCCAGTTCACGGCCCAGCGCTTGCAGACGCGCGTCGATCTCGGCCAGGGTGACTGTGCCGTACTGCTTCGGGTCGCGCTTGCCAAACATATTGTGGTTGATGCCGTGCAGCATCAGCATTTTCTTCATGGCCAGCCCCTTAATAATTCAGTTTGGCCACGGCACGCAGCTCTTCCGGCGTAGTGCTGCCAAAACCGAAGAATTCCAGATAGGCCGGGATCATTTCAAACAGCATGTCGGTGCCCAACTGGATCTGGCAGCCTTTGGCCTGTGCCGCAGCCAGCAAGGGGGTGATTTCCTTCTTCATCACCACTTCGCCAACAAAGGTGTCGGGGCTGACGCGGTCCATGTCAAACGGCAGCGGGTCGTCCTCTTTCATGCCCAGCGGGGTGGCGTTGACGATCAGCTCGAATCCGGCCGGGTCGTTGCTGCCCACGGTGACGATCAGCTGTGGATAGTGCTGACGCAAACGGCCTGCCAGCGCTTCGGACGAGGCGGTATTACTGTCGAACAAGGCCATTTCAGCCACGCCTGCACCTGCCAGCGAGGCGGCGATGGCACAACCAACCCCGCCGTTGCCCGACACCAGCACCTTGCGTCCCTTGAGGGAAAAGCCCTTGCGCTCCACGCCACGCACAAAACCGGCCCCGTCAAACTGGTCGCCCAGCAGCGTGCCGTCCGGCCGCACCAGAATGGCATTGCAGGCACCGGCAATGGCGGCGGTGGGGGTGATTTCGTCCATCAGGCCCAGGGTCGTGACTTTGTGCGGCATGGTGACCAGTGCACCACGCAGATTGGTGAACTTGCGGATGCTGGCGATCGCCGCCACATAGTCCTCCGGCTTGACGCCGATGGGCATCACCACGGCATCAATGCCCTTGCTGTCAAACCAGGGGTTGTAAATCATCGGAGCCTTGAAGCTCTCGGTGGGATAACCCAGATGGGCAATCAGCGTTGTCTTGCCACTAATCACGCATGTCTCCAATCGTTTTGCTATCGCGATGCGCTTGCATCCGGCGGGATCAAACCGTCCCGTGACATAGCTGCATCATGGGCCGTTTGGCGGCGGCATCCAACAGCAAAATCGCTCTAACTGATATAGCAAAATCAGTTGTTCGACCTGGGAAAATGTCATCGCGGGCATAGCAGACCGGCACCGCAGCGTGGCGACAAGGCGCAAAAAAGCCGGTACAAGCACCGGCTTTTAGCTTGGCAGGCCACGCGTACTAGCCCGCAGCGGCCAGCAGGGACTGGCCCAGATAGCCACCCGCCTCCACGCCCGGCAAGGCAAAGAAGTAGCCGCCGCCAAACGGCTTGATGTACTCCTCCAGCGGTTCGCCATTCAGGCGCTGCTGAGTGGCAACAAAGCCGGTTTGCAAATTGGCCTGGAAGGCAACAAACACCAGCCCCATGTCCAGCTGGCCGGACTTGGTCAGCCCCAGCGAATAGCTGTAGCTGCGGCGCAGCAGTTTGGCATCGTGACGGCCATGCAGGCGTGGTTCGGCGCGGCGCATGTGGGAATCCAGTGGCACCTGCTGGCCATGCGGGTCGGCGGCAAACTGCGGGTCGTCAAACTCCTGTTTTTTGCCCAGCGGCGCACCGCTGTGTTTGTCGCGGCCGAAAATGCCTTGCTGTTCGCCCAGTGGCGTGCGGTCCCACTGCTCCATGGTGAAGCGGATCAGCCTTACCACGGCATATGTCCCGCCACGGGCCCAGGCGGGCTCTCCATCCTTGTCACCCACCCACACCAGCGCATCCATCTGTTGCTTGTCCGACGTCTCGGGATTCCCTGTTCCGTCCTTGAAGCCGAACAGATTGATGGGCGTGCTGGCATGCCGTACCGCTGCGGCAGGCTGGAAGCCATCCATTTTCCACCGCGCGGCCAGTTTGTCCGGGCAATGCTTGATGATGTCACGCACCGCGTGAATCACTGTTTCACGGGAATTGGCACAGCATTGCAACAGCAGGTCGCCGTCGCACCAGGCGGCATCCAGTGCGTCGTTGGGAAAGGCAGGCATGGCCGTCAGGTGTTTGGGCCGCAATGCTTGCAGGCCAAAGCGCCCGTCAAACAATGACGCGCCCAGCGCCACGGTGATGGTGAGCCCGTCCGGTGCCACGCTATCGCCCAGCAGGCCGGAATCCGGCGGTGGCAGCTTGGGCGCGTCCACCGGTGCCGGGCCGCCTTCGGTGAGAAAGGCAATGCGCCGGGTCAGCAGTTGCAGGGTTTCCTGCAGACCCTTGCGGTCGCGAGCGAGAACATCGAAAGCAATGAAAACGGCTTCCTGCGGCGTCGGGGTGCTTACCCCCGCCTGATGCACACCGGCAAACGGCACCCGTTGCATGGCCGGGTCATGCGATAGCGCCTGCTGCTTTATCCAGCCCGCGGCGCCCAGTGCCCCTGCCAGCACGCCGCCGCCAAACAGGCCAGCACCACGCAGCAGCTTACGGCGCTGCCGGTCGGGCTGGCTGCCGGATGCAGGCAGGGCCTGGTTATTGTCTTGTTCAGTCATGAATGAAAATCTGCCCTGATAATGTTTGGCACGGCTGAGACATTCGCGTCCTGCCCTTGAAGCAAGGCGTGCCGACACAGCCGGATGTTGCCTGACCGCGCTTATTCGACGATCAACACGCCATGCGGATTGCTCAACAGGCCGCAGGTCATTTCGTATTTGCCGGGTTCCAGTTTTGCGGTCAGCTTCTGGCTGAAACCGGGAGCAATGTTTTCCCGCTCTTCCACCACATACACGCCCTTGAGGATTTCCCACTCTACCGACCGCGCACTGTTGTTCTTGATCAGAAACTGGGTTTTGCCGCGTTTGACAGTCAGCTGCATGGGTTCGCAGGCTTCATCGTTGACGCCGACATTCACCACCGGGATGGCAGAAGCCGGTGCTGCAGGAGTGGCGGCGGCCGGGGCTGTATTTTGCTTGCCGCAGGCCGCCAGCAGTACCAGCAGCACACACGGTGCCAGGGTTTTGAACATGAGTATTTCCTGAATGCTTGCTTAGGCTGCCGGGCAAGCAGTACTTGCCCGGCATGGCTGCTTGCCGCCATCGCTGGTCAGGACGGCGGCAGCAGATGAATCAATCCAGGCCCAGCACGCCACGCAGCTTGGACAGGTCTTCGGCCAAGGCCGTGATCGGGCCCTTCATCGCGGTGCGGTCGGCATCGGTCACCTTGTCGTAGCTGACAAAGCCTTTTTTGTCCTCGCTACGGTATTTGTCCAGCAGGGCATCCACGGTCTTGAAGTTGTCATCCACTTTGGCCAGCAAGTCCGGGCTGGCTTTTTGCAGCAGCGGGCGCAGCAGTTCGACAATTTTCTGCGCACCGTCCACATTGGCCTGGAAATCCCACAAGTCGGTATGGCTGTAACGGTCTTCTTCCCCGCTCACCTTGGTTTTCGCCACTTCCTCGATCAGCCCGGCAGCACCACCCACCATCTTGGCCGGCGGAATATCCAGCGTGGCCACACGCTTGTTCAGCTCGGTGATGTCGGCCACCAGCTTGTCGGCGAACTCGGCCTGGCCCTTGGTGGCGTGGTCACCAAACAAGGCTTTTTCCAGACGGTGGAAACCGGTGAATTTGGGGTCTGCCGCTTTTTGCTTGAAGTCGTCTTCCCGCGCGTCGATGGCGCTATCCATATCGGAGAACAACTCGGCAATCGGCTCGATGCGTTCGTAATGCTGACGGGTGATGGCGTACAGGCCTTGCGCCTTTTTCAGCTCACCGGCCTTGATGGCAGCGGCAAAAGCCTTGGACTGGCTCAGCAAACCTTCCAGCTCCTTGCTGACATACTGCTTGTAATCGGCAATGGGCGCTGCCAGTTGTGCGCTGTAGTCCACTGCGGGAGCGGATGCCGCTGCCGCCGAAGCCGCAGCCTCTGCCACGGGGGCGCTGCCAGCAGCATCAGCTGCCGGGGCATCCCCGGTTTTACCGCAGGCCGCCAGTGTGGACAGCAACAAAGCCAGAACAGACAGCTTGCACAGGGAAGGTTTTTTCATCGGTCAACTTTCTTGAGAATGGATAAACAAGGATTTCAACGCGTGGACAACGGTGCGGACGAAGATTTGGCCAAGGGCTTGCCGTCACGCAGAAACAAAAACAGCGCCGGCAACAGATACAGCACCCAGGCCAGCAGTTCGCTGACTGTGGGGGTGTCGTCATAGCCGAACATGCCGGAGAGAATCACGCCCAGCGGGGTATCAAGCGGCAGCACCCGACTCAGGTCTATCACCACGCTTTGCAGCTGATTCCACAGCCCGGCTTCGTGCAGGGCCTTGACGGCTCCGGCCAACAGACCGGCCGCCACCAGAATGATGAACATGCCGGTCAGACGGAAAAAACGGCGCAGATTGATACGCACCCCGCCCTGGTAAATCCCCCAGCCCATGGCCGAGGCCACCAGCAGGCCCAGCAAGGCGGCCAGCCAGGCCAGCGGATTGCTGCTTTGCTGCTGCACGGTGGCCAGCAGGAAAAACACCGACTCCAGCCCTTCCCGTGCCACGGCAAAGAAGGCCATGCCCACCAGCGCATAGGCCTGGCCACGGCCGCGACGGAGTGCTGCATCGATGGAGCCCTGCAACTGGTGCTTGATGGAGCGGGCCGCCTGCTTCATCCAGAACACCATGGAAGTGAGAATGCCCACCGCAACCAGCGCCACCACGGCTTCAAACAGCTCCTGCTGCTTTTGCGGGAATTCCTGCTCGGTCATTTCCAGTGCCACGCCCACCGCAAGGCTGAGCAGACAGGCCAGCACCACCCCCAGCCATACCGCAGGCATGAAGCGCTGCTGGCCGGACTGGCGCAGATAGCTGGCGATGATGCCGACTATCAGTGCGGCCTCCATGCCTTCGCGCAGCATGATGAGAAACGGAATAAGCATGATATTGATTTTTCTGAAAATGAGAATCATGCGCATTATCATTTGAACTGTCAACGCAAAAAACTGTCGTCACAGCACCCTGCAATACTGCTTAACAATTTGCCCGCACCCAACGGCCATAAAAAAAGCCGACCGGCACAAGGCCGACCGGCTGGCAGCCTGGGGCTGCAGGCTCCGTTACCGCATTAACTCAGTACTTCTGCTTCAATATTTCCACTTTACTGCGACGCTGGCATTGATCGGCGCGGCATAGTAGGACTGGTCCCAATACACACTGGTCAGGTATTTGCGGTTCAGTACGTTGTACAGGTTTGCCGCCACGGTCAGGTGCTTGTCCACGTCGTAGCTGGCCATCAGGTTCCATACCGAATAGCCACCCTGATAGGCGGCGGACGTGCTGCTGTAACGCGTCTCACTCTGGTAATTGAGACTGGCACCCAGTTTCAGCTGTTCCAGCTGTGGCACGCGCCAGGTGGTGGACAGCCGTACCTGACGACGCGGCACATACAGCCGCACATCTTCGCCGTTTTCACCGGTAATCCGCTGCGCCACCACGCCCAGGCTGGCCTGCCAGTTGTGCGCCAGTTCGCCGGACAAATCAAACTCTACCCCGCGCGACTTGGCACTAATGCCACGGTAATAAGCCTTGCTGCCGACATAGCCGGCCTGCTCGGCAATATTGTCCTGCTCCACTTCAAACAGCGACAAGGCGGTGTTCAGACGGCGTTGCAGGAACTCACCTTTCAGGCCGATTTCCTTGCCGGTACCACGGGCAGCGGCCAATGTGGCACCGCTGGCATCGGTCTGGGTTTGCGGATTGAAAATCTTGGATACGCTACCGTAGGCGGAAATCTCATTGCTCAAATCCACCACCAGGCCGACATAAGGCGAAGTGGCTGACTGCTCCAGCGCATGCGCCACGCCGTAGCTGGCACCAATCGAACTGGCCTGGGTGTAATTGGCGCCCAGCAGTAGTTTTACCGGATCGGCCAGATTCAGCCGCGTTGCTGCGTAGACGGTTTTACGGGTGTCCACATAGCTGCTGCCATCCACACTGGCGTCGAAGCTGGGCGTGGCATAGCTGCCATCGAATGCACTATTGCCAAACAGTTCGGTACCAATACCTTGACCGTAATGGCTGATATCCGTCATGCGCGAACGTGACAGGTTCACGCCGATATTGAAGTCATGCTGACGCCCGGCCAGCGCGACCTTGCCCCCCAGATTGCTGTCGAAATACACCTGCTTGTTACTGCTGTCATAAAGCGAGGGATAGGCATACAGCCCGCCACCGGTGCTCTTGTTGGGGGTGCCGTACACATAGAACAGCGCACTGTCGGTATCTGCCTGGTTGTAGCCCAGCGTGCTCTTCCACTGCCAGCCATTATCCAGTGCATGGGCCAGCTCGGCGAACACCCGCTGGTCGGTGGTATTCAGGTAGGACCAGCTAGCCGAGGTGCTGGTGCCCACCGGGTAATTGGTTGACGTGCCATCGCTGTAGGCCATGGGCAGCGCACCCCACATGGCACCCTTGCCTTGCTGTTTCTGGTAGCTGTAGCCCACGGTCAGCGTGGTCTTGTCGCTCAGTTTGTTGGCCAGCACCCCGTAAAACACATCACGGGATGGTTTGTAGCGATCCAGATAGGAATGGCCATCCTCATGCGCCGCCACTACCCGTCCGCTGACCGTACCGGCCTCGTTCAGCGGGCCGGAAACATCCACGTCCAGGCGCTTGGTGTCCCAAGAACCAATGGTGAGTCCGGCTGAGGCCTGGAAGTCATCCGTCGGACGCTTGCGAATAAAGTTGACCGTGGCGGACGGATTGCCGGTGGAACTGGACAGGCCATTGGCCCCACGCACGATTTCCACCCGGTCGAACATGGCCATGTCGATGTCACCATATTGCAGGCCATAGGTCATCGGCACGCCGATGCTGTCCATCTGGAAATTGGTGATGTCAAAACCGCGTGCCGTGTAATAGGTGCGATTGGTTTCCACCTTTTCCACCGTCACGCCGGTGGTGGTGGCCAGCACATCGTTGATGGTGCCAAGCCGGAAATCTTCCATCTGCGCATGTGTCACCACCGAACTTGCCTGCGGAGTTTCACGCGGACTCAGGTTCAGCCGGGTGGCCGAGGTGCTGTGCTTGATGGTGTAGATTTCCTGCTGATCGGTGGGTAGCTGGCTGCTCACTGCCTCGGCGGATACGGAAACGGCAGGCAGAACGGCAAGCCCGCTGTCCTTGTCGCTAGAAGTAGCCGCTGCGGTGCCATCATCGGCCAGGGCCTGACTGGCCACACCAGCAGTGGCCAGCCACACAGCCAGACATAAAGGACGGAGGTTAAAACCATGGGGTTGGGAATGACGGGCAGCAGCAGGCCGGTGAACTTGCATGGGGTAAATATCCAGAATGTTAAAAAACGGAATCTAGTACACACTCACAAATGCGAATGCTTATCGTTTTTATTGTCAGCATGGCATTTACCTGCTGTCAATCATCTTTACATCGGCAGTTCACACCGCCAGCCAAACTGCAAGTGGATGCTTCCGTTTTAATTGCTATTGATTCGTATTTGCATGTACACTGCGCAGCCATCAAACAGCCATGATTCAGTGCCGTGTCGATGATGACCACCCGGCACTGGCCAGCAAGTCCCTCCAACCCCGATGGCAGCAGACATGAAACCGCACTTCCGACAAACCATCGTCCGCATTCACCGTTGGCTGGGCCTCACCATGGCCGCTTTCCTGCTGCTGGCAGGCGGCACCGGTGCCATTCTGGCGTGGAACGATCAGCTGGATCACTGGCTGAACCCGGAACTGTTCTACAGCCCTGCCCCTGCGCCAAGCGCGCAGCCGCTGGACCCCTTGCTACTGCGCCAACGCGTGGCACAGACATTTCCCGACGCACAAGCCAACACCGTAGCGCTGACACAGGAAGCGGGCAGAAGCGCGATTTTCTGGCTGTCCGGCCGCATCCAAGCCGATGGCACGCTGACAGAACCCGCCAATAACCAGGTGTTTGTCGATCCATACAGCGGGCGGATTCAGGGTGCGCGGCGCTGGGGAGACATCAGCCAGGGCAAGCAGAACCTGCTTCCCTTCATCTACCGCCTGCATTACTCGCTGGCGCTGGGTGACTGGGCCAGCACAGTGTTTGGCATCATCGCCCTGCTGTGGACTGTCGATTGCTTTGCTGGTGCCTGGCTTACCTTGCCGGCACCAGTGCGCAAAAGCGCCAGCCAGGCGAGGAACACCGCCAAGGCATCAGGCAAAAGCTGGCGGCAACGCTGGGCAGTGTCATGGAAAATCCGCCGTGGCAGCGGCAGTTACAAGTTGATATTCGACTGGCACCGCGCTGCCTCGCTCTGGCTGTGGGCCATGCTGCTGGTACTGGCCTGGAGCAGCGTGTCCTTCAATCTGCCCGCCGTGTACAAGCCAGTCATGCAAACGCTGTTTGCCAGCCAGCCGGAACCCGCCCTGCAGGCCGCCATGCGCCAGGACGAACACCTGCCGCGACTGGACTGGAATGCAGCCCGCACCCGTGGCCGGGCACTGATGACGGCGCTGGCGGCACGCAAGGGTTTTGCCATTTTGCAAGAGGATGATCTGAGCTATGACCCGGCACGCGGTCTGTACAGTTTCAGCAGCCGCAGCAGCCGGGATGTGAGTGAACGCTGGGGCAGTACCGTGGTTTATTTTGATGGCGACAGCGGTGCCGAACGGGGCGCATGGCTACCGACGGGGGAAGCCGGTGGCGACACCATACGCAGCTGGCTGACCAGCCTGCACATGGCGGCAGTGGGTGGTGTGCCCTATCAGGTATTCAGCATGTTGCTGGGCTGCGCGGTGGCCTCGCTGAGCATCAGCGGCGTGGCCATCTGGTGGAAAAAACGACAGGGCCGGCAAAAGTCGGCACGGCAGGGCCAGGGCAAGCGGCCGACGCAACAGGACGTGAACATGCAAAATGCGGAGCACGGCTGAATGTGCCGCTCAGTCCGCTGCCTGCCGTCGGGCATTTTTAACGCGATACATCAGGGTGTCGGCCTGCTCGATGGCGGCTTCCACCGTCCAGCGTTGCGGCGGCAGCGCCACCACGCCGACACTGGCACCAGCGTAATCCAGCTGGTGCTCGCCCAGCTGGTAGTGTCCGGCAATCAGCTGTTCCAGCCGTTGCCGGGTTCGCTCGGCAGCGTATTGCGGGTCGCCCTGCTGCGGGCCGGGGCCGACAAACAGGAATTCGTCTCCACCCAACCTGCCAATGATGTCACTCCCCCGCAAACCAGCTTGCACCCGCCGGGCAATGGCCTGCAAGAATTCATCCCCCCCCTGATGACCATAACGGTCGTTGATCTGCTTGAAGCCATCCAGATCAATCACCCCCACCAGGGTGGACACACCGCTGCGCTCGGCCTGGGCCAACAGCCGCTCCAGTTCGGCCACCATGGCACGGCGGTTGGGCAAGCCGGTCAGCAGATCGGTCAGGGCGTGGGTAGCCAGCTGGTCGTTGGCAGCCTGCAGTTTTTCCATCAGCACTTCGCGCTCGATGAAATTGCCGACGATATTGGCAAACAGGCGGAACAGGGCTTCCACCTGCTCGGTAATCCTCACGACCCGGGTGCTGGCGGCGCACAATGTGCCCAGCAGCTGTCCGTCGGCATTGCTGACCGGCACACTGACATAAGACTGAATATGCAAGCGGGTAGCGGTGACGGAATCGCCCCAGCGTTGCGGCACGCTACTGCAAGCCAGCTGGCCGCTGTCGAGCGCACGCTTGCACAAAGTGTCCTCCCACTGCACGGTCAGGCCTTCGGCGATGGTCAGCTCGCCGCTATTACGCGCAAAACGGACGCGCTGGCTGTGACCGTCCAGATCCACATCGGTCAGGTAGGTGGACTCCATATTGGTAATCATCGCCAGCATGTCCAGCATCGGACGCACCAGCTGATCGATGGTCTGTGCCGTATTCAGGGAGGAGGACAGCTGCGACAGGATTCGATCCATTCCCATTCCCATACCCGGTTCAATTTCAATGACGAGGAAAACCGCATCCAGTGCATTCACGCTGTGGAATAAACATATTCTAGTAGAAACACTTAGTTTATTCATCTAGAAGCCCGCACAGCGCCGATCAGCCTAATTCCTACTGCGGCTTCACTGCTATGCCCCCGGCTACGGCAAGCAGCTTGCCGGCAGCACTGCGACAATATGCCGCACCCGCGCACGCGCTTGCCTTCTTACAATGGCGACCGGTCATCACGGGTGCGCCATGCAAGCAGAGCATGGCTACGCCACTTAGCGCACTGCCGGTGAAGACAAAACGGGCTACCGGCGCCAGCGCCAATGCGTTAGCATCCTGCCTCCGCGCCGGGATGCCGTATTCAACAGTTTTACATACCAACCAACAGGAGTTGTCATGCAAGCTTCCATCCGTTCTGCCTTGCTAGTGCTGGTCGCCAGCCTGCTCACCACTACTGCAGCCTGGGCGCATGCGCATTTGAAATCGGCCGAACCGGCAGCCAATAGCGTGGTCAGCAGCCCGGCCAGCCTGAGCCTGAATTTTTCCGAAGCACTGGAAGTAAAGTTCAGCGGCATCAAGCTGAGCAATGCCGACAAACAGGACATCGCATTGGCAGAAGCGACGCTGGCCAACGGCGGCAAAACCCTGGTAGTCAAACCGGCCCAGCCCCTGCCCGCAGGCAAGTACAAGCTGGAATGGCATGTATTGTCGACTGATGGTCACAAAACCAACGGGACTTACAGCTTCAGCGTTGGCAAGTGAGCACGATAGACGTCTTGCTATGGCTGTGCCGCTGGCTGACCGATGGCGCAGCCATGTGGCTATGGGGCAGCAGCCTGTTTGTGCTGGCGCTGCTACCTGCCGCGTTGCGTCAGGATTTCTGGCAGCAACAGGCAAGCTGGAACCGCCACGCCGCGCGCGTCCTGCTGCTGGCCACCTTGTCGGCCCTGCCCTTGCACAGCGCGATACTGGGTGATGGCTGGGCGGACAGCTGGCAAGCGGCCAGCCTGCTGACCGTGGTGAGTGACAGTGGTATTGGCCATGCCTGGTGCTGGCAGATGGTGGCGGCGCTGGCCTTGTGGCTGGTCACGAAAGGCGCTGGCAGTCGCCACTCCCTGCCCGTCACCGCAGGGCTGAGCGCCGCATTGCTGGCCAGCCTTAGCCTGAGCGGCCATGCCGCCATGCAACAGGGCTGGCAGGGGCTGGCACACCGTGGCAATGACTGGCTGCACCTGCTGAGCTGTGCTGCCTGGTTAGGCGCGCTACCGCTGGTGCTGCAATTGCTGCGTCAGCCAGCGCCAGCCCTGCAGCCTGCCCTGCCCGGCATCCTGCGGCGTTTTTCCACCACCGGCCATGCCGTGGTGTTCTTGGTGTTTGCCACCGGTCTGATCAACTGGTATCTGATCAATGGCAGCCTGCTGCCGGACAGTCTGTCTGCCTATGCCACGCTGCTGGGCGTGAAACTGCTGCTGGTAGCCGGCATGACCGTGCTGGCGCTCTACAATCGCTACCATCTGGTGCCCCGCATGCCACAAGGCCTGCCCTGCCTGCGACGTGCCGTCTGCCTGCAAATTGCCTGCTGCCTGCTGGCGCTGACTCTGCTGGCAGTTCTTGGCACACTGGACCCGCACCAGACCAGCTGGTTAGGCTAAGTCGCTTCCGCATCTCCTCTCATTGCGTACCCGCCGCGCACCCTGGCGAATCAGGCAAGAGATCGCCAGCAATGGGCTACCGTGGCCCGCCTTCCGTCTCTTAGGCTTTGCACACATCGTGGACAGGCTGTCACCAGCCAGCCCTGCCCCCCTGCGTCAACCCTTTGATTTGTGAAATGCCATGTCTTTGCCAACCCCTCTTGCCGCCCGCCCACAGCATGCAGCCGTGCTGTCCATGTCACTGTGCGTGGGCTTGCTGATTGCCGCCGAATTCTTGCCGGTCAGCCTGCTGACCCCGATTGCCAATGACCTGCACACCAGCGATGGCATGGCCGGACAAGCCATTTCCGTGTCCGGGCTGTTTGCCGTATTGGCCAGCCTGATGGTGGGAAAACTTACCGGCCGGCATGATAGAAAACCGGTGCTGCTCTGCCTCACCGTGCTGCTGTTGCTGTCGGTACTGCTGACAGCCCTGGCAGACAGCTTTGCCATGCTGATGCTGGCGCGTGCCGTGCTGGGACTGGTGATTGGCGGTTTCTGGTCGCTGGCCACTGCTACGGTGAGCCGACTGGTAGCCGCAGAACAACTGGCCGCTGCGCTCGGCACGCTGTATATGGGCAATGCGGTGGCTGGCGCTTTTGCAGCACCTGTCGGCAGCTATCTGGGCGGCATCATCGGCTGGCGCGGGGTGTTCTGGGTGCTGGTTCCGCTGGTGCTGCTCAACCTGTACTGGCAGTGGCGCAGCCTGCCAGAGCTGCCGGCACCGCCCGGGCAAACTGCCGCCAACCCGCTGACCCTGCTGTCCTTGCGCCATGTGCGCTACGCATTGCTTGCCGTCATGCTGACCTTTGGCGGTGCGTTTTCCGCTTTCACCTACTTTCGCCCGTTTCTGGAACAGCTGACCCGGGTCAGCCTGCCGCAGTTATCACTATTACTGTTTGGTCTGGGGCTGGCCGGTTTTGTCGGCACCCGGATGGCCAGTGCCATGGTGGTGCGCCATCTCTATTCCCTGCTGGGGCTGCTGCCATTACTGCTGGCCCTGCTGACTGGCGGCTTGCTGCTGACCGGCAGCCTGTTGTGGCCGGTAGCCATGCTGCTGATGTCGTGGGGGCTGGTGAATGCCGCCATTCCGGTGTGCTGGTCTGCCTGGATGGCACAGGGGGTCGCGGGTCAGGCCGAGCGCACCGGCGGGCTGATGGTGGCCGCCATTCAGCTGGCGATTCTGTGTGGTGGCGCGCTCGGCGGGGTTCTGCTGGACCAGTGGTCCATCCATGCCACTTTTCTTGCCAGCGTCGGCTTGTTGCTGACGGCTGCCTTGCTGGCAGGCAGCGGCGAGCGACTGCGCCCGTTGAGCACCTGACAAACAAAACACAAGCCGTTGTATTCATTAACAATTCATCCAGGCCAGCACCGCACCCGCTGGTCAAAACCTGGTCAAAACCCACACCACCCTGGCTCTGCCGGATCACATCAGGAAAGGAAGCATGATGAAACACGCCCTTCCACTATGTCTGTCCCTGCTCGTGTTCAGCCCGCTCAGCCGGGCCGCTACCGCAGCCGATCAAACCAGCTCTGTCAGTCAGCAAAACGGCCAATCTGACAATCTGAACGATGCCTTTTGCACGGCCGGCACCCCCTGCGCCGTGGTGAAGCAGCGCAATGCCGGGCTGCACTGAAGCCTGGCAGCAGACGCAACAAGGCCCTCAAGCAACTGAGGGCCTTGTCGTATCAGATGATGATTCAGGCGGCGTGCTGGCTACCAAGCGTAGCCAGCAGATTTGCCGCAAAACGGCTGCGCATGGCGTCCAGGCTGGCCTCATCCAGACCCATGGCACTGTAAAACGCCAGCGGAGCACGGTATTGCATGCCCACATACAATGCGGAGGCTTTCATGGGTGACAGCACTTCGTCCATGGTGGCCTGAATCAA
>NZ_JACAXB010000035.1 GCF_013391415.1 Aquitalea sp. LB_tupeE
CCCGGCATGGCTGTAAGTAAATTCGGTGGCGCCTGCCGTGGTGACAATCTGCAACTCCTTGCCTCGCAGTGCCTTGCCTTCCGGGCCAAACGCCCAGCCATAAGTCCACACCTGGTTCAGGTAGGCCTTCAGCATGGGCGTGGTGTTGAACCAGTGGGTCGGGTAGAGGTAGATGATGCGGTCTGCCGCCTCATGTGCCTGCTGTTCGGCGGCGATATCAAATGCATTGCTGTCAGTGCCATACAGCTGGTCCAGGTGACGCACGGTCACATTGTCCTGGGCTTCGGCAACCTCTCGCAGCGCCTTGATGGCGACGGATTGTTGCGGCGTTGGGTGAGAAACGATGACGAGGGTTTTCATGTGATGTCCTGTTGCAAGAATGAAATGTCAGACGGGCAGCCCGGCCAGCAGGAAGGCCTGGCAGCTGGCGGAGGCATGGCGGTGGCCGATGATGCTTTGGTAGTCCGGCGAGTGGTACCAGGCCTGGGCGGCCTCGGTGCTGTCAAAGCGCACAATGAAAAACTTGCCTTGCACTTTCGGGCCTTCCACGCTGTCCACCTCGCCACCGCCCACCAGCAGGCTGCCGTGATGGGCGGTCACGGTGTCCAGCACTTTCTGCTGATACGGCAACATGCCTTGCGGGTCGTGAATGGCGGTGACGTTGAAAACGAAATAAGCGGGGGTCTGCATGTTGTGCTCCTTGACGGGCGGCCCTGTGCGATATGGCCCAGCGCCACCCGTGCTGTTGAATGAAGGTTGTGGGCTTGTCAAAATGCCAGCCGCGCTGGACTGGCGGTGGCGGATAACAGGCTTACAGGCTGGCTTCGAACACCTGACGGCTCAGGGTCAGGCTGACATCCCCCTGCTCGCCCAGCGCCGTCATGCCATGGACTTCCAACTGCCGCACCAGGGCATCGATGTCGGATAGGCCGATGCCGTAGTCACGCAAGCGGGTTTTGACGCCCAGGCTTTCAAAAAACGTACGGGTGTGGGCAATGGCCTGGCTGATGCGTTCGTCCTCGCTGCCTTCGTTGAGCTGCCACACGCGACTGGCGTACTGCAGCAACTTGGCATGCTTGCCGACCCGGCGCGCTTCCAGCATGGACGGCAGCAATACCGCCAGGGTCTGGGCATGATCGAGACCATGCAGGATGGTCAGCTCATGCCCTACCAGATGGGTGGCCCAGTCCTGTGGAACACCGGCACCGATCAGGCCATTGAGCGCCTGGGTGGCAGTCCACATGAAATTGGCGCGCGAATCATAATCGGCCGGCTCCCGCACCACCCTGGGCCCCAGTTCGATCAGCGTTTGCAACAGGCCTTCGGCATAACGGTCCTGCACGCGGGCGTCTACCGGGTAGGTCAGGTATTGCTCCATCACATGGGTGAAGGCATCCACCACCCCATTGGCCAACTGGCGCGCCGGCAAAGAGTAGGTTTTTTCCGGGTCCAGCACGGCAAACTGCGGAAACACCAGCGGGGAGGCAAAAAAGGCCTTGGTCTGGCTGGCTGCATGGGTGACCACGGCGTTGTGGTTGGTTTCCGAACCGGTAGCCGCCAGCGTCAGTACCGCACCAAGCGGCAAGGCGCTTTTCACTACCTGCCCCAGGCTGGACAGAATGTCCCAGGCGTCGCCCTGATAAGGCGCGGCAGCGGCCACAAACTTGCTGCCATCAATCACCGAACCACCCCCCACGGCCAGCAGGAAATCAATGCCCTGCTCGCGCACCAGTGCGACGGCACGCATCAGGGTTTCATAGCGCGGATTGGGTTCGATGCCGCCGAATTCATGCACCACATGGCCACTCAAGGCCTGGCGCACTTCGGCCAGCGTGCCATTGCGTTCGGCACTACCGCCGCCGTACAGCAGCAACACTCTGGCATCTGCCGGTAGTAAGCTGCCCAGGCGCTGGATGCTGCCTTTGCCGAACACCACACGGGTAGGATTGAAATAGTCAAAATTCAGCATGTTGCGCTCCTGTCTGAAGGCCGGTCACAGCGGTGTGGCCAGCGAATGGAGCACATTATGCAAGGCTGCACTCACAACAATAAGTAGACCACTGGTTGAGTGTTTATTAACCTTTATTCACTATTGATTCACTGCAGGAGCCAGCATGGACTTGTCGCAACGGGTGCCTTCGGTACTTTCCTTTGTCACTACCGTCGAAACCGGCAGCTTTGCCGCTGCGGCCCGCCAGCTGGGCATCAGCAATGCGGCAGTCAGCAAGAACGTGGCCGGACTGGAACAGGCACTGGGCGTGCGCCTGCTGAACCGCACCACCCGCACCCTGAGCCTGACCGAAGAAGGTGCCGCCTTCTTGCGCCAGGCGCGCATTGCGCTGGATGCGCTGGATGCGGCAGTGGATGCCATTGCCACCCAGCGGCTGGAAATCAGCGGCCCGGTACGCATTTCCAGCAGTGCGGCATTTGGTCGCGACCATCTGCTCCCCGCCCTGCCCGGCCTGCTGACACGTTACCCGCAACTGGCGGTGGAAGTGGATTTTGACGACCGGGTGGT
>NZ_JACAXB010000036.1 GCF_013391415.1 Aquitalea sp. LB_tupeE
GGATCTGGTGGGCGGTGGCTACGACCTGGCGATACGCGGTGGCCATATTGCCGACTCTGCCCTCGTTGCGCGCCCCATCTGCCATCTGCACATGGTATTGGTGGCCTCTCCCGCTTATCTCGCCCAGGCTGGCATACCACGCTCGCCCGCCGAACTGACACAGCACCGGTTGATCACGCGCCGTTTTCTGGGGGGAAAGGTGTCGCCGTGGAGTTTCCGTGATGCCGATGGCCAGATCACCACGCTGGACGTTTCACGCAGCTGCCTCACCCTGTCCGCCCCGGAGGCGCTGACCGACGCGGCGCGCCAGCATGCCGGCATTGCCCAGGTGGGCGTGCACCATGCCTGGCCTTATCTGGAGCGTGGCGAGCTAAAAGTGCTGTTGCTGGGTCAGCACGACCCCGGCGCTTACGAACTGGTGCTGCAATACCCGCACCGTGCGCTGATGGCACCCCGGGTAAAGGCGTGCATCGATTATCTGCTGGCGCAGTTTGCCGCGTCCCCCGCCTTGCATGTGCCATTGGCGGCGCTGGCCGCCCACACTGCCTGAGCGCTTGCCTGATGTTGCGCAATCCTTGCCTGATCCTGCGTCAGCGGGAAAATCAGGCAGACAGACAGCCGCCCAGCCATTAGGCTGAATGCAGTCAGCCTGAAAGCCGCCCCATGCCTAGCACACCACAGACGCCGCCCGACAACACCGTACTACAGCATCTGTGCCAGATCATTGCCACCCGTACCCATGGCGATGAGGACCGCGATACAGCCATTACCGAGCTGAGCTTCTTCCGTCGCGAACAACAGACCAATCCCTGCTCCTGCATGGTGGAGCCCAGCGTGGTGCTGGTGGTGCAAGGGGAAAAGCAGATGCTGGTGGGCGAACAAAGCTACGCCTACGACACGCAGCATTTCCTGCTCAATGCGGTGGATTTGCCAGCCAGCTCGCAAGTGCTGTCAGCCAGTTCGCGTGAACCTTGCCTTGGGCTGGTGCTGCGGCTGGATTTGCGCATCATGGCCGACCTGATCGCCCAGGGTGGCATGTGCCCGCCAGCCAGCCAGAGCAGCCAGCCCGGCATGGCGCTGGGCACGGTCACCAGCGAATTGCTGGATGCCTTCAGTCGCCTGCTCGGTTTGCTGGATCAACCCCAGCACATCGGAGTGATGGCACCGTTGATCAAGCGGGAAATACACTACCGGCTGCTGATGAGCGATCAGGCTTCACGCCTGTGGCAGATTCTGGCTACCGGCAGCCACAGCCAGCGCATTGCCCGCGTCATCGACTGGCTGAAAACCCATTACACCGAGCCGCTGCGCATCGATGACCTGGCGGCAAGGGTACAAATGAGCAGCTCCAGCCTGCATCACCATTTTCGCCAGCTCACCACCATGAGCCCGCTGCAATACGTGAAATGGCTGCGTCTGAACGAAGCACGACGGCTGATGCTGAGCGACAAGCTGGAAGCCGCCACCGCGGCTTTTCGCGTGGGCTATGAAAGCCCGTCACAATTCAGCCGCGAATACGCCAGGCTGTTCGGCCTGCCACCCAAACGCGATATCAGCCAACTGGCACAAGCCAGTGGCTGATCGCGGGCCGGTCTTCACTCTCCGATGAAACTGGATTTTTCCTCCACTACCAGCGCAGGCTGGGTGCGGGTTTGCACGCGGAACACAATGGGATGACTGCCCGGCCCGGCGGCTTGCGGATCCACCACCACCCGTACGCCCAGGCTTTTGCTATCCGCGGCGCGGATGGACAGCAGGGTCGGGTTGGCAATGGCAATGCCAGTCAAGCCGCTGACGCTGATGCTGAATTGCTGGTCCTGACTGGTGGTGTTGATCACATTCAGCTGATAGCTGTTTTCCAGCAGCCCTTCTCCGGTTTCCTGTACCAGCGAGGCGCGATCGCGCATCACATCCACCTTGAAAGGCTTACGCAGCGCAAACGAAGTGACAGCCACCACACTGACCAGCAGCAGCAACAGGCTGTAGAGCACCACCCGTGGCCGCCGCAGCCGGGACAGGATGGCACTTTCCGGGTACAGGCCGTTCAGCGCATTTTCCGTGGTGTAGCGAATCAGCCCGCGCGGATAGGCCATTTTTTCCATCACCTCGTCGCAGGCATCAATACAGGCCGCGCAGCCTATGCACTCATGCTGTAGTCCGTCGCGAATATCAATCCCTGCCGGACACACCTGCACGCAGATATTGCAATTGATACAGGAACCCAGGCCCTGCTCTTGCGGATTGCTGCCTTTTTTACGTGTGCCGCGCGGCTCGCCGCGTGCGACATCGTAGGAAATCACCAGCGTGTCGGCATCAAACATCACACTCTGGAAACGGGCATAAGGGCACATGTACTGGCATACCTGCTCGCGCATCACCCCTGCCAGCAAATAAGTACAAGCCGCGTAGAAGAAAATCCAGAACAGCTCCCACGGCCCGTAATCGAAACGCGGCAAGGCCGCCACCAGTTGCTGGATGGGCGTGAAATACCCCACCAGCGTAAAGCCGGTCAGCAGGGAAAACGCCAGCATCAGCCCATGCTTGCACAGCTTGATACGCAGTTTGCGCAAGCTCCAGCCTTGCTGGTCCAGCTTGCTGCGCTTGCTGTGCTTGCCCTCGGTCCATTGCTCTATCCACAGCATGATTTCGGTGTACACCGTCTGCGGACAGGAATAGCCGCACCACAGCCGCCCGGCTATGGTAGTCCACCAGAACAGGCCAAAAGCACACAGAATCAGCAAGGCCGCCAGATAAATGAAGTCTTGCGGCCAGAAAATCAGGCCGAACAGGTAGAACTTGCGTTCGATCAGATCGAAATTGACCGCCTGGCGACCATCCCAGCGCAGCCACGGCAGGCCGAGAAACACCAGCTGGGTAAGCAGCACGGCAATAATGCGCCAGTTATTGAAGCGACCGTGCACGCTGCGCGGGTAGATTTTTTTTTGTGCCGCATACAGCGATACCACTTCCGACCCGTCTGCTGCAGGGTCTGCAATGGGCTTGATGGGGATGGTGCGAGGTGGGACAGACATACATTCCTTGGCAAGTGGCCGCTAGCGCCATCGTTGGCGCACGATATAAATATCGTAATACGATATTATTTTGCATGCCATCTGGCAATAGCGCCGCCAGCCTGCGAGGACGGCGGCAAGCACTTGCCGTGACAAGCCAGCGGCCAATAAATCTTTACGGTCAATAACTTGCAGCCACCTCCTGTCACAGGCATGGCACTGCTGCCACCACAATAAAAGATGGTGAACGGAATATTAATATGTATTCAAAATGCAACATTTAAGTATATGGCCGTCTGCGCTGCCAATTTGCAGTTCATCCGCATCAACAAACGCTTTACCGCCACGATGCCTGGGCAAGACAGGCGGCGGGTCATCACTCCTTGCCCGATGGCCCGTCTGGGGTTCTGCGCCGGAGACTTATCTGCCACTGCAAGGCCCCACTGCACATGGCTTTCGGGAAATCCCGTACTTTATGGCAGTTTACAAATCACGTATGATAATGATTCTCATTTATAAAAATATGCATCATGAACACTGCCGCCTTCGTTTCAACTTCCTTGCTGGTACTCAGCCCTCTGGCCGCACATGCCGAAGATACCGCCGTCCTGGATACGGTATCCGTCAGCGCCAGCACTGACAGCCAGGACACACACAGCTACCAGACCCGGCAAACCAGCGTGGCTGGCTACACGCAAAGCACGCTGGATACACCACAAGCCGTGCAGAGCGTCACCCAGCAAACCCTGGCCGACAAACAGGTGAAAACCCTGGCCGAGGCAGTGAGCACCATCAGCGGGGTGGTGGAAAGCAATACGCTGGCTGGTATCCAGGACAGCTTTACCCGCCGTGGCTTTGGCGAACGCAATGATGGCAGCATCCTGCGCGACGGGGTGCGTTCCTACCTGATGAGCAATTTCGACGCCACCACCGAATCGGTGGAAGTGCTCAAAGGCCCGGCTTCGCTGTTGTATGGCATCCAGGAGCCCGGCGGCGTCATCAACGTCATCAGCAAAAAACCACAACGCGACGCCCAAACCACCATCAGCACCCAAAGCAGCAGCTTTGGCGGCGGGTCGGCCACACTGGACAGCACCGGTCAGATCGGCGATTCCAACTTTGCCTACCGCCTGATTGCCGACAAGCAGGACACCGATTACTGGCGCAACTATGGCAGCACCAAGCGCAATATGATTGCGCCTTCGCTGTCGTGGAGCGACGGGCGCGACAGCTTGCTGCTGTCGTATCAGTACAGCGACTTCAGCACCCCCTGGGATAGGGGCACGGTGTTCTTCAACGGCAAGCCGCTGAACGTGCCGCGTGAAAGACGGCTGGGCGACACGCTGGACGTGGCCGAAGGCCACACCCAGGCCGCCACCGCCAGTTACAGCCACGTGCTGAACAGCCAATGGAAGCTGGATTCCCGCCTGGCCTGGAATGAAATCAGCTACAGCAACGACGAAACGCGTGCCACGGCCTATAACGCCCGCACCGGCATCCTCACCCGTCGCCTGGATGGCAATGTGGTGAACAACAGCACCCTGTCGCTGAGCAGCAAGCTGCAAGGCGACATCAGCCTGTTCGGTCAGCGCCACCAGCCCGTCATCGGCGTGGAAGCCACTCAGGCACGTGAACTGCGCGCGGCCACCTATCGGGGCAGTGCCAGTACCGCGACCCAGCTGAACGTCAACAGCCCGGTTTATGGCGTGTTGAGCGCAGCCAATACCAGCCTGAGTAACAGCCAAAGCGACAACACCAGCAATATCGACACCCAGTCGCTGCTGCTGATGGACAACTGGGAATTGGCACCGCAATGGCAAACCAGCTATGGCTTGCGCTACCAGCATTACCGGCAGGAAGATGGCGTGGGCCGCCCTTATGTCGTCAGCGACCGCAGCTCTGGCAATACCGCCCTGCCCCAGTTTGGCCTGGTTTACAAGCTGAACCCGCACTGGTCGCTGTATGGCAGTTACAGCACATCCTTTGTGCCCAATACCGCCAGTGACGGCCAGCATTTCGACCCGGAACGCGGCAGTTCTCGCGAAGCAGGCATCAAGCTGGAGCAAAACGGCCTGACCGCCACGGCTGCCGTGTTCCATATCGAAAAAACCAATGTGGTCGCCACCGACACCGACGGTATCGACAAAGCCATGGGCAAGGTGCGCTCGCAAGGGGTGGAGCTGGATGTCAGCGGTGAAATCACCCGTCGCTTGTCGATGACGCTGGCCTGGGCCTACACCGACGCCATGGTCACCAGCGATCCGGTCTATGCCGGCAAACAGCTGTACAACGTGCCGAAGCACAGCGGCAGCATCAATCTGGCTTATCAACTGGGCCAGGACAGCGTTGGCAACAACTGGCGCATTGGTGGCGGCACCCGCTATGTGGGCGTGCGCCAAGGCGATGCCGCCAACTCCTTCCAGCTGCCGTCCTATTTTGTGACCGATGCCTTCATTGCATGGCAAACCCGCCTGCACGGCCAGAAGCTGGAAATCCAGGCCAACCTGAAGAACGTGTTCGACAAGACCTATTACGCCTCCAGCACCGGGACCACCACCACCAGCAGTAGCGGCAGCGTGTCCACGGTGCGGCTGGGCGACCCGCGCGAGTTGCTGGTCAAGGCCAGCCTCACCTTCTGATACAGCACCGGCCTGGCCGGTTCATATTTCCCGCGGCGGCTGACCGACAACAGCCGCCGCGTTTTGCTGTGGAAGACCACGTGAAGCGCATCGTCATGTTATTGCATCGTTATCTGGGCTTGCCGGTCGCTCGACTCGTCGCGCTGCTGAAACCAAGTGGCAGCCGCTCTGCAGCACCAGACCAATCCCCGGCTTACCGATTTGCATGCCCGTTTTGGAAGAAAGTGGATATCAAACCAGGCCATAGCCGCCTTTATCAGCCACTGGCAGTAACAACCAGTAGCTCCATTGGAAAAGGCATGCTCACAAGCTCAGCCAAGAGGATGCCAGCATGGGGAGTCCGCCAACAGTAGAACCCGGAGCGAAAGAATGCTGTATGGCCTGGTTCTATTTGTTTTATGCATGAACTGATTATTAAACATTATTAGAAATGAAAATCGTTTTCATTTATATTCATGCACCTGATGATTAACTCACTGCCGGAATCCCCAGACACCACCGTATGCCACGGAGGCAAACACACAGGCACGGAGTCTTGCGCAAATGTCAGTATTTTCAGCTTGTCGTCAGCGCGCAATGCAACAGCAGCACCCCATGTCTACCGGGATTTCCCTATTCAGGATCGGATAAAAAGCATGTCAAGCAAATGGACCGTCACATTGGGCGGAATCGTGCTGGCACTAGCCGGCACCACCGCTCAAGCCAGTCATTTTCCCCTGACGATTTCAGATATCGCCGGGCGTAGCGTCACCCTGCCCCATGAGCCTAAACGGGTTGTGGTACAAGATGGACGCGATATCCTGACACTGGCACTGCTGGACCGAGATAACCCATTTGCCCGAGTGGTCGCCTGGAACAACCTGCTCGCTAAAAACGACCCGGCCGCCTGGAGCAACATGCTGAAAAAATGGCCGCAGGCCAGCAAGATCGTCAACATGGACTTTAGTGACGACGGCCAGGTAAATATTGAAGAACTCCTGGCGCAACAACCCGACCTGCTGATTGCGCAGCTACGTTCCAAAACCGTGTTGCAGCAAACTGGCGTACTGGACAAACTGGCCCAGCTACATATCCCGGTGGTCTTCATCGATATCGAAGAAGACCCGGTCAAACACACCATGGCCAGTGTCAGCTTGCTGGGCAAAACGCTTAACCGCGAACAGGAAGCAGCACAATATACAGCGTTCTATCAACAGCATTTGCAAGCTGTTGAACACGTGATCGCCAAAGAAAAAAATCACCCGGTAGTATTTGTTGAGGCGCTGGCGGGCAAGGCCGGGCTGGACACATGTTGCTTCACCCACGGCAAGAAAGGCTGGGGCGATCTGGTGGAGGCTGCCGGTGGGCAAAACCTGGGCAGCAAACTGTTGCCAGGGCCGACAGGCAGTATCGCGATGGAAAAACTGCTGGCGGTACAGCCCGACATTTACCTGTTAACCAGCTCGCAATGGACCAACAAAGGCTCCATGGCCATTCCGTTTGGCTATGGTTCCAGTCAGACCAGAGTGGATGCCGCCTTCGGCCCTTTGATGCAGCGTATCGGTTTTCAACAACTGAAAGCCTATAAAACCAAGCAGGTATACGGTATTTACCACCAGTTCTACAACCACCCCTACAACATCGTGGCAGTAGAACATCTGGCCAAAGACTTTTATCCAGCGGCATTCAAATCGCTTAACCCCAATCAGACATACCAGCAAATCATTCAGCAGTTCACCCATATCCCGGCCGAACCGGTCATGACCGGATCCCAGGCCCCGATACACTGAGTGCAAACACACTGATGCTTGTTTTTCAGAACCGGCTCTATCCCTGCTGTCAGGCAGCAGTAGCGGTTCTCCAGGCCCATGGGGCCTTTTTCCGTTTTTTAGGCAATACCGTGAATGACAAATAAATGGACAAATATCGTACTGGCTCTTGTTGCGTTGACATCGGGTGTGCATGCCATGGCAAGCACCTATCCTGTCACCGTTACCGATATTGCCGGGCGTACTGTCACCCTGCCCAGTGAACCCAAGCGCATCGTGATACAGGATGGCCGCGACATTCTGACCCTGGCCTTGCTGGACCGCAGCAACCCGTTCGCCCGCGTGGTGGGCTGGAATAATGTATTGGGGAAAAACGACCCTGGTGTGTGGAAAGTTTTGCTCAGCAAATGGCCTGCCGCCGGCAAAATCGCTGGCATCAGCTTCAGCAGTGATGGCCAGGTTGGCATGGAGCAACTGATTGCGCAAAAGCCCGAGCTGATGATAGCCAAGCTACGGTTTCGTAAGCTGTTTCAGGCCACGGGGGTGATGGACAAACTGGCTCAGCTGCAGATACCCGTTGTTTTTGTCGACCACGAAGAAGACCCGATAGCGCACACAACGGCCAGTATCATCCTGTTGGGCAAGGTATTGAACAGAGAAAACGAAGCAGCCCAATATGCGACCTTCTACCAACAACATCTGAAGGCCGTGCAGCAAGCTATTGCCAGACAGAAAGCCCGCCCATCCGTGTTTGTTGAGGCTCTTGCAGGCAAAAGCGGGCTGGATACCTGCTGCTTCACCCATGGCAAAAAGGGCTGGGGCGACCTGATTGAAGCTGCTGGCGGGCGCAACCTCGGCGCACAGCTGCTGCCCTTCCCTACGGGGAATGTCGCCATGGAAAAGCTTCTGGCACTACAGCCTGATGTATACCTGATGACGGGCTCCGGGTGGACCAACAAGCAGTCTGCCGCCATTCCCATGGGCTATGGCTCCACCAACGCCAAAGTCAAAGCCTCGTTCGGACCATTGCTCAAGCGTACCGGCTTTGCCCAGCTCAAAGCCTATAAAACCGACCGGGTATACGCCATTTACCACCAATTTTCCGACCATCCCTTCAATATTGTCGCGGTGGAACATCTGGCCAAGGATTTCTACCCGGAAGCCTTCACGGCACTCGACCCCAATAACACCTATCAGCAAATTATCAGGCAATTTACCCGGATTCCTGCAGTACCCGTGATAACCGGTGCGCCCGTCATCAAGCAGTGAAAGCAAAAGCATGACTGAACCAAACACTACCCTGAAGGCCGACCAGGCAGGCATGTCGGCACACTATCAAGCACAGGTATGGCGCAAAAGCTTGTTGCTGCTGGTCCTGATCATCCTCAGCATGGCCGCGACACTGGCTGATTTGGTCATTGGGTCGGGCACCCTAAGCTGGGATCAGGTTGTCACCGGGCTGCTGCACCCATCAGACGTACCACCCGAAGTGAAAGTGGTGTTATGGGACATACGTATGCCGGTGACACTCACCGCCGTGCTATCCGGGATGGGGCTGGCGTTGTCTGGCTCGTTGATGCAAACCGTGTTAGACAACCCGCTGGCCGAGCCGTTTACCCTGGGCATTTCCGCAGCCTCCGGGTTTGGCGCAGCACTGGCAATTGTGTTTCAAACATCGTTGCTAAGCTGGCTGCCGCTGTCTGGTGACTATGTCATTACCGGTAACGCCTTTGTCTTTTCTCTGGCCACCGTTCTGTTGATCGGCCTATTTGCCAGCCGGCGCGGGCTGGCCGTGGAAATGATTGTACTGCTGGGCATTGCCGTGCACTTCATCTTCAGTGCACTGCTGGGCATGGCCCAATATCTGGCCGATACCGACCAGCTGCAATCACTCGTGTTCTGGATGATGGGTTCGCTGATGAAAACCAGCTGGACCAAGGTCAGCATCAATCTGGTGATTGTGGGCGTGATCATGCCGCTGCTGTTGCTGTTGTCATGGCAGATTTCCACACTGCGCGGATTTGGTACCCAAGCCGTGGTACTGGGTGTGCCGGTAAAACGGCTGCGCATGGCCCTGTTGCTGATGTCTGCCCTGATGGCCGGCAGCATCACTGCCACCATTGGCGTGGTAGGTTTTATCGGACTGGTGGCACCGCACGTGGCCCGTTTGCTGGTGGGTGAAGACCAACGCTTTGCCCTGGGGGTGACTGCCGCCTGCGGTGCCCTGGTGATGACCCTGGCGTCGATTATCAGTAAAACCCTGTTTCCCGGCGTGGTACTACCCATCGGCATGGTGACCTCATTGCTGGGCGTTCCGTTTTTCCTGTGGCTGGTATTTGGTCAACGGGCAAGGAGAGCATAATGCTGAAAACACACAACCTGCGCGTCAGCCTGGGGGGCCGCACCATATTGGACAACGTCAGCCTGCAAGCCACGCCCGGCGAATCGCTCGCCATTCTGGGGCGTAACGGTGCAGGCAAATCCACCTTGGTCAAAGCCATTGCCGGGCTGCTCCCGGCCAAGGGCCAAGTTTTACTGGGCGATACCGAGCTGGCCAACGTGCCCCCTGCCGAACGCAGCCGCCTGATGGGCTATGTGGCGCAAGACCTTGCTTCACTCAACGCCCGCCTGACCGTATTCGAACTGCTGCTGCTTACCCAGAACAGCCGCCGGGTGGGTTGGTCAGCCAGATCAGACAGCATGCTGCACGCTGAAGCCGTGCTATCGCTACTGGGAATAGAACACCTGGCACACAGCATGCCTGCACAAATGTCTGGCGGACAGCGACAAATGGTGGCGCTGGCGCTGGCACTGGTTAAAAAACCTCGCCTGCTACTGCTGGACGAACCAACCTCTGCCCTGGACCTGGCCAACCAATTGCATCTTCTGGAAACTGTACATCGCTATACCAGACAAGAAAACATTGTCACCCTGATGGTATTACACGACCTGAACCTGGCCAGCCGTTATGCCGACCGGGCACTGATGCTGCGCACCGGGCAGATAGTGGCAGAAGGCCATATGCATGATGTGCTGACCGAGCAACAACTCGCTACCATTTACGGTGTGCATTGCCAAATACTGCCGGTAGACGGGCGCCATGCCATCTATCCGGTGGCAGTATGCCAGGCCTAGCACCTGAGCATTCATTACCATGCCGGCAGCTGATCCGCGATTGTGTCGGCATGGAACGGCCACCTGAACCGTTCTTACGCATTGAACATCGCTTGCTGAAGCAGCAAGGGGCCAGCAGGCAAAATGCTTTGTCAATGTGGTGGCAACAGCCGGCCGGGTGGTGTCTGGCACCAGTTGCTGATGGCAGCCAGCGGCGTGGCGTTGATGGTACTGGGTGGAAGTGGCCTGTTGCAGTGGCAGGCGAGACGGCAGAAGCAAGGCCGCAGGCAAGCGGCCATGGTGACGGGTAAAGCGCAAACCACTCAGCAGCAATAAACCCGCACAAGCGGGGATGCCGATATGCGGTATTGTGAAGAAATGATGGTAAGCAGGCTAGAAATCATCGAGATTGCAGATGTCGGCGTCCTCTCCGATTTGCCTGAGCAGCAAAATCTTGATGGGAACCACCATCTCGCGAATCTCCTCTTTGGCACGATGGACGTCGGCTTCCAGCTGACAGAGCACCAATTGATAAGCCAGATCCAGCATTGCATCGATATCGGGTTTTTTGCCGTCCAACGCTTTTTACCTGCATGGGGAAATTATTGTGGGTCAAGCATGCATTTCAGAAGTATCTGCCATACTGGGCGCATAAGTCCACCATTGACAACGGCTGTTAATGCCTTTTCATGGCCGAATGGCCAGTACCCAAAAAAAACGCCGGGTCAGCAGACCCGGCATGAAGAAGAGACATGCAAGAAGGAGAAACAGAGACAACGGAACAACGGACAACAACATCAAACCGGCTGCGGCGTCAGGCGCAGATAGGGCCGTACGGCACGGTAGCCCTGGGGAAACTTTTCACGGATCAGTGCTTCATCCTGCAGTGATGGCACGATCACCACTTCCTCACCCTGCTGCCAGTTGGCCGGGGTGGCCACGCTGTGGTGGTCAGTCAGTTGCAGGGAGTCGATCACCCGCAGGATTTCGGCAAAATTGCGACCGGTACTGGCCGGGTAGGTAATGATCAGCCG
The DNA here is from genome assembly GCF_013391415.1 of Aquitalea sp. LB_tupeE. Classification (GTDB taxonomy): domain Bacteria; phylum Pseudomonadota; class Gammaproteobacteria; order Burkholderiales; family Chromobacteriaceae; genus Aquitalea. Next base: position 11,547 of record NZ_JACAXB010000036.1, read on the forward strand.
CACCTTGTGTGCCGGGTCGATGATGAACAAGGAACGTACAGTGTGGGTGCTGCTGGCATTGGGGTGAATCAGGTCGTAAGCTTCGGACACCTTGCGGTCGGCATCTGCCACGATGGGGAAATTCACCTCGGTTTGCTGGGTGTCGTTGATGTCGGCAATCCAGCCATGATGGGCTTCCACCGGGTCTACCGACAGGGCCAGCACCTTGACATTGCGGCGGGCGAACTCCTGCTGCAATTTGGCGGTGGCACCCAGTTCGGTGGTGCATACCGGGGTGTAATCGGCCGGATGGGAAAACAGCACGGCCCAGCTGTCACCCTTCCACTGGTGGAAATGCAGTTCGCCAATGGTGGATTGCTGAGTGAAATCCGGAGCGATGTCGCCAAGTCGCAGAGTCATGCTGGCTTCCTTTAGGGTGTGATTGCGTGATGGGCTTACTGTAAGCACTGCCACCGCGCCCGTGAACCAAGGAAAACTGCGTTGCTTATCAGGCTGCGGCTGGATAAACCAGCGCAAAGCTGCATAAGCCGCGTGCTTCACACAGTAAAAGGGCTGCCCATGATGGGCAGCCCCAGGCTGCTGACAAAGTTATTTGGTGCGTTGTCACCGGCCCCGGTCAGGCAATTACTTCCGCAGCCTTCCCATCTATTCCCTCCCCCCCCGCCCTTACCCTGTACGGGAGCCTCGCTTTGCTTGCAGAAAGCGAGAGGGGGCTGGCTTATACCGGCAAGTCTGTGCGGCTTACTGCTGGCCGATGATGCTGCCGGCAGGCTGCGGGCCATGGTCCAGATAGGCCGACACACGCTCACCCCAGCGCTCGAAGGGGTAGTAATCCCAGATGGCGTGATGCTGGGTAGCCCAGTTATCCCACAACAGCAGCATGTCCGGCTGCCAGTGGATGCGCGCCTGGAAGGACTGGTGTTTTTCGATATGGCGGTACAACAGCTGCAATAGCGCATCGCTCTCGGCACGGCTCAGCTGTACGATATGCGAGGTAAACGCCTCATTCACAAACAGGAAGGGACGACCGCTGACCGGATGCTTGGCCACCACCGGGTGTTCGCTGGCGTTGAATACCTGGCCCGGTTTCGGTTCGGCACCATAGCCATTGCTCCAGCCTTCCCTGCCGTCATGAACTGCGGTCAGTCCCAGCAGCAATTGCTTGATGGGTTCGGACAGGGATTCATACGCCAGATAAAGGTTGGCAAACGCCGTGTCGCCACCGCCGACTTCCGGCAGGCGGGTAACGCGCAGGAAGGACGCCCAGATGGGGTGCGGGTCGCAAGACACATCGTTATGCCAGGCATCGCCGGCGGTATAGCGAGTAGTACGGCCGGTTTTCCAGCCCAGGATTTCCGCATCGCCACTGCGCGCGGTCAGCTGGGTGCTGTCGCCCAGCACGTGCTGGTGCAGGCTGCCAAACAGACGGCCAAAGGCCTTGTGCTGTTCGGCATTGATGGCCTGACCGGGAAAGGTCAGCACCAGATGCTCGGTCAGCGCCTGACGGATTTCTGCCAGTTGGGCAGGCGGCAGTGGCTGGCTGAGGTCCACGCCGCGAATTTCCGCCCCCAGCGCGGGCGACAGGCGCTTCAGGTCGAAACTCTGGTACTGGGTCAGTTCGCGGGTATTCCAGCCTTCAATGGCCAGCTTGTCGTTGTAATCCTGATAAAAGCTCATCCTGGCAGCCTCTCAAAGCAAAGGGAATGAAAACACGGCCTGTCATGACAGGTCATAACCATGTGCATGGGATGGATATTAAGAAGCCAGGCCCATATTCCCAACCAAGAAAAACCGGATTGCTTATTCCCTCCAGCGCAAGCGCAGGATTACCTCAGCCTTGCAGCCAGAGCATGCCGCTGATGGAGAAAAACGACGTCACCGTGGCCACCAGCAAGGTGGCCGCACACAAGCCTTCATGGCCGTACTTCTGTCCCATGATGGGGTAGATGCTCATCATGGGCGCGCAGGAAAACAACACCGCAGCCACCTGCAGCCAGGACGGCACCGGTAACAGGAAATGCAGCAGCAGGAAGATCAGCAAAGGGTGCAACAACAGCTTGCCCAACACGATGGGGGAAATCCTGCGCACGATGCCACTGGTTTTCAGCCCCATCAGGGAACCGCCGATGACAAACAGCGACAAGGCCACCGAAGCTTGCGCCAGCAACTCCAGCACCTTGCTGAATACCAGTGGCAGCTGCAGCCCCACCAGCGAGCACAACACCCCGGCAGTGATGGCAATCACCAGCGGCGAGCGCAACAGCCGCCCACCCACCTGGCGCAGCAGATGCGGCCAGCCCTGGCCGCTGGCGTCCTGGCTTTCCAGCAGGATCAGTACCACGGGGAACACCAGCGCGTTTTCCACCAGCATGGTCATGGCCAGGGCAATACCGGCCTTGGCACCCAGCAATTGCGACACGATGGGAAAGCCGATGAAGCCGCTGTTGGACATGGACATACCCAGCCCGAACAAGGTGCTCAGGCGCATGTCGTGACCGGGCACCAGGCGGGCAAACAACATGCCCAGACCCAGCGCCAGCAAGGACCCCAGTCCATAAGCCAGCAGATAGTGCAGGTCCACCACCTCGACAAAAGACTGCCGGGTCAGCGCACGGAAAATCATTGCAGGCAGTGCAAAGGTGATGACGAACTGCCCCAGCGCACGAATATTGGCCTGGGCAAACCACTGCCGCCAGGTTACCCAGTAACCAAGGGCGATCAGAATGAAGATGGGTCCGGTAATGCTTGCAATAGCCAGCACAATGCTACTTTCCGCCCTGAGAGCCGCTAACAAAAACCCTGCTGCTGTGTTGCGCCGCCTTGGCCTACTTTTATCTACTGTCGGCTTCGGCGCGCCTTGCCCCAGGGACGCTATGCTATTTTGTTAGCCGCTCCAAGGCATTCAGGTTTCGGAGGAATAACCCAGCCACTCGCGGATATGCTCGCGAATCAGCTCGATGAACAGTTGCTGGGTCAGGGTTGAGGGATGACGCAGGCTGATGGCCATGGCCAGCTTGCTGGACAGCACCGGCTCGACAATCTTGCGCACGGTAAAGCGCGAGGCATCGGCCAGCGAAGCCACCGCGCTGCGGGTGAGCACGGCCGAGCCATAGCCATCCGCCACCAGTTCCAGAATGGCGGACACGCCGTCGATTTCCAGCTCGATATTGGGACGGCAGCCAATATTGGCCAGCTCAGACTCCACCAGCATGCGGATGGAATTGGGCCGACTGGGAATGATCAATGGCGTGGCGGCGACATCACGCAGGGTGATGCTGTCCGGCGCATGGTCAAAGCGCGCCGTCATCAGGAACAGTTCTTCCTCCAGCAAGGGGAAGGTTTCCACCTCGGCCGACGGAATCACGTTGTATAACAGGGCCACGTCCAGCCGCCCGGCCACCAGCGCCTCGTGCATGGTGACGGACAGGCCCTCGCAAATGGACAGCGAGGCACTGGGCAGCCGGGCGCGGAAGTTTTTGGTCAGCGGCACGGCCAATACCTTGAGCAAGCTGGGTGGCAAACCCACCACCACATGCCCGGCCATGGCGCCACGCACCTTGCCCAGCTCCTCCTTCACCCGCTCCACCTGATGCAGAATGCCCAGACTGTGCTCCAGCAACACCTTGCCCGCCTCGGTCATGGACACACCACGACCATTGCGGATCAACAGATTCTGCCGCAACTCCACTTCCAGCATGCGGATCTGACGGCTGAGCGCCGGCTGGGCAATATTCAGCGTATTGGACGCGCGGGTAAAGCTGCCCAGCTCTGCCACACAGGTAAAGTACTGCAACTGTTTCAAATCCATAAACCCAACCTTCTTGTCGTTATGCCTGCCCGCCCCGCAGGCGGTGCCTGTCTGCTGTCCCGGCCCGGCGGCCAAGACAGAAGCATGGCATTGCCCTTGCCGTCTGTCCAAACAGATATTGGTAACATCAGTGGCGCGCCTCCGGCTGTTCGCTTAGCAGCTGCCCGGCATTCCCCGGCAGCTGCCACACGTCCCACAGCGCCAGCAAGGTCAGGCCGGCCAGCACGGCAAAGGCAAAATGATAATGCGTCAGCACACCGGCCTGCGGCAGCCAGGACTCGGCCAGACGCAAGCCAATGGCGCCAATGGCAATCCCCAGGCCGTATGCCATGCGCAGCAGCATGTTGAACAAGGTATTGGCATGGCTCATCTGCGCCGGCGGCACGTCGACAAAAGCCAGGGTGCTCAAGGTGGTAAACGTCATGGAGCGCGCCATGCCGGACAGCAGCAACACCAGCACCATCCACGGCCACGAGGTCTCCGGCCCGAAAGCGGCAATCAGCAGGGTCAGCACCACCAGCGCAAGACCGCTGATCAACAAGGTAAGGCGGAAGCCAAAACGCCGTAACGTGCGACTGGTCAGCACCTTCATGCCCAGATTGCCGGCGAACAGAATCAACAACAGCAAACCTGCACGAAAAGCATCCATGCCCATGCCCAGCTGAAACATCAGCGGCAAGAGAAAGGGCGTGGTGTTGATGGCAGCGCGCAACAAAGAGCCGCCAACAATGGTGGTGCGGTAAGTGCGGATGCGCAGAATGGACAAATCCAGCAAGGGCGCATGGCTGCGGCGGCAATGCCGCCACAGGCTCGCCAGTAATATGGCGGCAGCCAGCAGACATGGCAGCGCCAGTTGCCTGTGCCCCGTGCCGCCTACCTGCTCCAGTCCGCTCATCAGCAACAGGCAGGCCGTGCTGCACAGCACAAAGCCCGTCCAGTCAAAACGACTGCTGGCCGTTTCATCCTCCGAGCGTGGTATCAGCCACCAGGCCAGTGCCAGCGCCAGCACACCCAGTGGCAGGTTCAGCAGAAAAATCCAGTGCCAGGACGCATAGGTGGTGATGAAGCCACCCAAGGGCGGGCCCAGCAAGGGTGCCACCAGACCGGGCCAGGTAATCATGGCAATGGCCTGCATCAGGTTTTGCTTGGGCGTGTTACGCAGCACTGCCAGCCGCCCCACAGGCACCATCATGGCCCCGCCCACACCTTGCAACACCCGCGCCAGCGCAAACTGCCACAGACTGTGCGACATGGCACAGAGCAAGGACGCCAGAGTGAACAGCACGATGGAGGCCATGAACACACGACGGCAACCCAGCCGGTCGGCCAGCCAGCCACTGGCCGGTATCAGCAAGGTCAGGGTAAGCAGATAGGCAGTGATGCCGATATTCAGGTCCACCGGTTGCACGCCAAACGATGCCGCCATGGCAGGCAAGGCGGTGTTGATGACTGTGGCATCCAGGTTTTCCATGAAGAACGCACCGGCCACCAGCAAGGCGATCGGTGCAGAAGGAGAGGAAAAACGGCGTAACAGGTGCATGGGCTGGTACAGGGCAAAACCACGGATGTGGCCGAAGCCAGATCCGTGGTCAGGCATGTCAGACGTGGATCAGAAGTTCTTCCACATGCCCACGGCCAGCGAATGCTGGGTTTTGGCACCGGCGGCGGTAGCGCTGGGGTTACCACCCAGTACATAAGTGGCATTGGCCTCGTTATGCAGCTCGGTAAACAGCACATACACCTGGGTGGTCTTGCTCAGTACGCGGTTGTAAGCCAGCGTGCCCATCTTGGCACCGCTGTCCTGTACAGCGGCAGAGCCCTTCCAGGAGGCGGCCTGACCATACTGGGCGGAGAAGATATTCGCCCCGTTGGTGTAAGTGCCGATCAGGCTGCCGTAATTGCGGCTGCGGCTGTGGCCGGTCAGGTTGATGTTATCCAGGATGTCATGCTCCACCAGGCCGCCTACATAGACGCTGCCAAAGGTATAACCGGCAGCCAGCATGTGCATCAGGCCATTCTGGTAGAAGTTGCTGGACATGGCCTGCATGGCACGGTTTTGCTGGAAACCGTAACCCACACGCAGCTGACCATCGTCATACGTCAGGTTGCCGGATACCAGCGTTGCGCCGTGGCTGGTGGTTTCCGAACTGCCCGTGCCAGAGGTGAGCGAATACTGGATGCGCGCGGTGACATTGTTGAACTTGGGCGTCTGATAGCTTACCGAGTTACCGGCGCGCACATCGAAACCGCCGCTGGCCAGGCTGCCGCCATTGGCCCACAGCGTGGCATCGTTGGAAATGCCGGTGGCGTACTGGAAGCTGTTGCCTGCGATGTAGTGCAAGTCGTCAATGGCCACCAGGAAGTTACCGGCCTTCAGCGTACCCAGCTGTGCAGAGCTCAGGCCAATGAAACTTTCACGACCAGCCCAGGTATTGGAGCCGGTGCTGGAACCATCATCGATAGCCACACCGGATTCCACCTGCCAGATGGCTTTCAGGCCGTTGCCCAGGTCTTCTGTGCCCTTGAAGCCAATGCGCGAGGTGTCGTTTTGTACCTTGTTGGTGGAGAAAGCCGTGCTGGCCGCGCCGGACTTGGTGTTTTCAAAGTCGGCATGGATACGGCCATAAATGGTGACCGTAGAATCATCCGCCATGGCGGCATTGGCCAACAGCGGGGACAGGGAAGCCAGCAGCATCAATTGGGTCTTATGTTTCACGATTATCTCCTGTTCTGTTTTTTCACAGATTGATATTTATTTAAAATTAATCCTCAATCCGGGCACGGCCCATCTAGCTGGCCTCGCCCTTCCTGCACTGCACACCCTGGCTGACGGCCGATGTCAGATTGACATCTGTCAGTAAAAGCGGGCAGATTCAGCCTTTATTGCCACTTCTCCTTTCATTGGTATCCGGTTTTGATGTCCACAGACAGCCCCAGCTTGCCCACCCGACGCAAGAACGACCCCGAAGGCATGCGCCAGCGCATTCTGGAAGCGGCCCAGACTGAATTTGTCCAGCACGGTTTCAGCGGTGCCCGGCTGGACAACATCGCCGAGCAGTCCAATACCAACAAACGCATGGTGGTGTACCACTTCCGCAGCAAGAAGGAGCTGTACATTGCCGTACTGGAACGGGTGTATGGTGAAATCCGCGATATCGAAAAACAGCTGCAGCTGGAAGGCTTGCCACCGCGCGAGGCCATGGCCTTGCTTACCGGCTTTACCTTCGACTACCACCACAATCACCCGGACTTCTGTCGTCTGGTGAGTATCGAAAACATTCACCAGGCACGGCATATTGCCGATTCCGACATCATCCGGCAGCGCAACCGCAGCGTGATCGAAGTGGTAGAAGGCATCCTCACGCGCGGCATTGCCGAGCAGGTCTTCCATGACCGGGCCGATGCCATCGACGTCCACATGCTGATCAGCTCGCTGTGCTTTTACCGCGTATCCAACCGCCACACTTTTGCCAGCCTGTTCGGGCGGGACCTCACCCTGCCCGAACACGCCAGCCGTCACCGGCAAATTGTCATTGATACGGTATTGGCCTATCTGGAGCGGGCGGCAGACTGAGTCCGCAGCCCGTCAGCTTGTCATCAATGGTGCATGGCTTTGCTGGCAGCACTCACCGGCTGTACCGGCAAGCCCTTGCTGGCCAGGTTCTTCAGCAGCAGCGACAGCACGATGATGCCGGCCGGTACCGCCAGGGCAGCAAACACTTGGGAGAAGGTCCAGCCCCAGGCCAGCATCTGGCCACCGGCAAAGGCGCTGAGCACCGCACCGATACGGCCCACACCATGCATCCAGCTGGAACCGGTGGCACGTGCTGCCGTGGGGTAGAAACCGGCGGACAGGGCATTCATGCCGGTATTGGCGCCGTTAAAGCAGAAACCTACGGCGAAAGTGAGGGCACACAGCATCGGCAGATGGTGGGCGACCGAAGTAAAACCGAACAGCAGCAAAGCACCCAGCGCATACGTGGTGGCCAGTACCTTGTGTGGATTGGCACGGTCCATGCACCAGCCCATGAACAAGGAACCTGCCGGGCCGCCAAACTGGAAGAAAGCAGCAATGAAGGCGGCATCAGCCAGGGTGTAACCGGACTCCTTTACCAGGGTCGGCATCCAGCTGCCCATCAGGTACACCACAAACAGCGCCATGAAGTAGCCCAGCCACAGCATGAAAGAGCCAAAGCGGTACTGGCTGGACAGCACGGTGCGGATGGAATTGCCCTTGGGCGCGGTGTCGGCATTGCCCATGGTGAAGCTGGCATCTTTCATGGACAGGTCCGGTGCCAGACGCTGCACAATCTTGGCAATGCGGGTGGCCGGGGCATTACGCACCACCAGGAAGCGCACGGATTCCGGCAAAAACAGCAACAGTGCAATGGATACGGCAATCGGCAGCACACCACCAAAAATCAGCACGCTTTGCCAGCCAAAGTGCGGAATCATCCAGGCCGACAGGAAGCCGCCACCGGCTGCGCCCACGGTAAAGCCGCAGAACACCACGGTCACCAGGAAGGAACGACGACGCTCCGGGGCGAATTCCGACACCAGCGTGCCGACATTGGGCATGGCAGCGCCCAGGCCCAGGCCGGTAAGGAAACGGAAAATCACCAGATGGGTAATGTCGGTTGAGGTGGCGGTAACCAGCGTCCAGAACCCGAAGAAGAACACCGACAACACCAGCACTACCTTGCGACCGAGATAATCAGCCAGCGGGCCGGCAAACAGCGCACCCAGCGTGAGCCCTGCCAGCGCGGCGCTGAGCACCGGTGCCAGCTGCGGGTTGGTCACATGCCACAGGCGTTTGAGTTCCGGTGCGATGAAACCCATGATGGCCACGTCAAAACCGTCGGCCGCGATAATGCAGAAACCAAAAAACACCACCAGCCACTGAAAGCGGTTGATGGGACGATCGTCGATCAATGACCGAACATTGATGACATTGCTGGCGTTACTCATCTGTTTGTCTCCTGTTGCAGCGCTGACTATCAATCGCTGCATTGTTGTTCTTGCTATCTGCCCTGCCCTTGCCGGTCAGTTGCAGGCTGGTGAAGCTGCTGTCCCTTGCCAGCTTCTTTCCTGTTTCCTGTTGAGGGAAGAAGCCTGCCTGTGATGACTGGCCGGTTCGGCCGTGCACTCCTTGCTACTGGTGCAGCCCGAGCTTGGCATGCTTGTCCATGCGTCTTGGGCATGGATTGCATTCTGACTTGGCATGATTCTCGAAAACATACCGCAAAAAATCTATCAGTTATACCGATTTACGATAACTGCGCCCCATCCAAGTGCAGATATCCATACCCTGCACCATGCGCTTGTTTTTGTAGTTTTGTTACGTTAAATCAGTACATTAAAAAAATACAACAACGCAAAAAAAGCACGGTAACACGCAGCCATGCCCCGTTTCAGTGCGGGAAATCCCTGAGTCCGTTCACGCCACAAATCCAGGCCTGGCCTGCATTTTCATCCTGATTCCCCTGCGATTGCCCCATTGTCCACACCAGCCTTTGCGGCGGTGACTACCCAGCTGTCGACAAGCATTTTTCAAAACAAAGTTATTTTTTTGAATTGCTTTCCACTTTTTGCGATTGCATACTGCCCAGCCATCAGCCACCGCAAAACAGACTGGCCAAACGCGAAGACGCTACACAGCCAAGCGCCTGCGCCAGCTACACAGGAGAGACTCATGCCACCACGCCAGCTCGCCCTTGCTGCCCTCAGCATGCTGGAGCTATCCCCGCCGGATATGGTCAGTTGCGCTGCCGCCGCCGGCTTCAGCCATGTCGGCCTGCGCCTGTTGCCCGCCACCGCCCAGGAGCCGCAACACGACATGCTGGGCAACAGCCCGCTGCTGCTTGAAACCTTGCAGCGCCTGCAAGACACCGGCCTGCAAGTGTCTGATGTGGAAATACTTCGGCTTAAACCGGAAACGGATGCAGCCAGCTATCTGCCTATGCTGGAAAGCGCCGCCCGGCTGGGCACACGCGAGGTACTGGTGGCAGGTAACGACCCGGAGTTTGCCCGCTGCGTGGACAGTTTTGCCCGGCTGTGTGAACTGGGCGCACCACTGGGCCTGAACATGAATATCGAACCCATGCCCTGGACCGACATCCGCAACATCGCCATGGCGCTGCAACTATTGGAGCAAGCCGGCCAGGACAATGCTGCCCTGCTGGTGGATGCCATCCATTTTGATCGCGCCGGAGATACGCCTGCCGCACTGGCCAGCGTGCCGCGCCAGCGTCTGCACTACATGCAGCTGTGCGACGCACCGGCCGCCAAGCCAGATTCCATCGAAGAGTTGCTGTATCAGGCCCGTGCCGAGCGCATGCCACCAGGTCATGGCGGACTGGCGCTGGGCGAACTGCTGCTGGCCTTGCCGCCGGACCTGCCGATTGCGCTGGAAGTACCGATGCACAGCAAGGCCCATCTGGGTGCTGTGGAGCGGGCCAAGCTGCTGCGCAGCGCGGCACAGCAGCTATTGCAGCGTACTTACGGCACAGCCCTGGAGTCGGCTGGCGCGTAACAATCTTCCATTTTAAAAAAATCACAAAACGTACCGACCGGTTGCTTTTATGCAACAAAACGGACGCAAGACAGCAATACGGAGAGACTGACATGCTGTTGCAACTGGAAAACCTGCCTGCACAAGGCAGTGAATATGATGTGGTGGTGATTGGCGCAGGCGGCGCTGGCCTGGCTGCCGCACTGTTTGCCGGCCTTGCCGGGCAGAAGGTGCTGCTGGTGGAGCACAGCGAATACGTGGGCGGTACCACCGCCCTGTCCGGCGGCACCACCTGGATACCCGGCACCCTGCATAGCGCAAGGGTGAATCCGCAAGACACCCTGGCCGAAGCGGCCCGCTATCTGGATAACGCGATTGGCGAGCGCGCCAACCCGGCACTGCGTCAGGCCTTCCTGCAAGCCGGCCCGGCCGTGGTGGCCGCGCTGGAAGCCGCCACCGAGGTGAAATTCCGCCCCTACCCCAAGCACCCGGACTATATTTCCGACCTGCCCGGCTCCACTCTCAATGGTCGTGCGCTGGAACCGCTGCCATTTGATGGCCGCCTCTTGGGCGAACTGTTTGCCGTGCTGCGCCCGCCCATCCCGGAATTCACCGTGCTGGGCGGGATGATGGTGGACCGCACCGACATCAACCACCTGCTGAAGCTGAAGTCCTCGCTGCCTTCGTTCAGGCACTCGCTCAAGCTGCTGCTGCGCCATGCCAGTGACCGCCTGAGCTACCCGCGCGGCACCCGCTTGGTGATGGGTAATGCATTGGTAGGCCGCCTGCTGTATTCGCTGTCTAAGCTGGGCAATGTGCAGCTGGCACTGCGCTGTCAGGCCAGCGACATCAGGCACGATGAGCGCGGCGTGCAGAGCCTCACCCTGCGCCAGGGCAAGACCAGCCGCAGCATCAAGGTAAAACAGGGGGTGATTCTGGCCAGCGGCGGCTTTAACCGCGACCCGGAACAACGCGCCCGCCTGCTGCCGGGCATAGAGATGGACTGGTGCCCCGGCGCACCCGGTCATACCGGACAGGCACAGCAACTGGCACGCGGCCTTGGTGCAAAACTGGCCGAAGGCAGCCTCAGCCCGGCGTTCTGGGCCCCGGTATCGCTGCGTCGCCGTGCCGATGGCAGCCAGGCGGTATTCCCGCACTTCATGCTGGACCGCGCCAAGCCCGGCATGATTACCGTCAACGCCCGTGGCGCGCGCTTTGTCAACGAAAGCACTTCTTACCACCTGTTTGGCCTGGCCATGCAGGAAGCCAATCGCAGCACGCCCAGCATTCCGGCCTACCTTGTTTGCGATGCTGCCGCCTTGCGCCAGTACGGCATCGGCATGGTGCGTCCCGGCGGCAAGAACCTGGAACCCTTTCTGGCCGATGGCTACCTGACCGCAGGCAACACGCTGGCCGAGCTGGCCGGCAAGCTGGGCATGGATGCGGCCACGCTGCAGGACAGCGTGGCGCGCAACAACCGCTATGCCGCCAGCGGCGTGGACAGCGACTTCCACCGTGGCGAAACCGCCTACCAGCAAAACATGGGCGACCCGTCACGCGCTCAGCCCAACCCCAATATCGGCCCGCTCGCCGAAGCCCCGTATTACGCGGTGCGGCTGTACCCCGGCGACATCGGTGCGGCCACCGGTCTGCAAACCGACACCCAGGCCCGCGTACTGGGCCGCGACGGCCAGCCCATTGCCGGCCTGTATGCAGTGGGTAATGACATGCATTCCATCATGGGCGGGGTCTATACCGCGCCCGGCATCACCATCGGCCCGGCGCTGGTATTTGCCAGCATTGCCGCCACCCACGCCAGCCAACGCCACACCCGCGCCACGACGCGCGACACCGTTACCCAATAAGGAGAGCACAACATGACCCAAACTCTGCAACTGGATGGCGCTACCCGTGTCCTCGCCATTGTGGGCGACCCGATCGCCCAGGTGAAATCCCCGGCTGGCGTCAGCGCCGCCCTGCAACAGCAAGGCCGCAACGCCATTCTGGTGCCCAGCCATGTCAGCCCGGCCAATCTGGATGCCTACGTCAAGGGCATCAGCCTGGCGGGCAATCTGGACGGCATCATCGTCACCGTACCACACAAATTCGCCATGTTTGCCCAGTGCAGCAGCACCAGCGACCGGGCACGCCGCCTGGGCGCGGTCAACGTGATGCGCCGCAATGCCGACGGCAGTTGGCATGGTGATATGTGTGACGGTGCCGGTTATGTGGCCGCCATGCGCGCCGCGGGCTGCCAGCCGGAAGGCAAGCGCGCCCTGCTGGTGGGCGCTGGCGGGGCGGGTTCGGCCATTGCACTGGCCCTGCTGGAAAACGGCGTCAGCGAACTGGCCATCCACGACGCCGACACCAGCCGCCGCGACCAGCTGATTACCCGGCTTAACGCCAGCTTCCCCGGCCAGCTGGCCATAGGCAGCCATGACCCCAGCGGTTTTGCCATTGCCATCAACGCCTCACCCACCGGCATGCAAGCCAGCGACCCGCTGCCGATTGATGCCAGCAAGCTGCATGGCGACATGTTTGTCGGCGACGTGATTACCGCCCCGGCTGTCACCCCGCTGATTGAAAGCGCCCGCGCACTGGGCTGCCAGACGGTAGTGGGCGGCGACATGTTTGCCGCCGTGCGTGAACTGATGCTGGACTTCCTGCTGGCGCAGGGTCCGCTGGCTGGTTGAGGTTGCCCGTGGACAAGCAAGCACAAGCCAACACCCTGCATTGCGACCTGCTGGTAGTGGGCAGCGGCGCAGGCGGGCTGGCCAGCGCCGTCACCGCCGCCCGGCTGGGGCTGAAGGTGGTGCTGGCCGAAAAAGAAGCCTGCTTCGGCGGCACCACCGCCTGGTCTGGCGGCTGGCTGTGGGTGCCGCGCAACCCGCTGGCCATCGCCGCCGGGATAAACGAAGACCCGGCCATGCCACGCCAGTATTTGCAAAGCGAATTGGGGCAGGACTTTGACGCTGCGCTGGCCGATGCCTACCTCACGCACGCGCCGCGCATGGTGGATTTCTTCCAGCACCACAGCCTGCTGCGCTTCATCGACGGCAACCTGATTCCGGACTTCCACGGCCACAGCGCCGGGGCTGCCACCGGTGGCCGCTCGGTCTGTGCCGCACCGTTTGATGGCCGCCTGCTGGGCAAGCACATCCATCAGCTGAAAAAGCCGCTGGACGTGATTTCGCTATGGGGCATGGGCATTGCCTCTGGCGTGGAGCTGCGCCATTTTCTCAATGCCAGCCGCTCACTCACCTCCTTTGCCTATGTCACCCGGCGCGTGCTGGCCTACTGGCGCGACTGCCTGCTGCATGGCCGTGGCATGCGGCTGGTCAACGGCAATGCACTGGCTGCCGCACTGGCAGCGTCGGCACTGCAAGCCGGGGTAGAACTGCGCCTGTCCAGCCCGGTGCGCCAGTTGCTGCGCGAACAGGACAAGGTGAGCGGTGCGCTGCTGGATACACCGGACGGCCCGCTGACCGTGCATGCCAGCCGTGGCGTGGTACTGGCCTGCGGCGGCTTTCCGCACGATATTGCCCGCAAACGCCAGCTGCTGGCCCATGCCCCCAGCGGGCAGGAACACTGGTCGGCCGCCCCGGCCAGCAATACCGGCGACGGGCTGCGGCTGGGCGAAGCCGTTGGCGGCGTAATGCGCGAGATGGCTTCCCCCATGGCACTGGCCCCGGTATCGCTGGTGCCACGTGCCGATGGCAGCACGGCGCACTTTCCGCACCTGATCGAGCGCGCCAAACCGGGGCTGATTGCCGTTACCGCCCATGGCCAGCGCTTTTGCAACGAGGCCGACTCCTACCACGACTTTGTCTCCGCCCTGCTGCGTGCCACCCCGGCAGGTCAGCCGGTGCAAGCCTGGCTGGTGGCCGACCACCGCTTTGTCCGCCGCTACGGGCTGGGCGCGGTAAAACCCGCCCCCATGCCGCTGGGCCGCTGGCTGCGCAATGGTTATCTGCAACGTGGCAATACCCTGCAAGAGCTGGCCCGCCGTTGCGGCATAGACTCTGCCGCCCTTGAACAGCAGGTGGCGCGCTTTAATCAGCAAGCCGCAGCCGGGCAGGACGACGACTTTGCCAAGGGCGACACCCCCTACAACCGCGTGCAGGGCGACAAAGACAATGCCTGGCCCAACCCCTGCATGGCCCCGCTGCAACACGGGCCGTTTTACGCGGTGAAGATCGTCCCCGGCAGCCTGGGCAGTTTTGCCGGCCTTGCCACCAATACCAGCGCGCAAGTGCTGGATGAACACAGCCAAGCCATCACCGGCCTGTACGCCGTCGGCAACGACATGCACAGCATGATGGGCGGCCACTACCCCAGCGGCGGCATCACCCTGGGCCCGGCCATGACTTTCGGCTATCTGGCAGCACACCACGCCGCCGGACGCCAACCCGACACAACCCTTTAAACACCCAAGCAAGGACACCCCATGTACTACGAACTCGCCACCCTCACCCTGCCCTTTGGCACCACCGCCCAGGCCGCGCAAAACGTGCAGGCTTACACCAGCGACAACGCCGCCGGCGGCGAACTGCTAGGCTGCTGGTATAGCGATATCGGCCAGCTCAACCAGCTGCTGATCCTGCGCGGCTTTGACAGCCTGGCCGCACTGGAAGCCGAACAGCAACGCACCCGCCTGAGTGCCGACCCCTACGGCTGCGGCAGCCTCGCCACCAGCATCGACCGCCAGGCCTATCAGGCTTTCCCGTGGATGGCCCCGTTGCGCCCCAGCAGCGAAAGCGGCATCAAGGGCCCGGTGTATGAAATCCGTACTTACGGCATCAAGACCGGCGGCCTGCAGCACACCATGGACCTGTGGCAGGAATACCTGCCGCCGCGCAGCGCGCTGTCGCCCTGCCTGGTGGCCATGTTTGCCCTGCAAGGCCCGCTGCGCTTTACCAATATCTGGGCCTACGCCAGCGTGGACGAACGCAGCCGCATCCGTGGCGAAGCTGTGGCTGCCGGCATCTGGCCGCCCAAGGGTGGCCCGGCCTGGCTCACCACCGACATGCACTCCACCATTGCCCTGCCCACCGCGGTATCACCCCTGAAATAAGCCGAGCATGCGCAGCGCCATTCCGGCATGCCGCCCTAGGCCACGCAACCCCTTTAGCGGCGCTGCGTGGCCTCAGTAAAACTACGCATTCATGCCATTCAGTCTTGTTTGCACCATGTCGAAGGCATAAACTGTTGAACTTTCAACAGAATGTGATGATTCACGTCAGCCGACGTGATAGCCCGCCGTATGGATTTCTCTGCTCTGCTCGCCAGCTTCGCCGCCGCCTTTTCCCAGCACCAACGCCTGCTCACCCTGCAGCTGGATGGCGGCAATATCGCCGCCGAGCAGTTGTTGCCGCACACGCTGGATGGCAGCGAGGGCGTGTCTGAGGCCTATCGTTATCAGCTGAGCTGTCTGTCGCCCGACGGTAATATCGAGCTCAAGTCCTTGTTGGGTGTAGCGGCTCGTCTCGGGGTGCTGGATGCTGACGGCAACCAGGTGGTGCGTTGCGGGGTGGTGTCACGGGCGGAGTTGCTGGGTTCGGATGGCGGTTTTGCCAAGTATGGTCTGACGATTGAACCGCCGTTTGCGCTGCTGCGCCTGCGCCGTACCTCGCGGGTGTTTCAGGACTTGTCCGTCCCGGATATCGTCAAGCAGATTCTGGCCGAGCATCAGGCCAATAATCCGGTGTTTGCCCAGGTGCAGACGCTGGAGTTCCACACCGCCACGGCCAGCCCGCGCAGTTACTGTTTGCAATATCGCGAGAGCGATTTCGACTTCATCGTGCGGCTATTGCACGAAGAGGGCTATGCCTGGCGTTTCGAGCATGTCGATGGCGAGCATCCGCAGGTCAAGCTGGTGGTGTTCGATGACGCTTACAGCCTGCCGCCCGCTGCCAGTGAGCGGGTGCGTTTTCATCGCAGCGATGCGACGGAAGAGGAAGATGGTTTTACCGATTGGAGCGCGGCGCGGCAGGTGGTGTCCGGTGCGGTGGCACTGGCCAGTTTCGATTACCAGCCGGTGAGCACCCAGCACACCGGCGACCAGACCCGCGTCCAGCAAGGCCGTAGTGGCGATGCACTGCAATCCACCTTGCAGGATTACGACCCGCAGTCGCTGTACTACGCCAGCGATGCCGAGCAGCTGAGCCAGTACGCCCAGCTGCGCCAGCAGGCGCACGATGTGCAGGCCAAGCAGTTTAGCGGTAGCGGTTCGGTACGCAGCCTGCAAGCCGGGCAATGGTTCCGGCTGGACGAACACCCGGCGCACGAGGGCGACAGCAGCGAGCAGCGTGAATTCGTCGTCACCGGCCAAACCTTCCGCGCCAACAACAATCTGCCGGGTGATCTGGCCAGCGGGCTGCGCAGCCTGTTGGCCAGCGGTTCGGATAGCACCGCCAGCGACAGCCAGAACAGCAGCCCCTTCCAGACCCAGATCACCGCCCAGCGCCGTGGCATTCCGCTCACCCCGGCTTACGCCAACAGCACCCAGGCCAAGCCGACATCTAAAGGTGTCCAGACCGCCACCGTGGTGGGGCCGGACAGCGAAGAAGTGCACACCGACGCACTGGGCCGCATCAAGGTGCAGTTCCACTGGCAGCGGGCAGACGAACACCCCACTATCGGGGCCAATCTGGACGACAAATCCTCCTGCTGGCTGCGCGTGGCAATGCCCAGCGCCGGCGCGGGCTGGGGCCACCAGTTCATCCCGCGCATTGGTCAGGAAGTGCTGGTCGACTTTATCGAAGGCGACATCGACCGCCCGGTCATCGTCGGCGTGCTGTACAACGGCAGCCACGCCACCCCGGCCTTCAGCGGTGCCGGTGCGCTACCGGCCAACAAGACCCTGTCCGGCATCAAATCCAAAGAACACCAGGGCGGGCAGTACAACGAACTGCTGTTCGACGACACCCCCGGCGAAGTGCGCGCCAAACTATCCAGTGAAGCCGGCAAGACCCAGCTCAACCAGGGCTACCTCACCCACCCGCGCAGCAATGGCAAAGCCCAGCCACGCGGCGAAGGCTTCGAACTCAGAACCGACCAGCACGGTGCCATCCGCGCGGCCCACGGCCTGCTCATCAGCACCGAAGCGCAAAACGGCGCAGGCGGCAAACAACTGGCACGCGAACACGCACAAAGCCAACTCGACGCCGCCCTCAGCCTCAGCCAGAGCCTGGGCGACACCGCCGCGGCGCAACTGGCCGACAGCATGGAAACCGGGCCGGACGCCATCAACCCCGACAACGGCAAAGACGGCAACAAAGACAGCGGCCACCTGCAACACCACGCCGCTGCGCTCAAAGCCTGGGAAGCCGGCAGCAATACCGACAAAGAAGGCAAAACGGCCAGCAGCGGCAACAGCAGCCAAGCCGGCCAACAGCCGCTGCTCATCCTGTCCGCCCCGGCCGGCATTGCCAGCCTGACCGAACAAAGCCAGACCCTCAGCGCCGGCAGCAACCTCAACCTCGTTGCCCAGCGCGACGCCAACCACAGCACCGGCCGCCGCTGGCTACACAACGTTGGCCAGCACATCAGCCTGTTTGTGGCGGGGGTGAAAGACCAGATTGCGCTCAAGCTGATAGCAGCGAAGGGCAAGGTGCAGGTGCAGGCGCAGAGTGATGCGATGGAGCTGACGGCGGATAGGGAGCTGACGGTTACGTCGGCCAAGCAGAACATCAACTTGAATGGCAAGCAGGAAATCCTGCTGACCAGCGGTGGGGCTTATGTGCGGATCAAGGATGGCAAGATCGAACTGCACGCCCCCGGCACCGTCAGCTTCAAGGGCGGCAGCCATGACTGGAGCGGGCCGGATAGTTTGAATATCCCGATGCCGGTTTTCCCGGGTAAGCAGTTCTGCTTGCAATGCATGCTCAATGCAATCAAGTCCGGCTTGCCCTTGGCTGGACAATAGGAATGGCAATGTATTTTGCAATGGACGAAGGAAATATAGCGGAACAGTCACAAAAACTGGAAACGCTACTGAAAGAACTGCCAGACGGTTTGTATTGCTACGCACTGCTGGATGATGGATTCGATTACAAGCGGCGCAAGATATGGCAAACCAAGGCAAGCTGGCCTTTGTATGACCAGCCGGACTGGGCGGAGCTACGCGAGGTTTCACCACGACTTGTTGCATTGCAACCTGGCTATCAGACAGAGCTGCAACAACTGCTGCGTCATTGCAAGGGACGGCCGATGCTGAGCTTTCTAACAAGCCCGCTTAGTGCCCCCGCCTTACGGGATGCCTGGCAACGTAGCCTCAATGCCACCACCGAAGACGGGCAGTGGTACGTCGTCCGTTTTGCCGATACGCGCATCGCTGCCAGCCTGCCCCGGGTGCTGGCCACTGCAGCTTGGCAACGGCTGTGCGAACCTGTTGCGCAGTGGTTGATTATTGACCGCCACGGCCAACTGCAGGCATTGCCCATGCCGCCCAAGACGCTTCCCCCCGATGCGCTCGACCCATGGCTGCTGAGCGCCCAGGAGTTCACAGCCTTAATGCATGCCTCCCAGGCAGATGTATTGGCAGACCAGTTGCACGAAGGTTTTGCCGACCTGCTTCCTAGCTCTGGTGCAGTACTGCATGGCTGGCTGCAACGTTCGGCCGATCTATTAGCAGAACATCACATTGAGGATGCCCCAGAGCAGCTAACCGTAGCGGTGGCCGTCTGCTACAGTCAGGGGCGCTTGCTGGATGACCCACGACTGATCCAGATACTGAAGAGCTTTGTCGAGCAAAGATGCTCCCTGAGTGAAGGACTTGCTTCGTTACTCGGCGAGGCTCAAACCTCTTGAGAGTTACCCATGACACATGCAAAGAATGCCTCAGTAGTAGAGAAAACTATCCAACTGCTATTACTGACCAGCGCACTGATAATTATTTCCATTATCTGGATATTCTTTATCGGCATCACCTATTTTGAATACACAAGAACACCAGGCCCAACAACAGAGGGAGACTGGTCGGCATTAAACCACATTTTCTTTCTCATTTTAACATCTCCACTTTTAATAATGACACTGCTGCCGCTATCCAGCTGGGTAATTAATGGAGCACAAAAAACAAGTATAAAAGCAATATCATTAATAATAGTGTTATTGACCTATGGCGGCATCTATCTTGTCTTTCTTTGGAAAACATACCCACCAGCATAGAAAACGCTGTCAGAAAAAATGCCGCAAAAGGCTTTTCAATAATTGGTTAATGAGAAGGTGAAATCAGTGCGCTCAATGACGATAATCCATTTATTACCCTCATAAGCACCTTATTAAGGCCTCCATGGCAGTATTTCAAAGATTGATTTCTTTAATACTGATACTGAGCTGCCAATTACTGGCAGGCTGCGAAGAAGAAAAAACCAGTTTGAGTTATCTGGCGGTCAATCACACCGATAAATCGGTACTCTCCATCACCATCAATGGCCAAGGGGGGGGATTCTTAACGCTCCCGCCATGGGCGGAGGGGGAAAAGAGGTCTGTTGCGTTATGATCCCCAGCCAATGGCGACCGGGATTAACCGTGACAATCGGTTGGGAAAACGATGGTGACTGGCTGCGTGATAAAAATGGCCAGCCCATTATTCGGGATGGCATAAAAGTATATGTAGCAGCGCCACGGAAAACTCGCACTGTAACCATTCCGGAATATCAGGCCAAAGAAATGCAACATGTTGATATTCACTTCCTGCCCAACGATCAGGTGCTGGTCAAATTGAGCGATATTTTCCCTGAGCACCCGGACTACCGACCGGCCTATCCCCGCGCGACGCAGAAGACTTCTCAATGAGTACGCATCACCTACATATCCACCTGAAGCAGAGAGGTTTTCAATGAGCATATTGCGCAAGCGAATCTCCGCATTATTACTGCTGAGTCTGCCATTCCTGGCAGGCTGCGAAGAAGAAAAAACCAGTCTGAGTTATCTGGCGGTCAATCACACCACAAAGCCAATCGACTCAATCACCATTAACGATCAAGGCGGTGTGCTGAATGTCCCTGCGATGGGTGGTGGAGGCAAAGAAGTTTGCTGTGTCATCGTACCAGGAAAATGGCGGCCGGGATTAACAGTCAAGATTGGCTGGCTGCAAGGTGGACATTTCCAGCGCGATACCAGTGGTAATGTCGTCATGCAAAATGGCGACAAGGTATTTATTGAAGGCAGCTGGAAAACGCGCACTGTAACCATTCCGGAATATCAGGCCAAACAAATGCAACATGTTGATATTCACTTCCTGCCCAACGATCAGGTGCTGGTCAAATTGAGCGATATTCTGCCTTATCATCCGGACTATCGCCCCGCCTATCCCCGCGAGACGCAGAAAGCCACGCAATGAGTACCCAAAATCCAGCACCCTATCCAAGCGGGCAGCGCGCCCTCACCGCGCGGGAACAATTACAACGGGCACAAGCGTTGGCCTGCGTCAGTGGTAAGAACAGTGCCAAGTGCCAAGGCCAGATCCATGTGATGCTGTTCTTCGATGGTACCGGTAATAATCTCAATCTGGACTACTACCAGGCCAAGCCGGGCCAGCAGAAGCCCAGTAATATCGCCCGTTTATTTATGGCGGCGCGAGACAAACCAGATGACGGCTATTTCGCTTTCTATATGCCTGGTGTAGGCACACCATTCCCGGAAATTGGCGACAAGGGCGGCATGCTTGGTGGCGGTGCTGGCGCGGGAGGAGAGGCCCGTATTCTGTGGGCATTGACACGGCTGGTGAATGCCCCACATCAGTATGTCAACAAGAGTTTTTTGATTGCAGATGGATTAGCCAAGTCCATCACGGAAATGGCTAGTGGAGTAACGGGCGGCGCAATGCGCTGGGCCTTGTTTACTAATTGGCAACGGCGATTGCAGGCTGCGTTGAAGGACCGCAAACCCGAGGTAACGCAAATAAACCTATCAGTATTTGGTTTTTCGCGTGGTGCTACTGAAGCGCGTGCCTTTGTAAATTGGCTGTACCGGCTCTGCCAGCAGGAAAATGGCGGCTGGCACTTTGCTGGCATACCGCTGCGCACCCAATTCCTGGGGATTTTTGATACGGTAGCATCCGTCGGCATCGCCCAGCTGTTTCCAGACAACCTGCCTGCTACCGGACATATGGCATGGGCTGATGGCAACCTGGCCATACACCCGGCAGTCGAGCAATGTGTCCACTATATTGCCGGGCACGAGGTGCGCGCCTGCTTCCCATTGGATACTGTACGTCGCGGCAATAGTTATCCTGGCAATGCGGTGGAAGTGATGTACCCAGGTTCGCATTCCGATGTAGGTGGAGGCTATGCCAGCGGTGACTTGGGCATCATGCCTGCACAAAACAGCCAGATGTGCGTGATTCCCTGCCGTCGCATGTATGAAGAGGCACTGAAGGCCGGCGTACCGCTGCTGGCCATGAACCAACTCACCGATCAAGTCCAGAAATTGCTGACACCCACCCCGCAGGTCATCAACGACTTCAACGCTTATCTGCGCGATGCCAAGGTGGCCGCCGCTTCAGCCGAAAAAATGCACCAACAACATATGGCGCTATACCTGAGCCATCGTTTCAAATACCGGCGCGAGTTTACCCAGCGTGCGCCATACCGTACTGCCAACAGTAAGCATCAGGAGTACTTACAGCAAACCCAGCAAGGAATCATCTCTGGTTTGAGTAAGCTGCATGCCGGCAATCCGATGGCAGCAGATTTTGATCCGATGCGCGAAGCAGTAAAAATAAAGCACAGACAAACACAGTACAGCAGGGTTCTCAGCCCAACCGTATTACCAGAGACAGACCCGGTAAACATCGCCGCCAGTATGGATTTGCGACGGTTAACACCTGCCATTGAGCACTTTCTTGAAAGTTATATTCATGACTCGATGGCCGGCTTCATTGGAGACAAAGTCGATGAAACTAGCTTGAACGGCATTGGCCTATTCAAGTTCCGCACCCTGTATAAGGGAGATGAGTGATTGCTTCTCTTTTGCTTGTTATCTTTAAGGCTCGCTAAATAGAAGAAGCCGTTTTTTGTCTGTCACGGCGTTATTGCACAAATCCGCCCGTCCAGCGGCTTGGTAAGACAGCGGCCTGACCAAGCCTGCTTCAAAACGCTATCGGATGCATTGCTTCAAACGGCTGGGTGAACGGTGACGGCCCGTCGCTACGGGAGATTCTGGCGGGCCTGAAAGAGCTGAGCGAAAAGAAAAAAGCCAATGGCAGACTGACCGAGGAGGAAGAAGGCTGGGTGAAATTGTACGAGGACTCCCATGGCACTCAGGTTCCACAGACAGTCACCCCAGGGCAGGAGCCATTCCTGATTGGTGCCGGCTACCTGCGCTACCGCAAAGTGTATGCCGGTGCCGACTCGGTGCTGCTGACACGCAGGAGGCAGCAAGACCCTAGCCAGGCAGAAACGGCGCAGGCCTGATCACGCCTGGGTATCATCCATGACCGTGCCTGCCTGGTGGTGGAAAACAAGGCGGGCCGGGCCTGGCGCTCCACAGGGCGACAAAGGCCCTGTGGTCCTTGATGCAAACCGCTGGCCATGACTAAGGGACACCATCTGGTGTCCCTTTCTGTTGACATAGCTTGCGGCGCACACTTTCTTAGCCGGGCGGACAAACTGGCGCAGCGGCCCTGGGCAAGGCGCAACGCAGCAGCAGCTTTTTGTTAACGGCGCCTAGTCATACCAGTTGCTGCGCGCCTGTTGCCGGGCACGCGACTGGGCCTGAGCGGCCAGACGCACCGCCACATTGGCAGCGCCATATTGCTGATAACCGGCACGGCGTTGCAGCAGTTCAAAGAAGAAGCGGTCTTCAAACTGGGCGGTGTACACATGCAGCATCTCACCGCCGTGGGCATCGCGGTCGTACAGGATGTTGGCCGCAGCCAGGCTGGCGACAAATTCATCCGGCAGATCGAAGCGTGCCGCCAGGTCGTCGTAATAATTGCGCGGAATTTCCAGCAAGGGCACGCCGCTGTCCCGCGCCGCGGCCACGGCGGCAAAGATGTCGTCGGTGGCAAAGGCAATGTGCTGCACGCCGGAACCACGGTAGGTGGACACCGAGCGGGCGATGGCGGTATTGCGGTTTTCCGAGATATTGAGCGGAATGCGGATACTGCCATCCGGGCTGTGCAGCACCCGGCTTTTCACCAGTCCGTACGGGTCTGGCAGCACATGTTCGTTCTCGGCCTTGAAGCCATAGACGGCGCGGAAAAACAGCATCCAGGCGTCCATGGTTTCGGCGGGCAGGCCCAGGGCAAAGTGGTCGATATTGGTGAGCAGGCCGGGTTTGGCGTCGGCATCCGGCAGCATGTCGAAGTCGGACTGGTAAATGCTGCTGCCATCCGTACCTGGGTCTACCAGATATTGCAGGCTGCCATCCGGCGCACGCACGGCCGGGATTTGGCGTTCATTGGGGCCGACGCGGCTCTCGAAAGAACGGGCACGATACTGCTTGGCACGCTGCACGGCCTGGGCACTGTCATTCACCCGGAAAGCCGACGCACACAAGGACGGGCCATGCGCCACGAAGAAGGCGTTGGCGAAGGAATCCGGCTCGGAATTGAGAATCAGGTTGATGTCACCCTGACGGTAGAGATTGACGCTCTTGGACTTGTGCTGACCGGCGTGGGCAAAGCCCAGTTTGTCGAACCAGCGCGCCAGCCGGCTGGCGGCTGCCTCGTCCACGGCAAACTCCAGAAACTCCACACCGCTGTACTGTGGCTGCGGCGCAGGCACAAACAGCTGCGGCAATACGGCGGCGGCGCCGGCTTCGCAACTGGCGGCCAGCTGGGCACGGGTAGTTTCTTCCAGATACAGCAGGCCACGGCGGCCATCGGCAGCGGTGCCGCCAGTGGGCGCGGCACGGAAACCGTCGTTGAAGATTTCCAGACTCAGCGGCCCCTGATAACCACTTTGCAGGATGGGGCCAAGGAAAGCCGGCAGGTCAAATTCGCCCTGCCCGGGGAAGCAGCGGAAATGGCGGCTCCACTCCAGCACGTCCATATTGAGGATGGGCGCATCAGCCAGTTGCAGGAACACGATCTTGTCGCCCGGAATCTCCGGCAAGCGTGACAGGTCGTCCTTGATCGACAGGGTGTGGAAGCTGTCCAGAATCACGCCCAGATTGGGGTGGTCCACGGTGTTGACGATGTCCCACACCTGACGGTAAGAGTTCACATGCTGGCCCCAGGCCAGTGCCTCGTAACCCACCAGCACTTCATGTTTTGCCGCCAGCTCGGCCAGCTGATGCAGGTCGTCGGCAAGCACCGCATTGTCGCGAATCACGTCCGGCTGCACATTGCTGCACACCAGGATGCGGTCGGTCCCCAGTTCGTGCATCAGCTCGAACTTGCGTTCGGCGCGTTCCAGATTGTGTTGCAGGCGCTCGCGGCGGCAGCCTTCAAAGTCGCGGAAGGGCTGAAACAGCATGATCTGCAAGCCCAGGTCCTGACACAGGCGGCGCACGTCACGCGGCGAGCCGTCGAAGTACAGCAGGTCGTTTTCAAAGATTTCTACGCCCTGAAAGCCGGCAGCGGCAATCGCCTCCAGTTTCTCGGGTAGGGTTCCGCTCAGAGAAACGGTGGCAATACAGTGTTGCATGGTGGTCATCCTCAATGGGGAAACTGGCGCTGGCGGCGCACCGCTCTGGGGCTGAGCCTGTGGCTGGCGATGCTGCCGGTTTACTTATTTCGTACCAACAGGTACATTTCAATCTTAGCGTGAAAATTTTCACTGCACCAGTGCGTTTCCCTATTCCCGCCATCCCGCTCACAGCCTGCGCAGCGTGCGGGATGCATGCCGCCAGCCACGGCACACAAACAAAAAGTACAACTTATGTCCGCCTCCACCACGCCTGCCAATACCCTGCTGCTGGGCCTCATCGGCCAGAGCATCCAGGGCTCGCGCTCACCGCAACTGCATGAAGAAGAAGCCCGTCAGCTGGGCTTGCGCTGTCTGTATCAATTACACGACCTGCCACTGGACAGCACGCCAGCACAGCTGGATGCCTTGCTGACCGCCATGCAGACCGTGGGCTATGCCGGCTGCAACATCACCCACCCGTTCAAGCAAACGGTACTGAACTGTCTGGACAGCCTGTCGGACGATGCCGCCGCCATCGGCGCGGTAAACACCGTGCAGTTTCGCGAGGGCAAGCGCATCGGCCACAACACCGACTGGTGGGGCTTTGCCCAGTCTTTCCAGCAGCAATGGCCAGACGCCGCGCTGGCCAAGGTGGTGCAACTGGGTGCTGGCGGTGCCGGCGCTGCGGTGGCACACGCCATCCTCACCCTGGGTGCGCAAAGCCTTACCCTGCACGATGCCGACCCGGCTCGCGCCAGCGCACTGGCCGCCCGGCTGAACCAGCGCTTTGGTGACAATCGGGTGGTGCTGACCACCGACGTGGCCACCGCACTGGCGGCGGCAGACGGCCTGATTCAGGCCACACCCATCGGCATGCAAGGTCACCCCGGCCTGCCGCTACCGGTAGAATGGCTGCACCCGGCACTGTGGGTGGCCGATGTGATTTATTTCCCGCGTGAAACCGCGCTGCTCAAGGCCGCAAATGCGCTGGGCTGCGCTACCATGAATGGCGGTGGCATGGTGGTGTATCAGGCGGCAGGCGCATTTCGCCTGTTCAGCGGCCTGAACCCGGATGCCCAGCGCATGGCCCGGCATTTTGCCAGCCTCACCGACTGAAGCAGACAGATTGAACCGGCAAGCTCTTGTTGAACCCGCAGCCCTTACCAGACAGGTTCCCCATGTCCGACACCCTTCCCTTTAGCCCGCTGCCCAATCCCATGGGTACGGACGGCATCGAATTCGTGGAATTCGCCACCACCGACCCCGATTCCCTGGGCCAGCTGTTACTGGCCATGGGCTTTCGCTGTACCGCCCGGCACCGTTCCAAACAAGTGCTGCTGTACCGGCAGGGCGACATCAACTTCATCGTCAATGCCGAGCCGGACAGCTTTGCCCAGCACTATGCCCAGCTGCGCGGCCACAGCATCTGCGCCATTGCACTGCGGGTGAAGGACGCACGTGCGGCCACACTGCGCGCGCGCGAACTTGGCGCATGGGAGGTGGACATGGGCACCGGGGTGATGGAACTGCACATCCCGGCCTTTCAGGGTGTGGGCGGTTCGCTGCTTTATCTGGTGGACCGCTATGGCGAACACTCCATCTACGATGTCGATTTCCTGCCACTGGCCGCTGACAACAGCGCAACCGACGCCGGACTCAGCCACATCAGTCTGCTGACCCAAAGCGTCCCGCTCGAGCGCATTGGCGACTGGCAGGATTTTTACCAGCATCTGTTTGATTTCAGCACCAGCGGTACCGGTGACAGCCCTCTGCTGCTAAGTCCATGCGGCAAGATCCGCCTTTGCCTGCAAGCGGCCACGCTGGGCAATGGCATCAGCGAGGGCATGACCGGCGTCACCCTGGCCAGCCCGGATATCACCGCCAGCCTGCACACCCTGCACGCAAATGGTCTGCACACCACCAGCAGCGCAGCAGGCCAGGACATTGCCCACGCGCTGGACAATGCCGCGCTGCTGCACTTTGCCATCGGCAACGACAAGGGGAATTGATATGGATGCCAGCCGTTTTGCCATTGATACCGCCCCCTTGCAGGGCAGCCTGCAGGACAAACTGCAAGCCATGTCCGCCGCCGGCTTCTCCCGCCTCACCCTGTGGGCACAGGACCTGATGAACGAACAGGAAGGCGGCCTGGCGCAAACGGTGCGCACCGTGCGTCATAGCGGCATGAAGGTGATAGGCTTCGAGGCGCTGCGCGACTTCGAAGGCATGAGCGGCCGCTTTCTGGAATACAAGATAGACCTGGCCAAAACCATGATGCGCATGATGCAGCAGGTGGGTGCCGAGCTGCTGGTGGTATCGGCCACCACCTCGCCCAATGCGGTGGGCGACCTGGAAACCACCGCCGCCCACCTGCGCCTGCTGTCCACGCTGGCCACGCCGCTGGGCATCCGCATCGGCTTCGAGCCGCTGGCCTGGGGCCGCTATGTACACGACTACCACGCGGCATGGCAGGTCGTGGAAATGGTGAACCGGCAGAACGTGGGGCTGGTGCTGGACAGCTTCCACCTGTTTGCCCGTGGCATTCCGCTGGACGACCTGTACCGCATTCCCATGCACAAGCTGTTTCTGGTGCAATTGTCCGATGCCATGAGCGACTACCTGCCGCTACTGGAAGAAATGGTGCATATCTCGCGCCATCAGCGCTCTTTCCCCGGCGAAGGCGTGCACAGCATGGCGGCAGTGGACATGCTGGTGCGGCTGGAAATGGCGGGCTATCAGGGCAATTACGCCTTTGAAGTGGCCAATGACGAATTCCTGACCCAGGACGCGCGCAGCGTGGCCAGCCGCGCCGCCCGTTCGGTGGACTGGCTGTGCCGTACCGTCAGTCAGCGCCTGCAGGACAGCGGCTGCTAAGACCCGCTAACAAAACCCCTGCTGCTGCATTGCGCCTCCTTGCCCTGCTTTTATGTACGGTCGGCGTCGGCGCGCCTTGCCACACGGACGCTGCGCTATTTTGTCAAGCGCTCTGAGTCATTCCAGAAAGAAGTATCAGCCCGGCAGCTGGGCCGCCAGCGCCTGCTGCGTCACCTGCTCCAGCCGCTGGCGTAGCCAGATGTGCAACGGGTCGTGCCGATGGCGCTGGTGCCATACCAGATACATCGGCATATCCGGGCAAGTCAGTGGTGGCGTACAGCTGGCCAGCCCGGCCAGCAGGTTACTGGCCAGCAAGCCCGGCAAGGTGGTCAGCCGGGCCGAACCCAGCACAAACGGCGCAATACCGGCAAAGCCCGGCAGCCAGGCGGCAATACGCCGCCTTACCCCCTGCCCGGCCAGAAAATCATCAATATCCAGCATGCGCGGCGGTGTATAGCCCACTGTCACATGCTCGGCTGCCAGATAGTCTTCCAGCCCCAGCGGTGCCGCACGGCAGCCAGCGTCGTAAAACACCCGGTAATGATCGGCAAACAGCCGCTTTTGCACGATGTCACTGCCATCGGGCGGGCGCGGGGTAATCACCAGGTCGCACTCCTCACTGCGCAACATTTCCACCGTGGGAATACCCGATGGCAACACCCGCAGCGACACCCCCGGTGCGTCGGCCTGCAAGGCGTCCAGCAGGCGTGGCAACAGCAAATCACGTTGCAAGTCGTTGGCGGCAATGCTGATGGTGCGGCTGAGCCGGCTCGGGTCAAAACTGCCACTGCTGACAAAGCGGCGCATGTCTTCCAGCAAGCTGCGCGCATGCTGGGCCAGTGCCTCGGCCCGCACCGTGGGCGAGATACCCCGACCGGACTTCACAAACAGCGGATCGTCCACAATCAGCCGCAGCTTGTCCAGCGCATGACTGACTGCCGACTGGGTCATGTCCAGCCGCTCTGCCGCACGGGTAACCGAGCGTTCTTCCATCACGGTCAGCAGCAATTGCAGCAGCCGTCCGTCCAGCTGCAAATGATCGAAATTTTTCATGTATGCCATCCGGTTTACTGCATTTATTTCCACATTATAAAAATGGACACTCGCTGACACCACGATACCAACAAGGGAGAAAGTGATGGCGGAGCAACAACGCGTGTCCATTCCGGGCACCACCCTGTTTGACGACATTCAGGCGCAGAAGGGTTATGCCCTCAACAAGATGTGCTTTTCCTTCAACGACAAGGCCAACCGCGACGCCTTCAAGGCCGACGAAGCCGCTTACTGCGCCCGCTTCGGCCTGAACCCGGCACAACTGGCGGCGGTGCAAAGCCGCAATGTGCTGCAACTGATTGCCGCTGGCGGCAATGTGTACTACCTGGCCAAGTTTGCCGGCATCTTCGGCCTGGACGTGCAGGACATCGGTGCCCAGCAAACCGGTATGTCCAAAGACGAATTCAAACAGAAACTCCTGAACGCGGGGCAATAATCATGGCAAAAATCGTCGGCAGCATCGTTACCTCCCACGTTCCGGCTATTGGCCGCGCCATTGCGGGCAATCTGCAAAACGAACCGTACTGGAAGCCGTTTTTTGACGCTTTCCCGCCCATCCACCGCTGGCTGGACGAAGTAAAACCTGATGTCGCCGTGGTGGTGTACAACGACCATGGCCTGAATTTCTTCCTGGACAAGATGCCCACCTTCTCGGTAGGTGCCGCGCCGCAATACCACAATGCCGACGAAGGCTGGGGCATTCCCACCCTGCCGCCGTTTACCGGCGAGACCGAGCTGTCCTGGCACCTGATCAACCAGCTGGTGAACAAGGAATTCGACCTCACCTCCTGCCAGGAAATGCTGGTGGACCACGCCTTCACCCTGCCCCTGAAACTGCTGTGGCCGCAAGAAGGTGCTTGCCCGATCAAGGTGGTTCCGGTGTGCATCAACACCGTGCAGTTCCCCATTCCGTCGGCCAGCCGTTGCTACAAGTTGGGCGAGGCCATTGGCGAAGCCATCAGCGCCTGGGACTCCGACGCCCGCGTGGTGGTGATTGGCACTGGCGGCCTGTCGCACCAGCTGGATGGCGAACGCGCCGGTTTCATCAACAAACCCTTCGACCTGCAATTCATGCAAAGCCTGGTGGACAACCCCAAGTGGGCGACCCAGTACACGGTGGAACAGCTGGTGGAACATACCGGCTCGCAAGGCATCGAGCTGCTGATGTGGCTGGCCGCCCGCGCCACCATCAAGGGCGAAGTGCGTGCGCTGCAAAACACCTATCACCTGCCCATCTCCAACACCGCAGCCGGTGTGATGCTGCTGGAACCCCTTGCCTGAGTCACTGAGCAGAGGCCCGAGCACTGGCGGCCAGTCATCCCTGACTGGCTGCCGGACGCAAAACCACACACTGTTATCAGCAATTCTCCTCCTTCGCTGAACACCCGGCCCTGAGCCGGGTCTTTTTTTGCACTTGCCCTGGCAGTTGTAGAAGTTGATGAAGGCGAGACAGCGATGGGCACCGTTTTACAGACAAAAAAAGGCCGACAGGAACACCCCGTCGGCATGGGTTCAAACCCCAGATGGAAGCAATAGTGCGGTCGTCTCCTGCCCTGCCCTCAATGGCTCAGGCAGAGACGCCAAATTCCTCGGTATCGATTTCCTGCTGGGTAGCGGCGTTGTAACGGGCACCGCTCACCGTGTTTTCATTGACGATGGTATCCAGCCGCGTCAGCACTTCCATGCTCAGTTCCACCGTGTCGGCCGACAGGTTTTCCTGCAAATGGCTGACATTGCTGGTGCCAGGAATCGCAATCACCTGCTCGCTTTGTGCCAGCAGCCAAGCCATGGCCAGTTGCGCCAGGGTGAAGCCGGTTTCAGTGGCCAGGCCTTGCAGCGCATCCAGCAGGCGCAGGTTGCGGGTGAAGTGCTCGGCCTGGAAGCGCGGCATGGCGCGGCGGATGTCGTTGGCGGCAAAGCTGGCCGGGTCGCGCACGCCACCAGCCAGGAAGCCACGCCCCAGCGGGCTGAAGGCCACCAGCGCCACGTGTTGCTCGCGGCAGGCGTCCAGCAGCGCGATTTCCGGGTTACGCGTCCACAACGAGTATTCGCTTTGCACAGCGGCAATCGGGTGCACCGCCTGGGCGCGCGCCAGCGTGGCGGCGGATACCTCGGACAGACCAATGCTGCGGATTTTGCCCGCAGCCACCAGATCAGCCAGCGCACCAACGGAATCCTCGATCGGTACTTGTCGGTCCCAGCGGTGCAGGTAATACAGGTCAATCACATCGGTTTGCAGACGACGCAGGCTGTCCTCGCAAGTCTGGCGCAGGGTTTCCGGCCTGCCATCAATCACCCGCTTGCCCTCCACCCCGGTCATGCCACATTTGCTGGTGAGCACAATCTGCTGGCGATGGGGCTTCAGCACCTTGCCCAGGAGCTCCTCATTGGCCCCGAATCCGTACAGGGCGGCGGTATCAAACAGGGTGACGCCCGCGTCCAGCGCAGCCAGCAACACTTGTCCGGCACGCTCGGCAGACGGTGGCACACCGTAAGCATGGCTGAGATTCATGCAGCCAAGGCCGATGGCAGAAACGGTAAACGGGCCAAGCTGTCGCTGTTTCATGGAACTGTCCTTGCACTGTTTCTGCGCCCCCCTACATGAAAAAGACAAGGCCAGCCGGTTCGGGTGAACCGGATTGCCTTGTTCAGGAGGGTCGCTTACAAAAAGGTTTTCAAAAGAAACTTATCAAGAGCCGCTAAAAAAAAGCAAAGCGTCCCTGGGGCAAGGCGCGCCGACGCAGACAGTACACAACGTACGGCAAGGAGGCGCAACGCAGCACCAGGTTTTTTATTAGCGGCTCTAAACCAGCTGCTGCTCCAGCGCATGCAACACCTGATAACACGGCAATACCTGACGCAGGCTGGAGTTGGGTTCGCGGCCTTCGCGGATGGCGGCAAAGAATTCGCGGTCTTGCAGCTCGATGCCGTTCATCGACACATCCACCCTGGATACGTCGATCTTCTCTTCCTTACCGTTCACCAGGTCGTCGTAGCGGGCAATATAAGTGCCGGTGTCGCCGATGTAGCGGAAGAAAGTGCCTAGAGGGCCGTCATTATTGAAGGACAGGCTGAGGGTGCAAATGGCACCGTTGGCGGCCTTGAGCTGGATCGACATGTCCATGGCGATGCCCAGGGTGGGGTGGATCGGGCCCTGGATGGCGTTGGCCTTCACGATGGGGCTGCCGGCCTGGTAGGCAAACAGGTCCACGGTGTGGGCAGCATGGTGCCACAGCAGGTGGTCGGTCCAGCTGCGCGGCTGGCCCAGCGCGTTCATATTGGTGCGGCGGAAGAAGTAGGTTTGCACATCCATTTGCTGGATATTGAACTCTCCGGCCTGAATCTTGTTGTGCACCCACTGGTGGCTGGGGTTGAAGCGGCGCGTGTGACCACACATGGCCACCAGGCCGGTTTGCTGTTGCAGCGCGGCAGCGGCTTCGGCACCGGCCAGGGTATCGGCCAGCGGAATTTCCACCTGCACGTGCTTGCCAGCTTGCAGGCAGGCGGCGGTCTGGCCAGCGTGCATCTGGGTGGGCGTACACAGGATGACGGCGTCCACTTCCTTGATGGCCAGGGTTTCGTTCAGGTCATTGGTGACATGGGCCACGCCGTATTTGTCTGCCACTTCGCGGGTTTTGGCCAGATCACGGCCAA
The DNA here is from genome assembly GCF_013391415.1 of Aquitalea sp. LB_tupeE. Taxonomy (GTDB): domain Bacteria; phylum Pseudomonadota; class Gammaproteobacteria; order Burkholderiales; family Chromobacteriaceae; genus Aquitalea. The sequence continues at coordinate 44,029 of NZ_JACAXB010000036.1, forward strand.
TCAGCGATACCACTTCCACATCGGCAATATTCTTGATGCCGTCCAGATGCTTGATGCCGAAGGCACCTGCGCCAGCCAAAGCTACTTTGATTGTCATGACAGGGATTCCTTATTCTTTGTTTTCCAGAATGGCGTGACCCACGGCAGTGTTGGAAGCCGGGACATGGTAGAAGCGGTGCGCCACGTGCGGCAGCGGGCCGCTGCGCTGGCCATCGTTCACGTCCGCCATCGCGCCACGGGCAATCAGCCACATCACCAGTTCGATGCCTTCGCTACCGGCTTCGCGCACATAGTCGATATGCGGCACCTTGGCGCAGGCCACCGGGTCGTTGATCATCAGATCCAGCCAGTTGTTGTCCCACTCGCGGTTGATCAGCCCGGCGCGTGCGCCCTGCAGCTGGTGGCTCATGCCGCCGGTGCCCCAGATGTGCACATTGATGTCTTCGTCAAAGCTTTCCACCGCCTTGCGGATGGCCTGACCCAGCGCAAAACAGCGCTGGCCGGAGGGCACCGGGTATTGCACCACATTGACGGCAAACGGAATCACCGGGCAGGGCCAGGCGTCCTTCACCGGGTCCAGCTCGCCGCACATCAGCGACAGCGGCACGGTCAGGCCGTGGTCCACATCCATCTTGTTGACGATAGTGAGGTCGAAGTCCTGCTGGATCACGCTTTGCGCAATATGGCTGGCCAGCTCAGGATGACCCTTCACCACCGGCACCGGACGTGCACCCCAGCCTTCATCGGCCGGTTTGTACTCGGCAGCGGTGCCAATGGCAAAGGTGGGAATCATGTCCAGGCTGAAGGCGGTGGCGTGGTCGTTGTACACCAGGAAAATCACGTCCGGCTTGTTGTCCTTCATCCATTGCTTGGAGAAGTCATAACCGGCAAACAGCGGCTGCCAGTAGTCTTCCTGCGTCTTGTGCAGGTCCATGGCCACGCCGATGGCGGGCACGTGGGAGGTATAAACGGATGCGGTGATGCGTGCCATATCAGTTGCTTTCCTTGTTACCAGCAGCGCCTTGCGGCTGGCGGTGCGCCTGGGCGTCGCCGTCTTCCCCGATGTAGCGGTTGCCTTCTACCGAACGGCCACCGGCCATCATCATGTTGCGGTATTCCTCTTCGCTCATGCCGGTCATGGAGCCTGCCATCTGCTGGAAGCTCTTGCCATCGGTGGCACCAATGCGCGCCAGGAAGTAGATATTGCCGCCCAGCCGCATGCAGCGGTTGAGGTCGCGCGCCATCACCGCCTGTTTCTGCTCTTCGGTCATGGCCCATTCATCGAGATACGCCCGTTCATCGGCCAGAAAGCGGGCGCGGTTTTCCGCCTTCATCAGGCTGGTGCAAAACTGGTTCAGCCAGTAGCCCAGGCGGCTTTGCTCGGCATCGAAAATGATGGTGCCGGGCACGTCTTTATACGGTTTGTCCAGTGCCATGCAGGCTCCTCAACATTCTTCCGGCCAGTACAGGCGCATGGGGTTGTTCACCAGCAGTTGTTGCTGCAATTCGGCGGTCGGCGCGATATGGGGGATGAAATCCACCAGCAGGCCGTCGTCGGGCATATGGTCTTTCAGATTGGGGTGCGGCCAGTCGGTGCCCCACAGCACGCGGTCGGGGAAGGTTTCCACCAGTTTGCGGGCAAACGGAATCACGTCGTGGTAGGCATGGCGCTCGCCATCCAGCGCCTTGGGGCCAGTCACGCTCAGGCGTTCCGGGCAGCTGACCTTGGACCAGATATTGTCATGTTCGCGCATCAGTTTCACGAACAATTCAAACTGCGGCCCGTCCACCGGCAGGCTGACATCCGGGCGGCCCATGTGGTCCACCACCACGGTGGTGGGCAGGTTGGTGAAGAAGTCCCACAGCTCGGGCAGGTCTTGCGCCTCGAAATACACCACGATATGCCAGCCCAGTTTGGCGATGCGGCTGGCAATCTCCATCAGTTCGTCCTTGGGGGTGAAATCCACCAGCCGCTTGACGAAATTGAAACGCACGCCGCGCACACCGGCATCGTGCAGGCTTTGCAGTTCTTCATCGGTCACCGCGCGCTTGACGGTGGCCACACCACGCGCCTTGCCGTTACTGGCGCGGCAGGCGTCCACCATGGCGCGGTTGTCGGCACCGTGGCAGGTGGCCTGCACAATCACATTGCGGGCAAAACCCAGATGGTCGCGCAGGGCAAACAGGTCTGCCTTGCTGGCATCGCACGGGGTGTATTTGCGCTCCGGCGCATAGGGGAATTCAGCGCCGGGGCCGAATACGTGACAGTGGGCATCCACCGCACCGGCAGGCAGGGTGAAGGCCGGTTTGGCCGGGCCGTCAAACCAGTCCAGCCAGCCTGCGGTTTTGCTGAAGTCGCCACTCACGGGTTTAGTCATGATGTCGTCCTCAGTCGATATAACGCAGGCCGGCCTTGGCCAGCGGCTCGCGCATTGCGTACATGTCCAGACCCAGCACGCCGGAAGCCAGCTTGGCGCGTTTTTCGCCTTCGAACGATTCGCGCTTTTGCGCCGCCGCCAGCGTTTCTGCCGCACGCGCGGCAGGGACGCACACCACGCCGTCGTCGTCGGCCACAATCACATCACCCGGATGCACCAGCATGCCGGCGCAGACAACGGGAATATTCACCGAGCCCAGCGTGGCCTTGATGGTGCCTTTGCTGCTGATGGCGCGGCTCCACACCGGGAAGTCCATTTCTTGCAGGGTTTTCACGTCGCGCACTCCGGCGTCGATGATCAGCGCGCGGGCACCACGGGCCTGGAAGCTGGTGGCCAGCAGGTCGCCAAAGTAGCCGTCGGTGCATTCCGAGGTGACGCCTGCCACCACGATGTCGCCAGGCTGAATCTGTTCTGCCGCCACGTGCAGCATCCAGTTGTCGCCCGGTTGCAGCAGCACGGTAACGGCGGTGCCGGACACTTGTTTACCGGCAAAGATGGGGCGCATATAGGGCTTGAGCAGGCCGACGCGGCCCATGGCTTCGTGCACGGTGGCGGAACCCAGCGCGGCCAGTGCGTCGGCGGCGGCGCGGTCGGCGCGGGTGATGTTGCGGTAAACGACTCCGAGTTCGTACATGGTGTTGTCTTTCCTGTTCTGTTTTATCTATCGCGTGGCGCATGGCGCACGTGAGATGCGGTCAATTCCACAAAAGCTCCGGGTGAGCGCGGGGCTTTTGTTCGCAATGACTACAGGCCTTTGGCCTTGAGC
>NZ_JACAXB010000037.1 GCF_013391415.1 Aquitalea sp. LB_tupeE
GCGGCATCCAGTCGCGGATACACGCGTCGGGCATTGCCTTCAAAGATTTGCTGCCGCTCGGCGTCCGTCAGTGCCGCCGCTTCGATGTAGCGCTTGGTGTCGTCGTAGTAGTGGCCGGTTTCCGGGTCGATACCGCGTACCGCGCCAATCATCTCGCTGGCAAACAGCACGTTGTCTACCGGAATCACCTTGGTCAGCAGGTCGATGCCCGGCTGGTGGTAGACGCAGGTGTCAAAGAAGATGTTGTTGAGCAGGTGGTCTTTAAGTAGCGGCTTTTTCATTTCCTGCGCCAACCCGCGGAAGCGGCCCCAGTGGTAAGGCACGGCGCCGCCGCCGTGCGGAATGACAAAGCGCAGCGTGGGGAAGTCCGTAAACAAATCCGAAGTCAGGCATTGCATGAAGGCGGTGGTGTCCGCGTTCAGGTAGTGCGCGCCGGTGGTGTGGAAGGCGCAGTTGCAGCTGGTGGACACATGCACCATGGCCGGGATGTCGTACTCCACCATTTTTTCGTAAATGGGGTACCAGTGGCGGTCGGACAGCGGCGGGCTGGTCCAGTGGCCGCC
>NZ_JACAXB010000038.1 GCF_013391415.1 Aquitalea sp. LB_tupeE
AGACGGGTCCGGGTTCAGGTTGATGCCGACAAAGCCGTAGTCCCGGATGCAGCGTTCCAGCTCGGGAATGGAGGTGGCGGGGTCCACGCCGGGCGACTGCGGCAGCATGGCCGCGCCGATGAAGTTGTCGGGAAACAGCTGGCTGACGCGGTAGCACAGCTCATTACAGATGGCCGCCCAGGTGGAAGACGTGTTGAAGTCCCCGACGTGGTGGGCCATGAAGCTGGCGCGCGGGCTGAAGATGGTGAGGTCAGAGCCGCGCTGCTTCATCAGGCGCAGCTGGTTGCTTTCGATGGTGTCGCGCAGCTCGTCGTCGGAAATCTTCAGCTCGGAGGGCTTGGGGCCCAGCTCCGGGGTGGCGAGGTTGTCGATCTGGCGTTTGCGCCACTCTTCCAGTGCCTTGGGGGCGGTGGTGTAGTGACCGTGGATGTCGATGATCATGCTTGCTGTCCTTTCCAGATGGCGGAGGGAATCATGACCTCTCCGCGCATGATGAGCCGTGCGGTGCGCAGCAATGCGGCGCGGATGACGTTTTGTGGATTGGCCGGATCCAGTTCCAGATCGACCGAGAATTCGCCGGTGGGGTGTTCCACCGAGACCAGATGGCGCAGGCCAGACTGCATCTGCGCGATGCCGTCGGTGACCGAGCCTTCCAGCACGCAGGCGGTGCCCACGGTGACGGCCGCCAGCACGCCGATGGCGTCGTGGCAGACGTGCGGAATAAAGCAACGGGTGCTGATGCTGCCACCGTCGCGCGGCGGGGCAATCAGGCACATCTTGGGATAGGTTTTCTTGCTGACATCGCCCAGACCCATCAGGTGGCCGCATTGCAGACGCAGCGCTTCCAGCCGGGTTTTCAGTTCGGTGTCGGCATTCAGCTCGGCCACGCTTTCATAACCGCGGCGGTCGAGGTCGGCAGCGCGCAGCATCACCAGCGGCATGCCGTTGTCGATACAGGTGATTTCCAGCTCTCCCACGCCTTCCAGCTGCACCACATCCTTTACCTTGCCGGTGGGCAGCAGGCCGGAACACACCGAGCCGGCGGTATCCAGGAAATTGATGGTGATGGGAGCGGAACTACCCGGCACGCCGTCGATGCGGGCGTCGCCGTCGTAGCAAATCTGCCCGCCGGGCGTCTGTACCGTCACGTCACACTGCATGCCGGTATTGAGGGTGAGCACGCGGAAGGTGCTGGTTTCACCCTGCGCCGTCACCAGGCCGCGCTCCAGCGCGAAAGGCACTACCGCTGCCAGCATATTGCCGCAGTTGGGGGTGGTATCCACCGTGTCCTTGTCCGGCTGCAACTGGGCAAACAAAAAGTCCAGGTCCACACCGGGCTGGCTGCCGCGCGAGATGATGCCGACCTTGCTGGTCAGCGGATGTGCTCCACCCAGACCGTCAATCTGGCGGCGGTCGGGAGAGCCCATGACAGCGAGCAGCACACGGTCGCGCAATGCCTGATCCTGCGGCAGATCGTCTGCCAGGAAGAAGGGCCCGCGTGAGGTACCGCCACGCATGAACAGAGTCGGGATAGAGGTTTGCATGCGAGGATTGTGTTCCCGCGCCATGCATTAAAAAAGAGCACTATCGCTCTAGCAGATATAGCAATTTGCTATACATTGAGCACATGAACGACAATGGCCCGACCAGCGGGCCATCGGTAAAAAAGCAGGAATCAGGACTTGAAGTACAGCGAACCCAGCGAGGCCTCGCCCAGCTCGCGCGCGGCATCCTGCAACAGGCTGCCCAGCTCCGGCAGGCGCTCGGCCGGAATGCGGCTGGTGGGGCCGGCCAGCGTCACCACGCCCACCACTTGCTGATTAAGCGGGTTGATGATGGGCGCAGCCAGCGAGGTCATGCCCGGCTCATAACTGTCCACCGCCACCGCATGGCCACGCTTGCGGGTGGCATGCAGCACCTCCAGAAAGGCGGCAATGGTGCGCGGGGCATTGGGGCCGTAGTCGTGGCCATTGCCAAAGCCCTGCCGCGCGACAATCTGCAAGGCTTGCTCATCGTCCAGCCGGGATAGCCAGGCCGGGCCGCTGGCGGTGCAGAACAACGGTGGGTTGCTGCCCATGTCAGGGTCGTAACGCAGGCCGGAGCGCGCGCCCTGTGCCTTGGCCACAAAGGTGATCAGCGCGTTTTCAATGATGCCCAGCCGCGCCAGCTCGCCGGAGCTGCGCGCCAGGTTTTCCAGTATCGGCTGCGACACATCGGCCACCCCGCTGGTGGACAGATAGATCAGCCCCAGCGAAACCAGCTTGAGCGATAACTGGTATTCGCCCTTTTCCGCATGCTGGCGCACATAGCCTTGCTCGATCAGCATGGCCAGCAGGCGATGCGCGCCGCTACGCGGCATGTTGAGGGTGTCGGCAATGACATGCAGCGGCAGTTGCCCGCCATTACGGGCCAGCAACTCCAGAATTGCCAGCGAACGCTCCATACTGCCTGCCATGTCGTTTCTCCTTGCTGATTGGTTCCGGATTTGAACACAGTTCAATTTGACCAGCAAGCCGCCCTCCCCGCGCCTGGCCAGCCCCGGAAACAGTCACACCTGGAAACGGGCGACGGATTGATGCAGCGCCTCGGTCAATTGCGCCAGCCTGGCCACATGTTCACACGCCTGCGCAACGGCATGGCTGGACTCCTCCATCCGGCCGGAAATCTGCTCGATGTTCTGCGCCACGTTATTGCTGGCCTGACTTTGCTCGGTGGTGGCGTTGGCAATGCTGCGCACCTTGTCCAGCGCCTGGGCCGACGCGGTGTTGATCTGCTGCAGCGCATCGCCGGCCTGTGCCGCCATCTGCACCCCCATGGCCACCTGCGGCGCCATGGCCTGCATGCCTTGCACTACGGCGGCGGTGTCGGCATGCACCGCCTGTACCGTGCTGGCAATCTGCGCGGTGGCGGTGCTGGTGCGTTCGGCCAGCTTGCGCACTTCGTCCGCCACTACGGCAAAGCCACGGCCCTGCTCGCCAGCACGGGCAGCCTCGATGGCGGCGTTCAGTGCCAACAGATTGGTCTGGTCGGCAATATCGCGAATCACGCTGGCAATATCGCCAATCTGGTCGGTGCGCTGCTCCAGCGAACCGATCAGCCGTGACGCATCGCTCACTTGCTCGGCCGCCCGGCTGATTTCCTCTCCCGCATGCACTACCAGTGAGGCACCACGCTCGGCCAGCGTGGCCGCCTGGCTGGAGTTGTCTTCGGTCTCGCGCGCACCCTGCGAGATATGGTCGACACTGACCGCCAGCTGTTCGATGGCGGCGGCACTGGAGGAAATGGCGGCGGAACTCAGGCGCGCAGCGTCGTTGATTTGCGCCATTTGCCCGGCCAGGCTGTGCGACAACTGCCCCACTTGTTGCGCATTGGCCTGAATGCCACCAATCAAGCCACGCAAATTACCCTGCATCACCGCAATGGACGCCATCAGGCTACCGGCCGGGGCGCTGGTATCCAGTGCCCGGTTCAGCTTGCCATCGGCTATTTCTCCGGCCAGCCGGGCCGCCAGCTCCGGTTCGCCACCCAGCGCGCGGTAGATTTTGCGCGCCATCCACACCGCCACCGCGCCAATGGCGACAAACAGCAACAGGCCGGTCAGCATGTAACGCAGCGCCGCTTGCCAGAATGCCGCCTGGATGTCGTCAGTCCAGGCACCGAAACCGATTACCCAGTCCCAGCCGTCAATACGGGTGACGCCGTTGATTTTCAGCACTTCATCACTGCCGCCCGGCTTCACCACCATCAATTCGACAAAGCCGATATCCTGCGTGGCCAGCACATCCAGATAGCGGTTGAAGTCATGCCGCCCATCCGGCAAGGCCTTGCCAAAATCCACCTGCCCCACGCCCTTGTCGCCCGGCAGTACCAGCCCCAGCGCGGCGGTGGTGCGCGCCCACAGATACAGGCTTTTCTGGTAGCGCATGCTACGCAGGGCTTCGATGGCGCGGCGTTGCGCCTCGGCACGACTCAACTGGCCACCCTGCTCCAGCTGCTGAAAATGTTTTACCTGCTGCGCCGCCAAGGTCAGCACGGTGCGGATGGCTTCATGGCGTTGTTCCAGCATGCTGCTGCGCAAGGACACCAGGCCCATCGCCGCCAGCAACAGCCCGCCCAATGCTGCCAGCCCGACAATCAGCCCCAGCCGTGTTGAAAGTTTCATATTCTGTCTCCTCCTTGTTGTATGCAGTACCACTCGGGCTGTGCCATCATCACTCCCCGGTGCAGGACATGCGCTGGCGCACCATTCTGGTGATTTGCTGCCCGAAGAAGTAGTCGGGGCAAGCACTAACAGCTATAACCGTTCGCTATAACTGATAGCCATAGGAGCAAGGCAGGTGTTTAAGATCAAGGCCGTGATATTTGATTGCGATGGCACGCTGGTGGACAGCGAAAGCCTGTCGGCCCGGCTGCTGCGCCACCTCCTGCAGCAGCACGGACATGCACTGGATGAAGCCACCATCCTGCATTATTTCCGCGGCCGCCCTTATACGCGCTTTCTGGATGACATCAGCCGGCATTTCCCCCGGCTGGACCAGGACTTGTTCAGCCAGCAGTTTCGCCAGCAAAGCCTGCAGTTGCTAGCAAGCGAACTGGAAACCATGCCAGGTGCGCATGCATTGCTGGCCGCACTACAGCTGCCACGCTGCATTGCCTCCAACGGCCCGCGCGAGAAGATAGAAACCAGCCTTAACAGCACCGGGCTGAAAGACTATTTTGGCGAGGCCATCATCAGTGCTTACGAAGTGCATGCCTGGAAGCCGGACCCGGCGCTGATTCACCACGCACTACGCCTGCTGGATGTTGCGCCCGCCGACTGCCTGCTGGTGGAAGACAGTGCCTCCGGCATTGCCGCCGGTCTGGCGGCCGGAGTGGCCGTGGCAGGCGTACACCTGGACGCAGAAGCCGCAGCCCGCTTTGCCGGGCAGATCAGCATCTTCCCCGGCCTGCCCCAGTTGGCTGCGGCATTGGGGCTGTCTACAAATACCGGCAGCACCCGGTAATACAACACGCATTTTCCCCTGGCCTAAGCGGCCATCCCCCGCTTGGCGGCTCAACGCCAACCTGCGGTTTCAATGCCGCAGCAGGAATAGCGGTTTACATCGCCACCCTCTTGCCGTGATGCCTGCACAGGCCATCAGCAGCATGTAGCCCCTCTGCCAGAACCCATCGCCACCAACCCGTCTTTTGACTGGGCAAGGTGGTAAAACTGGCCAAGTAGCCATTTCCCTTCGCCTTCTTGCCCAGTGTAATGCCGCTCTATCTTTATCAGCGCGAGGGGGCACCACGGCATGGCAACACCTGCAAACCAAACACAGCAACGTTTGTTACCACCCTGGCAATGCCTCCCTTGCCTGGCAACGCGCAGCACCATCTGACCCACCCCAGGCCCCAGCCCATGCGTAACCCCTACCAGCTCACCTTCCCCACACGTTTCCAGCTCGCACCGTCCGTGCATTCCTTTCAGCTTGAAGAAGCACTGGACAGCCCTTACCACCTCAGCGTGGCAGTGACATTGCCAGAGCGCGACCTGCCCCTCGCCCCGCTGATCGGCCAGCCGGTGACCTTTACCCTCACCCCGCAAGCCACCGCACCGCCGCTCGCCATCCCCGGCCTTGCGCCACTGGTCAGCGAGTTGGCAGGCCTACGCAGCTGGCACGGCGTCATCCGCCATGGTGCGCGCGGCCGCAGCACCCGGGAAGAAACGCTGTACACCTTCGACATCGGCCCGCGCCTGGCCTTGCTGCAGGACAGTCGCACCACCCGCCTGTTCCAGAACATGACGGTGGCGCAGGTGATTGAAGCGTTGTTGCGCAAGCATGGGCTGGATGGCAGCGATTTCCGTTTCAACCTGACCGGCGCACAAGCCAGCTACGAACACCTCACCCAGTTTCGCGAAACCGATCTGGCCTTTCTCACCCGCCTGGCCGCCCATGTCGGCATCTTTTACCAGTTCGCCCAGTCCGGCGACGGCAAGGAAGTCATCCGCTTTGGCAACGACCTGGAGCATTACAGCCGCGGCCTGCTGCTCAACATCCCGCTGCACGAGCAGGCCGGGCTGGAAAGTGTCGGCACCGAGGCGGTCACTGCCTTCAGCATCCGGCACAGCCCGATGTTGCACAGCACGCGGCGGCGCAATTTCAACGACATGGCCGCCAGTCAGTTACCCGACGGCAGTGCCGGTTTTGCTGGCGAGGTGCCCGCCGCACATGGCGAGGACTATGACTGGGGCGATGACAATCGTGATGACGCGGAATCCATCCAACTGGCGCAGATGCGCCATCAGCTATCGCTCAGCCGGCAATGCTGCGCCAGCGGCGACAGTAACGTCAGCCTGCTGCGCCCCGGCGAAGTGCTGAAGCTGGACCACGCCTTTGCCGACGCGCCACACGGCTGGCTGATCAGCGCAGTGACCCACAGCGGCAGCCGCGATAGCGCCTACCGCAACAGCTTCCACGCCATTCCGGCGGATCGCGTCTGGCGCCCCGCCCTCCCCCCCAAACCACGCATACACGGCACCTTGCCCGCCATGGTGGTGAGCCCGGGCAATAACAGCTATCAGTACCCCTTCCTCGACGAGCATGGCCGCTACCGCGTGCGCTTCCTGTTCGACCTGGACAGCTGGAGCCCCGGCGGCGACTCGCGCGCAGTACGCCTGGCCAAACCGTTTGCCGGACGGCAATTCGGCTTCCACATGCCCATCCACCCCGGCACCATCGTCCACCTCGCCTTCAGCGATGGCGACCCGGACCAACCCTATATCGCCGCCATCAGCCATGACAGCGAACGGCCCGACCCCATCACCAGCCAATGGCACAGCCGCAACGTCATCCGCACCAAGGCCAATAACAAGCTGCGCATGGAGGATTTGCAGGGTAAGGAACACATCAAGCTGGCCAGCGAATACGGCAAAAGCCAGCTGAATATCGGCCATCTGGTGGACGCCGCCCGCGCGCCACGCGGCGAAGGCTTCGAAATCCGCACCGACCACTGGGGTGCCATCCGCGCCGGTAAAGGCCTGCTGATCAGCGCCGAAGCCAACGCCGTTGCCACCACCGCCCAACTGGACATGGCCGCCGCGCTGCACCAGCTGGAACAAGCCAACCGGCTGGCCAAAGCCCTGGCCGATGCTGCTACCACCGCCACCGCCCTGCCCCCGGATGTCCAGGCCCAGGTCGACTTGCTGCAACAGTCGCTCAAACAACTGGCACAGGCCGGCATCCTGATCAGCGCCCCGGCCGGCATCGGCCTCACTACCCCGCACACCATCCAGCAATCCGCCGGTGCCACTTACGCCGTCACCGCCGGGCAGCACATCAGCCACGCCGCTCTGGGTGACATCCGCAGCAACGCCAACGGCGCTATCAGCCTGTTTGCCCGCAGCGGCGGCGTACGCCTGTTTGCCAACCAGGGCAGCGTGGACATTCAGGCGCAAGGCGGCCCGCTGGCGGTGTCCGCCGCCAAAATACTGCGGCTGCACAGCAACCAGCACATCAGCGTAGCCGGGCACGACAGCATTGAGCTGGCGGCGGGCGGTCATGGCATCCGCATCAGCGCGAAAGGGGTCGAAGTGTTTGGGGATATCAAACTGCACGGCACGCTGAGTAATGAGGGGAAGGCGGGGCTGGAACACGAAGACGACAGCTTTCCGCAAACCGATTTACTGCCAAACAAAGGCCTTTCACTTTAATGACGGAGTGACCGATGAATATCAGCCCACCTACCCTGAAGCAGGCCCAGCATGAGATACCGGACAGCGAATGGCTAAACGCCTTATTACCCTCCACCACCCTGGGTGGCTATCCGGTAACCAGTCAATTCGAGTGGCACGGCGGCATGCATGTGCAACTCTCCGGCAGCGGTGAACAAAACAATGTCCGTGCCATCGCCAATGGCTATGTCATTCATTACCGAGACTGTGGCCCTGGGGAACTGAATCCAGATGAAAACTCGCCCTTACGACGAAATGGACTCGACACCCCCGGCTGCGTGGTGATGCGGCATGAAACAGAAATAGGGAGTGGCCGGGATGGATACGTTGTTTTTTATTCGGTTTATCAAAACCTCGGAAAATTAAGCCCGGAAGTGATGATTGCATTCCAGCAGGGAAAAATACTGGCCCGCAAGCAAATCATCGGCAAAGCGGGCTATACAGGCGGGATGAGCGGTTTTCATTTTGAAATATTCTGCAATACCGAAAACCTGCGAAGGCTGACCGGGCGCACATCCGGCAAGCTGGACTTAAGTAAAAACGGCAGAGAAAACATCATCTTTGGCGATAGCCATTTTTACATTCCGCAAGGAACACCCTACTACAGCGGAGACAAAGCCCCCAAAGGCCAGACCAGACCGGCGGGCACCACCACGCAAGACCTGTACGTCACCATGGAAATTGGCCACCGCGCCGCGACACTGACCACCCGTATTTTAGAAAACGGCAATTTTACACCACTGCCAAACAAAACAATTCCACCGTTCTGGAAAAATTATGATACTGAGATGTATGAAAATGCCAAAAATTTGAATAAAGACATTCCAGAGGCAAGCCTAAGCACGATTTATGAATATCTTCGTTACGGTCGCCTGATTTCAAAGAGCCACAACCGCGAACTTCCGGCACACGCCCACATTTACCAGCAAATCACCACGCCACAAGGCCTATTCTGGATCAATATTCGTGACGAAAAAATCAAGAAATACAGCGATGCAGACTTTCCACACTGGCTGGGCTGGCATTTCGTAGATGACGACAAAACCCGTGACGGACTATGCCATTCCGCCTATATCCAGCAGCTGCTACTCCCCAAGGAACAAGAAAAAACCAAGCAAAAACTGGTCGCCGCGTTTTCTGCCAAGACAAACACACTAGCCAGATTAATTTGCCAATTCAAAAGCGAGTGGGATGGCACAAAAATTGACGAACGCTATGGCTGGATGAAAAAGGAGAGCTACCTCAATCCTAAATCCGAAATCATGTCGGACAAGGCCTTTGATCTGTTAAAAGAAAAAATAAAGATACTGTGTTTCTGGGAGAAAATAAAGAACAGAACCGGGGTAATGACCCACAAAATGTACTATCCGAATGAAGAAACGCATTACGACCGAACACTGGATGACAACATCTGGCACTTCCACCCACGCGAATTCATCCAGACATTTCGCAAGTGCAAATGGTTTGGCAGCTTCGAAATGGAAAACATCTTCATCCCGATAATAGATAAAAGCAGGCCGGAAATTACACCACAACACCTGATTACCAGATATAAAAATGCCATCAATCAAACAGTGAGCAAGTATGGCTTTGACATTGGCAGACAAACCATCCATTTTTTTGGACAAGGCTGTGTCGAATGTACTCAACTGAGCAATATGACAGAAGTTGCTCAGCATCAGGATTACAGCAAAAAAATAGGGCTAGGCTTGGTAAAAGAATCCCTGCAACAATACGAAATAGACCGTGGACACTGGTGGGGGCGAGAGCCCAATGAAAAATCAGATTTTTTTGCCAGGGAAAGATACAACAGCAAGGGAAAACTAATAGCAAGCAGCTATAACTGGCGCATTGGCAACCTTGATGGTGACGATGCGCAAAAATTCAGAGGCAGGGGTTTTAAGCAGCTAACCGGCCTAACTAATTATGTAGAATACTGGACATTTATGGGGTGGTTAAAATTAAAAGACAATGAGGTAGACTGGGACAATGACAAGGGATATTTATCTAAAAACAGAGCCTTAATGAAAAAACATCCACCCGCTATCGATAACCCTGAGATTATTTCAACAAATCCATATTACTGTATCGACAGCGGAGGATTCTTTTTAGCATGTGAGAGACCAAAAATGAAGCCCATCATGAGCACTGTCAACGACAATATAATAGAAGCAGTTACCCGTGCAATCAATGGACGGACCAACGGATTAGTAGATAGGCAAGCGCATACATATCGTGTCAATTACATTATTGGGGACACTATCGATGTGTCAAAATATTTTAAAGCAGATATATATGCCAAGAGATTTGACTTTGCACCCAAGGAGAAATAAAATGCATGGCGCATTTCAATTTACTACCAAACTATTTTCATTGTTAATAATATATTGCATTATGGTTAACAGTTCTCATGCGGCAACCATTTCGATTGATGGTTTAGATGCTTTGGTTTTAAAAAAAACTGAGTTATCTTTCGGAGAAGATGTCAATCTGAATATCATTTACAATGGAAATGTTTGCACATTCCCCAAGACAATATTTTTGACTTCTGCAAAAATATCATCCGACAAAAAATTTGTTATTTTAAATAATAAGCTATTTTTAAATTGGAGAGATATCAAATCTTGCAATTTAAACACTGACACAATCGGTCAATTAAATATTAATCCAAAACGTTACAACATCGAAGACATCAACAAAAAAAACAATCTAATAGTTTTATATGTTGATCCTTTATTTGGATGGCCATATGAACCTGAAAGAAATGACAAATTTACTTTCATGGCCGCACTGGTAGACATGAAAGATCTATCCGAAATTATTTCAATTAAAAAGAAACCATTTTACGATGAAAATCGCACTGACTCGATAGAATTAGATAAACATTCATTTATCAATGCTCTTAGTTCTGACAAGGCATTTTTCTCACCAAATGGAAAATATCTCGCATTAAAATCCGGCGCCATCTCCTGCAAGAAAGGTGCCTACCCTGGCGTATTTGAAACCACGCATTGGAAGCAGGTGATTTTTAATGGGCCAGATAGCAATAAAAAATGCCGGGCACTGTTTCCGCAATTGAAGTAAAAGAAAATTTAAACACCAAACAATGCGGCATGAAAAATCACACTTCACAAGAAATTCAATAGCAATATCAGGCTAATTTACTGCGCCACGGTCTTTCAGTTTATAAAATCGCACCTTCAAAATTGAACTTATTTATGGTACCACAATAGCAATCCAGATAACACGCCAGCAGATTTCACATTACCACCAAGGAGGGTGTTAAGCGATGCGTACTCAAAAAATTAGCAGCTTGGCAATACAATTTACAATACTTTTCAACTTATCAACTCCATCACCCGCCAAGACCACAATAATTTTAAGTACAGAACCCAACATCAAAGTACAAAGCGTTACCGTACAAAATGAAAATATCCAAGAAATGGAAATTATTTACAAAGAAAAAACATGCCGAATAAAATTTCCATATTGGATTGGACATACATCAGCTTCCATCTCATCCGACTCGGAATTTTTAATTCTAGACAGAAATGGCTTTATAAAAATTTCCGACCTTGAAAACTGCGACAAAAATGACGTTGATTTTAAAGAAATCACCAACTCATTTCAATCAGCACGGCTAATGAACGTCAACAGTGCGCGCAATTTAATTTTGCTATATATCAACCCAATTTTTGGAATGATGTATGAAAAGAAAAGTAAATATAGCCACATGGCTGTTGTAATTATCAATAAGGCAATAAATGGATATGGCACTCTTCCAGATCCATTAGAAATAAAGCACAGACAATTTTTCTCACCCGATAGAAATTCCAATGTGGATTTGGATCACTCTCTTTTTGCAGGACATGATGACAAGGCATTTTTCTCACCAGATGGAAAATATCTTGCATTAAAATCAAGCGCCATCTCTTGCAAGAAAGGTGCCTACCCTGGCGTATTTGAAACCACGCATTGGAAGCAGGTGATTTTTAATAGGCGAGATAGCAATAAAAAATGCCGGGCGTTATTTCCGCAATTGAAGTGATGTATTTTTTATATGGATATACCCTACAAAAATCGATAAATAAAAAAAGCCACCCCGCAGGGTGGCCAATACAGAGAGTGACGTTTACGCCAGCAAACGTCAGTCCATATACCTGAGCCCGGCCTTGGCCAGCGGTTCGCGCATTGCGTACATGTCCAGACCCAGCACGCCGGAAGCCAGCTTTGCACGTTTTTCGCCTTCGAACGATTCGCGCTTTTGCGCTGCCGCCAGCGTTTCTGCCGCACGCGCGGCCGGGACGCATACCACACCGCCGTCGTCGGCGACGATGACATCGCCCGGATGCACCAGCATGCCGGCGCACACTACCGGGATGTTCACCGAACCCAGCGTAGCCTTGATGGTGCCTTTGCTGCTGATGGCGCGGCTCCATACCGGGAAGTCCATTTCCTGCAGGGTTTTCACGTCGCGCACTCCGGCGTCGATGATCAGCGCGCGGGCACCACGGGCCTGGAAGCTGGTGGCCAGCAGGTCGCCAAAGTAGCCGTCGGTGCATTCGGAGGTAACACCTGCCACCACGATGTCGCCAGGCTGAATCTGTTCTGCCGCCACGTGCAGCATCCAGTTGTCGCCCGGTTGCAGCAGCACGGTGACGGCGGTGCCGGACACCTGTTTACCGGCAAAGATGGGGCGCATATAGGGCTTGAGCAGGCCGACGCGGCCCATGGCTTCGTGCACGGTGGCGGAACCCAGCGCGGCCAGTGCATCGGCGGCGGCGCGGTCGGCGCGGGTGATGTTGCGGTAAACGACTCCGAGTTCGTACATGGTGTTGTCTTTCTTAATTCGTGATGACCATCACATTTTTTGTGAAGAAGCCCTGGGTCAAGGCGCGCCGCCGCAGACAGTACATGTGGTACGGCAAGGCGGCGCAACGCAGGAGCGGGGCTTCTGCCAGCCTTACAGGCCCTTGGCCTTCAGG
>NZ_JACAXB010000039.1 GCF_013391415.1 Aquitalea sp. LB_tupeE
GGACGGGTCAGGGTTCAGGTTGATGCCGACAAAGCCGTAGTCCCGGATGCAGCGTTCCAGCTCGGGAATGGAGGTGGCGGGGTCCACGCCGGGCGATTGCGGCAGCATGGCCGCACCGATGAAATTGTCAGGGAACAGCTGGCTGACGCGGTAGCACAGCTCGTTACAGATGGCCGCCCAGGTGGACGAGGTGTTGAAGTCCCCGATGTGGTGGGCCATGAAGCTGGCGCGCGGGCTGAAGATGGTGAGGTCGGAGCCGCGTTGTTTCATCAGGCGCAGCTGGTTGCTTTCGATGGTGTCGCGCAGCTCGTCGTCGGAAATCTTCAGCTCGGAGGGCTTGGGGCCCAGTTCCGGGGTGGAGAGATTGTCGATCTGGCGTTTGCGCCACTCTTCCAGTGCCTTGGGGGCGGTGGTGTAGTGGCCGTGGATGTCGATGATCATGGTGTGATTCCTTGTTGTCTGGCCGCCGCCCGCCGGGCAGCGGCATGGCAATGCTCAGCCCTGCTTGTTCTGGTCCCAGGCCAGTGCACCGGCATCCTTGCCGGTGACCGAGTACAGCGCACCCGGTGCATTGCGGGTGGCCTGGAACTGTTCCAGTGTCTGGCCACGCATGGCGGCATAAATGTGCAGATTGGACACGCCCAGCACTGCACCCAGCTTTTCCAGGCCGAAGAAGATCACGCCGTAGCGGATCAGCGCATCCCAGTCGCGCCGCTCCAGCATGTCGGCTTCCTCGTCCGTCAACCCGGCCTTGGCATAGGCGGCTTGCGGGTCATTCAGGAACAGCTCGCGGTGCGCCGGATCAATCATGTCGCGCAGAAATTTGTTCAACCTGTAGGTGCGCAGGCTGGCTGCCAGCGTGAACGGGTGGGTACCGGTAAGGCTTTCCGCTCCGGCCAGTTCGCGTTCCATGGTGTGACGCAAGTCGGCGGTGCGCGGTTTGGGCAGCGGCAGGCTGGCGTTTTCGTAAATGGCGGTGGCAATGCCGGTCATGGACGGCAGGTAGTAAGTCTGGTGGATTTTCTTCACTTGTGATGACAGCGCGCCGCGCATGATCAGCCACATGATGACTTCCGCCCCTTCCATGCCCCCCAGCTCGGCATAGTCGGCCAGTGTCAGTCGGGTGAGTGCCTGCGGGTCTTTCTCGAACAAGTCCAGAAACTGCAAATCCCATTCCGGATTATTGAAGCCGCAGCGCGCGCCATGCACCTGGTGCGACAGGCCGCCGGTGGCGACGATGGCCACTTTCAGATCTTCCGGATAGCTTTCGATGGCATCGCGCAAGGCCTTGCCCAGTTTGTAACAGCGCGCGGCAGACGGCACCGGAAACTGCAACACCCCCACAGCCAGCGGCACGATGGGTACGTCCCAGTCGCTATTGCCGTTGTTGAGCATGGACAGTGGCGACAGGCAGCCGTGGTCCAGTTTCTTGTCCTGGAAGAAGGACATGTCGAATTCGGCCGCCATCAGGCTGGCACCGATATGACGTGATAGCGCGGCATGGCCGGCCACCGGCGGCAGATTGCGTGCGCCGCCCCCCTCGTCCGCCACGTCGTAACGCTGGTCTATACCCAGGGTGAAGGCGGAGTAATGGTCAAAGAAGAAAGACGTGACATGGTCGTTGTAAATCATGAACAGCACATCCGGCTTCTTCTCCGCCAGCCAGGCCTTGACCGGAGCAAAAGCCTCGAAGATGGGTGCCCATACCGGGTCGTCCTGCTTGTTGCGATCCACCGCAAAACCGATGGTGGGGGTATGGGAACAGGCGATGCCGCCAATGATGGTTGCCATATCAGGTCTGCCTTCTTGCGTATGTCAGAAACCGGCGGTACCTGCGGTACCGCCTTGGTTGAAAGGTGAAAGATGAACGTTGGAAATCAGGCTTGCGCGCGGCCTTGCAGGCTGCCGCCCAGAATGGACGCAGCAGCAATCACCGCCGGAATGGCCAGCGCCAGAAAGATGGACTCGAAGCCCCAGCCCTGGCTAAGCAGCACACCGCCGATTGACGAACCCAGAATGCTGCCCAGACGGCCTACACCCAGCATCCAGCTGACACCGGTAGCGCGGGCCATGGTGGGATAGCAGCCGGGGGCATAAGCGTTGAGGCCGGTTTGCGCGCCGCTCAGGCAGAAGCCGGTGGCAAGGATGGCCAGCATGATCCAGGCGGAGTTGAGGCCAACACTGCCCAGCACCAGCAGTGCCACGCCACCCAGCAGGTAGGACGCGCTGATCACGCGGCCCGGCTTGATGCGGTCCATGGCAAAGCCCACCGCAATGGCACCTACAGTGCCGCCCAGCTGGAACATCGCCGTCAGGGTGGAAGCGCGGTCAATCGAGATACCGGCGTCTTTCATCATGGTGGGCAGCCAGCTGGTGGTGAGGTAAATCACCAGCAGGCCCATGAAATAGGTCAGCCACAGGCTGAAGGTTTTCAGCGCATAGCCTTGCGAGAACAGCACGCCCAGCGGCTGCTTGGCGCTGACCGGGGCTTCTTGCGACACGAATACCTTGTAGCTGTCCAGACTCACCTGACACACGCGGGAGAGCAGCGGACGCACCCGCTCGGCCGGGGCATTCTTGCTCACCAGATAACGGGCGGATTCCGGCAGCAGGAAGAACATGAAGGGTAGCAGAATCAAGGGCATCAGCCCGCCAAAGGTCAGCACTGCCTGCCAGCCAAAGCGCGGGGTCAGCCAGGCGGCGGCAAAGCCGATAGCCGCCGAACCCAGGTTGAAACCGGTAAACATGGTGGCAATCACCGAGGAGCGGATGCGCTCCGGAATGTATTCTGATATCAGCGTGGTGGTATTGGGCATGGCGGCACCCAGCGCCAGGCCGGTGACAAAACGCAGTGTCGCCATGGCCTGCGGCGTGCTGGCATGTGCGGTGGCCAGTGTGGCTACGCCAAAACCCAGCACCGACCCTAGCAGCACCTTGCGACGGCCAAACCAGTCAGCAGAAGAGCCAGCCAGCAAGGCACCTACGGCCAGGCCGATAGGCGCGGCCCCCATCACCACGCCAAAAGCCGGGCGTGAAATATGCCACTCACCCAGAATGCTGGGCGCGACAAAACCCATGATGGCCACATCCATGCCATCCACGGCGACAATCAGAAAACACAGCACCACCAGCCCCCACTGGAAGGCTGACATCTTGCGTGCGTTGATGAACGCACGCACATCCAGTACTTCTGCCTGATTCATGAATCTCTCCTCCTGTTGCGTTGTTGCATTGTTGTAATACGACGAGCGTTAAGCGCGGATCGAGCCGCGTCCTGTGGTTTTTTATCTGGTGAAACGCAAGGCCGATCAGGCCGGGTTCGGCAGCAACACCTGGCCACGAAACAAGGGCCTGGCGGTACGAATCAGCGCGACTGCCGGGGCGCTGTCTGGCTGTGAAGTCAGGCGGATGGTGAATTCACCGGTGGGGTGTTCCACCGAAATGACGGTAGTGCCGGTATCCAGCACCACCAGATCACCGGCGACGGTGGCCGGGTCGGCGCAGGCGGTGGCCACGGACGCTGCCCCCAGCACGCCAATAGCGTCGTGGCATTTTTTCGGGATGAAGGTACGGGTATGAATGGCCCCGCCGTTAATCGGCGCGGCCAGCAGCGTCATCTTGGGGACCACCCGCTCGCTGACATCGCCCAGGCCCATGCGCGGGCCGATGACCAGGCGTATGGCTTCCAGCTCGCGCTTGAAGCTGGCGTTGGCGTCCAGCTCGGCCGGGCTTTCATAGCCGGTGATGCCCAGGTCGGCGGCACGCAGCAGCACCACCGGCATGCCGTTGTCGATACAGCTGACCGCCACCCCATTAACCACGTCCTGCGCCTGACCGGTGGGATACAGCGCGCCGCAGGAAGAACCGGCCACGTCGGCAAAACGCAGTTCGATGGCGGCAGCGCTGCCGGGTACGCCGCTGATGCGGGTATGGCCCTGATAGCTCACCTTACCGCCCGGGGTGGGCAGCACGGCTTCGCACAGCGATTTGGTGTTCACCATGTGAATGCGCACGCGGGTTTCGCCGTCGGTACAGGGCAGCAAGCCCTCTTCCAGCGCAAACGGCGCGACGGCGGCCAGGATATTGCCGCAGGTAGGTGCATAGTCGATGCGCTTGGCACCAATCACCAATTGGCCGAACAGGTAGTCGATATCGGCATCATCCCTGCTGGAGCGGGAAATAATGGCGATCTTGGTGGTCAGCGGATGCGCGCCACCAATGCCGTCGATCTGACGGGCATCAGTTCCGTCCATGGCCGCCAGCAACAGACGGTCGCGCTCGGCCGGGTCGGCGGGCAAATCCGCCGCGTGGAAGAACGCGGCCTTGGAAGTACCACCGCGCATCCATACGCAGGGCAGCGCCTGCAAAGCGCTGTAAGGTGCTGTCGTATCCATGTTTTTCCTCCGCATTTGCCTGGGCAGGCATCTTGTTCTGCCAACAATATATGCGGAGGAAAGACCGGCAACTTTGCCCCTTCGTGACCGTGCATTCTCATTTTGTGAGCAGTGCCGCGCACGCTTGGGCTAGCAGGGGTGGAGTGGATTAACGCTCAGGCAAGCAACATGTCGCCACGATTGATATGGTGGGCCGCGCGGTGCAAATGGGTGAGCAGATGGCGCACCACCGGGGCCAGCGTCAGCTCTTGCCGCACGATGGCACCCACTTGCAACGGCAGGCCAGGCTCGCTCAGGGCAATGGGCGAGATATAGCTGGCCAGCCAGGACTGGCGGGCAATCTGGCGGGGCAGCAGGGCCACGTAGTCGCCAGTGGACACCAGCGACAGCAAGGCCAGTGTGGAATTGACCAGCGCGCCTTGCTGCGGTGCTTCCAGACCATTGCGCTCGAACAGTGCCCGCGCATAACCGGCCCGGTGCTCGGTACCGGTATACACCCAGGGCGCTTGTTGCAAATCCTGCAGTGAGCACGCGTCCAGCCAGCGACTGCCCTTGCGTGCGGCCGGAATCATCTCGGTGTGCAGCAGGGGTTCGACATAAAACTCGCCCGCAGCCAGATCGTCCGGAATGCCGCCGACGGTGATATCCACCTCGCCGGTGCGCAGCTTTTGCAGTTGCGCCACATACAGTTCTTCGCTGATGCGCAACTGGATTTGCGGAAACGCGCGCACAAAGGTGCGCATGGCTTCGGGTATCAGCAACATCACCGCCAGCGGCACCGCGCCGATATGCAGCTTGCCCACCATATGGCCACCAATCTGGCTGATTTCATCGGCCGCCGCCTCGAGCTCATGCCGGGCCCGCACCGCGCGCTCATACAGCACCCGGCCCTGCGCGGTGGGCAATACCCCGCGCGAGGAACGCACCAGCAAGGGCGCGGCCAGCTCCAGTTCCAGCTCGCGAATCATCCGGGTGAGCGCCGGTTGCGAGCAGCCGATACGCCGCGCCGCCGCCCGCATGCTGCCCTCTTCCACCGCAGCAATCAGCGCGGCCAGTGTTGCCAGTTTCATTGCACTCCCTTAGTCAGGTGGTTCCGACTTGCCATTTTAGCGATCAGGAAAGCTGATCGCTGATACGGTTTTGGCATCTGCATCGAATAGCACCATAGCCGCAGAATGTGCAGCAAAGCAAAAAAACATGCCGGTCCGTCACGGGTGCGCCAAGCAAACGCCCGGTGGTCACGGCCAATGCATCGTTGGAGGAGAGACTCATGACCCACCCTGCCACCTGCGCGGACCGGGATGAGGTGTTGCGCTATCTGCGCGTGTTTCTGTCGGTGGCACACACCGGCAGCGTCACCCGTTCGTCCGAACAGATATTCAAGGCCGCCTCGGCCATCACCCGTGCGCTGACCCAGCTGGAAGACTTGCTGGGTGTCAGCCTGTTCGAGCGCCGCCCGCGCGGCATGCTGCTCAATGCCTATGGCGAAGCCGTGCACCGCCGCGCCTTGCGCATTCACAAGGAAATCCAGCAAGCGGCCACCGCACTGTGCCAGTTTCGTGGCAGCCGCATCGACCCGGCCCCGCTCACCCAGCTATTACTGGGTGGCAACAAGCTGCGCATTTTTGTCAGTCTGGCCGAACATGGCCAGCTGCACCCGGTCTGCCAGCAGCTGGGGCTGAGCAAATCCGGCATCAGCATGTCGCTGGCGCGGCTGGAAGAAGCCGTGGGCCAGCCGCTGCTGCAACGCATGACACAAGGCCTGGTGGTGACCGAAGCGGGCGAACAGCTGCTGCTGCATGCCAAGCGCGCCTTTGCCGAGCTGCGTCATATCGAGGCTGACTTGTCGGGGCTGCGGGGCAGCCTGTGCGGCACCATTTCCGTGGGTGCGCTGCCACTGTGCCGCACCAGCCTGCTGCCCTTGGCTATTGCCCGGCTGTTGCAGCGCTATCCCGGCCTGAAAATAAAGACCAGCGAAAGCCCGTTTGCCGAACTGGCCCGCGGCCTGCGCTGCGGCGATATCGATTTCATCTTCGGAGCCTTGCGTCAGGGCAATGAGGCGGCACCTTTTTACAGCGAAGCACTGTTTCAGGATCAGGTGGGCATTTTCTGCCGTCGTGGCCATCCACTGGCTCGCCTGCAACGCTCGGTAAGGCTGGCCGAATTGCAAGGCGCAGGCTGGATTCTGCCACGCGAAGAGTCCCCGGCCCGCCAGGCACTGGTGCGGGCCTTTCTGCGCACCGAGCTGCCCGTACCGGAACCGTCGGTGGAAAGTGGCGACCTGGCCGTGGTGCGCCAGTTGCTGGCACACAGCGAGCTGCTGACCGCATGCTCGGCACACCAGTTGCACATGGAGATTGCCAGCGGAGAGATTGTGCCGCTGGCTGTGGACCTGGGCGATACCAGCCGCAATATCGGTATTACCCAGCGGCTGGGCAGCTGCCCATCGCCCGCCATCGAAGCCTTGCTGGAGGAAATCCGCCAGCTGTGCGCCTGTCTGCCCGAAGAAGCCATGGCGGCCTGAGCTGCCCATAGCAAGATCCGCTGCAATGGAAAAGCGCTGCCGGTTTGACCGCGCAGCGCTTTTTTCATGCCTGATGCCACCCAGCCCAAGACAGAGCAAGGCAGCAGCAGGGTTTTGTTAGCCGTTCTATACCAGCCGCTCGTGAAAATCCGCCTCACCATGCCGCCAGTAAGCCGCCACTTTCACCCCTTCACGCGGCAGCTGTTTTTCCTCCAGCAATACCGTGCGTGCCTGACGCATCAGCCCACCCTCGCCTGCGCACCAGGCAAAACCATGACCCTCCGGAACCTGCCAGTTGCGCAAGGCCGTCAGCAAGGCCTCGTCATCGGTCAGCTGGGTAACTTGCCAGTGTGGCTGCTGTGGCAGCGACCAGCTTTCTGCACTGTCGCTGCGCAGCAACATCACCTCGACATGGGCGCTGGGTGGCAGCTCGGCCAGACGGCGACGGATGGCCGGCAGGGACGAGGCATCGCCCACCAAAAGGTGCCAGTCCTGCTGCGCTGGGATAATCATCGAGCCCTTGGGCCCGGCGATGACGGCCTGCATGCCCTCGGAGGCCTGCTGCGCCCAGCTGGCGGCGGCACCATGACCATGCAGCGCGAATTCCAGCGTCAGCTGTCCATGCTCTGCTGTGGCGGACAGCGGGGTGTAGTCGCGCATCACGGTATTGCCAGCGGCATCCTGAAAGATGAACTTGATGTGGTCGTCAAACGACTGCGACTGAAAACCCTGCAATGTATCGCCGGTAAAGGTAATGCGGGCAAAGCCGTCTCCGGTTTTTTCTACCTTGCTGACGGTGACTTGGCGCTTGGCCAGTTCATATCTGACCCGTTCGATGCGGTGTTGCGGCAAAATAGTCGTCATGGCGACTCCAATTGATTGATAATATCACCTAATATGCAAAATAAAGTTGACTTTGTCAACAATGTTGACGACACCGCCGAGCAGATTTTCGAGGCCATCCACACCCTGATGCATCAATACCGTTCGCGCCAGTTTGCTGCGATCCGGGACGATGCACTGGGCCTGACCCATATGGAAGGCAAGGTGCTGGGTTATTTCTGCCGCCATCCGGGCCACACCCAGAGCGACCTCGCCCAGCACTCCGGGCGCGACAAGGCCCAGCTCACCCGGCTGATAGCCCGCCTGAAAGAAGCCGGGCTACTGGAAGCCCGCGCCGATGCGCAGGACCGGCGCAGCATGCGTCTGTACCTGACCGAGGCCGGTCAAACGCTGCATGCCACCTTGCATCAGCATGGCCGACTGCTGGCCACCCGCGCCATGCAGGGCATAGCACCCGAGCAGGCCGAGGCTTTGCTGCAAGCCTTACAGCACATCCGCCACAACCTGGAGCAGGACAGCCCGGACAAGTCCAGTGACAAGCATTGCGACAAGACCTGAACACATGAAAAAACGGCCCCGAGGGGCCGTTGACATTTTTACCGCTTGCTGCCAAACCCTCAGCTCTTGGGCAGGCCGGGCGGATTGGTGCGGGATTCGCTCACTGCTTCGGCGCTCAAGCCCCAGCGGCTGAGTACCTTGGCGTAATTGCCGTTGGCAATCTGGGTATTGATGATTTTGGTAATGGCTGCGGCCAGGCCGGAGTCCTTGCGGGTGGTGACGGCAATGTCCGCCGTCAGCGGCCAACCGCCAGAGAAGGTACCCGCCAGACGTACCTTGCCGGTACGCGCTGCTTCCAGTGCATAGATGGCATTGGGGCCCAGCCAGGCATCGGCACGGCCGGACTGCAAGGCTACGCGGGCCACGGCTTCATCATCAAAATACAGAGCCTGCAACGGCTTCAGGCCGGCAGCCTCGTTTTTCTTGTTCCATTCCAGCAGGATCTGCTCCTGATTGGTGCCCGCGCCCACAATCACCTTCAGCCCGGCGGTGTCCTTGGGTTCATTGATTTTCAGCTTGCTGCCCGCCTTGGTGTAAAAGCCAAGCAAATCCTTGCGGTAGGTGGAGAAATCAAATTTCTCCTTGCGCGCTTCGGTGACGGTGACGTTGGAAATCACCGCATCGTACTTGCCGGACTGCAGGCCCAGCGGCCAGTCGGCCCAGGCGACGTTCACCAGCTCCAGCTTGCGGCCCAGGCCATCGGCCACCAGACGGGAGATGTCCGGGTCGGCCCCGATGATGGTTTTGGAGTCGCTGGCAAAGCCGCCCAGCGGCAAAATGCCACCGGCAATCGCCACCACGAAGGTCTTGTCCTTGACGAAGTGGACATCCTTGGACAGCAGTTTGATGGCCTCTGGCACCGGACGGCCCTTGGGCTGGCCTTTTTGCTCCGGGCTCAGGTCGATGCTGCTGGCGGCATGGCCAAACAGCGGGGCCAGCAGGGCAAGGCTGAGGGCGGCCAGTACGGTACGGCGCGGCAGATGGGTGTTACGCGACATGGTGTTTTCCTTGTTGTGGTCTTGCTTGTGGTCGTGACGGTGTGTGAAAAATGTTTTATTCATGGCAAATGTTTTACCCATGACCCTAGAGCACGCGGGCCAGGAATTCTCGGGTACGTTGCTGCTGTGGTTGGCGCAATACCTGCTCCGGGCTGCCGCTTTCCACGATGCGGCCCTGCTCCATGAACACCACGGTATCGGCCACTTCACGGGCAAAGCCGATTTCATGAGTGACGATGATCAGCGTGGTGCCGGAACGTGCCAGCTCCTTGATGACGTCCAGCACTTCCTGCACCAGCTCCGGGTCCAGTGCCGAGGTGGGTTCGTCAAACAGCAGCACCTTGGGACGCAGCGCCAGCGCACGGGCAATGGCCACGCGCTGTTGCTGGCCGCCGGACAGCTGGCGCGGCCAGGCATCGGCCTTGTCGGCCAGCCCTACCCGCTTGAGCAGCAGGCGCGCCTGGGCTTCGGCCTCGGCCCGGCTCAGGCCGCGCAGGGCGATGGGTGCTTCAATCAGGTTTTGCAGCACAGTCAGATGGGGAAACAGGTTGAAGTGCTGGAACACCATGCCCACTTCCACCCGGCGTTGCAGGATGTCTTTTTCCTTCAGTTCGTGCAGCGAGTTGCCCTGCTGACGGTAGCCGATCAACTCACCATCAATGGCAATGAATCCGCCATCCACCCGCTCCAGATGATTGATGCTGCGCAGCAAGGTGGACTTGCCCGAACCGGACGGCCCGATGATGACGGTGACGCTGCCCGGTGGAACGGTTAGCGACACTGCATCCAGCACCTGCTGGTGGCCATAGCGCTTGCTGACGGCATGGATGGCCACTTCTCCGCCCTTGACGGCAGGCAGCTCGGTCAGCGCAGCAGGCGGTGCCTCCGTGGCCGGGCCAGTGGCGCTGACAGGCCACCAGCGCTGGCGGGCACGCTGCCACAGCGACTGTGGCTGCTGGCGCAATGCGCCACGGGCATAGTGCCGCTCCACCTGCACCTGCACGGTGGACAGTACGGTGAGGATGATCAGGTACCACACGGTGGCCACCATCAGCAGCGGAATCACTTCCAGATTGCGGTGGTACACCACCTGGATGGTGTAGAACAGCTCCGGCAACGCCAGGATGTAGACATTGGCCGTGCCCTTGGCGAGGCCAATGATGTCATTGAAGGCAGTGGGCAAAATGGTGCGCATGGCCTGTGGCAGCACGATGCGGAAAATCTGCCGTCCGCGTGGCAGGCCCAGCGCAGCGGCGGCCTCCAGCTGGCCCTGCTCCACCGACAAGATGCCGCCACGGATGATTTCCGCCGAGAATGCCGCCTGGTTCAGGCTCAGGCCCAGTACCGCTGCGGCAAAGGGGCTGATCAGCTCGGTGGTGGAATAGCTGAACCAGTTGATGCCGGTATACGGCACACCGATATTGATGGTTTCGTACAGATAGCCCAGGTTGTTGAGGATCAGCAGCAGCACGATCAGCGGAATGGAGCGGAACAGCCAGATATAGCTCCACGACAGGCTGGCCAGCAGCGGCGAACGCGATACCCGCGCCAGTGCCAGCACCGTGCCCAGCACTGACCCCAGCACCGTGCCGATGGCGGTCAGCAGCAAGGTGCGGCCCAGGCCTTCCAGCACCGGGGCGGCCAGAAACCACTCGGCAAACACCGGCCAGCCCCAGCGCGGATTGGTGGCCACCGAACTGACAATGGCAGCCAGCAACAGCACCGCCAGCACACTGCCGGCAATGCGCGCCGGGTAACGTGCCGGGATGATGCGCAACCCGGCATAGCGGTTGCTGCCGCTGGTTTCTGCTGCTGCAGGCTCGTTTGCCTGCCGTGGCAGCGGGTGCGGATGACTGAAGGCGATATCGCCGACTTCGGTAATTTCACTCATGATGTCTTGTCCTGTGCAAAAGCCGTGGTGGGTGGTCGGCAAGCAAGTCGAAGCGGTTTCAAACGGCAATGCCAGCCAGTTCTGTCAAGTAGCCAGGATGGGATTGCACACTGGCCTGGCGTGGCACTGCCTTGGTAAACGCCAGGGTGCGCAAGGCTTCCAGATCACCCTCTGGGTCGAACTGCGCCTGATAGCCATGACGCAGGTAGAGCCCGACCGCCTCCGGCTGGCGGCATCCGGTGGTCAGGTAAATCTGGCGGTAGCCCTGGCGCTGGCACTGCGCTTCCAGCTCCTGCAACACCAGCCCGGCCAGACCCTGACGGCGGAACTGGCTGTGGGTCCAGATGCGCTTGAATTCGGCAGTGTGCTCATCCAGCCGCTTGAAGGCCCCGCCGGCAATTGCCTGCCCCTGCTGCAGCAGCAACAGGAAGTTGCCATGTGGCGGAGCAAAGGCTGCTGGCGGATAGCGCTGCATTTCCTCTGCCGCACCGCCGGGGCTGAACAGGTCGCCGTAGCGTGCGTCGTATTCCTGCGTCAGCTCGGCCAGCATCACGCTGGCGCGCGGATCGGTGGTGGTGGTGTAAACAAAGTAGTCACGCATGTGCTCGGTCCATTGCGATGTGTGTCTGGCTGTCGCTTGTTATGTGGCCGCCTGTGGCAGCGGCAGGTAGCGCTCTGCCAGGGCCACCCAGTAGCTGGCAGCCAGCGGCAGGATGGCGTCGTTGAAGTCGTAGCGCGGGTTGTGCAGACCGGCACTGTCGCCATTGCCGAAAAACACGAAGCTGCCGGGACGCGCCTGCAACATGAAGGCAAAGTCCTCGCTGGCGGTGCGTGGGCGGAAAGCCTCTTCCACCCGTGCCGCGCCCAGCGTGTCCTGCGCGACTTCACGCGCCAGCGCGGTTTCTGCCGGGTGATTGCACACCGGCGGGAAGCCCAGGCGGTAATCCACTTCGGCGCGTGCGCCAAAGCTGGCCGCCTGAGCCTCCACCAGTGCCGGTACACGCTGTTGCAGCAGGCTGCGCACTTCCGGGCGGAAGGTGCGCGCCGTCAGCTTCAGCTCCACGCTGTCCGGAATCACATTGGACGCATGGCCGCCGTGGATGCTGCCCACGGTGAGCACGCCCATGTCCAGCGGGTCGACATTGCGTGACACCACCGATTGCAGCGCGGTAATCACGTGGGCACTCACCAGCACCGGGTCCACCGTGTTATGCGGCTCGGCCCCATGGCCGCCCTTGCCGTGCACGGTGATGTGCGCCTGATCCACCGAGGCCATGGCCGGGCCTTCGATGCAGCCGATATGGCCGCAACTCACCCCGGGCCAGTTGTGCAGGCCAAACACCGCATCGCAGGGGAAGCGCTCGAACAAGCCTTCTTCCAGCATGCGCCGTGCGCCACTGCCGGTTTCTTCCGCCGGCTGGAAAATCAGCTGCAAGGTGCCGTCAAACTGGCCGTGCAGCGCCAGGAAGCGAGCGGCAGCCAGCAAAATGGCGGTGTGGCCGTCATGCCCGCAGGCATGCATCACGCCTGGATTCTGGCTGGCATACGGCAGGCCGGTGGCCTCGTGGATGGGCAGCGCATCCATGTCGGCGCGCAGGCCGAGCGAACGCTCGCTGCTGCCACGGCGCAAGCTGCCCACCACCCCGGTGCCGGCAATGCCGGTAGTCACCTGGTAGCCCCACTGCTGCAACAGCGCGGCCACCTTGCCGGCGGTGCGATGTTCGGCAAACGCCAGTTCCGGGTGCTGGTGCAGGTCGCGCCGCAGGGCGACGAATTCGGCATTGGCAGCCGCAATGCCGGTTTCAATCTGCAGGCTGCGCGGCAACACGGCGCTGTCTATTGCTGCATTCATCAGGCCACCTGCTGCTGGCTGCTATCGTCAGCCGCTTGCTGGTAACGGCTTTCCTTGCGCGGCAGACCCAGATGGTCGCGCAGGGTGCGTCCTTCCAGCTGGCGCGTGAAGCGTCCGCTCTTTTCCAGCACCGGCAGCACATGGGTGATGAAGTCATCCAGCCCTTCGGCCACTACCGGGAAGCCCAGGATGAAACCGTCGGCCGCGCCTTCGTCCACCCAGCGGATGATTTCTGCCGCCACTTTTTCACCGCTGCCGACAAAGTTGCTGCGCGGGGTAGCCACTTCCAGCGCCACCTGGCGCAGGGTCAGGCCATGCTCACGGGCACGGGCCTTGATCTGGTCGGTGGTGGAGCGGAAGCTGTTGCGTCCGATATCGCCCAGCTCCGGGAAGGCCTCGTCCAGCGGGTACTGCGTAAAGTCATGGTGGTCGAAGAAGCGGCCCAGATAAGCCAGTGCGTCGTCGATGGTGAGCAGTTGCTGGATGATGCGAAACTTGGCTTCGGCCTCGGCATCGGTGGCGGCTACCACCGGCGCAATACCGGGGAAGATTTTCACATCGTCTGCCTGGCGGGCATGCAGCACCGCGCTGGTTTTCACCTTACGCAGGAAGTCGCGGGTTTCCTCGATGGACGGCGAATGGGTAAACACCGCGTCGGCATACTTGCCCGCCAGGCCAATACCGGCATCGGAAGAACCGGCCTGGAAAATCACCGGCTGGCCTTGCGGCGAGCGGCTGATGTTGAGCGGACCGGCCACCTGGAAGAAACGCCCCTTGTGGTTCAGCGTGTGCAGCTTGTCCTTGTCGAAGAACTGGCCGGTTTCACGGTTACGCGGCAAGGCGTCGTCGTCCCAGCTGTCCCACAAGCCCTGGGTGACTTGCAGGTATTCGTCGGCAATTTCATAACGCAGGCTGTGCTCCGGGTGCGGACGGCTGTAGTTGAGCGCCGTGCCCTCCAGCGGGGTAGTCACCACATTCCAGCCGGCGCGGCCGCCACTGATCAGGTCGAGCGAGCCGAACTGACGCGCCACGGTAAACGGGTCGCTGTAGGAGGTGGACACGGTGCCGGCCAGGCCGATCTTGCGTGTCACGCTGGCCAGCGCCGACAGGATGGAAATCGGCTCGAAACGGTTCAGGAAGTGCGGAATCGATTTTTCATTGATGTACAGGCCGTCCGCCACGAAGGCAAAGGCAATGCCGTTGGCTTCGGCCTTTTGCACGGTGTCGATATAAAACTGCAGGTTCACGCTGGCATCCTCCGGGCCGCTGGGGTGTTTCCAGGCGTGCATGTGACCACCAGCGCCGTGCAGCATGATGCCGAAAGTAATGGGTTTGCTCATGTTCAGCTCCAAATAGGTTGATCAGTACGGTCAGGCGGCCAGCGGCTCGCGCGCTTCGGCCAGCAGGGCAATGGAGGCGCGGCGCAGTGCAAACTGGGCCACAGGGATATCGATGATGAATTCGCGGATGCCATAGCTCTGGTGCAGGGAATCCAGTTCGGCGCGCACATCACCGGCAGTACCGGCAATCACGTGCGGGTGCTTTTCTTCCAGCTGGTACTGGCTGCTGCCAGCCTGGCGGGCAAACTCCTCGGCGGCTTCGCGGCTGGGCACGTTGACGCTGCGGCCATCTTCCAGCGTCACCTTGAACAGCTTCAGCTCCCCCACCAGCGCCTGTGCCTGTTCGCGGGTTTCCGCCACAAAGGCATACAGCGCCAGCGCGGGCACCTTGCCGGTCCACTGGCGATACACCGCGATGGATTGCTGGATATTCAACGGGTCGCCGTTAAAGTGGCCGGCATAGGCAAAATCCCAGCCCAGGCGGGCAGCCAGCCGGGCGCTGTCCGGGCTGCCGCCCAGCAGGAAGCGGCCCGGTGTGATGGGCGGCTGTGGCGTGGCCTTGGCACCGGCCAGCGGGTGACCTTCCGGCTGACCTTCGTTGAGGAAGGCATTCAGTTCGGTGAGCTGGGCGGTGAAATCTGGCTTGAGCGCGGCATCGTGATAATTCTGCAGGGCACGGGTGCTGAACGGCAGGCCGCCGGGGGCCTTGCCCACGCCCAGGTCCACCCGGCCCGGTGCCAGTGCCGCCAGCAGGTTGAAGGTTTCCGCCACTTTGTAGGGGCTGTAGTGCTGCAGCATGACGCCGCCACTGCCCACGCGGATGCGGCTGGTATGCGCCAGGATGTGGGAGATCAGCACTTCGGGCGCGGAACTGGCCAGCAGCGGCGTGCTGTGGTGTTCGGCCACCCAGAAACGGTAATAGCCCAACTGCTCTGCCAGCTTGGCCAGCGCCACGGTATTGGCCAGCGCATCGGCCGCGGTAGCGCCCGGCGGAATCGGGCTTTTATCCAGGATGGACAGGGAGTATGACATTTGTGTGCACCGTGTAATTGACGCCACAAAATCTATGCCCAGCCTATTTGAAGATCAATCAAATTAAATTGATATGCTTATCCGCGCAGCTTATTCATTTTTCTGCAAATTCCAATAAAAAATTGACTTAGCAATATTCAGCAAAAAGCCATGAAAAACAAATCAATCCGAATAAAACCTGCAAAAACAGTTTGATTTGTTAATCATTTTTTATTGATTAATAAAACGGGAACAATACGGAAGAATAGCCAACAGCCGAAACCCGCCACCCTGGCAACGGCTGCTTGTCCGACCAACCGATTTCCTGTGAACACATCATGAAAATAAAACTGCTCACCCTGGCTATTGCTGCTACTCCCTTGTTTGCCCATGCCGATGACGGCGTAACCATTTACGGCAAGATTGCTGGCGACATTTCCAGCGTCCGTAGTTACACCGCTACTGGCAGCCAGAGTTCTGTACACGTAGACGACAATACCTCGCGTATCGGCTTCAAGGGTTCGGAAAATCTCGGTAATGGCCTGACTGCCATCTGGCAGGTGGAAAACCGCCTCCACGTGGATGGCAGCGGTACCGACACCTTTGCCAGCCGTGACACCTTCATCGGCCTGCAAACCGAATACGGCAAGCTGCGCCTGGGTCGCCTGTCCGACTACGCCAACCTGGACATGGAATATATCGATCCGGGTGCTTACAGCGGCGTAGGCGGCCAGCTGTATTCCACCCGTCTGGACGGTCGCCTGAACAATGCCGTGCGCTACGACAGCCCCAACCTGGCCGGTTTCAGCTTTACCACCACCTGGGCGGCAGACGAGAAACGCGCCAATGACAGTAATGGCCAGCCCACCAATAACCAGGTATTCAACCTGGGCCTGAGCTACGAACAGGCCGGTTACTTTGCCAAGTTCAGCTATGAAACCAAGGGGGATGCCAAACAGGTGAACTCATCGGCCCAGACCGGCGCGGTGAAAAACTGGTGGCGTGTGGAAGCGGGCTATATCAGCGACCCCATCTATCTGGCTTTGGGTTTCCAGACGGTCAACGGTTATCTGGGCGTTTCCAGCAGCAAGTTTGTTGACAGCCCGGGCGTGGTTTACAACGTCAACGTGCTGAACACCCGCCTGGCCGCCAGCGGCCAGAGCGTGAGCGCCTCGGCCTCCGGCCAGGATGTGAAGACGCGTGAAGCCGTACTCACCTTCGGCTACAACGTAGGTGCCTGGCTGCCTTATGTCTCGCTGACCAAGGGCTACGACGTGGAAATCGGTGGCAGCAACGTCGACAAGACCGGCTACACCCAATATGTGCTGGGCACGGTATACAACCTGTCCAAACAAACACGTGCTTATGCCTCATATGGCCGCGTCAACTGGGGTGGCAATGGTGTAAACAGTGAAAGCTCGCTCAACCTGGCCCTCGCCAAATACTTCTAAGTGACATGCCCCGCCTCCCGGCGGGGTTCTTGCTGCCACTCCATTTTTACCGCGAAAGATAGTGATGAGCCGCGACACCCTGTTTTTGCTGGAGCCCGGATTCACCCGGCCCGACCATCCGGCCGACCAGCGCTTTGTCTGCCCGCACAGCAATCTGCTGGAAGGCCTGCTAGCCGTACAACCGGCACTGACCGAGCGCATTGAAATACATCACCTGCCATTTCCACGCCCGCGCCAGCCGGTAATTGACTTGCTGGGCGAAGAAAACCAGAGCCTGCCGGTGCTGATACTGGACCCGGCCAGCCCGCTGCCCGCCAATGCCAAACAGCATGCCGGGCGGCACTTCCTGCAAGACGCCCGGCAGATCGCCGATTATCTGGCCCAGCAACATGGTGCCTATCGTCTGTAACCCCTTGCCACCCGAAAGCACATCATGGGAATCAAACGCCTGAACCACGCGGTGCTGTATGTCAGCGATGTTGCCGACAGCGCCCGCTTCTACCAGCAAGTACTGGGGTTTAACCCCTCTCCCGGCCCGCAGCCGGAAAAAGCCTTCTTTGCCCAGGCGGCCGAATCGGACAACCATCACGACCTGGCCTTGTTCGCCCGCAATCAGGGCCAGCAACGCGCTGGCGTGTTCAGCGCACGCGGTGAAACCCCGGGGGCCAACGAGCCGCCGGCCGGCCTGTACCACCTGGCGTGGGAAGTGGATACCCTGCTGGAACTCAAGCGCATCCGCGACCAGTTGCAGGCGCTGGGCAAGCTGGGCCTGGAAGAAGACCACGGTTTGTTCAAGAGCGTGTACGGCCACGACCCGGACGGACTGCTGTTTGAAGTCAACTGGTTCCTGCCCGCCGATGCCATTCGCGACGCGGATCGTGACATCCGCACCGCGCCACTGGACTGGGAGCGTGAACTGGCGCGCTTTGCCAGCCACTAGGCCGCACGCAGGACAGCGGCTTGTTGCCTGCGCGGCCCGCTGTCCTGCCAAACAGGGATTGCGCCGGGATGGCGCTATGCAGCAAGATGGACAGCCCGCCTGTTTATGGAGTCTTGCCGCATGATCAGCCATCTTGACCACCTGGTCCTCACCACCGCCCGCCTGGATGACTGCCTGGCTTTTTACTGTGACGGCCTGGGCATGACGCTGGAAAAATTCATTGGCGGCACGCCGCCGGTGGAACGACTGGCGCTGAAGTTTGGCACGCAGAAAATCAATATCCACGTAAAGGGCAAGGAGTTCGAGCCCAAGGCTGCGCTGCCCACCCCCGGTGCACTGGACCTGTGCTTCATTGCCAGCCAGCCGCTGGACGCGGTAATTGCCAATCTGCAAGAAAAAGGGCTGACCATCATTGAAGGCCCGGTAGGCCGTACCGGTGCCACCGGCAAAATCCGCTCGGTTTACCTGCGCGACCCGGACGAAAACCTGATCGAAATTTCCGAATACCTGTCCTGACAGGCCAGCTATCCGGCCCCTCTCAGACTGTCTCCTGCCAGCGCTGGCGTATGGTTTCCAGCTCGGCCCGCAAGCCGAGGAAACAGGCCGCCAGCGCCGGGTCAAAATGCTTACCCGCTTCGCTTTCAATCAGCGCAAACGCTTCGTCCACCGTCCACGCATGTTTGTAGGGCCGCTTGCTGGTCAGCGCGTCAAACACATCGGCAATAGCCACAATACGCGCCGCCAGCGGAATGGCTGCGCCCTGCAGACCCTGCGGATAGCCCGTGCCATCCCAGCGTTCGTGATGACCGAGCGCAATGGTGGCAGCCATCTGCAACAGGCTGGATTTGTCTTCACCAATGATGCGGGCACCGATTTCGGCATGGCTGCGCATGATGTTCCACTCATCCGCGTCCAGCTTGCCCGGCTTGAGCAGGATGGCATCCGGAATGCCGATCTTGCCGATATCGTGCATGGGCGCGGCATTGAGCAACTCGTCGGCAAAGCGCTCGCCATAACCGGCGGCCAGCGCCAGCAGCCGCGAGTAATGGCTCATGCGGATTACATGCAGGCCGGTTTCGTTATCCTTGAATTCGGCCGCCCGCCCCAGCCGCTGGATGATCTGCAGCCGGGTTTCCACCAGTTCCTCCACCCGCACCAGTGACAGATGGGTACGTACCCGCGCCAGTACGATGGGCGGGCTGACCGGCTTGCTGATGTAGTCCACGGCACCGGCGGCAAAGCCTTCCGCTTCGTCCTTGCTGTCACTCAGCGCCGTCACGAAAATCACCGGCAGCGCCGCCGTCTGCGGGTTTTGTTTGAGCTGGCGGCATACTTCCAGCCCGGTCATGCCGGGCATCATCACGTCCAGCAGGATCAAATCTGGCGTAGAAGACGCCGCCAGTTGCAGGGCTTTTTCGCCATCGCGGGCAAACAGCAGGCGGTAGTGGTCCTGCAGGATATGGCGCAAGACTTGCAGATTATTCGGCTCGTCATCCACCAGCAGCAGGCAGGGGCGCGTGTCTTCGATAGGGCTCATGGTGCTTCCGTTTCTCCGGCGGCGTCCGGCATCAGTGCATGCGCAGCCTGCAAGGCTGCATCAAAATCAAAATCATCCAGCGCAGCCTGCAAGGCGTGCAAGCTGGCGGCGGGCAATAATGCGGCCAAGGCCTGCATGGCTTCGTCGTCCAGGCTGGCTTGCCCGCAAGCTGCCATCACCCGTTGCAGCCAGGGCCGGGCGGCGGCAGGCAATGGCGCGGCTGTGCTGTCTGCCACCTCAGTGACAAGCGCTGTGCCGGATGCAGGCAAGGCGGCGGCCAGGCCAGCCATGATGGTATCGATGGCCTCGGCCTGCGCCGGGCTGCAGGCCGCGGCTTGCTCCACCCCGGCCAGCTGTTGCTGCAATTGTGCCAGGCCCAGGTTGGCCGCCAGCCCACGCAAGCGGTGCGCTTGTTGGCGACAGCTGACGGCATCGGCGTCTGCCAGCGCAGCCAGCTGCGCTTGATTGTCGGCCAGGAAACGGCGAATACGCTCCACCAGTACCTCACGCTCGCCCCAGCGCGCCAGTGCGCCGTCCCAGTCGATGAGCGCCAATTGTTGACTGTTGCTGCGACTGACATCGGCCACCGCGCCGGACAGGCCGGTGACGCGGGCAATTTCCTGCCGCAGGCTGGCCATGTCCAGCGGCTTGACGGCAAAGCCGTTCATGCCCGCCGCTTCGGCATCCTTGCGGTCCTGACTGAGCACGCTGGCAGTCAGTGCAATCACCGGCGTGGGCGGCTGTCCGCTGTGCGCTTCTTGTGCACGCAGTTGGCGGGTGGCTTCCAGTCCGTCCACTTCCGGCATCTGCACGTCCATCAGCACCACATCAAAGCGCTGGTCCGCGTGCAGGGCCACCGCCTCGGCCCCGCCACCAGCGGTGGTCACCTGCAAGCCTTCACGTTGCAGCATCAGTTGCAGCAGTTCCAGGTTTTCCGGCACATCATCCACCGCCAATACCCGTAACGGCGGCAAGGCCAGCGTTGGTGTTGCGGTGCCGGGCTGCTGACTGCCACAGGCGGCTTGCAGCGGCAGGCTGATGTCAAACGTGGTGCCCACACCCAGCTGGCTGCGTACCCCGATGCTGCCGCCCATCAGCTCCACCAGCTGGCGGGCAATGGTGGTGCCAAGCCCGGTCCCGCCAAAGCGGCGCGCCATGCTGGCATCCGCCTGGCTGAACGGGGCGAAGATGCTGTCCAGACGGTCTGGCGCAATGCCGATGCCGCTGTCACTGACCGAGATGTGTAAGCGATCGGCCTGACAGCGCACCTGCAGCACCACCTGGCCGTGCTCGGTAAACTTGACGGCATTGCCCAGCAAGTTGGTGAGGATTTGCCGCATGCGCAATACGTCGCCATATAGCAGATCCGGGCAGTCCGCCGCATAGTCCAGCTGCAATACCAGTTGTTTGTCGCGCGCTTGCAGGGCAAAGGCATCCACCAGTTGCTGGCACAGCTCGTGCAGCGCGTAGTCGGCCTCGTCCAGCTCCAGCGCACCACGTTCCAGCTTGGCGGTGTCCAGCACGCCGTTGAGCAGGCCCAGCAACGCCCGGGCGGACTGATTGATGGTTTGCAGGTGACGGCGCTGCTCCGGCTGCAAGTTGCCATCCAGCAGCAATTGGGCAAAGCCGATGATGGCATTCATCGGGGTGCGGATTTCATGACTCATATTGGCCAGGAACATGCCTTTGGCGGCGGAGGCCTGCTCGGCGCGGTCGCGCGCGGCCATCAGGTCTTGCTCCATATGCTTGCGGTCGGTCACGTCGCTGGCCAGTTTCACCACTTTGCAGGGCTTGCCGTCCAGATCCAGAATCGGGTTGTACACCGCCTGAATCCATACCTGGCGGCCATCCTTGCCTTGACGCAGGAATTCACCACTCTGAAACTGCCCGGCACGCAAGCCGGACCAGAAGGTCTGGTAAGCGCTGGATGCCACTTCCTCCGGCTGGCACAGCACGCGGTGGTGCCTGCCTTGCAGCTCGTCCAGCCGGTAGCCGGTAAGTGCCAGAAAGCTGTCATTGGCGGTGAGGATATGGCCGCTCATGTCGAACTCCACCACCGCCAGCGCCTGACGGATGGCATACACCACGCCCTCGTATTCCGCCGCACGCAGGCGGCTGTCGGTGATGTCTATCATCACCCCGTCCAGCCACTGCGGCTGCTCGTCCAGGTCAAACACAATGCCGGCACTTTCCGACACCCAGCGCTCGCCACCCGCCATGTGAAACAGCCGGTACTCCACCACATAGGAATGCCTGTCGCGAACCGCCTGGCTTACGGTATCGCGCACGCGCTGGACATCGTCCGGGTGCATGATGGACAGCAGGCTGATACTGCCATCGACAAAGCTGGCCGCCGGCCAGCCGCACAGTTCGCTAATGCTGTCGCTGATGAAAATCTTGCTCCAGTCCTGATCCACCCGGCTGCGAAAAGCCACTCCGGGCATATTGTCAATCAGGGTGCGGTACTGGCTTTCGCGCAGTTTGAGTTCGCGCTCCATGGCCGTGCGTTCGCTGATGTCGGTGACAAAGCCGACAAACATCGGCTCGCGCCCGGTATCCACCCGGCCTACCGCCAACCGGATGGGAAACACCGAGCCGTCCTTGCGCCGCGCGCTGACTTCGCGCCCCACACCGATTACCCGGGCATCACCCGTTTGCAGGTAATGCGCCAGATAAGCATCGTGACCGGAGCGGTAAGGCTCGGGCATCAGCATATTGATATTGCGGCCCACCAGCTCGGCGGACTGCCAGCCAAACATCAACTCGGCCGCCCGGTTCATTTCCAGCACCCGGCCACGGGCATCCATGCTGATGATGCCGTCCACCGCGGTATCCACCACCGCCTGCAAGCGCGCCTCGCCTGCGGATTTTTCCGCCGCCAGCTGGCGGTAGCGCAGCAGGGCATTACCCGCCAGCACCAGCACCCCGGCACACAGGGTGAGCAAGGCCACCACGGCAGCCATCTTGCCGTTTTCCGCCATTACCCGGCCTGCCGGCTCTGCCACGCCGATGAAACGGGCCGACAGCATGCCGCTGTAGTGCATGCCGGCAATGGCAAAACCCATGATGCAACCGGCCAGCAGATTGGTTCTGCCCTCGCCCAGGCGGGCCAGCTGGCGCAGGCCGAAGCGTATCCATAGCGACAGGGTGGCCAGCAAAATGGCAATCAGCAGCGAAAACACGAACCAGCCCGGCGCATAACGCAGGATGGGCGCCATCTGCATGGCCGCCATGCCGGTGTAGTGCATGCCGCCTATCCCCGCCCCCACCAGCAGGCCGC
The DNA here is from genome assembly GCF_013391415.1 of Aquitalea sp. LB_tupeE. Lineage (GTDB taxonomy): Bacteria > Pseudomonadota > Gammaproteobacteria > Burkholderiales > Chromobacteriaceae > Aquitalea. The sequence goes on from NZ_JACAXB010000039.1 coordinate 22,620, forward strand.
CCAGCAACAATTGCGGGCGGCTGACCCGGGGGGAGGCCAGCATATTGAGCGTCACCCAGGAAGCACAGAAGGCAGGCAGGATGGATAGCAAGGTTAATGGCAGGTCGTATCGCACCGAAGTGCACAAATCAAAGGCCAGCATGCCGACGAAATGCATGGCCCAGATGCCGATGCCCTGGAACAAGGCACCGCTGAGCAGCGCCATCTGGCGCTGGCTGCGCGACAGTGTGCGCGCAGCCAGCCCAGCCATGAACAGGGTGACCACCGAGGTGACAATGGCCACCAGTATGGACAGGGCTACCAGCCAGGGCTGATAGATGCCGGGCAATAGCGGCAGTGTGCGGCTGTCGGTAAAGATGAAAAAAGCGTCAAGCATGCGGCAGAGCCTGGTCGGGGTGAGATAGTGGCCACGTACCCATATTGTGGCGGGCAGACAAGTTCAGCGGCGCATGGCGCCAGACATTGTCACTGTATGGAAGGGAGCGCGGCCGGTTTGCCAAAGAAAAAGCCTTGCAGTTCGTTCACGCCCAGCATGCGCATTTTTTCCGCCTGATCCTGGCTTTCAATGCCTTCGGCAATCACGCGTATCTTCAGTCGCCGGGCGATGAATACCACGGCTTCGATGATGGCGATGTTCTTTTCGTCTTCGGACTGGATGAAGGCCTTGTCGATCTTGATGGCGTCAATCGGCAGCTCACAAATGCGCGAGAACGAAGAATAGCCGGTGCCGAAGTCATCAATATGAATTTCCACACCCAGCTGCTTGATCTTGAACAGTGCCTGTTTCACCAGCGCGATTTCGTCTTCGTGAAACACGCTTTCGGTCAACTCGACAATCAGGTTTTGCGGGGCAAAATCACCGCTGGTAAACAGCATCAGCTTGTCGACAAAGTCTTCCTGCAGCAGCTGATAGAGCGACACATTCACCGCCACCTTCACCGGCTTGCCTGCCATGCGTTCCAGCTGCGGCTGTGCGGCCATGGCCTGATGGATCACCCAGTCCCCCAGTTCCACGATGGTGCCGCTTTCTTCGGCCACCGGAATGAACTCCACCGGCGAGATATCGCCCAGCTCGGGGTGCGCCCAGCGCGACAGGATTTCACAGGATGCCAGCGAGTGATCCTCGGCCGAGACAATATTATGGGTGACGATGGACAGCTGGCCATTGCCGATGGCCATGCGCAAGTCCTGTGCCAGCGTGGTCTTGCGCCGCAGCTGTTCGCGCATGCCGGGGGTAAAGAACACCACATGGCCGCTTTGACGCGCCTCACCGGCAGCAATATCAGCATACAAAAACAGATTATTGGGGTTGTCGCAGTCCTGCTCGGACACTGCGCCGATATTGACGTCCACGCTGATGGTCTTGCCTGCCACCTGCATGCGCTGGTTGATTTCGTCTTTCAGCAGCGACCCCACTTCCTGTGGCGTCAGCGCACCATCCCCCAGACGGGAGAAGTAGAAAATGAACTCATCGCCTCCCCAGCGCCCTACCTGACAATCGACATTACCGAAAATATCCTGGTTCAGCTGCGACGCCAACGCCTCCAGCCGCTGCGCCACCTGCCGCAGCACCATATCGCCGGCCTCGTGGCCCATGCCGTCGTTGATTTGCTTGAAGCGCGCCAGATTGATCAGGAAAACCGTGACATTGCCGGGGGTGATGCCAAAGTACTTCACCAGGTTGAACACCCCGTGGCGGTTTAACAGGCCGGTCAGCTCATCGTAATAAGCCAGCCGCAACAAGTCCTTGCTTCTTTCTTCCACCCTGGCTTCCAGGGTGTCGTTTTCCTGCTTCAACTCTTCCGCCATGGAAGAAACCTCATCCAGCAGACCCTTGTTGGACAAGGCAAGTCCGATGCTGCGACGCACCAGCTTGTAGTTGTTCTGGTGACTGATCATCATCACCCAGGCAAAAATGACGCCCAGCACACCCAGCGTGAGATAGGAATGAATACCCGTCTGCAACAGCCGGATGCAGGCGGGTAGCACCAGCAGCAGAATATACGCTTTGCCGGCAATCTTGAGTGAGGACAGCGTACCGGTGGCCCCTCCGGCCATCGCGGCCAGGATCACGATGATGGCAAACTGCTGCGCGCCCTGGTAATGGTCAATTCCCCACCAGCCCAGCACCGCCCAAAAGCCACCAGCACACACCAGCCCCAGATTCAGGTAAAAGCTGTCAACCAACAAGAAAGTATGGGTTTGCCGATAGCGTCTGGCAGCATGCAAAAACTGGGCAAAGCGCAAGGTAGTCAGCGTCAAGGCCGCACCGGACCAGTTCAGGACAAAACGGGAAGTATCGTCAGACAGGATATAGGTAATGGCCAGAATGGCTGCCAGATTCACCAGCAAGCCAACAGCGTAGTTTTTCAATGACTCGCGCCATATTCTTTCAAGCATGCCTTGCTGCATAAACCGCCTTAATAAATGACTGTGCCCTGCCCTGCCGGCAAGTGGCAAACGTGACCGCAACTGCTGTCTGCTGCCACGGCCATGCCGGGCTGATACATGACAGGCTACGAAGGACGCTGGCTGCAAATTCATATTATAAGCGCAGTCGCCAAGCACATATGCCATCAGGGAAAAATTTACCTTGCCGCTGCAGCAAGGCTCCTACGCCACTCAGACATCGGCACACAACTGGCGCAAAGCCTCGGCAAACTGCTGCAAGGGACGGGACTGCGTCCCGGCCCGGGTGAACATGGCAATCGGCGGCAAGGTCCAGTCAAACGAATACGGCACGATGGCCAGCCCGGCAGTGCGCACCAGTTCTTCGGCAATATCAGCCGGCACAATCGACACCGCCCGCTCGCTGGCCACAATCATCTCGCCAATCAGCTTGGAAGAATAACTCTCGACAATGGGCGACGGTGGCGCAACCCCGGCAGCCAGAAAAATGTCAGCCACCTGCTCGCGCATCGGCGTATTGGGCGCACCCAGAATCCAGTCCAGTGTGACCAGCTGCTGCCAGTCCAGCCGCACCCGCCCCAACTGGGCGGCCAGCCGGCGACTGGCAATCAAGCGTGGCTGCTGGCGATACAGCAGGCAGAACTCCACCCCGGCCAGGTCCACCGTGGAGGATGCCCGGCCAATCACGATATCCAGCGTGTGGTCCTGCAATTGCGGCAACAGCTGGTCGCTGGTGCCTTCGTGAATGGTGACGGTCAGGCCTTTGCTGTCCTCCGGCATTGCACGGCGAATGGCGGCCGATAGCAAACGCCCGGAGATAAAGGGAATCACCCCCACGTGCAGGTGAGCATCAAAACCGGCCACCGCACTTTCCATGTCGCGCACCAGATGCCCCAGGTCGTGAATCATCGCCTGGGCCCGCGCCAGCACCAGCTTGCCCAGCGCAGTGGGGGCCATGCCGCGCACCGACCGGTCGAACAAGGGCGCGCCGAACATGCTTTCCAGCTCGGCCAGCGCACTGGTAATGGCAGGCTGACTGCTGGCCATTTGTTCAGCAACCCGCGTCAAAGAGCCGTACTGCCGGATATTCAGCAGCAGAATCAGATGCCGCATTTTCAGGCGCGAACTCAAGCGGCGCAGCACTTCTTCGCCATTAATGCCCGTCATATCGCCGCACTCCATAAGGTAAACATTATGGGATGATAGTAAATCAAAATAACCAGCTTATGTTTACTGTCTAAAATGGCCACATTCGCAAGGACGGGCCACCCGGCAAGCCTTGCAGCCAACCGGGCAGCGCGGCACAACAGACAGCCACCAGCCCACCCCACTGGAGAGATTGCGACATGGATACCACCGATCGTCAGGCAGCACTGGATTACCACGAATTTCCCACCCCGGGCAAAATCGCCGTCAACGCCAGCAAGCCGCTGGTGACCCAGCGTGACCTGGCGCTGGCCTATACCCCCGGCGTGGCTGCAGCGTGTGAGGAAATCGTCGCCGACCCGCTCAATGCCAGCCGCTTTACCGCCCGCTCCAATCTGGTGGGTGTCATCACCAACGGAACCGCCGTACTGGGCCTGGGCAATATCGGCGCACTGGCCTCCAAGCCGGTGATGGAAGGCAAGGCCGTGCTGTTCAAGAAGTTTGCCGGCGTGGACGTATTCGACATCGAAATCAACGAAACCGACCCGGACAAGCTGGTGGACATCATCGCCAGCCTGGAATCCACCTTTGGCGGCATCAATCTGGAAGACATCAAGGCCCCGGAATGCTTCGAAGTGGAACGCAAGCTGCGCGAACGCATGAAGATTCCGGTCTTCCATGACGACCAGCACGGCACCGCCATTACCGTGGCCGCCGCCTTCATCAACGGCCTCAAGGTCGTGGGCAAGGACATCCGCCAGGTAAAAGTCGTCACCTCCGGCGCCGGTGCTGCCGCCCTTACCTGCCTGGACCTGATGGTGCATCTGGGCCTGCCGCTGGAAAACATCTGGGTCACCGACATTGAAGGCGTGGTCTACCAGGGCCGCACCGTGCTGATGGACCCGGCCAAGACCCGCTTTGCCCAGCCCACCGACGCCCGCACCCTGCGCGAAGTCATTGCCGGAGCCGATGTTTTCCTCGGCCTGTCCGCTGGCGGCGTGCTCAAGCCGGACATGGTGGCACAGATGGCCGCCCGCCCGCTGATTCTGGCGCTGGCCAACCCTGCTCCGGAAATCCTGCCGGAAGAAGCCCATGCCGTGCGTGACGACGTAGTCATGGCCACCGGCCGTTCCGACTACCCCAACCAGGTCAATAACGTCCTGTGCTTCCCCTATATTTTCCGTGGCGCGCTGGACGTGGGAGCCACCACCATCAGCCGCGAGATGGAAGTGGCTGCGGTATACGCCATTGCCGGCCTGGCTGAAGAAGAACAGAACGAAGTAGTCGCCGCCGCCTATGGCAGCTACGACCTGTCCTTTGGCCCGCAATACCTGATTCCCAAACCCTTCGACCCGCGCTTGATCGTGCGCATTGCCCCGGCCGTGGCCAAGGCAGCCATGGAAAGCGGTGTAGCCACCCGGCCAATTGCCAACCTCGACGCCTATACCGAGCAGCTGCAACAGTTTGTCTACCACTCCGGCAGCTTCATGAAACCGCTGTTTGCCGCCGCCAAGAAGCTGGTACGCGAAGGCGGCAAAACCCGCATCGTGTTTACCGAAGGCGAAGACGAACGCGTGCTGCGCGCCGTGCAGGTGATCGTGGATGAAAAGCTGGCACGTCCCATCCTGGTGGGCCGTCCGGAAGTGCTGCTGGCGCGTATCGAAAAATTCGGCCTGCGCCTGCGTCTGGGCGAGGATGTGGAAGTCACCAACCCGGAATACGACGAACGCTTCCACCAGTACTGGACCAGCTACTGGGAACTGATGTGCCGTGACGGCGTAACCAAGGAAATGGCCCGCGTGGAAATGCGCCGCCGCCTGACCCTGATTGGCGCGATGATGGTACGGCTGGGTGACGCCGACGGCATGATCTGCGGCACGGTGGGCGGCTATCAGGACCACCTGCATTACATCGATCAGGTGATCGGCAAGAAACCGGGCTCGGAAACCTACGCCGCCATGAACATTCTGCTGCTGGAAAAACAGACCGTGGCGCTGGTGGACACCCACGTCAACGACAACCCCACGGCCGAGCAGATTGCCGAATTCACCGTGGCCGCCGCCGAGGAAATGACGCTACTGCACATGAAGCCCAAGGCCGCACTGCTGTCGCGCTCCAACTTCGGCTCCGGCAGCTCGGCCTCCGGCAGCAAGATGCGCCAGGCACTGGAGTTGATTCGCCAGCGCGCCCCGGAACTGGAAGTAGACGGCGAAATGCACGGCGACTGCGCACTGGATGAAGCGCTGCGCATGAACATCCTGCCGATGTCACGCCTGAAAGGTGCGGCAAACCTGCTGGTCTGCCCCAATGTGGATGCCGGCAACATCGCCTATAACCTGCTGAAGACCGCCGCGGGCAGCAATGTGGCCGTCGGCCCCTTCCTGCTGGGCGTCAATGCGCCGGTGAACATCCTCACTTCCAGCTCCACCGTGCGCCGTATCATCAATATGGCTGCGCTGACCGTGATGGAAGCCAACCGCCAGGCTGACTAAGAGCAGCGAACAAAAAACCTGCTGCTGCGTTGCGCCGCCTTGCCCCAGGGACGCTACGCTATTTTGTTAGCCGCTCTAAACCTGACCCGGCTGCTGCGCGCCACACCGGCCGCAGCAGCCCCCCCTCTCGCCTCACCCTCGTCACCAGCAGCCAGTCTTGCATCGCGCATCCGCCATGCGCCTGATATATGACATCAACTATCCGTCTTTGCGGACAGTCCGCCTTGCGGCAGCTTTTTCCCTCAACTATGAACAGGAATGGATGCTGCTGATATTGATCGCTATTTCCTTTAAACAGCAGTGAGCCAAAACCGATAGACAGATGCTGCCTCCCAATCACTCGCTCGGGAAATATCATGCTCAGCCAATTCACTGTCAGACAGAAGTTGCTTGCAGGTTTTACCTTGGTCATTACCCTGATGCTGATGTTGCTGTTTACCGCCATCAGTAATATGCAAACCATCAACAGCAAAATGCTGGACATCACCCAGGACCGCTACCCGAAAATTGCCCTCACCAGCACCCTTACCATCAAGACGCTGGATATTGGCCGCCAAATACGCAATGCCGTCATTTACAGTGCGGGCGACACCGAAGAGTACCTGAGCAAGGTCAACAGTCTGAACGCAGAGAAGGCCGCGGCCATGGAACAGGTGGAAAAACTGCTCTCCACCGCCAAGGGCAAAGCGCTGTTTGCCAGCATGCGTGAAAAAAACCAGGCGCTGCAGGGTGCACAGCAGCAGGTATACCCCTTGATCCGCAGCCATAAGACGGCAGAAGCCGCGGATGTGGTGAAACAGAAAATTGCCCCGGCCAATGCCGCCTACATGGCCAGCCTGAAGGAGTTTGCCGATTTTCAGGAAGGGCTGATGCAAAAAGCCATGCTGGATGCGGCCAGCGCCCACCACAACGCCATGGTCAGCATGCTGACCGTAGGCGGCATCGCCCTGTTGCTGGCCATAGGCAGCGCATTGTTCATTGCACGGCTGATTACCCTGCCACTGAAGCAGTCTGCCCGGCTGGTGGAACAAATCCGCAATGGCAACCTGGCCGGTCAGGACGAAAACTATCCGCCCGCGCGCGACGAAGCCATCCAGATAGCGCGTGGCATTCAGGAAATGCGCCAGGGGCTGCGTGACATTGTGCAGGCCATTCAGCTGAATGCGCACAATGTGTCTGACTCGGCTAGCGAGCTGTCCAGCATGGCCGAGCAAGTTGCCAGTGGCGCACAACACCAGGCCGAAGCCACCGCAGAAGCCGCCGCCACCATCGAACAGCTTACCGTGAGCATCAACCATGTTGCCGACAACTCGGACGAAGCCACCCGCCAGTCCCGCACCACCGGCAGCCTGGCCCGAGACGGCGGCAAGGAAGTCATTGATTCGGTCACCCGCATCAAGGACGTCAGCCAGGCCGTCAGCGGCACCTCCTCCCAAATGAACATGCTCAGTACCGAGGTGCAGCAGATTGGCAGCATTGTCACGGTGATTCGCGATGTAGCTGACCAAACCAACCTGCTGGCACTGAATGCCGCCATTGAAGCGGCACGTGCCGGTGAAATGGGCCGCGGCTTTGCCGTGGTGGCCGATGAAGTACGCAAACTGGCGGAACGCACCACCAGCTCGGCACAGGAAATCACCCAGATGGTCAACGCCATCCAGCACGGCGTGGGCCGGGTCGTCGGCAGCATGAATTCCAGTCTGGAAAGTGTGGAAGCGGTCAGCAGCAGTACCGAACTGGCCTCCCAAACCATCGAGCGCATTGGCAACAGCACGCAAGCCATCGAACGCAGCATTGCCAACATCACCGGCGCACTGAGCGAACAACGCGTGGCCAGCCAGAGCCTGGCGCAAAACATGGAGCGCGTGTCACAAATGGCGGAAGAAAACAGCGCCACCGTAGAAGAACTGGCCACCACATCGGCCCAGTTAAGTGCGCTTTCCCATAATCTGCAAGATATTACCGCTCGTTTTCATTTGTAGCCTTCCGCCACGGCGGCGGGGGTGAAACGGCAGCAAACCCGGCAGCCGATGTCAGGCCGGCTGCCGGGTTTGCTGCCGACCAAACGATATAGACCGTCACCCCAAGCAGCAGCCCTTCATGACCACAAGCCTCGCACCTATACTTCGTGCTCGCACACCTTGTTCCGCCCCTGCTGCTTGGCCTGATAACAGGCGGCATCCGCCAGATTCAGCCACTCATCCCAGCTGCGGCCGGGGCCATCCAGCCAGACCAGACCAATACTGACGGTGACCTTGCATTTTTCACCAGCCATATCGATTTCCTGCGCAGCCAACTGCAAGCGTAGTCGCTCTGCCAGGCGGCGGGCCTCGGCCTGATTCACCTGCGCCAGGAAAATGACAAACTCCTCGCCGCCAAAGCGGGCAATCAGGTCCTGCTCCCGCAATGTGGCTTGCAGCGCCTGCGCAGCCACCGCCAACACCCGATCCCCACCCAAATGGCCAAAGCAATCATTCACGCGTTTGAAGTGGTCGATATCCGCCATGATGATGGCGTTACCCGCCTCGGCCTGCGCAGGCAAGCGGGCAAACAGGTAACGGCGATTCCCCACACCGGTCAGTTCGTCCCGTTCACTGGCCTGCCGCAGCCTGACTGCAGAGCGCTCGGACAGAATGGTCAGCACCAGCAACACCAGGATGAAATTGCAGATGATCTGCGCGAAGAAAGCCCAAGACAGCAGTTGCCGGGACCAGGCACTGCTCACTATCCAGTAACACTCGCTGCCATATAGCAGGGCACTGACCAACAGCGTCAGGCTAAGCAGCAGTCTGGAAGCCAGCGGCTCTGCACGACGGTCATGCCACATGCAGAATGCCGCCGCCAGCAGGAAGGAAAACGCATTGAAATGAAACACCGCCGCACGCTGCTCATTGTGGGCGATAAAGCCGGTAAACATGCCGACCAGCAGCCACAGCAGCGGCACCAGGGCCACCCGCAGCCGCCAGGCACGCCAACGCGGGCTGCTCAGCTCGGCCAAACCGCTCCACAGGGCAGCATAGCCGCCAACGCCAAGCACAAAATGCACATAGCGCCACAAGAACGGCCAGGGCAGCAGCTCAAGCTCGCTCAGCCCCGCCAGCACACCCCCGACTGCCAGCACGGCCAGCGCCAGCGCAATCCGCCCAAGCCCGGTTTCATTGCGCTGGTGACGCCATGCATTCAATACAGCGCAAGTGCCGGCAATCAACGATGTCGAATACAAAAACAGCACCGTTGGCAGATCCAGCATCAGCATGGAAATGGAATTGCTCATAAACTCGCCCTTGATGACTCACTTCACGGTTGGCGAGCGGGCATGCCGGTCTCCTGATCAAATCCATACATCGTGCATAGCCCGTCATGCTAGCACGGCTGTTTTGCAGTGCTGTTTAGCAGTCGACAATCACGCCAGTACCATCCAGGCCCTCACCCCGCGGCCAGGCGCGCGCGCAAACGCGGGGCGGCAAAGTCCAGAAAGGCACGCAGCTTGATGGGCAACCTGCCCTGCGCCGCATACACCAGGCTCACCGGCCATGCCGCCGCTTCATAATCCGCCAGCACAATCTGCACTTTGCCCGCCCGCCGGGCCGGTTCGCACTGGTAAGACAACACACGGGTGAGGCCCAGGCCGCCGCAAGCGGCATCCAGCGCTGCTTCGGCCCCGTTGACGATAAGCCTGGTATTGATGGGTATAAGTGAAACCGCATTACCTATATAGAATGGCCAGGCTTGCGTACCAGCCAGCGCGTCATAGCTGATGCAGTCGTGCTGGCTGACATCCTCCGGCACCGTAGGCAGGCCGCGTAGCGCCAAGTATTCCGGGCAGGCACATACCACCTGGCGCACCGCCCCCACCCTGGTGGCCACCAGGCTGCTGTCCGGCAGCGGGCCAATACGCACCGCCAGATCAATATGCTCCTCCAGCAAATGCGACACCCGGTCACCCAGTTGCAGGCGGATATTGATGTCCGGGTAGTGCTTGAGAAAGTCCACCACCACCGGTGTAAGGTGCAGGCGGCCAAACACCACCGGCGCGGTGATCACCAACTCCCCCTTGGGCGCGGCATATTCGCCACCGGCGGCGCGTTCGGTTTCGTTGACATCGTCCAGAATGCGCCGACACGCCTCCACGTAACTGCGCCCGGCTTCGGTCAGCGCGATATGCCGGGTGGAGCGCTGCAACAACTGCACGCCAAGATAGCTTTCCAGTTCCGCCACCTTGCGGCTGACGGTGGCCAGCGGCAGTGCAAGCCGCCGCGCCGCTGCCGAAAATCCACCGGCATCCACCACCGCCACCAGCAGCGCCATGGCTTCCAGCCTATCGGCCATATTCTCAATTTCCGGGATAGTGATTCCCCATTCTAGCGGATTATCACGTCATATGAAGGCAGGTATTGTCTGGACTGTCACCACCACCCCGAACGGAAGCACCCCATGTCCCATCTCACCATCCCGGCCACCATCGCCGATGCCCCGGCCGCCTCGCAAGCCATGCTGGAAGCCGTCAACCAACAGTTTGGCCTTGTCCCCAACCTGTTCCGTCTGGTGGCCAACAGCCCGCAAGCGCTGGAAGGCTACCTCGCCCTGTCCGCCGCACTGGGGCGCGGCAGCCTGCCGGCCCAAACCCGCGAGCGCATTGCGCTGGCCGTGGCCGAAATCAACCGCTGCGCCTATTGCCTGTCCGCCCATAGTTACCTGGGCAAGAACCTGGCCAGGCTGGACGAGACCGAAATCCTGGCCAACCGCCGCAGCACCTCCAACGACCCCAAGGCCGATGCCGCCGTGCGCTTTGCCGCGCAAGTGGCACGCGAGCGCGGCCATGTCGGGCGCGAGGCACTGCTGGCCGTCAAGCAAGCGGGGTATGACGAAGCGCAGATCATCGAAATCGTGCAGCACGTTGCACTCAACAGCTGGACCAACTACATCAACTCGGTCGCCGATACCGATATCGACTTCCCTGCTATCCAGCCCTTTAGCGCCTGACCCACCGCCCCGGCACCCGCCGGGGCAAGCTACCCGGAGCCCACCATGAACCGCCCACCCCTACCCCCGTTTGACTCCACCAGCGCCGCCCTGAAAGTGCGGCTGGCCGAAGACGCCTGGAACAGCCGCGACCCGGCCCGCGTCGCCCTCGCCTACACCCTGGAC
>NZ_JACAXB010000040.1 GCF_013391415.1 Aquitalea sp. LB_tupeE
TCCTTGGATAAACCGTGTCATGGCGCAACCCTCGGCGTGGAGCTGTAAACATCATAATCCCATGGACGTTTTCACACAGCCTCCGGCCAAAGCGGTCATTCACCGACAGATTATTGGCTTCCGCTTTTGTAAGGTTTTCAGTCGTTCTCGTGCTCTGTGAGACGAAAGAAGAGGCAATACAAACCAGTGGTTACAAAAAAATATCAAGATTCTAGTGTGCGCTATTTTCTTTGCCTCGCCAGTTCCAACATTGCGCTACCAATGACATGACTATCAGTGAAGCTTTCCAGCTGGAGCGCCTGCCCGGCTCCTCGCATATCTTTTAATTCCTCATCCTGTCCCAGCTTGTTTTTTCCGATTAAACGGGTAATGCCAATCTGAATACCGACAATATTTTTCAGCAGATCTTGCAGATAGTCCGGTGGCGCATCTGCCATTTTCCAAGGGACAGGCTGCTTGCCTTCATGCATTTTGGTCAGCCTACCCACCACGGCTCTCAGAAACTTGTCATCGTCGATAAAGCGGATCTGTCCATGGGCATGCACTACCATGTAGTTCCAGGTTGGAACCTGGCGCTGAGTTTCCTGTTTGCTGGGATAGTAATGGGGTGATACATAAGCATCCGCCGCCCGGAATGTCACCAGGACTTCATCTCCATCACTTACTTCACTACACAAGGGGTTTCGTCTGGCGATATGTGCATTGAGCACCCCCAGTGTTCCCTCGTTGCGCAATAGTTCGAATGGCAAGTGATTGGCGTCCAGCCCGGATGTCCCGTGTGTGATCAGGCTACCAAATGGGTGTGCAGTAATGGTGTCATGCAGAGCTGAAATGTCCGTCTGAGCAAAGTGTTCAGGCAAGTACATAGATATCTCCATTTGCTGCCATCAGGGCAATTGCACCACATTCGTTCATGAATGACTCGCCAACGCAACCATCAAGCCCAGCACGACCATAATTGAGCCTGAGACACGTGTCATGAGTCTGGCACGAAGTGCTTTGCCACTACTGCCGGATACCAGTTGATGAGCAAGAAAGACGGCAATCAGGTCTGCGCTGGTATTCAATAGGACACATACCGAACCCATCAACACAAACTGGACTGTGGCTGATTGTTGTGGCTGGATGAATTGCGGGATGAAGGCCAGAAAGAACATGGCTGTCTTGATATTCATGGCTTCAACCACGATACCGTCCCGAAAAGCCTTCCATACACCATGCCCCTGGTCCGCTGCAGTATTGCTGCTACTTGCCGGTGCATTCCAGGTCTTGTAACCCAGATAGATCAAGTAAGCTGCGCCAAGATATTTGAGCAAGCCATAGGCAAGTGGCGAACTGACAATCAGCAATGACAATCCCAGCGCCGCCGCCATGACATGCACCATGCCACCTAGCGCAGTACCAAGTGAAGAGGAAATACCTTCTGCCTTTCCCCCTGACACTGTCCTGGCTGCAACATAAGCAATGCCGGGTCCTGGGATGATGGCCAGTAATACCGCCGCCAGCAAAAATGGGAATGAAAGCAACATGGCTGTTTAATTCTCCGCTGATATGCAAGACAAGGTAATCAGATGGGAGTCAATCACCGAACCCGGCATCATGTGTGCTATACCTTGCATCAGTTCTTCACCCGCTTGGTGCAGTGCCTCGAGCGGCATTTGCGGCAGGCTTTCCAGAATGAACCACATGTGTTGATCAGTGGCGCTGAGCCTGGTTCTGACGCCTTGTCTCCAGTTCCAACGCCGGCAGGTGACGCCTGCGTCATCACGCCAGATCACTTCCCCGACCTCTGGTGACTCGGTTGCCGGCTCGCCTGCCTTCATGGTGTCAAACAGCTCGCTGCCATCGGCAATAACGAGGCGGGGGGAGCCGATGTAAGCCGACAGATTTTCACCTCCAACCGGAATGGCGTAGCGCAAGCTGATGGCATTGTAGAGATCAACGACAGGGTCAATGGCAGGCAAGCCGCCATCTTTCAATACACGTTTGCGCAAGGCCTCGGCCGAACACGGCGTGCGCTGAGGCTTGGCTCCAAAGGTACGGAAGACCTCGGCCCATGCTTGCAAATGCGCATCTGCCCATGTAGGGCCTCCTGTCTGAACAAAGCCACAGGCCGCCTGTAGCTGCTGTGTGCCAAAGTCAGGCACAGTCAGTTTGGTTGCCGCTACACGAATGCTGAGGGCCCGGAATCCTGGTGCAATTGAAGCAATTTCCGGGCTGATGGAAGGTAAAAATTCCGACATTGAGGTATCCTTTACTGACCGCTTCATCCCATATTAACGACCAATGTCCAAAATAGTCAATATATCGACCAATTCGGGTTCGGATGCAGAAGCCATCAGCGCAGCCCTCGCCATCCGACTCAAGCAGCATCGCAAAGAGCAGAAACTGTCCCTTGATGAGCTCTCGCGCCGGGCCGGGGTCAGCAAGGGCATGCTGGTGGAAATCGAAAAGGGCAATGCCAATCCCAGTATTGCCATCCTTTGCAAACTGGCAGCCGCCTTGGGCATTTCCGTTGCAGACATTGTGAATGTAGCCAGCACTCCATCGATTCATGTAATCGAACAACAGGACATTCCAGTGCTCTGGACGGGGCCAGCAGGAGGCAGCGCACGTTTGCTGGCAGGAACCAGTGGCCCGGACATGGTGGAGTTGTGGCGCTGGGAAATACATCCTGGAGAGGTATTTACCTCCCCTGGTCACCCGCATGGCACATTTGAACTGTTCCATGTTGAACAAGGCGTATTGGAATTGTGCGTGGCAGATACGGTGACAACCATAAGCGCTGGCAATGCTGCGGTGGCCCGTACCGATGCACCGCATCATTACGCTAATCATGGCGATGGCTTGCTGATATTTACCATGACGGTTGCTGAGCCTGGTTCATGACAAGGTGTCAGGTAATCCACGGATTGCATTGTTCTTTTATGAACCGGCCAGCTTGGTGGCCGGTTTCCTAATGAAAGCGGAACGCAAGGCGAGCAAATGCAACTGACCGCTTAGGCCGAATTTCTGCCAACGACCAATCACCCCGCGCCACCATCCTATACCCCCTGCGGGGCATCCACCCTATAGCAACAACCTCCCCCTCACCCGCCAATCACCACCCACCCGCGCAGATCATGGCCACTCAGCCATGCCCTGGCTCGATATCGGTGATGGGCAGCTTGTTCATCACCTTGATTTCCCGGAGCGAGATATTGCTGCGGATGCTGAACACCCCCGGTAATTTGCGCAGTACTTTCTCGACAAAGCGGCTGTAGTCATCCAGGTCCCGTGCGACTACTTGCAGCAGGAAGTCGGCTTCGCCAGTGGTGTTGTGACAGGCCAGTATCTGCGGGCAGGCCTGGATGATGCGTTCGAATGCGGCGGTGGCTTCTTCGCTGTGCTGGGTGCAGACAATCTGCACAAAGGCCATCACCCCTATTCCCAGCTTGCGCCGGTTCAGTACCGCTTTGTAACCCTCGATGACGCCCAGCTCTTCCAGCCGTTTCTGCCGTCGCCAGCAGGAGGCTTCGCTCATGGCAAATTGCTCGGCCAGTTTGGCGTTGGACAGGCGGCCATCCTGTTGCAGTTTGTCGGCGATGGCGAGGTCTACTTTGTCGAGATCGGTCATTTTGAAGAAAGCTTTCACTGGAGGTTTGATCAGTGAAATCCTATTTCAGATTACGGCTTATTCCAATGGCAATCTGACAGGTAATTTCTCGGCAAACGTTCACAATAAATGCACCATTCCACCGAGGAGTACTGCATGAAAGCCATTGTTTACGAATCGTTTTCCGCCCCGCCGCAACTGACTACCGTGCCGGACCCGACGCCGGACAACAGCGGTGTGGTCATCCAGGTGATGGCAACCGGCGTGTGCCGCAGTGACTGGCATGGCTGGGTTGGCCACGACCCGGACATTCACCTGCCGCATGTGCCCGGTCATGAGTTTTCCGGGGTGGTGACGGCAGTTGGCAAGCAGGTGGGCAAATGGAAGATTGGCGATCGGGTGACCGTGCCGTTTGTGGCGGGCTGTGGTCATTGCCCGGAGTGCCATTCGGGTCATCATCAGGTGTGCGACCACCAGTTCCAGCCCGGCTTCACCCACTGGGGTTCGTTTGCCGAGTATGTGTCCATCCATCAGGCGGACATCAATCTGGTGGCCTTGCCGGAATCGCTGGACTTCACCACGGCGGCCAGTCTGGGCTGCCGTTTTGTGACATCGTTCCACGCGGTGGTGGATCAGGCCAAAACCTCGGCCGGTCAGTGGGTGGCGGTGCATGGCTGCGGTGGCGTTGGCCTGTCTGCCATCATGATTGCCAATGCCATCGGGGCGAATGTGATTGCCATTGATATTGCGGATGACAAGCTGGAACTGGCGCGCAAGCTGGGGGCTGTGGCTACGGTGAATGCCAGCAAGGTGCCGGATGTGGTTGAAGCGGTGATGGACATCAGCCGTGGCGGTGCGCATGTGTCACTGGATGCGCTGGGCCACCCGGCAACCTGCTTTAACTCCATCAGCAATCTGCGCAAGCGCGGCAAGCACGTGCAGGTGGGCCTGATGCTGGGCGAGCACAGCACCCCGGCCATTCCGATGAGCAAGGTGATTGCGCACGAGCTGGAAATCCTGGGCAGCCACGGCATGCAGGCGCACCGTTACGATGCCATGTTCGCCATGATGGCCGCCGGCAAGCTGGCACCGGAGCAGCTGATTGGCCGCACCATCAGCCTTGAACAGTCTATTGAGGTACTGATGAATATGGACAAGTTTGAGGGTGCGGGCGTGACGGTGGTGACGGCGTTCTGATTTTCCGCAGAGGACTGGCTGCGGGCGGCTTACCCCACCGGGGCATCCGCCTTATGCCAGGGCCAGCAGGGCCGCCGTCAGTTCGCGCAGCTTGGGGCTGTGGCGGCCTGGCTCTGGCATCACCAGAAAATACGCCAGTTCGCCGGTGTAGCTGTCGGCAAAGGGCAGCACCAGCTCGCCACTGGCCAGCCGGTCTTGTGCCAGGCGCGGGTCGCCCAGCGCAATGCCGTAGCCCAGCACTGCGGCCCCGATGGCGGATTCCAGCGAGTCGAACTCGACATGCCGCCCTGCCATTTCCCCGCTGCCATATTGCCGCCACCAGGCTTGCCACGCTTGCTGGCCGGCATCGGCATGAATCAGGCAGTGCTGCTGCATGTCGGCCGGGGTGTGCAAGTCGCGCGCCAGTTCCGGGCAGCACATCGGGGTCAGGTGTTCGGTAAACAGGCGTTCTGCATGCAGGCCATGCCATTGGCCATTGCCGCGCACCAGCATGGCGTCCAGCTCTGTGCCGGTGAAATCGGGGCTATCGCTGATGGAGGTGCTGATGTCGATACGCATGCCGGGCAGCAACTGTTGCAAGCTGTCCAGCCGTGGCAGGAACCAGCGCAGTGCCAGCGTGGATGGCAGGCGCAGGCGGATGACTTGCTGTTGCTGACAAGCCAGCTGCGAAAAAGCGGACAGCTCGGCCAATACCCGCAGGGCAATCTGATGCAGCTGCTCGCCTTCCGGGCTTAGCTGCATGCCGCTGGCGCTGCGCCAGAACAAGGCCAGCTGGTAGTACTGCTCCAGTTGCTGGATCTGACGGCTCACCGCCCCCTGTGTGCGGTGCAGCTGGGTGGCGGCACGCGACAGGCTGCCCAGCCGGGCGACGGCGACAAAGGCCTGCAAGCCCATGATGGATGGCAGGGGTTTGGTCAGTTCGCCAAGCGGGTATGCATCCGCTGCATAGCCGGCTTCAGAATTTGTCGATATTCGGCTCATGGGCTAAAGGCTAAGGTGGTGACTCATACCAAACAAGGAATACAGCGATGTCCGCTATCGATACGGCGCAGTACGCAGCCAGGCTGACAGACTACCTGCAGGCACTGGAACAGAGCAATGTGGATGAAGTGGTGGCCCTGTTTGCCCCGCAGGCCACCATTTATTCGCCGCTGCTGGGGTGGGTCAGCCCCGCCTCGTTTTACCGCAAGCTGGCCGAGGCCTCCGGCAACAGCAAGATCACCCTGCTGGACCTCTTCCACAGCAGCCAGGGCAGCCGCCGTGCCACCGCCTACTTCCGCTATGACTGGGTGCTGAAAGACCAAAGCACCGTCGGCTTTGATTGCGTGGACGTGTTTGACTTCAATGCTGATGGTCTGATTGAAAAGCTGGTCATCATCTACGACACCCACACCATCCGGGCCGACCTGGGCGACCGCTTCAGCCCGGATTGACAGACCATACCCCCCACGTCCCTGCCCCGTATGGCGGAAGCCCCGGCACTATCGGGGCGTTCCGCCACGCCATTTCCATCCCATCCCACGCCAGCGCAGTCAACAAAGCACGGAACATGACACCGCAGGCTGGCAGAAGCCTGCGCGGCGCGCAGAGCATCTGCGTATAATCCCCACTTCGCCCTCGGCCCATGAGCCTGAGGGCGGTGTTTTTTCCTGGCATTCCGTCGCGACGAAAGTAAACGCCGGGCTACCGCTTTTCGCCACCCAACCCTTGCAGCACGGCATTCCCTCATGATCATTCTGAAAAACGTGGCCTTGCGTCGCGGCACCAAAGTCTTGCTGGACAACGCAACTGTCAGCATCAACCCCGGCGAAAAAGTCGGCCTTGTCGGGCGTAACGGCGCGGGCAAGTCATCGCTGTTTGCCGTGCTCAACGGCAATCTGCACGAAGACGGTGGCGATTTCTCCATTCCCAGCCAGTGGCGCATGGCGCAGGTGGCGCAGGACATGCCGGAAACTGCACAGAGCGCGACGGAATTCGTGGTGGAAGGCGACCTCACCTTGCTGGCGGCGCGGCGCGAAGTGGCCGAAGCCGAAGCGGGCGAAGACTATATGCGCATGGCCCACGCCTATACCGCGCTGAATGATGCCGGCGAGCATGACGCACCGGCGCGGGCACAGGCGCTGATTCTGGGCCTGGGTTTCAGCGTGGCGGAGCTGGATCAGCCGGTAAACAGCTTCTCCGGCGGCTGGCGCATGCGCCTGCAATTGGCACGGGCGCTGATGTGCCCTTCCGACTTGCTGCTGCTGGACGAACCCACCAACCACCTGGACCTGGACGCACTGGTGTGGCTGGAGGCCTGGCTCAAGCAATACAGCGGCACCATGGTGGTCATCAGCCATGACCGCGAATTCCTGGACGCGGTCACCAACGTCACCCTGCATATCGACCACGGCAAGCTGGTGCGCTATGGCGGCAACTACAGCAAGTTCGAGGACATGCGTGCCGAACAGATGATTCTGCAGCAGGCCGCACAGGCCAAGCAGCAGGAAAAGATGGCCCACCTGCAAAAGTTCATCGACCGCTTCAAGGCCAAGGCCAGCAAAGCCAAGCAGGCGCAAAGCCGGGTGAAGGCGCTGGAGCGCATGGAGAAGATTGCACCGGTGCTGGCCGATGCCGAATTCCAGTTCGAGTTCAAGGAACCGGGCAGCCTGCCCAACCCTATGCTGACCATGTCGCAGGCCTCGTTCGGCTATCCGGCAGCAGAGGATGCACCGGCTGGCACGCCGCCTACGGTGATTGTCAAAGGGGTTAACCGCTCGGTGCTGGCCGGCCAGCGCATCGGCATCCTGGGTGCCAACGGTCAGGGCAAGTCCACCCTGGTGAAAACAGTGGCCGAAGCACTGAAAGCCACCAGCGGCGAAATCATCCGTGGCAAGGGCCTGAGCATAGGCTACTTCTCGCAACAGGAGCTGGATGTCTTGCGCCCGGAAGACGACCCGCTGCAACACATGCTGCGCCTGGTGCGGGAAACTCCGCCTCAACTGCGCCCACCTGCCAACGACTGCCGCGAGCAAGGACTGCGCAACTTCCTGGGTACCTTCAATTTCAGCGGAGACATGGTGAAGCAGGCGGTGGGCAGCATGAGCGGCGGCGAAAAAGCCCGGCTGGTGCTGTGCATGATTGTGTGGCTGCGCCCCAACCTGCTGCTGCTGGATGAACCGACCAACCATCTGGACCTGGCCACGCGCGAGGCGCTGAGTGTGGCGCTTAACGAGTTTGAAGGCTCGGTGATGCTGGTCAGCCACGACCGCGCCCTGCTGCGTGCGGTGTGTGACGAGTTCTGGATGGTGTCGCGCGGCGGTGTCAGCGACTTTGACGGCGACCTGGACGACTACCAGGTTTACCTGCTGGCAGAAGCCAAGCGCCGCCGCGAGGAGGCGGCAGGTAAACGTCAGACCGCTGCATAAGTCAGGCCGATTAACCGGAATGACTGCATTTCGATTCACCAAGCCCGCAAGCGGGCTTGCAAACAAGCGACTGTCAGTAGCCTAAGCCACACCCCGCCCCTATGCGGGGTGTTTGCTTTTCCAGCTATCCATTGATGCATCGCCCGACAGAGCAGCCCTTTATCCCTTGCAACAGCCGTTTTTACTCTCAAGGCATTCAGGCGGGTGAAAATTACCAGTGCGTAAAAAATGTCAATGACAACTTGGTAGGGCTTGCGTTGGCTTGGACAGAAACTAGAATGAAGAAGAAAATAATAATTAATACAGTTTAAACCATTACCAATTAAAATATCCAAGGGGCATCATCACTCTATCGATGAGGTAGCGGGGAAGTCTTCTTGCTGCATTCGGCTGCCAGCACCAGCCGAGGAAACAGGTGGGCCGACCGCTCCTGCACAGCAAGGAAACGATCATGCAGCCGACCACTTTGCAATGCGCGCGTAACAGCTTTTTTCTAGCCGTACTGTCCTTATCCCTTCCCATGCAGGCCAGGGCCGACATCACCCTGGAAAGCCTGCAACAACAGCTGAGCGATCTGGCGCAGACCAACCGCCAGCAGGAACAACGCATCCGGCAACTGGAGCAGCAGCTGGCCGGGCTGACGCGCCGCGATGGCCAAGTTGCCGCCACAAGCACTGGCAACAACGGCCTCGGCAGCAGAAACCCCGGTCCCGATACCCCGGCAAACGCCACAGCCATGGCGGGCAACAATGGCCCGGCGCTACCGGTGGTGAGTGAAGTGCCAAAAAGCGTGGAAGACATTTATCAGGAAGCCAGCGGCTTTGCTCCCGGAAAGTTCTCCATCGAACCCAGTTTCACTTACACCCATTACGACACCCGCGAGCTGGTGCTCAATGGCTTTCTGGCGCTGGACTCCATCTTTCTGGGCAATATCAACCTGGACAAGGTGGTTAGCGACAGCCTGACGCTGGACCTCACCACCCGATACTCGCCCAGCCCGCGCTGGCAGCTGGATATGGACATTCCCTTTGTGGCACGGGACGCCACCTATTTTTCGGGCGGAGCTGGCGGGTCCGCCAGCACGGTTTCCCAAGGCTCGGTACGCCAGGGGCCAACCCTGGGTGATATCAGTTTTGGGCTGGGTTACAAGCTGGTGGAAGAAAACGCCGACTGGCCGGATGTGGTGTGGAGTTTGCGCGTGAAGGCCCCTACCGGGCGCAGCCCTTATGGCATCAAGCTGGTGCAATCGGCCGGCAACAACAATCTTTCCATGCCCGACCGTCTGCCCACCGGCAATGGGGTCTGGGGTATCACCACCGGCTTGTCATTCGTCAAGACAGTGGACCCGGCCGTGCTGTTTGCCAGCGTGGGTTACACCCATTATCTGGATGGGCATTTCAGCGATATCAGCCCTACGGCAGGCGTCACCCAGCCGGGTGACGTAAGGCTGGGCGACAGCTGGAACTGGGGAGCAGGCATCGCCTTTGCACTGAACGACAAGCTCAGCCTCGGCTTGTCCTACTCACAGCAGATCGTCGGCCAGGCCCAGGTACGGCAACAAGGCAGCGGCTGGAGCAGTGTGGTGGGCAGCAGCGCCAATGCCGCCAACCTGAACCTGGGCCTGACCTATGCCTACAGCAAACGGCTTTCCATCATTCCCAATCTGTCACTGGGCATGACACCGGACAGCCCCAACTATGCTTTTTCGGTGAAGTTCCCCTACCGCTTCTGACGGAGTCAGCAATGAAAATGAGCAAAACACTGCTGGCACTGGGGTCGGATGCCTTGCACCCCGTGCTGCAGGACTTGCACCAGCAGCACTGGCACATCACCCACCTGCACGAAGTAAAGCAACATAAGCCGCGACAGACAGGCCCATTCAGTGCGGGGCTGGTATTACTGGACAACAAGCTGCAACGCAAATTGGACATGCTGCAACTGCTTGGCAGTCAACTGGATATGGAGTGGGTGCTGCTGACCGACCGTCAGCAGCTGGAGCACCCGGCGGTACGCAGTTTCATCAATGACAGCTGCTACGACTACCACTGCCTGCCGGTCGAAAGCGCCAGGCTGGCGGTGACCTTGGGAAGGCTGCACGGCAAGACCAGCCTGCGGCGGCATCTGCAACAGGAAGAAGCGCCGGCAGAAGACAAACAGCTGGTGGGCGAACATGCCTGCATACGGCGTTTGCATCAGGAAATCCGCCGGCTGGCGCGTGTCAATGTCACTGTTCTCATTACTGGGGAGTCCGGCTGCGGCAAAGAGCTGGTGGCCCGCTTGTTACATCAACACTCCGACCGGGCCGCTGGCCCCTTCCAGGCCGTCAACTGCGGCGGCTTGCCGGTCAACCTGGTGCAGTCGGAATTGTTCGGCCACGAACGCGGTGCATTTACCGGTGCGTCTTCCGGCCGGGTAGGCCGTATCGAGGCTGCCCATAACGGCACGCTGTTTCTGGATGAAATCGGTGACATGGCGATAGAAGCGCAGGTCAACCTGCTGCGCTTCCTGCAGGAGGGCACCATAGACCGGCTGGGTGACAACCGCAGCCGCAATATCGACACCCGTGTGGTATCGGCCACCCATGTCGACCTCCCCACCGCCATCAGCAGCGGCCGTTTCCGGCAAGACCTGTACTACCGCCTGTGCGTCTGCCAGCTGCATTTGCCGCCCTTGCGCGAACGACGTTCCGACATCCCCCTGCTGGCCAGACACCTGCTGGCGCAAAACGCCCAGCGGCTGGCTTTGCCACAAAAACGGCTGTCGTACGAGGCAATGGCCATCATGTTGCAACATGACTGGCCGGGTAATATCCGCGAGATGTCAAACCGCATCAGCCAGGGGCTGGCCATGGCAAGCGGCAAGGTCATCCGGCCGCAGGACATGGGGCTGGGCGGGATTATCCTCCCTGCCCAGCAAAACAGTCTGGATGCCATCCGGGAAAAGGCGGAGCGCGAGGCGGTGGAAATGGCGCTGGAGCTGCATAGCCAGAACAGCAGCAAGGCCGCGCGCGAGCTGGGCATCTCGCGTGCCACCTTGTACCGGCTGGTGAAGAAATATGGGATAGGCCTTGGCGACTAGCCAGGCCTGGCTTTCATGCAGGAAAGGTACAGTCCTGCAGAGGTGTAGATCAGCAGGGGTAAGGACCGGCAAAACTTCAGTGCAAGCCGATGCCGGACATCATGCTGCGGCTGGGCATGATGAAGTTCATCAAGCCTGCCTGTGGCTGCAACACCAGCTGGATATGCAGGGTGTTGCTGGTGACGATGCCGTTACCCGTCAGGCGCGAGAACTGGACCAACTGGCCCTGCCCCAGCGATTGCCCCATCTGCCCGGCACTGCCCATATCGATGCTCACCCCCAGTTGCCCGTTCTGGGTGGTACTGCCCTGGGAAGTGGCTTGCCAGCCAGCCGGCATGCCGGCCGACGCGGCACTGTCATTGATATCAATCGTGGTGATATTGCGTGACACATTGCCATTGCCGGCTTGCTGGTTGACCTGCACCATGCCCTGCACCGAAGCCAGGCCACTGGGCAAGCTGTTGGCGGCATGACTCACGGTCGTGGTATCCAGGGTATAGCGATTGATCACCGGTACGGCACCGGCCTGGGCGGTAAGCTGGACACCCGCCCCCTGCACCACACCTGCGGCATTTTGCCAGGTACTGAGCATCTGCACGCCAAAACGCACAATCTGCCCGGCATCCACATAGCGCCCGCGCATGCTGTCTAGCACCGTATCATCCACATAGGCCAGCATGGCGTGTGCCGGCACACTCAAGCCAATCAGCAATACTGCCGGCAATGCCGTAGTCAAGGTACGCATGCTCAGCTCCCTGCCCCTGCCTGGCGACCTTGTTCGGCCAGCAGGCTCAGGCTACAAGAAATCACTGTAAAGAAAACCGTATTCCACCAGGTCCGCCGGCGACACCGGCGTCATGTTCACCATCAGCTGGCGGGCCGACAAGGGGCTGGGAAACTGGCGCAACGGCCCTTGTGGCCGGTAACCCGGCCCAGCCACCGCCAGCAATACGCCATTCCACTGCCGCGTGAAGTCCGCCATGGGAATGGCACGGTTACCCAAGGCAGGGTCCGCCACGTACACCGTGTCGCGCGTGGCCATCTTCAATACCACAAAGTGCTTGTAACCATTGATGTCCAGCATGATCAACGCCGGAATGCGCAATGCAGGCAGGCGTTCGGCACCACTGACAAAGCCGCTGGCACGCAAGCCCAGCACATTCACGAAATGCTTCATGTCCAGCATGGAAAACCCCTGCTGCCGGACCACATCGGGATTGGCACCGGCCATCATGCCGGCTATGACCTGCTGCTCGTTCAGGTCCAGACCAAACCCGTAGCGCAGCAAGGTGGTGAGGGCGGCGGCACCACAGCTGAAATCGGTTTTTTGTTCCACCACATAACGAAAGCGCAACTCACGCAGGCTGTGCACCTGCTTGTAGACATTACCCTCACCGGTGTAAGCAGGCAGCGCCATGTCGGCAGCCTGGGCAAACTGACCGCCCCCTGAACAAAACAGCAAGAGCGGAATCGACAATAGCAAGCGGATAGGAAGTTTCATGGTTACAAACCGGCAGCACGGCCACAGGACTGCGCTGCCGGTCTCTCCCGATCTTAGTGGGTTGCAGCAACCGACAGGCTGTTGACCTGCTGGTTGGACAAGCCTGCGGCATTGTTCAGGCCCACATTGCCACTGATGTTGTTAACGGAACCGGAGATGCCTGCCGTGCTGTTAAGCGGGAAGAATGTGGTAACCGAAGTGCCCTGATTGACCTGGGTGCCACCGGCAGAAGCCGTGGCCAACACAGCAGCACTGGCGGACGACAGGGCGACATCATTCTTTTGCTGGTTGCCGGCACCGGCAGCATTGTTGACACCAGCATTACCCTGGATGCCGTTTACCGAGTTGGTAACGCTGGCATCCATGCTGTTGGAGGTGCCGCGCAGCGGCTCGGCAAAGGTGTAGGTGTTGCCGTCATTCAACTGCTCGAAGGAAACCGCTGCGGCCGCACCACTCTTTTTGCCGGATACCGAGGCAATGGCCACATTGTTGGCTTGCTGGTTAAAGTAGCCGGACGCATTGTTCACCCCGGCATTACCCTGGATGCCGGTGACGCTACCCTTCACCGTGGCTTTGGACGGGTCAGTCACGTTCAGCCTGTTATTCAGGTTCTTCTGCACATCATCCACCCGGGCCGAGGCCAGGGCATCCGCCTTGGGATCGAACACTTCGTAAACGGCAATGCCTTCCAGATAGGCCGTGCCTGTCAGGCTGACATTGGTATTGTTGTAGTTGTTGGACAGATTGTTGCTGATCTTGCTACTGGTGGAAGACGACGGGTCGTCAGGGCGGTCAGCCCCTCCGGCATAGGCTACGCCAAACACACCAACAAGAGCGAGGAAAAGCACTTTTTTCTGCAGCATTGCGGTCATGATTATTCTCCAGGCGATTTGCTTGAATGCCGGTCATCACCATGCGGGTGACAGCCGGTACTGCTCACGGATTGGCCCATTGCACGGCCACTACATTGACAGCCTGATTGTGGCTGCCAGCAATCTGGTTCAGTTGTACCAGCCCCCGGCTACCCTGGAAGGCGGTGGCGGAAATATCGGTTCGGCTGTGGCTGTTATCGCTGGCCACGGCCGGAGCATTACCCGCGGTACTGGCCAGCAGGCTGTCGGCAGCTACCGATGGCTGAGCGGTGGCTTGCGGCCGGGGTGACATTGCCAGGCTCAGGGCATTCAGGGACTGGTTTTCATTACCTGCAGTCTGGTTGATGGCCATCAGCCCCTGGCTGCCGGAAAAAGCCGACCCGGTAATGCTGGCCGTGGCATCCGTCGAGGCGGCGGTGGTCGCCCCTGAGGGCTGCCGGGACAAGAAGACACTGGCATGGCTGGCCGTGGTGGACACGGCCAGGGCCTGCAGATTGCCCTGCTGATTGGCGTTGCCAGCGGCCTGATTCACCGCCAGTATTCCGCTGACTGACTGTCCGCTGTTGTCGATCACAGCCTGCTCGGCGTGCGCCAGCGCATGCCCCAGACAACTGCCAAGCCACAACAATTGCAGGATCCGCATGTTGTCTCTCCTAATGAGCCAGCCCGCTCAAGGGCTGCAAACCTGACTGCAGCTGCTGGCTGATGCCTGCGCTACCCACGCCTACTCCACTACCACTGGCGGTACCGGGCCTGGCTGCTGCCGTCACGCTCAGCACAGTCAGCGGCGTGGCAGACAGCCCAGGCAAGGGACCGGCCAGATTGTTCACACTGCCGTGTACTGCCCCCAGCACCATTTCACCGGCCTGACCACCAATACTGACAACCTGCCGTGTGCCACCGACAATCACCTCAGCCGGGGATGCACTCACCTTGCTCACATCGGGACTGGGGTCGCCCTGCCGGATGGCACTGCGGCTGGGCACTTCCCTGCCGATGATGATGTCGCCATCCCCGGCGGCCAGTGTCAGCGCAGGCAAGGCGGAACCGACCAGAAACAGCAGAAGCAGTTGATGGATAGGTAGTTTCATCATCGGCTCCCGGCTGCTTTGTCATGCCCTCTCTAGCGCAGGAAGCATGCCAGACGTGCCAAGGTCTTATGACATAAGGGAAATTCAAATTTTCCATGCCATCGTGTTTAGGCACTTGTGTCAGAACTGAAACAGAAAGCGGCAAACAAGCCGCAATAGCCGCCGCCGGGCGGCCCAAAGCAGAAGATGTGCAGCACATGGAGCCGGTGTTTACTGGACAAGACCACCCATTCCACCTGCGCAGGCTGTATCAATCCTGAGAAATTCTGTTCGAGCCGGATTAGGGATGGTGCGGCAAGGTGATTTCCCACTACCGGGGATGACTGCGCTGCAGGGCCGAAGGACTGGCCTTAGGCCCGGAACACCGCGCCAAAGCCTTGAGCGATGCGGAACTGACTATTGCCACACTCGCGGTGTGACTGGCCGCCTCCCCTTATCCGACGCATGGATACACACATCATGTCCATCCAGATTTCCGCACCGCTTAGCGCACAGTCACGTGGTGACGCGCACTTTTCGGTCCGCAGTTTCAATCTGTATTCACCGACAGATCAGCAATCGCCATAGCTCCTGCTGGATGAGTTCCGGATAAGGGGACACCGCTTTCCTGCACATCCCCATGCCGGATTCTCGGCCGTCAGCTATGTGTTTGAAGATTCGGCAAGCAGCCTGCGCGTTCTCGACTCCACCGGCAATGATATTCAGCTTGGTGCAGGCAGCATTGTCAGGACCCAGGCGGGCAGCGGCATCCTGCATCAGGAACTGCCCGTATCCGGAGAACACGAACTCCATGGCATTCAGTTCTTCGTCAACCTGCGCAGCACCAACAAGCAACTGGCCCCGCAAACCTGGTGGCTGGATGGCAAGGCCCTGCCCGTATGGCGCAATACAAAGGGTGATAGCGTGCGCGTGGCGGTAGGCCAGTACCAGGAGCTGGCTTCCCCGCTGCGGCCTGCCGAACCATTCACCATGCTGGATATGGATGTTCATAGCGAACTGGATGTGAGCGTGCCCCCAGATCAGCACGGATTTGTCTATGTCCAATCCGGAGAAATAAGCCTTCACAACGGCGCAGACACAGTGTCTTTACAGTCAGGACAAGGCGTCCACCTCGTCGGTACGGGGCATATCCGGATGGCCACGGACAGTAGAGCCAGAGCCGTGTTTCTGTGTGGTCAGACCATACACGAAACCGTTGTAATGCTCGGACCATTTGTCATGAACAACCAGCAACAGATCGAAACGGCCATACAGCGTTACCACAGTGGCCGCATGGGTCAGATGCCATCACTCAGCCAGGAGCATGGAATATGAGAAAAAACCGTATCTTCCGCCAAACCGCGGGATCAGACTGCAAGGCAGACCCCGGCGTGTTTCAACCATCGGTCGATGCACATCGTTGTGAAGGCAAAGGGGACTGTGCCGTTGTCTGTCCGTTTGATGTATTTGTAATCGGCAGGATGCCGGATCAGCAGTTTTCCCAACTGCCCATGCTGGCAAAATTGAAAGTATGGGCGCATGGCCGTAAAACCGCATTCACCCCGAATGCAGAAGCCTGTCGTGCCTGTGGCGCGTGTGTGTCGGCCTGTCCGGAACACGCCATCAAGCTGGTACGCGTCAGGCAGAGTACCAAGCCCTGACAGCAGCCCGGACAAATGCCAGTTATCCATGACAGCGACGGGGATGGTATCGAGCACATCAGCTTTGCGGCACACGCAGTCCGTTCATCATCTCTTCCACCTCGGCCAGCAACCATTCGCGCAATTGCTGGTATTCCTGACGATGATGGGCGTTGCGGTGGGTAATCAGATAATGATGCCGGTCATTGAAGACAATGGATTCGTTGACTGGACGCCGCAGCTGCCCCTGCGCCACCTGACGATGTACCAGATGGTGCCAGCCCAGAAGGGTGCCCTCGCCAGCCTCAGCCTGGGCCACCAGCAGGCGGTAGTCATTGCTTTCCAGATAATTATCTTCGCTTACCCGGTCCGAATCGTCGCCTTTCTGGAACCAGTTGCGCCATACCCGCCAATCCACATGCTCGCATACCTGGGCGCGTCCCAGCGGTGACAGGTGTAGCGAAGGATGGGCCAGCAAGTCCAGCGGCTTGATTTTCTTGCCGTGAAAATGGTGTTCGAAGAATGTCGGGCTGCACACCGGGTAAACCACATCGTGGAACAAGGGCTCTACTTCGTATTCCGGTTCGCGCGGCGGGTTCTTGGTGATGATGACATCCGGCTCCATCAACTCGTCCAGTTCCATGAACTGGTCGGTCACGGTGACATGCAGGCGAATACCCGGATAGCAGCGGCGGAAGGCGGCCAGTCGTGGCGACAACCACAGCGCCGAGAAGGTATGCGAAACGCAGAGTGTCAGCGCATGTTTTTCGGTGCGCCGCACGGCTTCGGCTGCCTCGGCGATATTCATGATGGACAGGTAGGAAGCATTGTAGAGAATGCGTCCGGCATCGGTCAGAGCGATATGGCGCCCGGTACGCTGAAACAGTGCCACATCCAGCGAATCTTCCAGCTCTTTGATTTGCTTGCTGATGGCAGCCTGGGTCACGCACAACACTTCGGCCGCCTGGGTAAAGCTTTCGTAGCGTGCCGCGGTGACAAAACAGCGCAAAGCCCTCAGCGAGGGCATTTGTGCCAGTAAACGGTCGGTAAACAACTGCCTTTTCTGCATGGATGCAACCTTTGCCTGCTTTTCATACCCGGCCCTGTTGGTCGGCAGCCGTCCCTGCGGGGCAATTGCCTGCAAGCGGGAGGCCGCAGGTACACGGCAGGCAAGGCCGGGCAAACTTGCCGGACCCTGTCTGCAGGTGTGCGGAATCAATCCAGCTTGAGCCAGGTTGTTTTCAGTTCACAATACTGGTCGTGAGCATAGACGGATTTGTCGCGGCCACCAAATCCGCTTTGGCCGAAGCCACCAAACGGCGTGCTCAGGTCGCCCTCGCCAAAGCAGTTGACCGTGACCGTACCGGCGCGGATGCGTGCGGCCACCTTGTGCGCGCTGTTGACATTGTCAGTCCACAGCGATGCCGCCAGGCCATAGCAGGTATCGTTGGCAATGCGGATGGCTTCTTCCACGTCCTGATATTCGATCACGCATAACACCGGGCCGAACACTTCTTCACGGGCAATGCGCATGGCCGGGCTGACCCCATCGAAAATGGTGGGCTCAACAAACCAGCCGCCGCTTTCGCTCAGCGTGGCATTGCCGCCGCACACCAGATTCGCGCCTTCGGCCTTGGCCACGGCGATATGGTCCAGCACCTTCTGGTAATGCTTTTGCTCGATCAGCGCCCCCAGCTTCACTTCCGGGTCCAGCGGATTGCCGGTTTTCCAGGTCGCCAGTACCGATTGGATCTTGTCCAGCAGTGCTTGCTTCATGCTGCTGGGCACCAGCAGTCGTGAACCGGCGCTACAGTTTTCGCCCATATTCCAGAACGCCGCAGCCACGGCACTCTCGGCCACTGCATCCAGATTGCTGACATCCGGCAGCACCAGTTGCGGGTTCTTGCCACCGCACTCCAGCACCACGCGCTTGAGGTTGGTGTCGGCGGAATAACGCAAAAAGCGCTTGCCGGTTTCGGTGGAGCCGGTAAAGGCAATCAGGTCTACATCCGGATGGCAGCCCAGTGCCTGACCGGCACCACTGCCAAAGCCGGTCACCACGCTGAACACCCCGGCAGGCACCCCTGCTTCCAGCGCCAGTTCGGCGATACGCAGCGTGGACAGCGAGGTTTGCTCGGCCGGTTTGACCACCACGCTATTGCCCACCGACAGTGCCGGGCCGATTTTCCATGCCAGCATCAGCGCCGGGAAGTTCCACGGCAGTACCGCGCCCACCACGCCAATGGCCTCGCGGGTAATCATCGACACCACGCCGGAGCCAGAGGGCGACAGCGCGTCGTAACGCTTGTCGGTGACTTCGGCATGCCAGCGGATGCAGGCAGCGGATTCGGGAATATCCAGGCCCATGCACTCGGCAATCGGCTTGCCGGCTTCCAGCGCTTCCAGCAGCGCCAGTTCTTCGGCATGGTCATCAATCAGCTGGGCCAGACGCAGCAGCACCGCCTTGCGTTGGGCCGGTGCAGCCTTGGCCCACACACCGCTGTCAAACGCCACCCGTGCCGCCTTGACCGCACGGTCCACATCGGCTGCGTCGCAGCAGGCCACATTGGCCAGCAGCTGACCGCTAGCCGGGTTCAGCGTACTGAAGGTTTCGCCGGACTCTGCGCCAGTGCGCTGACCGTCAATAAAAGCGCGGCCATCCAGCGTCAGTGCCGCAGCGTATTGTTGCCATTCCTGATAGCTCTTCATCTCTCTTTATCCTTTTATCGTGTGTGTCAAAGTTCGGTTCCGGCAGCCTTTTCCTTGGCCCAGATGGCGGTGGAAACGGCAATGTCCATCAGTGGCCGCGGCGGCAAGGGGCGCGGCAGCGGAATTTCCTGCACCTGGCGCAGCAGGCTGCTGTCCTGACCCAGGGCAAATTCGGCAATCAGCTTGCCGGAAGTGGAACCCCGGCTGAGCCCCAGCCCGTTACAGCCGATGGCCTGGTAGATGTTGTTTTCCCGCTTGCCGAACAGCACGCCGTTATTGGCCGACAGGCACAGCGCGCCACCCCAGGTGTATTGCAGTTCCACCCCCGGCAACATGGGGAAGCGCCGGTCAAAAGAACGCTGGTGCAAGCGTTTGGCCCGCGCCAGGTCCGCCGCACTGACGCTGACCCCGGGACGGAAGGCAAAGTGATTACGCACGCAGATACGGTTGGTGCTCAGCCTGCGTACTGTGGTGCCCATCGGATCGGCCGGAATCAGCGCCCAGGAAACCTGCCCTCCCAACTGCTGCACTTCCTGTGCGGTCATCACCCGCGTGAGCGAGGCAAAGGTGTACACCGGCAGCAGGCCGTTATGCTGCAAGCCGAAGCTGGCGGCGTAGGCATTGGTACACAGGATGATGCGGCGCGCACGGATCTGCCCGCCATCCAGCCGCAGCACATGGCCGTCCGGCTGGCTGGTGATATCGCGTACCGGGCTCATCTCGAACACCTGCACATTGGCCGGCATGCTGGTGGCCAGCCCGCGCATCAGTGCCGCCGGCTGCACGGTGCTGCAACCGGGCGTAAAAATGGCACGGTGGTAGAAGCCGGAGCCGGTTACCCGGCCAATGGCGGCTTGGTCCAGCCATTTGAAATCTTCGCCGATGCGCTCCAGCCCGTCGGCAAAATGCTGGAGTGCGGCCTCGCCCTTGCGGCTGACGGCGGCATGAAACTTGCCGTCATCACGCCAGTCGCAGTCGATGCCATGCTGCTGTACCAGCGTGCGCACATAATCAATACCGTGGCGCTGGAAGCGGACATCGGCCTGGTCCGCCTCCACGCTGTGCGAGTAGCTTTCGCTGCTGATGTCATGTGGCAGGTCGACAAAGAAACCGGAGTTGCGCCCGGCAGTAGAACGCCCGATCCGGTCGGCTTCCAGCAAGGCGATGCTGGCATCCGGCGCCAGCTCGGCCAGGCGACGCGCCGCACACAGCCCGGTAATGCCACCACCAATCACCACCCAGTCGTACTGCTTGCCGCTGACCACCTGCCGCACAGGGGCGGCAGGTGGCAGGCTTTCCCACCAGCCATTCTCACCATCCGGCGTGGGGAAACGGGCGAATTCCAGTTTTTCCGCCATGATGCTTATCTCTGCTGAATCATCGGGTTAACCAGGGCAGCAAAGGCTTCACGCTCAGCCTGGTTCAGCGTACCCAGCGGTGCACGTGCTGCGCCGACTGCCTTGCCAGCCAGTTCGCAGCCATAGCGCACGTACTGGATGAACTTGCCGCTGCGTTCCAGCAGTTCCAGCACCGGCAGCAATTGCGCCATCAACTGGCGGCCGCGCAGGAAATCGCCCTGTTTGACGCAGGCGTCCAGCAAGGCCACGTGGGCTTCGGGCAGGAAGTTGGAAGCACCGCATACCCAGCTGCGGCAACCCCAGGCAAAGAATTCCAGTGCCTGATCGTCCATACCGCAGCTCAGCACCAGCGAATCCTTGAAGTGGGTGGACAGGTGATGCAGATGGCCGATATCACCGGTGCTTTCTTTCATCGCCTGGAAATTAGGCCGTTGCAGCAGGGTTTCCAGGATTTCATCGCCAATGGCGGTGCCGGTACGGGCCGGGAAGTTGTACAGCATGATGGGCAGGTCCAGCGCATCGTCCACCTTCAGCAGGTGTTCCAGCAGCTCTTCCTGCGTGGGCTGGGCGTAGTACGGTGCGGCCACCAGCAGGGCGGACATGCCCGCAGCCTTGGCAGCCTGACCCAGGCGGATGACTTCGCTGGTGGTAGTGGCGTTGATACCGGCAGTCAGCCAGCTCTTGCCGCCAGCCGCTTCGGCCACGGTGTTGAATGTGCGCACGCGCTCGTCAAAGCTCAGTGCGTAGTATTCGCCGGTGGTGCCGCCCACGCCCAGGCCATCCACCTTGGCGGCCAGGTCAGCGGCGTGCTCGGCCAGCAGGCCATGGTTGATTTCGCCATCCGGCAAGAACGGGGTGACCAGGGGGGTGTGTACGCCTTCAAAACGCATTTCATTTCTCCTTGTTTTCCACTTGGCGCGGGCCTTGCAACAAGGCCGACAACGCCGTGGAGGCATGCAAAAGACAACAGCATCCCTCCCCTCCACGAACATGGAGGGATGCAGGAGCGCCCAGCCCGGCCAGAACCGGACTGGCGCATCAATCAGATATGGGTGTCACTCATCGGGTAGATGGGAAACTGGCAACACAGCTCGCGCAGCTTGCTGCGTACCAGTCGCTCGACCTGCTCGTCCCCGTCAGGACAGGCTTGCAGGCCATGCAGTACTTGCAGAATCAACTCGCCCAACAGCTCAAACTGGGCTGTGCCAAAGCCCCGGCTGGTACCGGCTGCCGTCGACAGGCAAATGCCGGCGTCCGATACGACTTGCCCTTTGGCATCCATGCCGAACAGGCTGCAAGAGATACCGGCACGGACCAGTGAGCTTTCTGCCGCAAAGGCAAGACTCTCCCTGTCTGGTAGCGACAGCAGCAGCAGGTGGTTGTCGGTGCCGTCGCTTTGCAGCCGGACACCCCCCGTCTGCAACACCCGCGCCAACGCCTGGGCATTGCGCAGCATTTGCTGGATGTAACGGGAAAACTCCGGCCGCAACGCCTCGCCAAAAGCCACGGCCTTGCCCGCAATCACATGCATCAGCGGGCTGCTTTGTCGACTGGGAAACACGGCAGCATCGGTCTTGGCCGCCAGTTCGGCACGGTTGCTCAGGATGACGCCGCCACGTGGCCCGCGCAGGGTCCGGTGCGTGGGCAGAATGGCCAGGTCGGCCTCGGGCAGAGGATTGGCATGCAGCCCAGCCGCTGCCAGTCCGGCGATGTGGGTCATGTCCACCACCAGCAAGCAGCCTGCTTCATCCGCAATGTCCCGGAAGCGCTTCAGCTCCAGTTGCCGTGGATAGGCCGACCCGCCAGCCACCAGCACGGTGGGACGGTGCTGCATGGCAAGCTGGCGAATGTCCGCGTAGTCCAGCAGGCCACTCTCCATCTGCCTGCCGTAATACACGGTGTCATACCATTTGCCGGGTAGCTGGGCGCCCTCTCCCTTATCCGGCAGCATGCGCAGCACGGTCTGGCCGGGCTGTACATGCGCCAGCATTGCAGCATGACTGGCATGCGAGCCGGAGTGCGGCAACACATTGGCGTAGTTGGCATCAAACAGGGCTTTCACCCGGTCTTCGGCCAGTGACACCACCCGGTCCAGATGCTCGCAACCGGGATAGTCGCGTGGCATGAAATGGCTTTCGCTGCCCCGGCTGGCCAGCACCGTGCCCTGCACTTCCAGCACGGCGGCGGAGACCAGGTTTTCCGATGCCAGCATTTCCACCTGCATTTGCTGGCGGCGCAATTCCAGCGCCACTTCCGAGGCGATGACCGGGTCCCGACTCAGCAGTGGTTCGGCAAAGAAGCGCGAAATTTCATTCAT
This sequence comes from Aquitalea sp. LB_tupeE, assembly GCF_013391415.1. Taxonomy (GTDB): domain Bacteria; phylum Pseudomonadota; class Gammaproteobacteria; order Burkholderiales; family Chromobacteriaceae; genus Aquitalea. The sequence goes on from NZ_JACAXB010000040.1 coordinate 22,745, forward strand.
GGACAAGCTCCACAGGGTGACGCCAACTGCGCCAGTCAACACAACATCCACGGCCTGCCACTGGCAGCAGGCCTTGCCATGCCGGGCTTACTGCTGCAACCAGGCTTTCAGTTTTTCCGGATGGCTGTCGACAAACTTCATCGCGGCCGTGGCGTAGTCATTGGTGCTATTGCCTTCCAGCTCGATGGCTTCCACGTCAGCCAGGGTCAGCTTGAAGTGCTTCATGAACACATTGGCGCGCGGGAATTTGCCGGCAAAGGCCTTGGAGGCAAAGGCGTGAATCTGCTCCTCACCACCCAGCGTGCCTTTCGGGTCTTTCAGGTAGCGGACTTTCCATTTCTGGAACAACCAGTGCGGGCTCCATACGGTGGCCACAATCCACTGCTTGCTCTGGTAGGCGCGCGATACCCCGGCCAGCATGCCGGCTTCACTGGAGGACTGCAGGTTGTAACCGGACAGGTTGTAATCCTTGATGGTTTTTTCCGATGCCTGCATCAGGCCACCACCCGGCTCGATACCCTGGATGATGCCGTTAAGCTTGCTCTTGACCGAGGGCTTGTTCAGGTCGGCAATGGTGGACACTTCGGACTCCGGCACATAAGCAGGCACGACCCAGCCATTCTTGCCGCCGGTGTAGATGATGCCCACGTCGTCCAGATTGTCCTTGTACTTGGCGTAGTAAGTACCGTGGGTCACCGGCAGCCAGCCGCCCACCATCAGGTCGAGGTCGCCACGCGCCACGCCCTGGTACTGAATACCGATGGCCGCCTGCACGAATTCCACCGGCTGCTTGAGCTTGGTTTCCATCACGTACTTGGCCACATTGGCCACTGCCAGTACGTCAGCCCAGTTGGTTACGGCAATCTTGACCGGCTCGGCAGCAGATGCTGCAGGCGCAGCACTCACACCAGCAGCCACCACCATGGATACCAGCAGCTTGCGTGCCATCGATTGGGAAAAATGCTTTTTCATCGTGTTTCTCCTTTGTCACCGCTTTGGTTTTTTGAATCACGCGCTGTCCTCTATACCGCGCGTTCACTACCACAGGTCAGCCGGATGGCCGTGCCCTGCTTGCACTACGCTCAGCCCTGTACTGCCTTGCTGCTTGCCGGTTTGCTGGCACGCACGGTCTTGGGTTTCTTCTTGGCCTTCATGCCAAAGCTCTCGGTCAGACGGTCCAGCACGATGGCCAGCAACACCACGCCCAGGCCACCTTCAAAGCCGATACCGATATCCAGCCGCTGAATGCCGCTGAGTACGTACTCACCCAGGCCACCGGCACCAATCATCGAGGCCACCACCACCATGGACAGCGCCATCATGATGGTCTGGTTCACACCGGCCATGATGGACGGCAGCGCATTGGGCAGTTGGATCTTCCACAACAGTTGCAGCTCGGTACTGCCAAAGGAGCGCCCGGCTTCCATCAGTTCTTCACGCACCTGGCGAATGCCCAGCGTGGTCAGCCGTACCACTGGCGGCATGGAGAACACGATGGTGGCCATCACGGCAGGCACCCGGCCCAGGCCAAACAGGATCACCGCAGGAATCAGGTAAACAAAGGCCGGCATGGTTTGCATGAAGTCCAGCAAGGAGCGCAGCACCATTTCCACCCGGTTGTTGCGTGCCCCCCAGATACCCAGCGGTACGCCCAATGCCAGGCTGAAACAGGTGGCGGCAATCACCAGCGCAAGGGTGGAAGCGGTTTGCGTCCACAAACCCATGAAGTGAATGGCCTGCATGGCACACCCAACAAAAATGGCAAACACCACACCACGGCGCCACAGGGCTACCACCACCAGCGCCACCAGTACCAACATGAAAGGCAGTGCCAGCATCATGTCTTCCAGCAGCTTGACCACCGCCCCCAGGCTGGCCGAGAAGGCATCAAACACACCACGGAAGTGCAAGAAGAGATAATTGACGAAATCTTCGGCAAACTTGCCGATTCCGGAAGAGTTCATGACTGTCTGCGCTCCATCACTTGTTTCAGAATGTTGCGGCAGGACACCACGCCCGCCAGCTTGCCGGCGCCATCGAGCACCGGGACATCGTGTTCCTGCTCCAGCGCAATGGCGGCCAACTGGTTCAGGTCCGCATCCAGCGTCACTGTGCGCACATTCCCCAGCAGGGCATCGGCTACCGCTGCGTCGCCAGCCTGATGCAGCGAACCGGGGGTGACACAACCCAGATAGCGCCCGCTCTCATCGCAGACATAGCCACATTCGGCACCGCTATCGATCAGATGGTTAAGCTGGGAGAGGGCCGGACTGGCCAGGCTACAGTGGACCTGGGCACGCCCCGCCGGACTGAGCATGCTGGAAGCTTTCAGGAAACGGGAGATATCGACATTGCGGAAGAAATCACGCACATAGTCATCGGCAGGAGACTGGATCAACTCGGCAGGCGTGCCCACCTGAATCAGGCTGCCATCCTTCATGATGCCGATGCGACCGCCGATCTTGATGGCCTCTTCGATATCGTGAGAAATGAACACAATGGTGCGCTGTTCTTCTTTTTGCAGACGCAGCAGTTCGTTCTGCATCTCAGAGCGGATCAGCGGGTCCAGCGCGGAGAAGGCTTCATCCATCAGCAACACCGATGGGTTGACTGCCAGCGCACGGGCCAGGCCCACGCGCTGCTGCATGCCGCCGGACAGCTCGCTGGGCAAGAACTTCTCGTAGGAACCCAGGCCCACCCGCACCAGCACCTTGCGTGCCACTTCATAACGTTCGGCTTTAGGGATACCGGCCACTTCCAGCCCGTAGGCAATGTTGTCCAGCACTGTGCGGTTGGGCAGCAGGGCAAAGGACTGGAACACCATGGCCATTTTCTTGCGCCGTACTTCGCGCAGCTCCAGCGTGGACATCGGGGCAATATCGCGCCCCTCCAGAATGACCTGACCGGAAGTGGGTTCGATCAGACGGTTCAGCAGCCGCACCAGGGTGGACTTGCCGGAACCGGACAGTCCCATGATGACGAAGATCTCCCCCGCCCTCACACTCAGGCTGACATTGTTGACCGCCACCATATTGCCGGTTTGTTCCAGTACTTCGTTGCGACCCATGCCCTGTTTGAGCAATGCCGCAGCACGCTCAGGTTTGGGGCCGAAGATCTTGGACAGGTTCTTCACCGTCAGAATGTCGCTGCCATAGGTGCTTTGCGGTGGAGCAAGCTGTGTCACCGCACCAGGCGCAACGGCTTCTTTCAGTGTGTATGCCATATTTGGGGCCATTCTTTATCCCAACTTGCAAGTTCAAGAAATCGAAGCCCCCAGGCTTACCCACTGCATGCAATTCCCATCCGGGGCTTCATTCAGCATTGGCAATCTGTGTGGTTTATCGTGCAATGCAACAAAAAATGCAGGGTCAGATAAACAACGACACATTGCCGCATTAACACCGTTGCCGACTCACCATTCCGCTTGTCGTCATCTGCGTGTAACGCTTGCAAACAAGCCTACCAATTCTCTTCATTACCTCCAGTTACATTTTCTGCACCCTTTCACCTACTTTTGGTAATGCATCCGTAATGTGCGGATTTGGCCGTCCGGTACAAAAGCGACAGCCAACTTTATTTTTTCACATAAATATCAATAAGTTACATGATAAAAAAATGAAAAATCTGGCGAATAATGGCTAGCCAGATGTCGTAAGTGGAAGAGGAAAAGCACCACAACGGTGCAGGAGGGCAACTTGACTGGGCAATCACAGGATTGCAATGATCTGCTGGAAACAAGCGCGGTTTGCCAAGCTGCAATCAGGGCAGGCCAAGCTTAAAACCGGCACAGAAATACTGCTTGGTGCGCCACATATAATGCACTGCACCATGCTTATTTCGACGTAAAACATATAAAACAGTCATTCAAATCATTCTGAAATCAAACAGACCTGTTTATAAACGGACCGCAAAATGAACCAGTCAGTCCATACCGACCATTACCCACCGCAAAAACCTTTGTCAGTCGGATTTATCCTGGCTCCGGAATTCACGCTGAGTGCATTTTCAAATTTCGTCGATGTCCTGCGTCTGGCGGCGGATGAAGGTGATTTCAGCAGACAGATCCGTTGTAAATGGAAGATTCTCAGTCATGACAGCAGGCCCATTCTGTCCAGCAGCGGGCTTGAGGTCATCCCGACCGCTGGTCTGGAAGACCCGCAGCACTTCGATTACATCGTGGTGGTGGGCGGCTTGTTGCATGCCGGCAAAAAAATCTCACCACAGATTTCTGCCTATCTGAAACAGGCTGACGAGGCCGGAGTCACCCTGGTTGGCGTATGTACCGGCAGTTTCATTCTGGCGCGTGCCGGGCTGATGCATGGTTATCACAGCTGCGTCAGCTGGTTTCATTACCATCACTTCGAGCAGGAATTCCCCAAGCACCCGGTCAGCTCCGACGAACTGTTCAATATTGATGGCAAGCGCATGACCTGTGCCGGTGGTGCCGGTGTCATGCATCTGGCGGCGCATCTGATTGAAAAACACTGCGGCAAGTTCGAGGCAGCCCAGGCCTTGCGCATCATGCTGGAAGAAATGCCCCTGCCCGCCTCCACACCACAGCCGCACGCAGTCATCACCGACAAGGTATATAACCGCAGTGTGCGCAAAGCGGTGCAGCTGATTGAACGCAATATCAGCAACCCGCTGAGCGTGGATGACATCGCGCAGAAAGTGAATGTCAGCATTCGCCATCTGGAACGATTATTCCATGCCGAGCTGGGCATGACGCCCAGAAGCTATTCAGCCAAGCTGCGGCTGGATCACGCCCGGCACCTTATCCTGAACACCGACCACCGCATTTCCTTCATTGTTTTTGAATGTGGTTTTGTTGACTGCTCCCACTTTTCCAGACGCTTCAAACTGGAATTCGGCCTGACACCGACAGAAATGCGCATCAAGCGCGGCACCATCAAGAAATTCCAGCAAAAAGCAGCAGCCTGAGCCAGCCACAAACCATGTCTTCCCATCCTCAGCGAATACCAGACGGTTTTCGCTGCTTTACCTTTGATGCCGGCCTTGGTGCATGAAGTGATACTGGTTATGTGAATGAGATCGAGCGCCAGACCGGCTTGTCCGGTGAGATACATCTCTGAGCAAGTTGGCAGCCCCGTTTACCGTTGGGAAGTGGCTGTCAGCCCATGGCTTTGCCAAGCAAGACAAGGCGCTGCCACTTGCCGGATGATCAGCTTGCAAGCCTGCCAGTTAGCGTTCTGGTATTTGTAAGGACAAGCAAGAGCGCCTGATCAAGGGGTGACTGTCGCTCGCGTTGCGTATCGCAGATGCAGCATAGGCTTGCCAGCCCTTGGCAGCGCATCACCCCATTGCGCTTGATCAAAACGCCAATCTGGTTGCTGCATTTTTGTTGCTGGCGGCGATATAGTGCTGTGTCTGCGGCGAGCGTTCTTTATTCTCTGTCAGCATTCCGAGCGCACGCTCCACAGTGAGTCGGCGGTAGTGCTCCACAACACGTCCGTCGATTGCCAGGCACGCCCTCATTTGCAGCATCGCAGCATGTTGTTGTTCGGATAATTGCAGCAGTGCGCAGGAATCCCCAATCATTTTGCGAACATAAGCCTCAACATTCAGATCATGTGCACCGCAGACATCCCCGTTTGCAACACGACCCGTTGCAGAAAACGCCAGCGCACTGACAATCCGGTTACGGGCGCTACTGAGTGTTTCGCGTAGAAAAATACCTGAAGAGAGGGGTTTCTCCTCCACCAGCAATCGCGTGATTCCTCGGTCATTGATGGCTTCCAGAATCTGCTCGGCATCATCATCGACCATGACTTCTTTGTGCGGTGGCCACACATCCAGCTGAGCGTGATTCCCCTGGCACTGGCCGACATGGAAAATGAAATAGTCCGGGTAAATTCTGAGTTTGTCCGGGGCGTTTCCCAACGCCGGACGGTACACATCATAAAACCGGGTCGTTGCCGCCATCAGTAGTGCACTCACCCCCATGGCACGACAAGGCCCGTTAACCACCACCCCGATGCGATCTGCAGGATGGAACCCCGGGAACACATCGTCCAGGCAAACCTGCTGTCCGTGTAGCTGGAATTCAAAATCGCCAGCAGAAATACTATCTGTTGCGTGCATCACCCGCTCCCTCATTGGTCGTGGTTCTCGGCACCATGACGCGTGCCTACGGTTTAAAAGTGACAAGGGCAAGCGCAAGCCCACTTCCCGTCACCCTGCATGAAACACGGATAGTGTGCGGCCAATTCACCAACAAATCTGGTCGGAACCAGACAATTTCTTGCATCGGGTAGTACGGATAATGGCCGCTCACTCAACAGATTGTCTGGAGCTTTCATGTCCGATTTCATCACCGTCCTGCGTGAAACCTGTCCCACTCCGGTGGTAGACGCCACCAAGTGGAAGCGCATTGGCGGCGACCCGCAGACCGTCAACCTCAACGCCTATCTGTCCAAGGATGGCAGCAAGATCATGGGCACCTGGATCTGTACACCGGGCAAATTTGAAGTGAACTACGAAAAATGGGAGTACTGCCACTTCCTTGAGGGCTACTGCATCATTACCCCCGAGGGTGAGGACGCTGTGCACCTGAAAGCCGGTGACGTGTTCGTGATCGAACCGGGCATGAAGGGCAGTTGGGAAGTCGTGGAGACGGTGCGCAAGTATTTCGTTTTTGCCTGAGGCATTATCACCCCGCGCTGTTCCCCCTTACAGCGCGGTAGCTGCTGGCATATGTGGTCAAGCTCACCTGCCGGCATGAATGCCAGGAAAGTAGACGTAGCCCCGGCATCCACATAGCGCAGATGCCGGGTTTGTTACATTGCGCTGAAACCGTTATCTACAAAAAGTTGGGTCCCGTTGACGAAGCTGGCTTCATCCGACGCAAGAAATAGCGCCGCCCTGGCGACTTCTTCTGGCTCGCACAGCCTGCCCTGCTGCTGAATGATGACTGCTTCGCTCGCATCCACGCCCATGGCCTTGAGGTCTTCCAGTTCGCGCATGCCATGCGGCGTACGAATAAAACCCGGCGCCACAGCATTACAGCGGATGCCACGGTCGCGGTATTCCACAGCAATGGCACGAGCAAACATGTGACAAGCACCTTTAGTGGTGTCGTACAGCACTTCTCCCGGCGTAGCACATACCGCAGAAATGGAAGATGTACAGACAATGCTGCCCTTACCCTTGCGCAGCATTTGCGGCAGAACCGCCTGAGTCATCAGGTACATGCTCTTCACGTTCACACTCATCAGCCAGTCCCATTCGCGCTCTTCCACCTCAAGGAAAGGTTTGACGATAAGCGTACCAGCGTGGTTCAGCAGAATGTCAGCATCGCCATGTCGGGACTGGATGTCCGCGATCACCCGTCGGACCTGCTCATGGCTGGAAACATCCGCATGATGCGCCGACGCCCTCCCCCCCTCGTCACGGATGATGGCCGCGACGGTCTCAGCCTGTTCCCGGTTACGGTCCACGATGGCGACGACCGCACCTTCGCGGGCAAACAAATGGGCAGCTGCTGCACCGCAGCCACTGGCCCCGCCACTGATAATGGCTACTTTCCCAGCGAGTCTTGATGATTTGTTCATGCGGCCTCCCGAATCAGGATCTGGACTTGTAAGCCAGTTGAGTCCCAAGCTGCACGTCCAAATGCAGTTGCTTGTTGCGGTTGGCAAGATAATAAAGAACGCCGGGCACCACCAAGGCGGGCAGCCAGGCAATGTCTGTGCCTACCAGATGGTCAATCGGCCCCTTGTAGAAGGACAGCTCCATGAAGGGAATCTGCACAATGATGGCCAGACCATAGATCCACAAGGTGCTCCAATTGACCTTGCCATAAATGCCATTCACGTCGTACATGGCTGGCACGCTGTAATTTCCCTTGCGAATCAGGTAGTAATCCACCAGATTGATGGCGCTCCATGGCACCAGCACATACACCTGACCAATCAGGATGTCACTGAAGTAGGCATTGAAGTTGTACTGCGCTGCGATGGCAATCCAGGTAACGATGATGGCCACAATCCCCATGATGACGAATTTGGCCAGCATGCCGATCTGCTGTGCACCTTTAAAACCGGTAAAAATGGTGGTGGTGGACATGTAGGAGCTATACAGGTTCATCACGTTCCACTCGAGTACACCCAGAATGATCACGTAATAGGCCAGTTGGCTGTGACCAGGAAACAGCTTGGCAATCGCACTACCCGGGTCGGTGGTGACGTCCATGGCCGCAGCGGCCATCACGGCTCCCAGTAACATAACGACACCGGAACCCACCACAATACCCAGATAGCTGTACCAGAAAGTGGAACGGGTCGAGATGGCGGAGGGCAAGTAACGCGAATAGTCCGCCACGTAAGGCCCGGCCCCCAGCGTCCAGGATGCAGCCTGCGTGACCACCAGACAAAAGGTGGCAAATTTGAAGCTGTGAGCTGACACATCCCACACCCCGGCAGGCAATCCCTTTTGTAGCACCACGTAACCGGCAACGACAAAAATCACCAGTGAGACGGCGCTCATGTAAGCACCGATCTTGTGAATCAGTTCGTAGCCAATAAAGCCCACCACCAGTGTCAGTGCGCCAAACAGAATGATGGCCTCGTTATCCGAAACCGACACCACCGCCTTGATGGAATCCCGCATTACCACGCCGTTGGCCGCGGTAAACAGGATGTAGGCAATCACCACGATGCCAAGTGGAACGCCTGCACCAATTACACCAAACTGCGCCCTGCTCTGGATCATCTGCGGTATTCCAAGATGGGGGCCTTGCGCAGAGTGTGCCGCCATGAAAATGGAGCCAATCAGATTACCCAGGATCAGACCGATACACGTCCAGCCCAGATCCAGCCCGGCAACGATGCCCAATGCACCAATGACCATGGTAGTGACCTGCATATTGGCACTGCACCAGATGGTAAACAACCGCCTGGCGGACCCATAACGTTCATTCTCCGGAATGAACTCAATGCTTCTGTTCTCGATGTCCATGCTCTTTTTCGTCCTGATGTAGATGATTTGTTGTGACAACCGGTGCAGTTCTGGCTGCACGCAAAAAATCTACGGGAAGAAATTCGCAACAACTATCAGATATTGGCAATGATGGTTGGCAGTATTGTCGCAGGTGCATTTCTTGCTAACGATGTACTGCACTGCATGACCGTTGTTCATCATGTCGTGCAAGAGCAAGAGTCCTGCACGCTTTGCGTGCATGCTAGTGCAACAACATTTAACGGGAGGCACTCATGCAACAACCTTCAGCAACTGATCGTGCGTTACTGCAACAGCATAGCTACAGCGTGAGTTACACCCCGGAAGAACAGGTTGGCCAATTTACAGGATGGACGCTGCAATACCGGCAACTTTCCGGAGGCCGTTTTTGTGCACGCTCCAGCATTACACGCTGGCCAGGCTTCAGCATTCATGCTGAAGAGCTCAACAAGAGGATCCTGCAGCGTGGACGTGTACCACAAGGGCAGATTGCAGTAGGTATTCCGCTGGTTCTGCAGGGGCACTCCAGCATGTGCGGCTCGGCAAGCAGTCAGGACACCCTGCATGTATTTTCCTGTTATCCGGAATTTGAATTCGCCTCGCCAGAGAACCATTTGCTCATGAATCTGGAGTTCAATCCAAGCACACTAAGCCGGACAGGCCAGGACCTGGCAAAGAAACTTCTGGCTCTACTCGACAGACCGTCCATATCGCTGCAACCGGATACGGCCAATGCACTTCGCAACATGATTGCCGCGGCCAGGCTGTTGATTTCACCCGCACCCGACCAGGTTCAAGGTCTGCATGAAATTTGGCGGCAGCAACTGGAGCAGCAGCTGCTTTATGGACTGATTGAAACACTCAGCGTACCGTCGCATCCGACACATTTCCGGCTTCATCGCGCCAAAAGCTGGAAAATTGTCCAACACGTTGAGGCGCTTCTTGCCGATCCGGCCAGCTGCGCGTTGTCAGTATCTGAACTGTGCGTTCAGCTGAACATGAGCCGCCGGACCTTGCAATATGCATTCGAATACGCAGCGGGCATGAGCCCCGTCAGCTTTCTACGTGCAATCCGGCTGAACCATGCGCGGCAAACACTTCTTGATGGCCGGTCAGTTACCTATGCCGCAACACAGTGGGGATTTCTGCATCTGGGTGCTTTTGCACATGACTACCAGCAACTGTTTGGTGAACTGCCTTCAGTGACGCAAAAGCGTTTGCGCCAGCGTCCCCATACCCAGGCCAGAAAACGTTGAAGGTGGACTTGCAAGCAGCATGCTGCATCAGTATTGCTGCCAACGCTGCGGGACGTCTGGGACAAAAGACACCCCCATCCGGGCCGACCCGGACTGACAAACCGGTTTATACCTCGCAATACAATAAAACTAGCTGATTCCGCATTCTCTGCGTAAAGCAAGATTGATCACATTGATACGAGCACTCTGAACCTTTTCCCAAACGCCATCAGCACAGACAATTCCATCCTTGAGCAATAACCAATGCTCGTTTGAGACGGAGCAGTGCTCTGCGTTTTCCAGCCGATCCAGACAGTCCGTCAGCACATGCTTTGCCTTGGCCAGCACACGAGGCGGATTCTTGAACTCCAGGCAGGAAGCTTCCCAGGCACTTTGCAAATAGCATCCGACCTCAAGCACTTGCTGAAATGTCAGCCCTTCGGCAGAACAGCCAGCAAGGACCAAGTGCGCGCGTAGTGAGAACTCTGCACCGTTTGCCTTGCGACTAACAACCTTCATTCAGAATATCTCCCAGCCATCTGACGGCAGCAATCAATCAGGACATGCAAGATCAAGGCATGCCATATCAAAAAAAACTGCCATCCGGAAGAATGGCAGACCAAAGAGACCACCACGCGGTCGAATCCAGCAAACAGGTCAAAAAGGAAGGGGTTGCCCCTCCAAACCCGAGGAACAACATTATCTGTTGTACCAAGGAATCCCACGTATCCGACAGTGCAAAACCGGTGAGGAATGGCTCTAATCCGTCAACACGCAACTGCGCCATGCCAACAAACCAGCATGCCGAGTAACAAGAGCGCTGGCCTGCGGTCAATCAGCTTGCGTCCTGCCAGGGCATGCCTGTCAGTATCAGATTTTGCTTTCATATCAGACCGGCACACATCAGTACACCACCCCATTTCACATAAATTAAAGTAATGCATAGAACAAAATAAACCGCATTGACGCTATCTCCAAGCACTTCAATACTCAGTAAAACTGATGCCAACACCATCAGCACAGTGCAAAACCATGGCTGACAGCCCGTCACAGAAAGGGCTGCACCACATCATCAAAGGAGAAAGCAGTCATGACGCAGGAATCAACAACGCTGGCCTTGATCAAGCAACGTAAAGCACGCCACACGCTAAGCCGGGAGCTGTATACCGACCCGGCGGTCTACCGCGCGGATCTGGAGCAAATCTGGCATCGCGAATGGATTTTTGTCGGCCATACTCTGGAGCTGGAACAGCCGGGCCAGTACATGACGGTACAAATCGGGGATCACCCGGTTGCAGTGGTGCGTGGCAACGATGGCACGGTACGGGCCTTCAACAATGTCTGCCGCCATCGCGGATCCAAGGTATGTCAGGATGCCAGTGGGAAATCCGCAAAACTGGTTTGCCCCTACCACAAATGGACATTTGGACTGGATGGCAAGCTGCTGTACGCCGGCAATATGGGGGAAGGTTTTGATCCTGATGCACACGGACTGAAACCGGTGCATTGTGCCATCGTGGAAACCTGTATCTATGTCTGCGTGGCGGATGTCGCACCGGACTTCCATACCTTTGCCTGTGCGCTACGCCCTTTCCTCGCCCCACATCAGTTGGCTAACTGCAAAGTGGCCCATGAGTCATCCATCGTGGAAAAGGGCAACTGGAAACTGGTATTCGAAAACAACCGCGAGTGCTATCACTGCGACGGCTCCCACCCGGAACTGCTCAATTCCTTTGTGGAAAACCATTCGGTAGCCGGTGTGAGCGACGGCGATGACCCGCAACTGACTGCGTTCTGGGATCGCTGCGAAGCTGGCGGGCTACCAAGTCACCTGCTGATGGCTGAAAACGGCCAGTTCCGCATGACGCGCATTCCACTGGCTCCCGGTGCGGTCAGTTACACCATGGATGGCAAACCTGCCGTGCGTGGCCGCCTGGATTCCAGCGATGTGGAAGATATCGGTGCGCTGTTGTACTTCAACTACCCCTCCACCTGGAACCACTTTCTGGGCGACCATGCCCTCAGTTTCCGCGTATTGCCACTGGGCCCGGATGCAACCCTGGTCACCACCAAATGGCTGGTACCAAAAACCGCGCAAGAAGGCGTGGACTACGATCTGCACAATCTGACCCGGGTGTGGATTGCCACCAACGATCAGGACCGCGAACTGGTGGAAGGCACCCACGCAGGTGTCAGCTCCCCCGCCTACCAGCCAGGACGTTACTCCGATGTGGCAGAGCATGGCCCCAACCAGTTTGACGACTGGTATTGCACGACCATGCAACAACGGCTTGAGGCCTGAACGCCCCATCCATTCTGTCACGCCCGGGCTATGCGCCCGGCTGGCGGCCACCCCCACCCCGGCACGCAGCGGCATAGCCAATGTGGTGCCAGCATGTACTGCGCTGCAGTAAAAGAGAGAACGCATGTCCAGCCTGACCCGCTCCGAATACCTGAACCCGGTTCACACACAAAACTGGGTCAATGGCCGTCATCTGGTGCGCTGTTGCAAACTGATCCGCGAAACGCACGATGTGCTCACCTTCTGCTTCAGCATGCAGGAGCCGGTGCTGTTTTTCTTCAAGCCCGGCCAATTCGTCACGCTGGAGCTGGAAATCGACGGAGAGCCGCAGATGCGCTCCTATACCCTCTCCAGCGCGCCTTCCATTCCCTATAGTTTTTCCATTACCGTCAAACGCGTGCCAAGCGGTGTGGTTTCCAACTGGCTGCACGACAATCTTGTCGAAGGCATGCTGCTTGCCATACACGGCCCGGCCGGTCAGTTCAACTGCATCGACCATCCGGCCCGCAAGGTTCTGCTGCTGTCCGGCGGTGTGGGCATCACTCCGCTGATGTCCATGGCACGCTGGTTTTTCAATACCAATGCCGAGGTCGACATGGCTTTTGTACACAGTGCGCGTACACCGGCCGACATCATCTACCGTGCCGAACTGGATTACATGTCCACCCGCATCGACAATTTCCATCTGCACCTGATTTGCGAACACACCCCGGTCGGCCAGGCGTGGAGCGGTTATCGCGGTTATCTGGGCAAGGACATGCTGGCGCTGATTGCACCTGACTTCATGGAGCGTGCAGTGTTCTGCTGCGGTCCCGCGCCATACATGCGAGCCGTGCGCCAACTATTGCAACAGGCCGGTTTCGACATGGCGAATTATCACGAAGAATCCTTCGGTGCCACGCCGGAGGCGGACGCCAGCCTGGCCAGCGCGCAGGCGGCCTCCGCGCAAACAGACAGCGCGGCAGACACCGCCACGCATTGCATCAGCTTCAAGGATTCGGGCAAATCGGTGCAGGTCTCGGCAGAGATCACCCTGCACGCTGCAGCGGCCAGTGCCGGTATCAAATTGCCCAAGGCATGTGGCATGGGCATCTGTGGTACTTGCCGGGTCAAGGTACTGAGTGGGGAAACCGACATGCAACACAATGGCGGCATCACCGATGAAGAAATTGAAGAAGGCTATGTGCTGAGCTGCTGTACCCGCCCCCGCAGCAACGTACAGCTAGACTACTGAGCCGCCGCATCAGACCGGCTGATGGGCAACTCGGCCCGCAGGATATCAATCAGGGCCTGTATCTCAGGCGTAATGGAGCGGCCATGCGGCAATAGCAGGTAATAGGCCTCGGTGGGCTGGAAGCTGGCCAGCGGCAAACGCACCAGCGCCCCACTGGCCAGTTGCTGCCCCACCAACCTGCCCCAGCCCAACACCACGCCAAGCCCGGCCTCTGCAGCCTGTACCGCATCGGTATACAAGCTGCAGCGGAAGGCGTACTGCAAGCGCGCATGTGGTTCGCCGACCGAATGCAACCATGCACTCCAGCCCATCCAGCCTTCTGATGTTGAGTCGGATTCAATCAACGCCGACTGCGCAAGTTCGGACAGCGTGGCCGGCCTTCCGTTTTCGGCAAGCCAGCGCGGTGAGCAAACCGGGAACACTTCTTCGTCAAACAGCAAAGTAGCCACACCATCCGGCCATTTGCCATTGCCAAAGCGGATGGCCACATCCACATCCTTGTGCAGCAAGTCGGCGTTGAACATCTGGGTCGCCAAGCGCAGCTGCAATTGCGGCACCATTTCTTGCAAACCGGACAATCTGGGAAGCAGGCGAAACTGGGAGAATGCAGATGTAGCCGCCACCACCAGCTCCTGCTGCTTTACCGAGCTGGACAAGTGATCAAACACACCCGCCATTTTTTGCATGGCTTCGGCCACCACGCGATACAGAACCTCCCCTTCGCGGGTCAGCCGAATCGCCCGGTGCAGCCGGTCGAACAGCCGCACGCCCAGTGTTTCTTCCAGCAAACGAACCTGATGACTGACAGCAGCCTGAGTAACACCCAACTCGTGCGCTGCCAGGGTAAAGCTGCCCAGACGCGCAACTGCCTCAAACTCAAGTATTGCCGTCATTGAAGGAATCAGGCGGCGGTATCCTCTTGCCCCGACTATTGATGCTTTCACCCTATGCCTTTGCTACATCAAGATGAATAAAGCCTATCAACGCTCCGCAGTATCAGCAATGCCCAGTCTCATTTACACAGTATCCATCCTCAGAGAGGAGTGAAACCCGACACCCCCGCCATTGGTCTGCGCTGCTCACCGCAAGCAGTGAGCAGGCACAACAGCAATAGCTACGTTTTAGGAATGCTCGGCGCCCAGCGGTCTTCCTGTCTTGGGGTCCAGCCCCTTGGTCTTGGCCAGTTTTTCCAGCAAGGCTTCACTGGGCTTGGGTGGCGCAATATTGGCTTCGTGATCTTTCAGCCATTGAATCTTGCCATCCCAGGGAGGCAGTTTGGCTGGAGGCAAGGGGACGATGTCATCCAGTTCGGGGACAGTGGGGTGGGCGTAGGAGTAGCGGCCGAGGATGTCGCCAATTTCTTTGTAGCGGCGACTACGTTCGGGGTCTTTTTCTAGGCCCATGTAATAAAGTCGATCCTCATTGGAAGGAGCGAGAAAACCATGCTCAAGAAATGAAGCTGCACTTTCATTTCCGGCTTTGACTCCAAGCTGAAATGCCTCCCACGCCTGAGAAAGTACTTTGACATCATCCTTAAGATCAATGCCTAAATCAGTAGCAGCATCACCATGTCCTTGTCTAGCTGCACATTTTCGCATCTGCCGGGCAACCTCTGGTGCATTTTCCATCGGGGCTAGCTTATTTGCTACTAAATACTGCCCTTCAGGACTACCCAAATCCGCTGCTTTACGGTAATAGCGCAAAGCCAGTTCCTGATCCTGTTTGACCCCATAGCCCGCTTCAATATAACGTGCCATATCGTAGTAACCACCAGGTACGCCTTGGTGGATCAGCTCTTCGGTCAAGTCCAGCGTTTCTTTTACCGGGTCTGCGGTCCAGGCCTGCCCCTTTCCTATCATCTGCCGTAATTCAAGATTGGCCTTGTAATGGCCATGTGCAGTGGCAATGCGATAATAGCGCTCCAAGTCCGGATAGACGCTGACATCTTCTTGCAACTGATTGTTTTTCTGGAGATGGCGCGCATAGCGATAGACCTGATCGGCCTCGGCATCCAGCTTGGGGAGATGATCTTTTTCATATGCGCAGCTAAAAGCCAGATTGGTTTTGACCTCGTTCAGATCGGGCAGCGTTCTGTGCTGCTCACCGCAAGCAGTGAGCAGGCACAACAGCAATAGCCATGTTTTAGGAATGCTCGGCACCCAGCGGTCTTCCTGTCTTGTGGTCCAGCCCCTTGGCCTTGGCCAGTTTTTCCAGTAAGGCTTCACTGGGTTTGGGGGGCGCAATATTGGCTTCGTGATCTTTCAGCCATTGAATCTTGCCATCCCAAGGTGGCAGTTTGGCTGGCGGCAGGGGGACGATGTCATCCAGCTCAGGAACTGTGGGATGGGCGTAGGAATAGCGGCCGAGGATGTCCCCAATTTCTTTGTAGCGGCGACTACGTTCGGGATCTTGGACTAATGCCAAGAAATACATCTCATCAGTCTCAGCAGGTGCAGAGAAGCCATGCTCTAAACGTGAAGCCGCACTTTCATCACCTGCTTTAACTCCGAGTTGCAGCGCAATCTGAGCATCAGCAAAATGCTTGTCATCTTTCAAATCAATGGCGAGCATCGTCGCAGCTCGGCCCTGACCTTGTATCGCAGCGCAACGACGCATTTGCCGTGCAACATCAGGTGCCCTATCAAGCGGCGCCAATTTCTCCGCTACTAAATACTGCCCCTCAGGATTACCCAAATCGGCAGACTTACGGTAATAGCGCAAAGCCAGTTCCGCATCCTGTTTAACGCCATAGCCTGCTTCAAGATATCGTGCCATGTCGTAATAGCCGCCGGGAATGCCGCGATCAATCAGTTCCTGAGTCAGATCCAGCGTTTCCTTTACCGGGTCTGCGGTCCAGGCTTGTCCCTTACCTATCATCTGGCGTAATTCAAGATTGGCCTTGTAATGGCCATGGGCAGTGGCAATACGGTAGTAGCGTTCCAATTCGGGATAGATGCTGACATCTTCTTGCAACTGATTGTTTTTCTGGAGATAGCGCGCATAGCGATACAGCTGATCGGCCTCGGCATCCAGCTTGGGGAGATGATCTTTTTCATGCACGCAGGTAAAGGTTAGATTGGTTTTGACTTCTTCTAAAGTAGGCACGGTTCTTTCCTTATTGCTACAGGCGACCAGCAGCAGGCACAAAATTAATGACAGCAAGCGCTTCACGGCTTAGTCCTTATTGGTACGCACAGGGCTGGGGCGAGAAAATTCAACTAGAGAAGCTTGGGGTTTCTTCCATTTTGATTGCGCAGTTTTATTTTCATCAATAATGTCTTGCCAAGCCTTGAATGCATCTTTCGGCTTATCCTGTGCCCCTCTACCTGCTGTATGTAAACCCCACAACTGCCTGCGCAGCGGCACGGTAATTTCCGGGCGATGGTGCGCAATATTCAGTTCGCTATCTACTTGCATGCTGCGGGTATTAATGTTGGCACTGCCCAAAGTCATAAAGGTGTCGTTGACGATCATCAGCTTGGCGTGGACGTATACTGGTGTCCAGTCCCGCCCCGGCGTTTGGGTGACTTTAGCTGCCGGGTAGGTTTGGCCACTCGGGCTGGCCTGCACACTAGCAGCAACTCGTGGCAGTGAGTCTGGGGCGACCAGTGTGCAGACATGTACTTTCAAACCTGGGCGCTCTTCCGGCAACACGGGCGCATCGGGTTTACGGGCGGCTTCTACCTGTCGGCGCAGCGATTCGTTTTGCGCCTTGAGTGCGGCTTGTTTTTGCTGTAGTGCCTTGAGCTTGTTTTGATAGGCTGCAATCTTGGCGGCACCACCATAACGGCTGGGCGGCAATAACTGGTTTTGTTCCAACTGAGATAGCCGGGACTCTACTTCATTGCGATTTAATCTTGCCTGGGCGTCGTCAGCCCGCTCCAGGCGGGCGACTGCCGGAATGGTGTCTGCCCGCCCCAGGCTATTGAGCATTTCATAGGTTTTGACTGTGCCATCGCCCATGCCTTCGTCGCTGGAGTTGGTGACGACAAATAAATAAAGCGAGTCGTGCTTGCCAGGGTCTCGTCCACCCTGTGTCTGTTTTTTAGCCGCTTCCTGTATTTTTGCAGCCAATGGTGGCCAGCGGAAATACTGGTTTTCGATGTAGATCATCGTGCTGGCGTTGTTGACCGCCTGCAGGTAAAGATCCTGGATGTTTTTGACATTGTATTGGGCCTGGGTCCGCAACAATTGCCCCTGAATCGGTAGATTCTGGCTGTCGGCATGTACGGGGTAGCGGCTAAAATCAGGTTTGGGTAGTGCCTCACCAGTTTCTTTTTTCCATGCTTGCCAGAAATTGGCAAACAGGTCGCCTACGATGGGGCCTGTGACACGGCTGGAAATATCCTGGCGCGGACCATGGCCGTTTCGCCCGCGATTTGGACCGTAGCGCTTGTAACTGTGCTGATCAGTATCCCAATATTCGTCCAGCATGTTGTGACCCATGACAAAGCCAACAGCATGTTCCGGGTCTTCATAGTCCACCACCACCATCTTTTGATGGTGCGTGACGGCCCCGGCATGCGCAGCCTTGGTCTGCCAGCCCAGGTTGGAATCTTTGGCTTGGAAACGAGAGCGATACAGGATTT
Organism: Aquitalea sp. LB_tupeE; assembly: GCF_013391415.1. GTDB lineage: Bacteria > Pseudomonadota > Gammaproteobacteria > Burkholderiales > Chromobacteriaceae > Aquitalea. The sequence goes on from NZ_JACAXB010000040.1 coordinate 41,081, forward strand.
CCGTGCGTTCATCCAAGGTAAATCCTCTGCCCACAAAGCGTAGGTTTGGATCTTGCGCGCTTTTTGCCTTGGCATACCACATCACATCAAATGAATGCTGCTGGTCTGTTTCTGTCGGGCTGCGGCTGAAGAATGCACTGTACCCAGGTGTATTATTCTCAGGCCCGAGCTGGGCCAGATTACCTGCCCCCATTGTCCAGCCAAGGATTTTTACCTTTACCCCTTGTGTCGCTTTTTGCATGAGCAACTGGCCGATACAAGGCGAAGCACCATCACGGATAAAATACATGGATGGCTGGAATCCCCAGCAAATGATGCAAACCGATTTCTTTGCGGCTGCAATGGCTTGGTATACCGCACGGAATGCTCGTTCTCCATTAACCAGCACCTGAAAACTAGCATTGAGGACGTGATATTCGGAGCCATTGACGAACCATGGAGGGGTAATCGTTGCCTGCATGGTTTCGTTTTGTGCAACAGGTGCCGGAATCGGCTTTTGTGCTGCTGCCTTACCCATTTTTACTTCCCTTCTGGGCCATCGCCAAGAAATCCTCACGTACAGAATTCATTGGTGAGGTCCGGCCCGCTTCATCAGCATCACCTGCGATATGGCCATGAAAACCTTGATTGGCGGGTTTACCTTGGGCGGGATTGGTGTATTCATTGGGAACAGGTATGTCGTATTTGATACCGTTCGCCATTTCAATTTGATACTTCTGATTGGTTACCACATGGTCGATATGCAACTTGCCACTCTCGTCCAGCACGTCTTTCTTGACTACGGCACCATCGGCGTACAAGGTAAACGGCATGCCAGCCCAACTACTTTTCATACCTTGCGCTGCCTGGTCAATCTGAATGGTGAGTGCAGACTTGGGTAGACTCTGTGGAAACGCCGGATGGGCCACCGTCATCCGATCCGGCCCGGAAAGGTTGTGGCTGGCACCTTTCACACTCACCGCACTGGGGCAGTGGATTTCGATATTGCCACCCTTCAGCCGGATGTAGCCGCCACCGCTGGTGAGAAGAATCTCGTCCTTGGCGGCCAGCGTTACCGCCCCCTTGGCCGACGTCACCGTCAGCTCCCTATCCGCCGTTAGCTCCATCGCATCACTCTGCGCCTGCACCTGCACCTTGCCCTTCGCTGCTATCAGCTTGAGCGCAATCTGGTCTTTCACCCCCGCCACAAACAGGCTGATGTGCTGGCCGACGTTGTGCAGCCAGCGGCGGCCGGTGGTTTCGTTGCTATCGCGCTGGGCAACGAGGTTGAGGTTGCTGCCGGCGCTGAGGGTCTGGCTTTGTTCGGTCAGGCTGGCAATGCCGGCCGGGGCGGACAGGATGAGCAGCGGCTGTTGGCCGGCCTGGCTGCTGTTGCCGCTGCTGGCGGTTTTGCCGTCTTTGTCGGTATTGCTGCCGGCTTCCCAGGCTTTGAGTGCGGCGGCGTGGTGTTGCAGGTGGCCGCTGTCTTTGTGGCCGTCTTTGCCGTTGTCGGGGTTGATGGCGTCCGGCCCGGTTTCCATGCTGTCGGCCAGTTGCGCGGCAGCGGTGTCGCCCAGGCTTTGGCTGAGGCTGAGGGCGGCGTCGAGTTGGCTTTGTGCATGTTCGCGCGCCAGCTGTTTGCCGCCT
>NZ_JACAXB010000041.1 GCF_013391415.1 Aquitalea sp. LB_tupeE
AACGAGAGGTCGACTTTTGGCAGGATGATGGAAATCTAAGCCGCGCCAGCGCGCGTGCGCGCGGTAACTTCCGGATAGCGCGTCAAGTGTTCGACGGCTACCGCGATCAGCTTCGTACTTTCGATAGCGGTGAAGTGCTACCTGGCATCAGCGCGATGCCGCTACCGGGACACACCGATGGGCATTCCGGCTATCTTCTCGAATCGCATGATCAGGGTGCGCTGGTCTGGGGAGACATCGTTCATTTCCCTCACATCCAGATTGAACGGCCGGACGTTTCGATTGCATTCGATCAGGATCCTGCTCTGGCGGCCATCACCCGATCACGGCTTCTGGACCTGGTGAGTTCCGAGGGACTTTTGATCGCCGGTATGCATTTGGGTGAGCTCGGCTTCGCGCGGATCAAGCAAATGAGCGGGCACTACCGGCTGCTTTACGAGAGCGAAGCGTGAGAACTCGCTGTGCCATGCTATCCGAACACTGGGCAGAGATCCGCTCAGACCGAACTACCGCCGAAGTTAGCGCTACGGCAGATGGTTGGTCTGAGCGCTTAAGCAGTGACGGGAAAAGTAATGGCAGCTTTTCCCACCGGTTCGGACAGGCTCAAATTCAGGCAGTTCTCACTCACCCGATGGTGGCTGACGGCGTCGCTTACGCGGCATGCGCAGTACAGTAACCACCACAAGGTAAGCACTGCCACTGAGCGCCGAGATCCAGAAGCTGCTAGGCCAGTCGGTATAGAAAGCCAGGGTAATCCCAAGCCAGGCTTCGGCCAGGGCCAAGGCGGCCGCCAGCACCACTCCGGCCCCCAGGCGTGAAGTCAGCTTCTGCGCAGTTGCCGCAGGCCCTACCATCAGCGTGAACACCAGCAAGACACCAACAATCTGGATACATTCAGCCGTCGTCAAGGCCACAATAGCCAGAAACAGCATGGAAACCAGACGCAGGGAAACGCCTTTGGCCTCTGCCAGCTCGGGTTGCAAACTGGCAAATACTAGGGGACGGGCCATGATGGCCAGCAACAGCAGGCAAGCCATGCCGAGCCATGCCAATGTCCACAGCGTTTCGGTATTCACCCCGAGGACGTTGCCAAACAGCAAGGCGGTAGCTTGTGTGGCATAGGCAGTAAAGAAATGAAGAAACAGCATCCCCAGCCCCAAGGCCAATGACAGGATGGTGCCAATCACAATATCACTGCCCTGCAAGCGCTCGCCCAATGCACCCATGGAAACACCGCCAAGCAAGGTAACGCAGATCAGCCCCCACATGGGCGACACGCCAAGCAGCGCAGCCCCAGTTGCACCGGCAAAACCAACGTGTGACAAGGCATGGCCGGCAAAGGTCTGCCCGCGCATGACCAGAAAGAACCCCACCACACCGGCAAGCACGGACACCAGACCGCCGGCAATGAAGGCGTTCTGCATGAAGTCGAATTCAAGCATGGTGGCAGTGCTCCTCTTTTTCCACTTCAACATCACCGGCCATCACGAAAATGCGGTTTTTCATGCGTATCACATCAATGGTGGAACCATACAAGCGCGACAACACCGGCGAGGTAATCACCTCGTCCACCTTGCCCAGCGCCGCCTGACCGCGCCCCAGATACAACACCTGGTCGATGGCGCCAAGCAGCGGATTGAGCTCATGCGCGCTGAAAATCACGGTAATGCCCAGCTCTTGCTGCACTTGCTTCACCAGTGCCACCACCCCATGCTGGTGGTGCGGGTCCAGACTGATCAAGGGTTCATCCAGCAGCAGCAAGCGTGGACGCCCCAACAAGGCTTGGGCAAGCAACAGCCGCTGCCGCTCTCCTCCCGAGGTTTCCATGAGGGGGCGTCGTGCCAGCGCGGCGGCCCCCACCATGTCGAGCGCCCAATGCACTTCCTGTCGCGCGGCCTTGTTCAGGATGGGCAGCCCCCAGCGATGGCCATTGCATGCACTGGCGACAAAGTCCCAGCCACGCAAGCGCATATTGCCGGCCAGACTACGCAGCTGCGGGATATACCCTACCGCGGCATTGCCCCGCGAGGCTGGCTCGCCCAGCACATGGATGCTGCCGCTGGCGGGTTGAATCAGGCCGAGTACCGTGCGCATCAGCGTGGTCTTGCCCGCCCCGTTGGGGCCGAGCATGCCAATAAACAGCCCTTGGCCAATATCCAGACTCACGTCCGACAAGACCGTCCTTCCTGCGAAAGAGACGGTCACCTGTTGTAATGACAGTGCCTGCATCACTTGCCGGACGACAAAGCTTGATTCAGCGCGTTCAACTGGCCAAGCATCCAGTCCTGATAATGCTTGCCGGTCGGCGCGGTCTCGGTAACGCCCACTACGGGAACCTTGGCTTCCTTGGCAATTTTCTGCACACGCTTGGCCGATTGGTCCGAAGCCTGGCTGTTGTAGAACAACACTTTCACCTGATGCGTTTTCAGGTCGTTTTCAAAAGCGGCAACATCACTGGCACTGGGCTCGGTGCTATTCATGACGGCCAACTGGAATTTCTCATTACGCATCTTGAAGCCAAGCGCACTCGCCATATAGCCGAAAACAGGCTCGGTGGCTGTTACCGGCGTGCCTGCGTATTTGTCATGAATGGACTTTACTTTGCTGTTTAGCACCTGCAGCGAATCCAGAAAGCGCTTCAGGTTCTGTTCGTACTCGGCCTTGTTGGCAGGGTCCGCAGCCTCCAGCTCCACCGCAATCGCTTTCGCCACCCGGGGCATGGTGGCCGGGTCGTACCACAGGTGCGGGTTATCGCCGGTTTTCTTTTGCATCAATTGACCCGCAACGATTTCCTTGCGGCCGGGTGCTTTGGCGGCTGACAACAGCTTGGCCATCCACGGGTCGTAATCGATGCCGTTGTATACCACCAGCCTGGCTGCACTCAGGGCCTTGGCTGTCGATGCACTGGCTTCGAACAGGTGCGGGTCCTGATCCGGATTGCTCAGGATGCTGGTGACATGCACATGTTTACCGCCAACTTGCTGGGCAACATCACCATAAAAATTTTCGCCGGCCACCACGTTGATCGGCTGGCCGGATGCCTGGGCAAGCAACGGTGCGCAGGCCAGGGTCAAGAGTGAAGCAAGGCGGGTAATGCGATTCATGGGTATTCTCACTTTCAAATGTTATGTTATAACGCTTCATCTATTTTATGTAATGATATAACATTGTGCAAATTATTTTACCGTCCACCCCCAACCCGACTGCAGATGACCGTACCGGATGGCGGCTGGCACTGCGATGACAAGGAAACCTGACGATGACTGTCGCCCTCAACCCGGCATCCTGCGCGACACCACCCACAACGTCGCACCACGAGGCCACGCGCCTGACCGACCTGGTGCGCATTTTCGACGCAGATGTGCAGCTCTGCCGGTATCCGCGCAGCCCGATAGAAGCAATCACCCGTTACTTTGCCAACGCCAGCGCAGAGGGTGTGCTTGGGCTGGGATTCCGGCTTGTCACCACACCGGGGCAGGTACTGGACATTCCCGGCCTGGCCGCGCTACCCGGACGCGATGCCGTACTCAGGGACATGGCCTATCTGATTGATATTTATGGTGATCTGCTTGGCTGCCCGCAGGTAGGCATGCGTCTGGAGATACTCAATCACGCCATGTGTCCGCGATTTCATGTCGACCAAACCGGTGTGCGCATGCTGTGCACCTACCATGGCCGGGGTACCGAATGGCTAAGCGAGGAAGCCGCCGACCGCAGCAAGCTCGGCCGCCTGGCTCAGGGCATGCCGGACGAGACTTCAGGACTTATCCGCAACCCCAAGGCCATCCGGCAGGCTGCGCCCTTTTCCTTGCTCCTGCTCAAAGGGACACAGTGGCAGGGCAATCACGGGCGCGGGGCGATTCACCGCTCCCCGGCACCGGACCCACTTCAGCCATGCCGCGTGCTACTGGCGCTGGACGCGATTTGGTAGCCGCCTTCCCCATTTACATTCCCAAAGGAAAACCATGCAAAAACTCCCTGTCACCGTGCTGTCCGGCTTTCTTGGCGCCGGTAAAACCACCCTGCTCAATCACATCCTCAACAACCGAGAAGGCAAGCGGGTTGCCGTCATCGTCAACGACATGTCGGAAGTCAATATCGACGCCCGCCTGGTGCGCGAGGGTGGTGCCGCCCTGTCACGTGCCGAAGAAAAACTGGTCGAGATGAGCAATGGCTGCATTTGCTGCACCTTGCGTGAGGACCTGCTGATTGAAATTGGCCGACTGGCACGCAGCCAGCGCTTTGACTATCTGCTGATTGAATCGACCGGCATTGCCGAACCGTTGCCAGTGGCGGAAACCTTTGTTTTCCGGGATGACGATGGAACAAGCCTGTCAGACCTTGCCCGGTTGGACACCATGGTGACGGTGGTCGATGCCTGTAATTTTTTGCGTGATTACAGTTGCCACGACCAACTGACTGACCGTGGTGCCAGCCTGGGCGAAGAAGATGAACGCTGCGTGGTGGATTTACTGGTTGAGCAAGTGGAATTTTGTGACGTCATCGTGCTGAACAAAACCGATCTGATCAGCCAGGAAGAGCTGGACCGCCTCGACAGCATTCTGCGCTCGCTCAATCCGCACGCCGACATCGTGCGCAGCGCGTTTGGCGCAGTACCGCTCAACCGGGTGCTCAACACCGGTCGTTTTGACTTCAATACGGCATCAGAAGCAGCAGGATGGCTGACTCAGTTGCGCGGCGAGCATGTACCGGAAAGCGAGGAGTATGGCATCCGCAGTTTCGTCTACCGCGCCCGGCGGCCATTCCACCCACAGCGGTTGTGGGACTGGTTCGCTTGCCAATGGCCGGGAGTCATACGCTCGAAAGGCTACTTCTGGTTGGCGAGTCGGCCCGATTTTGCTGGCAGTTGGTCTCAAGCGGGTGCCATCACACGCCATACCTGTGCCGGTTTGTGGTGGGCAGCCGTCGCCAGACAAGATTGGCCGGAAGATCCGGAAAGTGTGGCAATGATTGAGGCGCGCTGGGAAGCGCCCTGGGGCGACCGTCAGCAGGAACTGGTGCTGATCGGCATCAATATGGACGAAGCCGGACTGATCGCCCGGTTCGATGCCTGCCTGATGACGGATGCAGAAATGGCCACTGGCGGAGAGTACGGCTCCGGACTGGCCGATCCATTCCCCAACTGGGCCGTAAGTCCAGAAGAAAATGTAGTTTAAGTCAAAGATGCCTTCAGGCTGTTTGCCAGATGAAAGACGCCATCTTTCATCTGGCGTACGAAGGACCACTATGGCCGATGAGTGCACCAATGGCAGCGAACCTTCGCTGCCAAAATCGTAGTAGCTATCCAGGTTTCAATCTGCGTTGAAATTTCCGGAGCATCATCGATTTCGATATCCAAGTACCGGGCCGTGCTTTCTAGCCTGGTGCGGTATTGAATTTGTCACCCATGGCAGCATGCACAGCCTTCTTGATGGCGTAAGCCATTTCGTCTTCGCTACGCCCTCCGTTGATTGCAAAGCGGTTTTCGAAAACAAAATGCGGAACCGAACGTACACCAGCCTCCGTGGAGTTAGCCGCTGCTTGCTCAATCCGCTTGTGTTGGGAGGAGTCGCATGCGATGGCACGGGCCTCGTCCCTGCTGAATCCATGAGTAGCAGCAACATCAGCCAGCACGTCCGCGTCCGAGATGTTTCTCGCAGCAATGAAATAAGCGTTCGTAATGGCCACGGCCAGTTGGTGCTGCGTGCCGCGTTCTCTGGCGGCCAGGATGATGGCGTGCGCAGCCTGTGTCGGGTAGGCGTATGGCTGACGACCAAGGTCCAGGTCGAAGCCAGACACACGGGCCTCTGCTTCAGGGCGCGCAAACGCTGATTTCGGATCTGTCACACCATATCGCTTACGTAGCAAGTCGGGGATATAAAGTCCGGCCGCCGGCGCGTCGGGTAGTAAAAGAACTGGATGATGGTGGATGTCCGCGACCAGCTCGGGGAAGCGCTCTTGCAGAACCTTGTTGAAATACCCGTCAGCCGAGCGCAGTCCTGTCTTTGCTTGCGCATGACGCATGCTTTGATCTGTCTCCAAGTTGCTGTCACTCGGGCTAACTCAAGCCAGAATCGGTCATCTGACAGAGCCTGGTGGCGGACTTATCCGATATTTACCCCTCTCACGTCAGCTCCGGACGCAATGCGACCAATGAACGTAGTCGTATCAGGTTGTAGGCCGCCATCGTCAATGTCAGTAACTGATCCACTTTGGCCAAACCCCGCACCATCACCTGACGGATCGGGCCGATGGTCTTACCCCAGCCCAAACACTGTTCGATGCATTTACGCCGGCGCTGGCTCAGCGCGTAGCCATGATGACGCGTGGTGCGACCGTCAATCGCGCTGCCTCCGCTTCGTCGGGTATTCCGTGCCACATGGGGATGGTTGGCCGGAACGAATTCCTCCAGCCGGATGGTGGTGAACAACGCTTCGTTATAACCGTCTGCTCCACGCATCGCGCATCCTTCCATCTTGAGTACTTGTCTGAATCGTCGCTGATCAGTGCGCGAGACGCCAGTATTTCAACAGCCTGTTAGTGGATGATCTTGGCGAGGAAGTCCTTTGCCCTCTCAGAGTGCGGACTATTGAAGAAATCCTCTTTCCTGCGATCTTCCACAATGTTCCCCTTATCCATGAAGATGACCCGGCTGGCCACTTTGCGGGCAAAGCCCATTTCGTGGGTCACACAAACCATTGTCATCCCTTCTTTGGCCAACTCCACCATGACGTCTAGCACTTCGTTGACCATTTCCGGATCCAATGCGGACGTGGGTTCGTCAAACAGAATAGCCTTTGGGTCCATGGACAAAGCACGCGCAATCGCGACCCGCTGTTGCTGGCCTCCTGATAACTGACCTGGATACTTTGCCGCCTGTTCCTTCAGCCCAACGCGGGCCAGCAGCTTGAGGCCCTTTGCTTCTGCATCTGCGCGGTTTCTGCCCAGCACCTTGATCTGTGCCAGAGTGAGATTGTCCAGAATGCTCAGATGTGGAAACAGCTCAAAATGCTGAAACACCATGCTGAGCCGTGCACGCAAGGCAGCCAATTCCTTGTGTGAATGACCAACATGCACGCCATCAACATGTACTTCGCCTTGCTGATAAGCCTCCAGGCCATTGATGGTTTTAATCAGCGTGGACTTGCCCGAGCCGGAGGGGCCGCACACCACAACGACCTCGCCCTTCTGGATTTCGGTACTGCAATCACTCAACACCTGAAAATTGCCGTACCACTTGGAAACCTTGTTCAGTTTGATCATGACTATTTCTCTTTCATTTCCATCAGGCATGTCGCATCAACGGGTTTGCAGGGTAAGCCTGCCTTCCACATGGTGCTGTACAGCGGAGAGTACGGTACTGAGTACCCAGTAAATCAGTGCAGCTGCGATATACAGTGGTAATGGCTGGTAAGTAGCAGCAATGATTTCCTGGGATGAGCGCAGCAGTTCAGTCACGGTAATAACCGATACCAGCGAGGTATCCTTTACCAGGCTGATCAACGTATTGCCCAGGCTTGGTACGGCCAGACGCAGGGCCTGTGGGCCAACGACATAACGCAGGGTCTGGTAGTGGCTGAGCCCCAGGCTATGGGCGGCACTCCACTGCCCTCTCCCCACCCCCAGAATGGCACCGCGCATGCTTTCAGAAAGATAGGCACCGGCATTCAGGGTAAGGGTCAGGATTCCGGCAGAGGTCGGATCCAGTGAAATGCCCAGATCAGGCAGGCCGTAATACACCACAAACATCTGTACCAGCAGTGGCGTACCACGCATCACGCTGACATAGGCCCGGGCACAGGCTGGTAGCAATCGGTCGGTACTGATGCTCATGACAGCCACCACGGCTCCAAGCAACAAACCGAATACCATGGCGGCAACGGCAAATTTCACAGTGATCAATGCACCCATGGCCAGGCGGGGTGCTGACATGGAAAGTAGTTCAACGGTATTCATCGCATCAACTCTTGCTAGTCTGGTAAACAACAGGCATGGCAAGCCCCCGCTACAGCAAACGCACAGTAACCAATACCATGCTGCCTGCTCGCATTGCGGTTATCCAGCCATGCCTTCAGGCCAAAGACATCCCCGGCTCGGGTGTTACTTCAGCGGCTGGGTTACATCGCTGTTGAACCACTTGAGTGAAATTTTCTTCAGCGTTCCATCCTTGCGCAGGCTGTTCATTGCACTGTTGATGGCAGCTTCAAATTGCGGGTTGCCCTTCTTGAAAGGAATGCCGATTTCCAGCTCATGGCCAGACAGCAATGCACCAGGGCGCAGTGGCAGGTTCGATGTCTTGATCAGGTATGGCAGGATCAGCCTGTCGTTGATGGCGGCATCCACCCGTTCCTGCATCAGGTCGCGCATGTATTCAGCCGTACCGGGGTAGGTTTTAACCACTACGCCGGGAAAGGTCTTGGCATATTCGACATAGTTGCTGCCCAAGGTGACGGCAAGACTTTTACCGTTCATGTCGGCCAGGGACTTGTAATTATTCTTGTCGGACTTGCGCTGGATAAGCTGCAAGGCAGAGTAAGCATAGGGCTGAGTGAAGGCCAGCGACTCCTTGCGTTTGGGGCTGATTTCAATCTGATTGGCAATCACGTCGAACTTGCCAGCCTGCAGGCCACCGATCAGGCCACTGAAGTCGCCGGTGACAAACTCCACCTTCAAGCCCATTTTGGCTGCCAGCGCGGTGGCAACATCCACGTCGTAGCCCGTCAGCTCCCCCTTGTCATTGCGATACCCGAACGGAGGGTAAGTCCCTTCCATGCCCACCTTCAGCACACCATTCGCCTTGACCGTTTCAAGCAGGTCACTAGCCGTGGCCAGAGTGGATGACAAGCAGAGCACACCGGTGAAAATCAGTTGATGCAGTTTCATTTGTTTCTCCTTTGTAACGAAAGCCGCGGGGTTGTTTATGGTTTATTGCCCGGACAGCCTGGGGACGCGAGGCCTTAGCTTCACCATCAACAGTGACTGATGAAAAAGCAGCAGTTGGCCATCACGTTGCGTTCTGTCCCGTACTGATGAAATTGTTTTGCACACGGGACAGATTGATTTCCGGCGACAGCAAGATGCTCAGGCCAGCACCTGTGCCAGGCGACGAATGGCTTCATCCACCGTGGCACGCGGGCAACCCAGGTTCACCCGCATATAGCCATGTCCTTCAAGCCCGAATTTCTGTCCCTTGTCCAGCCACAGCCGGGCACGGGTCAGCATGAAATCGTTCAGCGTCTCGGCATCCAGCCCCAGTCCACGACAGTCCATCCAGGCCAGATATAGTGAATCGGCTGGGAGTACGCGTACCTTGTCGCTGAGCCGGTTAACCTCATTGGCAAAGTGCGTGTGGTTCGCGCGCAAGTAGGCCAGCATGTCTTCCAGCCAGGCCTCACCATGGGTATAAGCAGCTTCGGCAGCTACCATGCCCAGGGTGTTTACCAGCGGGAACATATTGCGGTCGTACTGGCGCAGCAGCTCTTCGCGCAGCCGGCGATTGGGAATGAAGACATTGGCACTTTGCAGGCCGGGCAGGTTGAAGGTCTTGCTCGGCGCGGTGCAGGTAATGCTGTGCTGGGCAAAGGCATCGCTCAGCGAGGCAAAGGGAATGTGCTTTTTGGCCGGATTGATGATGAGGTCCTGATGGATTTCATCAGAAATCACCAGTACGCCATGGCGCAGGCAGATTTCACCCATGGTCCGCAATTCATCTTCCGTCCAGACATTCCCAGTCGGGTTGTGCGGATTACTCAGGATGAACAGCTTGGTATTGGCTTGGATCGCAGCTTCAAAAATAGTGGCATTGAAGCGGTAGCCTTCGGCTGTACGCTCCAGTGGTGCCAATGCCAGATGCCGCCCGTTCATCAATACATCGTTGTGGAAGTGGGCGTAGACCGGAGGCTGAATCAGGACGGAATCGCCAGCTGCAGAGAATGCCTGTACGGCGGTTTTCAGGGTGGTGATAATGCCGGAAGTCTGAATCACCCATTCCTTTTCCACTTCCCAGCCAAAGCGTTTGGACTGCCAGCCAACGACTGCGTTGACGTAGCTATCAGGCGCACCACCCGGATAACCAAACACACCGTGCTCAACCGCCTCATGCAGGGCATCCAGTACCGGGCGCGGTGCTTTGAAATCAGTATCGGCAACCCACATCGGCAGGGGCTTCGCCTCGCACTGGGCAGCGGTAAGCAGCTTGTGGGGGATGGACCACTTCATCGAGTTGGCGTGTTCGCGGTCGATGACCTCATCAAAAATACTTGTCGGATTTTCAGCACCTGCTGCTGCGGAGTAAGCCATCACAGTCACTTTCTTAAATACGCCACCTGGCGTGGTTTTGTTGTGACTGAGAATAGCAGTGCTATTTCATGAGAAATAATGGTATGTTTTCATCAAACAATGACATGGAGTCATGAATGATTGATAGCCAGCTGCTTGCCATCCTGCAGGAAGTGGACCGCCTGGGTAGCGTGACCGCTGCAGCGGATAGACTGAATGTCACGCAATCCGCGCTGTCTCACACGATCAGGCGTGTAGAGGAGCGCCATGGCATCAAGATCTGGACAAAAAACGGGCGCAGCCTGCGTTTTACCCAGGCCGGAAACTACCTTCTGGCACTGGCACAGCGTGTCTTGCCGCAAATCGAACATGCAGAACGGGTATTGCTGGATTTTGCCCAAGGACGACGCGGGGCATTGCGCGTTGGAATGGAGTGCCACCCCTGTCAGAAGTGGCTATCCCGCCTGACACCCCACTATCTGGCCGCCTGGCCGGATGTCGACTTTGACGTGCGGACAGCCTTCCGCTTTGATGGCGTGGCCGCCTTGTTGGGCTATGAGATTGATGTACTGATCACACCAGACCCGATTGATTTGCCAGAACTCTTCTTTCTTCCGGTGATCGACTATGAGTTGGTACTGGTCGTCCATGAGGCGCATCGTTTGGCGAACCAAACCTATATTGAGCCGCACGACTTGCTGGATGAGGAGCTGATTACCGTACCGGTCAGCATTGAACGGCTCGATATCTTTACGCGCTTTCTGGTACCGGCCCACTGCCGTCCCAAAACCCATCGGACAGCAGAAGCCACTGACCTGATGCTGCAACTTGTTGCAGCAGGGCGAGGTGTATCGGTGCTGCCGGACTGGCTGGTGAATGAAGAAGGGGCGGATTTACCGCTACGGGCCATGCGATTGGGGAAGGACGGAATCAATAAAAGCATCAATCTCGGCATGCGTCGCGGGGAAGAGACTGTCGCTTATATTGCCGGATTGCTTGAATTGGCCCAGGAAATGGGCCGCAAGCTAGGGCGAGGGGTGGAAGAAGGATGAATACCAGCCACCACGATGGCATCTGGCACAGAGTGCCTTCAATAGTGGCCACCATACCCATAGCGCTTTACTTATCGTGCCGGCGTCAGCTTTCGCTCTGCAGCCCTGCTTCTTGTTGCAGCCACTGGCGAAAGGCTTGCAGCTTGGGCAGGTCAGCACAATCGGGGCGGAACACCACGAAGTAGGCTAGCGGCGAGGGAAATTCGATAGCAGGAAACAGCCGCACCAGCCTCCCTGCCGCCAGGTCATCACGCGCCATCACGCTGCGTGCCAGCGCAACGCCATGGCCATCAATGGCTGCTTGCAGTACCGCCGCCGAGTTGTTGATCTTCATGCCACGGCGGGTAGCCACTCCGTCTATACCAGCATGCATGACCCAGCTCTCCCAAGAGGGGAAACCGGCACGCTCGTCCATGGACAAGTCGTGCAATAGCGTTTCCGTAGCCAGCTCGGCAGCACCAAATTGCCTGGCATGGCGCTCCAACAACATGGGTGAACAAACCGGGAATACCTCTTCATCCATCAGTTTCTCTGCCAGCAGCCCCTGCCAATGGCCATTGCCATAACGCACTCCGATATCGATACGCTGCGCGTAAAAGTCCACCGGTTTCAGGCTGGTATCCAGCCGGACGTCGGTTTCCGGGCATTGCAACTGGAAACGGTCAATTCTGGGCAGCAGCCATTTGGCGGCAAATGCGGGACTGACTGTCACCGTAAGCACACCACTGGCCGAGCCTTCGCGCAGAATCTCCAACCCCAAAGCCAGCCGGTCGAAGCCAGCACGTATGTCAGGCAAGGCACGCAAGGCAGCATCCGTCAGCTGCAGCCGGGAACGCCCGCTATTACCGCGGTGAAACAAGGGGCTGCCCAGCCAGTCCTCCAGCGTGCGAACCAGCTGGCCCACGGCGGCCGGAGTGACATTCAACTCTTCCGCCGCTGCAGAAAAACTTTGATGCCGTGCACTGGCTTCAAAGGCACGCAGGGCATTCAGGTGAACAGGTGCTTTCATTACGCTAAAGAATTTCTATCGATAACAGATACATTATCTCGTTTGTGCTTACCTGCCAAATAGAAAAAAATACATCCCAACAAGTACTTGATTTCACTGAAAGGCAAAAGATTATCTTTTGCTGCGGCAGGAGATTCAAGATCGATGGTTTTTCTTTTATCTGGAAAGGTATGGCAATGAGCAAGGAATTCGCAGGCAAGAAACTACTGGTCGTCGGTGGCAGCAGCGGTATGGGGCTACAGACTGCACGCATGGTACTGGACGCTGGTGGCAGTGTGGTCATCGTGGGCAACCGCCCGGAAAAAACAGAAGCAGCCCGCCAGGAACTTTCCACACTGGGTCAGGTATGGGCACTGACCGCAGACCTTGCCAGCGATGACGGCCTGGCTGCGCTAATGAAAGAGATTGATGTACACCACGCTGACATCGACCTGCTGGTCAATGCGGCAGGCGTGTTCTTCCCCAAGGCATTCCTTGAACATCAACTGGCTGACTACGAACAGTACATGAAGCTGAACAAGGCCTTCTTCTTCATTACGCAAAAAGTGGCTGCCAATCTGGTAGCACGCCAGCGCCCGGGAGCGATCGTGAATATCGGCTCCATGTGGGCCAAACAGGCCATTGCCGCGACCCCTTCCTCGGCCTACTCCATGGCCAAGGCTGGTCTGCATGCGCTGACCCAGCATCTGGCAATGGAACTGGCCCCCAGCCATATCCGGGTGAATGCCGTATCCCCTGCGGTGGTGCAAACCCCGATCTACGAGGGCTTCATTCCTAAAGAAGAGGTTCACGGTGCGCTGCAGGGCTTCAATGCCTTCCATCCAATTGGCCGTGTCGGCACCCCGCAGGATGTCGCTGAGGTCATCGTTTTCCTGCTGTCCGAACGGGCTGGCTGGGTAACGGGTGCCAACTGGGATGTTGATGGCGGCGTGATGGCAGGCCGTAACTAAAACGGAAGCCTGCGGAACTGCCATGGCCAGCAAGGCTGGCATGTCAGTTCCACCTGCCCCTGATTTTTGACGGAGCCGCACAGCATGTCTGAAACCCACCAAGCAGCTTGTCCAATTCAGACGGAGCACATACACCCTCCGCATGCGCGCAGCAATCTGCTGCGACTCACCCTGGCCCAGGCCCTGGCTGGTGCCAATTCAGTGGTGGTTTACGCCATTGGCGCCATCGTCGGCAATATGCTGGCCCCCAGCAAGGCATTGGCCACACTGCCAATTTCGATTTTCGTGGTGGGCATGGCGCTGTGTTCGCTGCCTGCCGGTCGTATTGCCGAGCGTTTTGGAAGGCGTACTGCTTTCATGTGCGGCACCGGCTGCGGCGTACTTACCGGCCTGCTGGCCGCGCTGGCCGTGGTCTACGGCTCGTTCTGGCTGTATTGCTGCGCCACCTTGCTGGGTGGTGCTTATGCTGCCGTGGTGCTGTCCTTCCGCTTTGCTGCTGCCGATTGTGTAGCCCTGGCAAAACGCCCTCATGCCTTGTCAATGGTAATGGCGGGCGGAATTGCAGCCGGGGTGATTGGCCCGCAACTGGTTACCCACACCATGCAGCTGTGGGGCTACTACCCCTTTGCCGCCACTTTTGTGGCCCAGGCGGGAATTGCAGCCATATCGGCCTTACTCCTGCTGGGCGTGCGCCTGCCGGCTCCACACCACGCACACAGTAATGGCGGTCGACCATTAGGCCAGATTGCACGTCAGCCCGCATTCCTGATTGCCGCCTGTTGCGGCGTGGTGTCCTACCTGCTGATGAACTTCCTGATGACGGCTGCACCACTGGCCATGCGCCTGTGCGGCCTGTCCCAGGAAAGTGCCAATCTGGGTATCGAGTGGCATGTGATTGCCATGTACGCCCCCAGCTTCTTTACCGGCAGGCTGGTCAGCCGCTTTGGTGCAAGGCACATCGTACTGCTGGGCCTGCTACTGATTGCCACCGCAGTCATCGCTGGTTTGCAAGGTGTGGCCGAGCTGCACTTCTGGCTAACGCTGGTGCTGCTGGGCCTGGGCTGGAATTTTGGTTTCATCGGTGCTTCTGCATTGGTACTGCAATGCCACCGGCCAGAAGAAAAAGCACGTGTGCAGTCATTCAATGACTTCGTGGTATTCGGCATGGTTGCCGTGGGCTCCTTCCTGTCTGGTGGCCTGCTCTCCGCCTTTGGCTGGAATACCGTGCTGTGGCTGTCCTTCATCCCCCTGACGCTTGCCGGGCTGGCACTGGCATTGGCCCCGGCAAACACGCCAGAACAGCCAGCCATGCAAGGCTGATTCTGACAATTTTTTGTCCCTTAATCTGGAGAACAAGATGGTCTATCTGCAAATCACGCTGCTCATTACTCCTGCCAACCGTCCGGCTGCCGCTGGGGTCTACCAGCAATACAAACAAGCCTTCCTCGACACCGTACCAGGTGCCCAATCCAAACAACTGCTGGTACGTGACGAGGACGTACAAGTGCTGCATGGCTTTGACACGGTCGCCCATGCCCATGCCTACCTGCAGAGCAAGCTGTTTACCGCCGACGTTGTTGCTGGCCTGCAGCCTTTGCTGGCAGCAGCTCCCGACGTACGCATTTATCAGGCTGTCTGACTCACCCCACCACCGAGGAAATCATCATGATGCAAGACTGGAACGACTATCGCGGCGCGCTGATGGCTGGCATTGGCGACTTTGCCAAACACAACCCGGATGTACTTAAAGGTCTGTCCACCATTGAAGGGGCCGCTGGCAGGAGCGCCAAACTGGAACCAAAGATGCACGAACTGATTGCACTGGCAGTGGCAGTAACCACCCGCTGCGATGGCTGCATTGCCGTCCACACCCAGAAAGCGGTGGAGCACGGTGCCAGCCGCGAGGAAATTACCGAAGCGCTTGGCGTGGCCATCGCCATGAATGCCGGCCCGGCACTGGTTTATTCCGCACGGGTACTGGAAGCACACACCCAACTGACTCAGGTCTGAGTTAGCACGTGCACTGCTCGGACCCAATGTCAGTGCAGTGCACAGTTCTCTGGAAACACTGTCATGCTGATCAACGCAGACTTTACCCGTAGCGTCTTCATCCCGGCTGCCATCCAGCAATGGACACCCAGCCCGCAAGCCGGAGTTGAGCGCATCATGCTGGACCGCATTGGCGCTGAGCAGGCCCAGGCCAGCAGCATCGTGCGTTATGCCGCGGGTGCTGGCTATCCGGAACACGGCCACCCCGGCGGTGAAGAAATCCTGGTGCTGTGCGGCACCTTCAGCGAAGGCGGACAACATCACCACGCTGGCAGTTATCTGCGCAATCCACCGCACTCCCGTCATCAGCCGTTCAGCGCAGAGGGCTGCATCATCTTTGTCAAACTGGGCCATATGGCTGCTGCTGAAACAGCCCATTTGCGCATCAACACTCAGCATCCGACCACTTGGCATCGCCATGACTATTACCAGGCATGCCCACTGTACGCCGATGCACGGGAAGACAGCCGTCTGCTGTGCCTGCCAGCAGGCTCCCAAATTCCCCGCCGTGCCGATTCACAACAAGAAGTTCTGGTACTGGATGGCGCGCTGATACTGCACGGCACCTTATATCCGCCACATAGCTGGTTACGCCTGGCTGCCGGCGACACGCAGACCATCAGCTGCGGTGCTGCCGGTGCAACGGTGTATCTGAAAACCACATCAATGGCACAGCAACATGAACAGTAATCGCACGCACATCGCCATCATCGGAGCCGGACTGGCAGGCTTATATGCCGCACGCTTGTTACAGGAACAAGGCATGCACGACTTCGTCGTGCTGGAAGCCCGTCCACGAACAGGGGGACGCATCCTGTCACCTGCCGTGCCACTTGCCTCGGACTCTGCTTCTGTATGCTTCGATCTCGGACCCTCATGGTTCTGGCCCGAGTTCCAGCCAGCACTGGATGAGTTGATCAGTGCGCTGGGACTGGAACGTTTTGCCCAGTTTGAAAGCGGCGACATGCTGATTGAGCATTCGCCACATCAGCCGCCCATGCGTCGCCCGGGTTTCCGCAACTCACCTACTTCCATGCGTTTGCACGGGGGGATGAGTGCATTGGTGGAAACGCTAGCACAATCGATTCCGGCAACACAGTTGCTGACTGGCCAACTGGTTACCGAGCTGACGCTGAACGATGTGCACGTCACGGTCATGACACATGACACGCAAGGGGCAACATCCGCATGGCAAGCCAAGCACGTGTTGCTGGCCCTGCCACCCAGACTTGCCGCTGAGTATCTTCATTTCTCTCCAGCACTCCCCACCAGCCTGTTACAGCAATGGCGCGATACCGCCACCTGGATGGCTCCGCATGCCAAGTACTTTGCCATTTACGAGCGTCCATTCTGGCGCGAACAGGGCCTGTCCGGCGAAGCGCGCAGCATGCAAGGCCCGCTGGGCGAGATCCACGATGCCAGCCTTCCCGATGGCCCCGCCGCCCTGTTCGGTTTTTTGGCCATGCCGGCCAGCGTCCGCCAGCAGATGAATTCCGAAACCTTGCATCAGCTGTGCCGGGCCCAACTCACCCGAATCTTCGGCCCGCAAGCCGGTTCGCCCTTGGCCGAACTGAGCCAGGACTGGTCACAGGAAGCACTGACAGCAAGCCATGCCGACCAGCACCCCAGTCCGCATCATCTGACGGCCCCGGCCACCTGCCCTGCTGATGGCCCATGGCAACACCATCTGTGCGGTATTGCCAGCGAGTGGTCGACACAGTTTCCCGGCTATCTGGCCGGTGCCATCGATGCTGCCATGTGTGGTGTGCAATGGCTGCAACACTTGAAGTAACAAGGCTGAAATCGTCTTTGCCAATACATCGACAAATAGGAAACCTGATGAAATCGAGCTATCGCGCAGTACAGATATCAGCCCCTGGCGTACTGGAGCTGATAGAGCGCCCAGTACAGCAAGCTGGTGAGGAAGAAGTCCTGATTGACGTGGAAGCCTGTGGTATTTGCGGGGCCGACGCTGCGGATATCGAAAGCCCATCCGCAGCCCCGGGAAGGATTCCGGGCCATGAAGTGGTGGGTCGCATCATCGCGCGGGGGTCCCGTGTACCGGAAATGTGGCAGACCGGTCAGCGTGTTGGCGTGGGCCGCCTGGGTGGTCACTGCCAAACTTGCTCAGCTTGCCGACGTGGACAGTTTCACCTGTGCCAGGCCCAGCCTGTGATGGGCAATAACCGGGACGGTGGTTATGCAGAACAGATGCTGGTACGCCATACCGGCCTGGTGGCTATCCCGGATGAACTGAGTGCCGTCGAAACAGCGCCGCTGCTGTGTGCCGGGCTGGCCACCTTCAATGCGCTAAAGAAATCAGCAGCCCAAGCGGGTGACCTGGTGGCAATACAAGGCATTGGCGGCCTGGGCCATCTGGCCATCCAGTACGCCAGAAAAATGGGATTCTGTGTGGTGGCCATCGGTCGTGGTATGGACATTGCCGCAGATGCATTACAGCTGGGCGCGCATGTCTACATCGACAGCCGTACGGAAGATCCATTGTCCCGCCTGCAGGCCATGGGCGGTGCACAAGTCATTCTGAGCACCATTACAGATAGTCCCTCCGCTGCAGCCCTGTTACCCGCATTGGCAGCCCAAGGCCGTTTACTGATCGTAGGAGTGGGCATGCAGCCGCTGGAGTTCATGCCCAGAAGCATGGTGGGTGGTGAACGCATGGTGATGGGTACGCTGACCGGGACCCCATGGGAAGCGGAAAAAACCCTGGACTTCAGCCTGCTGACCGACATCCGTGCGCGAATAGAAACCATGCCGCTGGAGCAAGCCGCCGAAGCTTATCAGAGGATGAAATCAGGCCGAGCCAATTTCAGGATGGTGCTGACGATGGAATCCGACTTTGCCGAGGATTGAATGAGCTGGAGCCAGTAAAACCGGGCCGAATCATGCGTTGGGCTTGCGAACAACTCCGGGCACGCTCGACTTGATTACAGCGCTCTACATCACAATGCGAGCGGGCGATTTTTGACAATACTTTTCATCACCAATGTTGAGCTAAGGCGAAGTACTCCAGGCAGCGTAGCCAGGTGCTGATCGTAAAGTGCCTGGAAGGCATCCAGATCTTTGGTGACGATGTGCAGCATGTAATCCGGGTCACCAAACAAGCGGTCGGCACTGACTACTTCAGGAATATCGACCAAGGCCGCATCAAAAGATCGGACCATGCTGCTGCTGGCGTCACGCAGCGTAATAAAGACAATCGCTGAAAAGTTCAGGCCTACGGCAGCGGGACTGATCATCGCGCGATAGCCACTGATTACCCCAGACTGCTCCAAAGCGCGCATCCGTCTCTGGCAGGGGGACAAACTCAAACCGATACGCTCTGACAACTCGGTAAGTGAAAGTCGCCCGTTTTTTTGCAGTTCAGCAAGAATTTTCTGATCGTAAGCGTCCATACGAGAAATATTAGCGCCACGCAGGCCTTGGCAGCAAGAAGCAGGGAGCACTTTCCAACAGCAAATCCTTACAATTTTTATTCCACCAAGCAGATGCTGTTGATGAAAGGAAACGCAGCCATGTCCTCAAACTTGCTTTTAGCGTTCTGGGCCTTGTCTATATCACTGGTCATCGTCCCTGGTGCGGACTGGGCGTATGCCATTTCGGCAGGGCTGAAGAAAAATGCCATTGCACCCGCGGTCAGTGGAATGTTGCTTGGCTATACCCTGATTACCGGGGTTGTGGCAGCAGGCGTTGGCGTGCTCATCGCAAGCATCCCGGCTTTGATGGCCATCTTGACGCTTCTCGGGGCTGCCTACCTGCTGGTGATGAAAAGTATTGTCAAAAATCGCCCGCTCACACTTTGATTCATATGTGAGTACGCCCAGTAGCACCCGCTATGCTGAAGTAGGCACTGTGCATGGCAGCAAGTCCGGATGATTCAAATGAGTGACGGAGTAGAGTACAAACGGTTAGACGACGTGCCGGGACTCGTGCTGGGAGTTGGTCATTTTGAGAACTTCAGCTTTGACCGGCATTACCATCTTGACTACCACATCGGCCTAGTCACCGATGGTATCCAGCGACAGCGGTTCAACGGTGAATCCGTCTTGCTAGGACCAGGTTGTATTTCGCTAATGCCCCCTGGTGAAATTCACGATGGTACCGGCGAGGGGGGAGATGCCTACACGCTGAAAACGTTCAGGCTGTCCCAGGAGCTGCTGAAGGGGGCGATGTCGGAATTGACCGACTCCGACGGCGAGCCATGCTTCAATGGGATGATGATTGAAGACCCGGCGCTGGCAGGCCACTTGCTCCGACTGCACGATGCCATGCATCAGGCCAATGAGGTTTCCTCCCTGGCAGTACAGTCCGAATGGATTTCGTTGCTGTACTTCCTGTTCATGCAGTCTCGCGGCATCAGGCCTAGGCTGGAGAAAGGTGCACTTGCTCCGGGAAAATGGCAGCTGGTTCAGGAGTATTGTCTGGCGCATCTTTCCGAAAAAATAACGCTGGAAGAGCTGGCTACCCTCTGCGGACTTGGGCGCTTTAATTTTTTACGCCAATTCAAACAAACCATCGGCATGACCCCGCACGCGTGGTTGCTGCGTCTGAGGCTGGAGCATGCGTGCCAGCTATTGGCAAAGGGAAACCGATCGATAGCTGATGTCGCCCAGTTTGTAGGGTTTTACGATCAAAGCCACTTCAACAAAGCCTTTCGCCAGGCATTTGGTGTCGCGCCGTCAGCCTATTGACTGTAACAGGTGCTCATCGCGTCAATTTTTTACAAGGCAGGCTACGGCGTGCTCACTACGATCTGTTCATGAACGGGATGCCGTCATCCCATATTGAACAGGAGTGAGAAATGCCAAACCCTCAATCTGTAGCCGACCGGAGTCCGCTACTTGGCTTTACTAGTGACAACATAGCGGGTGCTTCCCCGGAAATTATCCAGGCACTCGTAAATTGTAATGCAGAGCAGGCAAACCCTTATGGCGGCGATAACTGGACCGGCCGCGTGCAAGAACAGCTAAGAGATCTGTTTGAACACGATCTGGATGTATTTTTGGTCCCCACCGGTACTGCTGCCAATGCGCTCTGTTTGAGTGCAATGACGCCGCCATGGGGTAGTGTTTTCTGCCACCCTGGCAGCCATATCAACAACGATGAATGCGGTGCGCCTGAATTCTTCAGCCATGGAGCTAAAATCGTTACGGTTGACGGCCCCTCTTGCAAGCTTGATGTTTCCAGTCTTGCCCGAGCCGTTAACGTCAAGGTCGGTGATGTCCATGCTACGCAACCCGCTTGTGTCAGCATCACGCAAGCAACCGAAGTCGGTAGCGTTTATTCACTGGACGAGATTGCCGCGATTGGTGACGTTTGTGCTTCGGCTTCAGTTGGGCTGCACATGGATGGATCCCGCTTTGCAAATGCCCTGGTTTCCCTGGGTTGCTCGCCAGCAGAAATGACCTGGAAATCAGGGGTTGGAGCACTTTCGTTTGGTGCCACCAAGAATGGCGCACTTGGGGTCGAGGCCATCGTTCTGTTTGATGAGAAACTACGGGCCACGATGGGCTATCGTCGTAAGCGCGCAGGGCACCTGCTCTCCAAGATGCGCTTTCTGTCTGCACAGATGGAAGCTTATCTAGCCAATGACTTGTGGCTACATAATGCAAGACAAGCTAATGGCATGGCCAAACTACTCGTTGAAGGGCTTAAGCAAATTCCGGCTGTCCACCTCCCCGGCGAAGTGCAAGCAAATATTGTTTTCTGCAGCTTGCCTCTAGCGATTACCGATGGCCTTCTGCGAGCTGGCTTCAAGTTTTACCATGACCGCTGGGAGCCCGGCATTGTGCGCTTTGTGACTTCATTTGCGTCCCAAGAGCAAGACATTGCCAATCTGTTGGCCCACATTGAGGCATTGGCCGCTAAGTCACTGCATAAGCTTGACGAACTGAATGTGGCGGGCTGACATGACTGAGCGACTTTACTTCAGCAATGACGGACTCCAGGAGACGGTGACAGTAACTCAGTGCCAAGCTGACCAGGATGGTCTGTACAAAGTCACCTTGGACAGGACACTCTTCCATCCCCAAGGAGGAGGTCAGCCTTCGGACAAGGGCCGCATTAATGGTGCCGAGGTTGTACGGGTCATGAATGAAGTTAATGGCGTGGCGCATTTCACCAAGACCGCTGTCGATATTGGGCCTGCAATGATCACTGTAGATGGTTCGATCAGAGCATTACACGCGAGGCTTCACTCTGCCGGCCACCTTATTGGTTTCTCATTGGAAGAGTTTGGCTGGCGCGCCATCAAGGGCCATCACTGGCCTGGCGAGGCTCGTGTCGTATTTGAAGCATCAGGCACCTCCAACACACCAGATCTTCAAGAACTAGAGTGCATCGTGAATGGATTGATCAAGGTAGACCACGCCCGGGTTCTTCAGCTTGATGGAGACGAAAGAAAGGTTGGATTTGGGAATCTGCCAACATATCACTGCGGTGGTACTCACGTAGCCAGGCTGAAAGAGATTGGTAAAGTGGTCATCGAGAAAATCAAAGAGAAAAAAGGACAGCTTTCGGTGTTCTACACGGTCATCTAGGTTAGTTTTACGTAGACCCGAGTGACCTACTAACCTGAACTGAAATGGCAGCCATCGACAAGATAGTTGCCATTTTAGTTGGGAAGCTGCGCTCAGTCTGGATCGCCCCTTCCGCTCTAGATACGTTAACGGCAGCACTCAAGTCAGAAACGGACGTCGAGAGTCTGGGCGTGACTGACAGCTTTGGCCGAACTGCCGCCTGCCAGGCTTCTCAACCGGCTGTTGGTCGGCCAAAGCGGTCTTCCACGTCGCTCATCCTGAGTAGCCGTTCAGAGTCACATTCCGGACACTGCTGTTAAACCGTAGCAGAAGGGTGGTGATTTCAGGCTCTGGAAGTTACCGCCGATCCAAGAGACATTGCCTTCGCCAATCGACCACTCTGCGGATGTAAAACTCAGAGGAGGATTACACGCCCGATCTTCTACACAAGAGGTTAAGCAAACTTGGAAGCTACGCGGTTCAACCAGTCTTTGCGTTTTTCATCCGAGACATGGCTGACTGGGGACAGCGCCACCCACTCTACCTTTTTGACACCACACTTGCGCAGTGTGCCCCGTGCCAGCGCGCGTTGCACCGCGTCGCCAAATAACCAGCGGTATGCCCATTTTGGGGTGTTCATCGTGGTCACAATGACTGCACGCTGGATGTGTCCCAGATTTCCTTTTACGCCCAGTTTAGATGGTTCGTAAGCCCAGCCCTTAGTGAACACCTTGTCAAGAAAGCCTTTTAGCAGGGCTGGCATTACCTCCCACCAGATTGGGAAGATAAATACCAACTGCTGCGCAGCATCAATACGGGCTTGGTATGCCAACACTGCGGGATCGGCACTTTGACCCTTTGCATAGACGGCAAGATCCGCGCCACGCATGATTGGGTCAAACTCCTCTTTGTCAAGGTGTAGTCGGTCAACCGAATGCCCGGCCTGTTCGAGCGTCAGAGCCACTCGCTCGAATAGGGCATGGCAGTAACTCTTAGTGTATGGGTGGGCCAAAATGACTAACGTTTGCATGATTACTCCAACGCGTTTGTGATGGGGCAATAATGCAATTTGTGCTTCTGGGCGACATTAACAAATGTTCAGATGGCATCCAGTCCAGAGTCACTTCTCAGTTTGCGCCGGATTCGGCTTAGGTGTACCGCACTCACACCAAGATACGCGGCCAAAATGTGCAGTGGAATGCGCTCCAGTTGCTGCTGATGTGTGGCCCTCAGGGCTAGATAGCGCTGGGTCGGTGAATCTGCGATTGCGCTTGTGTAGAGATTGACGTAGTGGATTAATCGTCGCTGCGTTAACGCGTGTAGATCGTTTTGAAGGTCGGTATCTGATTGTGCCCGCTTCATGAGCTCGGCGGCATTGATTACCCTCAAGTGACAGGCCTCTATTGTGACTAGGTATTGGCCGCTGGGATTGCCTGTTAGCAGGCTTTCCAGCGAGGCAACAACGTCGCCCTCGAAAAAGAATTGGGTACTGGTCTCACGACCAGAGGAATCAATAACACAGAGGCGCGCGCATCCCTTTTCGATCAGATAGAGCCGTTGCGCAACTTCGCCTGCACGCAATAGTGACTGGCGTGCTTCAACTTGACGGCTTATTCCTAGTTCTAGGAAACAATCATAGAGAGATTTCATTGGCGATTACAGTGCATTGTCGATGGCACAGGCCGTGACAAGGGTACACAGTTTTTCGGTCACACCCAACTCTCAACGGTAACATGCAAAACTCTCCAGTAAGCCTAGCTCAACCAAACTCCGTTACCACCTTCCGCGACAAGGTCATCCTCCGATCATTCGACCCGTACAGATACCGGTAGCCAAAATCGAATGACTGGTGAGTACGGTAAAGCTGCCGATTAATGCATCCCGCTCAGGTGGCGGGTTCGGCCGAACTGCCGCCAACCTGGCTGGCAGTTCGTCAGTTGGTCGGCCGAAGCGGTCAAAAGCAGTTGTTACTGCAATGTCTGCTTTACACACGATACTGCACACGTCGATATTTTAACGTGCTGATTTGTTCTGCTTCCGGTACTTCCGATCACGATGTATTAGCCTCGTCCGCGCAGGATAAGTGTTACTCCAACAATGAGAAGTACAACTCCCAAGACTGAAAGCAGGCTCGGTGCTGCTTGTGTTTTGCAAGCATCTAGCAGCATACCGGCGATGAGCTGGCTACTGACCAGTACCGTAATAGTCACGGCGGCACCAAGCGTCTGATAGCCGACTATTCCGGCAAATACAAAAAATGACCCAAGTAGGCCGGGCAGAATGACCCATGGGCGGATTGTCTGGAGGGTTTCATGAATGCCAGCCAACCCGTTGCGCACAAGCAAGGTGCCAAGCAGTAGTACCAAACCCATTGCTGAGTTGATGACCAATGTAATGACCACTGTTGACACCGACTCTGTAATACGCACCATCAGCAGGTTTTGCATAACCAGTGCGATCCCTGCCGCGGCCAACAAAGGAAAAATTAGATAGCCGTCCATAAACAATATGCCCTTGTTTTATTTAGAAGCCGGGCAGACAAACCTGCACCTGTGCCTGTTCGGGTGCGATTAGCCATCGACTGGCGTTAACGGGGTATCCAGCAACAGCTGATAAAAGGAAAGATCCAGCCAGCGACCGAACTTGAAGCCTACTTCGGGCAGCGTGGCAACATGCTTGAAGCCAAGCCGTTCATGCAGGGCAATGCTGCCCACATTACTGGCATCGATACCGCCGATCATTGCATGCACATCGTTCTGTCGCGCAGCAGCAATCAGTGCCTGCATCAGGGTAATACCCAGCCCTTTTCCTCGATGGTCCTTATGTACATAGATTGAGTGCTCCACCGAGTACTTGAATGCAGGCCAGGCGCGAAAAGTACCATAACTGCCGAAGGCCAAAAGCGTGCCACTGCTGTCTTCAATGCCGATGACAGGAAATCCGCCTTTATGCTTGGTTTCGAACCAGCTCACCATGCTCTCAGACGAACGTGGCTTGTAGTCGTACAGTGCGGTCGAGTTGAGAATGGCCTCATTAAAGATGTCCAGGATGGAGCTAGCATGACGTTCAAAACTGCAGTTAACCAACTTGTGTTCGATCATTACGGTCTTCCTGATGTGGATGGCAGCGTGGTCAGTGCGACGAGATAGCGTGCCGAAATGGATGTCGGGTTGTGGAAAACGATTAGCTGACCCAGCGTCATGGCGAGACAGTCACCTGCCTTTAACTGCCAGCACTGTCCTTCGACAGTGATGTGCATTTCTCCAGCCAGCATCCAGATTTGCTGATGAGTGACGATACTGCGCATGGCATTTTCGAAGGTGACGCTCTGGCCCGGCATGAAGATCACCTCGGCAAGCTCAATGGGTGTGCCATAGCCTGGTGGTGAGAGCTGTCGTCTTAGATAACCTGATGAAGGGTCCTGCCATACAGACTGCGAGTCATGGCGCGCCAGAGGTGAGATGGTTTCTTCAGCTTGTTCAGAGAAGAGCGACGCGAGGCTAACACCCAGTGCATCGGCGAGCTTATTGAGCACGGTCGCCGTGGCACTGGTTTCGGCGCGCTCAATTACGGAAATCATAGAACGACTCACGCTACTAAGTTCGGCGAGAGTCTCCAGTGAATAGCCGCGAAGCTTACGGAGCGCACGGATGCGTTTTGCGAGAAGAGTATCTAGATTCATAATTCCAATATACAGGAATTAAAATCCTGAAATCAAGATTATTTTCTTGTGTAGATATGCCTTACCTATGTCAATGTATTGATGTTCGGCATCCTGTGGAGGGAAACGCTAGTACGTAAGTAGTGAGCGTGTCTGAAATTCTGTGCAAACCAGACGTTACCTATCAGCCTGTAGAAAGCCCGCTTTGGCCGAAACTCGGTCTTTATTCCAAAACCACATCAAGCAAGAGCCACTCACCCTCTCGGGCAGTGGTTCTTGCTTTATGAGCTTGATCTGATTTTTAGCTAGAACACCAGCAGAAATGTCGGCCAGCATAGCCGCACCTGCATCAGCGCTGATGACCCGTTGCTCCGGTGCAACGGAAGGAACCGCTTACACAGCGTCCAAGATTGTCCAAAAGCGTAGCAGGACAGCGAGCACTGAATGGCATACTGGATGGCATACTAAAAATTACAGGCAACAAAAAAGCCCTGAATAACCAGGGCTTTAATGTAGATATCTGGCGGAGAGGGGGGGATTCCGAATTTCATCAAAAAATCCCCTTACTTTCTTGACACTTTTCATACTTCTACACATTGGAACAATGACCTTTGTGTAGAAGTGATTTTGGTATTGTAGTTGAGGTATTCACTCTACGTAAAAATTATTTAGATATTCTGGTATAGGTGAGATAAAAAAACTAAACCTAATTGCAATGGTAGCCTTGTGGAAAATACAGAAAAATCAAGCCAGAGCTCATTATCTCTTGAATATGCCTTATCAAGAGTGGATGAGACGGGACAAACCCAGGGAGAGGCATTGGATGCAATCGGCTACGCAGGGCCGGATATTCCAGGGCATCAACTTCATGAAGCATGCGAATTGCATATCAAACAGAGGCCAATTCTTGAAATGGCCGGACGAGTGATTGGTGTAGTTACTGGGGCACAGGGGCATCGGTGGTATGAAGTTAATCTAAGCGACACAGACTCGCATGCCGTCACCACACCCATGACAACCTGGCGTAACGCTCTGCTCAGATTGGCTTAAGTGGTCATGATAGTAAATGACATAGGAAAAAACGTTGGTTACATTGCCGCACGCACAGGCCTAGCAGGCTGTTGAAATACCCGTCAGCCGGGCCCATTCCTGCTTTTGCTTGCGCATGACCCAGCTTCACATCGCCCCCCCCCCAGCGGCCGTCCCCACAACCAGTTCAAGGCAGAATCCCTCATCAACGGTGCTGGCGAGGTGAATTTCCCCGATAACGACCTTCTCGCGTCAGCTCCGGACGCAATGCTACCAATGAACGTAACCGTGTCAGGTTGTAGGCCTCCATCGTCAATGTAAGTAACTGATCCACTTTGGCCAAACCCCGCACCATCACCTGACGGATCGGGCCGATGGTCTTACCCCAGCCGAAACACTGTTCGATGCATTTACGCCGGCGCTGGCTCAGCGCGTAGCCATGATGACGCGTGGTGCGACCGTCAATCGCGCTGCCTCCGCTTCGTCGGGTATTCCGTGCCACATGCGGCGTCACCCTCATCTTGCGGCAGGCACTGATGAAGCCACGCGTGTCGTCGTTCTTGTCGGCCCCGACCGTGACGCGGGCATTCGGTTTGCAAACATCCGCCAGCATGGTGGCTGCCACATCCCGTTCTGCATAGCCATCGGCGCTGCTGGCACGCACATTGACCACCAGTCCGTGACGATTGTCGGTCAGCACATGACCCAGGTAGCTCAGCTGCGCCGGTGCGACACTGCTTTTGCGGTACAGCTTGCTGTCTGGATCGGTAACCGAAGCATGACTGGCGTTACTGCGCTTCTCGCCATGCCAGTTGCCTGGGGGGCGATCATCATCGCTTCCGTCCTTGCGTCGCACACTCTTATGGCTGGCCCACGCCTGGATCAAGGTGCCATCGACGCTGAAATGTTCACCCGATAGTAGCCCCTTACTGGCGGCCATCTCGACAGTGGTATTGAACAATTCGGTGACGGCATCAAAGGTAATCAGCCGGTCACGATTCTTGCTGAATACGGAGTGGTTCCACACGGGGTCTTCGATGGCGAGGCCGACGAACCAGCGGAACAGCAGGTTGTAGGAAATCTGTTCGACCAGCAGCCGCTCGCTGCGGATGCTGTACAGCACCTGGAGCAACATGGCACGCATCAGTTTCTCAGGCGCAATGCTTGGTCGTCCGCCTTTGACATCGGCCTCGTACATTGCGGAGAAGCGGGCATCCATATTGGTGAGGGCTTGGTTGAGCCAGGTGCGGATGGGGCGCAGGGGATGGTTGGCCGGAACGAATTCCTCTAGCCGGATGGTGGTGAACAACGCTTCGTTATAACC
>NZ_JACAXB010000042.1 GCF_013391415.1 Aquitalea sp. LB_tupeE
CCGCCAGGTCACATTGAGCGTAATCCCGTTGTTTGGTTTGGGTTGGCTTATTCCCCGACTGAATCGGCTGAATTTTTCTACTCCTCACGTTGACCTCAATCTGCTCTATGCACACCACCGCCACTACTTGAGTGACGCAGCAGACTTGTCTGTACGTTTTGGCAACAAACAATGGAAAGACTATCGCAGCACCTTTCTCCTGCCTGGTGCCGTTGTGCCGATTTGTAGTGCCACATTCCTCGAAGAATACGGTCCATTCCATGACCCTGCAGACCTCATGTCGGTCCCGTTGCTACACGACGAGGATCGCGGGACGTGGGGGCTATGGTTCGAAAACGCGGGAGTCGCTGACCCCGGACGTGCAAGTGGACTTCTGTTTGAGGATGGTTTGCTGACAATGGAAGCAACGAAAGCCGGACTGGGTTGCGCCCTGCTGCGAGAGGCTGTTATTTACGACGAGATTGCATCAGGTGCCCTGATAAAGCCGTTCGACCTACCCTACGATGACGGGCGTCACTACTACTTATGCAGTCGCTCAGACAATGCATTATCACCAGACGCACAACGGTTATGCGACTGGCTGGAGGCAGAAGCAAAGGAATTCATGCATGACTCGCAAATATCAGGAACTTGCAGTGGACTATCCCAATAATTCATTGAATCACTGGCATTGACCGCCAAAATCTGAACGTGGTAATTCTTTCCCAAAGGTGGGGATTGCATCGTTGGTCAAAAACAAGCCAGAGGAACCACCCCGCAAAGCGGGGTGGTGAGAGAATGAGTGAATACAGAGCAACATATCCACCCGGGTTTACCTTCATCAATATGCCTGCTTTGCTCGCTGACCGGCCAAGATCAGCATTCATCCCGCTCGCTGCCAGGCGAGCAGGATGGCACATCGCTACAACGGGCTGCCAAGCCCAACCACACACTTCGCAAAACACTCTAACCTTTCGGAACACGGTGCCGCCGTGTCGCTGCGATGCAGCTCCCAATACGCTTCGGTCGTATCACGTATCAGTCAAACCCTACTCAGTAGTCTCCCTCTCTCAGTTTCATTCTGCACGGTGCCACCCGATACAGTCCGTGAGAGACTCCCACGTTAGTAACCAGCTACTGCGCAACGCAGCGCCACTGCCTCCACATTCCCCTAGTCTTTCGACTCCCCGCAGGTTTCCCCAGCCCGATGTTCCATAGCGGCTCAGGTACTCAGTTCATGCTTCATCGACTACGAACCACGGCTCAATGCCTATGGCTCTACGTTGCTCCGCACAGCACCCTCGTGGGTGCCGTTACAGGTTTGAGCTATCCATCGACCCTCGGTTTCCCGAGGTGCCAGCTGCGCCAGGTTTCCCCTTGCAGCCCTCGTATGTCGCCATACGCTCAGAAGCCATCCTGTGCGGTACGGGTTACGCTCTTCCGATACGTCCCCCGAGTCGGCCTTGCACCGACTTTCACATAGTTACAGGTCAACAGGCCATTTCCTGCCTGCCGCCGTTTCCGTGTCGCCCAACCTCATACAACTCCACCGGTTGTACGGATCGGGTCGAAAAAGGGAATTTCACCCTCCTGCGCCCGTCGCAGCCGCACCAGCCCTACTAGAGGCATGCAGCTACAGTGTTTGCTCGATTCCAGACTGGCGATCTGGAATCTTCCGGGGTGGCGCCCCGGCATGTCCTTTCGGACGTGTGTGTTTGCAGTTGGCAGCCTGCTCAGTACGCCCTCCTCGCCCCAAAGGCGCACTGGGCAGGCTGCCGTGCGTGCAAATCACCTCGGTTTTCACCGAGTCCATTT
Organism: Aquitalea sp. LB_tupeE; assembly: GCF_013391415.1. GTDB lineage: Bacteria > Pseudomonadota > Gammaproteobacteria > Burkholderiales > Chromobacteriaceae > Aquitalea. The sequence goes on from NZ_JACAXB010000042.1 coordinate 1,795, forward strand.
CCTGCATTTTTGGATGTTCTGAAGCTGTATAGCGAAAAGCGCTGAAAATCTCGGAACATCATTACGTACGAGTCGTAGCTACCGAATCACATTGCACAGATATACGTTTTCTTCGCTATACAGCGCATCAACAACTGAATGAGAGAACTTGTATGTCTGCTTCAACACCGATTGCACGCAGTAAAACCGCAGCCCTGGCCCGCATTCTCGATAACGTCCCCAAGGGCTATCACCGCTATACCTGCGGTACCGTGGCAGCACGGAAAGCCGAGGCCCTGGCGCAGAAATTTCATACCTTATATGGCATAGGCTGCTCACCCGCTCAGCGACTCATCCGAAAGGGTAAAGGGCTGGCCAATGTGGTGTTGGTCATGCACTGGCCGGTGGATGCAGAAAAAGTGGAGTGGCTACTACTGGCTACGGATGGCAAAGGGCTGGAAACGGAAACCTTGCGGGATGTAAGCGATAAACAGCGCTTGAAATGGCTTGGCTATGAATTGGCGCGTCACACCAACCGGGCGAAAGTAATGTGGACGTGGAGACGGACAAAAGAGGAAATGACAGAACTGCATGCGCTGATTGCCATGCAAGCCAACCAGCACAACACCGAGGCAATATCAGAAACGCTGGAACGCATCGCCAGGCAGCCTGGATTTCGCGGTGTACGAACCCAGTCGTGGGCACTATGCGAGGCGGCGCTACAGCGTGGATATGATGGACCACTGCCGCATCTGTATTTTGTGCAAAAGATAAGTCATGGGGAACGTCTGCCGCTGGACTAGCCTGAACGGTGCCTCACTGATACCCCAAGGCAGGAAAGCATTATCTTGGGGCTTTGGAACAAAGCGTCTTCACGTGCTGGATACCATCTGGGACACCAGCAGCAGGTGCGTGACACATGGCCATTCTCTGGCTGCAAAAATGGAGTTCACGCACAAATAGGTCAAAGCTGCGCGTTTCAACGGTGACTGACGATTGCGTCTGAAAATCCGCCTGTGAGCACTCTGCTCCAGCCTTGAAATCAGTTACAGCAGTGCTTCGGTGTCGGCACTGGCACTGCTTGCAACTGAATCAGCAATACACAGACGAGGCATTGCATCGTCAGATACCAGGACGAATCTGCGGTCAGGGTTGGCTATCTGCTTTGGCTGCCAATTGCTCGGCTTCCTGTAGCAGTGTTGAGGCAGGGTCGCCCAGCGCATCCGCAATCTGCCAAAGCGTGCCGACTGACATCGCGACATCACTTCGTTCAATGCGTCCCATGACGTTCCTGTGCAGCAATACAGTCAGCGTGATCGTGGCTCAAAGGTGCAGTGAATGCGCCTTCCGGCATGTAGCACCATATCAACCAGCTTATCAATCGTGAAGTCACTGGTCTGCTGCTGCAGAATCGCTAGTCTTTGTTGAGCGGTGATGCCGAGATTTATCGCCTCGTTTTCCGTTGAGACAAATTGTTTGAGCTCGGCTATCAGTGATTTCTTGATGTCCTCTGAAAGACTAGGGATGCTGGGGTCTGGGCTATGGTGCATAACATTTCCTTTCGGCTCACTTCTCCCACCCGTATTGGTTGGTTTGAAGCACCTGCTATCCCTATTTTCAAGCAGCCTGGCTGTGTATCTGCTTGTACTTGAGTATGGCTCGTAGCGCGGCATCTGCGTACGACACACCTTCTGCTACTACATCATTCACGACACAAATTACTTTGTCGCCGCATACATTGAAACTTGCACCTTCTTCTTGCACGCTCTTGAGTACCCCAAAAAGAGAGTCTGTTTGATGAGCGACCATATGGACCCTGTCAGGAGATTCCGCGAAGATATACAAGGCTTTCTTATCGGCATGATAGGTGGCAAATGCATGCGCGGGGTCTCCGACCACGGCCACACCTTCCAGATGGTGCATGTGGTACAGCATTTCTAACGTGGTCAGGTCGAGATTATCAATATCGAGTGTGTTTTCCATCGCAAAATTCAGTCCTGAAGTATGTGCCTTGGCCATGCCGTAACCACCAGTGGCTGTTGATGTATCTACAGCCGGGCAGAGGCAAGTTTGGTTGAATGTCTCATTCAATAGTCGATTTTGGACTATTCGATTTTGGACTGCAAGCTGACTGACCAAACTATTTTCAGTCCTGAGATGGAAAAATCGATTTATACGAGGGAGTACACGCTCCTGCTTGAAGTCCTTCGGACTGCACGTGAGCGCGCTGGGCTTACTCAAGTTGAGCTTGCATCAAAGCTGGATGTAACGCAGACGTTCGTCAGCAAGTGTGAACGTGGCGAACGACGCCTGGACATTATTGAACTGCGCAACTGGTGTGCTGCGCTTGGCATCACGCTGGATGAGTTGATTCGTAGCCTGGAGTTGGCTATCTCAGGTTCTGCTGAGAGCTGAGGGCTCGGCTCGGGTCGGCTTCAAAGGAGAGATTTGTCGTGAGTCCGAGCGAGACTTGGAAATGTGGAGATTGCGGTGAGCCGTGCATCCCCGTCAGTGTGGGCCAGCCAAGACCTCCTTGTAGTCGATGCGGGAGCTTTGCGAAGCATATCCACCTAGTGTTCGTCGAAGAAGCTAACCTGACGGTGACAGACTTTTTAGACGTTCAATCCAAAAATGTGAACATGACGGGCAAGCGGAAAATCCGGCGACACCTTCAGACGGGAAGCCAATGGAGCGTGTCCCGGGAGAAGTTTGTTGACAAGGTGCGAGATATCGATCGAGATGCTGGCACTTACTACGAGCGCGTCGTAGATCCTGAGACCGGGGAGGTGCTTAGACACTGCGAAGAGCCGTTAAGCGAACATTTCGGACGGGGGTCGGCGAAGCCCCGGTCGGAGTAGCCTCGCGAACGGCTGAGCAATCGAGCTTTCGCTCTTTCTCCGCACTGGGGCTTGTCAAAATACTGCAACTTCGGCGCCAGCAAAATTATGAAGGGACTATGGACTCCGGCATCGTTTATGTCAAAAGCTACAAGGAAGGATCAGATGTCGTGGACTTTCTCAAAGAAGTCTATAAACATCCAGAATTCTCTCATTTTCTCGTTGCAAGATTCGATGCGATCAATGCTCGCGATTACTTTCGCGAATATATTGTTGAGAATGGAATTTCCTCTTTGTTCAATTTTTCGCTGGCTTGCGATGCTGTGATGCATGGAGGGATCCATGTAGATGAAATCGCGGACATCGTTCTTCAATTTGTTGAAAAATTGAAAGGCGTAAGGGATCTTTTCATTATTGATCCCTATTTTTATTCCGATGACCCTGATTGTGTCGCCCTTTTTGGAAAAATGATGTCCGTGCTCTCCGAGCAGCTATGCTCCGTGACATTCTTCACGAACGGTAGTAGGGCGAGTAAGAAGTCGACTATGCATTCGGTCCTGATGGCAGTTGCACCAAATGTTTCGATCAAGGACGTTGTTACCGACGAATTCCATGATCGTTTTTGGGTAGATGCAGCAAACATGGTCGGAATTGTTATGGGCACCTCCTTGAACGGGATTGGAAAAAAAATCGCGCTGATTGATCACCTATCGAAATCCGATGCGTGCGAGATCGCCAAACTGGCACGCCAACTAATCAATCCCACAACATAGGGCGGCAACCCTACATTCAACAGGATATACTCTGGCGCTCCTCTTCCGGGCATCATTTCATTCTGCCTGGAGTCCCTACTCGGTTGTATGCTGGCAACTCAAACGTTAGCCATCTGGAGACCGCTTTGGTCGACCAACAGTCGGTGGTGAAGCCTGGTCGGCGGCTGTTCGGTCTTAGCGGTCACTCGACAGGTAATTGTGGAGCGACAGGTTTACACGGAATAACGGACACGTCCCCCCGTCGATTCATGTAATCGAACAAAAGGACATTCCAGTGCTCTGGATGGGACCAGAGGGAGGCAGCGCACGTTTGCTGGCAGGAACCAGTGGCCCTGACATGGTGGAGTTGTGGCGCTGGGAAATGCACCCTGGAGAGGTATTTACCTCCCTAGGTCACCCGCATGGCACATTTGAACTGTTCCATGTCGAACAAGGCATATTGGAATTGTGCGTGGTGGATACGGTGACAACCATAGGTGCTGGCAATGCTGCGGTGGCCCGTACCGATTCACCACATCATTACGCTAATCGTGGTGATGGCTTGCTGATATTTACCATGACGGTTGCAGAGCCAGGCTCATTATGAATAGAAATGCATAGTGCCGCATTGTAATATCTCTGGCATGCCGGTCATAAAAGTATTTCTCACACATGCCGCCATCAATAAAACAGTTGTAATTGTTGTAATGTGACAGGCTCAAATTGACTGGAAGCAAGGTAATCTTATATAGTTTTTATCGCCTTACCTGGTTGAAGATCATCCATTTAGGTGTCCTTAATGAATAAAAAAGACAAATCTCAGGTTAATGAAATATTGTTAAAACGTTATGGCAGCGTAGCTGATGGCATTGCTACTTTATTTTTTCCCTACGCGGAAGTTGTCATTCATGAGTTAGTCAGCCAGTCTGTGCTTTATTTGGCGAATAATCTTTCCAAGCGCTCGCTGGGGGATGATTCAGCTTTGGAGGAAATTGAACACTCCAAGCAAGAGGATGTCATCGGTCCTTACGAAAAGCTTAACTGGGATGGCCGAAAGATGCGCTCAGTGAGCATGGTGTTGTTTGATGATGCTGAAAATGCTATCGGCATGATGTGTATCAATTTTAACGTGGCGGTGTTCGAAGATGCCAAATCTGTTCTAGATACATTCATCAAGGGTGTTGGTGTAGTCGCACAACCGGCCGAACTTTTTAAGGACGACTGGCAAGAGCGTATCAATACCTTCTTGCACCGCTGGCTACACGAGCATCAGGTTAGTCTGAATTCGTTGACTCGAGATCACAGGCGTGCGCTTGTTGAGGCATTGTTTAAAGAGGGGGCGTTCAACGGTAAAAGCTCTGCTGACTATATTGCAAAGGTACTAAATATGGGACGAGCTACTGTTTACAAGTACCTGAAAGAAATGAAGTAGAACTGCCTCCCCACAAGAGTAAAGAGGTGCCGTTGCACCTCTTTACTCTTACAAGTATTAAGCAGGTTAACTTACAACACTTTCTGCGATCTGAGCATCTTGAACTGCCACTCCAGTCAGGTCTGCAATTGTTATCTGCATTTCGTTCACATCGTCACGAGCGCGGCCCCCTTGTGACAAGACGTTACCCAGCTCCTTCAGCATGTCAAGTTGAATCAAACCTGCATCTACTGCATGTGAGACTTCCCCGTATTTACTGCACTGCTCGATTGAGTCGACGACTATTACACCTGCCCGAGCCACAATTTGTGGATCCAATTCCTGCTTACCCTGACTATCAGCGCCGACTGCCGTAATGTGTGTCCCCGCACTAATCCATTCCGATTTAAGCAGGGCTTCGCGAGAAGGAGTTGCAGTGACGATAAGATTTGCATTCCTGGCTACGGGTTCGGGTGATTTGTGCAAATGGACTGTAAAGCCTTGTGCTGTCATGACTGTAACGAATCGCTCTCCCTGCTGGGCATCTGGTCCCCATACGTGCACTTCACGGCAAGTTGTCACAGACTTAAGGTATTCCAGTTGCAGTCGGGCTTGGTCGCCGGTGCCGATGACACCAATACCTTTAACAACTCGTGGAGCAAGGATGCGAGCGACTAGTTGACCAGCAATCGCCGTCCGCACACCTGTCAACCAGCCTTCATCCTTAAGTAACGCAACAGGCAGCCCCGTTTTTGCTGAAAAAATCATCACGAGTCCACTATTGCTCGGTAAGCCTATTGAGGAATTGTTATAAAATCCGGCGGATACTTTAACAGCAAAATTTTCACTACCCTCAACATAGGCAGACTTAATACAGCAATCACCATTAGCAGTTTTGAAATAAAAGTTTTGCACCGGAGGGACGAGTACGGCCTTCTTTGAGTAAGCAACGAAACCTTTCTCAATTAAATTAGTGGCCCGATCTATATCAAACTTGGCAATGATTTCTTCTTTGTTCCAGATTTTCATTTTACTGCCTCAATAAATTTTTCCAGCATGATGTTCCTGCCACATAGAACAACCACAACGTTGCGCCCTTGATAGTTGTGAGACTGTTTCAACATTGACGCCAGTGCAACACCCGCAGCCCCTTCTACCATCCAACGATCCGTCTGCGCGAGAAGCTTCATTGCGGCCTTGATTTGCTCTTCAGTCACCAGTTCAGTGCTGGAAATAACTTCCTGCCCAATTGCTAGAGTAATGGTGTCAGATTCGATCCCCCCCGCAGTACCGTCCGAAATGGTGTCGAGCTCTTCACTTTCAACAACTGTTCCGGCTTTCAAGGAGCTATAGAGAGCAGTCGAATTTGCGGGCCAGCACCCCACTACCGCTGTTTGAGGGCGGAAGTTCCGGATTGCAGTACCTATGCCTGAAATCATTCCTCCACCACCAACTGCTACGAAAACAGCGGCTAGTTCGATTCCTTCGATACTCGCTTGCTCATGAATCTCCATACCGATCGTTCCCTGGCCTGCAATAACATCAATGTCGTTATAAGGGTGTACGAACGCAACTCCTTGGAGGGTGGCTTGACGTCCAGCTTCTATCTCAACAGCTAGAGAGGTATCGTCGATCGTAATGACTTGTGCACCTAATGCACGAATCGCATCTAGTTTGACCGGGGAGGCCGAAGTTGGGGCGTAGACCGATACTTGAACACCTGCAAATTTACCAGCCAAAGCAACCCCCTGGCCGTGGTTCCCAGTCGAAACAGCAAGCACCCCTTTATTGCGAATAGCTGGATCAAGCAAACGAATCTTGTTCGTTGCACCACGATATTTGAATGCACCGGTATGTTGAAGGTGCTCGCACTTAAGGTATACGTTGCAGCCAGTCAGTTTGGACAGCATCGGACTGAACGTAAGTGGCGTCACCGCAACATGCGGACGAATCCCATGGTGCGCATCCTCAATCCGCTCTAACAGATTCTTTGTCACGCTAAACCTCACTAATTCTTCAATCGTTGAAAATTGCCTTGCAACCCTACTTTAGGTGCTGCTGCAGGAACAGAGCGGTGCTTATCACTTTAAGCACCTTACTCAATGCAGTATGAAAGGCTGCCGCATGGCGTGTACATTAAGTCTATAGTAGACAAAATTATCCATCAATAGAAAAATTATCTACATGCTGCCCATTTCACCTTGGTTACTCAGATCCAGGATGATGGCGGTATGTAGGGTTTTGACCGAGGTCGAACTAGGGCTTCGCTTTCAGTTAACGAAATTGCTGCAGACTTCGATGTGTCCACTAAGTCGACCAGCAGGTTCAAAAAAGTGGTGTAACGCTGTTAGAATTTTCAGTTGAAACGGCCCAAAACGACCAGTATGCGGCTGAAAGCCGACGCTATGAGCTAGCATATGGAGGACTGCTTTGGCCGACTCACTGCCATCTGTTTTGATGCCAGCAGTCATTCAGACACTGACCTTGGTACACTCCTTCACCAAGGAGAGCGGACCATGCAGTTGCAAATCGAGAAGTGCATAGACGGGGTGTGGTGGTTGGCAGCGACGCTGCACATCGACCATCCGGCCATGGGGCTGGCGTCGAGCTGCACGCTGGAGTACCTGCCCGACTATGTATTGGAGTTTCTTGATCGCAGCGACGAAGCCAGTCTGGATTTCCGGCACCCTCTTTCCTTCAGCCACTATCGCTGTGATGGGTGGCCTGCTTTTTTCCTGGACTTGCTGCCAAGCGGCTATGGCCGGGATGCCCTACTGACGTTGCTGAATGGCAGTGCCCGCGATGGCGCGCAGTACGACGCCAGTGTCTTGATGCATGGGGCCAGTCAGCCGCCTGGCTGCATGCATATTCGCGAAGCGCATCAGTATTTGGCTGATGCGATGCCTCAAGGCTTTGGGGGCTGGTCTGAGGCGGAACTGGCGGATGTCGACACCGGGCTTGAATCGCTGCTGCAAGAACATGATGTCCTGCATGGCGTCACTACCATGTTGGGGCAAGCCCCCAAGCTATGGATGAGCCGCGCCAGGGATGGCCGGTTTTATCCGGATGCCTGCCTGGCCGAAGACGATATCGTCGAGCGCTTTCTGGTCAAATTCCCCCGTAATCGCGAAGAGCAGGTTTTGCTGGAGCATGAGCTTTTCTGGCTGAAACTGGCCAAGGCGGCGGGGCTAGGCGTGCACGGCCAGCCTTTCATGCTGGGCAGCTTGCTGTTCATCCCGCGCTTTGATTGCGCTTTGGTGCGGGGGCAATGGCAGCACCATCATCTGATGAGCATGTATACCCTGCAGGATGCGCAGCAGCATGGGCTGAAGCTGTTTCATGAAGACGTGCTGACGAACTGGCAGGCCCATGCCGAGCCAGACGAATTCCTGCCTCAAGTGGCTGAGTATTTACGCCGTGACGTGCTGTCCTATTGTCTGAAGGCGGAAGACAACCACGGGCGTAATACCGCCTTTCTGAAGCATTGCAGCCGTTTGCAGCTCAGCCCGCTTTTCGACTTTTCTCCGATGTTCCTGACCCGTGACCCACCTACCCGCCTGACTAGCTGGCGTAGCTTTCCGGTAGGTCAGCATCAGCAATGGCCGCTGCTGTTTGAGGCATTCCTGCCCACGCTTCTTGGCGAGGCGGCATGCCATACCCTGCGCACCTCCATGCGTGACTGGTGCTCCACACTCGCCGAGGTGCAGCAGCAGTTCGCTGCGCTGAAGCTGGACGAGCGCACGGATGCATGTCACATCCGTTTTGCGACGGCATTGGCGGCGCTGGACTCGCTGTAAGCGCTGAGTATCCGCATCTCAGCAGGATTCAGCCTGCTCGGTCGAAAGCCTCCCTGTTAAGGCTTGTCCGCCCGAATGAACTCCACTTCCGGGAAGGTGATGCGCGACAGGATTTCCAGCTTCTTGTCGACCGGCAGTTCACCGCGGTATTTCTTCACCACCGCCGAGGCTTCCTGATTCACCTGTCCGTTCTGAATGGTTTCGATGCTGGTGATGTTGCTGGCATGGCCGGTGATGGTTTCCGCGCTGACCACACCGAGCACCATCGCTCGATGCAGGAAGGTGGAGCGGAAGGCATGCATGCCGACAATGCGAGCATTCGGGGTTTCGTCGCGCAGCCCGATTTCCTGCAGGAATTCGGTGAACCACTTCATCGCCTTGGGCGAGGCGCGACCTGCTGCGGTCGGGAAGGCCTGGAACAGCAAGGTGTCGCCACGTTTCTTGGCTGCCGCCACATAGTCGAGGAAGCCCAGCTCAATCAGTTTGGGATGGATAGGTAGCTTGCGTTTGGAGCCACCAGTCTTCACCGATTTGTCGATGCGGGCATCCCCTTCGGACTCATCGGTAATGTCCATATACCAGGTGCCTGTTTGCGCATCCTGTGTGATATCGACTTGCGGGTTCAGTTGGCAAAGCTCATTGACCCGTGCGCCGGTGAACAGGCCCAGATGGGGGAGCCAGTATTTGTGGGCCATGGCTGGTCGTCTGGCAAAGCGTGCCATTTCCGGCCCTTCGAACAGACGCTTCAGTTCTGCCGATTCAAAGGCCCGTTGACCGCCTTCGGGGTCACGGCGGGAGCCGAGGTATTGCACCCCTTCGGTAGTCAGTGTCATCGGCCAGCCGTGGTCCTGCCACTTGCGGCGGCAGTACTTGATGAACGGGGTCATCACGGCGAGGTAGGTGCCGTCGAAGGTCCCCTTGCTCATCTCGCCGCGTTGCTGCTTGGCCAGTTCCAGTGGTCGCAGTTTTTCCTGACGGCAGATGTCTTTCCAGCGCGGTGGCAGGGTTTGCACCGCTTCGAAGTAAGCCTCAAGGTCGGTTTGCTTGAGCAGGCCGATGGGTTTGTCGCCGATGATATCCACCAGCAGTGGCATCACCGCTGTCACCTTGCGCAGCATCGCCACCTTGTCCAGCTTCTGGTAGTAGGCCAGATAGCTTTGGGTGACTTCTGACAGCATCGGCGTTTCCAGCCGCTGCGCCATCACCGGGGTTGGCACTTCCTTGCCGTCATAACGACTGAGCAGTTTCTCGTTGGTACGGATGGCCATGCGGCCATAGGCCAGTGCCAGTCGGCGCATTTCGGGTTCAGTAGCTTTGAGCTGGTAGCGATACAGCCGCAGGAATTGCTCCAGCGGGCCACGCAGCAGTTCGTAGTCACCAATAGCCACCGCGCCTTTGAGAATGCGGTTGGCCTCGGTATAGCCGGTCTGGTATTCCTCGACTTCGTCCAGCGTGTAGTGACCGTTTTCGCGGCGAGCTTCATCGCCAGCCAGGCTGACTGACTCAGCGTGCAGGCAGATGGCGTCGATGACGTCAGGAGTGAGTGCGTCGATGTGGGTAATAGCGGCGAGTTGCGTACGCGCGTAGCGCTCCGCCTGCCGTTGTCGTTTTTCCTCCCACTCGGAGGTCAGACGGGCTTCTTCCGCGCGATGGCGCTCGACGGCCGTACGGTAGTCTTTGGTGCGTAGCGAAAACGTGATTTCTTTTTTGCCGGGGTAGCAAACAAGAACGTCAGTAGGGATGCGACGACGAAGATAGTAAGTGCCGGATTGGGGGTGGCGTTGCAGGCCTGTGGGTAACATTGGCATCGTTCATTGAGTTCCGATCCAGAGTATAGGAAGCCAAGAAGAAAATTGAACTCTTATCGCCAATGTGTAGGAGTGTTGTGTAGAACTCAGGGGGAAAAAAGCCTTATACAACCTGAATTTACTGTAAAAACAACACTTTAGGGGTGTTTGGCGGAGAGGGGGGGATTCGAACCCCCGTTAGGGTATTACCCTAAACACGCTTTCCAGGCGTGCGACTTAAACCACTCATCCACCTCTCCAGATGGCTGCTGAGGCTGTGTTTACTGCGTTTCGGCCTCAGAGGCTGCGCAGTATATAAGCCCTTATTGCGTAGTGCAAGGGGTTTTATAGGCAGCATGTAAAAAAAGCTGTTGCTGGTAGTCGCCAATGGCCTCGCGCTCGCGGGCCAGCCAGTCGGCAATGGCGCGGCGAAATTGCGGGTGGGCAATCCAGTGGGCCGAGTGGGTAAGCACCGGAGTAAAGCCGCGCGCCAGTTTGTGCTCGCCCTGCGCACCACCTTCGAAGCATTGCAAGCCATGCTGGATGGCGTATTCGATGCCGCTGTAATAGCACAATTCAAAGTGTAGGCAGTCCACGCTTTGCAGCGCGCCCCAGTAACGGCCATACAGTGTGCTGCCGTCTTGCAGACACCAGCTGGCGGCAATCGGCTGGTTTCCTCTGCTGGCGATAAACAGAACGCAGTGGCTGGGTAGCACCTGCCCTGCCATACGGAAAAAATCCAGATTCAGATAAGGCGGCGAGCGGTGTTCCAGGTAAGTCTGGCGATAGCAACGTTCGAAAAACTGCCAGTGCTGATCATTGATTTCCGCGCCTCGCAGTACTTCTATGCTGATACCTGCATCGCGCACCTTGCGCCGTTCCTGGCGGATTTTCTTGCGCTTGCTTTGCGACAGCGCCGCCAGAAAAGCATCGAAATCTGCGTAGCCCTGGTTTTGCCAGTGAAACTGCACCCCATGGCGAATCAGCCAGCCGGCCTGCTGCAACAGCGCCAGTTCTTCTGCCACAGGAAACAGCACATGGGCGGAGGACAGTTGATAATCCGCCACCACTTGTTGCAGGCCGCCGATGAGCGCGGCTCTGGCTTCGCCCTGACCCAGCAGGCGGCTGCCCGTCACCGGAGTAAAGGGTGAGGCCAGCAGCAGCTTGGGGTAGTAATCCAGCCCTGCGCGTTGCCAGGCTTCGGCCCAGGCCCAGTCAAACACGTACTCGCCACGCGAATGGCTTTTGAGCCAGGCGGGTGCCAGGCCTTGCAGCTGACCCTGCTGTTCGGACCAGACGGGCAAGGGTTGCCAGCCAGTGGCAGCAGTGGCACAGCCACTATCGTGTAAGGCAGTCAGCCACTGCCGCTGCATGAACAGGCCGGCATCAGCGGCAAGCTGGTCCCAGTCTTCAGCATTCAGGGCGTTGAATTGGTCGGCCAGATGCAGATTCACGTGGTTTCCTTTCGGGCAAGTGCGCATTCTTGGGGTAAAATCGTTGCCATCCAAACCCATGGTTGTGTTCAACATGCGTATTGCGCTCGCTCAGTTCAACCCCGTTGTTGGCGATATCGCCGGCAATACCCGAAAAATTCTCGATCTGGCCCAGGCTGCCATCGCCCAGGGGGCGGATGTGCTGGTGACGCCGGAGCTGGCTCTCACCGGTTACAGCCCGGAAGACCTGCTGCTACGTGACAGCTTCTATCAGGCCTGTTCAGCGGCCATGGACCAGTTGCTGGAACTGGATGGCATTACGCTGGTGATTGGCCATCCGGTCAAGCTGGGTCATGAACGTTTCAATGCGGCCACCGTGCTGCGCGACGGCAACCGCCTTGGCCAGTATCACAAGATGCTGCTGCCCAATAACGAAGTGTTTGACGAGTGCCGCTACTTTACCCCGGGTGCCACACCGCTGGTATTCCAGCAGGGTGCCCACAAGGTGGGCGTGCTGATTTGTGAGGACGTGTGGTCGGTAGACCCTGCCGCCGAAGCCGCCGATGCCGGGGCCGATGTGGTGGTGGTGCTCAATGCTTCGCCTTTCCATCGCAACAAGATTGAAACCCGTCATGAAGTGCTGCGCTATCGCAGCGAGGAAACCGGCCTGCCGTTTGCCTATGTCAATCTGGTGGGTGGTCAGGACGAACTGGTGTTTGATGGCGCTTCGTTTGCCGTCAACAAGGCAGGCGATGTGATTGCCCAGGCCGCCGCCTATGACGACGAATTGCTGCTGGTGGATTTTGCCGATGGCGACCTGCAAGACGCTCCCGCCAACGCTGCCCTGCCAGACCCGCTGGAGAGCGTATACCGCGCGCTGGTGGTAGGTGTGCGCGACTACATCAACAAAAACGGCTTCCCCGGCGTATTGCTGGGTCTGTCCGGCGGTATTGATTCCGCCCTCACCCTGGCCATTGCCGTGGATGCGCTGGGCGCGGACAAAGTGCATGCAGTGATGATGCCGTCGCGTTATACCGCCGATATTTCCGTCATTGATTCGCGCGACATGATAGGACGCGTCGGCGTGAAATACGACGAAATTGAAATCTGGCCGATGTACGAAAGCTTCATGAATGCGCTGGCCGCCAATTTTAACGGCCTGGCGGAAGACACCACCGAAGAAAACCTGCAGGCACGCATTCGCGGCACCTTGCTGATGGCCTTGTCCAACAAAACCGGCAAGCTGGTACTGACCACTGGCAACAAATCGGAAATGACCACCGGCTACTGCACGCTGTACGGTGACATGGCCGGTGGTTTTGCCGTGCTGAAGGATGTGGCCAAAACACTGGTGTTTGCGCTGTGCCGCTGGCGCAATACCCAGGGTGAAATCATTCCGGAGCGCATCATCACCCGCCCGCCTTCTGCCGAGCTGCGTCCGGACCAGAAAGACCAGGACAGCCTGCCGCCTTACGAAGTGCTGGATGCCATCATGGCGCGCTATGTGGAAGAAAACCTGTCTGCCGAGCAAATCATCGCCGATGGTTTTGCCGAGGCGGATGTACGCAAGGTGGTACGCCTGCTCAAGATCAACGAGTACAAGCGCCGTCAGGCACCGGTTGGCCCGCGCGTTACCCAGCGTGGTTTTGGCAAAGACTGGCGCTACCCCATCACCAACAAGTTCAGTTGAAGTCAGGCGGGCTGCACAGCCATGCTGCCCGCTCCCCTGCAAACATAACAAATGACTCCGGGATAACCATGAACCTTCGCCCTGCACTCGCCGCTCTTCCGCTTGCCGCTTTGTTGCTCACCGGCTGCGCCAGCCCGCTAGCCGGAAAACCGGCAGACCTCGCCACCCGCCAGATATTGCGCGACAACCTGCAAAACGCCAGTTACAACTACAGCGGCGAGCTGGGCTTTACCTCGCTGCACGGCAGTAGCGCCGACGATGCCAAGCCGCAACTGTCCTACACCATCAATCAGATAGCACGCTCCACCAAGGTGGCCTTCAATGGCGCGCTGGACCAGTCCACCAAGCGGATGGAACTGATTCCGTCCTTCCGTTTTGAACGGCGCAATCTGCAAGCCAGCCTCAGCCTGCCGCTGGAATTGAACCTGCAGGATTTCTCACTGTTGGTGGACCCCTCCGCCTTCGACTTGTTCGTGCCCGAGCTGTATAGCGAGCAAACACGTTTTGTCCGCTTCAAGCTGCCCAGCGATATCGCCGCCAGAATTCCGCTGGATGCCATGATAAAAGCCCTGCCCGGCCTGGTGGATGAAGGTTACGGCACGGTGGACAAGCAGGTATTTGCACTGGAGCCGCTGGATGCCACCGCCCGCCAGCTCGGTGCCAGCTACCAGTTGCGCATTGCCATGAATCCGCTGCAGGAAAGCCAGGTTGTGGTGCATATCGTGGATGGCCTGGTCAAGGTCATTCAGCAGGAAGCCGAACGCCAGGGCCGCCCGGAAGATGGCAAACAAGCAGCATCTGCCGCGCAATTGATACGCGCACTGACCCAACGCTCGGCCACCGACATGCAAGCCAGTCGCACGGTATCGCACCTGTATGCCAACCGTCAGGGCCAGCTGTTGGGGGTAAATCAGGAAATCACGCTGGATTCCCCGCAGCTGCGTGGCCTGGCCTATATCCACATGCGCTACAGCAATCACAGCAAGCCGGTGTTTGCCTACCAGCCGACGGCAGCAGACATCATCGATTACGACAAGCTGCCCAAGCCGCAATGGCTGCAGGACTTGACCAAGTAATCGTTCCCAACACTCCTTAACAGCATGATCCGAACCGCCGCCCCCACTTGCTGTCACACTTTGCTGCCCAGCAAGGTGAGCATGACGGGGGCGGCGATTGCCATCCGGCCCCTGCCGGCACTGTCATGACAGTCACCTGCAATTGCCTCAAGGACCCCAGATGAAAAAATTTGCCCTGGCCATGCTGGCCACCGTGCTGACCTTGCCAGTACAGGCTGCGGCCATTGCCCAGCTCAAGGCCTTTGTCAATGACACCAAAACCCTGTCCGCCAACTTTACCCAGGTGGTGAGTGCCAAAAACAAGAAAGAAGAAGTCTCCGGTCAGCTGGAAATCTACCGTCCCGGCAAATTCCGCTGGAGTTACAACAAACCGTACGAACAGCTGATTGTGGGGGATGGCAAAACACTGTGGATTTACGACAAGGATCTGGCCCAGGTCACCCGCAAGAACCTGGATGGCGCGCTGGGTAGCAGTCCGGCCGCGCTGCTGGCGGGCAATAATGCCATCGAACGCGACTACATCCTGAAAGAAGCGGGCAAACAGGGCGACGTAGAGTGGCTGAACGCCAGCCCGAAAAAGCAGGACAACACCTTCAACGCCATCCGCATGGGCTTTAGCAACAAGATGCTGGTGGAAATGGAGCTGACCGACAGCTTTGGCAATAACACCCGCATCCGTTTTGCCAATCAGCAGAAAAACCCGGTCATTCCTGCCAATCATTTCAGCTTTACGCCCCCCAAAGGTGCGGATGTGGTCAGTGGCGACTAAGCCTCAAGCAGCAGACCGGATGACGCCGGTTCAGGGTGACACCATCCAGCCGGTTTGCAGCAAGAAGCGGTCTACCTGCCGGGTATAGTCGCCAGCCACGCCTAACTGCTGGTTGATCTGGCCGTGGCTGAGGGCCTGCGGCAGCACCTGCACCATCACCCCAAGCTGGCGGCCCCTGTCGGCCAGGCCCTCGGCCTGCGCACAAGACTGTGCCCGTTGACTGGAGCACACTGCCAGCAGCGGCGGACTGTGCCCATTGAGCAGCGCGGTGGGCGACAGCCGCTCCCAGCGAGCGGCATCCGTGCCAAAGGCCTTGTCATACAAGGGGAAATGCGGGCCGCGCATGATGCCCGCCACATCCATTGCCGCACTATCCAGCAACACCGATGCCTGCCACGACTGCACGCCATGACGCTGGCGCAGCGCGGCATCCGTACTCAGCAAGCCCACCAGATGCGCACCGGCAGAGTGCCCCATCAGCACCAATTGACGGGCATCAGCCCCCCACTGTGCGGCATGTGCCTGCACCCAGGCTACCGCACGGGCCACATCGTCGGCCTGCTCCTCCACCGCAGCTTGCGGTAACAAGCGGTAGTCCAGCGACACCAGCACCACGCCGGCGGGCGACCAATGTGCCAGCTTGTTTTCCACCACATTGGCAGCCTGCTTGCTGCCCATACGCCAGGCACCACCATGCACCATCACCAGCAAGGGATGCTTGCGACCTTCCGCAGCCAGCAAATACACATCCAGCCGCTGGCGCACATCCGGGCCATAAGCCAGATCGGCCAGCTTGCGCACCCCGGTTGGCAGGCTGTGCGTGCTGGCGCTGTCGTCTTCACTCACGGCATCGCGGTCTGGCTGGCCACCATGACTAGCCTCCCGCTGCTGCAACCAGTTTTGCAATGGCCCCGCCTGCACCGGCAAAGCCAGTACAAGCCATAAACAGAGCATACCCGGCTTCATGCTCTCCCCCCCCTTTTTTCCGATTCACAGCGCCTGCGGCAGGCAGAACACAGCTGATATACTAGCAGCCTGTTTCTTCTGCCGTGTCAGCCACCATGAATGATCTGTTTGCCCAGGAAGCCAAAAAACCGCTGGCCGAGGCACTACGCCCCGCAGCACTGGACGAGGTCATCGGCCAGCAGCACCTGATCGGCCCCGGTAAACCGCTGCGGCTGGCAGTGGAATCCGGCACCCTGCACTCGATGATTCTGTGGGGCCCGCCTGGCGTGGGCAAAACCACGCTGGCGCGCATTCTGGCAGGCAGTTTCGATGCCGAGTTCATTCCGCTCTCTGCCGTGTTTTCCGGGGTAAAGGACATTCGTGACGCGGTGGAGCAGGCCCACGCCGCGCTACAACGCTCCGGCCGTCATACCATTTTGTTTGTCGACGAAGTGCACCGCTTCAACAAAAGCCAGCAGGATGCGTTTTTGCCTTTTGTCGAATCCGGCCTGCTTACCTTTATTGGTGCCACCACGGAAAACCCCTCCTTCGAGGTGAACTCCGCGCTGCTGTCACGGGCGCAGGTGTATGTGCTGAACAGCCTGGGCGAGGACGAACTGGTGCAACTATTCCAGCGTGCGCGCGACAAGGGCGTACTGCATGACCTGGAATTCGACGAACAGGCCATTGCTGCCCTCACCGGCTATGCCGATGGCGATGCACGGCGCTTTCTCAACCTGCTGGAGCAAACCCGCACCGCCGCGCTGGCACGCAAAACCGGCCAGATCACGCAGGATTTTCTGGCCGAAGTGCTCAGCGTCAACGCCCGCCGTTTCGATAAAGGCGGCGATGCCTTCTATGACCAGATTTCCGCCCTGCACAAATCGGTGCGCGGCTCCAATCCGGACGCCGCACTGTACTGGCTCACCCGCATGCTGGATGGCGGGGCCGACCCGCGCTATCTGGCGCGCCGCCTGGTACGCATGGCCTGGGAAGACATCGGCCTGGCCGACCCGCGCGCCATGCAGATTGCCAACGACGCCGCCAACACCTACGAGCGACTGGGCAGCCCGGAAGGCGAACTGGCGCTGGCGCAAGCCGCCATCTACCTGGCAGTGGCGGCAAAGAGCAATGCCGGCTACATGGCCTACAACCAGGCCCGTGCCTTCATCAAGCAGGACAAGAGCCGCCCGGTGCCGGTGCACCTGCGTAATGCCCCCACCAAACTGATGAAAGAGCTGGGCTATGGCCACGAATACCGCTATGCCCATGACGAACCCAATGCCTACGCCGCTGGCGAAAGTTATTTGCCGGACGATATGACAGAACCGGGCTGGTATCAGCCGGTGCCACGCGGTCTGGAAATCAAGATAGGCGAGAAACTGGCACAACTGAAAAAGTGGGATGAAGAAGCAGGCAAGAAATAAAGCTGCCGCGCCAGCCAAGCGCTGAGCCATGCCAGACCTGCGTCGGCCACAGCACGGCAGCACGTCGCCTGCCAGCATCTACAAGCCCGCCAGCATTGCTTATAATGCTGCTTTTGCCAGCAACAGGCAGGACAAAGCCTGTCGCTTGCCGTTACACTTGCGTTTTACAGAACAAGTTGGTGCTGCCAGCCACTGGCAGACAGTGCAGCACCACAGGCGGTTACTTCCCGCCGCATACCGGATTCAGCAAGAGGCTGCTGCTATTGAACAGCCCCTTGCCAGCAAGACACTTCAATACCATCAGGATTTTCCATGCTAGACATTCAATTGCTCCGTAACGATCTGGACGCTGTTGCTGCCCGCCTGGCCAGCCGTGGCTACACCCTGGACACCGCCGCTTTCACCGCAATGGAAGCCGACCGCAAGGCACTGCAAACCCGTATGCAGGAACTGCAATCGCGCCGCAACGCCACCTCCAAGCAAATTGGTGAAGCCAAGCGCAAGGGCGAGGATGTGTCTGCCATCATGGCCGAAGTAGCCAATCTGGGCGATGAACTGAAAGCAGCAGAAAGTGCTTTCGAGGCGGTGCAAGCCAAGCTGGACGCCCTGCTGATGAGCATTCCCAACCTGCCGAACGAATCCGTTCCGGTGGGCAAGGACGAAAACGACAATGTTGAAGTACGCCGCGTGGGCGTACCGCGCCAGTTCGACTTTGAAGTGAAAGACCATGTCGACATCGGCACCCCGCTGGGCCTGGATTTCGACACCGGCGCCAAGCTGTCCGGTGCCCGCTTCACCGTACTGAAGGGCGACATTGCCCGCCTGCACCGCGCGCTGGCGCAATTCATGCTGAACACCCACACCGGTGAGCATGGCTATACCGAGCACTATACCCCCTATATCGTCAATGACAGCGCGCTCCTGGGCACCGGCCAGTTGCCGAAGTTTGCCGAAGACATGTTCAAGGTGACCAAGGGCGGTGAAGAAGGCACGGTGGACCAATACCTGATTTCCACCTCGGAAATCACCCTCACCAACACCGTGAGCAACAGCATCCTGAAAATGGAAGAGCTGCCGCTCAAACTGACTGCCCACTCGCCCTGCTTCCGCTCCGAAGCGGGCAGCTATGGCCGTGATACCCGCGGCATGATTCGCCAGCACCAGTTCGACAAGGTGGAAATGGTGCGCATCGAGCATCCGGACCACTCCTATGCCGCGCTGGAAGAAATGGTTGGCCATGCCGAAAACATCCTGAAAGCACTGGAACTGCCCTATCGCGTGATTACCCTGTGTACCGGTGACATGGGCTTTGGTGCAGCCAAGACTTACGACCTGGAAGTATGGCTGCCGGCACAAAACACCTACCGCGAAATTTCCAGCTGCTCCAACTGTGAAGCCTTCCAGTCGCGCCGCATGCTGGCCCGCTTCAAGGACGAAAACGGCAAGAACCAGCTGGTGCACACCCTGAATGGTTCCGGCCTGGCCGTGGGCCGCACCCTGGTGGCCGTACTGGAAAACTACCAGAACGCCGATGGCAGCGTGACCGTTCCGGCCGTGCTGCGCCCGTATATGGGCGGCAAGGAAAAAATCGGCGGCTAACACCGATCGGTTCTGCCAAACAAAAAGCCACGACTTGTCGTGGCTTTTTTATCTGGTGCAGCAGATTGGCATTGCATAAACAGGCCTGCGGACAGGGACTGGCTATTGGCGGTACTTTTCCAGCAAGGCTTTGGCAATGGCTTCGGTTTGTGCATCGGCATTGCCGCTGTAGTCGGATGGGCGAAAGTGCATCTGGAATGCACTGATGGTTTTTCGGGTATCTTCATCCAGCTCGCCGGTTTGCGGAATCTGGTCATAACCATAGCGTTTAAGGCTTTTTTGTACCTCCAGCACCACCGCCGCTTGCTTGGGGGCGCGACCGGCCAAATGCTTCTCGACAACCTGCTGATCTGGCCAAGCACCAATGCCCTTGCTGGCCAATTGTTCCCAGGGGAATAACGGCCCCGGATCAGACTTGCGCAAGGGTGCCACATCGCTGTGACCCAGCACGTTATAAGGCTCAATCCGGTTACGGGCAATCACATCCTTGAGCAGAATGGACACTGCCTCAATCTGCTGTGCCGTGTAGGGATACCACTGACGCCAGCCAGAGGATAATTCGGTGTAGCCGCGATTCACCATTTCCACGCCCACTGAAGATGCATTCAGCGCACGCCAGCCACCCCAGCTGCTGACGCCAGCATGCCAGGCACGCTTGTTTTCCGGCACCAATTGCATGATGACCGGCTCTCCTCCGCGCCATTGCGGTTTTTCCGGCACCAGATAATGTGTGCTGACCTGTGGCCCGGTCAGCATGGCGAGGGAATCTGTCTGATTCAGTGCCGTGTAGTGCAGAATGACAAAACGGATGCGCTCGTCCTGGCCCTGAGCGGTAAAGCTGGTATTCAGCAAGTAATGCTCCGCCATTTTTTCGTAGGCAGGCCGGCTTGCTGGCGATTCAGCCAGCTTGGCCGACATGGTGTTGCTGCAGCCAGCCAGAACAAGCTGACTGGTGCTCAGGACAATGGTTTGATACAGATAACCGCGGGAAAGAACTGGTTTTTTGGTTTGCATGGGATTCTTGCTTCGTTGAATAATTAAAAACAATCAATACTTACGTTTCGATTGATAATAATTATCAAAAACATGAAAATCAGACGGTACTGACCAAAGTTCCAGTTTTCTTCTATAAAAAAAGCAAATTCTGAATAACAGCCTTGTTCATCAGAGAACCAGCCTAGGTGCTGCTGCCCTTCACTTCACCCGCCGCTACCGGCAATAAAACAGCCGGGACGCACCCGGCTGTTTTATGATCCACCGCTACGAAAACGCCAGTGTCAATCCTCATCTGCCCAGCTTGGCGAACGCTTGCCCAGAAATGCGGAAACGCCCTCCATTTGCTCGGCTTCACCAATCAGGGACAACAGGGCTGCACGCTCCCGTTGCAGGTGATCCTCCAGGCTTGCACCAGCACTGGCTTCAACCAGCTGGCGTGCACGGGCCACCGCCAGCGGGGCCTGATTGGCCACCTTGCCCGCCAGGCTCACTGCCATGATCTTGGCAAAACCCGGATCGACAATTTCCTCCACCAGACCGATTTCGTAGGCTTTTTCTGCACTCAGGATTTCCCCTCCCAGCAAAATGCGCTTGGCCCAAGACACACCGACCTTGTCAGCCAGCGTCTTGCTGCCACCACCGGCAGGCAGCAAACCAACCCGCGCCTCCGGCAAGCCCAGCCTGGCGCCGCGTTCCACCACCATGTAGTCACACATCAGCGCGCATTCCAGGCCACCACCCAAGGCATAACCATTGATGGCAGCAACGGTAACACCGGTATAGTTGCGCAACGCAGCGAAAGCCGATCCGAAGGCATCCAGTAAATCTGCCACGTCCTGCTTGCTGCCCTGGCTGAACAGATTCAGATCGGCACCGGCACAGAAGAAGGCGTCGCCTGCTCCGGTAATCACAACTGCACGGACTGCGCTATTGGCTTGCAGGTCAGTCATCACGGCTGCCAGTTCGCGCAGGCTGGCGATGGTCCACACATTGGCGGGAGGATTGTTGATCGTGATGATTGCAGACTGGCCCAGATGTTCGAGCGTCAAATACTTGGCCATGTAGTTTCCTCAGTTTTTTGTGGGTCGTCACACATTGCAGCACCTGTCCGTTTGGCCTTTTATTTTGTGGCCATCCCCGATTACGGCAGGAAAGAATGACCATTTTCAGGGCTTGGCTCGCCTTTTTCCAGCGCGAATAACCGATTCCCCGCACTTTTTTTCTAGCTGGCATTCGCCCTCAATGCCAAACAGAATTTGGCTTTTTTTTACTATTACATTGTCACAATTTGCTTAAAAATCAGGCAGGCCTACCTTACAAGCCCTCTGGTAGAATAGGGATTTAAGCAACAGGTTGTCGCATGTTAGAAACGAGTTTCTGGGTGATTTTCCTGGCTGGCCTGCTGGGTGGCGGGCATTGCATGGGGATGTGCGGCGGCATTGTCACCGCATTGACCTTGAATCTGCCCAGCGGACAGCAACGCTGGAAAATCATGCTGTCGTACAACAGTGGGCGCTTGCTCAGTTATGTTTGCGCAGGTGCGCTGCTGGGAGGTCTGGCCGAGGCCGGGCTGAGCCTGATTGCCACCAGACCGGCACAAATGGCCTTGCTGGTATTGGCCAACCTGATGCTGATTGCCCTGGGCCTGTATCTGGCCGGGCTTTCCAGCGCCATTACCACCCTGGAAAAAATCGGCCGTCCAGTGTGGGCAAAACTACAGCCCTTGCTGGCGCGCCTGCTGCCCATCCGCAGTGCCAAGACTGCCTTACTGGCTGGCATGTTGTGGGGCTGGTTGCCATGCGGCCTGGTGTACAGTGCCTCGCTGTCGGCGCTGGCCAGCGGCAAGGCGGTGCAAGGCGGTTTGCTGATGTTGGCATTTGGTTTGGGCACACTGCCCAATCTGCTGCTGATGGGGGTATTTGCCGATACGCTGCGCCAATGGATACAGCAAAAACCGGTGCGCCTGCTGGCGGGTTTGCTGGTGGCGGGCATGGGGCTGAGTCGCCTGCTGCTACTGGCGATGCAGGCATGAAAAAAGCCGCCCCGAGCTTAGCGAGGCGGCTTTAGGCTGCTGACTAGTGATTCAGTCTGGTAGCACAGGACCCGTCAAAGCCGGGCCTTCCGACTGAGTCATTGATTCCTCAGCCTTTCCATCTATTCCCTCCCCCCGCTCTTTCCCTGAAAGGGTGCCTCGCTTTCTTTTCAGAAAGCGAGGGGAGATTGCCAACAAGCAGCGCAGTTTAGCGGAAGGACTGCATGATGGTTTCCACGTTGTGGTGGAACAGCTTCAGATAACTGCTGGCCGGGCCATTGGGCTTGGACAGGGCATCGGCATACAATTCGCCGCCTATCTTGACCTTGGCTTCGCGGGTCAGTTGTTCCAGCAGGCGCTTGTCGGTCATGTTTTCCATGAACACCGCATTCACCTTTTCCTGACGGACCTGCTTCACCAGCTGCGCCACACCCTTGGCCGAGGCTTCTGCTTCGGTACTGACGCCCTGGATGGCCAGCATCTTGATGCCATAGCGCTCACCAAAATAGCCGAAGGCATCGTGTGAGGTCAGCATCTTGCGCTTGGCCTGCGGCACAGCGGCAAATTGCTTGGCCGCCCAGTCGTCTTCCTGCTTCACCCGGGCTGAAAAATCGGCAGCACGGCGTGTGTATTCATCCTTGCCTTGCGGGTCGGCCTTGATCAGCGCGGCAGTGATATTGCGGATATAAACCTGTACCCGCTGCGGGTCGTGCCAGGCATGCGGGTCCACCACATCGTGGCCATGCGCCTCGCCCTCTTCTGCCGGGGCCATGCGGGTCTTGATCCCCTTGCCGGCTTCCACCATCACCCCCTTGTAGGCAGATGCCTTGGTCAGCCGTCCCATCCAGCCTTCCAGACCCAGCCCGTTGGTGACAAACACGCGGGAGGCCGACAGTGCCTTCACATCGGCCGGAGAGGGTTGAAACACATGGGCGTCCTGGTCCGGCCCCACCAACGACACCACATCCACCCGCTCGCCACCGATCTCGCGGGTCATGTCCGCCACAATGCTGAAACTGGCGACAACCGGCAGTTTTGCGGCCATGGCTGCCATGGGCAAACCCAGCAGCAACAGGCTCAACAGACTTTTTTTCATGCCAACTCCTCAGGATTCAAAATGCCGCGCGCGGATATAGCGCGGCAAAGCACCCCCCGCCGGGGCAAACAGCAAGGAAAACAGGTAGAACAAGCCAGCAACCAGAATGATGGCCGGGCCGGATGGCAGCTCAAAGTGATAAGACAGCAAGAGCCCGGCCAGACCACTGCCAAACGCGACGCTCACTGCCATCACCAGCATGCCTTCCACCGTTTCCGACCACAGTCGGGCGGTGATGGCAGGCAGCATCATCAGTCCTACTGCCATCAACGTGCCCAACGCCTGAAAACCGGACACCAGGTTCAGCACCACCAGCATCAGGAAGGCCATATGCCACAGGCCACCACGCGCGCCTACCGAGCGCAGGAAGACCGGGTCCAGGCTTTCCAGCAACATGGGACGATAAATAAAGGCCAAGGTAATCAGCGTGACCGAGGCGACACCGCCCACCAGATACAAGGCGGCATCATCCACCGCCAGCACCGAACCAAACAGGATGTGCATCAGGTCCACATTGCTGCCGCTCTTGGACACCAGCAGCACACCGATGGCCAATGACAACAGGTAAAAGGCAGCAAAGCTGGCGTCTTCCTTGATACCGGCAAAGCGCGTAGCCAGGCCCGCCAACACTGCCACCAGCACGCCGGCAACAAAACCACCCAGACTCATGGCCGGCAGGCTGAGGCCAGCCAGCATGAAGCCCACGGCGGCACCGGGCAGCACAGCATGGCTCATGGCATCGCCCATCAGGCTCATGCGGCGCATCACCAGGAACAGGCCGATGGGACCACTGCCCAGCGACAAGGCCAGGCAACCGGCCAGCGCACGGCGCATGAAGGCAAAGTCGACAAAGGGGGCAATCAGTACTTCGTAAAGGTGTTGCATCAGGCATTGACTCCGTCGACCTGACACACCGCGGCACGGTCCTGCCAGTGGGCGGCCGTATCCACCGCCCGTTTCAGATTGGCATCGGTCAGCACCTGTTCGGTACGACCCCAGGCCACCACTTCGCGCGCCAGCAGCAGCGTGTGCGGGAAATAGGCACGTACCTGCTCGTAGTCGTGCAGCACCGCAATGATGGTGCGGCCTTCTTCCTTCCAGCGCCGTACCAGCTCCAGCAGGTCGAAGGTGGTTTTGGCATCCATGGCGGTAAAGGGCTCGTCCAGCAGGATCAGCCGCGCATCCTGCAGCAGGATGCGGGCAAACAATACACGCTGGAATTGACCACTGGACAAGGCCGAGATGGAGCGCGTGGCAAAGTCGGCCAGGCCCACTTGTTCCAGCGCATCCATGGCCTGTCCCAGGCCGGCACGCCCTACCCGGCCAAACGGCCCGGTTTTGTGCCACAAGCCAGTGGCCACCAGGTCGAGCACACTGACCGGCAAGGAACGGTCGATTTCCGACTGCTGCGGCAGATAGGCAATGTCCTGACGGGCAAAACCATCCAGCCTGGCCTGGCCGGAATCGGGCTTGAGCGCCCCGATCATGGCTTTGAGCAAGGTGCTCTTGCCCGCGCCATTGGGGCCGAAAATGGCCGTGGCATCAGCGGTGACAAAGCTGCCACTGACATGATGCACTGCCGGATGGCGCTGGTAAGACACCGTGATGTTGTCGAGAATGACCTTCATGCCACCTCCTGCAATGCCCACAGCACCACAGCCCACAGCACGGTCAGCACCCCTGCGGCCAGCGCCAGCCGCTGCCAGGCCGACATGGCCAGCAGGCTGATGGGGGGACGCAGGTTGGCGGCGGTCAGGTGTTGATGCGGAACGACATCATGTTGATGGCCATGGGCATGGTCATGCTGATCATCAGTCGAAGAATGTTGATGTTTCATCTGTTGATTTACTCGAAGCAGGCTTGCAGCGCGGCCTCGACCGCAGCGTTATCCAGGGCTGGCGCGATCAGCTCGAAACGGCTGTCACGCCGCCAGGACACCTGGCTGGCACCCCACTGCCCTTCAGCCCAGTTCAGCCACACCCAGCTGTCCAGCACCTTGAATACGCCTTTGGCGCGCACCAGTCCGGGCACCAGTTTGGGCAGCTGGTCAAAAAAATCGGTCAGCTTTTCGCCGCTAAAGGACTGTTCCGGCGGGAAGGTCCAGCCGGCAGAATCCCAGCCATTGCCACTCTCCACCGGAATGGCTGGCCGGTAGCGCGGCTTGACGGTGACGGCGGCATTCAGCCAGTTGACATCCACCAGGCCATCACGCACTTCGGCAATCACCGTCTTGGGCGGAAACAGCTTACCCGCCTGCGCCTGGAAGGCTTGCAGGGTTTCCACATCGGCCATGTCTATCTTGTTGGCCACCAGTACGTCGGCAATGGCCACCTGGTCGCGATACAAGGGCTGGCGCAGGTAGTCCGGGCTGACAAACTGGCGCGGGTCCACCAGCGTCAGCACCGCGCCCACTTCCAGTGCATCCCCCAGGGGCTTGGCACGCAACTCGTCGATCACTCCGGCAGCATGCGCAAGACCACTGGCTTCAATCAGCAAACGGTCCGGCCGCTCGCGTCGCAGCAAGGTAGCCACGGTGGTGGTCATTTGCGGGCCAGCCACACAGCACAGGCAGCCACCGGCGATTTCCGCCACCGGCAGGTCGTCGTTCATCAGTGCGGCACCGTCAATGCCCACTTCGCCAAATTCGTTCACAATGACCGCCCATTTTTCACTGGCCGGACGGGTAGCAATCAGATGGCGCAGGGCTGTGGTCTTGCCCACGCCCAAAAAGCCGGTAAACAGATTGACAATGGTTTTTTTCATATGCGGCATGCCTTGCAAAGTCCGGTGAGGGTCAGGTTCTGGTGGCTGAGGGTGAAGTCGGCCGCATCCGCCACATCGTGCAGGCCGGCAAGTGCTGCCATGACGTCCACTTCCTGCACCTTGCCGCAGGTTTCACAGACCAGAATCATGCTTTCGTGCTGACACTCGAAATGGTCACAGACAACAAAGCCGTTCAAGGCATCCACCCGGTGCAGCAGGCCCTGCTCCACCAGAAAGTCCAGCGCGCGATATACGGTGGGCGGGGCGGCAACGCCGCGTTCCTTTTGCAAATCGGCCAGCACCTGGTAGGCCTTCACCACGCCCTGATGGCGCAGCACCAGCTCCAGCACCTGCCGGCGCAGCGCGGTCAGCTTGCAGCCACGGCGCTCGCAATGCGCTTCGGCAGCCTGGAGGTAATCCGTGCGGTTCATTGGCGGCTCCTGTTAACGATGGCGAATGTTACTGTATAACATCGCGACGATACAACCATTAACACTCAATGGGTATTGCCTGTCATCCGTCCGTGATAGCCTGCGTTATCCCCTGTAGCAGCTTGCAACCTTCAAAGGAGTTCACATGAAAAAAAACCTCATGCTCAGCCTTTGCGCCGTTCTGGCCAGCTCTGCCTTTGCCGCCACCGATCCGGTATCCGCCCGGCAGGATATCTTCAAGCAGTTCAAGAAAGATGCCGGCGCGATGGGCAAGATGGTGAAGAGCGATGCCATCAACAAGGAAGAATTCAGCAAGCTGGCCGCGCATCTGGATGAAGTGGCCCAGCAACCCTGGCAACACTTCCCGGCGGGTACCGCCAGCGGCCAAGCCACCAAAAAGACCGAAGCCAAGGCTGAAATCTGGAGCAAGCCCGCCGAATGGACCAAGGCGACAGATGCTTTCAAGGCAGAAACCGCCAAGTTGAAGCAAGTTGCAGCAGCGGGAGACACCGCCAGTATCAAGAACCAGTTCGCCGCGGTGCAGAAGACCTGCAAGGCCTGTCACGACGCCTTCCGTAAAGACTGATAGAATTTTCCAGCTGTCGCAGGTGCGGCCCGGCCTTGCGCTCTGGTTTGCACCTGCCATCCATCTTGCCAACATCACCCCAACACCGACTCCATGAAACACACTATTACTGCCCTGCTGCTGGCTACGCTGGCCATTCCTGCCGCCATGGCCGACTCCCCGGCTCAAATCCGCACCCAGAGCTTCAAGAAAATCCTGCGTGCCTTCGAGCCGATGGGCATGGTGGTGCGCGACCGCGACCCGTACAACAAGGCAAAATTCATTGCCATGGCCGAAAGCCTGAAACAGGTTTCTGCCGAACCGTTCAATCATTTCCCTGCCAACAGCATTGATGACAAGAGCCGCGCCAAACCGGAGATCTGGAGCCAGCCGGCCAAGTTCCAGGCCGCACGCGATACCTTCCTCAAAGCAGTCAACGACCTGGACAGCACCGCCCACAATGGCGACCTGGCCAGCATCAAGAAGAGCTATGGCGTGGTAGCACAAAGCTGCAAAGCCTGTCATGACAGCTTCCGTGGCCCGGAAAAATGAATCTGTAGCCAGCCGCACGGCAGCAAAACAAAAAGCCCTGATCACTCAGGGCTTTTTCATTAATACAAGATCATGCTCACAAGCGGGTCAGCAGCAGATACACCCCGCCACAAGACAACAGCAGACTGAGCAGTGCCAGCTGCCAGGCACGGAAATACGGTGCCGGCGTCTGGCCATCGGCCACCTGATAGCCAGTCAGCATGGCGCGCACCAGGTTCTGCTTCTTGATCACACGGTAGGCCACAATGGCAGCAATATGCAGGCCTACCAGCAGCAGGATGAGGTTGAACAACAGCTTGTGAAAGCGGGTGACGGATTCGGACAGCTCGCCCGAAATCAGCCGGGCCAGCGGGCCGTCAAAAGTGTAGCTGTCCACGTCGGTGGCAAACAGGCCGCTGCCCACCTGCACCAGCAATACCGCCAGCAAGGCCAGCACCATCAGCGCACCCAGCGGGTTATGCCCGGGACGCGGCGTCCACTTGCCTTGCAGATAGGCGCGGATGGCAGCCGGGCCTTTGACAAACTGGCTGAAGCGGGCGGTTTCACTGCCTATCACCCCCCAGATGAGCCGGAACAGCAACAGCACGGCAATCGCCTCGCCACTCCAGATGTGATATTGCAACCAGTCGCCGCCCTGCTCACCGGTAAACCACATGCCGCCGAACAACAAAACCAGGCTCCAGTGAAACAGGCGGGTTGGCCAATCCCATACCTTGATGCTCTTTTCCATGTGCAACCTCGTGCAGCAAACAGTGCAAAGAACGCAGTTTAACCAGCCGCCACCGCACTGCCTACTACCAAGTGCTGAAGAACTGTTGCGCCAGCCTGGCCTATGAAGCGTGAGGGAAAAATGCCGGAATTGGATTCTGATCCAGCCGTTTTCGGGTAGTATTACCCCTTTCGCCGTCCATGGCCGGCCAGCGCGCAGACAGCATGCTGACCGTAGGCGGCCAACGTACTGACAGCCCGCTGCGGCTGTGTTTTCACGCATTGAGTTGGAGAAAGTAATGACCCAAGCTTCACTGATCGAGGATCTGGAGGCCCGCGGCCTGATCGCGCAAACCACAGACGCCGCCGCCTTGTCCGAACTATTGGCCAAGGAACAGGTAACCCTGTATTGCGGATTCGACCCGACTGCTGACAGCCTGCACATCGGCAGCCTGGTTCCCATTCTGATGCTCAAACGCTTCCAGCTGGCAGGACATCGCCCCATCGCCCTGGTGGGCGGTGCCACCGGCATGATCGGCGACCCCAGCTTCAAGGCCACCGAACGCAAGCTGAACACCCCGGATGTGATTGAAGGCTGGGTGGACAAAATCCGTGCCCAGGTTTCGCCCTTCCTGTCTTTTGAAGGCGATAACGCCGCCGTCATGGCCAATAACTACGACTGGTTTGGCGGCATGGGTGCGCTGGAATTCCTGCGCGACATCGGCAAGCATTTCTCGGTCAATGCCATGATCAAGAAAGAAGCGGTGCAACAGCGTATCAACCGCGACGACCAGGGCATTTCCTACACCGAGTTCTCCTACAGCCTGCTGCAGGGTTATGACTTTTCCGAGCTGAACCGTCGTCTGGGCTGCAAGCTGCAAATCGGTGGTTCCGACCAGTGGGGCAATATCACCGCCGGTACCGACCTCACCCGTCGCCTGAACCAGCAACAGGTGTTCGGCCTGACCATGCCGCTGGTCACCAAGTCCGATGGCACCAAGTTCGGCAAGACCGAATCCGGCACCATCTGGCTGGATGCGCGCAAGACTTCACCCTACGCCTTCTACCAGTTCTGGCTGGGCACCGCCGATGCCGACGTGTACAAGTTCCTGCGCTACTTCAGCTTCCTGTCGGTAGCAGAAATCGCCACCATCGAAGAAGCCGACAAGGCCCGTGATGGCAAGCCGGAAGCCCAGCGCATCCTGGCCGAACAAGTGACCGAACTGGTACACGGCAAGGCCGCCCTGGCCGCTGCCCAGCGCATCACCCACAGCCTGTTCAGCAACGACCTGTCCAGCCTGACCGAAGACGACTTCGCCCAGCTGGCGCAGGACGGCCTGCCGCACTTCGTGCTGAATGCGACTGAGGACAGCCTGATCGACGCGGTGGCCAATGGCGGCCTGGCCAAGTCCAAGAGCGAGGCACGTACCTTCATCCAGAGCGGTGCGGTCAGCATCAACGGCAACAAGGCCGACAGCATCGAACATCGCTTCACGGCTGATGATCGTCTGTTTGGCCGCTTCAGCCTGCTCAAGCGCGGCAAGAAGAACTATGCGCTGATCGAGTGGCAGGCCTGATACCGGCCTGATGCCCGCCTTGTCGGCGAATGCCAAGGCGACCCGCTTGCACACGCGACCGGGTCGCTTTTTTCATGCACATCGCGCAAGACTCGACGCTAGGGCAAGCATGCCACTAGAATTTGGCCATCCCGCTTTGTGACAAAGGCTAGCACCATGGAAAGAATCGGTTTTATCGGCCTGGGCCTGATGGGCCTGCCCATGTGCGGCCGGCTACAGACTGCCGGCTTCCCGCTTAAGGTCTGGAACCGCTCGCCGGACAAACTGGAGCTAGCCCGCGCCGAAGGGATGGCAGCCACTCCCTCGCTGGTGGAACTGGCTGCCAGCAGCGACATCCTGATGCTATGCATTGCAGATGCCGCTGCGGTGCAAAGCGTGGTGGCGCAATTGCTCCCCGTCTTGCGGGCCGGGCAGCTCATCATCGACCTATCCAGCATCGACCCTGACACCACCCGTCATTGCGCAGCACTGGTCAAACAACAGGGTGCCAGTTGGGTGGATGCCCCGGTATCCGGCGGAGTCCGGGGTGCAGAACAAGGCACACTGGTGATCATGGCCGGTGGCAGTCCTGAAGACATCAGCCGTGCCAGCCAGGTACTGCAGCCGCTGTCGCAACGCATTACCCGCATGGGCGATGTCAGCAGCGGGCAGGTGACCAAAATCTGCAATCAACTGATTGTGGCCGCCAATGCCATGCTGATTGCCGAAGCGGTGTCACTGGCCGAAAACAATGGCGTTGATGCCAGCCTGCTGGCTCCTGCGTTGGCGGGTGGCTTTGCCGACTCGCTGCCGCTGCAAATCCTGGCTCCGCGCATGGCAGCACGTCAGGCAGAGCCGGTGCAATGGAAGGTAGCCACCCTGCTGAAGGATCTGGACAACGCCGGTCAGCTATCAAAACAAAGCCAGTCCGCCACGCCGCTGGCCGCACTGGCCAGCCAGCTGATGCGCCTGCATGCCGCACAAGGCCATGCCCTGGCCGACCTCAGCAGTGTCATCAATCTGTATCAGGAGCAGAATCAGGAAACCCGATCATGTTGAAGCTTTGCGCCAACCTCAGCATGCTGTTCAGCCACCTGCCGTGGCCGAAGCGCTTTGCCGCCGCCCGCGCTGCCGGTTTTACCGCAGTGGAAATCCAGTTCCCCTATGAACATACGGTGGAACAGCTACAAGACTGGCTGCATCAGCATCAATTGCAGCTGGTGCTGATCAACGCCCCGGCTGGCGACCTGATGCAAGGCGGTACCGGGCTGGCCGGGAACCCCGGCAAAGAAGCGGAATTTACCAGCGGCCTGCAACAATGCCTGCATTACGCCACGCAACTGGGCGTGGAGGCAGTCAACATTCTGCCCGGACGCCTGGCTGCAGGCTGCAGCCGCCAGCAGGCACTGGATACGCTGTACGGCAATCTGCAACTGGCCGCCACCGCGCTGGCCGGACAGCACATCCGCTGCACCGTGGAAGCCATCAACCGCCACGACATGCCGGGCTTTCTGGTAAGCACCCTGGCAGAATTGCAGCAACTACCCGATCATCCCAATCTTTTCTGGCAAATCGACCTTTATCACATGGCCCGGATGAACGAAGCGCTGGCTCCTTTGCTCGCGCAGTACTGGCCGCGCATCGGCCACTTGCAGTTTGCCGACCACCCTGGTCGTGGCGCGCCGGGCAGCGGTTCGCTGGACTTTGCCAGCTTGTTCAGTCAAATCAAGGCCCTGCCTTATGCCTTCTGGAGTGGTGCTGAATACCGCGACAACAACGGCGACATGGGCTGGCTAGCCTTACTGCCAGGCCAGCAGGATAATGCTGCGCTGCGGCACTAAAACTTGCAGCCGGTTGCAATTTTTGATTTTTTGCCACATCTCCTGACAGGGAATCAATCACTTAGCAGGCCATTTTGCAGAAAAGGCTTGCAAAAGGCCATTTTTTACCGTAGAGTGCGAACCCTTCTGATTTCCAAATTCCACCGGCAGCTTCAGCAGCAGCAATGCAGCCACTGCCGGCGTGATGCTTCATCGTCCCTGACCGATATTCCAGGCTTCGTCCACGTAGTGTCTCTTTTGACTGGACTGCTGTTCGCCGCTTGCACAGGTTGGTGCCGATGACCGACAGCCTCACACGAGGCTGCTAACCGCCACATCTCCTGGCCAAGCGACACCGGCTCTACTCCGGTTTGAAAGGACATTATGCATTTCTCCGACTTGGGCGTTGCCCCGACCATCCTGCGTGCACTCGAAGCTGCCGGTTACGACACCCCCACCGGCGTACAGGCCGAAGCCATCCCCGCTGCCATTGCCGGCCGCGACCTGCTGGTTTCCGCCCAAACCGGTAGCGGCAAGACCGCAGCCTTCCTGCTGCCGGCCCTGACCAAGCTGTCCGAGCGCTCCACCGGCAAGGGCCAAGGCCCGCGCGTTCTGGTGCTGTGCCCGACCCGCGAACTGGCCCAACAGGTGGAAAAGAACGCCCTGGAATACGGCAAGGACCTGCGCTGGATGCGTACCGCCTGCCTGGTAGGCGGCGCTTCTTTCGGCTACCAGACCCGCGCCCTGTCCCGCCCGATCGACCTGATCGTAGCCACGCCGGGCCGTCTGATGGACCACATGCGCTCCGGCCGTGTTGACTTCTCCCGCCTGGAAATGCTGGTGTTGGACGAAGCCGACCGCATGCTGGACATGGGTTTCATCGAAGACATCGAAACCATCGTCAAGGCCACCCCGGAAAGCCGTCAGACCGTACTGTTCTCCGCTACGCTGGATGGCACCGTTGGCCGCATGGCGGAAAAAATCACCCGCGAACCGCAGCGTATCGAAATTGCCCGTACCGAGACTTCCGGCGGCACCATCGAAGAACACCTGCTGTACGCGGACGACCTGAACCACAAGCATCGTCTGCTGGATCACATCCTGAAAGAATCCGGCTTTGACCAGTGCGTGATCTTCTCCGCCACCAAGGCTTACAGCGAAGAACTGGCCGACAAGCTGTCCGACCAGGGCTACTCCGCTGCCTGCCTGCATGGCGACATGCCGCAAAGCTGGCGTAACCGCACCCTGAACGACCTGCGTCGCGGTCGTATCAAGATTCTGGTGGCCACCGACGTTGCTGCGCGTGGTATCGACGTACCGACCATCACCCACGTAGTGAACTTCGACCTGCCGAAACAGGCTGAAGACTATGTGCACCGTATCGGTCGTACCGGTCGTGCCGGTCGTGACGGCACCGCCATCACCCTGGCGGAATCGAAAGAATTCCACAAGGTACGCCGTATCGAGCAATACCTGAAGCGCCAGATCACCGAAGGCGTGATCGAAGGCATGGAGCCGACCCGTCGTCCGCCGAAAGGCCCGCGTCGCAATGGCAAACCGGGCGGCTACGGTGCTCAGGGTCAACGTCGCGGTGGCAGCGGCAATGGTAACGGCTATGGCCGTGACCGTCGCGAAGGCGGCTATGGCCGTGGTACCGGTGGCAATGGTGGCGGCAGCTATGACCGTCGTGGCCCGCGCTCTGCCGGTCAGGGTCAGCGCAGCACCCAGCGTGCCGACTAAGCACCCAGTCGTTGAGTAATACAAGAAGGCGATCCTCGGATCGCCTTTTTTGCGTCCGCCGGTTTCAGGCATGCGCAAAACGCATGGCGACCCCGGCATAAACTCGCTTGTCAGCCTGCCATACGCACACCAGAATAGCTGTACACACAGCACTGGAAAACGCATGACACCCCTGCTCACAATTCCCCAGCGCCTGGCCGCCTTGCGCCTGGCCATGCAACAACAACATATTGATGCCTGCCTGCTTCCCTCTTCCGACCCGCACCTGTCTGAATACCTGCCCGCCCACTGGCAGGCCCGGCAATGGCTGTCCGGTTTTCATGGTTCGATGGGCACGCTGATTGTGACAGCAGACCAGGCCGGCCTTTGGGCCGACAGCCGTTACTGGGAACAAGCCGCCAAGGAGCTGGACGGCAGCAGCATCACCCTGATGAAAATCCAGACCGCCGCCAGCACGCAGCATCTGGACTGGCTGGCAGCCAATCTGCAAGCCGGGCAAGCCCTGGCGGTAGCCGGTGATGTACTGAGCCTGGCAACAGCCAATGCGCTGCACAGCAGACTGAGCGCACGCGGCATTACCCTGCGCACCGAGCTGGATTTACCTGCCCGGATTTGGAGCGATCGCCCCTCCCTGCCGCAAACCGCCATCTATCCTCACCTACCACCGTTTGCCAGCACCAGCCGCCAGGACAAACTGACCGCAGTACGACAGGCCATGCAGCAGCACGGCGCGGATTACCACTTCATTTCCACGCTGGACGATATTGCCTGGCTGCTGAACCTGCGCGGTGCGGACGTGAATTACAACCCGGTATTCATCAGCCACTTGCTGCTGAGCCCGGACAGCACCACCCTGTTTGTTGATGGCAAGAAAGTGGATGCCAAGCTGCAAGCCGAACTGGCAGCCGACGGCGTGCAACTAGCCGATTACCACAGTGCCAAGTCGGTACTGACTTCCCTACCCCACAGCAGCACCATGCTGCTGGACCCGCGCCGCATCACGCTGGGTTTCCATCAGGCCATGCCACAAAGCATGCCGCGCGTGCAGGCCATCAACCCCAGCACCCTGCTGAAAGCCTGCAAGACCGCTGGCGAGGCAGAACACATCCGCCGCACCATGGAACAGGATGGTGCGGCGCTGTGCGCGTTCTTCGCCTGGTTCGAACAAGCAGTCAACCGCGAAGCCATCACTGAACTGGACATTGACGAGCAGATCACCACTGCCCGCGCCCGTCGTCCCGGCTTTGTCTCGCCCAGTTTTGCTACCATTGCCGGTTTCAATGCCAACGGTGCCCTGCCGCATTACCGCGCCACGGCAGAGGCCCATGCCAGCATTGCCGGTGACGGCCTGCTGCTGATCGACTCCGGTGGTCAATATCACGGTGGCACCACCGACATCACCCGCGTGGTGGCGGTCGGTACGCCCAGCCCGGAACAAAAGCGCGACTTCACCCTGGTGTTGAAGGGAACCATCAATCTGTCGATGGCCCACTTCCCGCGCAGCACCCTGTCGCCCATGCTGGACGCACTGGCCCGCGCCCCGATGTGGCAGCACGATATCGATTTCGGCCACGGCACCGGCCATGGCGTGGGTTATTTCCTCAATGTGCACGAAGGCCCGCAAACCATCTCGCGCAGCCTGCCGGATGCCAGCATGGCGATGCAGGAAGGCATGATCACCTCGGTGGAACCGGGCATCTATCGCCCCGGCCAATGGGGGGTACGCATCGAGAATCTGGTATTAAATGTGCCTGCACAGAAAAACGGCTTTGGCGATTTCCTGCGTTTTGAAACGCTGACGCTCTGCCCGATCGATACGCGTTGCATCGAGCACAGCCTGCTGTCACGTCAGGAAGTGGACTGGTTGAACCATTACCATGCCGAAGTACAAGGCCGTCTGCTACCTCTGGTGACAGGCGCCGCCTGCGACTGGCTGCTGCAGGCTACACAAGCCATCTGAGCGAGACCAGCCACAATAAAAAACGCCCTGATGTTTCAGGGCGTTTTTTCATAGCAAGCCAGCCAGAATGGCTTACATGGCTTCCAACACCTTGATGCCCAGCAGATCCAGACCGGTGCGCAGGGTCTTGGCAGTCAGCGCTGCCAGTTGCAGACGGCTGGCACGTACTTCGCCTTCGCTTTTGAGGATGGGGCAGGCTTCGTAGAAGCGCGAGAACAAGGTGGCAATCTGGTACAGATAAGTGGACAGGTAGTGCGGATAGCAACCTTCTGCCACCGACAGTAGCGTGTCTTCAAACTGCGCCAGTGCTGCAGCCAGCTGCTTCTCTGCCGGTTCGGTAATCACGATGGGCGCATTGGCATCCACGTTTTCCGCCTTGCGGAATACGCTCTGCACGCGGGTGTAGGCATATTGCAGATACGGCGCAGTATTGCCCTCAAAAGCCAGCATGGTGTCCCAGTTGAAGATGTAATCGCTCATGCGGTTCTTGGACAGGTCGGCATATTTCACCGCACCAATGCCCACTGCCGCAGCGATTTCACGCTTTTCAGCCTCGGACAGCTCCGGGTTCTTTTCCGACACCAGCGCGTAAGCACGTTCTTCCGCCTCGTCCAGCAGTTCGATCAGCTTGACAGTGCCACCAGAACGGGTCTTGAACGGCTTGCCGTCGTCGCCCATCATCACGCCAAAGCCGATATGCTCAAGCTTCATGCTTTCCGGGGCGAAACCGGCCTTGCGGCAGATGCTGAACATCTGGGCAAAGTGCTGGCTCTGGCGGGCATCCACCACGTAGATGACACGGTCCAGATTCAGCACCTTGTGACGGTAGCGCACCGCGCCCAGGTCGGTAGTGGTGTACAGGAAGCCGCCGTCTTTCTTGCGGATGATCACGCCCATCGGCTCGTCGTCCTGAGTGCGGAATTCTTCCAGGAACACCACCTCGGCGCCTTCGCTTTCGCTCAGCAAGCCAGCGGCGCGCAGCTCTTCCACAATCACCGGCAGGTCGTCGTTATAAGCCGATTCGCCACGCACATGCTCGCGCTTCAGGCCGACATTCAGCTTTTGGTACACCGCTTCGCAATGCTTGAGCGAGATGTCGACAAACTGCGCCCACAGCTTGAGCACTTCTTCATCGCCGCCTTGCAGGCGCACCACGTAGTCACGGGCGCGATCGGCAAATTCTTCGCTTTCGTCAAAGCGTACTTTGGCATTGCGATAGAAGGTTTCCAGGTCGGAAAGCTCCAGCGCGTTGTCACCCGCCTGGCGGATTTCCACCAGGTAAGCAGTCAGCATGCCGAACTGGGTACCCCAGTCGCCCACGTGGTTGGCGCGCACCACATCGTGACCCAGGAATTCCATCACCCGCGCCAGTGCATCGCCAATAATCGACGAACGCAGATGACCAACGTGCATTTCCTTGGCCAGATTGGGCGAGGAGTACTCCACCATTACCCGCTGGGCCGTCACTGGGCTGATGCCCAGCTTGTCGTCTTTCAGCGCTGCTTCGCTGCGGCGGGCCAGGTATTCGGGGGCAAGATGAATGTTGATGAAACCCGGACCAGCAATTTCCACCTTGTCGGCAATGCCTTGCAAATCCAGCGCAGCCACCACTTTTTGCGCCAGCTCACGCGGATTGGTCTTGAGCGCCTTTGCCGCACCCATCACCCCGTTGGCCTGATAGTCACCGAATTCCGGTTTGGAAGCCGGCTGGATCACTGCCGGCGCGTCCGGCGCACCGGCAGCCGCCAGTGCTACCTGTACGCGTTGATTGATCAACTGCAAAATTGTCATGCTTGCCCCATATTGCCGTGAAAACGAAAAAACGCCTTCGTTTTCGAAAAATTTAACAGTGTCGATTGTATGCCCCCAGGCCTTGACGGGCAATGTTTGCATCGCAGCAAAAGGTGATAACTCACGCCAACACGCAGCTGATCATGACAGCCAGATGGTTTCCCCTATCGCCGGCAACTGGAAGTCGCGCGCAGACACGCCCTGCTCACGCAAGGCCATGGCCAATTCAGCCATCGGTTGCTGGATGGGTTCATCGGTGAGGATGAAAGTCCCCCAATGTACCGCCCATGCTCGCTTGGCCCGCACGTGCCGGAAAATGCGCACCGCCTCCTCCGGATTGACATGCTGCTGGCGCATGATGTGGCGCGGCTCGTAGGCACCAATCGGTAGCAAGGCGAAATCCACCGGGCCGATGCGCTGGCCAATCTCCTCGAACAATTGCGCCTGATAGCCGGTATCGCCGGGGAACCAGATTCTCAAGCTGGCTCCCTGCAATAAAAAGCCGCCCCACAAGGCCTGGTTCAGGTCGCCCCATGGCCCGCGATTGCTCCAATGGTGTGCCGGGGTAAGTTGCACATTGACCGCCCCGTGCTGATGCTGCTGCCACCAGTCCAGCTGGGTAATGTGCTGTGCGGGAAAGCCCGCCCGCTGCAAGGCACGCGCCACGCCCAAGGGGACGATGGCCTGCGGTGCGCCGCCCGGCTGTGCGGCCAGACGCTGCAGGGTGGGGAAATCCAGGTGGTCGTAATGCAGATGTGTGACCAGCAGCAGGTCGATACGCGGCAGGTCTGGCAAATCCAAGGGTAATGGCACCTGGCGCTTGGGCCCCAGAAAACGGAAGGGTGACACCCTGGGGGACAACACCGGGTCGAGCAGGATATTGCAACCGGCCAGCTGGATGAAACTGCTGGCATGGCCCAGCCAGCTCACACTGCTGCGGCTATGGTTGGCACACAAGGCAGCCGCCTCACCGGCAGTGAGCGGTATCATCTCTGGCCGATGATCCGGCTGCGCTCCCCACCAATGGCGCAGTTGCCACACCAGCAAACTGCCTAATGACGGCAGGGCAAACGGATGTTGGTTGCGATACCCCCGCCCACCATGATGCGGGCGGTCGGGGTCAGCCACATAGGGCTGGCGATTGAACAGCGAGCGGAACCATTCCGGCGCATTGAACATGGTGATTTCCTGGCAAGCGGAGTGCATGAAATGCGGTCACAAGCAGCATTTGCCAAGCCACCCCAATAAAAATGGCCTCCAGCGGAGGCCATGCGTGACAACGGGACAAGTCAGAATCAGAAGCTGTATACCGCCTGCGCCGCGAAGATGTCGTTGCTCTTGCGATAGTTGCCATCACTACGCAGGAATACGTTGCGGTTGGCCCAGTCGTGGCGGATTTCCATCTTCAGGGTCAGCTGGTCGGTCGGATAGAACAGCAAGGCTGCAGTCAAAGCCTGACGGGTGGCGCCAGAGCAATCAGTACCGTTGACAGTGCTGCTATTGAAACATGCCTGGGAAATACCAAAGCCGTTGGTGCCATCCACGCCATTGGACTGACTCAGCGCGATACCGCCGCCGCCGCCACCGTTCTTGCTGTCATTCAGGTAGTCATAGCGCAGGGTGGCACCCATGCGGCCGAACCACTCGGAATTCCATTTCTGATGTGCCAGCAGCGAGAAGCCATACCATACGGCATCGCCACCGTTCCAGGCACCCTGCTTCAGGCGGCCATAGTCGAGTTCGGCATTGTAGACGCTGTCGGTGCCGGTCAGCGTGGCATCGATTTCGCCAAAGTAGTAGCCACCATAGGCGCTGTTGGAAGTCCCCTGATAACCATAAGTGCCATCGGCCTTACTGTTGGCATCGGTGTGCACGAACAGGCTTTGACGACCAACGTTCATCGAGCCACCGATGTCCAGATTGCTGGTCATGGTGTAGTCGACACGGCCAGTCACTGTCGGCGTGCTGTTGCTATGGGTATGCGTACCGGAGTCGGTTGCACTGTTCGGGTTGGTGTGGAACTGCTCGTTGGCAATCATGAACTTGGTAGCCCAGGACCCGTGCGACCAGTTGAACCCGGCACCCACATAGCTGCCCGGATCGCTGAAGTCATACAGCAGGCCATGGGTGATGGTGTTCATCTGGTTGGATTGCTGCACTTCGTAGCCACCAAAGCTGTTCATCAGCCCGGCCACCAACTGGGTAGTATCCGACAGCGGGAAGTTGATGATGGCGGTATTGATGATGTTGTTGCCGGAACTGCTGGAGCCGCCGCTGGTCAGCAGATTATTGCCGGAACCACGGTTAGGCAGGATGCTGACTTCGGCGCTGGGGGCCAGCGGGCCGACACCAAAGGTTTTCTTGATGTCCAGGTAGACATCGCCAAAAGTACTGTTGGTATAAGCATACTGGTTGCTGTGATTGACAAACTGGAAGCCGGCACTCTTGCCCACGCGGCTGGCCACGTAGGTCGGGTCCATGTAACCGGTGATGCTCAAGCCGGCAATCGGGCCTTCACTGGCATCGGTAGTCAGCTTGTCGACTTTCATCTCCATGCCGGCCACGCGCTGCTTCAGTTCGGCATTGCCGTCGTCCGCCTCGGGTGCCTTGGCGGCAGTTGCGGCATTCACTGCTTGCTGCAGCTGTTGCATTTGCGCCTGCAGGGCCTCTAGCTGGGCCTTGAGCTTGGCGATTTCATCTCCCTTGGCGTCGGCCATGGCCACACCGGGAAGACCTGCGATCAGTGCACTGATCAACAATTTCTTCATTTCATTTCTCCCTTGTACTACAGCATGAACAGCTTTTGCTCCTACGCTGACAGAACAAACGGGGTAACAGCCGGACTGGTCTGACCTCCCAACCCACTGCTACCCCGCTGTCGTTACACTACTCCTCGACCGACTCAGGCTGCTTTGAAGGCCAACTGCATTTCGCGCTCACGCTTGCGCTGCACAGAACGCATGTACAGATTGCCCGCCACCACGCCTACCGACACCACCAGGATGAACAAGGTGGCCAGTGCGTTCATTTCCGGGTTCAGACCCAGACGAACCCGCGAGAACACCACCATCGGCAAGGTGGTGGAGCCCGGGCCGGACAGGAAGGCAGTCAGCACCAGGTCATCCAGCGACAAGGTGAAGGACAGCAACCAGCCGGACACCAGTGCCTGGGAAATCAGCGGCAGGGTAATCACACAGAACACCTTGAGCGGACGGGCGCCCAGGTCCATGGCGGCTTCTTCCAGCGAGCGGTTCAGTTCACGCACACGGGACTGCACGATGATGGCTACATAGGACACACAGAGCATCACGTGACCAATCCAGATGGTGAACACACCGCGGCCTTCCGGCCAGCCCAGGGTTTGTTCCATGGCCACAAACAGCAGCAGCAGCGAAATACCCTGAATCACTTCCGGGATCACCAGCGGGGCGTTGATCATGCCGGCAAACAGCGGAAACAGGCGGAAGCGGTTGAGCCGTGCCATCACGAAACCGGCCCAGGTGCCCACCACCACCGATGCCGTGGCCGTCATCAGCGCAATCTTGATACTGAGTAGCGCAGCGGTGATCAGCTCATCATCCTCCAGCAGCGCCCAGTACCATTTGGTGGAGAAACCGGACCACACCGTCACCAGCTTCGATTCGTTGAACGAATAGACGATGAGCAACAGGATGGGCAGGTACAGGAAAGAGTAGCCGAAGCCAAGTACCGCATAAGACAGCGGCTTGCTGGGTTTCAAGGTGCTCATTTCACTTCCTCCATCACTTTTGCTTGGTAATGCTGGAACATGGCCATGGGCACCAGCAGCAGCAGCACCATCGCGCAAGTCACGGTAGCCGCCATCGGCCAGTCCATATTGTTGAAGAATTCATCCCACATCACGCGGCCGATCATCAGCGTGTCCGAACCGCCCAGCAGTTCCGGAATCACGTATTCGCCCACCGCCGGAATGAACACCAGCAGGCTGCCGGCGATGATGCCGTTCTTGGACAGCGGCAGGGTGACCTGCACAAAGGCCTTCCACGGACGGGCACCCAGGTCGTAGGCGGCTTCCAACAGACGCAGGTCCATTTTCACCAGGTGCGAGTACAAGGGCATGATCATGAACGGCAGGTAGGAAAACACCATGCCGATATAAACACCCCAGTTGGTGTGGTACAGGCGCAGCGGTGTGTCGATGACGCCCAGCCACATCAGGAACTGATTGAGGAAACCGTCGTTCTTCAGAATGCCGATCCAGGCATACACGCGAATCAGATAGGAAGTCCAGAACGGCAACATCACCATCATCATCAGGGTGTCACGGGCGGAATCCGAGGCACGGGCAATGTAGTAGGCCATCGGGTAACCGATCAGCAGACACAATACCGTGGACACAAAAGCCATTTTTACCGAGCTGATGTAGGTGGCGAAATACAGATCGTCACCCAGCATGAACTTGTAATGGCCGATGTTGAGCACCAGAGTGAAGACATCGTCTTCCATCTTGGTGAGCGGTGTGTAAGGCGGAATCCCCAGCTGCTGCTGGGAGAAGCTGATGCCTACCACCAACAGGAAGGGCAGCAGGAAGAAAACAAACAGGAACAAAAACGGAACACCAATCACGGTTGTCCTGCCGGACGGTAACCATCGACTGAATTTGAGACTTTTCATGATTTAGCACCACTTGGCCGGGGAACCCGGCTTGCCAAGCCCATCTTTACAGCCATCATATCAAGGCCCTGTCACGACTCGCCCTGATGTGATGACTTACGTTTCACTGCAACCCGACCCTGCCGGACCGGCTTGCAACCCTCACTCCAGATACTTTTTTTAGCCAGCCACCTGCCACTGCTGAACGGCAGCCGACGCTTGCATCAGTCTGTCTGTTTGATACCTAGTCAGACCGTGCTGTCTTGCAGCACCGGGGTGCCAGCACCCCGGTGATTCAGGACTCGGTTTAGCGGCCAGTTTTCAGCTGGGTCCACAGACGGTTTTGCAGACGGACGATTTCGTTCGGCAGCGGCTTGAGCAGGAACAGGGTCTTCATGACCGATTCCGGCGGATAAATGGACGGGTCGTTGGCGATTTCCGGTTTCACGAACTTGCGGGCAGCCGCATTGGCCGTGGGGTAGAACACTTCATCAGTAATCGCGGCATTGACTTCCGGATTCTGAATGTAGTTGATCCACTTGTGTGCGGCTTCCACGTGGCCGGCGTCTTTCGGAATCACCATCACGTCAAACCAGATCGGCGCACCGGATTTCGGAATCACATAGCCCAGCTGATAGGTACGCTTGGCTTCAGCCGCACGGTGCTTGGCAATGTTGACGTCACCGGACCAGCCCAGCGCCAGGCAGATGTCGCCATTGGCCAGGTCATTGATGTAGCCGGAAGAATTGAACTGGGTGATGTAGGGGCGGATTTTCTTCAACAGTTCGAAGGCGGCCTGGTAGTCTGCCGGGTTCTTGC
This sequence comes from Aquitalea sp. LB_tupeE, assembly GCF_013391415.1. Taxonomy (GTDB): domain Bacteria; phylum Pseudomonadota; class Gammaproteobacteria; order Burkholderiales; family Chromobacteriaceae; genus Aquitalea. The sequence continues at coordinate 44,758 of NZ_JACAXB010000042.1, forward strand.
TGTTCGGGTCCTTGCCCAGATGGTGCAGTGCGACTGCAAAAACGTCGTTGGCCTGATCTAGCACCGAAACGCCGCAACCTTTCAGCTTGGAGACGTTTTTCGGGTCAAACAGGATGTCCCAGCTATCCAGCGGGGTATTGGCACCCAGAATGGCTTTCACCTTGGTGAAGTTGTAACCCAGGCCGTCAGTACCGTAAGCCCATGGCACACCATGGGCATTGCCCGGGTCGGCATCCTGGATCTTGGCCATCAGTCCCTTGTCCAAATTGGCCAGGTTCGGGATCTTGGACTTGTCCAGCTTCATGTAGATGCCAGCTTCGATTTGCTTGCCCATGAAATTGGAAGTAGGCACCACGATATCGTAACCGGCACGACCGGTCAGCATCTTGGCTTGCAGGGTATCGTCGCTGTCGTAAACGTCGTACTTCACCTTCACGCCGGTCTGCTTTTCAAAGCCGGGAATGGTGCCCTTGGCAATGTAGTCGGACCAGTTATAAACGTTCAGTGCCTTGTCTTCTGCCAGAACGCCAGCACTTGGCAACAGCAGAAGCAGCGAACACAGCACTTTCTTGACAAGTTTCTTCTTCATTACAGGCTTCCTATGTATTGCAAGACCATAAATTCCCTTCGTCTGGGGACGCGAGGGACCTGATGCACTGCACCTCATGAGACCGGTCGGGGATTCTCCCTCCTATCCGGTCACGCCAAACCTGGGGCCCATGTGACACGCCTATTCACCAAGCAATAAGCGTGCACGACATTTATAACCCCATCCTATCCATTCTGGCTATTTCCAATCCAGAACAGCAGGCAACTGTCAGGCAAGAGACGAAGGACAAGGCAAACAAGCTGCCAGTCTTTTCACATTATTGTTATCGCAGGAAAGCCGTGAAACGCTGCCGACACCAGGCCGACCGCACTTCGACAGGTTCAAGCCAAGGCTCGAACCAGCCTCCTCCGTTGTAGATATCACCTCGGTTATGTTTAATAAAATCCACAAATTGTGCTGAGGTGTTACAGCTTTTTAACCACAAAGACATTCAGCCGCAACATGATTTTTTTTTGCAGCGCAAAAAAACTGCACACAGCAGGGGCTTGACATCTGCACGGCATGCACACCTCGGCACATCTGATCATTTATCGGGCATATCCAGCACCACAGCGCCAAATTGACTAAACATATGATCAAAAACTACGCCCCGCTTGGTGATTCAAGGGTTTAGCCAGTATCAGGGCATGTAGCGGTCTGCAACAGCGCTGGTGATGGCATGCAGTGCCCCTGAACGGATTAACGCACCGATTCAGCTGCCGGTGGACAAAAAAAGTTTTTTCTTGCCCCAGTTCAGAATGAGGCAGTTTTGCCACAGATCAAATCTAGCCATACCTTGCTGTGTGTACCGGCGAAATAAAAGCGGCTTACCCCCTCAGGAAAGCCGCTTACGTTTTAGCACTGCTTGTGCGGTGCTATATATTTGATCAGATCAAGCGCGCCAGCAGCGCTTTTTCCATACCAGCCATATCCGGAATCCGCACCTGCATGCCATTACCGGCCGCCAGCTCGACTGCCACGCCGTTACGGGTCATCTGGCTTAGCTGCACGATGCGATTGCCACGCGGATGAATCACCTCGATACGATCACCCACCGCAAAGCGGTTTTTCACTTCGACCAGCGCCCAGCCGTCAGCATCCACTTCCAGCACATCGCCTACATACTGGCTTTGTTTGGCCTTGGAATGGCCATCCAGGTAATTCTGGTAATCCTGGGTCTGGTGACGCTCCAGGAAGCCCGGGGTGTAGCCACGATTAGCCAGACCATCCAGCTCGGCCAGCAAGCCTAGGTCAAACGGGCGTCCGGCCACGGCATCGTCAATGGCCTGTCGATATACCTGTGCGGTGCGTGCCACGTAGTACAGGCTCTTGGTGCGCCCTTCGATCTTCAACGAGTCCACGCCAATCTTCACCAACTTCTCTACCTGCTCTACCGCACGCAGGTCCTTGGAGTTCATGATGTAGGTGCCGTGCTCGTCTTCGATGATGGGCATCAGTTCGCCCGGACGGCTGCCCTCTTCGATCAGGTAGGTTTTATCGGCCAGCGGGTGACGCTCGGCACCACCACAGGCGGCGAAGCTCTGGTTGGCTTCTTCCAGTGCCTTGTTGAAGTCAAGCTTGATGGTTTGCACATCGCCCGCGTCGTCACCCTGGGTATCGTGCATCTTGTAGTCCCAGCGGCAGGCGTTGGTACAGGTGCCCTGATTGGGATCGCGGTGATTGAAATAGCCCGACAACAGGCAACGACCGGAGTAGGCAATGCACAAGGCACCGTGCACAAACACTTCCAGTTCGATATCCGGGCATTCCTGACGGATTTCGGCAATCTCGTCCAGGCTCAGCTCGCGCGACAGGATGATACGTGACACACCCAGCTTCTGCCAGAACTTCACCCCCATGTAGTTGACGGTATTGGCCTGCACCGACAAGTGGATCGGCACTTCCGGCCAGCGCTCGCGCACCATCATGATCAGGCCGGGGTCTGCCATGATCAGCGCATCCGGCTTCATGGCAATCACCGGCTCCATGTCGGCCATATAGGTCTTGATCTTGCTGTTGTGCGGCAACAGGTTGCTGGCCACAAAGAACAACTTGCCACGCGCATGGGCTTCATCAATACCGGTTTTCAGTTCTTCAAGCTTGAAGTCGTTATTGCGCGCACGCAGCGAATAGCGCGGCTGACCGGCATAGACCGCATCCGCGCCAAAATCGTAGGCTGCGCGCATCTTGTCCAGCGTGCCGGCGGGCAGCAGCAATTCCGGGGCTTTTAACATAGGGCTTCGCTTTCTTGTTGGGACAGACAGGCAATCGGCAAGGGCATGCGATCCGGCGGCACAAATGCACGCCGTGATACATCCTGATTCAACCTGTCATCCGAGTAATATTGGAACAACACTGCTCTGGCGTCGTGCAATACATCGTCACACTGCGCCAGAAAAACCGGCCATTCCTGCACCATGGCCGGCATCTGCTGGGCACGGTGATACAGGATGGACAACAAGGACATGGTGAGGGTGTGATGGTATTTTTCTGCCGCGCCCTGCGCCATGGCATAGCGCGACAGCGCACGCGCACAGCGCACGGCCGCCTCCGGCGCCGGATACTGGCGACGGTAAGCCCAGGCAGCATACAAATGCGCCTGGTGGGTAAATTCGGATGCAGGCAGCGTGCTGGATTCCAACTGACGCAAAAACGCCTGATAGTCCATGATCCGGGTTCTCCGAAAACTGTAAAAACAAAAAGGCCCCGCCGTATCAGGGGCCTTTTTTCTATGTTGCGGCGCGATTATGCGCCGCCGGACGCGGCATCGTCAAGCCTGGCATCAGCATGGACCAAATCCATTAAGCCCATGTTTTCAATGCCATTTTCTGCTTCATGGTTTTTTGGCCAGCATCGCCAGCAGCAGAAGCTGCACCAGCAGCGACCACACCATCAATACGCCCCAGCACACAGTCAGTACCGGCTCCTGGGCAAAGCTCAGGCTGCTCATCATTGCGGCGCTCAGCACAAAGGCCAAGGTAGCCGCCAGCAGGCACAGCACCGCCTGTTTGCGCCGCATACGGATACGGCGTATCAGATTCCACATCGTCGATCTCCCTCATCTTGTTCAGCAAGCATCGCTCATGGCCCATCAAGCGCGAAAGCCACCGGGACCAGGTGCGCAGCACCTGATGTCAGGCCCGACACAGTGTCCTCTGCACCCGGCAATGTCAGTTAAGCTTGGGGGCTTGGCCGTTCTGGTTTTGCCTGCTGCAACCATTGCAACTCGGCCTCGCTAAACCCGGCACAACGCCGGGCATCCATATTGTAGCTGCCACGATGAGCAGTCAGATCGTACTCGTCCAGCAAGGCGCAAAACGCGGTCATCGGCTCCAGGCCACGTTCGCGGCACAGCCAGTGAAACCAGTGATTTCCCACCTGAACATGACCGATTTCATCTTCAAGAATGATGTCGAGAATCGCCACGCTGGCATGGTCGCCGATATTCGCCAGTTTGCGTTTCAGTTCCGGACTGGCATCCAGGCCCCGGGCTTCCAGCACACGCGGCACCAGCGCCATGCGCACCAGCACGTCATGGTCGGTGCGATGGCAGATTTCCCACAAACCGTTATGTGCCGGGAAGTCACCATAGTCATGACCCAATTGCTGCAAGCGCTGTTGCAGCAGCCGGAAATGCTTGGCCTCTTCAGCAGCGATACGCAACCAGTCGGTGACGTAAGCGTCAGGCATGTCGCGAAAGCGCCAGGCAGCATCCAGCGCCAGATTGACGGCATTGAATTCGATATGGGCGATGGCATGCAACATGGCCGGCTGCCCCTGCGGAGAGCCGGTCCTGCGTCGCGGTACCTTGGTGGCATGCACCAACTCCGGCCGTGCCGGATGACCTGCCAGCGGCAGGCGTGACAAAGGGGCGTCTTGCCGATGCAGCAAGCCTGCCTCCCACGCCGCTTGGACATGGTAGGTGGCGGCCAATTTGGCGGCAACATCGTTGCAGCGCAAGGCCGCTTCAATCTGGGGATACAGCGATTCAGGCTTCATCATGGTGCTGCATTCTAACGGTTTGCACTGCACTTGTGCGACGCAGCACCAAAATGCATGCAGCCAGTCCACCCGAAAGCGCAATGAAAACACCCAGTACTGTACAAGAGCATCGTCGGCTTCATAGGCTTGATGCATAATGCTGGCATCTGCCACAGGGAGAACAACATGCTGTTCAATTCCAGCCAACTCGGCACCGTAGAAGTGGATGAAAGCACCATCATCAATTTTGCCCAAGGCATTCCTGCTCTGGAAAACTGCACCCAGTTCAAACTGTTCCACAATGCCGACAGTGCCAACCCATCGGTTTTCTGGATGCAGTCGCTGGACGATGCCGGCATCACCCTGAGCGTGACCCACCCCACGACACTGGGCGTTCGCTACGAAGTGGAACTGAACGATGAAGAAGTTTCCCGTCTGGAACTGAGTAAACCGGAAGATGCGGTGATTCTGGTATTGCTGTATCAGGAACAGTCCGAGTCCGAATCCCACCCGGCACTGGGCGAACTGAAAGCAAACATCCGCAATCCGCTCATCCTGAACCTGTCCAGCCGCAAGGGCCTGCAGAAAACCGGCTTGTCCTGCGACATCCTGATGCACAACCTCGGCTAAGCCATGGCCCGGCACCCGCCGGGCTGCTACGGAGCCTTTCATGACAGCTTCTTCTGTACCGCGCTGCCCCTGGTGCGGGGATGATCCTTTATATATTGCCTACCACGATCAGGAATGGGGTCGTCCGCAACACGACGACACCAAGCTGTTCGAAATGCTGATTCTCGAAGGCGCGCAAGCGGGTTTGTCCTGGATCACCATCCTGCGCAAGCGCGAAGGCTATCGCCGGGCATTCCATGGCTTCGACCCGCAACGGGTCGCGCAAATGACGGAAGAGGATGTCGAAAGACTGATGCAAGACAGCGGTATTGTCCGCAATCGCCTGAAGATACGCAGTACCATTCGCAATGCAGCGGTATTCCTGCAATTGCAGCAAGAGCACGGCAGTTTCGACCGCTGGCTATGGAATCACACCCAGGGTCAGACTGTGCTCAATCACTGGCCATCATTGCAAGACTGCCCGGCCAGTACGCCCTTGTCCGAGCAGATCAGCAAGTCACTGAAAAAAGCCGGGATGAATTTTGTTGGCAGCACGGTGATTTACGCCTATCTGCAGGCAACCGGCGTGGTGAATGACCACCTGCTGGACTGCCACTGCCACCCGGACTTTGGCAAGAATCAAGCCTGAACCGGCCTGAACACCACGGTACGGAACATGCCATCCGTGGAATGAAAGGGATGGGCCTGCACCGGCTCATCCTCCTGGCAGAATGCCATCATGCGCCAACCGTGAATCAGCTCGCGCACCTCCTCTTCCGACCAAGGCCCTTCCAGACGGTCCGGCACCAGTGCCGACAGCTCCTGACACAGCGCACGCAAACGGCCTGGGACCTCCAGTTGCTGCAGTGTAAAAACCAAGTTCCGCTGATGACTCATGCTTCACCTCTCACCCCTGTGGGTGTGCAGTAAGCCATCATCATTTCATGTCTTATTATTAAAATCCAGTTAAATCACAATTCGTAATTCAATTTAATAACACGCCATTCCATTTGAAAGCTTTACGTAAAAGCAAAGGGCCATCCCATGGATGACCCTTCCGTTCATGCAATACAGCTGCAAAGCATTTAGAACAGCTTCAGCCCCTTGAGCATCACCACCAGAATCAACAAGGGCGAAACAAAGCGAACCACCACCAGCAACACACGCACCAGAGCTTCGTTATGCAGTTGCCCCTCATTGGACAAAGCAGCCTTCAAGCGGTCAAAACCCCACACCCAGCCCACAAACAGGCAGAGGAAAATGCCGCCCAGCGGCATCAGGATATTGGACGTGACAAAATCGAACAGATCGAACATGGTCATGCCAAACAGCTTGAAATCAGCCATGGTGCTGTTGGACAAGGCACACGTGGCCCCGAACAGCGCCAGCACCAGCAAGTTCAACACGGTGGCCTTGGGTCGGCTGATAGCAAAACGTTCGCTCAACACCGATACCGGCACCTCCAGAATGGACAGCATGGCACCGGTCGAGGCAATCGCGGCCAATATAAAGAAGGCCACCATGAACAGCTGGCCCATGGGCATGCTGGCAAACACTGCCGGAATGGTGATGAACAGCAAGGAAGGCCCTGCTTCCGGCTTGAAGCCAAAGGCAAACACCGCCGGGAAAATGGCAATGCCGGCCAGCATGGACACAAACAGGTCGGCACACATCACGCGCAAGGTAGTGGCAGGGATATTCTGATCATCACGGAAATAGCTGCCATAGGTCATCATGGTACCCATGCCGATGGACAGCTTGAAAAAGGCCAGACCCACTGCGGTCAGCACCACCGCCGCGGTGATCTTGGAGAAGTCCGGGGCAAACAGGAAACTGATGCCCTGCATGGCGCCGGGCAGCATCAGGCTGCGCACACCAATCACCAGTAGCAGCAAAAACAGAATAGGCATCAGCTTCTTGGTGACGGCTTCAATACCCTTGGCCACCCCCATCAGCAAGATACCGCCAATCAAGGCCAGCACCAGCCATTGCCACAACAGCGACTGCACCGGGTCGGAAATCAGGCTGCCAAACGCAGCCGAGGTCACTTTCGGGTCGCTGGACAGAATGCCACCGCCAATGGCCTTGAACACATAGGCAAACACCCAGGCAGCCACTTCGGAATAAAAGGCCATGATCAGGAAGGCCGACAACACGCCAAAGGCGCTGATCAGCCACCACGGCTGGCCGGCCGGTGCCAGTTTTTTCAGGGCAGTGACCGCGTCGGACTTGGCGCGGCGCCCCAGCATGATTTCGGAAATCATCACCGGCAAACCTACCAGCAAGGTGGCACAGACATACACAATCAGAAAACCGGCACCGCCATTGGTCCCGGTCAGATAGGGAAACTTCCAGATATTACCCAGCCCGACCGCTGAGCCGAGCGTGGCGGCAAGCACGCCAAAACTGGAGGTAAATCCGTCACGTGCCTTGCTGGCACCTGCGGACGCCGAGGATCTGCTGTCCTGTTTCATTTGGTCTCTCATCACGACAAAAATCAAACCCGTTCAAGCGATAACCTGAACGGATTACACGGGTTTCCGGGGTCACCGGAGCGGCGATTCTGAAGTGATTTTCCAGACCATGCAAAAATATTTGTCAGTCGCCACCCTGCACGCGACACAACTCGGCAGTCAGCCGTGCCAGCCAGTCAAAACAGGCTAGCAGTTGACTCTCCTCAATAAACTCATCCGGGCGATGTGCCTGCTCGATCGAGCCTGGCCCCAGTACGACACAAGGAATGCCGGCCGCATGGAAAACCCCGGCTTCCGTGGTGTAAGCCACACCGTCACCACCCTGGCAAGCGCACAGCTTTTCCACATACTGCAACACTTCGCTATCCGGCGTAGCCTCGAATGCCGGGCAATACACGCGGGAAGCGATACTGATGTCCGCCTCCGGTGCCACCTGGCGCATCTCCAGCAACAGGTTGTCAGCATAATCCCGCACCGAATCGACAAAGCGCTGCGGGTCGTCACCCGGCAACCAGCGGCACTCAAAGGTGAATTCGCAATCCTTGGGAACAATATTGTTGGCTGTCCCGCCCGAGATGGTGCCGGTTTGCAAGGTGGTAAACGGCACATCATACAAAGGCTGGTGATGACCGAACGACGCCTCGGTATCGGCCAGGCGGCGCACATGGGTGATCAGCCTGGCAGCATATTCAATGGCATTCACCCCTTGCGGTGTGAGCGAGGAATGCGCTGCCCGGCCCTGTACATGGCAGTGATAATGAGCGATGCCTTTGTGTGCAACCACCGGACGCATTGAAGTAGGCTCACCGATAATGCAACCGGCCAGTGGCACCTGCTCCTTCAACAAGGCATCAATCAGACGCGGCACGCCCAGGCAACCCACCTCTTCGTCATACGACAAGGCAATACCAATGCCTTGCTGCAAACGCCCCTCCCCTGCCAGCCTCACCCACTCCGGCACATGCGCCAGTACGCAGGCAATAAAGCCCTTCATATCGCATGCACCACGTCCATACCAACGGCCATCTCCCTTATCGGTCAGAGTAAACGGCGGTGACGTCCAGGCCTGTCCGTCAACCGGCACGACATCGGTATGACCAGACAGCAGCAGGACCGGCAAATCTGGCCGACCAATCCGGGCAAACAGGTTGGCCTTGCTGCCATCATCATTCAGGGTCAACTGACTGCTCAAACCATAAGCCTGCAGGTACTGCTCCACCCAACGGATCAGTGCGAGATTGGAATGACGGCTGGTGGTGTCAAAGCCCACCAGCGTTTGCAGCAGGGAAAGATAGGAGGAAGACATATGGCAATCCTGTAAACAAGGCAAAACATAGGCGGAGTCTGCCCCCAGTACGACCGGTCAGGCAATATGCCTGCTCATAAAAAAAGTGCCCTGCTCCTGGCTGGATAACCTATTTCTACAGCACGCTTGGCAAGCGTGATGAAACCCGTTATTATTCGCACTCTTCTGCGGCGGGTCTCCTCGCATTGTACGGTAGCAAACCTGGTCAGGTCCGGAAGGAAGCAGCCATAGTTACTTAGTACAAGTGCCGAGGGTCAGGCTCGCCACCCCTCCCCCTCTAGTTTGACCATCATCTATATACATGTTTACGACATGTAACTACCATTTTCTTGCCAGATGGATGACATTCCGTTGTATTTCTAGATAAGAATACGCTAACATATCATTCATGCGCATGTAATCCATGTCGGAACTTTATGATTTTTTTCAAATCACATTATTCCTTATGGATTTTCTTTGCTATTTTTAGGACATAGGGCAGTGTCCTAAGCCAAAACAATAATTCAATACAATACTGTTAGCCTTTTAAGAGGAACAACCCATGAAACTCTTTGAAAAAATCACCAACCCACGTGAAATCCGCCGCAAGCTGGGCCTGAACCAGCAAGAGTTCTGGAGCCGCATTGGCGTCACCCAGTCTGGTGGCTCCCGCTATGAAAGTGGCCGCAACATGCCAAAGCCGGTTCGTGAACTGCTGCGTCTGGTTCATGTCGAGCAGATCGAACTTTCCAAGGTACGTCGTGAAGACTTTGAAATTGTCGAGTACCTGAAAGAAACCCACCCTGACCTGTACAAGAGCCTGCGCAAGGCTGTACGTGCCAAGATGGAAGCACAGGAAGGCAGCAGCGAAGCAACCGCCAGCTGATTTGCACACCAGTAAAAAGGCAGCCGTCAAACCATCTGGTTCGCGGCTGCTTTTTTATGACCCATCCGTTATTCAACAGTACAAAGCGGCCAGGTGAACGTACTCACTCACCCGCATTGCGTACCAGCAAAACTGGCACGTCCGCCTGCTTGAGCAAGCCTTCGGCAACACTGCCCATCAGGATATGCATCAAGCCGCTCCAGCCATGAGTGCCCATCACCACCAGATCTGCCCCCCAAGTATTGGCATCGTCAATCAGCACAGATGCAATCTTGTCTCCCCAGCTTTCCAGAATCTTGACTTCCGGAGTCAACCCGGCAGCCACTGCCTGTGCTTGTGCCTGTCCCAGCACTTGTTCACCGGCCTGTTTGATGGACTTTTGCAGCTCGGCAGCATCCAGGAATTCCGTCCCACCCCAGCCAAACTGCGCCAGATCAACCACATGCACCAGACGAAGGGTGCTACCCATGCTCTTGGCAAGTCGGCATGCTTCAGCCAATGCCAGGTTAGACGTATCACTATCATCCACCGGCACGAAAATGCGTTGGTACATAAGCCTCTCCTTGTGTGTGTTGGCAGCCATGCATTCAGTCTAGCAAACCACCCCGGCTTGCTGTTGATACAGATTAAGACAGTCGATTAGACTGAAAGTCATTTTATTCAGGTGAAATCATGGCACGCATCAAGATTGCCCTACCCGAGCAGTTCATCTTCCAGACCAGCCTGGACGTACGAATTGGCGACATCAACTACGGCGGCCACATGGCTAATGATGCCATTTTGCGACTGGCGCACGAGGTGCGCCTGCGCTGGTTGAAAAGCATGGGCTACAGCGAGCTGGATGTCGAGGGCGTTGGCATCATCATGGCCGATGCGGCAGTCATGTACCGGGCAGAGGCCTTTCATGGCGATCAACTGTTATTCAAGCTGGGCACCGCCGATCACAACAAGTACGGGCTGGACATCGTCTATCAGGCGACAGATGGCAACAATGGCAAAGAAGTGGCAAGATTGAAGACAGGCATCGTATTCTTCGATTACCAGACTCGTCAGGTCGCAGCCATGCCCGCTGTCTTTGCGGCACGGCTTGATCAATAACAACAAGGAATTTCGTGATGCGTCCATACCCGATTAACAGCCCCGAGGCTATTGCCCGTTTGCTGGCCATGTTCATGATCACCGATGGCAACATGGACCCGCGCGAGCTGGATCTACTGGAGAAAGTCAACGTCTACGACCTGATCGGCCTGTCGCGCAAGCAATTTGCCCAGGTTCTGACCGACTACTGCGACGACATTTCGGACGAAGCAGAGCAGGACGGCACCATTCACCTGCTGGATACCGACCGGATCGAAACCATGCTGGCCGAGGTGACCAATCCGGCCAAACGCATCCTGACCTGTGTACTGGCCATGGATATCAGCAAATCCGATGGCACCATCAGCGATCCGGAAATTGTCTTGCTGCGCCACATGATGAAAGAATGGAACATCAGCCTGGACGACCTGGAACGCCAGTTCGTGCGCTGACACGCCAGACGCAGCTAACGGGAACGAGGCCTGTTAGCTGTGTTGCCGCATTGCGCAAGCCGCCCGGCCTGTCCCGGCGGCTTTGTCATTGATAACAACAAGGGGCTAAGCCATGCAAACCCGCTTTACCGGCAGCGATCAATACGTTGCCACCGACGACCTGATGATGGCAGTCAATGCCGCCATCACGCTGCAACGCCCTTTGCTGGTGAAAGGTGAACCTGGCACCGGCAAGACCATGCTGGCCGAGGAAATTGCCGCCAGTCTGGGACGCAAGCTGATTGTCTGGCCGATCAAATCCAGCACCAAAGCACAGCATGGTCTGTACGAATACGATGCAGTCTCGCGCCTGCGCGACTCTCAACTTGGCGACGCCAAGGTCCATGACATCAGTAATTACATTATCAAGGGGCAGCTGTGGCAGGCCTTCGAGGCAGACACTGCCCCGGTATTGCTGATTGATGAAATTGACAAGGCGGACATTGAGTTTCCCAACGACTTGCTGCGCGAACTGGACCAGATGGAGTTTTTTGTCCACGAAACCCAGCAGTTTGTCAGTGCCCGGCAGCGCCCCATCATCATCATTACCTCTAATAACGAGAAGGAACTGCCAGATGCTTTTCTGCGCCGTTGCTTCTTCCATTACATCCGTTTTCCTGATCCGGCCACCATGCAGACCATCGTGGACGTACACTATCCCGGCCTGCAACAACAGCTGGTCAGCCAGGCACTGGAAGTCTTTTTTGCTATCCGCGAAATGCCCGGCCTGAAGAAAAAACCCACCACATCCGAATTATTGGACTGGCTGAAGCTGCTGGGCAGCGAAGGCATAGACAGCGCACAACTGGCTGCCCAACATCAGTCATCCAGCCTGCCACCACTGGCAGGTGCCCTGTTCAAGAACGAGCAGGACCTGACGCTGCTGGAGCGCCTGAGCAAAATGGCAGGCTTGCGCCGTGGCTGAGGCAGATATGCTGGCCGCGTTCCGTGACACGCTGCGGCTGCAAGGCAAGAGCCCGAACACGCTGGCTGCCTATCAGCGTGACCTGCAAGGCCTGCAAGTGCTACTGGGCAGCCGGGACATCCTGCAGGCGAAGACCGATGACATCCGCAAGGCCATGGCCACCCTGCATGCGCGTGGTCTGGGGAGCCGCAGCCTGGCACGCAAGCTCTCATCGTGGCGACAGTTCTACGACTGGCTGCAACAAAAACAGGCCATCGAGATCAACCCCTGCCTGGGCCTGCGCGCCCCCAAGCAGGACAAACCGCTGCCCAAAGCACTGCCGGTAGATGGCACCGCCGCCCTGCTGGAGCATATTCCGCATGACGAAACCCTCAGCCTGCGCGACCGAGCCCTGTTCGAACTGATGTACTCCTCCGGCTTGCGCCTGTCCGAAGCGGTAGGGCTGGACCTGGCTGATATGGATTTGCAGGAACAGCTGTTGCGGGTACGTGGCAAAGGAAACAAGACACGCTTACTGCCGATAGGACGTACCGCACTGGATTATCTGCAGCAATGGCTGGCCGAGCGGCAAGCCGAAGCGGGCTGCACCGCTGTGTTTATCGGTCGGCACGGCCACCGGCTCAGTGCACGACAAGTACAAAAACGCCTGGCGGAATGGTCAATCCGTACCGGCATGGACCGCCATGTGCACCCGCACATGCTGCGTCACTCATTTGCCAGCCATCTGTTGCAGTCCTCTGGCGATTTGCGGGCGGTACAAGAGCTGCTGGGCCATGCCAATCTGTCGACAACCCAGATCTACACCGCGCTGGACTTTCAACATCTGGCCAAGGTGTACGATGCCGCCCACCCCAGAGCCAAGAAAAAAGAAGAGCAAGAATAAAGACCCGGACATGCCGGGTCTTTTTCGTTTGCCATCCGCCGCAGGACAAGCGGCTTGATTAATGACAGCGCAGGTTTAGATACGTGCAGGCACGGCAGCCAGTACCGCCTTGAGCAACTGCCAGGCCTTGCCTACCGACTCCACCTCGACCCGCTCACCCGGCGCATGCGCACCACGGATGGTCGGACCAAACGATACCATGTCCATCGCCGGGTATTTGGCACCGATAATGCCGCATTCCAGGCCGGCATGAATCACCTGCACGCCGGATTCTGCGCCGAATTCTTGCTGGTAAACCTGCTGGAACAAGGCCAGTAGCGGGGACTGCGGGTTTGGTGCCCAGCCCGGATAGCCGCCTTCCATTTCCACGGTAAAGCCAGCCAGTCCAAACAGGCTTTCCACTTCGCGCGCCAGCATCCAGGTGCCGGAATCCAGCAAGGAGCGCACCATCAGGTTGGCAAATACCTTGCCGTCCTCCACGCGCACCACACCCAGATTGTTCGAGGTTTCCACCACGCCGCTGACACGCTGGCTCATGCGCTTCACACCATGCGGTGCCGCATGCAAGGCGGCCAGAATGGCGGCCTGGTCAGCCTTTTCCAGCACGCTGTCGGAATGCGTGGCTTCTGCCAGCACGCTCACGCCTTCATCCACCCCGGCCAGTTCGAAGCGCAGCAGCGACTGGAAGGCATCCAGCTTGGCGGCGACACGCGCAGCATCCTGCTCCGGGTACGCAACTGTTGCCGTGGCTTCGCGGGCTAGCGCATTACGGGCAGTGCCACCGCTGAAAGTAAGCAGTTGCAGATCGGTTTCGGCTTCCAGCTCGCGCAGCAGGCGCACCAGCAACTTGTTGGCATTACCGCGACCCAGATGAATATCGGCGCCGGAATGGCCGCCTTTCAGCCCCTTGATGTACAGCTTGACGACCTGATAACCGGCAGCAAGAGGGCGGGTGCGATACTCCCGCGTGACATTTACATCGACACCGCCAGCGCAGCCCATGTAGAACTCGCCCCACTCTTCGGTATCGATATTGATCATCATGCTGCCTTGCAGCAAACCCGGCTCCAGACCCAGCGCACCACCCATGCCCGCTTCTTCATCCAGCGTCATCAGCACTTCAACCGGGCCGTGTACCACATCGTCACTGGCCAGCACTGCCAGGCCCATGGCCACACCGATACCGTTATCGGCACCCAGGGTGGTGTTTTCGGCGACCAGCCAGCCATCTTTCAACACCGGGCGGATCGGATCTTTGAAAAAATCATGCTCGGTACCGGCATTGGCCTGGCACACCATGTCCAGATGGCCTTGCAACACCACACCCACACGGTTTTCCATGCCGGGCGTGGCAGGCTTGCGCACAATCAGGTTACCGGCAGCATCAACAACACTGGTCAGACCGCGCAACTCGGCCCAACCTTTCAGGTAATCACGCAACGCTTGCTCATGCTTGGAGGGACGGGGAATTTCACACAAGGTTTGGAAATGTTCCCATACTTCCGGCGGCTGCAGCTTGGCAATGTCGACCACAATGTTTCCTTATGACTATGCGGGGCAATGGGCATATTTTTGTGCCATCACCCAGGGATCAGGGCATGGTCTGTCACGGACAGACCACTTTTGTACACAATCGACTTTATCATGCACCAGCGCGCTGGTCATGTGGCAGTGCGCAACAATCTGCACCAAGCAGCCAACGCCATCCCTGCACAGCCATGCAGCGCGACTTGTGATACCACTTGCAAGCCGCGCTGCCGCACAGTCAAGCCAATCAGGCCAGGCAGACTGCGGGCATTGGCGTAGTCACCTCACCCACCCTGGCATCACGCATATAATGGTCCAGCAGCAAGCGCATGAACTGGTGACTCTTGCAAATGGCATTTTGCAACGCGGTGATGGTCTGCTTGTCCGGATGCAGCCCCACCAGCGCCACGATGATCTCCAGTGCTTCCCAAGGATGGGCATCATCATACTTGGCATGCAGCTTCAGCCACTTCATGGCCTTGGCACGGACCGACTCATCAAACAGCTGGGCGTAACGATCTTCCGAGCATACGCGGGCGGACCACTCGCCAGTGGCACCTTCAATGGCATAGTTGGTGGCCGCCATGGCAACCGCCAGCGACTCCCGGTCGCACACCTGCCAGCACCATTGACTCAGGCTCAATGTTTCTAGTGCCTGATGGCCGCTGAGCATGGCCGGGATGTCCACGCCAGATGCCGTCGCCCAGTTATGCCAGTGATCTGCATGGTTCTGTTCCACACGGATATTGCGGATCAGATAGCGCCGCGCCATATCCTGACCGGGATGTTGCCCGTAACGGATTTTCAGCAGGTTCATCGCCATGTACTGCGGGAACTGTTCGATCACCGGCCACCCCCCGGACAGAAATGCCTTATGGGTGGCATGGTCCAGCCGGGCTTCTTTCATGCAGGTAAACAGCTCGTGGTTCACCACCAGGCTTTTGTAACGGTCACAGTGATAAACCATTTCCTGTGTCCATTCCGGATAGCTGGTGACCTCCATCAAGGGACCTGTCCGAACAAATAGATGCTGATCTAGCATGTTTTCACTCTTCCTCAAAATGTGCCTGCCTCACTCCCGCCTTGGCAAGCGATAGGCAGCGACTTCCGGTTTGCCGAAAGGCGGGGAAATGAAAGGCGCCGGCTCGCCAATGTAGTAGCCCTGGGCATAGTCCACGCCGATTTCTACCAATACCTGCATGATTTCGGGAGCACTGACAAACTCTGCAATGGTTTTCTTGCCTGTCACATGCCCGATGCGGTTGATCATTTCCACCATGGCACGGTCTACCGAATCCTCGACCATGTCCTTGACGAAACTGCCATCAATTTTCAGGTAGTCCACTTGCAGATGCTTCAGATAAGCAAACGACGACATGCCGGTACCAAAATCATCCAGCGAGAAATGACAGCCCAGCTCGCGCAATTCGCTGATAAAGCGGGTAGCCTTTTGCAAATTGGAAATGGCACTGGTTTCGGTGACTTCAAAGCAGATCATCGACGGCGGAATGGCGTAGCTCACGAATTGGCGCCGGATGAAATCCAGGAAGTTGTCATCACACAAGGTGGCACCGGACAGATTGATGGCACACACTGCAATGGAGTGATCCCCATGGGCATGCATATGCCACAAGGTCTCGAAAGTCTGGCGTACCACGATGCGGTCGATATCCGGCATCAGGCCAAAACGCTCGGCAGCCGGGATGAAAGCGCCAGGCAGAATGATGGCGTTCGCCTCGTCACGCAGGCGCAGCAAAACCTCGATGTGACGACCGGTCTTTTTGCCTTCCGGACGAACCGGAACGATTTCCTGAAAGTAGAGACTGAACCGTTCTTCTTCCATGGCCGTGCGCAATCGCTGCACCCAGGCCATTTCAACCGAACGCACTGCCAACTCGGTGTCTTTGGAACTGTAAAGCTGAATCCGGTTACGACCCTTTTCCTTGGCCATGTAACAGGCAATATCCGCTGCTTGCAGGCTTTCGGCCAGGGTGGCACCCGCCTCGCCCAGAAACACCATGCCAATACTGGCACTGATGGAAAACGGAATGCCTTCCCAGTGGAAACCAGCCTGCTGTACTGCCCTGCGCAGGCGATCTGCCTTGTCCAGCGCGACGTCGATCCGGCAATCTTCCAGCAGCACACCGAACTCGTCGCCACCCAGCCTTGCCAACACGTCAGACAGTCCAAGCTGATCTTGCAATACGCGGCACACCTGGCGCAGCAATTCGTCACCCGCTGCATGCCCATTGGTGTCGTTAACCAGTTTGAATTGATCCAGGTCGACAAACAGCAGGGCGTGGGAGGTATCCGTTACCATCATGCGACTGAGAGCCCGCGTCACACGCTGCTCGAATTCGCGCCGGTTATATAGTCCGGTCAGCGCATCATGCGCCGCCTGCCAGCTCAGATGATTGATGTACTGCTGTTCGATGGACTTGTCGTGCAACACCAGCACCAGGCCATCTATCTCGCCGCGCGAATCATGAATGGGTGCAGCCACCAGGGAAATCATGTGGCTGCTGCCATCCACTCCTTGCAGGCGCAGGCTGGGATAGGTCTGCTTGTTTGCGCATTGCGCCCGCAACTGGCTGCTACCTAACTGATCCAGATTGCTGCCCGACAGGTCAATCATCGAAAACACATCTTCGAAGTAGCGGCCCAGCACCTGCTCACCGCCGCCTATCATGTGCAAGGCCACCGCATTCAGGTAGCGCAGCTTGCCGGACAGATCAATGGTGATCACCGCATCGCCAATGGAATTGAGCGTGGTCTCCGCCCTGTCCTTTTCGGCCTTCAGTTCGGCTTCAAAACGGGCGGATTGACGCAGCAACACCTGCACTTGCCGCACAGTCAGCAGCAGCAGCCCCAAACCAACCAGCACATTAACCCACCACAACAAGGCAGTAGCAAAGCGCGACCCCTCACCCAGCACTTCAGAAAACGCACGCGCAGGGGCCTTGAGTTCTTCGTTGATTTCAACAATGCGCCGGCTCAAGGCCATCAGCTCGTCTTCGCTGATATAGCCATGAGTGAAACCATCATGCAGTCGTTCGGCAATATTGGAAATTTCGATGACATAGCCATCACCGATCTCCCAATAACGAATGGCCTGGCTCAGATAGCTGACATGACGGAACCAGCGGAAAGTGGTAATGACGTTATCGATGTCACCGGGATGATTGCCCCCTTGCAGCAGGCCTGCCCGCGCAGCTTCCAGATCAGGCACGGCACGATCCAGTGCCAGGCGGGCCTGCCGGTCCCCCAGCTGAATGGAAATGGCACTCTTATAGGCATGAAAGTCCTGCTCGGAACGGCTGCCTGCATAGCGGCTGAGGTAATAAATGGCGTCTTTCTGGGCTTTGGACCACAAGCCCTCACCACCGACATAAGCACGAATGGTGGACAGGACATTCAGGCTGATGATGCTAAGCAACAGCAATGCGCCAACAATGGCCACAAAAGGCCAGACCACCCGGATCAGGTTGCGGTTGCCGTTTGCTTTCATAGCGGACATTCCCTCTCAATAACACAGAGCTGCAATTGCGTTGACATACGTCGGCCATCCCGCCGACCGGCGGCGTCATGCGGCCGAAACTGCCCCGGTGGCCGCATCCTGCACAGACTGGAGATACGATTCGTGAAGCAAGGAAATGCTGGCACTTTGACTGTGCGAGCAAGCACTGCTCTATTGAATGACTGCATACATCTATTAATGTTATTTAAATGTGAATCAAGCATTCTGTCAATGCTGCATGCTTTGCTGATAGCATATTTTATCTGAATACTGCATGTGAATACCGACAGTCTGATGGCAGGCAAAGGGCTGATGCAGCCTGGCAGGGTGAGGTCTGCCAGGCTGGAAGGATTTGGGAAGGAATTGACAGCGCTTACAGCATATTGCAGTACCGACTCAACCAAGGCGGCCAGCCAGCATCACAGGGTAAAATCCACCGGCACCAGCCCGGCAGTGAAAGACCGTGCGGGGATAATGCACAGGCGGCAGGAGGATACATCACACCGTCAGAGCAGACTCCTCGCCTTGCTCTTGCTGCAAACGCCACATTTCAGCATAACGCTCGTTTTGTTCCAGCAATTCACGGTGCGTGCCCCGCTCCAGCACCTTGCCATCATCCAGAACGATGATCTGATCGGCATCGACAATGGTAGAAAGACGATGGGCAATGATCAGCGTGGTGCGGTTGGCGGAAATAATGGCCAATTCATGCTGGATGGCTTTTTCGGTACGCGAATCCAGTGCACTGGTGGCTTCGTCAAAGATCAGAATGGCCGGATTCTTCAGAATAGTGCGCGCAATGGCCACGCGCTGCTTTTCTCCACCCGACAATTTCAGGCCACGCTCACCGACCTGTGTGTCATAACCATCAGGCAGGCTCATCACAAAGTCGTGAATATGCGCAGAACGGGCAGCCTCGATGACTTCATCCCGGCTGGCACCCGGTCGTCCATAGGCGATGTTGTAATAGATACTGTCATTAAACAGCACCGTATCCTGCGGCACGATGCCGATATGCGCGCGCAGACTGTCCTGGGTAAAGGCACGCAGATCCTCACCATTAATGGTGATACGCCCCGCGCTCACATCATAAAAACGGAACAGCAAACGGGCCAGCGTGGACTTGCCCGCCCCGCTCGCCCCGACCACTGCCAGCGAACTGCCAGCCGGAATGGCAAAATCCAGCCCGTGCAAAATGCTGCGCTTGGCATCATAGCCAAAATCCACCTGCTCGAAACGGACACTGGCATCACGGCTGGCCAGCAGCTTGGCCCCTGCCGCATCGTCCACTTCCTGATGGGTGGACAACAGTCCGAACATGCGCTCGATATCCGCCAGCGAATGTTTGATTTCGCGGTAGATAAAGCCAAGAAAGTTCAGCGGGGTGTACAGCTGGGTAATAAAGGTGGCCACCAGCACCACATCCCCCACCGTCATCTGGTGCTGCACCACGCTGCGTGCAGCCAGCACCATGATCAGCGTGACGCCACTGGCGATGATGATGCCCTGCCCGGCATTGAGCATGGACAGAGAAACCTGGTTCTTGATGGCAGATGCCTCCCACGCCGCCAGGTTACGGTCGTAGCGTTCTGCTTCGTAGGCTTCGTTATTGAAATACTTGACCGTTTCGTAGTTGATGAGCGCATCAATGGCCTTGGCATTGGCGCGTGAATCCAGGTCATTCATGCTGCGGCGGAATACCGTGCGCCATTCGGTCACCACCAGCGTGAAGCCGATATAGATGGCAATGGTGCCCAGCGTTACTGCGGCAAATTCCCAGGCATAACGATGAAACAGAATGAAAGACACCATGCCGATTTCCAGCAGGGTGGGCAGAATATTGAACACCATGAAGTTGAGCAGGAAACCGATACCCTTGGTTCCGCGCTCGATATCCCGGCTCATGCCGCCGGTCTGGCGCTCCAGATGAAAGCGCAACGACAGCCGGAACAAATGCTGGAACACGCCGCGCGCCACACTGCGTACCGCGCCTTGAATCACACGGGCAAAGATGGCGTCGCGCATTTCCCCCAGCACGCTGGAGGTCAGCCGCGCCAGGCCGTACCCCAGTAGTGCCATCACCGGCACCGCCAGCAGACTGGCCGGGACAGACAACTGGTCGACAATGTCTTTCAGATAAAGCGGCACGGTGACTGCCGCCACCTTGGCCAGGATCATGCAAGCCAGCGCCAGCAGCACCCGGCCCTTGAACGCCCACAAATAAGGCAGCAAGGTTTTCAGGGTTTGCAAGTCGTTACGATTCTCTGGTGCCGGGCCACTATGGGTAAAACGCATGAACACATCCTGTCAAGACGACTGGCAAACGCCAGTACAGTAAAAACCAAATTTCTCTGCAATCACCCGCAGGCCGTAAGCAAAAACTTGCTATAAGCGCGCTGGCGCTGGCACTCAGTGCAGCACGCGCGGTGCCACCAATGTCATTTCCGGAATGGTGACATCAAAACGCGTACCGTCATCGGCCAGCATCTGGTAACTGCCACGCATGGCGCCATACGGCGTTTTCAGATGGGTGGCGCTGCTATATTCAAATGTCTGCCCCGGTTCCAGCCGTGGCTGCTCGCCCACCACACCCATGCCACGAACTTCCTGCTCCTGATTATTGGCGTCACTGATGATCCAGTGACGGCTAATCAGTTGCGCAGGCTCGGTGCCGGTATTGGTCAGACGGATACGGTAGGCAAAGACGTAGATGTCGGTTGCCATATTGGATTGCTCGGCAACATAGTGCGGCTCGGCCTCCACTTCAATCCGGTAGGTTTTGTCAGCCATCTTCATTTCCTTGTGGTGGGTACTGCATTTTATCGCGCCATGCTCCGGTGGCGCGGTAGAATATGCGCCTGTTTGATGAATCCATCCGTGATTGCAAGGTAGACCATGCGCGACTTCCGTATTGCCCCCAGCCTCCTTTCCGCCGATTTTGCCTGTCTTGGCCAGGAGGTACGCGACGTCATCGCCGCCGGAGCCGACATCATTCATTTTGATGTCATGGACAACCATTATGTCCCCAATCTGACGGTTGGCCCGCTGGTTTGTGAAGCCATCCGTCCGCATACCAAAGCCCCGATCGATGTCCACCTGATGGTGAAACCGGTGGATAGCCTGGTGCCGATGTTTGCCAAGGCGGGCGCCGACATCATCACCTTCCATCCGGAAGCCTCCGAACACATCGACCGTACCCTGGGCCTGATCAAGGAATCCGGCTGCAAGGCAGGCCTGGTATTCAATCCGGGCACATCGCTGTCCTATCTGGACCACGTGATGGACAAGATTGACATGGTACTGATCATGTCGGTCAATCCCGGCTTTGGCGGTCAGTCCTTCATTCCGCATGCACTGGAAAAAGTGCGCGCCGCGCGCCAGCGTATCGACGAGTATACCGCCAAGCACGGCGGTGAAATCTGGCTGGAAGTGGATGGCGGGGTGAAAGTGGACAATATTGCTGCCGTTGCCGCGGCCGGTGCCGACACCTTCGTGGCCGGTTCCGCCATCTACGGCCAACCGGACTACCAGGCGGTGATTGCCGCCATGCGTGCCGAACTGGCCAAGGTGGCCTGATGCAAGCCGCCATCATCAGCGGTGCCTCCCGCGGCCTGGGCCTGGCCTTGTGTGCCGACCTGCTGCAGCGCGGCTGCATAGTGGTGGGCCTGGCGCGGGAACACAGCCCGGCGCTGCAAGAGCTGGCCCAGCGCCATCCGCAGCGCCTGCATTTCCTGCGCGCCGACCTGGCCGACAGCGACAGCCTGCACGGCATCATGGCCGAGGCCTTGCAATGCCTTCCGCTGGAGCACATTACGCAATTGCTGCTGATCAACAATGCCGGTGTGGTCAGCCCCATTGCCAGCGCCGGTTTCTATCCTACGGTGGAAGTATCCCGCGCCTTGGCCATCAACCTGGCAGCCCCCATTCTGCTGACTGATGCACTGCTGCGCCTGACCGATACGCTGGAATGCGAACTGCGCATCGCCTGCATTTCGTCAGGAGCCGCCGTCAAGGCCTATCCGGGCTGGGGCATCTATGGCAGCAGCAAAGCCGGGCTCGACCACTTTTGCCGCCATGTGGCTACAGAACAGCAAGCCGGCAATGTGCGCATTGCCGCCATTTATCCTGGCGTGATCGACACCGACATGCAGGCCAGCATTCGCCAAAGCGACCCGCAGCAGTTCCGCGAACTGGGGCGCTTTACCGCACTCAAGCGCGATGGCGGCCTGAGCACGCCGCAGCAAGCGGCCCGCAAGATTGCCGATTACCTGCTCAGCGCCATTTTCGGCGCGGAAACCGTGCTGGATATCCGGCAATTGCCCGATCCAACCGAATAACCGTTACCCATCAAGTCATGAACCTGAAACACATCAAAGCCCTTGCCTTCGATCTGGATGGCACCCTGGTTGACTCCATTCCCGACCTGGCCGCTGCGGCCAACGCCATGCGCGAGCATCTGGGCCTGCCCGCCCTCACCGACCTGCGCATTCAGGCGCATGTTGGCGACGGCATTGCCAGCCTGGTTCACCGCGCCATTACCGACGAACGTCACGGCCAGGCCGATGCCGCCGTCTGGGAACAAGGCTTCAACTTCTTCGTGCGTTATTACCACGCCCATCTGACGGACAACACCACGGTTTATCCGGGCGTGCGCGATGGCCTGGGCCTGCTGCGCGCCTTGCAGCTGCCGGTAGTGGTGGTTACCAACAAATCGGAATATCTGGCGGTACCGCTGCTGGAACAGCTGGATTTGCGCGACGCCTTCAGCCTGATCATCGGCGGCGACACCCTGGCAGAGAAAAAGCCTTCCGCCCTGCCCTTGCAGCATGTTTGCGATGTGCTGGGCATCCAGACCAGCGAACTGGCCATGGTGGGCGACTCGGAAAACGACGTCCTGTCCGCCCGTGCAGCAGGCGCCACCGCCATCGCCGTGAATTACGGCTATGCCGATGCCAGCCAGTTGCAAGCAGACCTCATCATCGGCAACCTTGCCGAACTGTACGATTTGATGAAAAAATAAAGCCCATACTTTTCATTCCACATGGATAAAGCCTGCATCATGACTTTCCTGCCCGCACCGGCCAGTTGGCGATGGCAACGCTGAGCCACATTCTGTCCATCCCTTTTGCTTTCAATCCGGTTTCAAGGTAGCGCACGCATGACGCATGAAGAATTCAACAAACTAGCCCAGGCTGGTTACAACCGCATTCCGGTCACGCTGGAATTGTTCGCCGACCTGGACACCCCGCTGTCGGTCTATCTGAAGCTGGCCAACCAGCCCTACTCCTATTTGCTGGAGTCGGTGGTGGGTGGCGAGCGCTTTGGCCGCTACTCCTTCATCGGCCTGCCGGCCACCACCCGCCTGCGCGTCAATGCAAACAAGGTGCAGGTGGAATATGGCGACAAGGTGATCGAGCAATATGAAGGCGACCCGCTGGCCTTCATCGAAAGTTTCCAGCAACGCTTTAGCGCCCCGCCTGTTGAAGGCCTGCCGCGCTTTACCGGCGGCCTGGTCGGTTATTTCGGCTATGACACCATACGCTATGTGGAAAAGCGCCTGGCCGACACCCGCAAGCCGGATCCCATCGGTACGCCGGACATTCTGTTGATGGTGTCCGAAGAGCTGGCTGTGGTGGACAATCTGTCCGGCAAGCTCTATCTCATCGTCTATGCCGACCCGGCTGTACCCAATGCACTGGTCAAGGCAGAAAGCCGTCTGGCGCAACTACGGGCTCGCTTGCGTGAACCCATGGACATCCCGTTGTCGCTGCCCTCGCAAATCAGCAAGGCGGTTTCCGAATATGGTCAGGAAGAATTCAAACAGGCCGTCGAACAGTGCAAGCGCTACATTGTGGATGGTGACATCATGCAAGTGGTGCTGGCCCAACGCATGCAAATGCCCTACGCCGACTCGCCGCTGTCACTGTACCGGGCGCTACGCAGCCTGAACCCGTCGCCTTATATGTTCTTCTACCATTTCGACGACTTCCATGTGGTGGGTTCATCGCCGGAAATACTGGTACGGCGCGAACAGGAAACCGTCACCGTGCGTCCGATTGCCGGCACCCGCGTGCGCGGCAAAAACCGCGAAGAAGACGAAGCACTGGCAGAAGAACTGCTGGCCGACCCCAAGGAAATTGCCGAACACGTGATGCTGATGGACCTGGGCCGCAACGATGTGGGCCGCGTGGCCAATACCGGCAGCGTCAACATTACCGACAATATGGTGATCGAACGTTACTCCCACGTGATGCATATTGTTTCCAGCGTGGAAGGCAGCGTCAAACCGGAAGTCTCCAATATCGACATCCTCAAGGCTACCTTCCCTGCCGGCACCTTGTCCGGTGCACCCAAGGTACGGGCCATGGAAATCATTGACGAGTTCGAGCCCACCAAGCGTGGCGTTTATGGCGGGGCGGTCGGTTATCTGGGTTTCAACGGGGATATGGATCTGGCCATTGCCATTCGTACCGCCGTGGTCAAAAACAAAATGCTCTACGTGCAATCAGGCGCCGGCATCGTGGCCGATTCGGTTCCGGAATCGGAATGGCAGGAAACGCAAAACAAGGCCCGTGCGGTGATTCGCGCGGCTGAGCTAGCCCAAGCCGGCCTGGATGCATAACAGGAAAGCAATCAACAACCCCGCTAATGCGGGGTTTTTTCTTTTCAGGCAGGCTGCAATACCAACTTTCTGGCATCCTGCCTCATCAGGTAAAGCACAAGAAAGATCATCGGCAAGGATGCCAGTGGCCAACCGACCAATCGGAATATCAGCAGATTGACTCCGACAAACCAGGACTCCTGAGTCAACAATACCCAGCAAGCCGCCGATATAAGCGCGGCAACCAGTTTGTTGACACAAACCAGAAAAATATCATTCAGCCCATACACACCATCCATGAAGTCATGCTGATTACCAGAAAAAATTCCAACCATAAAATATATGACTGCATCAAGAATCAGATATAGGATAATTAATCCACTACGTTCGATATAATAGAACCAGAGTGTAATAATGAGCAAATTGATCAACAAAATTGACCACCCCCTACGCCACCCTAATAACACTCCAGCCACGAACAGAAAATCACCTGCAAAATAAAAACTGATTCCAACCCGCAAATAAAGTAGCACACTCACAATCCACGAAAGAAACAACATCAACACCAACAGTGAATAGCGATATACTGACTGAGGAAATGAAAAGAACAAAGAACCACGCAACACGGCACGATCATGGCAAAACCGTAACAAAAAGCCTCGCAGCATGATCAACGCTACAAAATGAATAAGAACGTAAGGCACACACTTCATCATCGCCCCCACGCTGTACCTGACCATTTCAAATAAATCATTAATGTTGTACATTTTCCACTCCCTCAAAATGACTGCATACCTGGACTTGCCATACACCAATCCAAACCGTACTGGATGGTATTTATTAAGCAAGCAAACCAGCCACGCACAGAAAGGCCAGCAAAACAGCCTTCCAATCTAACAAGTGCCACCCTAAGAGATAATCAGATATTTCCGGTAATCAATAACAAATTATTAATACTTCTTTGTTTAAGATCGCCCCCATCCAAGCTCATACAGGTATAATCAGCCTATCGTCCCACCCACGACTGTCAGTCCGCCGCCGGCCCAAGGCCGGGACAGAACATGGCCGACTTAAAGAGAATCCTGTTACATGACCCGTTTGTTCAGCACCCTGCGCACCTTGACCCTGGCTCTCTCCATCACCAGCAGCCTACCGGCAATGGCCAGCAATACCGATACGCTCATCAGTGCCCGCGACGCCTACCGCAGCAACAATCTGGGCAAGCTCACCGCCATTGCAGGCGAGCTGCCCGCCAGTTACATCCTGAAAGACTATCCATCCTACTGGCTCACCCTGAAGGCACTAGACCGGGACAATGACAGTCAGGTCATCGGCTTTCTGAACAGCGTGCGTGAAGGCTGGATGCCAGAGAAAATCCGCAATGAATGGCTGAAGAAACTGGGCAAGCGCGAGGACTGGGACGGCTTTGCCGCTGAGTGGAAAAAACTGCCTGCCGAGGGCCGGGATGAGGAATCCTCCTGTTACAGCCAACTGCTGGACCTGCGCCAAGGTAAAAAGCCGGACGATCTGGACCGCTTTCTTGACATGCGCGCCACACCGGATGGCTGCAATCAGCTGATCACCGCTGCGGCGGCCAAAGGCATGCTGAGCCAGGACTGGCTGTGGCGGCGGGTTCGCCTGTTGCTGGCCGGCAATTTTGTCTCACAAGCCAGGCAACTGGCCGATGCCACCAATCTGCCGCTCAGTAATGCTGCCCTCAGCAATCCGGCCACGGCCAGTGCCGACTCCCCCGGCGGGCAGGAGGCCATGGTATTTGGCATTGTCAGCAAGGCACGTAATGACCTGGGCGGTGCGGCCAGCCGTCTGGCTGCCGTGGAAAGCGCGCTAAGCAAGGATCGTAGCGCCTTTGCCTGGGGCCAGCTCGCGCTGCTATCTGCACGCAAACAAGCAATGGGGCAGGCTTTGCAATGGTATGCCAAGGCAGACCCGCAGCAATTGACTGCCGATCAATGGGAATGGTGGGCACGTGCCGCCCTGCGCGGCGAGCAATGGGCTGTGCTGGAGCAGATTACCCGCAACATGCCGGCCAGCGTGGCTGGCAAACCCGCATGGCAATACTGGCGCGCCCGCAGCCTGAAACAGCTGGGCCGTGGCAATGAAGCACCCGCCCTGTTTGCCAAAGCCAGCATTGGCCACCACTACTATGCCTTGCTGTCGCTGGAGGAGCTGGGCAACACTCTGTCCACGCCAGCCAGCAAGACAGTGCCCAACAATGCCGATATAGCCGCCATGCGCGCCAACCCGGCCATCCAGCGCGCACTTGCCTTGCTGGATATCAGCAATAGCGAAGGGCGAGCCGAATTGCGCAGCGATGCACAGCGGGAATGGCGCTGGGCCATGCGTGGCCGCAGTGACATGGAACTGCTGGCTGCCGCGGAAATTGCCCGTCGCGAAGCCTTCTACGACATGGCCATTTACAGCGCCGAACGCACCAAGGAAGACCACGACTACTCGCTACGTTACCTCACGCCGTATCGTGACATTACTCAGCGCTATGCCCGCCAGCTGGACGTGGATGACGCCTGGGTTTACGGCCTGATCCGCCAGGAAAGCCGTTTCATTGTGGTTGCCCGCTCCGGCGTGGGGGCATCCGGCCTGATGCAATTGATGCCAGCAACGGCCAAATGGGTGGCAAAGAAAATGGGCCTGGGGAGCTTCTCGGTGAATGACATCGAAACCAATGTGCAACTGGGCACCTGGTATTTGCGCTATGTACGGGACAATCTGTCCGGCAATGAAGTCATGGCCACCGCCGCCTACAATGCCGGCCCGGCACGTGCCCGCGCCTGGCAGGATAGTCGCCCGCTGGATGGCACCATTTATGCAGAAACCATTCCATTCAGCGAAACCCGCGACTATGTTCAAAAGGTGATGGCCAATGCAGCCTACTACGCCAGCACTTTCGGCCATGACAATATCTCGCTCAAAACCCGCATGGGCACCATCCCGGCACGTTAAGCAAAACCCGTAACAGGAGAAAACAATGCATGAGCAGCGTATTTGCCTGATTGGCGGCAGTGGTTTCATTGGCAGCTATATTGCCGAGCGACTGGCAGAACAGGAAGTGTCACTCACCATTGCCACCCGCAACCGCGATCGTCATAAATCCTCGCTGATTATCTTGCCCAAAACCGAGCTGGTATCCACCAATGTGCATCACCCGCTGGCCTTGCAGGAATTGCTGGCAGGCCACGACGTGGTGATCAGCATGGTCGGCATTCTGCATGGCACGCGCAAACAGTTCGAGACCGCCCATGTGGAGTTGCTGGACAAGATCATTGCCGCCTGCCACAAGCAAGGCGTCAAGCGCATCATTCATATCAGCGCGCTGGGTGCTGACCCGCACGGCCCCAGTGACTACCAGCAAACCAAGGGTATAGCCGAACAGCATGTGCGCGATAGCGGGCTGGACTGGACCATCCTGCGTCCCTCTGTGGTATTTGGCCGTGGCGACAGCTTCCTCACCCTGTTTGCCAGTCTGCTGGACAAGCTGCCGCTACTGCCGCTGGCTGGAGCACATACCCGCTTTGCCCCGATCTGGGCCGACGACCTGGCCCGTGCAGTCGTCGCCTGCTTGCAACGCTCCGACACCATCGGCCAAAGCCTGGACCTCACCGGCCCTGCCAGCTATACCCTGGCCGAACTGGTGCGCTACATCGGCCGCCTGCGCGGCACTGCACGTCCCGTCATCCCCTTGCCTGCTGGTCTGGCCATGTTGCAGGCAGGGTTGATGGAAATGCTGCCCGGCCCCACCCTGATGAGCCGTGACAACGTCCGCTCGCTCGGTGTAGACAATATCAGCCCTCACCCCTTCCCGGCGGACTTGCTGGGCTTTAGCCCCACGTCGCTGGAAGTGGTGGCACCGCAGTATCTGGGTCAGGACGAATTCAATCTTGTGTTGTCGGCTTATCGCCGGGAAGCTGCGCGCTGATGCAGATATACAAGGTAGGAGGCGCGGTACGCGACCGTTTGCTCGGTCTGCCGGTAAAGGACCGTGACTGGGTGGTGGTGGGCGCCAGTGTCGAGGCCATGCTCAGCCAGGGCTATAAACCGGTGGGCAAGGATTTCCCGGTCTTCCTGCATCCACACAGTCACGAAGAATATGCACTGGCCCGCACTGAGCGCAAAACCGCCAAGGGTTATCACGGCTTTGCTTTTCATGCCGAAGAAAACGTCACGCTGGAGCAGGATCTGGCCCGACGCGACCTCACCATCAATGCCATGGCCGAGGATGAACAAGGCCGGCTGATTGACCCCTATCACGGCCAGCAGGACCTGCGCGCAGGTATATTGCGTCATGTCAGCCCGGCCTTTGCCGAAGACCCGGTGCGTATTTTGCGCCTGGCCCGTTTTGCCGCCCGCTTCGGTTTTTCCGTGGCAGATGAAACCCTGCTGCTGATGCGCAATATGGTGGCCACCGGTGAAGTAGACGCCCTGGTGGCCGAACGCGTATGGCAGGAAATGGCCAAGGCCCTGATGGAAGACAAGCCGTCGCGTTTCTTTCTGGTATTGCGCGAGTGTGGTGCCTTGCAACGTATTCTGCCGGAAATCGACGCCTTGTTCGGTGTGCCGCAGCGGGCGGATTACCACCCGGAAATCGACACCGGCGACCATGTCATGCGTGTCATCGACATGGCAGCCAGCATGCAGCAGCCATTAGCGGTGAGGTTTGCCGCCCTGACCCATGACCTGGGCAAGGCGCTGACGCCAGCCGATGTGCTGCCACGTCATATCGGCCATGAACAGCGTGGTGAAAAACCCTTGCTGGCACTGTGCGAACGACTGCGGGTTCCGGCGGAATGCCGTGATCTGGCGCGCATGACCGTGCTCAATCACACCAAGATTCACTGCACTGGTGAAATGAAGCCCGCCACCATCTTGCGGCTGTTCAAAGACTGCGATGCACTACGCCGACCAGAACGTTTCCGACAGATGCTGTGTGCCGTGCTGGCCGATGCCCGTGGCCGCTTGCATTTTGAAAACTGTGCCTATCCGCAAGTGGAGTGGATGGAGCATCTGCTGCAAGCCGCGCTAGCGGTAGACGCCGGAACCATTGCCCGCAATTGTGACGACCCGCGCCAGATCCCGGCCCAGGTAGAGGCGGCCCGCGTTGCCGCCATTACCCGGGCACGCCAAGCCTTGCCGCCCGCCACGGCCTGATGATGCCGATGTGCTAAACTGCCCGTTCCCCAGCCCAGGAGAACCCATATGAAAACCGTCCTCAGCCTGATGTTGCTGGCACTGAGCGCCAGCGCACTGGCCAACTCTGCCTGCGATAAACCCAAGAACGATTTTGACGGTCTGTATTGTCTGAACAAGGTATACAGCCAGGCAGACAAAGACCTGAATGAAAGCTATGGCGAGTTAGCGAAAATGCTGGATGCCAATGGCAAGAAATCACTCAAGAACGGCCAGCTGGAATGGATACGCCAGCGTAATGCCGACTGTAGCTATAGCGACGCGCGTGGCTTCTTTGTCAATCTGGATTGCGCCACCCGCACCACCATCGATCGCCTGCAGTTCATCAATGACCGCAAACGCGAATGCAAGAGCTCTGGCTGCATGAACAGCAAGCTGCAATAAGCCCGCGCAATGACACACCAGCCCTGCTGCCCTGGCGCATCAGGGCTTTTTGTTTGGCTCTGCCAGCGGGCAGCGCAACGCACCTGCCGTAATGGCGCGTGCCAGACGGCTGGCCACTGCCGGGGATGACAGGCGGGCTTCTTCCTGCGGGTTCACAATTACGCCATGCTCGATCAGCACCGCAGGCTGGCTGGCGGTCTTGAGCACGACCAGGTCATCAAACCAGTAAATGCCCAATGCGGGATCGGCCAGCGGGCGATTCTCGCCAGAAATCGGTTCGGCATGATGCAAGGTGGGTCGTTCGCCCGCCTCCTGCAAGGACAAGGCAATCTGGCGCGCACAGGCCAGGCTGGTTTCGGCAAACGGGTTCTTGCGTGATACAAACAGGGAATAGCCCTGAAAACGCCCTGCTTCCGGCAAATATTGCGGCTGGACCGAATCGTGATGGACCGACAGCAATAACTGCCGCCCCTGCGCCAACTGGGTGCGTTCGGTCAATTGCCTGATATTGCCTTGCTCACCAATCACGGTGACATCCACACCTTGCTCGCGCAGCATGCCGGCCAACAGCAAACCGGCACGCCGGTTGAAACTGAACTCAGTCTGACCGCTGGCACTGCGCGCACCCGGAGCCTGCAGGCTGTGGCCGACATCCACCGCCACCGATTGCAGCGCGGCTGCCTTGGCTGACCAGGAGAGCGCAGCGCCCAGACAAATGCTTAGCCAGGACTTCAGCATGGCTTTGTCGCCTCTTGCTGGCGCACACGTTCGAACAGACAGACCGTAGCTGCCATCGCCACATTCAGCGACTCTGCATGACCCGGCATCGGTATTCGCACCCGGGCATCAGCCAGCGCCAACAAGGCCGGGCTCACACCTGCGCCTTCATTACCGAACACCAGCGCCACCGGACCGGTCAGATCCTGGCTATACAGCGAGCAACTCCCTTCCAGATAAGTCACCAGCTTGCGGCCGGGAAATTGCGCCAGCGCGCTTGTCAGATCCACCTGCTCGTGAATGTGCAGCACAAAATGGGCCCCCATGCCGGCACGTAGCACTTTGGGGGAGTAAACATCGACACAGCCCTTGGACAGCAGCACCTCACGCACGCCAGAAGCGGCAGCACAACGCAGGATGGTGCCCAGATTACCCGGGTCCTGGATGTCTTCCAGCACCACGCGTGCGGCATCTGCCGCAGGCTGCGGCGGGCATGGACGCAGGCACAGCGCCAGCAGCTCGGGCGGACTGGCCAGCGCACTCACTTTGGCCATGATGCTTTCAGGCAGCATGATGACGGCAACACCGGCTGGCAATCGGGCCAGCAAGGTTTGTACTTCAGGGTGGTCGCTGGCCGCTTCGTTCAGGTACAGGCGTTGCGGCGACTGCCCCGCATCCAGGGCCGCAGCAGTCAGGTGGATGCCTTCGAGCACCATCACATCCTGCTTGCGCCGCTCCCGGCTGTTTTGCACCAGCCGGGTCAGCTGCTTGATTTCGTCGTTATGGGGCGAGCTTATGGTTTTAACGGTGTACAACATGCATCAATGGTGGGGCGTCAGCCTGGCCACCAGTTCCTTGAAACGGTGGTAGCTGGTGTCGTCAATCACGCGTCCGCTGCGGCCATTGTCCACATAGAACACCCCGACCAGACGATGGCCAAGGTACAGACTCATGATGGCGAATTCACTATCACCGATATGATCGAAAAAATCGTCCTGGTATTTGCGTACCAGTTGGTTACGCACACTCTCCGGTGCGTGGAAGCTTTGCGCCTTACTGGTGAGCAAGGTAAAGAAGGTGCCGGGTTCCAGCTCTACCGCCAGCTTGCGCAGCACATGGCCCTCTGCCAGGCCCACCTGGTATTTGAGGCGCAGGCTGTGGCTGTCGTGGTCGTAGCGGTAGTACAGCACGCGTTCGAACTTGAGGTCGTTAGACAGATGGCGGATCGATTCGCGAATGCCTTGCTCCAGCTGGTCCGGGCTGGTCAGTGTCACTGCCTTCTTCATCTCGGGCCGCTTGTATTCACCCTCGATAAACAGCAAGGCCCGCGCCGGGTAGGTATACGCAGGAGCGCGGGGTTGGCGTGCCACCGTGAGGCAAGCCTGCACCACCCCCAGATAAACCTGCTGCTGGCTGATACCGATCAACTTGCCCACCACATCCAGGCCGACATTCCACGGCCCGCGCCACCAGCCCTGCTCCAGGGTGTTGGCGGTGGCCACCGCCAGCTTGAGCAATTGCTTGCGCTTGCTGGGCGCACCGCCACCTAGCAAGGTAAGCAGGCCAATGGGCAGCGGGACGGCACGCACAAACTGCTCCAGCAACTTGGAATAGTCGGTCTCGAAATGATCGGCCACTTCTTGCAGCAAGGGCTTGTCCGGCAGCTGATTGCGGTAAATCAGGTACAGACAGGCCGGCAGGTTGTAGATCAGCGCGGCAACAAAACAGTCTTCCACCTTGTGCTCGCCGGAAATGGACAGCCATTCCTTGATGATGAGCGCGGCTACTCGGCTACGGCCCAGCCAGTCTTCCACCGCCTCCACCACCTCGGCATCCAGCTTGTCCGGAATGACGTGCATGGCGGTGAGTTTGCCAAAACGCCCCACCACGGCCTCCAGCCCCATCAGCATCAGGGTTTGCTCAACCGATGGAATGGATTCATTGCGTTGCAGAGCACGGGAGGAGCCCACCACGCGCAACAGGTCGAACAACAGCAGCGGGTCGGACAGGCAAAGATTGGCCAGATCAGTAAAACTGATCAGATCGTTGTTTCGGGCGCAGGCGTCCCTGACACCTTCCAGCGTGCCAGGCAGAATCGGCCAGCGTCGTTCGGAGATGGACTGAAACCAGTTAGCGAGATCCATGAGGGTGGCACCAGATCAGCAATTCTTTCTGCAGCGGTCCGCCAAGCGGAATCCGGCTATCAGGTTGGACATCGGGAACCGTGAAGGTATTGCTCACCAGCACACTGGCAGGCGCACCTTCGGTCAGGAATTTTTGCCAAACACGCGGCATGGGTGCAGGAGACAAAAAGGCATATACCACATCGTGCCTCCCCCAGTGCTCCTTCCAGAAACTGCGGCAGCCGAACTCAAGCCTGGCCGGGCGACGGGCAACATGCCAGCGCAACCACGCCATCAACCAACTGCCCCAGGCATTTTCCAGCGCCAGAATATGCAGATCGGGGCGCAACGCCGCCAGTTGCATGGCCAGACGGCCATCACCACATCCTGCCTCCAGCACCCGGGCATCCTGCGGCAGATATGCGGCCAGCTTTTCTGCTACTTCTTGTGCAGAACGGTATAGCGGCACCCGCTCGGTCAGGGCATTGCGTCCCAGCGCAAAGGTCAGCATCAGGCAGGACAGATAAACCCAGGCTGGCAAACCCAGTTGCTGCAACAGAACCACCGCAGGGACAAACAGGCCGTGAGCAAATTTCTGCCAGCCCGGCAAGCGCCAGACATAAGCGAGCAACACGGCAAACATCGCCTGCAAGACGGCCCATGCTTGCGGCTGCATGGCCGGTGCGACAAAGAACCAGGCCAGCAAAGCCGCCAGCAGTTGCAGCAGCACATGGCGCAACAAGCCCAGGCGCATGCGGACTTATTCTGCCTTGGCCGGGGCGGCTTCCGCCGGGCCGATCGGACCGATGGGTTCCTGACTCAGCGGCGGCTTGACCCCGTCGTTCTGGATGGCCTGCTCCGCATCCTTGTTGAGTACCACAATGGTGATACGCCGGTTTTCCGGGCTGAAAACATTGCTCTTGATCAGCGGGTTGGCCGCAGCCACACCCACCACCCGCATCACCTTGTCATCCTGCAGGCCGCCGGCGACCAGTTCACGCCGGGCGGTATTGGCACGATCAGCCGATAGCTCCCAGTTGCTGTAACCGTTTTGCCCGTTACCGAAAGGCGTGGCATCCGTGTGGCCGGAAATGCTGATCCGGTTGGGCAGCTGGTTCAACTGCTGGGCCAGTTGCTGCAAGAGCACGCGGGTATGCGGCAACATGCGGGAACTGCCCGAATCAAACATCGGCCGGTTCTGCTCATCGACAATCTGGATTTTCAACCCTTCCGGCGTCATTTCCAGCTTCATCTGGTTCTTGTAGTCCTTCAGCACTTGGCTTTGCTCGACACTGGACTGTATTTTCTGCTGCAAATTATCCAGCGCCTGCTTTTCCAGTACCTTGCGCTCTTGCTCCTTGCTGCTCTTGTTGACCTGGCCGGCTTTCTTGGTCAGGTCGTTACCACCGCCCTTCACTACCGAGGTGGCATCACCGGCACCATCGCCACCGGACATGGCCACTTTCAAGGGTGTCTTGAAGTATTCGGCAATGCCATTGAGCGTGCCTTGCGAGGCAGAGCCTAGCAACCACATCAGCAGGAAGAAGGCCATCATCGCCGTCACGAAGTCGGCATAGGCAATCTTCCAGGCACCGCCATGATGGCCGTGCCCGCCTTTTTTGATGCGTTTGACAATAATGGGGCGTTGCGATTCGTCAGCCATGATCCAACCCTGTTACGCTTATTTCTTGGCCTGCTTGACGTGGTCTTCCAGTTCCTTGAAGGACGGACGATCGGTCGAAGTCAGCACCTTGCGGCCAAATTCCACGGCAACCTGGGGCGCGTAGCCATTCAGGCTGGCCAGCAGGGTCACCTTGATGGTCTGGAATACGCGGGTGCCATCACCCAGCTTGTGTTCCAGAATGGTGGCCAGCGGGGCCACAAAGCCGTAAGCCAGCAAAATACCGAGGAAGGTCCCCACCAGCGCGTGGGCAATCAGCATGCCCAGCTCGGATGGCGGTGCGCCTACCGACTCCATGGTATGCACCACCCCCATCACCGCAGCCACAATACCGAAGGCTGGCAAGCCGTCAGCCAGGCCCTTGACGGCGCTGATCGGCACTTCGCCTTCGTGATGGTGGGTTTCGATTTCCACATCCATCAGGTTTTCGATTTCGAAGGCGTTCAGGTTACCGCCCACCATCAAGCGCAAATAGTCACAAATGAACTCAACAACGTGGTGGTCATGCAGTACCGCCGGATACTTGGAGAACACCGGGCTGGCTTCCGGATTTTCCACATCGGCTTCTACCGACATCAGACCTTCCTTGCGCACCTTGGACAGGATTTCAAACAGCAAGGTGAACAGCTCCATGTAAAAGGCCTTGTTGTAGGGCGAGCCTTTGAAAACAGTGGGCAGCGCCTTGATGGTGGCCTTCATCGGTGCACCACCGTTGGCAACCACAAAAGCGCCAGCAGCTGCACCAGCAATCATGACCACTTCCAGAGGCTGCATCAGCGCCCCCAGATGACCCCCTGCTGCAACAAAGCCCCCCAGCACGCAGCCGAGGAGAAGAAGGTAGCCGATTCCGACAAACATTGGTTTGATCCTGTAATTGTGATTATCGCGATTCGATTTTCCGTCATGGGCTGTCCGACACAGGCATCCCCGCCACCACCGGAACAGACATCAGGCCACAGCCTGCTTTCCTTGTCGGCTACACCAGCAACCAAGCACCTGACAAGGCAATGACAGCACGAATAATAGCATGGCATGCCTTGCTTGCAGCGCGCCTGTCTTTATCTTTTGTAGCCCTGATTATGCCTGGCTGCCATCTTGCCACCCGTGCTGCAAATAAAAAAACAGGCTACCTGAAGGTAGCCTGTTACCGAGATTGGCATGCGGCGGATCAAACCAGACCGCGCGCCTTCAGTTGCTGTTCAAACTCCACCATGCACTTGGCGGCGGTTTCCAGCATCTGGTCAATTTCTTCCTTGCTGATCACCAGCGGCGGTGCCGATACGATATGGTCGCCGCAGGCACGCATGATCAGGTTGTTCTTGAAGAAGATATCGCGGCACATGGTGCCGATTTCGCCAAAGTCGGGGAACAGTTCGCGGGTAGCCTTGTTCTTTACCAGGGTAAACGCCTGAATCAGGCCTACACCACGCACATCGTCCACATGCTCGAACTGGCTGAACACTTCGCGCCAGCGCTTTTGCATATAGGGGCCGGTGTCGTTCTTCACACGGTCAACAATGCCTTCGTCACGCAGTGCCTTGACGTTGGCGTGTGCCACGGCAGCGGCAACCGGGTGGCCTGAGTAAGTAAAGCCATGGTTGAAGTCACCGCCTTCGGCCAGCGTGGTAGCCACCTTATCGTTGACAAATACCGCGCCAATCGGCTGATAGCCGGAGGACAGACCCTTGGCAGTGGTGAAGATGTCCGGCTTGAAGCCGAATACCTGCTGACCAAACCATTCGCCGGTACGACCAAAACCGCAGATGACTTCATCGGCCACCAGCAGGATGTCGTACTTCTGACAGATACGCTGGATTTCCGGCCAGTAGGTGGACGGCGGCACAATCACGCCTCCCGCGCCCTGGATGGGTTCACCCACGAAGGCGGCCACTTTGTCGGCACCGACTTCCAGAATCTTGTCTTCCACCCACTTGGCGGCAGCCAGGCCGAATTCTTCCGGCGTCATGTCTTTGCCATGCTTGTACCACCACGGCTGCTCAACATGAACGATACCCGGAATCGGCAGATCGCCCTGCTCGTGCATGTAAGTCATGCCACCCAGGCTGGCGCCACCGATGGTGGAGCCGTGATAGCCATTCCAGCGCCCGATCAGGGTTTTCTTGTCTTTCTTGCCCTTCACATCCCAATAACGACGCACCATGCGGATCATGGTATCGACGGATTCGGAGCCGGAGTTAGTGTAGAAAACATGCTTGAAGCCTTCCGGCGCCACTTCGGACAGCAGGTGGGACAGCTCCACCACCGCCGGATGCGTGGTCTTGAAGAAGGTGTTGTAGTAAGCCAGCTGCTCCATTTGCTGCTTGGCTACTTCCGGCAGATCCTTGCGACCATAACCGATATTGACACACCACAGGCCGGCCATGCCGTCGAGAATCTTGTTCCCTTCGGAGTCGAACAGGAAAATACCCTCTGCCTTGGTGATGACACGTGCACCCTGCTGGTTCAGCGAGTTGGTGTCAGTAAACGGGTGCAGATGGTGTGCTGCATCCAGTTCGCGCCATTCGGTCGTAGTACGTTGGTTCTGCATAAAAGCTTCCTCTCTACTATCTCTCCAGCCCTCTGGGGGCTTATTGTTGGGCTGACCGGAATCGGCCAGCCTCAGGCTGCAACACGACGCATCCCTTGCCAGACCCGGACTTGCGGGCGGCGGGATCACGTTGTCTGTTGCAACTGCCACTACCCCGACATCCGGCATGCCGGATGTCGGCTACCGATCATCGCTGACCGGCAGCACTCACCTGAATCTTCTGCTTATACGTGCAAGAGCAGGAACTTGCGCTCCCACGGGCTGATGACGCGGAAGTATTCGGAGAATTCCTTCTCCTTCATGCCCAGGTACATCTTCACAAAGTGTGGGCCCATGACTTCCGGAATGTCCGGGCAGGCAGCCAGACGCTTGAGCGACTCTTCAGCACCATGCGGGAACTGGAAAGGCAGCTCGTAAGCATCGGTGGACATCGGCTCGCGCGGCTTGATCTTGTTGACGATACCCAGGTAGCCACAAGCCAGCGTGGCGGCCATGGCAATGTACGGGTTCACATCCACACCAGGTACGCGGTTTTCCACACGGCGGGCCGCCGGGGAAGAATGCGGTACGCGCAGGCCGACGGTACGGTTGTCGTAGCCCCACTCCACATTGGTCGGTGCCGCGGTGTACGGGCTAAGGCGACGGAAGGAGTTCACGTACGGTGCAAAGAACGGCATCACTTCCGGAATGTAGTGCTGCATGCCGCCAATGAAGTGGAAGAAGATGTCGGACGGGCTGCCATCTTCATTGGTGAACACGTTCTTGCCGGTGTTCTTGTCGATCAGGCTCTGGTGCATGTGCATGGCCGAGCCCGGCTCGTTTTCCATCGGCTTGGCCATGAAGGTGGCGTACATATTGTGGCGGAATGCCGCTTCGCGCACGGTACGCTTGAACAGGAAGACCTGGTCGGCCAGATCCAGCGGATTACCATGCAGGAAGTTGATTTCCATCTGGGCGGTGCCGATTTCGTGAATCAGCGTGTCCACTTCCAGATTCTGCGCATGGCAGTAGTCGTAGATATCTTCGAACAGCGGGTCGAATTCGTTCACCGCGTCGATGGAGTAAGAACGGCGGCCGAATTCGGCACGACCGGTACGACCGATCGGAGCGGACAAGGGAATGTCCGGATCCGGGTTCGGCGACATCAGGTAGAACTCCATTTCCGGTGCCAGCACCGGCTCGAAGCCCAGCTCGTCAAACAGGCCCAGTACGCGCTTGAGCACGCTACGCGGCGCCACGTCCACCAGTGTGCCATCGGCACGGTAGCAGTCATAAATCAGCTGGGCGGTGGGGTCGACAGCCCAGGGCACAAAGCGCAGGGAGTTCGGATCCGGGGTCAGCACCATGTCCGGGTCGGTCAGGTCCAGCATGCTGTCGTCCGGATAGTCGCCGGTTACAGTCTGGATCAACACCGCTTCCGGAAGACGCATTTCCGGGTCGGAGACAAATTTATCTTTGGGAACAATCTTGCCGCGTGCCACGCCGGTCATGTCCGGTACGATGCACTCGACTTCCGTGATGCGATGTTCGCGCAGCCAATCATTGATTTGATTCATGTTTTCCTCTACTTCCATAGTGGCCGGTAAACCGGCTCTGGATGACGTGCGTCTCAGCCCTGGCGGCTGGCACGACGCGCGCGGCAAGCGTCACCGAACGCGTTGAAAATGGCCATGGACACCGGGTTTTCCCAGTATTTCCATTCCGGATGCCACTGCGCGCCATAGGCAAAGCCTTTGGCATCCTTGACCCGGTATGCTTCCACCAGCCCGTCATCCGCCACGCCTTCCGCAATCAGGCGGTCGGCCAGACGTTTGATACCTTGCTGGTGCAGCGAGTTCACCTTGACTTCATCCTGCCCCAGCCAGCTCTTGAGCAAGCTGTCCGGTTGCAGGTGCAAGACATGTGCCAGACCATACATCTCATCCAGATTCTGAGTATCCGGCTCGCGATGATCGCGAAAGCCTGGCTCTTCCTGTACGTGCTGGAAAAGTTCGCCGCCCAGTGCAACATTGATTTCCTGGAAACCACGGCAAATACCCAGAAGCGGGATGCCTTCTTGCAGAAGAAGGTCGATGAACGGCAGCGTGGTTGCGTCACGTGCCGGATCATGAAGTGTTCCCTGGCGGCTGGCTTCTCCGCCATAACGATGTGGCTCTACATTGGACAGCGAGCCTGGCAACAGCACGCCGTCCACAAACTTGAGATATTCACGCAGTGGCGCATCTTCACCCAGCGCCGGAATCAGCACAGGGATACCACCAACGCCACCTGCGGCAGCTGCAATGTATTTCTCGCCAACCGCGTGAAATGGCAAACCGCTAACCAGTTTGACGTCACACGGAATGCCGATGATCGGTTGCTGCATAAGGACCTCGTTTACTCGATTTAAGTATCCGCCTTGCGGATGCCGACAGTGACTACCCTACCGCTTGCTGCTGCACCTTAAGAAACAAGTTTGCTGCGTCAGTGAAAACAAGCACACCACCCCACCTTGCCTGAGTGGTGCTGACATACCGCATCTGGACAGTCAGGCTCGCAACCACAGTGAAGGGCCGAAACAACTGGGCAGCTGAAAGTATGTTGTCACCGTGCAGGATACCAGCACGAAACAGCATGCCACGGTTCTTGCAACAAGCCAAGGTTTGATCAAATATACTGTTGCAGATGTTTAAAAAAATCCACAGCGCACTTGATTCATGGGGTCGATTCTGGCTATAAACTCGAAAACTTGCAAAATAATTTGATTTTGCGACGCAACAACAGATGCAGGATACGATCAAAAACCCGTATGATGGAACGTCTAAAATTCTTAACATAGATGGAAACCGCCAGATGGATGTTGGAGCACGATTGAGAGTGGTCAGAGAGCGCTTCGGACTCTCGCAACGCGAGCTTGCCAAACGGGCAGGCGTGACAAACGGCACGATCTCGCTGATCGAGCAAAATCGCGTCAGCCCGTCGATCAGCTCCTTGAAGAAAGTGCTGGAAGGCATGCCCATGACCCTGGCCGAATTCTTTACCTTTGATGTAGAGCCGCAACAGCCACGCGTGTTCTATCAGGCCAAGGATTTACCCAATCTGGGCAATGATCAAATCAAATTACTGCTGGTTGGCACTGCGCACGAACGGCGTGACATTGCCATCCTGAAAGAACATTACGAACCGGGTGCCGACACCGGGCCTGACATGCTGATGCATGAAGGTCAGGAAGGTGGTGTTGTCATTGCCGGTTCGATTGAACTCACGGTCAACAATGAAACCCGTGTCCTGGGTCCGGGCGACTCTTACTATTTCGACAGCAAACTGCCGCACCGTTTTCGCAATGCCGGCAAGGAGATCTGTGAAATCGTCAGCGCCAGCTCGCCGCCCACATTCTGATTGACGGTTGCCAGTCACGAGCAACCGGGATCACCGCACATAACATCAGGAGAACACCAATGGCTC
Source organism: Aquitalea sp. LB_tupeE (assembly GCF_013391415.1). GTDB lineage: Bacteria > Pseudomonadota > Gammaproteobacteria > Burkholderiales > Chromobacteriaceae > Aquitalea. Next base: position 85,720 of record NZ_JACAXB010000042.1, read on the forward strand.
GTACCCATGCACAGTGGAAACAGTTTGCTGCCGAACTCAATATCGAAGGCCGCGCCTTCATCAACGGTGCCTACACCAGCGCCGCCGATGGCAAAACCTTTGACTGCATCAACCCGGCCAACGGCCAGAAGCTGGCGGACATCGCCTGGTGTGGCGAGGCAGAGGTGAATGCAGCGGTCAAGGCAGCCCGTGCCGCTTTTGAGTCGGGTGCATGGTCCGAACTGTCACCGCTGGCACGTGGCAAAATCCTCAAGCGTTTTGCTGCGCTGATTCGCGAACACGGTGACGAGCTGGCCCTGCTGGAAACCCTGGACATGGGCAAGCCGATTGGCGACTCCACCACGGTGGACGTCCCGGGTGCGGCGTATTGTGTGGAATGGTTTGCCGAAGCCATCGACAAGATCGGCGGCGAAGTGGCCCCGGTCGACCCCAAGCTGGTAGGCCTGGTCACCCGTGAGGCCATTGGTGTAGTGGCTGCGGTGGTGCCGTGGAACTTCCCCATCCTGATGGCCAGCTGGAAATTCGGCCCGGCACTGGCTGCCGGTAATGCCGTCATCGTCAAACCGTCGGAAAAATCGCCACTTACCGCCATTCGCCTGGCCCAGCTGGCCAAGGATGCCGGTATTCCAGATGGTATTTTCCAGGTATTGCCGGGTGCCGGTGAGGTCGGCAAGGCGCTGGCCCTGCACATGGATGTCGATTGCCTGGCGTTCACCGGCTCCACCGGTGTGGGCAAGCTGATTGCCGCTTATGCCGCGCAATCCAACCTCAAGCGCGTGTGGCTGGAGCTGGGTGGCAAATCGCCCAATATCGTACTGGAAGACTGCGCCGACATCGCCAAGGCAGCCCGCACTGCCGCCGGTGGCATTTTCTTCAATATGGGTGAAATGTGCACTGCCGGTTCACGCGTACTGGTACACAGCAAGGTGAAGGATCAATTCCTGGCTGAATTCAAGAAGGCTGCCGAAGGCTGGTACCCGGGCGACCCGCTGGACCCGACCACCAGCATGGGGGCTATCGTGGACAAAATCCAGTACGACAAGGTGCTGTCCTACGTGGACAAGGGCATCAGCGAAGGTGCCGGCCTGATTTGTGGCGGCAAGGCTGCCCATACCGACAAGGGCCTGTTCATTGAGCCGACCGCTTTTGATTGCCAGCGCCCGGACATGACCACCTGCCGCGAGGAAATCTTCGGGCCGGTATTGTCCGTCATCACCTTCGATACCATCGACGAAGCCGTCCGCATTGCCAACGACACCGAATACGGCCTGGCCGCCGCAGTATGGACTTCCAATGTCAGCACCGCGCATCAGGTCTCGCGTCGCCTGCGTGCCGGTACGGTATGGGTAAACTGCTACGACGAAGGCGGTGACATGAACTTCCCCTTCGGCGGCTTCAAGCAATCGGGCAATGGCCGCGACAAATCGCTGCATGCACTGGAAAAATACACCGAACTGAAGAGTACGTTGATCAAGCTGTAAACCCTTAGCATCAGTCGCAAACATGCGGGCCTTTGCCAGTGATGGCAAAGGCCTGTTTTATTGCACATGTCACGTACAGGCTTACAAGGTGTATTGCTGGATGATGCCGATTTGTCTTTCAGCCAAGGTCAGCAACTGACCTGCATTACGCGCAGCGTCTGCTGCACTGACAGAAGATGCTTCTGCCATTTGCACCACCTGCTCAATACGACCGGCAATGCTGTTGGCCGACTGTCCCTGTTCGGCAATGGAAATCGCCATCTCCTCCACCATTTTGACCGTGCTGACCGTAGCATCACCAATCTTGTTGATCGCCTGATCCGCATCATCAGCCCGGGACACACCCAAGCGCGCCAATTCTTCGGCAACTTTCATTTGCTCGGTGGCCTGGCTCGACTTTTCACGCATGGCATGGATGGTTTGTGCGATTTCCTGCGTGGAAACCGATGTACGCTCCGCCAGCTTGCGCACCTCGTCCGCCACCACCGCAAATCCCCGCCCCAACTCCCCTGCCCGGGCAGCCTCTATTGCCGCATTCAAGGCCAGCAGATTGGTCTGGTCAGCAATATCCTTGATCACCAGCACCACGGCATTCACTGTACTGCTATGGTTTTCCAGCTCCCGGATACTGACCCCGGACTTTTCTACTGCCTGAGAAATTTCACGAATGTCCTGAATGGTCTGGGTAATGGTGGCAGAACCCTGGTTTGCCAGTTGCCCGGCCTCTTGAGCCAGCGTGCGGGCATAGGCGGTACGTTCGGCAATATGATTCACCGCAACCGTCATTTGTTCGATTGAAGTAGCCATGCTGGCAGAAGCCTCACTCTGCTGACTGGAGGCCTGAGCCACTTCGCGGGCTGACTGGCTAAAATCTTTTGATGAATCCATCACCGCTCTGGCACTGGCTTCCATTTTGCCGAAGTCCTGATGCAAATTCTCGATCAGGGCATTCACCGAATCCAACACATCACAAACCTCATCCCTACCCTTTCTGACATGACGCATTGTCAGATTCTTGTCCCTGTTCAATAAATAAATAACGGACTTCATTTCAGCCAGGCCTCCAACAATAGCCCGATAAACATTTAAATAAACGACTATCAACAGGAAAAAGGAAATGATAGCAACAGATGACAGCACCAACACATCTCGCGTAGAAGCTGATTGATCTTCCCTTTGAATGACTTCAGCAATCTTCATATTGTAAGCAACATGCTCACGAATAGCGTGCAAGAAGGCCTCGGCAGCATTTTTGACATCACCATGTAAAAAATGAGGAATGGCAAGCACACGACCAGATTCCGTATCTTCCAGAGCGAGAGCAGCCAGGGTGGTTTTCTCATACTGATCAAAAACTTTCTTGTCTTTTATTAAAAGCTCCTTATCCTCTTCATCGTATATATCATTTTTTTGATATTGATCTAATGACTTCTTTAGCCGTACTGACGAGGCCTGAAACAGCTGCTGTAATTTCTTGCGCTCATCGGCAGAATTAACCAGCAAGGTCTTGTTAGCATCTATGCGCATTTCCACAAACGCATCAACCGCGCCATTCAAATCATTGACCGATGGAAGCAAGTTATTCAAGGCATCATCCAATCTGCGATCAGCCATCTTTTCAAAACTGACCGCCATCACCACCAATAGCAGCATGGCAAATAACGAAACCAGAATAGCCATTAATAATCTTGATGAAAGTTTCATCACTCACCTCAGTCATTTGGCGGGAAATATCTTGCTTATAGCACTCTCATCATCAGCTACAAGCATCACCAAACAATGCATAGCCTGCCTTAAGTACAGGTTAAAATATCTGCAGAAGAAACGGCCATCATCTAAGTACGTTGAATAGCTCCTAACTTATTTAATACATTCACCCCCAATCAACCAGCACCATTCATCAAGCCACATTCATAATGGCAATAAAAAAGGCGCTTCCGCGGAAGCGCCTTGGTGCAACATGTATACGGGGCAAGAAGCTTAAGCACGCACAGCGACCCTGGGTCTGCTGACATGACCACCAATGAAACCTGCTGTCAGACCTGAGCAGCCATATTCAATGCCACTGCCTCGGCCACACGGATGCCATCCACACCGGCGGACAGGATACCACCTGCATAACCAGCTCCTTCCCCTGCCGGATACAGACCCTTCACGTTCAGGCTTTGCAAATCCTCACCACGGGTAATACGCAGTGGCGAGCTGGTGCGGGTTTCTACGCCGGTCAACACGGCGTCGTGCATGTCGTAACCACGGATTTTCTTGCCGAACTCCGGCAAGGCTTCGCGCATGGCGGCAATGGCAAAATCCGGTAGTGCGGTGGACAGATCGGTCCAGTGCACGCCAGGCTGATAGGAAGGCTCCACCGAACCCACCGCGGTAGAGGCTCGCCCAGCCAGAAAGTCGCCTACCAGTTGGGCCGGCGCTTCGTAGGTGCTGCCACCCAGCACATAGGCGTGGCTTTCCAGTGCACGCTGGAAGGCAATGCCGGCCAAGGCGCCACCCGGATAGTCTTCCGGGTTGATGCTCACCACCATGCCGGAGTTGGCATTGCGCTCGGCACGTGAATACTGGCTCATGCCATTGGTCACCACGCGCCCCTCTTCCGAAGTGGCTGCTACCACCTGGCCGCCCGGGCACATACAGAAGCTGTATACCGCACGGCCATTGCTGGCGTGATGCACCAGCTTGTAGTCGGCAGCACCCAGAATAGGGTGGCCGGCATACTTGCCCCAACGCGCCTTGTCGATCATGGTTTGCGGGTGCTCGATGCGGAAGCCGACCGAGAAGGGCTTGGCTTCCATGAACACGCCACGCTGGTGCAGCATCTCGAAGGTATCGCGCGCACTGTGACCCAGCGCCAGAATGACATGGTCCGCCTCGATCTGGCTGCCATCAGCCAGCGTCACACCGCGGATATGACCATTGTCGATATGCAGGTCGGTCACGCGTTGCTGGAAGCGGATTTCACCACCCAGGGCTTCGATTTCCGCGCGCATTTTTTCCACCATGCTCACCAGGCGGAAAGTGCCAATGTGCGGCTTGGCGATAAACAGGATTTCTTCCGGCGCACCGGCCTTCACGAACTCGGTCAGCACCTTGCGGCCCAGATGCCGCGGGTCCTTGATCTGGCTGTACAGCTTGCCGTCCGAGAAAGTACCGGCGCCGCCTTCACCAAACTGCACGTTGGATTCCGGGTTCAACACATTCTTGCGCCACAGGCCCCAGGTATCCTTGGTGCGCTCACGCACTTTCTTGCCGCGCTCCAGCACGATGGGCTTGAAACCCATCTGGGCCAGCACCAGTGCAGCCAGCAGGCCACAGGGGCCGAAGCCCACCACCAGCGGGCGCTTCTGCAGCGTGGCCGGTGCCTGGGTGACAAAGTGATAGCTGGTATCCGGCGTGGGCAGCACATGGGCATTGCCCTTGAAGCGGGCCAACAGTTTGGCCTCGCCTTCCACTTCCATGTCGATGATGTAGGCCAGGCTCATCACACCGCGACGCGCATCATAGCTGCGCTTGAACACGGTGTAGCTTTTCAGCTCGGTCGGTTTGATACCCAAAAAGGCCACGATGGCATCGCTCAGTTCTGCTTCGCTGTGATCCAGCAGCAGTTTCAATTCAGTAATGCGTAACATGCTGATTCCGATACTCAGGTTGCTGTCTATTCAACAAGGGCCGTATTGTAGGAGGGACGACCTGCAAAAGCAAAACCGGCCACAATGGGCCGGTTCTGCATAAAGGAAAACAGGCTTAGTCGCGGAAGTTGTTGAACTGCAGTGGTACACCGTTTTCCTTGTCGTCGGCGATTTCCTTGCGCAGCAGGGCAATGCATTCTTGCAGCAAATCGCGCTTGGCACCGGACACGCGCACTGCCTCGCCCTGGATGCTGGCCTGCACTTTCAGTTTGGCATCCTTGATGATCTTGACAATCTTCTTGGCCATCTCGGTTTCCAGGCCTTCCTTCACGGTCAGCACTTTCTTCACCTTGTTGCCGCTGACCTTTTCCAGCTTGCCATACTCCAGGCTGCGTACATCCACGCTGCGCTTGGACAATTTGTTGACCAGGATATCGTTGACCTGATCCAGCTGGAATTCAGCGTCGGCATACAAGGTGATGTCCTTGTCGGTCTGCTCGATGCGGGAATCGCTGCCTTTGAAATCGTAGCGGGTGGATACTTCCTTGTTGGCTTGCTCGACAGCGTTGCGTACTTCTACTTTATTGACTTCGGAAACAATATCAAAAGATGGCATGGCATGATCCTGTAAGGCTGAATAGCGCAATGGCGCAATTTTAGAGACTGTATGCCGCCTTGTCACCCGCAGCGCCTGGATATCAACAGCATCTTGCCTGTCCGCACTCGCAAAGCATGACGCTGGCACATTCTGCTTGTCGTTTGTGCGCAAATCTTCAATCATGCTGTTTTAACCCGCTCAGGCTAGCAATCATGATCGTTACCGCAGAACAACTGGCGGCCTTCACTATCGCCGCCATGCTAATCACCCTCTCCCCCGGACCGGACAATCTGATGGTACTGAGTCTTGGCATCGCCAAAGGTCGCCGCCAGGGGATGGCATTTGGCCTGGGCTGCGCGCTGGGTTGCATTACTCACACCATCCTGGCGGCACTGGGTGTCAGTGCGCTGATAGCCGCCTCCCCCATGGCGTTTGGTCTGCTGAAGATCGCCGGCGGCAGCTATCTGGTGTATCTGGGCTGGCAAGCCATCCGCAGCCGGGGCAGCAGCCTGAAAGTCGACAAGGGCGCTATTGATGACACACCGCTGTCAGCGCACTTTCGCAAGGGCCTGATCGCCAATACCATCAACCCCAAGGTGGTGCTGTTCTTCCTGGCCTTCCTGCCGCAATTCGTCGATCCGGCCCAGGGTCACAGTGGTTGGCAAACGGCCATTCTGGGACTGATCTTCACTGCACAAGCAGCGCTGCTGTTTGGCAGCCTGGGTTATTTTGCCGGTGCCATTGGTGGCTGGCTGAACCGTACGCCCAAGGCCAGCCAGTGGCTGGACCGCATTGCCGGCAGCATTTTCATCGCACTGGGCCTGCGCCTGATTTTGTCGCCACAGCGCTAATCTGCCGCTGGATTCCCCTGCCCTATACGCAAAACGGGTTGGCACAAGCCAACCCGTTTTTATTTGTCCGTGCCGCCCTTACTTGAGCACAAGAAACTCCACCAGCACGTTCTTGAAGATAAAGCCCACCACACCAAAACCCAACACCAGAAACAGAATGGCCGTGCCCATCTTGCCAGCCTGGGATTTCTTGCCCAGATCCCAGATGATGAAGCCCATGAAGATGATAAGGCCGGTCAGACACACAGCCATGGATATATCGGTAAATTGCTCTTCAGACACCCTGATGTTCCTTGATGAATGCTGCAATTGGCTCAGTGGCTGGCGCATGCACAAGCCGGCCAGCAGGACAAAGCCGATACGATACGCCGCATCAGCCTGTCTCTCAACTTTTCCGTCGGGATTTCCTCTGCCCCAACAAAAAACCGCCCGAAGGCGGTTTTCTTCACAGCGTGCCGATCAGCCGCGCTTGAGCTTGGCGTTGGCAGCAATCCGCATGCGCAGGGCATTGAGGCGAATGAAGCCGGCAGCGTCAGCATGGTTGTAAGCGCCGCCGTCTTCGTCGAAGGTGGCGATGTTCGGGTCGAACAGGGAGTCGGTCTTGGATTCACGACCAACAACGATGACATTGCCCTTGTACAGCTTCAGGCGTACCCAGCCGTTAACGGTGGCTTGCGAAGCGTCGATCAGGCCTTGCAGCATCTGACGCTCCGGGCTCCACCAGTAACCGGTGTAGATCAGCTTGGCGTACTTCGGCATCAGCTCATCCTTCAGATGGGCCACTTCGCGGTCCAGCGTGATGGATTCGATGGCGCGGTGTGCCTTCAGCATGATGGTGCCGCCCGGGGTTTCGTAGCAGCCACGGGACTTCATGCCCACGTAACGGTTTTCCACGATGTCCAGACGACCGATACCGTGCTTGCCACCCAGACGGTTCAGTTCGGTCAGTACTTGTGCCGGGGTCATGGCCACGCCGTTGATGGCGGTGATGTCACCCTTTTCGTAGCTCAGCTCGATGTATTCGGCCTGGTCCGGGGCATTTTCCGGGCTGACCGTCCACAGCCACATATCTTCTTCCGGCTCGGCAGCCGGGTTTTCCAGCACAGTGCCTTCGTAGGAAATGTGCAGCAGGTTGGCATCCATGGAGTACGGGCTGCCACCATTCTTTTTCTTGCTGATGTCGATACCATGCTTTTCGGCATAGGCCAGCAGCTTTTCACGGGACAGCAGGTCCCATTCGCGCCACGGTGCAATCACCTTGACGTCCGGTTTCAGAGCGTAGTAACCCAGCTCGAAACGCACCTGGTCATTACCCTTGCCGGTAGCGCCGTGCGATACCGCATCGCCGCCCACGGCGTTGGCGATTTCGATCTGGCGCTTGGAGATCAGCGGACGGGCGATGGAAGTACCCAGCAGGTACTCGCCTTCGTAAATGGCGTTGGCACGGAACATCGGATAAACGTAGTCGCGCACGAACTCTTCGCGCAGGTCTTCGATAAAGATGTTTTCCGGCTTGATGCCCAGCGCAATGGCCTTCTTGCGGGCCGGTTCCACTTCTTCACCCTGACCGATGTCGGCAGTGAAGGTCACCACTTCACAGTGGTAGGTGTCTTGCAGCCATTTCAGGATGACGGAGGTATCCAGGCCACCGGAGTAGGCCAGCACTACTTTTTTGATGTCAGACATGATGCGTTTTCTTTCCAGCGAATCTAGTGGGTTGTCCTGCCGGTTCAGTCGTACTGATGACCAAGCAGCAGATATTCGATCAGGGCTTTCTGGGCGTGCATGCGGTTTTCCGCCTCGTCCCATACCACGCTCTGCGGGCCGTCGATGACCTCGGCGGTCACTTCCTCGCCGCGATGGGCAGGCAGGCAGTGCATGAACAATGCGTCCGGCTTGGCATGCTTCATCAGCTCGGCATTTACCTGATAGCTGGCAAATGCTTCCAGGCGAGCGGCACTTTCAGCCTCGTAGCCCATGCTGGTGAACACGTCGGTGGTCACCAGGTCAGCGCCTTCCACCGCCTTGACGGCACTGTGGCTGGGTTCGAAGTGCTCCGGGCCGTAATGCTCACCATCCAGCACGGTCAACTCGTAGCCCACCGGCGTGGCCACCTTGAGCTTGAAACCAAGAATCTTGGCCGCCTGCAGCCAGGTACGGCATACATTGTTGCCATCGCCGATCCAGGCAACAGTCTTGCCCTTGATCGAGCCACGATGCTCAATGAAGGTAAAGATGTCCGCCAGAATCTGACAGGGATGGTATTCATTGGTCAGGCCATTGATGACCGGCACTTTGGAATGCGCAGCCAGACGCTCTACCAGCGATTGTTCGTAAGTGCGGATCATGATGATATCGCTCATGCGCGACAGCACCCGTGCCGTATCTTCAATCGGCTCACCGCGCCCCAGCTGGGAGGTCTTGGTATCCAGGAACATCGCATGACCGCCAAGCTGGGCCATGCCGGCTTCAAAGGAAACCCGCGTACGCGTGGAATTCTTTTCGAAGATCATGGACATTACGCGGCCTACCAGCGGCTGATACAGCTGTTTTTCGCTGTGTCGTCGCTTCAGAACCTTGGCACGCTCGAAGATGTGACGATACTCCTCGTGATTCAGGTCGCTGAATTGCAGGTAATGTCCTACTTGCTTCATGGGTAAGATTTCCAAAAAAAAAGACCATCGCGCATAGAACACGGTGTGTGTCTTCATGCGCAATGGCACATTACTACACGCAGGTCTCAAGTCAGTTAACTGGTGTCGCAATACCGTATCAATTGGATACTGGATTTATATATTTGCGACAATTGTTATATTTATCGGAAATTGACCATTCTGACAAGCTCTCAGCCGAACAACAATCTGTCAGGCAAATGCGAAAGCTCCCTATCTTTTAGCACTCTGACATACATTTCCCCACCATCTTCGGCCAGTCCGTGCATTTCTATGGTTTTTTGTGTCTTTTGCAGACGCGCCAGATAAGACAGGATACTGTCGTCAATCACCTGCCCCGGCACCAACACGGGAATGCCAGGCGGGTAAGGAACGATCTGGTCGCAACATACCCGGCCATTCAGTGCGGCATTGGGGCGACCATCGTCATCCAGCAAGGGCAGGCGCTCGCCAGCTTCATAAAAGGCATCGCGCGGCAGGCAGGCCAGGCGGGAAAAGCGCGGAATTTCCGGCATGCGGCCAACCGCACGCGGTGCACGCTTCTCCTTGGCCAGCCGCAGCAATGCGTCATACAACCGTGACACCTTGCTGCGCGTGGTGCCCATGGTCAGCAACAGAGTGATGGTGCTGAAGGTGGATTTCTCCACTTGGATGTTATAGCGCTCGAACAGCGCGTGTTGCAGTTCGTCGGTGGTAAAACCGGACTGGCTGATATCCACGGTGAGCTTGGTCGGGTCCAGCCGGATGCCATCTTCTCGCATTTCTTCGGGCAGCAGGTCTTCCAGCTCCAGTATGCGGAAAGCCCCGGTGGAGTTGATCTTGTCGCGCAGCTCCTCTGCCAGCTTCAGCGTGCGGTCCAGTAGCCGGTAGCCCTCGGTCACCGCTTGCTTGCGCGCCACGTCCAGACTGGCAATCAGGTTGTACTGCGGGCTGGTGGAGGTATGCATATTGAAGTTTTCCCGGAACAGATGCTCGTCAAATCCGGGGTCATTCACGTGAATCATGCTGGCTTGCGAGAAGGCAGACAAAATCTTGTGCGTGCTTTGCGTGACATAGTCGGCACCTGACTCCAGTGCTGTCGGGCGGAAGGCCGGGTGAAAACGGGCAAAACCGTACCAGGCCTCATCCACGATCACCTTGATGCCCTTTTCGTGCGCGGCTTCGATGATGGGCACCAGATCATAACGCAAGCCATCGTAAGTGCAGGAAGTCAGGATCAGCACCCGCGCGTCCGGGTTGGCTTCAATGGCGGCAAAAATGGTGGCTTTGGGCACCGGGCCGAAAATGCCGTACTGCTTGTTGATGGAGGAATCCAGATACACCGGCAAGGCACCGGACAGAATCACCCCGTGATGCACGGATTTATGGCAATTGCGGTCCAGCAGCAGCTTGTCACCCGGCGCCAGCAAGGTCTGGAAAATCACCTTGTTGGAAGTCGATGTCCCGTTGGTGGCGAAATAGGTCTTGCGCGCTCCAAAGGCTTTGGCAGCCAGCTTTTGCGACTCGGCAATCACCCCGGTCGGGTGCAGCAGCGAATCCAGCATCGGCACGGAGACCGACAGGTCGGCCCGCAACATGTTCTCGCCAACAAAATCGTAAAAATCCCCCACCCACGGGCTGCCCTTGAGCGAATCACCACCAGCGTGGCCCGGCGTGTGCCAGGAATCCTTGGCCATGCGCACATATTGCTTGAGCTTGTCGTAAAACGGCGTGGCAGATTTTTCAGCCAACTCGGCGGTCAGAATGCGGAACCAGCCGTTGTAGTCGGTTTCGTCGCGGTAAAAATAGCCATCCACCGCATGGCTGGCGAGGTTTTCCACCAGCACACGCTCGTCGTCATCCATCAGCAAGACATACAAGGATAATTCCGGCCGGAAATCACTGATCTGGTTGGCCAGCGTCACTGCCGCCTGATTCAGGCCCTTCTCTTGCAACTGCTTGTCGACCAGCACGGCCTGGATATCGCCATCACGCCGAATGATGTCCATTGCCTCCTTCAGACGGGAGGCGCCAATAAAGGTCAGGCCATAAGGATTTTCCAGCCGCACGGCCACGGCACCCAGCCCGGCCAGAACGTCGGACTGCCACTTTGCATCATCGCTTACCACCAGAACGCGGCTAACGGGTGTCATCAACTCATTTCTCCTGTGTGCAGAACACTGCGTACTTGTTATTTGTCTGTCCATGCGTACGCAACACGTCTCAGTCAATTCTTGTCACAAGCCACCCGCGTTCACGCGAAGCTTGTGCCGTTGCTGATCACGCTTGATGAATTTGGCTATCGTATCCACAAGCTGAGTGCGTCGTCATTTTGCAAAGCACCATTTGCGCACAAACGAAAATCCATGACGCTTTAGCCGCTAAATCAGCCTCAGCTTGCGGTACAATCGCGCCATGCTGACCGATGCCGAAAAAGACGCCATTCGCGACCACTACCGCACCATTGCCGACAACCTGCCAGGCTTTCGCCCACGTGCGGCACAACGGCGCATGCTGGCCGAGATCGCCAACGCCCTGTCCCGCAGCCTGGAAAAGCAAGGCGACGCTTATCCCAACCGTGAGGGTGAAAGCATCGCGGTGATCGAAGGGCCAACCGGTGTCGGCAAAAGCCTGGCCTACCTGCTGGCTGGTGGCGTGATGGCAAGGTCTCGTGGCAAAAAACTGGTGGTCACCAGCGCCACCGTCGCCCTGCAAGAGCAACTGGTTAACCGCGACCTGCCCTTCGTGGTGGAAAACAGCGGCCTGCCGCTCACCTTCGCGCTGGCCAAGGGCCGTGGTCGTTATCTGTGCCCGCAGCGCATCTACGCCCTGACTGCCGAAAATGCCCAAGGCCAGTTGCTGGCCCCGGATCCGATGCTGGCCTTGTGGGACCGCAAACCACAGGCTGGCGAAATAGAAGCCCTGCGCAGCATGGCAGACGAGTTCTACTACCGCCGCTGGAATGGCGATCGCGACACTTGGAAAGAGGTAATCGAAGACGGCCTGTGGAGCCGGGTCACCAACGACCGCCACGGCTGCCTGAAAGCTGCCTGCCCCAATCGCCCGGAATGCCCGTTCTACTTGGCACGCGACACACTGGAAACCGTAGACGTCATCGTGGCCAACCACGACCTGATGCTGGCCGATGTTTCCATGGGCGGCGGCGTCATCCTGCCTGCGCCGGAAGACAGCTACTACTGCATTGACGAGGCACACCATCTGGCCAAGAAGGCCATCAATCAGTTCTCGGCGGAACATTCGCTGGCCCAGGCCATGGGCTGGCTGGACAAGGTAGCCCCCACTGCCGCAAGGGTGGAAATGCTGACCAGCAAGGTGGAAATCACCGCACAAGCCATGGATGCAGCCAGCGCCTGCATGGAAACGCTGAATGAATGGTTGTGGCTGCTCAGCGGCGAAGAAGCCCTCAGCGCCAACAGCGAAAACATGGAGCCCACCTGGCTGATGGAAGACGGCCAGTTGCCGGAGCGACTGCAACAGCCGGCACGCAATATGGCCATGGCCGCCCGCGCTATCTTCAAACATCTGGCAGCACTGAACGATGCGCTGACCGAAGCACGCAAGGAAAAAGGCAGCGATACCACACAAATTGACAAAGCCGCCGCTGATATTGGTTTTCTCAATGGCCGGGCCGAACAGCTGATGGCCGTGTGGGATCTGTTTGAAAAGGAAACAGAAGAAAGCGCGCCGCCCATTGCCAAGTGGATCACCCGCCGCATTGAGGGCAAAGGGGACTATATTTTCTCCGCCTCCCCCGTCAGCGCAGCAGCCAGCCTGGCGGCTACCTTGTGGCGTCGTGCCGCCGGTGCCGTGCTCACTTCGGCCACCCTGCGCTCGCTTGGCGCCTTTGACCTGCTGCTTGGACAAACAGGATTGAAATGGCTGCCGCAAGTGACTTGCGTGGCCCTCGACTCACCCTTCAACTTTACCGAGCAGGGTGAACTCTACCTGCCACCCATGCTGACCAGCCCCAAGGACCCGCAAGGCCACACCAGGGAAATCGTCGAATGGCTGCCCAAGCTGATTGATACCGGCGAAGCTGTCGGTACGCTGGTGCTGTTCTCCTCTCGCAAGCAGATGCAGGATGTGGCGGCTGCCTTGCCGGAGAACCTGCGCAGCCAGTTGCTGATTCAAGGCGAGATTCCCAAATCCGTCTTGCTGGAAACCCACCACAGCCGCCTCAAGAATAACCAGGCCAGCGTCATCTTCGGGCTGGACTCCTTCTCCGAGGGCCTGGACTTGCCCGGGGAAAGCTGCGTCCACGTCATCATTGCCAAACTGCCATTTGCCATGCCGGATGACCCGGTCGGCAAAACCCTGTCACGCTGGATAGAAAAGCGTGGCGGCAACCCCTTTGTCGAACTCACCGTTCCTGAAGCTTCCATCAAACTGATTCAGGCCGTTGGCCGGCTGATCCGCACCGAGCGCGACTATGGCCGTGTCACCATTCTGGACAACCGGCTGGTGAAACAAAGTTACGGAAAAAAACTGCTGTCCTCATTACCGCCATTCAAGCGCATCTGATTTTCAGGTAAAATTGCGGGTAAACCCGCTATTGCCTTGCAACAAAGACAGTCCAATACAACAACACTGTCTTTGCTATAGATAAATACAGAGACCACACCTTAAAGAGCACACTCCGGTTAATCACCATGATTTGCAATCCATATGAAGTAGTCATCCAGGGACTCACCTCCGAAGGCCGCACCTTCCGCCCCAGCGACTGGGCAGAACGTCTGGCAGGCATCCTGGCCTCTTTCGGTGGCGATCAGAAACTTTCCTACCACGCCTTCGTCCGCCCCATGTTGCTGGAAGGCGTGCGTTGCGTTGCCGTCGACAAGAAGCTGCAGAAGATTGATCCGCAGGTCTTCCAGTTTCTGATGGATTTCGCCAAGGACAATGATTTGCGTATTGTCGATTGTCGAACCCTCATCGACGAGATCTACCCCAACAAGTTTTTGGCATAAATACAACAAATCCGGTTTGGCGAGGCTTGATCTGCATCATTACTGCAACATCATCGTCACATTTTGTGGTTAAACTTCGACAGTACTGACGTCCTGGACGGCTCAAACATAGAGTTCCGCCACAGCCAGTACGCATAACGAACACAAAACCCCTGATGGAGCACTGATGATGCATAAGAAAAGCTTAGCCGCACTGGTTGCAACCCTGTTCGCCGTTCCGTTCGCCGCTCACGCCGACGTAACCATTTATGGTTTCCTGAGCGCTGGCTTTGAGTCCGCATCCGCAACAGGCGGATCTACGCCATACGCCAGTCGCGCTCGTGTTGTTGACAACAACTCTCGAATTGGCTTCAAAGGCTTCGAAGACTTGGGCAATGGCACAAAAGCGATTTGGCAAGTTGAACAAAGCCTGAAAAACTTCGAACAAGGTGGCACTACTGATGCTGGCGTGACTGCCACCTTCGCCACTCGTAACTCATTTGTTGGCCTGGACAATGCGGACTTAGGTAAGGTTTACGCTGGCTATAGCGATAGTGCTTACAAAACCCTTACCGCTGCCGGCATTAACCTATTTCAGGACTACACGGCAGAAAACAATGGCTCCGGTACTGGTGTTTACAGCCGTGGTGAAGCCCGCCTGAAAAACTCCATTCACTATGTCAGCCCGACATGGTCTGGCCTCCAGTTCGGTGCATCTTATGGAGTTGATGAAGCTAAGACTGCCACCGCTAATAAATCGCGTGTATCCCTTGCCGGAAACTATACCAATGGTGGCCTCATCGTTGCTGTGGGTTTTGATCGTCAGAATGACACCAGCACCAGCAGCACAGGTGCTACCACATTCACTTATGCTGCATCTGGCTCAACCGCATCTAGCGTAGCAACAAGCAACTCTGGTCAGAACACCACTTACACCAAGCTGGCAGCTAGCTACAAGTTTGCTACCGGCACCCTGATTGGTGCCGGTTACGAATTTGGTCGTTTTGGCAGCAGTAGCATTGGTAGCAATCTGAAGCAAGATGATTGGACTGTGTCCTTGTCGCAAGACTATGGTCCTTTCGTATTCAAGCTAGAATATAGCCAGCTGGGCCAATTGAAAGGCAGTGCAACACCTGACGACTATAAAGCCAAGGAATATACTGTCGGTATCGATTACAACCTATCGAAATCCACCAAGGTTTATACCTACTACGCCAAAATTAACAACAATACCAAGCAAAATGCTAACTTCTACAACAACAGCATTTATAGCACTTCCTATAGCAGCAGTACTAATACTGCAGCCGCTTTGGCAGCTGGAGACGACCCGAAAGCCTTCGGTGTTGGTCTGAAAGTTGCGTTCTAAGCTGAACATCGCTTAGCAACAAACTGTAAAACGGGCATCCTGCGGGGTGCCCGTTTTTTCATCATTTGCTAGAATGGAACATTGCCGCACACACCAAGACCACCACAATGAGCGTTGAACTGAAAACAGCCGCCGATATCGAGAAAATGCGTATCGCCGGCAAGCTTGCTTCCGAAGTACTCGACTACATCACTCCCTTTGTCAAACCCGGTGTCACCACCGAGGCCATCGACAAGCTTTGCCATGACTACATGGTCAATGTGCAAGGCTGCATTCCGGCCCCACTGAATTACGCACCAGATGGCCACAACCCCTATCCCAAGTCGATCTGCACCTCGATCAACAGCGTGGTGTGCCATGGCATTCCCAATGACAAGCCGCTGAAGAACGGCGACATCATGAACATCGACATTACCGTCATCAAGGATGGTTACCACGGTGATACCAGCCGCATGTTCTATGTTGGCGAAGTCAGCGAGCACGCCCGCCGCCTGTGCAAGATTACCTATGAATGCATGTGGCGCGGCATCGAAAAGGTCAAACCGGGTGCCACCCTGGGGGACATCGGCTATGCAATTCAGCAATATGCCGAAGCCAGCGGTTACAGTGTGGTGCAAGAGTTCTGCGGTCACGGCATTGGCAAGCGCTTCCACGAAGAACCGCAAGTCTTGCACTACGGTCGCCCCGGCACCGGCCTCAAACTTGAAGCCGGCATGATTTTCACCATCGAGCCGATGATCAATCAGGGTAAACGACATCTGCGCATGATGGGCGATGGCTGGACAGTCGCCACCAAGGACCGCAGCCTGTCAGCACAGTGGGAGCACACCATTCTGGTAACCGAAAGCGGCTATGAAGTACTCACGCAGTCTGCCGGCACACCGGCCAAGCCTGCCTCGCGCTGAGTTTTATTAGCAATACAACAGTAAACACCCGCTTCAGGCGGGTGTTTTTGTGTAAATACTGGTTAAGCCGCAAGAGGGAAACTATAGTTAAAGCCGTGATCTGAACGTAATTTAAGCGAGCGTGACATGTTAACCATCGGCAGCAATTCCAGCACTCTGAGCGCACAGTCCCAACTGGAGAAATCGCGCAAGAAAACCGAACAGACACTGGACCAGCTCTCTTCAGGCACACAACTGAACAATGCTGCGGTGAATGCCGCAAATACTGCCCTGTCCCAATCGCTTGAGGCTCAGGTTCGCGGCGACAACCAGGCCAGCAGCAATGCGCTGGATGGCATTTCCATGGTGCAAACCGCGGACAGCGCACTATCCCAATTGCAGAGCAATACCCAGCAGATTCAGGAATTAGCCATTCAGGCAGGTAATGCCGCGCTCAACAGCAGCAACCGCCAGGCCTTGCAACAACAGGCGGATCAGCTGACCCAAAGCAACTCGGCCATTATCCAGAACACCCAGTACAACGGCACATCACTACTGAGCAGCAATAACAGCCTGCAATTTCAAGTGGGGCCCAATGGCGGCAGTGGCAACCAGATCAACGTCAGCACCAGCAATCTGTCAGCCTCGCCATCCAGCGGGGGCCTTAACAGCTACAATGCGAATTTGGCAGCGACGGGTACCATTGACCTGTCCAGCCCTGCCAGCGCCATTGCAGCACAATCCCAGATGCAATCCGACCTTGCCACTATTGGCAACTCACGCACTCAGCTAGGGGCAGCCAGCAATCAGTTTGCTGCCGCCATCGACAATCTGCAGAATGCCTCCCTGAATGCCCAGGCCGCCAATAGCCGCATCAGTGACACCGACTTTGCAGCAGCCACAGCGCAATTGGTACAGCAACAAATCCTGGGCCAATCAGCCATTGCCGTACAGGCACAAGCCAATCTCTCACAGCGCAGCGCGCTCAGCCTGCTTGGCTAATGCTCAGGCAACTTTCCATACTCAAGACACTCCAACACTGATTGAACGTTGTTTATCACCGTCAGCACAGGCCTGAAAAAGCCTGTGCTTTTTATTGATAGAAGGAGTCGACCATGCCCAGCCAACCATCCATCATTGTTTCCAGTCTTGATTACGAAAGGCTGGCAGCCTGGATGGAGCGCATGCCGGAACAGGACAAGGCGACGCTGGTCGCGCTGGAAGCCGAGCTGGAGCGCGCCGAAGTGGTAGAGCCGGAAGACATTCCTGCGGGCATCATTACCATGAACAGCACCGCGCGGGTACGCATTGATCAAAGCGGCGAGGAAAAGCTGCTGACCCTGGTGTACCCCAATCAGGCCGATGGCACAACGGGACATGTTTCTGTTCTGGCCCCAGTTGGGGCAGCACTGCTAGGCCTGGCCGAAGGTCAGTCGATTGACTGGCCCACGCTGGCAGGGCAAACCCGACTCACCGTCCTGGAAGTCACCTACCAGCCTGAAGCAGCCGGCGATCTGCACCGTTAATAAAATAGCCAGTCAACAGACTGGCTATTTTCATGTTGGCAGGACAGACTTACCAGCAGCGCTGAATCATCTGCCCCAGCTTGATCAGCTTGCCATGGAAAAAATGACCAGCCCCAGGAAACACCAGCACCGGCAAGTCCTGTGGACGGGCCCAGTCCAGCACGGCGGACAGTGGAATCACCTCGTCCTCTTCACCATGAATCACTAGCGTATCCGCGGGCACCGGTGGCGTTGGAATGGTGTACTTACCCACCGCCACGCCCATCAGCAACAACTTGTCCGCCTCAATCACGGCACGGGTGCGCGCCGCGACAAAGCCGCCGAACGAGAACCCTGCCAGTGCCAGCGGCAGTTGGCCATGCACGGTGCGGGCATGTTCGACCACGGCAATCACATCATCCACCTCGCCAACCCCATGGTCGTGCTGACCACCACTCTCCCCCACCCCGCGCAGGTTCGGACAGTAGCAGGCATAACCCAGTTGTGACAGCGCCTTGGCGGCTGTCTGCACCACTTTGTTGGTATTGGTGCCGCCCTGCAGCGGATTGGGATGGCAAATCACGGCAATTCCCTGCGGCTCGCCTTGCGGCAAAACCACGATGGTCTCCAACTCGCCAACCGGGCCGGAAATCACACACTTGTTCAGGGCTTTCAACATCAGATCTTCAACCTTTCAACAATACGTCCTGCCACCATGTGCTCATCGATGATTTCGTCGATGTCTTCGCGGTCGACAAAGGTGTACCAGGTCTCTTGCGGATACACCACCATCACCGGCCCATCATCACAGCGCCCAAGACAGCCCGCCTTATTGATACGAATCTTGCCATCACCCGCCAAACCCAGCGCCTTGACCCGGTCCTTCATGTAGCCCAGCAGCTCACTGGAACCGTGGTTATTGCAGCAATCCTCTCCGGCAGCACGCTGGTTGCAGCAGATAAATACATGTTTGTCGAAAAAGCTCATGAACTACCTTTCGTGAACGGATGCAGACTCGCGGCACCCGGTATCCAGATCATCAGGCGGTGTTAACCGTCACTATCCGCCCAGCCGCTGATACCCAAGGTGGCGGCATTTTCAAATTTGGCGTGCTTGCCGACAAAGGCCAGGCGCACCGCACCGGTAGGGCCATTACGGTGCTTACCGATAATCGCCTCTGCCATGCCCTTCACTTCCACGTTTTCCGGGTTGTAGTACTCTTCCCGGTACATGAAGATGATGATGTCAGCATCCTGCTCGATGGCGCCAGATTCTCGCAAATCAGACATCATCGGGCGCTTGTTGGGACGCTGCTCCACTGCCCGTGACAGCTGCGACAGCGCAATCACCGGCACCTGCAACTCCTTGGCCAAACCCTTCAGACCACGGGAAATTTCACCCAGTTCGGCAGTACGGTTATCACCACGGCCGGAACCGGACATCAACTGCAAATAGTCGATCACGATCAAGCCAAGCTTGCCACCATGCTGACGTGCCAGGCGACGCGCGCGTGCGCGCAGCTCCAAAGCAGTGAGCGCCGGTGTTTCGTCGATATACATCGGCGCCTCCGACAGCTTGCCAATGGCGTAGGTCAGTTTTTGCCAGTCCTCGTCACCCAGCTTGCCGGTACGCAACACATGCTGATCCAGCCGCCCTACCGAGCCCAGCATACGCATCACCAGCTGTGCACCACCCATTTCCATGGAGAACACCGCCACTGGCAAATGCGCCTCCACGGCCACATGCTCGGCGATGTTCATGGAGAAAGCCGTTTTACCCATGGACGGACGGCCAGCCACAATCACCAGATCCCCCGGCTGCAAACCGGATGTTTTGGCATCCAGGTCGATAAAGCCGGTGGGAATACCAGTGACTTCGTCCGGATTATCCCGGCTGTAGAGCATGTCAATGCGCTCAACAACCTCTTTCAGCAGGCCAGGCATCTCCAGAAAGCCCTGCTTGGACTTGGCCGTGGATTCGGCAATCTGGAACACCTTGCCCTCAGCCTCATCCAGCAACTGGGCTGCATCGCGGCCCTGTGGCGTGTAGGCCGACTCGGCAATCTCCGCCCCCACCACCGCCAGTTGTCGCATGATGGAACGCTCGCGAACGATTTCGGCATAACGACGGATGTTGGCGGCGGACGGCGTGTTCTGCGCCAGCGTTGCCAGGTAAGACAAACCACCGACATCCGCCAGCTCGGCGTTCTTGTCCAGCACTTCGGATACCGTCACCACATCGGCCGGACGGCCCAATTCAATCAGACGGGCAATATGCTTGAAGATAAGCTTGTGGTCATGGCGGTAAAAATCCGCCTCGGACACTACGTCCGCAATCTTGTCGAAAGCACCATTATCCAGCATCAAACCGCCAAGAACCGATTGTTCAGCTTCGGTCGAATGTGGCGGTGTGCGCAAGGATGCCATGGCACCATCAAAATTTTCGTACTGTTCGGTCATGGAGACTCAATGAAATGTGCAACAGGCAAGAACCCGGATCAGGTGGCAATTCTAGCAGTTTTTGCCGGCTACATAGCCCGATGACCAGGCCCACTGGAAGTTGTACCCACCTAACCAGCCGGTAACATCAACAACTTCGCCTATAAAAAACAGGCCTGGAACGTCCTTGGCTTCCATGGTTTTGGAAGACAAGGCCTTGGTGGAAACCCCGCCGCGCGTCACTTCGGCCTTCTTGTATCCCTGTGTGCCATTGGGCTTGATGCGCCAATGCTGCACCTGCTCAGCCAGTTGCAAGCGCTTTTTGGATGTCAAATCCTTCAGCCGAAGATTGAAACCAAGCCGGCTCAACCACGCCTCGGCAAAACGCTTAGGCCAACCGAGTTCGGCTAACGCATTACTCAACAGTTGCTCACTGCCCTGCCGCTCGTCCAGAAATGACGCAACATCACAATCAGGCAGCAGATTGATAACCACATCCATTCCAGGTTCCCAGTAAGAGGAAATCTGCAAGATGGCCGGGCCAGACAAGCCTTTGTGAGTAAACAGGATCTGCTCGCGAAAACGCCCCTTGCCTGCGCAAACTTCCACATCCAGCGACACCCCGGCCAGTGGAGCAAAGGCCTCTGCATCCTCGACATGAAAAGTCAGCGGCACCAAGGCCGGACTCAGCCCAGTGACCGGCAACCCGAACTGCTCGGCAATTCGGTAACCCAGCGGCGTAGCCCCGATTTGCGGGATGGACAAGCCACCGGTAGCCACCACAAGCGCATGCGTACTGAAGACACCTTCGGTGGTTTCAAGCACAAACAAACCTGTTTCATCTTTGGTAACAGTACTGATGCTAACGCCCATCTGACGGAACACCCCGCCTTTTTGACACTCGGAGTCGAGCATATCGATGACCTGCTGACTGGAATCATCACAAAACAACTGCCCCAGTTTCTTTTCGTGATAAGCAATGCCATGCCGTTCAATCATGGCAATAAAATCCTGCGGACCAAACTGTGCCAGTGCCGAGCGACAAAAATGCGGGTTTTCAGATAAATAGCGCTCTGGCTTCGCATCATGGTTGGTGAAATTACAGCGACCACCGCCGGAAATACGAATTTTCTCGGCCAATTTGTTTGCGTGATCCAGTAGCAAGACCTTGCGCCCGCGCTGGCCCGCAATAGCGGCACACATCATGCCAGCGGCACCAGCCCCCAGCACCACGACGTCGAATGACTTATTCATATTCTTACTTTACTTATTTAGTCAACTATTGGCGATCAAGTGTTGAATCCAGTACACTTGCTGTTACAGTTATCCGCTAGATTCGGCTTTCGCAATTTCGCAAGCCCAATTCTCAACAAGGAGAGCATGATGGAACACAAACTGCCGGAACTGCCTTACGCACTGGATGCGCTGGCCCCCCACATCTCCAAGGAAACCCTGGAATTCCACTACGGCAAGCATCACCAAACCTACATCACCAACCTGAACAACCTGATCAAGGGCACCGAATTCGAAAATGCCTCGCTGGAAGAAATCGTCAAGAAATCTTCCGGTGGCATCTTCAATAATGCCGCTCAGGTATGGAACCACACTTTCTATTGGTTTGGCCTGGCTCCGAATGCTGGCGGCGAACCGACTGGCGCGCTGGCTGATGCCATCAACGCCAAGTGGGGCTCCTTCGAAGAGTTCAAAAAAGCCTTCACCCAGACTGCTATTGGCACCTTCGGCTCCGGCTGGGCCTGGCTGGTGAAGAACAGCGATGACTCCCTGGACCTGGTATCCACCAGCAATGCCGCCACCCCGCTGACCACCGACAAGACTCCGGTCCTGACCTGTGACGTGTGGGAACATGCTTACTACATCGACTACCGCAATAGCCGTCCGAACTATCTGGACAGCTTCTGGAAGCTGGTAAACTGGGACTTCGCTGCAAAGAACTTTGCTGCCTGATCAGACCAGATAAAACAAAGGGCCTTACGGCCCTTTTTTTATTGCTCAATGCAATCCAAGCAACAGACAGGACCGGATTCCGGCCCCGTCCGTCAGATCATTACTGTTCGCTTTGATCGTTCAGCTGCTGCTTGCCCATCTTGATGGGGTACTTTTGGCGCAGCGTCTCCAGATAGCTACCCAATTGGCTGCGTGCTGCCATCTGCACCATGGCCCCTGCCAGTTGAGTCCGCTCTTCATCTGTCACCGCCGCCCCAGCCCCCACACTGGCAATCTGATAAATGGCATAGTCGCCATTATCATGCTTGCTAGCAGCAAAAGCCGGCAGGGTGCTGATTGCCGCAGAGAATACCGCCCGCACATCACCCGGAATCATATTGCCAGGATTACGACGCGAAACAGTTTGCAGTTCACCCCACTTCTGACCGTCCACACCCTTTCCAGCTTTAAGCTGAGCCAGCAGGGCCTGACCTTGTTTTTCAGCCAGCTTGGCACCCTCGGTGGCAATCAGCTCACTCTTGATGACATCACGCACTTCATCCAGTTTCTGCTGACGCTCCGGCTGATGATCAGCCACACGTACCACCACCAGATTACCGCCACCAATATCAACAGGTTCACTATTGTGCTTTTTCTTCAGCACATCATCACTGAAGGCCGCATCCAGCACCTTGGCATTGGCCAATACCGGGTCAGCGGACTTCTTGTCACGAGATAGCCAGTCAGAATGCTGAATCTGCAACTTCAGCGCATCTTGCACACCCTTTAGCGAGTCAGCCTGCTGATAGGCAACTTCTGCCAGCTTGTCCGCCATGCTGCGCAATTGACCAGCAGCCTTCTGCTGCTTCAGTTTGGCTTCCACCGCGGCCTTGACTGCGTTGAAGTCCGACTGCTTTATCTCATCCAGTTTGATGATGTGGTAACCGTACTCGGTTTCCACAACCTCGCTAATCTTGCCTGCCTGCATGCGGAACGCGACATCATCAAAAGGCTTGACCATCGCACCACGGGCAAAGAAGCCCAGATCGCCACCATTAGCTGCCGAGCCCGGATCTTGCGATTTGGCTTTGGCCAGCTCAGCAAACTTGCTCGGGTCAGCACGAAGCTGTTTGAGCAAGGCCTCAGCTTCAGCCTTTACCTTGGCCTTATCCGCCGGCTTGGCATCCTTGGGAACAGTCAGCAGGATATGCGACGCCCTGCGTTCTTCACCAGACAGATCTGCCTTGTGCTGCTCGTAGTATTGCTTTACCTCAGCATCCGTCACATTGAGCGTGGCCGCCACAGACTGCGGAGAGAGCAGCACGTAATCCAGCTTAACCGATTCGGCCGTACGGAAGCGCTTGGCATTGGCGTCATAAAAACCCTTCAACGCCGCATCATCCGTTTTGACCTGGGACGCAAAGTCAGCCGGTTTCAACAGCAGCAGGCGAACCTGACGCTCCTGTGCCATCAAACCACCCATGCGCTCCACTACACTGCGAGAAACAAAACCAGTGCCAGCAAAATTGTTGATCTGATTTTGCAACATGATGTCACGGCTGATTTTGGCTTCAAACGCCTCGGGCGACATATTGCGTGCCGCCAGGAATTCTTTATAGCGCGATGCGCTGAATTGGCCGTTTTCCTGCAGTTCAGCAATGCCGGCAATCACTTTACGCAATTGCTCGGGACTAACAGTTGCACCGCCATCCTGAGCGGCTGCAAGCAACAAGTCCTGACGGATCAGATCTTCCAGAGCTTGTTGACGAGTCGCGGCATCAGAAGGCTGTCCTTCCAGAAGGCGGTCCAGGTCCCGCTTGTAAATTTTGGCGGAACCCACCTTGACCAGATATGGGTCTTCCACGGCAGAGGTATAACTACCCACACCAAAGCCAACAAAGGTCAGCGCAACCGCGCCCAGAATGACTTGAATGGCAATTTTATTATTCTGAACAAAATCGAACATGGCGATATCGGCGCAAGCCACCCCATTGGTAAAAAAAAAGGTGAACGACTGAACACGTTCACCTTTTCTGTAGATTCTGGCGGAGTGGACGGGACTCGAACCCGCGACCCCCGGCGTGACAGGCCGGTATTCTAACCAACTGAACTACCACTCCAAACTGTGGTGGGCGTTGACGGAGTCGAACCGCCGACATTCTGCTTGTAAGGCAGACGCTCTACCAACTGAGCTAAACGCCCGCTATAAAACCTTGCCGTTATCTCTAACGACAAGGTTGCAGATTATAGCGCGTCTTTCAGTGCTTTGCCAGCACGGAACTTCGGAGAACGTGCAGCCGGGATCTTGATGGTTTCGCCAGTTTTCGGGTTGCGACCGCTGCGTTCAGCACGCTCGCCAACATAGAAAGTACCAAAACCTACCAAAGTCACGGTGTCGCCCTTTTTCAGAGCGTCGGTAACAGCGGCAACCATACCATCCAGTGCCTTGGCAGCTGCAGCTTTGGAAATATCAGCTTCAGCGGCGATTGCATCAATCAGTTCAGACTTGTTCACGTAAGTCCCCTTTCGTCGTTCTTCGGTCTACGTAATTCGGATAAAAACCGCTTGCTTTATAGCAAGGTCAAAATCCTTGTGTCAAGCGGCTTCCAGAGGAATATTGCCTTTTGGCAAAGCCATCCGGAAAGCACAAGCGGCCCGGTAATTTAACTACGGCTGCAACATACTGATTTTTAATGCGTCATTACGGATACACCAGATGCACCTTCCGGCGCGGGGTGCAACTCGTCCGGCTTCGTGCCATCGGGCAAGGGTTCGGGCTGACGCTCCAATGCCAGGGCCAATACCTCGTCGATCCACTTAACGGGATGAATCTCCAGCTTCTGCTTGATGTTGGCAGGAATATCCACCAGATCCTTGGCATTGCCATGCGGGATCAACACATGCTTGATTCCACCACGGTGCGCAGCCAGCAGTTTTTCTTTCAAACCACCAATGGGGAGCACTTCCCCACGCAAGGTGATTTCGCCCGTCATTGCCACGTCAGAGCGTACCGGAATTCCCGCCAGAACGGAAACAATTGCAGTCGTCATGGCAATGCCGGCACTCGGTCCATCCTTGGGTGTTGCACCTTCAGGCACATGAATGTGCATGTCATGCTTTTCATGGAAATCCGGCTTGATTCCCAAGGCACGCGAACGACTGCGCACCACGCTCATTGCCGCGGTGATCGACTCCTGCATCACCTCACCCAATTGGCCGGTACGGACGATATTACCCTTACCAGGCAAGGAAACCGCCTCAATAGTGAGCAGCTCGCCACCCACTTCGGTCCAGGCGAGGCCCGTCACCTGACCAATACGGTTTTCCTGCTCGGCCACGCCATAATCAAAGCGATGTACGCCCAGATATTTGTCGAGGTTCTTTGCATTCACCGTAACCTTGGCAGCCTTGTTCTTGCCGAGCAGCGTGCTGGTCACCACCTTACGGCAGATCTTGGCAATTTCCCGGTCCAGGCTACGCACGCCAGCTTCACGTGTGTAGTAGCGCACGATGTCACGCAAGGCACTCTCATGCAACACCAGCTCACCATCCTGTACGCCATTAGCCTTCATTTGCTTGGGCACCAGGTACTTCAGCGCGATGTTGACCTTTTCGTCCTCGGTATAACCTGCAAGACGGATGATCTCCATGCGATCCAGCAAGGCATGCGGAATATTCAGCGAATTGGCCGTGGCCACAAACATCACATCAGACAGGTCGTACTCAACCTCGGCGTAATGATCGACGAAAGAGTGATTTTGCTCCGGATCCAGCACTTCCAGCAAGGCAGATGAAGGATCGCCGCGGAAATCAGCCCCCATTTTGTCCACCTCATCCAACAGGAACAGCGGGTTCTTCACCCCAACCTTGCTCATGTTTTGCAATACCTTGCCCGGCATCGAGCCGATATAGGTACGACGATGGCCACGAATCTCGGATTCATCCCGCACACCACCCAGGGCCATGCGCACAAACTTGCGATTGGTCGCACGGGCAATGGACTGCCCCAGAGAGGTCTTACCCACCCCTGGCGGCCCTACCAGGCACAAAATAGGCGCTTTGAGCTTGTCGACACGCTGCTGCACCGCCAGGTACTCCAGAATGCGCTCCTTGACCTTTTCCAGGCCAAAGTGGTCCTCATCCAGCACCGCCTCGGCATTGGCAACATCCTTGTTGATCTTGGTCTTTTTCTTCCAAGGCAACTCAAGCAAGGTATCGATGTAATTGCGCACCACCGTCGCTTCCGCCGACATGGGCGACATCATCTTGAGCTTTTTGAGCTCAGCACCGACTTTGTCCTTGGCTTCTTTCGGCATACCTGCCAGACGAATTTTCTTTTCGAGCTCGTCGATGTCGCTGACTTCATCCATGTCACCCAGTTCTTTCTGGATGGCCTTGACCTGCTCGTTCAGGTAGTACTCGCGCTGACTCTTTTCCATCTGACGCTTGACGCGCCCGCGAATGCGCTTTTCTACCTGCAAGATATCGATTTCGCCTTCCAGCTGAGACAACAGATGCTCAAGCCGTGCGCGCACATCAAACATCTCCAGCACTTCCTGCTTTTGCTCAAGCTTGAGCGGCAGATGGGCGACGATGGTATCCGCCATGCGACCGGCACGCTCAATACCAGCCAGCGAGGTCATGACTTCCGGAGGAATTTTCTTGTTGAGTTTGACGTACTGTTCAAACTGGGCCAGCAAGGCACGGCGCATGGCCTCGGACTCAGTGGAGTCTTCGCCATCAGCAGCCAGCGGCGTGATGGTGCCGACGAAGCAACCACCATCCTCTTCAACCTGGGAAATTTGCGCGCGCTGACGCCCCTCGACCAGCACTTTTACGGTGCCGTCCGGGAGTTTGAGCATTTGCAGCACCGAGGCAATCGTGCCGACGCTGTAAAGATCATCCGCTTCCGGCTCGTCCTTGGAGGCGGAGCGCTGGGCAACCAGCAACACCTGCTTGCCTTCGTCCATGGCACTTTCCAGCGCCCTGATTGACTTGGCTCTGCCGACAAACAGCGGAATGACCATATGAGGAAAAACAACCACATCCCGCAACGGGAGCAGGGGCAATGTGGTTTCTTCGCGGAGTTCTGCGGGTTGGGGCATATCACCTAACCTTGCGTACGTGAAACATTGCATGAAAGATGGGGCGGTCATGCTGAAAATCAACACCCCATACTAAATCAGTTTGGCGACATTACAAAAGAAAACCGCCCATGAAGGGCGGCTTTCTCTGCGACTGAACAAACTCAGGCAGACTGCGCCTGCTCATCCTTGTCACGATAGATAAACAAAGGCTTTTCACCTTTTTCGATAACCTTTTCATCCACCACGACTTTTTCCACATTTTCCATGGATGGCAGTTCGTACATGGTATCCAGCAGCACACGCTCGATGATGGAGCGCAAACCACGCGCACCGGTCTTGCGGATCAGTGCCTGCTTGGCAATGACACGCAATGCAGACGGACGCACTTCCAGCTCGACGTTTTCCATGCGGAACAAGCGCTGATACTGCTTGATCAATGCATTTTTGGGCTGCGTCAAAATGGTGACCATGGCCTCTTCATCCAGCTCTTCCAGCGTAGCCACTACTGGCAGGCGACCAATCAACTCGGGAATCAGACCAAAACGGATGAGGTCTTCCGGCTCTGCTTCCTTGAACAAGGCAGAGGTGGACTTGCTGTCATCCTTGGAGCTGACTTCCGCGCCAAAACCGATCCCACCCTTTTCCGACCTGCGGCGAATGATCTTTTCCAGACCATCAAATGCACCACCGCAAATGAACAGGATGTTGGTGGTATCCACCTGGATGAATTCTTGGTTCGGATGCTTGCGTCCACCTTGCGGCGGAATAGAGGCAACCGTCCCTTCGATCAGCTTCAATAAGGCCTGCTGCACACCCTCACCCGAAACATCACGCGTAATGGAGGGGTTTTCCGACTTGCGCGAAATCTTGTCGATTTCATCGATGTAGACAATGCCGCGCTGGGCCTTTTCCACATCGTAGTCGCACTTTTGCAGCAGCTTCTGGATAATGTGCTCGACGTCTTCGCCCACATAGCCAGCCTCGGTCAGCGTGGTCGCATCAGCAATCACGAACGGCACATCCAGCAAGCGTGCCAGCGACTGCGCCAGCAGTGTTTTGCCGGAGCCGGTAGGCCCCACCAACAGGATATTGCTCTTGGCGAGCTCGACCTCATCCTTGTCGCTTGCCGGGGTGTACAGACGCTTGTAATGGTTGTACACGGCAACAGAGAGCGTTTTCTTGGCGAAGTCCTGGCCGATGATGTACTGATCCAGATCGGCGCGGATTTCCTGAGGGGTAGGCAACGCAGTTGAAGCAGCTCCTGCCTCACCGATTTCACCCACAACCTTTTCCAGCTCCTCGCGAATGATGTCATTGCAAAGCTCAACACACTCATTGCAAATAAACACCTGAGGACCGGCGATCAGACGCTGGACTTCATGCTGACTCTTTCCGCAGAAAGAGCAATACAGAAGTTTTTCGTTGCTGCTTTTATCAGCCATTAGCTAGTTCCACTGCTTACGCCGTAACATCCTTGCGGGAGGTCAGCACTTTATCAATCAGGCCATATTCGCAAGCTTCATCGGCAGACATGAAATTGTCACGCTCGGTATCCGCCTGCAAACGCTCCATGGTCTGGCCGGAATGCTTGGCCAGCAACTCATTCATCTTGGCCTTCACTTTTACCAACTCACGTGCATGAATTTCAATGTCCGTCACCTGACCACTCAGGCCACCGCCATACAACAGCGGCTGATGGATCATCACGCGGCTGTTGGTCAGTGCAAAACGCTTGCCCTGCGTGCCTGCCGAAAGCAGGAAGGCACCCATGCTGGCAGCTTGACCAATACACAGTGTAGAAATGTCCGGCTTGATGAAATTCATCGTGTCATAAATGGACATGCCAGCGGTAATCGAGCCACCCGGAGAATTGATGTAGAAGTAGATATCCTTGTCGGGATTTTCCGACTCCAGGAACAACATCTGCGCTACAACCAGGTTGGCCGATTCATCGGTGACAGGCCCTACCAGGAACACGATACGCTCCTTGAGCAGGCGCGAGTAGATGTCGTAAGCACGTTCACCACGACCACTCTGCTCCACCACCATAGGCACCAGGCCCAGCCCTTGCGGTTCAATCATCGATTTCATCGACCAACTCCGTTTGTATCGTTATCAGGCGTTGTTACCCATCAGGGCATCAAAGGACAGTTCTTCTGCTTCAACCTTGGCCTTGGACAGAACAAATTCCACGACATTGTCTTCCAGCACCATGGAGGTCGGGCCTTCCAGACGATCTGCACTGGCGTAATACCAGGTCAGCACTTCTTCCGGATGCTCGTAGCTGTCAGCAAACTCTTCAATCATGGCCTTAACCTGTTCCGGCTTGGCTTCCAGCTTGTTCGCTTCTACCACTTCAGCCAGGATCAGACCCAGAGCCACGCGGCGCTCTGCTTGCTGGGCAAACAGTTCCGGAGGGAAAGGCATGTCTTTTACATTCATGCCACGTTGCTGCATATCACGCTGAGCCTGTTCGATCAGACGGCCGATTTCCAACTGAACCAGCGCCTTCGGCAGAGTGATTTCGGTGGCATCCAGCAGCGCCTGCATCACGGCTTCCTTGGTACGGGCTTGCAAGCGACGCTTCACTTCACGCTCAACATTCTTGCGAATTTCAGCGCGCATCTTTTCCACGTCGCCATCAGCGATACCCAGCAGCTTGGCAAACTCTTCGTTTACTTCCGGCAGGGTTGCTTCAGCAACATTCTTCACGGTGATTTCGAACACCGCAGTCTTGCCCGCTACATCCTTGCCATGATAGTCAGCCGGGAAAGACACTTCCACATTCTTGACTTCGCCTTCTTTCAGGCCAGTCACGCCAGCTTCGAAGTCAGCCAGCATCTGGCCCTGACCAATTACAAACGGGAAGTTTTCGGACGAACCACCATCAAACAGCACGCCATCAATGCTGCCCTTGAAGTCAATGATCACGCGATCACCTTCAGCAGCGGCACGCTCCACGCGGTTGTAACGGGTACGTTGCTTGCGCAGGATGTCGATAGTCTTTTCGATTTCCACATCGGTAACCGGGGTGGAAGGCTTCTTGATTTCCTTGTCGGCCAACTCGCCAACTTTCACTTCCGGGTAAACTTCAAAAGTGGCGGCAAACTTGAAGTTTTCAACATCACCTTCGGCAGCAACCGGCTCGAAGCGCGGGTAGCCAGCAACACGCAGCTTTTGCTCGCTGACTGCGCTGTAAAAACCTTGCTGAACCTGCTCGCCCAACACCTCTTCACGCACTTGGGCACCGTAGTTGGCTTCAACAATCTTCAGCGGAGCCTTGCCCGGACGGAAACCTTGAATCTTGGCAGTGCGAGCCACGCGCTTCAGGCGCTCGGTCACTTGGGCATCAATGGCAGCCATCGGCAGAGCGATGTTCATGCGACGCTCAAGATTGCTCAACGTTTCCAGTTGTACTTGCATGTTCAATCCTTAAACTAGTCAGCTGAATACGAGTTCGGCTCTTGCACGAACAATTCGTATCTTGGAAAACAGGTGAAACCCTCCAAGGGCTTCGGCTCTATATGGGGCCTTACGCCCCAGCTACAAGTGCAGTTCATACACCGCCAGCACAACAGCCTTGGCAGGACAGCACTACATTGTGAAGACGCGCAGTATAGCATGCACCCTGTTTTGTATGCAGCCGAATCACCGCCACCCGCAAGCACGCAAAGCACAACAAGATAAAAAGGAAAAAATCAGCAGAGATCTTGCCAAGACACCATACGCGAGCACCACCAGGCACATGGCATGGCAGATAAACCCACAGTCGTGTCTTGCACTCACCACAATTGGAAATGAGCCATATCCACAGCAGGACACTCCAACCTTGAGCCACAACACACTAGAGTGATAAACGCAAAACGGGCCTTGTATCTCTACAAGGCCCGCAGTATTTGGTGCCGGCGGCAGGAATCGAACTCGCGACCCCCTGATTACAAGTCAGGTGCTCTACCAACTGAGCTACACCGGCGAAGGGTTGCAATATAGCGCCCCGCCATGAGATTGGCAAGAGGCTCAATGCATTTTTTTATGCTTCTTTTTAATGTTCTTTTTTATATTGTTGTTTTTACTTGGTTTATGCGATTTGTATTTCTTAGCATGCAATGAATGACTCGCAGCAACCTTCCCTGGAACTTTGGCTTTATGGGCCTTGGCGGATCGGCCATCAGCCTTACGAAGCTTTCCGGTCTTGTTTTTTGCGTGAACATGGCCAGAGTGCTTGGCATGGACTGCAGACCGATACTCCTTCCCCCCGCGCTTTACCGCCACCCCTGCATCTTGGTGTCGGGTCGATTGCTTTACCGTCTTGACAGGTGCATTTTGTACATCACCAGGTAAAGGAATATCTTCCGTTTCGGCATGCGCAACACCAGACAGTAACAACGCACCCAATAGCAGGGCACGCCCAATAATGGAATGATTCATAATCAAGTCAGAGCCCTTATGGTTTACCTAATTCGGTCAGGCGTGAAGAAAGGGGAACAAACCAGTCATGTTAGCACGGCTTGCAGACACACAAGCAGTCGTATCAATTTAGAGACGAACTCACCCACAAGAACCCAAGCCCGGAAAACATCCACACAGATACTGCTACACCCAACCAGGCTTGAGAACGATGCGAGCGATGGGACAGGTCAAGCCGCACCTGTTGACGAAAATGCGGAAATGCATCCAATGGAATAAACCGCAGCTTGAATTTGAAGCAGATGAAAATATATAGAAAAACAGAAAACAATATAAGACACGCATATCTAACTGATGGTGCGAGCGGAGAGACTCGGAAATCCCAAAAAATCAATAACATCAGGCCATTTAGGACAGTTTTGGGACAAGAACCACGCCTGAATGCTCACCCACACTTTCCGATCAGCACATTACCTCATCCTGTCCCAGCAACCACAACTACCCGCAGTAAGCCACCGCAATCAACTCCCGGCTCGACGGTGTCACCGCAGCGCCGGACCAATCGCCATACCACTCCACCCCGCCAAACCCCGCCAGTGCCAAATGCCTGGCAATCTGCGCCTGTGTCATGAAGCGCAACACACTGCGACTCACCAGCTCCGCACCCGATTGCGCAAAGTAATAATGCGTACCGAAAGCAAGCAACTCCCCATCCGGCCCATCCCCCTCCAGCGCGTGATACAGCGACACCAACTCCCCCGCCGGGGACTGCACGACGCGCCGTGAGCAGTCTGGCGACCACTGCTGCCAAGGGGCACATGCCGGATTACGGCTTTCAAACAGAAACCGACCGCCCGGCACCAGGCGTGCGCAAATGGCCTGCAAGGTTTCCTGCACAACATCATCCGTCAGCAAGCACTGAAACGCATGGCCAGTCATCACTGCCACATCGCACTGCATTTCACGCGGCAACTGGGAAGCAACACCCGGCAACCACTGCACCAAGTCACCACCATCACGCGACCGCGCCACCGACAGCATGGCCTCTGCCGGGTCAATACCACACACCCGATGCCCCAGCCTGGCCAGCCGCACGGCAAACACACCCGTCCCGCAGCCCACATCCACCACTGATACCGGACGCGCGCCAATCAGGCGCTCATAAAACAGATAGTCCGCATCGCCTGCGTTCAACACATCGTACAAACCGATCAAGCGTGGATCGCAGTACTGCGCATTTTCGATGTCAACCAATATCATCCCCAAATGTAAAGCTATGCCTCAGCACGCGCCCAAGCCATGACTTTATACAGTTGCGACTATCTGAGAAGAATGAACATTCTCACCTACGCCATCACACATAGGACTTATCACATAGACCTGCATCAGCTCGACCAACGTGATCCTCACACCAGCCAGCTGATGCCGTCAGGACCTGGCCCTGACGGCCTTTGATCATGATAGGGGCCAGGTAGTCTTGCCAGCACTCCCGGCCATGGCAGGTCGCCAGCTGGTAGATTGAAATGGCCTGCCAGCTGGCGCGGGTTGGGGGGCATGAAGTTGATGCACATGGCGGCATGGTATGTCGTACACCCCGGCCTTGCCAAGCATGCCAGCTTCGCTTTTCCACACACAAATCCTCACCCTTCACTGCGTGCTTTCTGCTATATTTGATTTTGTACATAATCATATCGAGCTGTTGCCATGCACTACCCCATCCCCCTGTCCCGCTCCAGCCCGCTGCGTATCCCGCTGGTGGCCAGCAGCGTGCGCGCCGGTTTTCCCAGCCCGGCCGACGATTACGTGCAGGACAATATCAATCTCAACACCCTCTTGGTGGACGACCCGGACTGCACCTTCCTGATGATGGCCAGCAACGATGCCATCCACGGCATTTTCAAGGGCGACTATGTGCTGATCGACAAGGCCCGCACGCCAGTGCATGGCAATGTGGTAGTGGCCGCGCATGAGGACGGCTTTGTGCTGCGCCGCCTGCACAAGCAGCAAGGCATGCTGGCACTGCTGGCCGACGCGCCGGGTTATCCCATGATTCCGGCGGAAGGCGATTACACCTTGCAGATATGGGGGGTGGTGATTGCCGTGGTGCGGCGGCTGGTATGAGCACTTTTGCGCTGGTGGATGGCAACAGCTTTTACGCCAGTTGCGAGCGGGTGTTCCGCCCCGATCTCGTCGGCCGCCCGATCATCGTGCTGTCCAATAACGATGGCTGCGTGGTGGCCCGCTCGGCCGAGGCCAAGGCGCTGGGCATTCCGGCCTTCCTGCCTTTCTTCCAGATACAGCAACAGTGCTACCAGCACCGTGTGACGGTGTTCTCCAGCAATTACGCGCTGTACGGTGACATGTCGCGCCGCATGATGAGTGTGCTGTCACGCTTCGCCCCGCAGCAGGAAATCTACAGCATCGACGAATGCTTTCTCGATGTGACAGGCATCCCGGACCTGGACAGCCACGGTCACCGCATCCGCCAGGCGGTATGGCAGGGCCTGGGCATCCCCACCTGTGTGGGCATGGGCAGCAGCAAGACGCTGGCCAAACTGGCCAACCACGTGGCCAAAAAGCGGCCAGAGTGGAACGGCGTGTTTGAATGGGACTGGCTGAACCCGCGTGAAGCCGACCGGTTGCTGGCCGAATTTGCGGTGGGTGAAGTGTGGGGCATCGGCCGCCGCATTGCCGAAAAGCTGACCCTGATGAATATCCACAGTGCTTTGGATCTGAAACAGGCCGACCCGCGCCACATCAAACGCAAGTTCAATGTGGTGGTGGAACGCACGGTGGCGGAGCTGAACGGCGTAGCCTGCCTGGCGCTGGAGGATGTGGCTCCGGCCAAACAGCAGATCATCTCCAGCCGCAGCTTCAGCCGCCTGGTACACGACCTGCCCTCGCTCTCCGCCAGCATCAGCCACCACGTGGCCCGCGCTGCCGAAAAGCTACGCACCCAGGGCAGCACTGCCGGGCTGATTGGCGTCAGCATCCGCACCAACCCGTTTCGGGACCTGGGCCAGTACCACGGCTACACCTGCGTGCCACTGGTGCATCCCAGTGCTGACACCCTGCTGCTCAACCAGGCGGCCCAGGCCGCGCTGCGCGCCATCTGGCGCAAGGAGTTCAGCTACCACAAGGCCGGGGTCATCCTGATGGACATCGGCCCGGCCACCCGTCAGCAGCAGGATATGTTCTCCCCCCTGCCCGACCCGAAACGCAACCGGCTGATGGCGGCCATCGACAAGCTCAACCGGGACTTTGGCAGCGGGACGATCAAGCTGGGGGCGGAAGGGCTGACTGAAGACTGGAGGATGAAGCAGGAGAAGAAGTCACCCTGCTACACCACCAGGGTGAGTGACATCGTGAAATTGATGTGACGCTACTGGGCAATAGTGAATGATTTTTGGCCTTTGCGGATGGTAACCACCAAGAGACACGGATTCCGATTCTGTATTGATTGCTGCCATTAAAGCATCTAGAGAAGCAGGGGACGTTTGCGATGAAATCGTAACCACGTATAAAAACTACAATCAATATAATTGACATATGTATTTTATGTCTTGTTTTTTCATACCTTGGGCATATCTAAAGAGAGCCACCCCTCCCTCTATGAAAGGCTTCCCTTGAAGATCAATGAACTGATACAGGTGTGTTTTGAGCACGGTCTTAATGGTCGAGATACCGATACTTGCGTAAAAGCTATAGCAGTCAATTTCTTGGAACCTGCTAAGCCTGTTGTAACAATTGAAATGTCCAAGCTAGCCGACTTGTTGCGCATGATGAGAACTGCTGACAGTGCCCACGCCTATGTCGCAGGAGGTGTATTTCACTTCAATGCACTATTCAAACACAGCAAAGAGTTTCCTGCGCCTCGCATCTACTTCATGAAGGGTAAAGATTTGCTGGAGGTAAATAAAATAGGGACATACCTACAAAGTAACGGGATAACCTTGCCACCTGTACACGATGGACATCTCGCGACACTCCTTGATGACAAAGATTACCCTAACCGCTTCCAAGCATGGCATGCCCGCCGGGAAGAAGATGTGGCCCCATTTAGAGGACTACTAGATGGGAGGGTAAAAAACACTGCTGTTGAAAAAGGGATGTGGCTCTCTTCAGGCGGAGGCTGTTTGGTTTGCGGCAACAAGACTGAGTTGATGTCAACAACAACGCTTATTGCAAAATCTGGTTTAATGATTGGGCTGCAACTTTGTGAGCATCATGAAAATGAGACCAAGGATCATACAAGCCTACTGAATTACATTGCAAATAAAATGGGTATTCCCGCACCACTTCTTGTCGATGCCAAGATCCACCACCATGACAACCGAACAATTACAATAAGTTGTGAAGCGATAAAAGTAGAGTTAGATTGCACGATCGAAGTAAAGGAAAAAACCATTACAGCCCTCCGCAAGTCTGGGTTTAGGATCATCCTCAGGCAAGACTCGCTTTCTGATTATGCTTATAATATTCAAGACCCAACAAAAAAGCAGATATCAAGAATCGACTCTGCGAATCATCACAAAGTCGCATACGGCCCAGATCATATTCATCGCAGCTTGACAAAATCAAAGAAAAATAAGGTTGAATCCAGCTTTACATATGGTTTTGCAATAGCTGACCTGAAAATAATTCGCAAACTTGTTGAGGATGCTGAAGCGAACTGGGAAGCTGCCGCAGTTGATAAAAATGACTTAAATGACAACAATTCAGATTCAGAATAGCTGATATAAATATCATCCTCTTGAATCGCCCATAGCCTACTAGGTAGGTTTACGGCTGCTTTCACATTGAAAGCAGCCGTTTTTAATTAGTTATGAGAAGGATAACTACGGACAACCAACTGATGATGCGCCAAGCTCGGCCTTACAGGCCAAGCGCAACGTTAGCAATCAGTCCGCAGTTGCCAGTGACGATCACAGCGTCTAAATGATGGCTTTCCTCTGCTACTTAGGGCTGCACTCGACCCATTGTTGCTTGCAACGTAGTAGAAAATCAGCGAAAGTTATTAGAAGATACCGGCCATTTCTAAGTTCCGTTATCAAATGACTGCACTCTGCCTCTGAGAACGCATACTATCTACTCAAAGCAGAAGTTCAGCGCAAATCATTTGCCCTCACTTCGGCCTGAGCTACCATCTATTACTTTTGGCCTAGGTGTCAGCGCAGGGCCTGATACCTAGGCCTAGGAAATTTCACATGACCGCCTTACCAGGTGCGATCCCGTCCGCCATTTGGCAAAACGACTTTACTGCGGACAATCTAATTGACTACGCGAATGCGTCAAGACAATTGTCGTCCTACATTCGCGTGTTGTGCCAAGAGGGCTTCAGACACTTGGTTGTCCCGAGCAGAGGCTCTGTGCCATTCATTAGGGCCGCCGAAAGCGCGTGGAATCTCGAATTGCGGGCACTCCCGACCTACCAAGAGAGGTATCAGCAGAATATGGAGCTCATTGGATCGCCGTTCATGCAAGAACTGGTGCTTCCATTCTCGGCAGACCCCAACGATGCGACACAGACAACCGCTGCAATCCGCAGGTACTGGAGCCGGGTACTCGCTGCGATCGTTAAGCGTGACGGCAAGGACCCTTACCTTGGCTTCTACAAGGTCCTTGTCGAACGGCTAGCGAAACGGTCTTGGCTTAGCGCACTGCCACGCGACTTGCCGCAAGAGAAGTTTATCTTCATCGACACAGTGGTGTCAGGTAGAGCAATCTGCGAAATCATTGATGCTTTCCAAGAGGTCGGGCTCGCGCACTGTTATTTCATTCTGATCGCCGATGGAAACGGGAATGAGATTGCACCTAAGTACAAGCGTGTAATTGATGACCTAGTATCCAGAGATCGCTGCACCATAATTTGTGTGAAGCGTCTTTTCACTGAGGACAGGGGGCCTGCAGTTAGCGGCGTCTGGAGTACTGTGTATCCTCAGATGCTCAATGCCGTCCGCAACAAATATGCATGGGCGAAAGACGCCTACGGAGCAGGTACATTCTACCATCAGGTTTCTAGCTCACAAGTTGAGCCGGTGGAAGGCATCGGTAACTCTGAATACAACATGCCGGTCACGCGTATGTATGCATCGATTTCCACTGGTATCTTCACCGCCTTACATTCACTCCATGAAATGGATGTAGTTGAGGCAAAGCTCGCGTCCACTGTGGGACGTAATACAGCAGGTTTTGACAGCCTCGTCGCAAAGCACCGATCGGAAATAGAAGTAAGCCTGCGCAGGCAGCTCGACTATCAGCTTTTTCGTTTTCACAAGACTATCGAAGAATTAAAACCGTATACGCCGTTGGACAAATTAACCACCAAGCTCTTGTCAAGTCCAAGAGTGTTGCAAGCACACGCCACTGCCATAGTGGACGTCTCAAGCTCTCATCTAGTCAGAGTCACATTCAAGGACAATGAGGTAGCCGATTTCATGCGGGAGGTCGATTGCGAACTGAAACTAGGGAAG
The DNA here is from genome assembly GCF_013391415.1 of Aquitalea sp. LB_tupeE. Lineage (GTDB taxonomy): Bacteria > Pseudomonadota > Gammaproteobacteria > Burkholderiales > Chromobacteriaceae > Aquitalea. Next base: position 124,007 of record NZ_JACAXB010000042.1, read on the forward strand.
GACGTGTTGGCAGACTGGTTCCGTAACCGGTAGCGCTAGGCTGGACAACTGCCGAGC
>NZ_JACAXB010000043.1 GCF_013391415.1 Aquitalea sp. LB_tupeE
TCAATCCGCTGCCTTCCTTTCCGGGCTTGCCCAGCCCTCCGGCCGACCCCGCCTTGCAGCGCGTGTGGCATGGCCTGGTGTGCGAGGCCTGGCGCGAGGACAGCAATGTGCAGGAAACCCGCTACCGCTTTGCCATCGGCCCGCGCCTGTGCCTGCTGGCCGAGGGCAGCACCTGCCGTTTGTTTCAGAACAACACGGTGCAGCAGGTCATCACCGCGGTGTTGCAGCAGCATGGCTTTGCCGCCAGTGAAGTGCGGTTTCAATTGACTGCGCCGCTGCCCACCCATGCCCACCTCACCCAGTGGCGCGAGTCAGATTTGCAGTTCCTCTCCCGTCTGGCGGCCGAGGCCGGTCTGTTTTACCAGTGTGTGGTGGAGGAGGCCGACAAGGCGGTGTTGCTGTTTGGCGATAATCTGGAGCACTACCGGCGCGGGCGACTGCTGGATATGCCGCTGCCACCGCCCGGCGGCCTGCGCCAGGATGACAGCCCGGCCATCCAGCAGTGGCAGATTCACCATCGCAGCATGTTGCGCAGCGTGCGGCGTACCGATTTCAACTATCTGACGGCGGATGCGGTGCTGGATGCCGAGCAGGATGGTA
>NZ_JACAXB010000044.1 GCF_013391415.1 Aquitalea sp. LB_tupeE
TGCCCACATGGCGCTGGGCAGTGAGAGCGATGTCCTGCCCGGCGGCAGCGTGCAGGCTGCCACCCCTGGTGAGCGCCATGCCGGCCGGGGCGCTGGCCAGCAGCACCGCCTGCTGCAGGTCCTTTACTTGCTGATTGAGCAAATCCAGCTGCGCTTGCAAGGAAACCGGGTCAGCCCTAGCCTGGCTGGCGGCGGCATTCAGGCTGTCGATGCCGTGATTGGCCCGCTGCAGTTGCTGTAGCGCCTGCGCCATCTCGCGTTGCGGGCCGCCAGCCCCCGGCTGGGCGTGGGCGGACAGCAGCAGCCCCCGACCGGCACGGACGGCCCCCCACTGGTCGCTGCGCAACTCGAAACCCTCGCCGCGCGGCTGGCGCCGGGCATCCACCAGGTGGCCGATATTCAACTGGGTCTTGCCGTATTCAGTGGCCAGCTTGATGTGCTCCTTGCCCTGCAAATCCTCCATGCGCAGCTTGTTGTGGGAACGGGTGAGGATGACATTGCGGGTGTGCCAGCCACTGTCGATGTGATCCGGCTTGCTGCTGTCGTGCAGCACCGACGCAATGTAAGGGTGGTCCGGGTCGCCATCATCAAAACCCAGG
>NZ_JACAXB010000045.1 GCF_013391415.1 Aquitalea sp. LB_tupeE
CTTCACCCTGCGCGAGCTCACCCATAGCGCCACCGCCGCCCGACAAGGGCTGGCCAACCTGCCGACACCGGCCGAGATCGAGCACATCCGCCAAACCGCCCAGCGCATGGAGCAAATCCGCAGCCTGCTGGGCGACGTGCCTATCACCGTGTTGTCCTGCTACCGCAGCGAGCTGGTCAACAAAGCCGTTCGCGGCTCGCCCACCAGCGCCCACCGCCACGGCCTGGCTTGTGACTTTGTCGCGCCCCGGTTCGGTAGCCCCTTGGCCATCTGCCAGGCCATCGAAGCCGCCCGCGCCGCCGGCCACATTGCCTTCGACCAGCTCATCTGCGAATTCCCGCACAGCGGCGGCTGGGTGCACATCGGCTTCCGCCTGCCACCCGCCCACGGCCGCAGCCAGCTCCTCACCGCCATCAAGCGCGATGGCCACACCGTCTACCTGCCGGGCCTGCAAGCATGAAGCCGCTACCCCTCACTGTGCTGGGCGTGGCGCTGCTGGCCGCCAGCTGGTGGCACGGCTGGCACAGCAAGGGCGACCAGCTCGCCACCCAGGCCAACACCCAGCAACTGCAACAAGCCCGGCAGGCCCTGGCCGACTACGTCACCCAAACCCAACGCCTGACCACCATCGCCGACCGGGTGCAACAACAAACCACCCGGCTGGCCAGCACCAGCGCCCGCCAACTCCAGGACTACTACCGCTATGCCCAAACCACACCACTGCCTGCTGATTGCCAGCTTGACGCTGGCCGCCTGCAGCAGCTTCAAACCGCCATCGCCACCATCAACCACACCATCACCACCGCCCAGCCTCACCCGGCCGCTGCCGACCATTGAACCGCCCGACAGCCCCAGCTGGGACGACCTGGCTCGGCGCTACCTGCAACTGGCGGCGCAGTACGGGCAATGCGTGCTGGAAAGGGCGGGGCTGGTGCAGGCAGGGCGGCGGGAATGAAAAAGGCGCTGCATGGGCAGCGCCTTGGTGAGTGGCTGGTTTCGACCCAATCCAGACAGTCCGGCACTCTTCCTTGCGTGTCTGCTTTCTTAATCAAAGCGGCCACTAACCTAAACTCAATTCATAAGCCTTGCCGCCCCTAGGACAGACAGTGGCAAAGCAATTGCGGCGAGAAGTGTCTGGGCCGCCACGATACCCGCCATTAACGGAGCATCGCCGCCAAGTTGCCTAGCCATGATGTAGGACGACGAGGCTGTTGGGAGGGATTGGAACAACAACACTGCGATTGCGACTGGGCCGCTCAGGCCAAAGGCGTGACAGGCACCAAGCGTCGCCAGCGGCATAAGACCAAACTTGGCCGCTGATGAGGCGCCAATTGGCCTCAGCCAGCTTTTCGCTGCTGAAAACTCCAGTGCCGCCCCGACGCAAAGCAAGCCAAGTGGCAAAGAGGCCAGTCCCAGTGCTTTCAAAACAGGCTCAACCACAGGAGGCAGCCCCATGCCCAACACTTGCAAAGCGATACCTACTATGCATGCCAAAACGAGCGGATTCATCGCAAGTTGCCAGGCCACCTTCTTCGGAGACAACCGTCCGTGACTGCTGTAGCGTGCAAAAACAAGCACGCAGAGTACGTTGACCGTTGGAACTATAGCCGCATTGGCGACTGCGGCTAGTGCTATGCCTTGCACCCCAAAGATGCCCGCTGCGGCTGACACGCCAACGTAATTATTGAACCGCACGCCGCCTTGAAATACAGACGTAAAGGCCGGGTCGTCTACCGACAGATGATTCCTCATTCCCACCAGAATAACGGCGACAAAGACGGTTGAGCAGACCAAGGTCGCCACCATTGCCCAGATAGGAACCCCATCCAGACGCGCCGTAGCCAGACCGTGTAAAAAAAGTGAAGGGAGCAGGACGTAATATCCCAAACGCTCGGCTTGTGGCCAGAACGACTCGGCCAGGAAATGGCTTCGGCGTAGCCCGCTGCCTATAGTAATTAACAGCACAATAGGAGCCAGCGCTAAGAGCAATGTCGCAATCATGCAGCACCCTCCAGCGACGCAACTAGGCGCCTGCATCCTTCGACTAATAGCGCCTCATCGGTGGCAAACGACAGTCGGAGATACCCTGGCATACCGAACGCACTTCCTGGTACCGTAGCAACGCCTGCCTCGAGCAGAAGGAGCGCCAGTTTGGCATCGTTGATGACACCGCTAACCTTGGGGAAAAGATAGAAAGCCCCCTCAGGCTCCACCACCTCCAGCGCCTGGCTGCCGCGTAGCACCTCCAGGGCTGCATCGCGCCTTTGCCGATAGATGGCAGCCCGTTCTTCCAGAAATTCCTGGGGGCCAGACAATGCAGCGATAGCCGCCAACTGACTCAAGGTACTGGTTTGCGTGCAATTCTGCGATTGCACTGAAGTGATAGCGCTAATTAGGTTAGCCGGGCCACATCCCCAACCAACCCGCCAACCGGTCATGGCATAGGCTTTCGACACCCCATCAATGAGGAGCGTCCGCTCAAACAACTTGGGCGCAGCAGCGAGTGTTGCGTAAGCCTCTGGGGTGTAACGGATGTGAGAATAGATGTCGTCGGACAGAACAAAAGTCTGCGGAAAACCTTCCAAGACTTCCGCCAGACCTCGCAGTTCGTCTTCGGAATAGAGTGTACCCGACGGATTGCCGGGGGCATTGAGCACCACCCAGCGAGTCCGTTCGTTGAGGGCGCCTAGCAGCATCTCCGGCGTCAGGCGAAAACCATTACTCAGTGCCGTGGGAACGATGACCGGGGTACCCCCATTCATTTTCACCATATCCGGGTAGCTCGCCCAGTACGGGGCGGGGATGATGACCTCGTCACCCGGTCTCAATGACGCGCTGAAAGCGTTGAAAATAACCTGCTTGGCGCCACAACCGACAGCTATCTGGTCGTCGTCGTAGGAGAGATGGTGCTTCGTGAGCAGATTCGTCTGGATGGCCCGGCGCAGTTCCGGAATGCCGTTTGATGGGGAATAGCCTAATTTCTGTCCCAAGCCAGACTGGGTCGCAGCAAGCACATGCGCTGGCGGTGAAAAATCGGGTTCGCCCAGCGTGAGGTCGACGACGTCATGGCCTTCTGCGCGTAATGCCGCAGCATGACGGGCCATGAGAAGAATCGGCGACAGGGTGGGAGTATTGGAAGACATAGCGTACATATAGTGAAAAACATGGCGCTACGATAACGAGATTGGCTGTTGAAAAAAATCGATATTAAATCTCGATTAGCTCAACTTTTACTCATTGATTGCCTCGTCGCCGGCCTGTGCACGAATTGCCTCGGCGAGCGCGGCAGCAAGGCGGCCGGCAGGTCGGTCCTCTCGTTCCAGCAGAACGACCGTTCGTTGGGCTTGCGGCGTAGCAAACGGCAGGCAAGTCAGCCCTGGCAGCTTGGCCAACTCGCGCCTCGACAACGGGATGACGGCGACCCCGAGTCCCGAGGCGACCATATGGATGATGGCATCCTGGCTGTCCAGCTCCATTTCTGTCTGAACCCGCAGGCGCATGCGACGCAACTCTGTATCGATGGTTCGTCCAGCCCAGGCCCGACGGTCGAAGCGAATGAAGGCATTCTCCTGGAGCAGGCTTTTGGCATCGCTGCTCTCCATCCCCGGCGGCGCAATAATCCAGAACCCTTCCTGATAGAGCGGGGCACTGACCAATCCGGTCGGATGGGGCTTGACGGGTTCAGTGGTGACTGCCGCATCCAATTCGCCAGCGTCAATCCGAATCGCAAGTTCGGCCGACATCCCGGAATTCACCATGACACGAAACCTTGGGTGCGCTTGGCGCAATGCAGCCAGAGCGGCTGGCAATGAGCCAGCCAAGGCGGTCTGAATTGCTCCCAGGCGCAGGCGACCGGTGAGCTCGCCCTGGTCTCCCAGCTCTGAGGCTATCCCATCGTAAAGGGAAAGGATTTCCCGGGCCCGCTCCACCGCACGGTGACCAGCCTCGGTCAGGACGGGAACACGGCGGGTACGGTCGAACAAAGGGGCATTGAAGTCTTCTTCAAGGCTTCGGACGTGCAGACTAACGGCAGACTGAGTGAGACACACAGCCTCTGCGGCGCGGACAAATGAACCGTATTGGGCTATGGCAACTAAGGTGCGTAGTGTGCGCAGAGACATCAGCCGTTTCGTTTTGACATGAGGGGTTCGAGATAGGCGAGCATCTCTCAACAAGGAGCATGAATATCCGCAATCTGAGTGGCTATTTTACCAGCGATACTGATTGTCTGGTCAAGGAGCTATAGCTGACGGTTATTTTGTATTCGTTGGATGGCAACTGCTGGCCGACAGCTGCCACCCATCACGGCTGTTGTCTTATAGCATTATATGCCAATTGACTTGGCTGCGCACGCGCCAAGAACTGCCTTCCCCGCGTATAACCTGATTAGCACCCGCAGCCGGGTGGATGCCACTACACCCACCCGGCCCCATCCCATCACCCCTCCGTCACCACCTCCGCCAGCTGCGCGCCGTGGCGTTGCATCAGGCTGAGGATGTCCGGCATCGCCAGGCCGAAGGCGGTGGCAGAGGGAAAACACAGTGTTGCGTGACATTGCGCGGTGCTGGGCGTTTGCTGGTGGCTGACGGCTTCCGGCTCTACGGGTGCTGACAATGCAGGCAGGGGTGGTAGAGTGGGGCTGTCACTGTCAGCCAGTAACTCCGCCTCACCAGCCAGAAAACGCTGCAGCCGCTGCCGTGCCGGTTCCGCCGTCGACGGTGGCAGCATCTGCAAATGCGCCTCCACTCCGGCCAGGCTCCATATCGTCAGCCGCCGCCCGCCGCGCCGGGTGAATACCCCGTTGTTGATATTGTCCAGGGTGAAGTTGCGCAGCGGCTCGCCACTCAGGTTGAAGAAATGCACCCCCACCTTGAAGCGCCCCGGCCGCAGGATACGGTTACTGCGCACTGTGTGGCGGCTCACCTGTAACAAGGCCTGCAATTGCTGATTGGTCAGCACCGGCACGCCATTAAAGCGCGGGCAGCCCGGCGGGATGGCATCACCAGCAGGCAAGGCCGCCTGACTAGCCTGCTGCAACATGCGCTGCTCGCAAGCGATAAAGTACAGCCGCGCCTGCTTGCCCTTGTCGTTGCGCTCCACCATCGCCAGCTCCTTGGCCATGGCCAGCGAAATCATGAAATCCTTGCTGGGCCTGCCTGTGAGGGGTTTTTCCCTATTTAGGGAAAAACCTTTCTGCACAAAATTGTCTGACTCAGCGAGAGCAACGAAGTCCTTGTTTTCTGTGAAGCCGTATTGAGCAATTCGCTCTTTGATCCAATCTGGAAATTTCTTTCCTGCACCAAGAAACGCATGCAGCTCCCGCGCATTCACCGCCGGAACAGCCGCATCACCAATCTGGAAATCCACCACCGGAATCAGGGCCTGCATGGTCACACCCCCTTCATCGGAACGGCATCGGCTGACGCGCTGGGCCAACTGCACCCCACATCCTCCGCCTGCAAGTTGATGCTGTTCTGAATGTCATCAGCGCGGCCCTGAATCGCGCGCAGCACCGTCGCCAGAATGTCCTGGCGCAAGGGGTCGGTGGCATGGCCGATATACACCTCGGCACAACGGGCAATGGCAGCAATCTGGCCGAAGCCTTCCTGCGACAGGCAATCCATCAGTTCAACGGCGTGGCGCAGGTCACGAATGGCGGGGTGGTCGGGGGCGATGGGAGGGATTACGGATTGAGCAGCCATGATGGCCTCCTGATGTTTTGTTGAGTGTCGCCCCTGTTGAGAGGGCGGCCGGGTGCTTCAACACCGACATCAGAACGGCCCATAGCTTTCCCCCGAAGGGTCTTTTATCGCTACAGACGCCCGGCCATAGACGGGCATTGTCCAGCAGAACTGGTCAATGCGAAAGCTATGGATGTGCAAAGGCCGCGTTGCTTTCGGGCGCGGTTGCCGCTGATGTAGGTGTGTTGAGCACCTGCGGCAAACTCTAGCGACGATGATGCAAGGTGAATACTGACCGAAGGGGTGGTGAAGAGTGGCAAGCCAGATAGGCCACTTGATGATGATTGGGTAAGATGACGTCAGGCCAGATCCGGCAATCCATCCATTTTCATGAGGCAGTGTTCCACATGGACAATATCTTCATGGTACTCGTCACCGGCTTGTACGCAGTACTCATGCTGCTCTATTTCCGCGATGTCAAAAAGCGCAAGGCCATCCACCCTGGCTTCAGTTTGGCACAGGACATCCGCGAGCAAGCAAAAGCAGGGAATCAGATCGCCAAACTGATTTCCCTGCTTCAGTGGCTGGTGCTGGCATACGTTGCGATCAACGTTGCCTTTCTAATTTTAGCAATTGCCAAATCATAATTTATGGGGGGCAGTAAAATATTAATTCTAATTTGTGGTTGTGATTGCTGCGGTTGAATTGATTGACTCGGTCTGTTAATTGTATATATTGTTTTAAGTTATTTTAGATCCCATAATTCCTGGCAGTAATCGTAAAATATTTTATTTAATATTTGGATTTCTGTTTCTGGGAATTCAATATTACTCTCTTCGTGTTCGTATCGAATTTTGACAAACAATCGCTCGGCTTGGTTGATTATGGATTCGAATCCTGGCTTGGGGATAATTGCTTCGTATTTGCTTTTTATTTCTTTTTTAATTGATTCGTCTAGAAGTGAAAATAGCTCATTTATCTTGTGTATTCTTTTTATTTCTATATCATGGAAGTGCAGCAATGCCTTTAGTAGAAGTTCAATTGAAAATGCATGGCAGACGATTCCTGGCCCCACAAGGACCTGCACGCCCCCTGGAATCTTTACTTCCTCTAAGCACCGTACTCCTGCCAATAGATATGCTTTTGCATTGTACGCTATGTCTACGTGGGATAATTTTTCGTTTTTTGAATATTCTTTGATTGTGAGTGCGAATTTATTTAGATTGTTTATTGATATTTCTTTTTCCATTTAATGAGACTCGATCTGCGTCAGTGATGTTCTGTTGGTTAAGAAATTAATTCTGCGTGCCTAATGTGTTTTTTTGTGCAGATTAATCTTTTCGGCTTTATTTCATATTTTTGTGCTGCATTTAATGGTGCAATAGTATGTGCATGTTTGGCAAGATGAATGAGCTTGATGTTGTGTGAGATCTCGATGCGATGCCTCTATTCAATTTCATGAAAAATCCCTAGTCCTCATTAATTTTGGGCTCAGATAGCCTTCAGTCCTCTAACTTGGTTCCCTTCCATTCGTATATGCAACCTAGTTGGTTCATGTTGTGCAGCATTGCTGAAATCTGCTTCTGCCATGCATTTTTCAATTTCTAAGCGATATTTTCGCAGGCTATCATTCAGAGTTTTATTCAGTGAAAGTAATTCTAGCTTCCGCTGGTTCAGGGTTTTGGCTTTGTTGGTTCTGGCCGAGATGCTGCGAATTTTCTCTCGCATGTGGATTGCAGTGTCCCTTGCCATGTATCCGTCTTCGCCAAGTTCTTTAAGGCATTCCTCAATTTGTTCCAGCCGTGCTTGGCGCAATTCACTGCTTAGACCCGTATGTATTGAGAGTTGAAGGTTGGCTGCACGGGCGCGAACTGCAAGCAATGCGCTTTGGTAGTGCCTTGAAACTAGCGCGTGTTGGTCCTCAATAGCTTTTTTAATTCCTTCGCTGCCAAACTTATCCGGATCTGACAGGGTTGTAATTGCCGCAGTCCCGCTACGAATATCGGTAATGAAGTGATCGATCAAGATGATCAGATCACGTTCATTCGTTTCCAGCATATTACTGACCGCGTCGGCTGGTGCTCCAGAAAGAATGGATGTGGCATGTTGTTCGATGTACTTGATAATGCCTGTTATTTTAGTGAAACGTTCATTTTGCTGGAATTCCGATACGGATTTCAGGGTGTTCTTGATTTCAGTTAATTCACGTTTGATATCTGCCAGATGTTTCTGGCCGACCACGACAGAAACAATCTGCAAGAGTGCGGCAGGATTGACAATTTGAGAGAGTGAGGATGGGTCAAGTAATGTGCCATGACTGAATGTTCCATCTTTGATGGTAATGAGGCGATACCCATCGACTCCCTTGGCTTTTAGCAAAGGACCATCGATTACGACTTCCATGTATCTGGTGCTGGCCACTTCCGTCGCGGTCGCTACAGCCGGAATAGCCTGTAAAATTGCATTGAGTGTATTGATTTGAGTCGGGTCATTGAGTACTGGCCATTGGCTGTCGCCATAAATATCGAGTTCCCCGACAGAGATCAGGTCTTTGCCAGCAGAGTCCTGTATTGTTGCAATGGCACGAGCGTGATTCGTGGTCTGGGGTAACTCGTTTGCTATCGTCAGAGCATGACTTTTCTCTGCATTGATTTCCTCCAATATCACCCTGCGCAAGTAGGCAACGTGAATAACGCCGGGAACTGTAATGCGATAGGCGGGGTCCGTGGCGGCTTGGAGAGGGGATCCTAATATAGCTGCAGCCATTGCTGAGGCTGGATATGCTTCAATCAGGGCCGCATTCCTAGCCCGGGCTACGGCACTCTCTCTTTCGCTTTCGGAAAGGGATTTCCACTCTCGATCCAGGTAAAGCTCAAGCAACAGGGATTCGTTATCAACAATCCCATTACCGTTTACTGGTACCCCTAACCTGCTGCAAACATCCATCACAACTTGCTGATAGGTTGGACCTGACTTCCGTAGGGCATTAACGACGGAGTTTCCGCCAAACTCCAGAAAGTCATCGGCCAGTGCCATGTAGAAACGGCTTGGTCTGGATGGCTCCAGTTTGAATTCAATATTTTTTTTGAGAGAGCTACTTGGTTGGTCTTTTACAAGATCAACCAAGGGTAGTAGCTCCTTGTCCGTACAGCATGACAAAAGTGCATACAGATTCCCATTTCTAATTTCGGAATGGCTGGCGTTGCGTTGTGTTTTTGGTGTCATGATTTAGTTCGGCATTTAGAGGTCTAGCAACGATTTTTTTGAATGGTCACTGCGTTTAGCCAGGGTAGCTCAGCCGTCAGGTTCATTTAGTATAAATTCCGCAATATCATATGCCAATTGACTTAAATGTGCACGCAGTAAACCCTTCCATCTACGTGGACTCCCCTTGAGAACAGCGACCGGGCAGGTGCGTCCAACACCCACCCGGACAGCTGACCCGCAGATCATCCCTGCAAGCCAGCCCAAGGCTGCCACCTTCAGCTGAAAGTGTGGCCAGTCTAGCGGCTTCCTTTACCAGGAACACCTTGCAGATGTCTTATCCCGAGATCCGTTGCGGCCAATGTGGCCGTAAACTGACCGAAGGGTGGTACTCCACCCTTATCATCTATGAAGTGGCATTAGCCGCCCCTTCTGGTCACCCTCTCTGCCACCACCTGGCCGATGAACTACCTGTGCTGCTCGATGGCAGGTGAGGTGTCCACGCGTCCAGTAGCTCATCAGTCTTGATGTGTATCTGCAATGTTTATTGCAGATGCCATTAGAATAAGTAATGATTTGGCAACTTTGTAAACAGCACACTATCGCCATGAAAAAATCTCTCTCCAGCTTTCCTCTTCTGCTTTGTGTCCTTCTGGGCAGTTACATGGCGCGTGCCGAATCCTTGCCTCTGGCAGAGGTATTGCAACAGGCTGCCCAAGGCAATGCCCAGGCACAGTCCCAACTGGCGGCGCAGTACCATGCAGGTGAGGTGGTTGAGCAGGATGATGGCAAGGCGTTTGAGTGGGCCAGCAAGGCAGCTGCACAAGGGAATGCCGATGCGCAGTATCTGCTGGGGTCGCTCTATGCAGACGGCTTGGGAGTACAGAAAGATGCTGCCCGGGCGGTCGAGTTAATCCGTAAAGCGGCGGTGCAGGGTAATGCGGATGCACAGTTCAGCCTGGCCGAAGCCTACCGCGAAGGGCGTGGAGTAGCGCAAAGTGATGTGCAAGCGGTGGCCTGGTATCGCAAGGCGGCTGAGCAAGGTCACGGCATAGCACAAGATGCCCTGGGTGTAATGTATGCCAATGGTGCCGGAGTGGCGCAAAGTGATACGCAGGCGGTGGCTTGGTACCGCAAGGCTGCCGAGCAAGGGGTTGCCTACTCGCAAGCTAATCTGGGTGATATGTATGCCAATGGGCGCGGGGTAGTGCAAAGCGATGCGCAAGCCCTGGTCTGGTACCGCAAAGCAGCTGCACAGGGGAATGCGGCCGGGGAATTCGCGGTAGGACGGATGTATGACAAAGGCCGGGAAGTAAAACAGAGTGATACGCAAGCGGTTGCCTGGTACCGCAAGGCAGCTGAGCAAGGACTTGTTGATGCGCAAACCAACTTGGGATTGATGTATGAACAAGGCCGTGGGGTAGCGCAAAGCGATACACAAGCGGTCGTCTGGTTCCGCAAGGCAGCTGAGCAAGGGTTTGCTGAAGCGCAAACTAACCTGGGATTAATGTATGAGCAAGGCCGTGGGGTAGAGCAGAGCGATACGCAAGCAGTTGCCCTGTACCGAAAAGCAGGCGAGCAGGATAACGCCCAGGCGCAATTCAACATGGGGGTGATGTATAAACAGGGCCGCGGGGTGGTGCAAAGCGATGCACAAGCGGTGGTCTGGTTCCGCAAGGCGGCTGAGCAAGGGTTTGCTGGTGCACAAACCAACCTGGGACTTATGTATGAGCAAGGCTGGGGGCTGCCAAAAAGTATGGATCAGGCGGTGCAGTTGTATCGATTGGCTGCTGCGCAAGGCAGTGAGGATGCGCTGCGTAATCTGGGAAGCTGTTATAAGAGAGGCAGTGGGGTAAAAAGAAACCTGATTGCGGCGTATGCCTTGTACAAGGTGGCGGCGGTAAAGGGGCAAAAGGAAGCCGCAGTAAATCGAGATGAGCTGGTGGGCAAGCTGTCTGCAGCCCAATTGCAAGCTGGCCAGACGCTGGCGCAACGCTTGTTTGTGTCTGCCAACATTATTGAAAAGCTGGACCTGTATTTGCGCAGTGGCAAGCTATAACGCGCTGATAGAATAAATTGCTGGGCCGGATGCGTGTAATTTGGCATCCGGCCAGGATTCGCAATATGATGTTTGAATGCGTAAATTATTGCTCTTATCCGCACTGTTAGCCAGCACATTTGCATCCGCCCAGGTGTACACCTGTACCGACCCGCAAACCGGGCGGGTGATCTACAGCAACTACCCCGGCTGTACCGTCATGAATGCCGGGCAGCCTGCGTCTGTGCAGTCGGCCCAGCCAGCTGCGCCAGTGCAGGTGCAGCCGATGTTGGCCCCTGTCACACAAACCCCGCAGCAAGCGCAACCGGCGCAGCCTTTTACACCCCAGCCAGCGCAGCCTGCCGTACAACCCACGCCACAGCTACCGCAGGTGGTGCCCGTGATGCCTACGCCAAGCTCCTTGCTGGCACCCATCTTCCAGGCGCTCAAGTGGCCGTTGATCCTGATAGCGGGCTTTGGCGTGCTGTCACTGATGCTGTCCAACAAGCAAGGCAGCAGGCGTGGGCGCAAGAAAAAGAATGCGCGCTGGCAAGAGCCACGCATGGCGCACGTGCCGGCAACGCAGCCGGAGCAGGTGTTCCGGCCGGTGATCAAGAAGCCGGTGGATTACGGTAATGCGCGCTTCTGCCTGAAAAACAAAACCTTGTTGTCCGAGCGTGAGCAGGGCTGCTACTGGCGGCTGGTGGAGCACTTGTCGCCGGATTTCATCGTGCTGGCCCAAGTTGGTTTCAGCCAGATCCTCAGCACCAAGGGTGGTACTGGCGAGCAGAACTATGCGCTGTACGGCACCATGCGGCAGAAAGTGGCGGACTTTGTGATTTGCCGCCAGGACCTGAGTGTGGTGGCGGTGATCGAGCTGGACGATAGCAGCCATCGTGGCAAGGAAGAACAAGACAAAAAGCGCGACGCCGCGGTGCGCCAGGCTGGTTTGCTGGCCTTCCGGCTGCCCAAAACCCCCGGCAACGAGCCGGTGAAGAACCTGGCGGATGTGCTGCGGCGGATGGATGCGCAGCGGGGTGGGGTAAACACTACGGCTTCGGCTGGCTGAACTATCGTCCTCAGCCAAACACCGGCGATGAGGCTTGCCGGGCTTTTCAATAAAAAATTATTAAAAAACAACCATGCATATTCTTTTTTCCGACCACGGCAAATTGCGTAAAGTCCGTTTCAGTCGTCCCTCTCTTGTCACACTGCTGGCAGGCCATGTTGAGGCCATCACGCGCAATCAGCCGCTGATCTTCCTGAAGCTATCCCTGCCCACCATGCTGGGCATGCTGCTGGCCAGCGTGCTGGGCGGCTCCATTCTGCTGGCTTTGCTGGCGTACTTTCTGCCTTGTTGGTATTGGTCTCGCTACAGTGATGCGTTTTATATCCGCTCCTTGATGGACAAGGACTGGTCTTTTGCCGACACGGCCGAGAACAACCGCTATGTGGCGGATGCGCTGGGGATTGAGCTGATGCCGGGGGAGAATGGGGCGGAGTAGGTTTTGGCCATTCGTGCATGGGTAACGCTGTTACCACGGCTGAGGGTGCTGTGGCGTACTGGGACCGGCTGGCAAGAGCAGCAATCAGCATGATGGCTTTTCCATAACATTGGCCGGAAATGACATGCAAGTATTATCATCTAACAACTATTCGCAAAGCGTTTACCCGCCTACTCCTGCCAGCAGCTGTGCATGGCATTACTGAGGAAAACCATGGCAACCGTAATGGCCTGGATGCTGATCTTGTTGATTGATCTGGCCGTCTTTTTTTGGGCACCCATCAGCATCGTTTTCTCCAGAAAAGTCACCTGGAAAACCAAGCGAAAATGGTTGGCTGCCTATTTGCTTTCCTTCCTGCTCGTTCCCTGGCTGGTACTACAGTTATTCAAATTTATCGGGTTTATGCTGCACAACCCGGGTCTGGCATTTTTTGGCCAACAGCTGGCAGCGCCGTCCATACTGCTGATTGGCCTGGTGTTTGCCATCCTCTTTCGCCGCTCTGTTAGACGCATCACCGTGCAGGGCAGCGTAGCATGATTAAAGACAAGGTGCCCACGCGTTGGCAACGCATCCGTGCGGCTATCCAGACGATTCCCGAAAATGCCCAACGCAGGCTGCAGGTCAGCCTGACCGTCGGGCCGATATGCGTGTGGATAGGCTGGTTGGCGTTTCTATTCCCATCCAGTCCCTGCGATGATTCACGCCATTCTGGACTGTGCGCGGTTTACACCGCCATGGCGGTAGCTGCCAATACCAGCGTGGAAAACATCAATGCCGCCGTCTATGTGGCGTTCGGTATCGCGCTGATCTGTGCGGCGGTGGCGGATCTGATTCTCTGGTGGCCGGGGCGTCGCAAGTAACCGTTAATTCAACCGCAACAGCACACCATCACCATGAAACACCTCGCATTCATCCTTGCCCTTGCCAGCGCCACCAGCTTTGCGGCCGATCTGCCAAATCGTGCCATGACCCCCGGTGCCATCAACCCGGACATCACCCAGGACAACATCCAGCAAACCGTGTGTGTGAAAGGCTTTACCAAGACCATCCGCCCACCGGCCAGCTACACCAACAAGCTGAAGAAGGCGCAGATCCAGGACTATGGCTACGCCGACACCAATCCCAAGGACTATGAAGAAGACCACCTGATTGCCCTGAGCATCGGCGGTGCGCCGCGCGACCCGCAGAACCTCTGGCCGCAGCCACGCAAGAGCGAATGGAATGCCGCGAAGAAAGATCAGCTCGAAGTGGTACTGTATCGCATGGTGTGTGACGGCAGCCTGCCGCTGGCCACTGCGCAACAGGCCATGGCCACGGACTGGATCGCAGCGTGGAAGCGATACGTGGCGGGGAATACGGCCCTGGCCAAGGGGCATGTGGACTGACTGTCCGGGAAGGTGCTGACAGCCAGGCCGGCACGCACATATCAAGGGTGAGACAGCAGGGCTGGTTGAGTGCCATGAGGGGAGAGGATGCAATGGAGATGACTAGCACGGCAGGCAAGATCATCTTTGCCATTGCCAGCGTTATCGCTCTGTTGCTTGCGCTGGTGGTGAAGAAGCTGCTTGGGTGGTGGTGGGGTGAAATCTGAATACTGTGATAGCAGATTCTTGGTGGGGTGACAGGGCATCTAGTGCCTAGGCGCGTGCCACGCACGTACTATACAATTGAAAAATTTGATTTTCTGTATTATTGACATGCGTGTATCCTATGATGTAGGAGTCTAGCTGGTGACGGGGCTGTAGCTTGATCGATGCTTTCGTGTTGTGATGCAGGGCTGTTGGATTAGTATTTCTACTTAGCCGTACTGGGGTGATGGGGTGTTATTATCCCATTTGGCTATTTGAAATCATTAAAACTAAGTCCCAGACATGTCGATTGTTTATGGCTATCACTCCACTGAACGTAATGCAGCCCTAAGCATTGTGGGTTCTACTTTCCGCCCAAGTACTAGTGAAGAAGAGTGGCTTGGTCACGCAGTTTACTTTTTCCTGTGCGGGGAACTCAAATGTGCCGTCCGTGCCGGTATCGGGTGGGGGCGTTATCGAAAGCACAAGCAACCTGTTTTGCTTGAAACTATATTCGATTTTGATGACGAATACCTTGTTGACCTAAGAAATGAATCAGAAATAGCCGAGTTTAATAAAATTAGCCTTGCTCTGGTTGATCGACTTTATTCTGAGGGAATGTTTCCAAGGGATCGAAACAAAAAATTTGACAAGACGATTATTTTTAATATGGTTCTGAGGAAAATGAGAGCTCAGGCTGTTATTAAAAATGAACACATTGCAAGTATAGAATCCGGCAATTATTCGTACGCCCTGCCATCAATAACAGTGCCAAACTGTACTATTATGGGTGTTAGGGATATTAATCGATTAAAATCCAATAGAATTCTAACCACATCAGATGTGGCTAAGCATGTTTGCAAGTAATCTCGCTGAATAAAATTCTTGCGAGTTATATTAAAATCCCACAGTGAGGGATGTTATGAAAAAAGTATATCAGGAAGCATTAAAAAGCATCATGGAGGAATCCATTGACGAATTGTTGTCAATGTACTTCGAATTGGAAGAGAGTCTGCAAGAGCGAGAGCAAATGATATCTTTTGATTTTGCACACTCTTCAAACTCTTCTGAATTAGTCTTTAATATGGGTGATGTAACTGCCGACGTGTTGAATTATTCAATTCGGGAGATACATTTCCCAACCGATTTTAAACAATCGTTACTTAGTACGTATTCCGCAAATGATGAAGATTACGGAATATCGCTAGCTGCTTGATTTATGACTATATCTATTTCACTCGATTCTACGCGATTTGAAAACTTTGCATTGGTTGATATGCAAGGTGAAAACTCGGGCATGAATTTTTCTGTTGAGTCCAAATTTAATCCTGAAATGTCAAATCAGTTTCAGATTGCATTTGAGATATCAATGCCGATCGAAGCTAAAGAGTTTCGAGGTACGTTTATTGCCAATTTTGTGGCAAGTGAGACCGTAAATGCTGAGTGGGTTGAGACCTCGGGCTTTGCAAATGTAAACTCTCCGGCAATCGCATATCCTTTCCTTCGTGCAAGCATTGCGACTATTCTGCTAAATGCTGGTTATGAGCCTCCATTACTGCCTGCTGTGAATTTTCAAGCTGCATTCAATAGGCGCAGACAAGAAATTCAAGCTCAGTCAAGTCAATAGCCTAAAATAACAGCCACCACTCGGTGGCTGTTTTCATTTCTGCCATGCCTATCGGTCAGTTTCGCCCTGCTACTCAAGTACCTAGAGTGGCCACAGGTGCTCAAAACACTTATCTACCAGCGGCAACGCACCCGTAAGACTGCGGCCAACCATCCGTCAGTTTCCCAAGGCATTGCATTGCAGGATAATGCCCGTCTATGGCCGGGTGTGTGGCTAATACAAGACTCCCGCTAGGGAGAAATACGCCCGCCGTCTGGTAGCGGTTTTGAGCCCCCGGCTTTCTCCATTTCAAGCAGCCATCATCAAGGTGGCTGTTTTCATTTCTGCCATGCCTATTGGTCAGTTTTCGCTTTCACTTCAAGTCCATACAGTGGCCGCAGGTGCTGAACACACCTTGATCGAAGCGGTTGGCTGTCCCGACTGACAGCTATTTCACAATCACGGCTTTCGCATTGTCCTGCTCTACAGGACAATGCTTGCTTATGGCCGGGTGTCCACAGCTATACAAGACTCGCGAGGGAAATTCTGTGGGCCGTCTTCGATCGGTGTTCAAGCGCCTGGCCGCCTCTCTGAACAAGGGGCAATCACTGAACACAATCGAAGGAGGCCATCATGGCTGCTCAATCCCTTTCCATTTCTCCCGATCATCCTGCCATCCGTGACTTGCGCCACGCCGTCGAGGCGATGGACTGTCTGTCGCAAGAAGGCTTCAGTCAGATATCTGCCATGGCACGCTGTGCCGAGGTGTTTCTGGGGCAGGCGACCGAACCTTTGCACCGCGATATCGTCGGCACCGTGCTGCGCGCCATTCAGGGCCGGGCAGATGACATCCAGAATTGCATCAATGTGCAGGCAGTGGAGGTAGGTTGCGCCTGGCCTGCGCTGCCTGACGGTTCGACCGTATCGGGGAGGGCTTGACCATGCAGGCCTTGATTCCGGTGGTGGATTTTCAAATTGGCGATGCCTTGTTGCCTGCGGTGAATGCGCGTGAGCTGCATGCTTTTCTGCAAGTGGGTAAGGATTTTTCTACGTGGATGAAAGATCGCGCCACGCAATATAAATTCATTGAAAACAAGGACTTTGTTTGCTCCCCAGTTTCGGGGAGCAAAGTGCAGGGCGCTCACAATCGCAAGGATTACATGATCTCGCTGTCCATGGCCAAGGAGTTGGCGATGGTGGAGCGCAACGACAAGGGCAGGCAGGCGCGGCTGTACTTTATCGCTTGCGAGCAGCGCGCCTTGCAGCTGGCCGGCGCAGCGGCCTTGCCGGTGGCGGATGCGGTGCCGCCGGGGTGTGCCCGCTTCAACGGCGCGGTGGTGTTTACCAATCAGCAGCTGGAGCGGCTGCTGGCGGTGTGCAAGGACACGCTGTACAGCAATCGCCATTTGCGGCCGGGCCGCTTTCGGGTGGGGGTGGAGTATTTCAGCCTGAGCGGGGAGCCGCTGCGCAACTTCACTCTGGATAACATCAGCACCGGGGTGTTTACCCGGCGTGGTGGGCGCAAGCTGACCATCTGGACACTGGAGGGGGTGGAGGCGCATCTGGCCATGCTGCCGCCGTCGATTGCCGACCCGGCGCGGCTGAGGTTGCGGCAGTGGCTGGAGGGTGGCGGGCCTGCAGCACCTGCTGCCGTGCCTGCGCTGGCTGCGCCGCCATCTGCCCAGTTGGCCGTGCCGTCGGATGAGGCTTACCTGGCGACGCTACGCTTTCCGTCTGCCGCTGCACTGGGCGCGGCCATGCCGGTAATCCTGGCCTTGATGCAGCAGCACGGGGCGGAACTGGCGGGGGCGAGGGTGGGTTAGGGCTTGGCATGGTGATGTAGGGATGACGCAGCCTGCGGGCTGCGTTTTTTATTGGTGGGCTAGCGGGGTGTCGGTTTGTTCCGTATTGGCCTGTGCAGCGAGTTTGTCCAGGTAGTCAGCATAGTCCTGCATCATCTGGCGACGTTGTTCCAGGTATTTGGCGTGGTTGTAGGCGGCCTTGACCTTGTTTCTTTCCATGTGGGCCAGCTGGATTTCGATGACGCGTTCGTCGTAGCCCAGCTCATGAAGCAGGGTGGAGGCCGTGGAGCGGAAGCCATGTCCGGAGATGAGGTGTTTGTAGCCGATGCTGGCAATGACGGTGTTGATGGTGGTGGCGGAGATACCTTCCTGCGGCTGACGGGCATTGGGGAACAAGCGCGGGCGTTGGCCGGTGAGGCCGTGCAGATCGCGTAGCAGTGCCAGTGCTTGGCGTGACAGGGGGACGATGTGGTCGCTGCCCATTTTCATTTTATGGCCGGGGATGCGCCACAGGCGTGCGTCCCAGTCGATGTCGCTCCATTCGGCGTTGCGGATTTCTGCGGTGCGGACAAAGGTGTAGAGCATGAGCAGGGTGGCGGGCTTGGCGATGCCGTAGCCGGTGTAGTTGCGCAGCTTGCACAGGAAGTCCGGTATGGCGTCGATGGGCAGGGGCGGGTGGTGGCGTACTACCGTGCGTTTGACCAGTTGGCCGAGCGCAGCGGTGGGGTCGGTTTGGCAGCGCAGGGTGGTGATGCCGTAGCGGAAAACGGCGCCTATCCATTGGCGCAGATTGCGGGCGACGGTTTTGGCGTCGCGGTCCAGTACCGGGCGGATGGTTTCCAGCACCAGAACCGGGTGTATGTCGGCCAGGGGAAGGTCGCCCAGTTTGGGGTAGGCGTCGTGGGTGAGGGTTTTTTCGACCTGGCGGGCGTAGCCTGCGGACCAGTGGGTATTGCTGGCCATCCACTCGGTGGCCACGTCACGAAAGGTGAGCCCTTTCCGTGCCCGCTGTTGGTTGCGTTCCAGCTTCTTCTGCAGGTTGGGGTTGATGCCGCGCTCAACCAGGGCGCGGGCTTCGGTGAGTAACTTGCGCGCCTCGGCTGCCCCGATGGCGGGGTACTCGCCAATGGTGTACATGCTGGGTTTGCCATCAATGCGGAAGCGGTAGCGCCAGAACTTTTGCCCGCTGGGGCGGACTTCCAGCACCAGGCCTTTCTGGTCGGCCAGGCGGTAGACTTTGGCTTGGGGTTTGGCTTGTCTGATGCGGACGTCGGAGAGCATTGTGAGTAAGACCTTGTGCCGTTGGCATGGATTTGGTGTTACTCACAATGTTACTCACAGATGGCCGCGATGGAGTGCCACAGGAGGGCACTCCATAAGACCAGTTGACGGCGTGGAAGCCTTATTCGGTGAGGGTTTTGAGACAGATGCGGACGTGAAGGAGACGGGCTATTGATTTTCGATCATCAAAAGCATTAATGGTCTCCGATCATTGATTTGTAAGGCTTTTCATGTTGAGCAGTGCGATTTCCATGAAATCTTCCAACAATGTTCCAACCATTTGCTGAACTACCCTGCTGCCTTGTGATTGTCTGGATACCATGGACGACCTTCCGCAAAACATTTAATCCAATCGTCCACTTCATGTTCTATCCACCGAGATGCCCGTCCATTATGCCTTGGTCGTGGAAACTGTCCAGCTTTGATCCTCCTGCGGATTGTTGATTCTGACATCTCCAGTCTTTCCATGCTGGTTTCGATTTTGATGAGTCTCACGGTAATTTTCCTTGGTCGATGGTTTGCTTGATATGCCGTTGTACATGCCCTTGTGTGCGCGGCTGTAA
>NZ_JACAXB010000046.1 GCF_013391415.1 Aquitalea sp. LB_tupeE
GCCGAATTGAAGACATTTGTCAGCAACACGTCTGCAACTCGGCCTTTATGGGTTTGTATGCAATAACAAAGCCCACTATCAAACCCAAGCGCTTTTGTTTCCACCGCACCACCGCACCCACCGGCCCCGTCAAGCATGCCGACGGGTGGCTGTGGGGGGGTAGTTAGTTTGTCACCGTGCCGGGAGGCACTTTATCGGCAGAGAACGTAATAACGGCGCGGGTTTGCGCCGTTATTCTTGTCGTCGGGAAAATGCAGAATTTTGCATTTAAATGAACAGGAATAGGATGGATTTGCGTTATTTTTGACACCTGAATGGCGAAAAATTACACGATTCGCCCATACCAAACCAACTTCCCAACGATTTCAAACCCTGGCGTTGCCTGGGTCAGATCCAACTCGAATGGGTCATAGGCTTCATTGCTGCCGCTTACCTTCAGTTTTGAGCCTGGTAGGCGCTGCAGGCGCTTCACATCGAGCACGCCATCCAGTCGCAACACAAATAGTCCATTTGCTGGTTGCGTGTCCGCTTTGTTAACCAACACCACATCCCGGCTGCTCAGCGTGCCTTCCATGGAATCCCCTGGCACCTGCATCAGTTCCAGACTCTCGGCGCTAACCTGTAGTTGCTGCTTTATCCAGTGGCGACTGAACGCCATTTGGACATCCGTGCCAGCCAAAGTAAATGCCACCATATTGCTATTCGGATTGGCCGGGGCTTCAACTGCGGCGCGGGGCGGTGTTTCGTACATATCCCCTTCACCAGACACAATCCAGTCCAATGAAATGCCCATCGGCCGAGCCAGGTTGAGCACAGCTTGTAATGGTGGGTCGCTTTCTTCTGTGATGATACGGCGTAGCAGCTGAATGCTGACGCCCGCCACCTCCGCTGCATTGACGCGGTCGGGGTACAGGCTCACTACTTGCTCCAGCCGCTCCCCCATTCCTCTCGGCTTCGGCATGTACTGCCCAGGAAGTGCATAGACCTTCCGTGTCCCGCCAAGACCTGTTCTTTCCTCGAAATACCAACTTTCACGCGCAGCTTTAGCTGCGATTGCCACTTTTGTTGTTGGCAAGCCAGGCAACTGCAAAGCGACGATTTCGCTAGCCGAAAGCAGATTACTCACTTATCACTCCGCTCGCTTAAAAGTGCAAACATTTATTTGCACTTAAAAATTCAAACAGTCCGCAATTTATCCAAATAAAATCAACAATTTAGATACGACTGAACAAAAGGACAGGCACAAATTAAGCGGAAACTTACATCACCACTTTGACTTTGCACTTATTGGCACTTAATCTGCCATCACACATTAAGTGCAAAGGATTCACAAATGAATGCACCCAACGAGCCAAAAAAAACCACTCCTCATGAGGACTGGCACAGAGCAGACATCTATGCCGCGCTCCGCAAGAAGGGCTGGTCGCTACGGCAGCTGTCGTTAACCTTCGGTTTGAGCCAAAACACGCTACGTACTGCACTGGATAGGCCATGGCCGAAGGCAGAGCGGATTATTGCCGCCACCATCGAGGTGCCACCAGAGACCATCTGGCCAAGTCGCTATGCAGCACGGGCGACTCCGGAATTACCCCCACTCGCAGCGGCCATGTTGTGTGAAGCGCGCTCCAAAGCATGAACGAATGGTACGTGTTGTCTGAGCAAAACGCTACGCCGGCATTTCTCATGAATAAGGAAAGTGGAATGCGAAAACGTAACTGGAAAGCTGCACAAGCCAGGTCGCTGGATGAGGCGATTGAGCTGTGTGCCGAACACGCGGCAGAAAAACTGCGGCGTCCGGCCAAGGTGATGGCCGACTTGATGGGCGTGGAGCTGAAAACCTATTACCGCTGGCTGGCGGACTCGGCCATGCCATTAAATCGCGTACGCCAGTTTGAGACATTCAGCGGTGCCAGCTTCATCAGTGATTACCTGTGTCTGGCGCATGGCAACAAAGTAGTGGTCAGCATTCCGGCTGGCAAGCATGCAGCCGTGGTTGAACTTGCGTCTATGCAGGCGAATGCCGCCAATGCCATGGCACTGCTCGCTCGGTTCTATCAAGACCGCAATTGCCTGGCTGAAACGGTAGCGGCTCTAAGCGTGACGCTGTCGGAAGTGGTTTTCCATCGTGAAAACGTATTGAAAGCTGCACAACCAGAGCTTGAGCTGTTTGAGGAGTTGCCATGAACCAAGTGGAACTCAAAACGCATTACAGCGCAGCCGAGCTAGCAGCTATGCAGCTAACGGGAATCCCGACATCAAAAGTTGGCATCCGGGACAGGGCAGAAAGAGAATGCTGGCCCGTCCACAACGTGACTGGAATTGGCGGCACGCGCAAACAGTACATGCCTCCGGCCAGCATCATGGCCCAAATCCGCACCAAGGCCGCTGCGCAGTTGGCAGCCACAGTGCAAGCACCCAGCCTGCCCAGCGCCCCACAGCAACTCCCGCTATTAGAGACCGAAGCACAGGCACTGACGGCTGATGCCCGGCGCGGCGTGTTAAACGCACTGGAGCTGCTGATGCAGCGCTCTGGCTATGCACGCAAGAAAGCCGCCACCGTGCTGGTGGACATGGCAAGGGTCGGTGCGGCCAATCCCCAACTGGTGGCCATGCTGAAAATGGCCCGCGACGGTCGCGGTCGCAAGAGCCTGGATGGCTTGCCCAGCCCGCGCAGCGTGCTGCGTTTTGTGGAGTATCAGCAGGCTGGCAGCCTGGTGCCAAAAAAACGGGAAGCGGATATGTCCGTTCCGGCTTGGGCACCGTGCTTTCTCAGCCACTATCAGCGCCCGGAAAAGCCCACCGTCGAACATGCTTACCACGCCTTTTTGCAAGAATGGGGCGCGCAGCAGCCATTGGCCAAGCTGCCCAGCATCAGCCAGGTCCGGCGTTTTCTCCGTAAGGTAGGCCAGGTCAGCCGCCATGTCGGCCGCATGGGTGAACGCGAGCTGAAATCCCTGCGCCCCTTTATCCGGCGAGACTTCGACAGCCTGCTGCCCGGCGACGTGTACAGCGCCGACGGCCATGCCTTTGACGCGGAAATTCAGCACCCGCTGCACGGTCGCCCGTTCCGACCAGAAATCACCACCATGGTGGACATTGCCACCCGCAAGGCCGTGGGCTGGTCGGTCAGCCTGGCGGAAAGCGCCCTGGCTGTGCTGGATGCACTGCGAGATGCCTGCCTGAAAAACGGCGTCCCGGCGGTGCTGTATGTCGACAACGGCAGCGGCTACAAAAACCAGATGATGCTGGATAGCGCCACCGGCTTCATGTCCCGCCTTGGCATCGAGATGGTGAACAGCCTGCCGTACAACTCCCAGGCACGGGGCGTGATTGAGCGGCTGCACCACACCATCTGGGTAAAAGCCGCCAAAACCTTGCCCGGCTATATCGGCAAGGACATGGACCGCCAGGCCCGGCTAGCCAATTTCAAGCTATCCCGCCAAGCCATCCGCCAAGCAGGCCAAAGCGGCAGCACTGCCACCATGCCGCTGCTGGCCTGGGCCGACTTCGTGCAGTTTTGCGAACAGCAAGTGGCCGACTACAACAACCGTCCGCATCGCAGCCTGCCGCGCATCAGCGACCCGGACACCGGCCGCAAACGGCACATGACGCCGAATGAGAAGTGGGCGTTGCATGTCGCCCAGGGATTTGAGGCGCACCTGGTAAGCGACGACGAGGCCCGGCCGCTGTTCCGCCCGCAGCTGCTGCGCACCGTGCGCCGCTGCGAAATCGAACTACTGGGCAACCGTTACTTTGCCACCGCCCTGGAGGAGTTCCACAGCGAGCAGCTGCGGATTGGCTACGACATCCACGACCCGGCCCGCGTGTGGGTGTACGACGCAGACGGTCGCTTCATCTGCACCGCCGAGCTTGATGCCAACAAGCGCGACTACGTGCCGCAGTCGGCCATTCAGCGCGCCAAAACCAAGCGCGCTCAAGGCCGGGAACGTCTGCTGCAAAACAAGCTGGATGAGGTACGGCAGGAGCTGCACGGCAGGCCTGCACTGGAGCAGATGGAGACCGTCAGCATTCCCGGCGTGATGGTGCTGGATCGCAGCCAACTGGCAGCCCGCGCCCAGGCACTGCACCAAGAACCAGCCAAGCCCAGGGCAGCCACAACGGACAGCAGCTGGCAGGTGCCCACCACACCAGAAGCCCGCTGGCAGGCCTGGCAGGCGCTGATGGCCATCGACGAAAGCGACATGGCTGACGAGAAGGCAAAGAAATGGCGGCACACCTATCAGGCGACCGCCGAGTTCCGGACTTACCAGCGCAAAACCGCTTAAACACTGACCCTGCACGGCAGTGCTCAACCACTGGAAACAAGAGCATGACTTACACCTTACAGACCGTCAACCGAGTGGCCCCTATCGCCAACCTGGACTTAGTTGCAGTCGCCGCCGAAAAGCTGCTGACCCGCGTAGAAGGGCTACCCGGTATTGGTGTGATGTATGGCGAGGCCGGCCGCGGAAAGACCATGGCTTGCAGCGCTCTAGCCAACCGTACCCGTGGCTATTACGTGCAAATGCGCAGCGCGTGGAACCGCAAGACGCTGCTGGAAAAAATCCTGTTTGAAATGGGTATCAAGCCTCACGGCACCATCCCGGCCTTGCTCGACCAAACCTGCGAACAGCTAGCTACCAGCCAGCGGCCGCTGATCATCGACGAATTCGACTTCTGCCTGCGCAGTGACAGTATGGTGGAGCTGGTCCGCGACATCTACGAAGGCAGCCAGGGCACGCTGCTGCTGGTGGGCGAAGAGACCATTGCCCACCGGCTGAAACGCTGGGAGCGTTTTCACAGCCGCGTGATGGCCTGGATACCGGCGCTGCCGGTGAGCGAGGCCGATGCCCGCCAGCTGGCCCCGATTTACTGCCCCAATGTCGTCATTGCTGACGACTTGTTGCAGCACATTGTCCAGCTATCACACGGTTCGGTGCGCCGGGTCTGCGTCAATCTGACGCTGATTCATGAAGAAGCCAACCTGCTGGCCGAAACCGAGCTGGACCGCTCCCGTTGGGGTGACCGCCCGTTATACACAGGCGAAGCGCCGAAGCGCAGAGGGGGCAACTAATGGTCCGCAAAACACAACCCGCAAAACCGATGCAAAGCGCTGGCGGGCGCGGCACCTTTCAACGCATCTGGGAAGCCATCCGCACTCGTCGTGAAGATTTCACTGCCTTCATGATCCATAGCGATTCACTAGCAACGATGGGTGCCATTCATCATTACATCAATGCCCTGGTGAAAGGCGGATACGTCGAGCGCATCAATACGCGTAGCAAGTGCAACGACCAGCAGCACTTTTGTCTGATTCGTGACTGCGGCATCGAATACCCGCGCCTGGATGCCAAGGGTCAACCCATCCAGCGCGACCTGTGTACCGAATTGCTATGGCGCACCATGCGCATGGTCGGCAGCGAGTTCAGCAGCCGTGAACTGGCGGCACTGGCCAGCACCCCGGAACGGGTTATTGCCCACACCACGGCCAGCTACTACATCAACCAGCTGGTCAAGGCTGGCTACATCACCAGAACCAAGGCCAGAGGCAAGAGCAGCCCGCCGCGCTACCGCTTTGTATCGCAGCGCTATAGCGGTCCACGCCCGCCAGTAGTTGGTCGCAATACCTATGTCTATGACCCGAACATGGACAAAGTGGTATGGCAAGAGGACATCACGCATGTCGACCTTTGAACAGCAAGAACCGCGCTGGCTGGCTTTGCTGCGCGCCGAAACCCAACGCAGCAGCATGCGCGCAGTGGCTGGCCGCTTGGGCTATAGCGTGGCCACCGTCAGCCTGGTGCTTGCCGGCAAGTACCCAGGCAAGACCGACAAGATCGCCCATGCGTCAATGCAAGCGCTCGATAGCGTCCGTTGCCCGCGACTGCAACGGAGTCTGACGATTCAGGAATGCCGCGCCGTCGCCCTGGCCCCCATCCCCATGCATCACCCGCTGAAACTGGGCCACTGGCGCGCTTGCCAGCACTGCCCGCAACGTCCGGAAGGAGACGCACCATGAGCAACACATCCTTGCCACCGCATGCGCAAGACAACGCCAGCATGCTGTTGGCAGCGCTGCGCATTGCCAGTGCAGTGCGCAAGCTGACCGAGCGCGGCTTGTCCGTGATCAGTGCCAACTTGCAGTGCACAGACCGGCCCACCATTCACATCCGCACCAGCGCCCGCTGCCAACAGCTGATCGATAGCGGTGACGCCGTCTACTACAGCTTTGGCCATGACACCTACTTCGGCAAATACCGACAAGGGCAGTTTGCCCTTGAGGGCTGCCGCATTGTCTGGACCGAGTTCGGCCACTAACCCCACCAGGAGACCACCATGAGCGACACATCCGTCAAGCAAGACTACCGCAGCCTGCGCCGCCAGACCGGACTGAACCAGCAACAGTTCTGGAGCCAGGTATTTGTCACCCAGTCTGGTGGCAGCCGCTACGAAAACGAACGCCGTGTCCCTGCGCCAGTGGCCGAGTTGGTCCGGCTACGGCACGAGCTGGACATTGATACCAGCAAGATCACTCCAGCTAACGCCGACCTGGTGCGCAGCCTGCTGAGTGGGGAAATCAACGCCGATGCCCTGCTGGCAGCAGCCCAGCGCTGCAAATTGCTGATGGCGGCCCTGGGGTCGGCGGCAGCTGACTTGGGCAATCTGTCCTGCCAGGTCGACCAGATATTGTGTGGTGCCGCCTCCAGCGGGGACGCCGTAGTGACATGACTCTATCGACAGAACTGGACCCGGCTACCAGAGCGCAGCTACAGAGGCGCACGGCAACGTTGGTGGCCAGTGGCATGGACCCACGCGAGGCAAAGCGCAGGGTGTGGCAAGACTATCTGGCCACCCAGCCAGACCAGACCAACCAGCCGCGCTTTTTTACCCCGGAGCAACTGCTTAAAAACCGGCAGGCACTGGAAAAAGTTAAACAGCAACTTGGCATCAGGAGAAAACCATGAACGCTAAACCAGAAGGTTACAAACAGGACGCCCGTGGCCGGCTGATTCCGCTGGCACACATCAAACCCATCGACCAGGCGCGTGATGAACTGGTCAAGGACATCGTCAACCGCGCCCGTCAGCTCAACCGCAGCCTGGCGGAGTTCAAAACCGCCGTATTTGGTGACATCAACGCCTTTGTCGAACTGTCCGGCGAACGCTACGGCGCCAGGCTGGGCGGCTCCAAAGGCAATGTGACGCTGCTCAGCTTTGATGGCCGCTACAAGCTGCTGCGCGCCATCCAGGACACGCTGGCTTTCGACGAAGGGCTGCAAGCCGCCAAAAGCCTGATCGACGAATGCCTGCATGAATGGACGGAAGACGCCCGCAGCGAAATCCGCGCCATCGTCGGCGACGCCTTCAATGTCGACAAGGCCGGCAATATCAGCACCGGCCGCATCCTCGGCCTGCGGCGCCTCGACATCCAGGACGAGAAATGGCAGCGCGCCATGCAGGCGCTGTCCGACTCGGTGCGGGTGCAGTGCTCCAAAAGCTATATCCGCATTTATGAACGCATTGGCGACAGCGACCAGTACCAGGCGCTGCCGCTGGATATTGCGGGGGTGTGACATGGATACCATCCAGCGCCGGGTGCGCGTCACCATAGAACGAGAACTCACCATCGAACTGCCTGCCGACTTCGCCAGCGATGACTATCTGCAGCAATTCTGCGATGGCCTGTGGGACATCGACGGCATCGACGACGTGTTCTGCTACGCCGCCGAAATGGCCGTCACCCATGGCAGCAACAGCCAGCACGACGGGCTGGGCTGGATCTGCGAAAAAGGCATCCCGCCCACCCGGCCCATCAAGGTCTGGTTCGACACCCTCAGCGATGACTGCGATTGCGAAATCATTACCCACCGCTTCTAAGGAGCACACCATGAACAAGCAACAACTCATCACCACCCTGGCCGACAAGGCCGGCCTCGCCAAAGTGGACGCCCTGCGCCTGGTTGACGCGCTGGAACAGACCATCCGTGAGCAAACGCAGCAAGGCAATGAAGTGGTCTTCGCCAGCATCGGCAAATTCAAGGTCAAAACCACTACAGCCCGCACCGGCCGCAACCCCAAAACCGGCGAAAGCCTGGCCATCCCGGCCAAACGCAAAGTGGTGTTCCTGCCGGGCAAGGCCTTGAAGGACAGCCTCAACTAAAGCCCGGTATCGAGCCGACCGTTAAACCGGTCGGCTCCGTAACGGGTTTTAACGCCAGAAGAAGAAATAAAGGGGGACTGATGAAAGACACACGCCAGGCGCTGATCGCCAAACTGCATATCGCCCGCCAGCAACTGGCCATGGCCGAAGCCGACTATCGCAGCCTGCTGGCCCGCATCGCTCCCGGTTGCACCAGCAGCACCCAGCTGGACCTGCTGCAGTTATTGCAGGTACTGGCTGAAATGCAGCGCCTGGGCTTTGTCGCCAAGCCCGGCCCACGCCATGGCAAACGGCCACAGCCCACCGCAGGCCGCCAGGCACTGATGGGCAAGATAGCGGCGCTGCTGGCCGAAGCCCGCCGCCCCTGGCCCTACGCTGACGCCATGGCCAAGCGCATGTATGCAATAGACAAGGTGGATTGGCTGGACGCACAGCAGCTGCACAAGCTGGTCGCCGCACTGGTGATCGACGCACGCCGCGCCGGGAGGAAAACCGAATGAAAGCGGAACACGCCATGCAGCTGGAACAGCTACAGCACCTGCTACCGGAAATGGCGCAACTCATCGCCAGCCTGATCGGCCTGCCCAGGGCGCTCAAACTGATCGAAGCCTGGGGCGGCACCACTTTTCCTATCAGCAAAAACCAGCGCCGCCAGGGACAAATCCGCTACGAAGCCCTGGCCGAGGTGGTGGGCGTGGACGCCGCCGACATCCTCACCCGCCACTTTGGTGGCGAGGTACTGGCCATCCCGCGCTGCGCCGCCGCCCTGCGCGCCATGCGCAACCAGCAGATCCGCGACAGCTTCGACACCCTCACCCGCCACCACCCCGCCAGCCACGCCGTGCACCAGCTGGCGCGGCAGTACCAGATTACCGAACGGCAGGTGTGGAGTATCTTGAAGAAAGAAGAACAGCTGTATCCCTCAGGACAAGCAGACCTGTTTTAAAGAGGAACTTGCCCCATAGCCCAAACGTACGACAGCCCGCAGTGCCATCAGGCATTGCGGACTGGCTAAGCTAAGTTTGAATCAAATGCGATAACGACCGACTGCTTTGTTCATCGCTGCGACTGCCTCATCCAGATGCCGCGCCGTCGTTGCCGTTTCCTGCGAGGCAGCACTGGACTGGTTAGCCATTTGGGCAATTTTCTCCACTTGATTGGCAATGGTGTTACAAGCAGCAGCTTGCTCGCGGATCGCGTCTGTAATCTCGGCGACCATCTGCTGGGCACTAGCTGATGATTTGCCAATCTCGTCAATCGCAACCATCGCTTCGTCTGCCCGTACCACACCAGCCTCCACCAGACTTTGTGCCTCAGTCATGCGCTGGGTGGTCTGGCGCGATGTATCGGTCATACCACGAATGACCTGGTCAATTTCACCTGTCAGCACCCCAGTGCGTTCCGCCAGCTTGCGTACCTCATCCGCGACGACTGCAAAACCCCGGCCCATTTCACCTGCTCTGGCCGCTTCGATAGCCGCATTCAATGCCAACAGGTTGGTTTGCTCTGCAATATCCTTGATGCTGCTGACTGATGTGGCAATCTTTCCATTCTGTGCACCCAGCTCGGTCAGGCTGACATTCGCCTGATCAACCGTCGTGGAGATCGACTTGATTTCAGCAACGGTCTTGGTAATCACCTGGTAGCCATTGTCGGCGTAACGGCTTGCTTCGCTGGTTTGCTGGTTACCATGCTCTGCACGGTCACCGACATGGTTAATACTGACCGTCAGTTGTTCCATGGTGGCCGCGATAGCGGCAGAAGCTTCATTCTGATGCTCTGCCGCTGCGGATACATGATTAGCCGATTGCGCCAAATCATTGGTGTAGCTGCTGACCTTGTTACAGTTATCCTGAATGTTCAGAAGGCTGCGCCGGATTCGGTCTATCAGCTTGTTGAAGGTCTTGGCAGTATCTCCCACCTCGTCATGATCATTGATCACGGTCACACTCAGGGTAAAGTCCAGCTTGTCCCCGATTTCATTCATGGTGGTGTTCAGCGTGTTCAAGGGGGTGACAATCGCCCGGTAGCTACGCCAGCCACTGATAGCAAGAATCAACAACAGCAATACAGAGGTACCAATGCTGACATTATGAGACAGATTGATCATCTCGTTTGCATCCGCCACTTCCTTGCCCACGTAGCGCTTGTTGTAATCGATGTGAGCCTGGATAGCCTTGTTCAACTCATCACCAACGGGACTCACTGTGTCAGCACGTATTTTGACTGCCGCAGCAATGTCATTTCGCTCGGCCGCCTGTAACATCGGCTGCAGTGCGGTGTAATATTTGTCCAGAAGACGAACATCGTCATTGAAGTGCCCACGATCCTCGTCATCATTGATCATGTTGGCATACAGGCCAATCGCTGCCTTGGCCGCCTGATACTCTTGCTCTGTTTTCGCTTTGGCTGCCATCCGGTCACTCGCCGAAATGGACGCAATGTCTTGCAATCCAGCAAGACGTAGCCCTGCAAAACGGGTGCTGAAATTATTTAGGTTGATCAGACTGGGGTAGTCATCTTCTGCAAAATTCTTAGCTGTTGCCGCCAGCTTGGACTGTACGTAGATACTGTAGGCACTGATGCCCACCAGCGCGATAAGCGAGAGCAGGATCTGGAACAGAATACGCTGGGAAATCTTCATTGATGAGCCCTCGATTTAAGATTGTTACGACACAGAATGCATTTTAGTGTAAATACGTATTTTTTTTGTATGATTCATGCATAATATTTTAATTAAATTAATTAATTTATATTGTTTAAAATGTCTAGTTGATTCAATTATCAACCAGCTGAACCCCTTCACAGCGCCCCGCCCGGGGCGCTTTTCTATTCTGGTGGCCATTGCAACTGATGGACGCCAGCACCATGGCCAGCCGCCTTCTTTCCGACCTTCACCCCGACTTGCAGCCGCTGGCACATGCCTTTGTCCGCCAGTGCGCCGATGCCGGGGTGGATGTACTGATTTACTGCACCTGGCGTTCCGGGGCCGAGCAGGACGCGCTGTATGCGCAGGGCCGCAGCAAGCCTGGGCCGAAAGTCACCAACGCCCGCGCCGGGCAGTCCGCCCACAACTTCACGATTCAGGGCAAGGCCGCGTCGCGCGCTTTTGATGCCGTGCCCATGGTGGGTGGCAAGCCGCAATGGGATGCCAGGCACCCGCACTGGCAGGTGATGGGTCGGATTGGCGAGGCGCTGGGGCTGAACTGGTATGGCAACCCCAAGGCGAAGTTTCCTGAGTTTCCGCATTTTGAATTGGCCAGGGGGTGGCAGTAATGGGCTGGCTGGACCTGATCCGCAACCCGGCCAGTGGCAGGCTGTCCACCAGCGACAGCACGCTGGTGGGGGCCTTCGTGGTCAGCTCGCTGGTGCTGCTGTGGATTACCGTGCAGGGCAAGCTGGATGAATGGCTGTATGTCGGCTATCTGGCGGCCTGGGTGGCGCAGAACCAGGCATCCAAGCGGGCGGCGATTGCCCGCGATGCCTTGCAGCAGGAGGAGCGGCCATGACGCTACCGTTTGCCAAGCATCGCTGGGTGTGGCTGCTGGGTATGGTGACGCTGACTGCCGGTGTATTCACTGCGGGTTATCGCTGGGCCGAGCGTAGTTATCTGGCCGACAGCGCCCGGCTGCAAGCCAACTATGCCCAACAACAGCGCCAGCAGGCAGAAGCCCAGGCCGAGGCGCTGGCCAACGCGCTGCGTGACAAACAGCAGATGGAAGAACAGGCCTACCGGGTGGGCGTGGCCTTGCTGCATGCCCGCGCCGATCTGGCCCGCAGCCAGGCACAACTCAGCCGGAGGATTTCCCATGTCGTACAGCAGGATGGTGCGCGTTTTACTGGCCTTGGCCCTGACAGCCTGCGCCTCTACCGCGCTGCGCTCGGTTACACCAGTGTCAATGAATATCTGCCCGCAGCCGACCCCGGAATTGCGGTTCAAGCCGATCAAACCGCCGCCCCCGCAGGCGGATTACCACCCTTAGCCCTGCTGTATCACGCGGCCGACTATGGCCAGTGGTGCCAGCAGTTGGAGCAGCAACTGGATGCATGGCAGGCGCTGTTTCCGCCAACCCAAGGAGAAGCCCATGCCGGACCATGAAGAACTGCAACGTGCGCTGGGGCGCATGGAAGGCAAGATGGACCTGATGCTGGCAAGGCAGAACATCCACAACGAGCGTATCGACCGCATGGACGGCCGCCTGCGTGACGTGGAAATCCGCGCCTCCAAAAACGGCGCAGTCAGCGGCGCCATTGCCGCCATCGGTACCGCCATTGCGGCGGAAATGATCAAGCGTGGAATCCTGTAGTGGCACACGGGCAGGACACCCGCGACAAGCTGCGCCGCCTGTATGTGCTGGAGCGCATCAGCCTGGAAATCGCCGCCCTGCAATGCGCCATCTCGCAATCCACCGCCAGCCGCTGGAAGCGCGAGGCACTGGACAAGGGCGACGACTGGGACAAGCTGCGCGCCGCCCACCTGCTGGCCGGGGATGGCATCGAGGCGGTGGCCCGCGCCGCGCTGGCCGGCTTCATGACCCAGTACCAGGCCACCATGGACGCGCTGAATGCCAACCCGGACATCCCACCGGAAAAGAAGGTGCAGATTCTGGCCAGCCTGGCTGACAGCTTCAACAAGACGGTGGCCGCCAGCAAGCGCGTGTTGCCGGAAACCAGCCAGCTGGCCACCGCGATGGAGGTGGTGCAGAAGCTGGCGGCCTATATCCGTGACCAGCACCCCCAGCATGCCGCCGCCTTTGTGGAAGTGCTGGAACCATTTGGCGCGGAACTGGCACGACTCTATGGCTAGAACCCGCGAGGGTTTCCCCAGGCATCAGGGGCCGGACTGATTTCTATAAACCCGGTTTTGGATGGTGGTAACAGCAATACCGTCTGACAGCGCGGACACGTGAGGGAATCATGCGATTTAACATATCCATTGTTTTGCAAAATGCTCTTGATGCCGTCCTGGTAGCAGTTGGGACAAAGATCATGAACGGGTTCGCCGTTCTGCATATCCGGCTTAACGCGATACACCAGGGTAGCCGGTGCCAACTCATACAGCTGGTAACGCTGCTTTTCATGTTGCCAGTCTTTGAACTGCACAATCTGGGCTTCAAGATCCTGTACGCGGCGCAAAACCGTCGCATAGTCCGTCTGGGCGGTAAACAGCTGTTGCTGCACATCGGCAATCACCCGGTTCAGCTCCAGGGCTTTGGTCGATACCGCCGTATCTGTTTTGAGCGCGAGCAGACCTTGCGCAATGTCAGACGCAGTCTTGAGCGTACCAAAGGCACCGGCAATCACATCCATCATCAGCAAACTCCTTGTGGTGAACAGCGTGGGCAGCCTAACAAAACAGCCATGCGGCCAAACCTCGCCCAAAGTAGTGGCAGCCAGGCCAATCCATGACTGCACTGCTATCCAAACAAGACTTCTTCGCCGAACTGCGCGAGTTATCCGCCCAGCTGAAGCGGGATATCGAGTCCTTCCAGAACGGACTGGATGCCTCGCCAGCCGCCATCCGGCAACGGCGGCAGCGGGTATTGCGGGACGGCGATTTCCAGTTTTTTGCCTATACCTATTTCCCGCACCATATCCGCGGGACGCCATCGTTGTTCCAGGCCCATTTGTGCCAGCGCCTGCCGCAGTTATTGCGTGAGCCTGGCGGCGTCACCGAGTGGTGGATTGCGCCGCGTGGTGAGGCCAAGTCTTCGCTACTGACCAAGATCGGCCCCACCTGGTGCGCGGTGCAGGCATTGCTGCAACGGCAGGAAATTCGCCAGGAGGTGGGCTGGAACGATGCCCCCCCGCCGTTTATTGACTACATCATCCTGCTGGGCGCGGAAACCAGGCTGCCCACCAAGCTGCTGGAAGTCATCAAGACCGAGCTCACCGTGAACAGCCAATTGGCGCTGGATTTCCCTGAGGTATGCGGGCGCGGCCCGGTATGGAAAGTGGGCGAGTTTGTCACCCGCACCGGCATCAAGGTGGAACCCTTTGGCGCAGAACAGGCGATTCGCGGCACCTTCCACGGTGCCAGCCGCCCCAAGTTGCTGCTGGGCGATGACCTGATCACCGATGCCGAGGCCAAAAGCCCTACCGAGCGGGAAAACCGCTGGAACTGGCTGGGCAAGGCCATCGACTACCTGGGGCCGCCTGATGGCAGCGTCAAATACCTGGGCGTGGGAACAGTACTGAACAAGGACGACCCCATCAGCCGCGCCAAGCGCACCATCGTCCACATCGTCCACCATTTCCGCGCCATCGAGGCACTGCCCACCCATATGGATTTGTGGGAGCAATGCCAGACACTGATGTTGAATGAGGACAAACAGGCCGAAGAAGCGGCCAACCAGCAGGGCAAAAAGCTGGCCGAGGCAGAACTGCCGTCCTACCGCTTTTATCTGGCCAATCAGGCTTTGATGGATGCCGGGGCGGTCACGTCCTGGCCCAGCGTGCGCTCCCTGTTCTGGCTGATGCGCCAGCGCGCCAAGAATGTCACCGCGTTTAAAACCGAGATGCAGGGCGACCCGCGCAGTGATGAAGACAAGGTGTTCGGCAATATCCGCTTCTGGGTGCAGCGCATGCCGGAGTGGCTGATGTTTGGTGCCTGTGACCCGTCGATGGGCAAGGGGGAAACCTCGGACCCGTCCGCCATCCTGATTGGCGGCTGGGACCGCCATGCCAAGCGTCTGCACGTGGTGGAAGCAGAAATCAAACGTCGCGTGCCGTCCAAGCTTAGCGCCGACCTGATTACCGCCCAGCGCGCATTCCACTGCCTGGGCATCGGCTTTGAAAACAATAACGCCTATGAGCATTCACGCCAGACCTTCGTCCAGGACGGACTGAATGCCGGCGTGCCGCTGCCCTTGATTGGCATCACCGCCACCGCGCCAGCGGAAGTACGCATTGACTCACTGGAGCCATATATCTGCGATGCCTTTGAACCGCGCATTCTGTTCAGCCCGGCGCTGACGCTGCTGCTGGCCGAGCTGGACAGCTGGCCAGAGCCCCAAGGCCATCACCACTATGACGGCCTCAGCGCATTGCACATTTTATGGATGATGGCCTCCACACGCGGCAATGCCCATTTTGCTTACACCCCGGCACCACGTAGCGGGCTGGGCGGCGGATTTTCTGCCGGGGCATGGTGAATAAGGAAAAGTGACAAAAATGGCGCAACTGCTAGACCAATACGGCCAGCCCATCCAGCGCGCAGTGCTGGCCGAGGAACAAACCGCCCGCATCGGCTGGGTAACGCGGGAGTTTGCCGAGCACCCCTCACGTGGCCTCACCCCGGCACGGCTGCACCGGGTGCTGGAGGAAGCCGAACAGGGCGTGCTCAGTGCCCAGGCCGACCTGTTTACCGATATGGAAGAAAAGGACGGCCACATCTTTGCCGAGATGAGCAAGCGCAAGCGCGTGCTGCTGACGCTGGACTGGTCCATCGTGCCGCCACCGCAGGCCAGCGCCGCCGAAAAATCCCTGGCTGGCCGCCTGCAGGAGTGGCTGGATAACATGCCCGACCTGGACGACGTACTGCTGGACTGCCTGGACGGCATCGGCCACGGCTTTGCCGCGCTGGAAATCCACTGGCAGCAGCTGGGGCGGGAATGGCTGCCGGAGAAACTCAGCCATCGGCCACAGCGCTGGTTCCAGACCTTGCCAGACAACGGCAACGCGCTGCGCCTGCGCGATGGCACAGCTGAAGGCGCTGAACTATGGCCATTTGGCTGGGTGCTGCACCAGCACCGCGCCAAGTCCGGCTACCTTACCCGCGCCGGGCTGCACCGCATCCTGGCCTGGCCTTATCTGTTCAAGAACTACGCGGTGCGCGACCTAGCCGAGTTTCTGGAAATCTACGGCCTGCCGCTGCGGGTGGGCAAATACCCCAGCGGGGCCACCGATGCCGAAAAAGCCACCCTGCTGCAGGCGGTGGCCGGAATTGGCCACAACGCCGCCGGCATCATTCCGGAAGGCATGCTGATCGAGTTTCAGGAGGCAGCCAAGGGCAGTCACGACCCTTTCCAGGCGATGATGGACTGGTGCGAGCGCATCCAGAGCAAGGCGATACTGGGCGGCACCCTCACCAGCCAGGCCGATGGCAAGACCAGCACCAACGCGCTGGGCCAGATCCACAACGAAGTGCGCCACGACCTCACCGTCAGCGATGCCCGCCAGCTGGAAGGCACCCTCAGCCGGGATCTGCTGTATCCGTTGGCGGTGCTCAACAGCGGCCAGATCGACCCGCGCCGCCTGCCACGGCTGGTATTCGACACCCGCGCCGTGGAGGACATGGCCAGCTATGCCGACAGCCTGCCCAAGCTGGTGGGACTGGGCCTGAAAGTGCCGGTCAGCTGGGTGCGCGACAAGCTGGCCATCCCGGCCCCGGCCGAGAATGAAGAAGTGCTCAGCGCACCCCGGCCAGAGCTGGCCCTGCCGCCCGCACTGCGACCAGCACCGAAGGCCGACAAGGCCGCGCTGCATTACCGCGCCGTACTGCGCAATAGTGAGGGCGAACTGGTCTACCCGGACCAGCAAGCCATCGACGACATCAGCCTGCCGCAGCTGGACAGCGCCGTGCAGCAGCTGCTGGCCCCGCTGATTTCCCGCATTCAGTCCGGCGAGAATCCGGACATCCTGCTGGCCAGCCTGGCCACGGCCTGGCCGGATCTGGACGACAGCCAGCTGCAACAGTTACTGGCCCAGGCCATCTTTGTGGCCGATGTGTGGGGCCGCCTGCATGGCGACAGCTGACTTAGGCTTTGCCATCGGCCTGCCGCCAGAGCAGGCCATCCGCTACTTTGAAGCCAAGGGCTACACCATCGGTTTTAACTGGCAGGAGGTGTGGGGCGAAGCGCACGCCCGCGCCTTTACCGTGGCCGGTGTTACCAAACTGGACGTGCTGGCCGACATCAAGCAGGCACTGACGGAGGCGTTAACAAAGGGCGAAACCCTGGCCGACTTCCAGCACCGTCTGCAACCGCTGCTGCAGGCCAAGGGCTGGTGGGGCAAGGGCCACATCGTCGACCAGGACAGCGGCGAAATCATCGGCAAGCGGCTGAACCCGCGCCGGCTGGACACCATCTTCCGCACCAATCTGCAGTCGGCCTATATGGCCGGGCGCTACCAGGCGCAGCTGGACAATGCCGAGGCGCGGCCGTGGTGGGAGTATGTAGCGGTGATGGACAACCGCACCCGTCCCATGCACCGCCAGCTGCATGGTCGCGTATTCCGTTTTGATGACCCGTTTTGGCGCAGCTTTTACCCGCCCAATGGCTGGCGCTGCCGCTGCCGGGTACGCACCCGTAGCAGCGCCGACCTGGAGCGCCTCGGCCTGCAGGCCGATGACAGCAGCGGCCAACTGGCAACCGTGGACCAGCCCATCGACCGCCAGGGCAATACCCGCCCGGCCCCGGCCTGGACCAATCCGCTCACCGGCCAGCGCTTCATGGCTGATGCCGGTTTTGGCTGGAACCCCGGCCGTGCTGCCTGGCAACCGGAGCTGGACAACTACCCGGCCGACATCGCCCGCCACTACGTACAAGGCAGCCTCAGCGGGCCGGACTTCGCCCGCAGCTATACCCGGCTGGAACAGGCCGTCAGCCAATCATTAAAAGATGGGCAGGACAGCACGGTCCTACGCCAGGCGCTGGGCAGCGGCCAACGCTGGCCGGTAGGCGTACTGCAGCCAGCCGACATGGCCAGGCTGGGCACGCAAAGCCAGACGGTATGGCTATCGGATGACACGCTGATCAAACAGCTGGCCCACCGCCAGGGACAGGCGGTGGCACTGGAAGATTACTGGCGGGTGCAACAGGTGCTGGAACAGCCTGAATTGGTGCTGGCCGAACGCGATCTGCATTTGAAGTTTGTACGGCAGCACGGCCGCTGGTGGGCTGCGGTGGTGAAGGTGACGCGGGATGGCAAGGAAAACTGGTTGCAGAGTTTCTATCCAACCAGTGACAAAGAAGTCAGCCGCATCAGAAAGAGCAGCCGTTTGATATGGGAGAAATAAGCCCGGGAGAGGCTCCCGGCACTCTCACGCGATCCGTCTTGCGACGTCCTACGGCAGGGAGATTCACCGTGTTTCCGGGCTAGTCACCAGTATAGCGCAGCACTACATTACAAAGTGACAAGCCGCCCCAAAGGACGGCTTGTGAAATTGGTGGTACCGGGAGAACCTGAAAAAGCGCTCGACAGACAGACAGCGACGGACCAGCCCTCGCCTCATACAACATCCCGGGTAAAACCCTGCTACCGATACCTTGTTTAAAATTAGACCATGATTACTCTTGATGTAAAGATAAATTCTGTAGAACAAACACTGCGCCGCCTGCAACAGGCTGCAGTCAACACCACCCCCTTGATGCGCAATATCGCCGGCATCATGGCCGATGCCGTGGAACAGAATTTTACTGAGG
>NZ_JACAXB010000047.1 GCF_013391415.1 Aquitalea sp. LB_tupeE
ACTTTACTGCAGCGGGGTGAATGCCCCGCTGCTTCTACTATGCGAAGGCTGTAACCTGTACTGGTAGCAGACTTTGGTTGCTGGTAATTCGCAGCAGCTCCGATGTCAACTTGTCGGCCAAAGCGGTCTCCAGATGCAAAATAGTGAATGGCTGTTTTCTTCTCAAAAACAGCCATCGCTATCAATGGGATGCAGCAATGACAACCAGTTTACGATTGGCGAACTCGAGCAGACCGCTTTCACCAAGCTCACGGCCATAGCCAGAGCGCTTAATACCGCCAAAAGGTAATGAAGGCCGAGAGGTCGTTGGGGTATTGATAAAGACCATACCCGTTTCGATCTGAGAGGCTAGCAGGCGGGCACGATTGATGTCGGTCGAGAAGATTGATCCACCCAGACCGAATAGCGAATCGTTTGCTAGTGCGATGACTTCTTGATCGTCATCCACGATGTAGATCTGTGCTACCGGTCCAAAGAACTCCTGGTAGTAGGCCGGATTGTCTTTGGAAATTTGAGCAAGTACTGTCGGTTCATAAAAAAAGCCCGTTCGATCGGCACGCTTACCGCCCGTTAAAACTTGTGCGCCATTCTGTACAGCACTTTCAACTTGCTGGCAGAGATCTGCCAGCGCTTCTGCTGAAGCGAGCGGTCCAAGTTGTGTCTCCTCTTCTAGGGGGTCTCCCATCATCACGCTTTTCATACCGGTGACAAATGCGGAGATGAAGTCGTCAGCGATACCGCGCTGTACAACAAAGCGCTTCGCACCGATACAAACCTGGCCCGCATTCGCGATCCGCGCAGAGACCCCGGCACTCACCGCTTTTTTAAGGTCTGCGTCATCCAGTACGACGAAAACGTCGCTCCCACCAAGCTCCAGTGTCGATTTCTTGATCATCTCTGCGGCGCGAGCACCTACTTTGCTGCCCGCTCCCTCAGACCCTGTCAATGCCACGCCTTGAATGAGAGCATCACCAAGAAGTTCTGCAACTTGTGCTGCTGAGATGAATAGATTGGTAACGGCTCCTTTCGGAGCACCTGCCTGACGTAGGATGTCTTCGAATAGAAGTGCACACTTGGGCACGATGCTGGCGTGTTTGAAAACTACGGGATTACCGAGAGCAATCGCAGGAGCAATCACACGGATGAGCTGATATATCGGGAAATTCCATGGCTCTACTGCCAGCAAAACACCGATCGGATGGTATTCAACCCAACCTTCTCCGATGTCATTTGCGACGGGTTGTGGCCGTAGAAGGTTGGCCGCATTGGTCGCGTAGTAGCGCGCAATGGAGGTGCATAGATCAATTTCCTTACGGCCTTGAGAAATGGGTTTCCCCATTTCCTGAGCCATCACCTGTGCAAGCTTCTCACGATTTTCAACAAGCAGGTCTGCCAGTGCTTCCAGTATGGTCAGTCGGGCCGATACGTCACCTTTGGACCAATCTGAGCGGTAAAGCGCATCTGCCGTAGAAAGAATTGCTTCAACTTCGGTGTCGGTATGGTTGTCGAAATGACTGATCGCTTGTTCAGTAAACGGGTTAAGGCTTCTGTATGCCATGATGATTCCAAGGGCTTGTGACAACGAGGAGGACTGGCAGCTGCAAACCTAATGCCGCAAAGAGCAAGTATTGCTTCAGTGGCACAAGAATTAACGGTTCTTCGGGTGTCTTGAAATCGTGGAATACGTGCTCGCGAGGAATTGCAGTACCTTCAATAAGCCAGTTGGGTGACTTCACGACGTTGCATAGAAGCCGTGAAGTCACCGTCATGTGGCTACTTAGTAGCCGATGGTGAAACGGCTACGTTCATGAGCAGGCTTTTCCAGCTCATCGACCAAAGCAATTGCATAGTCTTCGAATGACACTTTGCTCTTGCCTTGCTCATCAAAGATGACGTCATCACCGCCAAGGCGGAATTTGCCGGTTCTCACTCCGGGCTCAATCAGCATCGGAGGGCTGAAGTATGTCCAATTGATGCCGGACTCTCGTAGGGCAGCAAAAGCTTTCATGTGCGATGTGGCGATAGGCACGAGCGGATCTGGCCAATGACCTGATTTGAGAACAGTGACACCTGGTGAGAACCATAGTGAGCCAGCACCACCCACCATGATCAGTCGGGGAACACCGGCGTGCTTGACTGCTGCAATCTCCCGCTCGGTCACTTGCGCCAACTGATCGGTATAGCTCACATCAGAGAAGAAGCGCTGGTCGTCCTTTGGCGGACCAAAGGCACTCACAACAGCATCTGCACCGGCAATGATCTCGGCAATTCGCTCTGCACTACTTAGGTCGTCACGCACGCAATGAATGCTTTTGGGCAGTTTGTCCGGGTTGCGAGCCACGGCTGTAACTTGATGCCCCCGGCTGATCAGCTCACTGAGAATGGTGCGGCCAGCCTGGCCGGTTGCCGCTAGAACAACAACTTTCATGGTAAAACCTCCAGTTAAATTCACTGCTTTTACAGGGTTGGAAACAGGTCCAAACCGAGATGAAAATAGATTGAAAACCTTAGTCGGCCAGTTCCACACTCTCCAGTGCGGGGTAGTCGATATATCCGGCCTGACTACCGCCGTAGAAGGTTGAGCGATCGTAGGCATTCAGAGCAGCACCGAGCCGGAAGCGCTGCGGCAGATCCGGGTTCGCTATGAAAAGTCGACCAAATCCGATTGCGTCGGCACGACCCGAGTTGATAGCGGCCTCTGCCGTTTCTTTGCTGAATCCCCCGGAGAGAATGAGAGTGCCGGGCCAGAAGGCTCGCAATTGATCAACACTGCTAGGCGTACCAATCTGCATCCCGCCACCACCACGTGCTTCGATCAAGCTGACGTAGGCAATACCCATTTGATCCAGGCGAGTGAGAACGTGTGCATACAGCGCGATCGGGTCTGAGTCACCGACATCATTGAATGTTGAGAACGGGGACAGGCGCACCCCAACTCGATCTGCACCCCAGATTTCAATCATGGCCTCTGTTACTTCCAGCAGCAGGCGTGCACGATTCTCAATCGAACCACCATAGGCATCGGTACGCTTGTTCGAACTGTCGTGCAGGAACTGTTCCAGCAGATAGCCGTTGGCACCGTGTACTTCGACACCATCAAAGCCTGCTGCAAGTGCATTTCGAGCGCCTTCGCGATAGGCGTCGATGATGCTCGGAATTTCTCTCAGCTCCAGCTCACGAGGTACTTCATACGGGACCTGTTGCCATTCAGGGGTAAGGGATACTTCGTTGCTGATAGCGATGGCCGACGGTGCGACGGGAAGCACACCATCAGGCTGAAAGCTGGAGTGGGAGGAACGTCCAACGTGCCATAGCTGCAGAAAAATGACCCCACCTTTGGCATGTACTGCGTCAGTCACTTTTTTCCAGCCAGCAACTTGTGCTTCAGAGTGGATTCCTGGCGTCGACGGATAACCCTGTCCATAAGGGGTCACTTGCGTGGCTTCAGCAATGATCAATCCGCCGGCTGATGCGCGCTGGCCGTAGTACTCAGGAGCTAGCTCATTGGGAACATTGCCTTGGCCTGCACGCATCCGGGTCAGCGGCGGCATGACAATACGATGGCTTAGCTGCAGATTGCCCAGTTGAAGGGGTGAGAACAATGATTTTGACGACATAGGTAGATCCTCGGTAGGCAAAGCAAGGCTCAACAGGCAGTCACGCCATCGGGCCCGGCATCAAGTGAAGGTAGCCAAGCGCTTTTCTTTTTTTAATATGACCGGTCGTCTTGTATTAGTCAAGAAGCAAAATTTGTCTATGACTACTCACGGTCAAAACGCGAACAATTTCCTACTTTCGATGGTGATTTAGAAGCGAATAGGCAGAGGTGAGCTTGACGATCAAAGAGCCGTTGAGTAAAAATAGGAGATGACCGGTCATTAATTATTCAAGCGCAACGTGATGGAATCCTCAAGTACGCCAGCTCGCCGTGGCCCCAAGCCTAAGCCCCATACCAGGGACAACCTCATCCGTGCAGGAGTGCGGATGTTTCATGATGCGGGTTACTCCGCAACGGGTATCAAAGAGATCACGGATGCCGTAGAAGTACCCAAGGGCTCTTTTTACAATCATTTTGAGAGCAAGGAAGACTTTGGCCGAGAGGTTGCTGATTTCTACTTCGGCAAGGGGCTGGTTGACCTGCGCGCCTTCTTTGAAAATGAAGAAATTCCACCTCTTGAGCGCTTGAAAACCTACTTCGACCAGCGAATTCAGGGCTTCCAGAGTTCAGGCTATGTCCGCGGTTGCTTGTTGGGGAATTTGAGCCTGGAAGTAGCAGATCACAGCCAACTGATCCGAGATAGCCTGGCGACGCACTTCAGAACCTGGAGCAGGCTGTTTGAGACCTGCATTGCTGACGCACAAAAATCGGGAGCAATCCACAATCGACTGCCTGCCTCAGTGCTTGCTCAGTTTGTTCTTAACAGTTGGGAAGGGGCAATACTGAGAATGCGAGCAGACAAGAGTGACGCGCCGCTTAAAGAGTTTGTAGAGGTTGTATTCAGCTCGCTGCTGGTTTGACAGTGAAGATATACGTCCGCTAAGCGATTGAACTGGGACGCCTGGCAATCCAGGAATGGTGACCGCTTTGGCCGAACTGCCGACAACCAGGCTGCTTCACCAGCTGTTAGTCGGCCAAAGCGGTCTGTCATGGCGAAACCTGCGAGGTCCGCTTCTGTATGGATTGCAGCTGCCAAGGTGTCTGGATAGGTCGGGGGACTTCAGTCTGATTTCCCTATCACAGCCATTGGCTAAAAGTATTTAACCTTTCCTATCGGCCAGCCGATCATCGCCTATTTCTCATGCGTGGTACCTGCATTGAAAGTCCTCTTCACCCCAGAACAGCGTGGTGTGCTGTTTGCCTTTCTGGCCGCCTTCGGCTTTTCCTTCAAGGCGATCTTCGTCAAGCTGGCCTATGCCTCGGCCACAGTTGATGCGGTCACCCTGCTTACGCTACGTATGGTGTTCTGCATTCCCTTTGTGCTGCTGGCAGCCATTCCTGCGATCCGGAGATTTCCCCGCCTACCGGCGCGCGACAAGGGACTACTACTTGTATTGGGCGTGCTGGGCTATTACGGTTCCAGCATGCTGGATTTTTACGGACTGCAATACATCAGCGCGGGGCTGGAACGGCTGATCCTGTTTACTTACCCTACCATTACCATCGCCATTGGCATCGTGTTCATGGGCAAGAAAGCCGATGCGCGCATCCTGCTGGCTGCAGCCCTGTCCTACGGTGGTATCGCCATTGCATTTTTGCACGATGCCGGCCAGAGCCGTGATATCGGCACGGTATTGCTGGGTGCAGGTTTTGTCTTTGCCTGTGCGGTGCTGTATGCCTTTTACAATGCAGGCTCGGAGATTGCCATTCGCCGCATGGGTGCACATCAGTTTTCCCTGCTGGCTATCCTGATTGCCACCGCCGCCATCCTGCTGCATTTTGTCCTGGCCAGACCACTGGCCACTCTGCGGCTGCCGTGGCCTGTTTATGGCTACAGCGTCGGCATGGCGCTGTTCTCTACCATTCTGCCCATCTTTTGGCAGTCCATTTCCATCCGCCATATCGGTGCCGAACGCTCGGTGCTGATCGGTACGCTGGGGCCGGCCCTGACCTTGCTGTTTGGCTGGTGGCTACTACACGAACCGATTTCGCTGGCGCAACTGGCTGGTACCGCGCTGGTCATGGCCGGGGTTCTGCTAGCCAGTCGTCAGGCAAAGCCAGCTTTGGCCCTGCCTGAAAACCAGGCGTGATGCGGCCTTATCAGCTGGCATCAACCCGCGTGTTGCCATCTGTCGCGTGCAGATAAGTGGCACTGATGTGATCAATCACGATATCAATGAGTGGGTTCTGGCGCTTGCTGCTCCAGGCCA
Source organism: Aquitalea sp. LB_tupeE (assembly GCF_013391415.1). Lineage (GTDB taxonomy): Bacteria > Pseudomonadota > Gammaproteobacteria > Burkholderiales > Chromobacteriaceae > Aquitalea. The sequence goes on from NZ_JACAXB010000047.1 coordinate 5,869, forward strand.
TGGCAGTGGTGACCACATGCAGGCCATCTTCCAGTGGACGTATCACCACTGCCGGAGGTGCCATCAGCTGCAATGAGTCCGGTACCAGCGCCACACCCTGCTTGCAGCCAACAAATGCAATCTGAGATGCAACTGAACGGACTTCATGCAGGATTCGGGGTGAAAAGCCGCTATTGCCGCAGGCTGAAATCAGGGCATCAAAGGACAAGGGACTCACCTTGCGTGCAAACATGATGAAGTTCTCCTCAGCCAGGTCTGCCAAGTACAGCCCGGACCGTTCGCACAGCGGATGCGCAGCTGGCAAGGCTACGGCCAGACGATCCTGGCGGATGGGCAGTGAATTGATGTTTTCGCCCAGATTACCTTCCAGCCGGGCAAAGGCAAGGTCGATATCACCGGCTTCCAAAGCGGGGATCGCTTCATAACTGTCGATTTCCTTGACCGCGATGGTCAACCCGGGGTGGTTCTGCCTTACCTGTTCGATGAGTGCCGGCAACACCTCAAGGATGGCTGAGGTAATTGCACCGATGGTAACCGTGCCGATTTGCCCGGCCACCGCCTCACGCACCGCCAGCTCCAGGCTTTCCAGCTGCTCGGCAAACTTCCGCACTGCCGGCAGGATAGCCTGACCCACCGGGGTCAGCTGCGCGCCGCGCCGCGAGCGATCAAACAGCTTCACCTTGAGTGCGTGCTCCAGTACTTGAATCTGCTCGGTTAGCGGGGGTTGCGACATGCCTAGCCGTTTTGCGGCACGGCCAAAGTGTTTCTCTTCGGCAATGGCCAGGAACAGCCAGAGGTGGCGAATCAGGCGGAAGTTGATCATGATTTTGATAGGTTTTTCGTATTTAAACTTTAGATACAACGGAATTTACCTATTTAACTGTAGAGCGGAAAGTAGGCCTCACACAAGTCCCTGACCCAGGAGTGACGCCATGTCCCTGATTTCCCCGCTCGCCCGATTACAGCAACTGGACAGCAATACCCTGTCCGATGCACTCGACTTCTTTGACCTGCCCGGTGCTACCTATGGCCTGCGCCCGCTGTGGGATTGCCCCAAAGTGGTGGGGCGTGCCAGCACGGTTCAACTGGGTCGCAAAACCGACGCCCAGCCCACCGTCCATCTTATTTCACCCGTGATTGACACCATTTCCAGCCACGACAGGGTGCTCGTCATTGCCGGTGGTGTGGAGGGCATTTCCTGCTGGGGCGATATTTTGGCCAATGCCGCCAGATGCAAGGGTATCCGTGGCACCGTCATCGATGGCCTCAGCCGGGATATCGACGGCAGTTCCGACATTGGCTACCCGGTGTATGGACGCGGCGTCACCATGATCAGCGCCCGCAACCGGTTAGTGCAGCTGTCGTCCGGCCAGCCGGTCAACATGGCGGGTGTCACCGTGTCAGAAGATGACTACGTTCTAGCAGATCGCTGTGGCACCGTGTTCACCCCGGCCCAGCATATTGATGAAGTGCTGACTCTGGCCGAGAAAATCGCGCGCCGTCAGGACGGCATGGTGGCTGCCGTGCGCAGCGGTCGTTCCGTCGCAGAGGTCATGCACGACAAGCAATTTGAAGCCATCAAACAAGGAGAGGCGCAATGATGCACTCCGACCAGCAACTTGTTGCCGCCTTTGCCGGGCTGGATACCCCGGCAGTATCCGATGCCATGGACAAGCTGGGCCTGCCCGGCCAGTGCCTGGGCATCATGCCGCTGGATAACTACCGCGCTACCGTGGTCGGGCCGGCCTTCACCGTGAAATACGTGAGCGCCAGCACACCGGCAGGAACGGTGGGAGATTTCATTGACGATGTCGCCCCGGGCGATGTAGTGGTCATTGATAACGATGGCCGTACCGATTGCACGGTATGGGGCGACATCATGACCCAGTACGCCGGTATGCGACACATCGCAGCTACCGTCATTGACGGTGTCTGCCGTGACGTGGGCAAAGCCTTGGCCGATGGCTATCCACTGTTCACTCAGGGACGCTTCATGCGTACGGGCAAGGACCGGGTGCAGGTGGAGGCGCTCAATGGCACGGTATCCATTGGCACGGCACGGGTCTGCTCCCGTGACATCGTGGTTGCTGATGCCAATGGCGTAGTCGTGGTGCCGCGTGAACGTGCCGCCGAGGTTGCCGCACTGGCACGCCATATCGAAAGCGTGGAAGCCCGGATTCGCGCACAACTGGCTGCTGGAAAAACACTGGCCGTGGCCCGTACCGAACTGGGTTATCACGATCTGCAAAGGAAACCGGCATGAGCAATTCCGCTTTCAGTCTGGAGCAGCGTACCCGCTGCCTGACATTGGGCAGCGCCACCCTGTACGAGGCATCGGGCCTGAACTGCGCAGTAGATCCGCAGATTCGACCGATATGGGAGGGCGCGGCACTGGCGGCTCCGGCATATCCATTGATTTGCTCCCCCGGTGACAACCTGTCCATTCATATCGCGCTGGAGCGCGCCCCGGCAGGCAGTGTGCTGGTGGTGGATGCCGCCGGTTTCATTGCCGGCTACTGGGGTGAGGTGCTGACCGTTGCCGCCGAGGCTGCTGGCATTGCCGGACTGGTCATCAATGGTGGTGTGCGCGATGTGGCTGCAATCGGCGCGCATCGCTTTCCGGTGTTTGCCCGTGGCATTTCGGTACGCGGCACCGTCAAGGCAAGTAGCCCGGCCGTCGGCCAGGCCATGCTGTTTGCTGGTGCGCCAGTGGCAGCAGGTGATCTGGTTGTCGCCGATGCCGACGGCGTCATCATCCTGCCCGCAGCAGCCGTAACGTCAACCTTGCAGGCAGCAGAAGCCCGAGCAGAAAAAGAAAACATCATGATGCAGCAGCTACGCCAAGGGGCTAGCACCCTGGAACTGATGGGGCTGTCCTGCTGGCGAGAAAGAGCATGAACATGAATACTCCCGTACTGAACAAATATCTGGCCAGCGCCCAGCCTTCGGCCACCTACAAGGTGATGGACCGGGTTGCCGCGCTGCGCGCAGCTGGCGTCGAAGTGATTTCCCTGTGCGCCGGTGAGCCGGACTTTGATACCCCGCTGCACATTCGTGCCGCAGCCATGGCCGCTATCAATCATGGTCACACCCGTTACACCCAGGTTGCCGGCCTGAAGGCCCTGCGCGAAGCGGTGGCTGACAAATTCCGCCGCGAAAACGGTCTGGATGTGCAGTGGGCCGATACTCTGGTCTGTTCTGGTGGCAAGCAGGTGATTTTCAATGCGTTGGCCGCCACCCTGAATGAAGGTGATGAGGTCATCATCCCCGCGCCTTACTGGGTCAGTTACCCGGAAATAGTACAACTATGCGGTGGCAAGTCCGTCATCCTGCCTTGCGGCCCAGACAGTGGCTTCAAGCTGACGGCTGCACAGCTGGCGGCCGCCATTACACCGCAAACCCGCTGGCTGATCCTGAACTCACCATCCAATCCCAGTGGGGCGGTGTATCTGCGTGAGGAACTGCAAGCGCTGGCCGAGGTTTTATTGGCCAATCCGCAGGTACTGGTACTATCCGACGATATATACGAACACTTGCTGTTTGACGGACAGGTGTTCCATACCCTGGCCCAGATTGAAGCGCGTCTACAGCCCCGCATCCTCACCATGAATGGCGTATCCAAATCCTACGCGATGACCGGTTGGCGCATCGGCTATGCCACCGGCCCACGCTGGCTGCTGGATGCCATGGAAAAACTGCAGGGACAGCAGACCTCAGGCGCTTGTTCCATTTCGCAGCATGCCGCGCTGGCAGCCCTGACCGGGCCGCAGGATTTCATTTCCCGCTCACGTGGTGTGTTTGAAAACCGGCGCGACATGATGGTGCGCCTGCTCAACGAAATACCCGGCCTGTCCTGCATCAAGCCGACGGGGGCTTTTTATGCCTTTGCCTGTTGCGAGGCCTTGCTGGGCAAACGCAGCCCGGCTGGCAAACTGCTGCAAACTGACGAAGACGTCGCCATTGCCCTGCTGACGGAAGCCAGTGTGGCGGTAGTACACGGTAGCGCCTTCGGCCTGGGGCCTTATCTGCGTGTTGCCTATGCACTTGATGAGGCATCGTTGCGGAAGGCCTGTGCTGCGATCCGGACTTTCTGCAGCACGGTGATGGCCGTCAACGGCTGAAACAGGGAGACAAGATGAAACCACAACCACTACAGACCCAGACGCTAGCCATCCACATTGAAGGTATGGAACTGACTGTTTCTGCTCTGTATCGCCCAGGTCCCAAAGAACCGATTGTCTTTCTGCACGGTTTTGGCTCGACCAAGGAAGACTATGCCGACATCGTCCAGCATCCGGCGTTTGATGGCCATGCCGTGATTGCCTATGACGCCCCTGGCTGCGGGGCCAGCATCTGCACTGCTCTGGACAAAGTAGGTATTCCGCTATTACTGAAGACAGCTCGCGCCATGCTGGCACGCTATCAGATAGGGCAATTCCATCTGGTAGGACATTCTATGGGAGGCTTGACCGCGCTGTTGCTGGCTCATGAATTACAGGAAGGGGTGCTCAGCTTTACAGACATCGAAGGTAATATTGCACCAGAAGATTGCTTCCTGAGCAGGCAGATTCATGATTATCCAGCATCCGATGCAGAGCAATTCTTTAGCGACTTTATCCACCGGACCAGCCAGGCTCCGGATCATGCCAGCGCCCTCTATGCCGCCAGCCTGCACCACAAGGTCCGTCCAGCAGCAGTGCGCGGAATTTTTACTTCCATGGTCGAGCTGTCCGACCATGGACAGTTAATGGAAAAGTTTCTGGCCTTGCCTTGCCGCAAGATGTTCATGTACGGAGCCAGCAATGCAGGACTAAGTTACTTGGGCCACATCCAGGCCAACGGGGTAAGGCTGGCCGAGATCCCGGCATGCGGCCACTTCCCCATGTACTCTAATCCGGTTGCGATGTGGGAAAAGATAATGGATTTCATTGTGTATTAGGGCTAACAATGAAGTGCATGTAGATCACTTATGTGACCATGCACTTCAAGTGAAGCTCTAGGTTTGAAGTAGCAATAACTTATGTCCTGTCTGTGCATCAGCAATACGGCATAAACTGATCACCTAATGCCTTCACCCTTCCAGGAAAAGTTGCTATGTCGGTATCTAATTGCAGCAATTCTTCTATAGCAACTTTGCATTAAAGACATCAGGTCTATTTTTCGCGAGGTTAACAAGCGCGTCTACTGCAACTCTGACTTTGGGCTGCAAATGCCAAGTTTTTTGCCATAGGACATGGATTGGCATCGATCCTCCAGTTGTATTTCGCAAGACTTGCACCAGTAAACCACTACGCAACCCATCATTAGCCAACCATGATGGCAGTTGAGCAAGACCACAGCCAGATAAGCACGCATGCAGCAATGCATCACCATCCGGGAGCTCGTGTCGCACAGGGACTTCCTGTGAAGATATCGTACCTGTTGAGTCTTTAAATAACCAAGTGGGCTTGGTTGTTCGTCTCCAGCCGACTAGGCAATCATGCCGTCTTAAATCATCATAAAGATGAGGCACTCCTTTTCGTCCCAGATACGCTGGTGATGCACAAATTACCATGTGTTGGTCACCAAGATGTCGGGCGATTAACTCAGGATGATCACCAAGTATGCCGATACGAACGGCCATATCTATTCCCTCACTTAGCATATCAATTGCTTGATCTCTTAGTGTGAAGGATAAGTCTAAGCGAGAAAATTTCCCCGTAAGTTCAAGCAGGGGGGGGACTATGTGCCGGCGGCCAAAAGTAGTGGGTAGGTCAATTCGGAGGCGACCGATAGGCTCTCGGTGACCAGTCGCCAAGAACGATTCTGCTTGATCAAGTTCATCCAAGATGCGCCGACAGCTTAGTAGATAAGCTTCGCCTTCATTCGTGAGGTCAATTCGGCGTGTAGTTCTATGAAGTAGTTGCACACCAAGTCTTGCTTCTAGTTTCGAAATACTTTTGCCAACAGCAGATCCTGTGAGCCCCAGTTGCATTGCAGCGCCTGTAAGGCTTCCTTTCTCTATAGCCAACACGAACTCTCGGATACCTGCAAAGCGATCTTCCATAGCTATCCTCCTTATTGTGGAATTTTAGGATGGAAAGTGTGTAATTTTATCTACTTACTCAATTTTTTGGAAGTAATTAAACTCTGCTTTCTTTGAGAGCCTCTCGGCACTCTCATCTACTGGAGAGAAACATGAAAGCATGGATGTTGAAAGATTTCGGCTTGCAAAACCTTGAGCTCGGAGAGGTTCCTACCCCAGTGCCACAGGCAGGTGAGCTGTTGGTAAAAGTTGGCGCTGTATCACTGAATTTCCGCGATAAAGCCATTGTTGATGGAATCTACGAGCCACATCTTGTACCGAAAGATCTAATTCCCGTATCTGATGCTGTTGGGGAGGTGGTCGCTGTTGGTGAAGGAGTTACCCGCTTCAAGTTAGGTGATCGTGTCAACTCACACCTCTACTCTCGTTGGCTGGACGGAGAGCCTGGTCCGGATGAGCCTGCCTACTGCTTTGGCATGCCTCTGCCGGGTGGATTGGCTGAATTCATGATTATTCATGAAGACAGTGCCGTCCGCGCACCAGAAAACATGACAGATGAGGAAGCGTCCACACTACCAATTGCGGCACTGACGGCTTGGTATTCATTGATGGACGTAGGCAACCTAAAACCTGGCCAATCTGTATTAGTGCAGGGCACCGGAGGTGTCTCAATCTTTGCTGCTCAAATTGCAGCTGCATATGGTGCTCGCGTGATTGCGACATCAAGTAATGATGAGAATCTAGATAAGGTCAAAGCCCTTGGTGTCGGTGATGGTATCAACTACCGCACATATCCAGATTGGGAGAAGAAAGTACTGGAATTGACCGATGGGAAAGGTGTTGATGTGACAATCGACGTTGCTGGGGGGAATGGCCTTAACCAATCAGTTCTAGCGACAAAAGCGGCGGGTGTGATTGCCCAAGTTGGTTTTCTGACAGGTCAAACTACGCAGTTGCAACTGATGCCAGTGATCTTCCGCCAGACAACTATTCGCGGCATCGCTGTTGCCCCGCGCAGCTCATTTGATCGCATGAATCCGTTCCTCGACAAGCACAGTATCAAGCCTGTTATTGACAAAGTGTACAAGTTTGACGAAGCAGTTCAGGCATTCGAACACCTTGCCCGTGGTCCATTTGGCAAAGTCGTCATCAAAGTCGCTGACTGATTTATTCAAGCTGCCGGCCGGGATCATCCCGGCCAGTGATATGGCAGATAAAGGGTACATAATGTCATTAACTAATGGAATGCGGAAGGAGGCATCCCCGTGGCGAAACGAGTTGCACAGTGCCCAAAATTGTAGAAAAACTCAACAATCTAAAAAAAGCTGCCCGAAGGCAGCGCAATGTGAGACAAGAGAGAACTTCATTTGAATCCTAGCTGTGCCTTTCCTTGCTGGGAAAGCGTTCCCGCTGAGGCACGGCCAACAAAATTGACTTCAAAATGATCTTCCGGAAAATCCGGTGGGCTTTTTCCTTCCAAAAATGTGGGTAGCTGACGGGCCAGATAGGCATCATTCTTGGCGCACCCCGGAATCGCTGCGATATACATGACGTTGCTCCAGTGACTTCCATGGTGCTCATCTTCTACAGCGTGAATGACGTCGCTATGCCAGAACACGGTATCGCCTGGTTGCATCTGCGGAATGGATGACAAAGCACCATCCAGTGCCTGATGCCACTCCGGTTTGATAGAAAGTGCTCGTCCAGGCAAGGCTCCGCACAAATCATCCTCAGGGACATCATCCTGCAAGGCACGCAGTAATAAATAGGCCATCACGTTGGCAATCGGGATCAGCTGTAAGGTACCGTCACCAGGGCCTTGAGGGGTCAGAGCTGTCCAGCCCTGGAAAGTGCGAAACATCGAGCAAACAGCAGGCGAAGGAATCTCGCGGACCTCGGTACGGTATGCGCCATCAAACGGGTCATAGTCCCGCCAGTTGCCACTGAATACATGCCGGTACACTTTACGGAAATTCTCATCCAACCAGCGCTCCACCGAGCCGCCGTCACAATGTGCTGAAAGTCCCAGCGAAGCTGACCCTGGAGGGCGTCGCCGCAAGCGGTCAGCATAGCTGGGTACTTGCTCTGGATCGAAGTGACGCTGCCCTTCACTTTCACTCAGCCACAGGCGGTTCAGGAATACGCGTGCCTGGGTCAGCTCTGCGGACTGCCTGGCCTCTACTTGGGGTTGCGACCAGTAGACACCATAGATTTGTGGCTTGCTGGATACGAGCTCCCCAAAATACTTATCTTCTGCCCGGTATTTGAGACGTTCATCCAGATTGTTCTCAGCCAGATAGTGGCCGATTTGCTTATCCCATTCTTCGGCCTGTTCTGCAGCAAATACGCCTCGAATGACACATGCACCACGAGTCTTGATCGCAGTGATGAGACGAGGATCTACCTTGTCCCCAGCGATGTCGGCGTAGTTGATTTCCGGAATGACTGACAGGCCGCGCTCCTTCTCCTCATGCAAAATGGCGACCTGGCGACGTATGTCTGTTTCTACTTCCTTAAATACTTCGCGGTAATTGGGCAAGGCTGCGCGTAGCTGCTGCTTGGCCGCACGAATGGCATTGGTTAAGTCCTTGATGTGCAGGGTATGCATCTTGTTGTCTCCTTTGGTGGAGGAGCCAGCATAAAACAGGGCGTTTGTCAGATGTGATACGATTAAGCCAAATTATTTGCCTGATCTGCCATGAAAGCTACATTCGAGCATGTCACCCTGGCTGAAGGGTGTTCGCTACGGGTTTACCACCGCCGGCTGCAACATATTCCTTTCGAGTGGCATCACCACCCCGAATATGAGCTGACGCTGACCTTGAACAGTCAGGGAAAGCGATATATTGGCGACTCAATCACCGACTACGGCAACAACGACCTGGTGCTGCTGCCACCGAATCTGCCGCATAGCTGGTCTTCCAATACGTCGATTGCGCCTGATGAGGATCAGGTGGCGGTCGTGCTGTGGTTTGATGGCGACTGGGCCAGACGGCTGGTTAGTTGTTGCCCGGAGTATGGTCCGCTACTGCGCCTGATGCGGCATGCGGGCTGTGGTCTGTCGTTCGGGCCGGATTCGGCAGCACTGATGCAGCAGCGACTGGATGGATTGTTGTCAGTGCTGCCAAGAAGCAGGTTGATGGCGGCGCTGGACATCCTGTGTCTGCTGGCTGATGAAGTTGGTACGCCACTTGCGTCACCCACCGCATTTCAAACCATGGGCAGGCCGTCTGGACATCAGCCGGAACGAATCAATCGCATTTTGGCCATGATTGATGCCCAATTTGCCCAGCCATTAAGCATTGAGCAGTTGGCTGCGGCAGGTAGCTTGTCCTCGCGCTCATTGCACCGCTATTTCTTGCAGCATCTGGGGGAGAGTGTGAGTCGCTACCTCATGCGCATCCGCATTGCGCATGCCTGTCAATTGTTAGTAGATACCCGTTTGTCGATAGCCAGCATTGCCATGCAGTCTGGCTATCCGAATACCGCCAATTTCAATCGCCAGTTCCGCAGTCTCAAGCACATGACACCACTGCAGTACCGTAAGGCCTTCACCGACCGGTCAGCACCAGAGGCTGAGCAGGCAGATGATTTACAGCGCAGGCCGTATTCCCTGGGGCATAACACAACAAATACGGACTAATCCGACTCTGCTTTGTCAGGTGTTGCACTGCCTGACTGCTTCGGTGCCGTCGGTGGCATGAACTCCTGCAGCTGCAGTAAGGCCCAGCGGACTTTGCTGCTGTTATCCGGCATGATTCGGGACAAGTAGGAGGCGTAATAAGCCATTGTGTCTGCTGTTTTCATGGGTGTGCATCCTCTGCGTCAAGATGCTGTATCTTTCCCGAAAAACCGGCATGATTAAATTGCTGAAATTACTTTGAAAATTTCCTCTTTTATGCACCCGAAACGGCTTACCCAGCAGTACCACAGGCTCTATCAGCATTTTTCCGGACAGGAAGTGGATACCCAGTTGCAGCAATTGGCCGATATTGCCTGCTGTACCCGTAGGCATATGCGTAATGTACTAAACAGCATGCAGCAGGAGGGTTGGCTGGAGTGGCAAGCTCAAGCCGGGCGTGGCGGACGTTCCAGGCTACGCTTCTGTTGCAAGCCGGAGAGCTTGCGACGTGATAGTGCAGCCTCGTTGTTGGGACAGGGGAAAGTAGAGCAGGCATTGGAAGTGCTTGACCATGACAAACAAGCACTGGCGACCATTTTGCTGCAGCAACTTGGCCAACATTGGCGGAACAACCGCCAGGTACTGAGTATTCCTTACTACCGCGCATTACCCAGCCTCTATCCCGGTACAGATCTGCGCCGTTCCGAGCGCCATCTTGTTCGGCAGATTCATAGCGGGCTTACTGTCATGAATGAGGAAAAAGGGGAAGTCGAAGCGGATGTGGCGCATCACTGGCACCAGCACTCCTCCCTGGAGTGGCACTTTCATCTTCGCCCCTGCGTGCGCTGGCATGATGGTCGCCTGTTAAGCGTAGATGATGTAAAAGACAGTTTGCTGCGACTGCGACAACTTCCCTTGTTCTCACATATCCAGACAGTCCAGGCACTTACTCCGCGTTGCATCAGTATTGTGCTAAATGAAGAGGATGCGCGGCTTCCAACCTTGCTGGCAGACAGTGCGGCATTACTCCTTCCATCAAGCCACGCTCAAAACCCAGAATTCGCCTCGCACCCCATTGGTTGTGGTCCCTACAAGGTTATGGCCAACGATGACTTTCACTTGAGTCTGCAGGCTTTTGATGACTACTTTGGTTATCGTGCCTTGCTGGACGAGATTGATATCTGGATATTGCCCGAGCTAGGCGTGGAGCAGAGCTCGGAACAGCAATCCACAAAAGGGCTGGAGGTGCAGGTTTCACCTGTGGCCAGTGCAGAACAAGCGTACGCCATGGAGGCGGAACAAGGCTGTTATTTTGTACTGCTTGATTCACGCTCAGCGCTCCTGCGTAGCCAGGTATTGCGTCAGCAACTATCCCATCTACTTTCTCCATTACTACTTATTCAGCATATTCCTCTGGATGTGCGGCAATACTGGACGGTGGCAAGCAGTTTGCTGCCGCAATGGTTTCACCTGCGTCAGCAACATGAAGTGGTTGGAGTGCCGGAGCATGGCACGCTATCGCTTAACCTGGCTTTCCCTGAAGATCAGCCTGACTACCCCGCAATTGCACAGGCGATTCAGGATTGCTTGGCTGCTGCGCAGATCGAAGTAAGCTGCCACAGCATTAGCTTTACTGACTGGCAGCAAGGGCTTGGCGGGTTTGATATGTATTTGGGCTCAGTCAATTTTACCAGCGATATCGACTACGCCATTCCTGCCTGGCTACTAGGGACCCCACTGGTACGTAATGCGGCTTTTGACGCTCACAACCATCAGGCGACTGACTTACATAGTGAATGGCGCAGAGGAGTACTGGATGCTGGTAATTTAACCGCGTATGTTCTCAGCCAACATACACTACTTCCCCTCTTTCATAACCGGCTACGCCTACAAGTCAGCGATGGCATGCAGGATTTAAAGCTCAACGCGCTGGGCTGGTTTGACTTCAAGTCGGCCTGGCATCGTTGATGCCATGTCACATGGGGGGGGGGGCGATCAGGTTCTGTCCGAAGTTAGATGTAAACCTGTCGTTACTCCCAACCATTCTCACGGACTGCTTTGGCCGAACTGCTGCCGACCAAACCTATCCACCGGCTGTTGTTCGGCCAAAGCGGCCGGTAGTGTGGTCGACTCAAAACATTCGCTCAGAAACTTAAACCGGACACCCAGCTATCTGAGGGGCGAATGTCCGGCTTTATCTTTCGGCAGCGACTGAAATCGACTCGGAGCCACCACTCAAAGTCCTTAGCCACTTCGTCCTGATACACGGTTATCCGGTCAAGCTGGCACCTGCCAGCAATCTGTATAGCGCTATACAGAGTGAAACCTGAATTTTTAATGCATCTGTTCTATTGCGATGCAAGCGACGTCCCCCCGGTATTGAGTAGCACGTGACTTTAGAGTCCAATCAACCACACACGGAGATTGGATATGAAGAAACGATTCACCGAAGAACAGATCATCGGCTTCCTGCGCGAAGCGGACGCGGGAATGCCCATTGCCGAACTGTGCCGCAAGCACGCCTTCTCGGAGGCCAGCTATTATCTCTGGCGCAACAAATTCGGCGGAATGAATGTCTCGGAGGCCAAGCGTCTGAAGGAGCTGGAGACAGAGAATGCGCGCCTGAAAAAACTCTTGGCCGAGACTATGCTCGAGAACGAGATTGCCAAAGAGGCCTTGCGAAAAAAGTGGTGAGCGCACCGTCACGGCGGGAGCTGGTGCGCCATCTGGTGGGCAAAGGGCTCAGCGAGCGCAAATCGCTGCGCCTGGCCGGCATGAA
>NZ_JACAXB010000048.1 GCF_013391415.1 Aquitalea sp. LB_tupeE
TGGCGGCAAACAACTGGCACGCGAACACGCACAAAGCCAGCTCGACGCCGCCCTCAGCCTCAGCCAAAGCCTGGGCGACACCGCCGCCGCCCAACTGGCCGACAGCATGGAAACCGGGCCGGACGCCATCAACCCCGACAACGGCAAGGACGGCAACAAAGACAGCGGCCACCTGCAACACCACGCCGCCGCGCTCAAAGCCTGGGAAGCCGGCAGCAATACCGACAAGGAAGGCAAAACCGCCAGCAGCGGCAACAGCCCCCAGGCCGGCCAACAGCCGCTGCTCATCCTGTCCGCCCCGGCCGGCATTGCCAGCCTCACCGAACAAAGCCAGACCCTCAGCGCCGGCAGCAACCTCAACCTCGTTGCCCAGCGCGACGCCAACCACAGCACCGGCCGCCGCTGGCTACACAACGTTGGCCAGCACATCAGCCTGTTTGTGGCGGGGGTTAAGGACAAGGTGGCGCTGAAGCTGATAGCGGCGAAGGGCAAGGTGCAGGTGCAGGCGCAGAGTGATGCGCTGGAGCTGACGGCGGATAAGGATGTGACCATCACCTCCTGCAAAGAAAGGATTGTGGTCAACGCCAAGCAGGAAATCCTGCTGACTAGCGGCGGCGCTTATATCCGGCTGAAGGGCGGCAATATCGAGGTGCATTGCCCGGGGACGGTGAGTGTGAAGGGAGCGAGCCACAATCTGAGCGGGCCAGCGAGTATGGATTGGGCATTGCCAGAATACAAAAAAATCACCTGTACAGAGCAGATTGATGCTCAATTACTCACTGAGTCACATCCTGAATTATGTGGGAATAAATACGTCTATTACTGTGCCGATACAGGAAATAAACTCAAGTCCGGTACACTTGATGCTAACGGACTCACCGACCGCATACACCTACAAGGTATCAATAATATCAAGGCCCTGATTGGATCAGGAAAATGGGAAATTCTATGATGAATCATCGGCACATCTGTACTGCTATTGGCATATTTTCGTTAATTTCTTTCAATGCGTATGCGGCCAATCAGCCGGAAGATACAGCCGTGGAACTGGGCTGGAATACACTGAATGTTCATGTCAATCAAACTCTAGCCAGTACAATTCCTGGCCAATACTCTATAAAAAACCTCTTCAGTGCAGATCCTGCCAGAGCGTGGGTATTCCATGCAGAAGAGCAGTACCCCAAAGCAGAAATCATCAAGAACCCGGCAATATTGACCTTGACACTGACCAAGCCGAGTTCGTTATTCGCTATTGTGCTCTCCCCGGGATACAGTAAATCAACGGCAACCCAATTCCAGAATGCTTCGCCTAAAAGTGTTATTGTTAGTCTGTACCGACAGAATGACACCAAGCCTTTTGAAAGCCGCCGCTTTACCTTAAGCTACCATGCTCGCGAATATTCGCTCCCACAACTAAAAAAGGAGCTGAAGAATGTAGCATTCACTGATCAGACCGATGACCGTATCACCGGCAAGTCTGAAAACCTGCTAAATTCGGCTGAGCGCATGTTACTGATCAATCCTGATAACGCACAGATTGCCAAAGTCGAGCTGAAAATCACGACTATGGAACACGGAGCCAAGTATACTGATCTTGCCATCAGTAAACTCAAACTATTTGACCGACAAGCACATCAAAATAGTGCAGAGTACCGGCTAAATCACTTCATCATGAATGAGATGAATAACGCAGCAAAAAAATTGAACGATTCACCACGATGTATTAGTTACACGGATAGAAATCCCTGGCCGAAACTTAACAATTACGCCTGCTCAGGCCCTGCTGCACAGTTACTGCAGGGTCAGGCCGATCAGGGCACAGCGGATGTCATCCTCACTCGCAAAGACATTGCAACACAGCAGTATCAAGTCCCTTTTTTCATCGCGCTAAGCGATGCTCAGTCAAGTATTGCCGCAGGAAAGAAATATCTGCGAGTGTCGGCTGGTGATATTGCCAATAGCGAGCTGATTCTTAGCAAAGATTCTGCCAACCAACTACAGGCACTGTCGGGCCTTACGCTCACTCAAGCTTTTCAAGCTAATCGCTCGGATGGTTTAAACAAAGCCTACTTGCAGCCCCAGAATGAATCATACTATTTCTTTTCCTATTCTCGCTTGCAATTCACTCCAAGCAACAGCGGCTATAAAGTCAACATCTATGGCCCCACTGGTAGTCAGGAGGAATCATGGTTAAGCAAGTAGATAAATACAAAGATTTCGACTTTGGAAAATATAACGAAACTCAAAAGTACGACATTCTGAAAAAGCTTTTCGAACATCATGCTGCTGCCAACGGGAAGAATAATATCTCCGGCTTCGCATTTGAAACAGAAAATGGTCGTGTCAACCTTATCGGTGCTCGAGGTTTCACCAAAGGCAAGGTAGTAAAAGACAGCAATAAGGTCTTCGATGACACGCTATTTGTGGTATACAAGGATGCATCTGGTCAAAAACGGGTGTCAGAGTTCGAATTCAACACAGAACCATACAGCAAGCAAAATGGTCAGCTGGCCGGACGGGTATTGATCAATGGCCTGTACCAATACAAGTTGGGCAACCACAAGATATCGTCCTATCACAGCCATGCCAGCCTGGCAGAAATGGAAAGAACGCACCACTTCGCCCAACGCCACAACTACCGAGCCCTGAGAATTGTCAAAGGACTGGCCTTTCGCGCCCAAAATACTGGCAGCGCCAAAGCTCCGGAATACGAATTTAGCCCGAACAAACCGGATGCACCGTCGACGACCAACGAGCACAACATCCACTATGGAGGCGAAGGTCCTAACAATAGCACTCGTAACTGGAGTGAAGGGTGCCAGACAGTCAAGGGACTGGACAACTACATCCGCTTGTTGAAAATCTTGGAACAGGATTACAGCCTTGTCGGCACCATTAATAACGAGCTGGTTGCCAAACCCGCAACCGACGGGAATCGCGCCGTAGTGTATGCACTGCTGGACGGACATCAGATCGCAGATGAGACCAAAATCCAGGTCAAGTTCCTGGATCGTATTCTGCAACCAATGGTAGATGTCTGGTATGAAATTCGTCATGGCAATCAGACCATCAGAGGTAAGACTGATCATGATGGCGATACCGTTGCTTTATTCGGCCACGACCCCAATAACAAGATTGGCATCAAAGTAAAGGGGCCTGTAGGCAATGCCAAGAAACTGCCGCCAGTACAGACTGATGAAAACGTATTTCACAAATACCTTTGTGTGATTAGCCCCAAAGTATTGTGCGATGGTATGTCGCGACCGGACGGGGATCATAAAGAACCGGACATTGAAAAGACCCAATCAAAGACTCACAAGCATCACAACAAAGAGCGTAAACCTGTATCCAAAATAGAGGTGCCGAAAGATCGCAATCCCTTAGAGAAGCCGATTCCTGATGATGAGTTTGAGGACTGCAATGCACTGAGCCTGGAACAGATTAAAAGTATCATCAAAGACAATAATCCGGTACTGGTCGATACCTACAAGGCCGACGAAATGGTATATAAAGCAGCCCAGAACTACAAATTGAATCCAAAGGTGCTGCTAGCGACAATGAAACAAGAGCAGGGCTGGGCAAAAAAAGGTGGATATAACAAATTAATGGGTGTAGGGCCAGGGGGAGCACCCTCATCCCTTGGAGTTGCAGAATCTATTGAAAAGTCGGCAAAAATTTATCGTAAAAGATTTGATGAAGGAAAAAAGAAATTAACATCATTTCCAATAAATTACGACCCCGAATCTGCTGAGCAAGATGCAGTTGGAAAATCCGGAATAAAAATAAGCAAAGAAGACGCTAAAGAAATTAAAAAGGGATATTTATACACACCACGAACTGCATCCGAATATGCAAAGCTCAGATACACGCCCTGGACATATTTTCCAGTCCAAAATAGCAGACCCTATGACACATGGGTAAAATACTTCAGGAGTTTTAAAAAATGAAATTAAAGACCATATTAACCATCATTGCCCTTACAAGCACGACCACTACATTTGCATGTGATTTGCACGAATGGAATACGACAATAAAAAATGGAACCATTGAATCTGTTACCAAATTCATAAAGTCCAATAATTGTGAAATAAACCAAGAACTGGACAACCTATCCAAGACGCCGCTAGTCTATGCTATTGAAAACAGAAACATGGACGCGATCACTGCAATAGTAAATGCCGGAGGTGATGTTAATTACGATGGATATGATGGGAAAACACCACTCTACTATGCAATAAACAGTAATCAAATACAGAGTGTGAAATATCTAATTTCACACGGCGCAAATACGAATTCATTCACCCGGACTTCCGAAATAACACTGCTCATGTTTTCGATTTTAAAATCAACGCCAGCCATAACGGCTTACTTAGTTTCACATGGAGCATCACTTAATGAACAAGACAAATACGGTCAAAAGCCTGTTGATTACGTAAAAAAACTGGCAGCACCACTGCGAGCCCCCATGTACAGAGCACTACAAAAACAACAATAGCTTAAAAAATACCAACACATGCCATGGCCTATCGTGATACATGAGCACCAGGCAGGCCTGGAGTGGAATTTAGCAGCAATACACTATATATATTAAAAATTGCAAATCAACAAAGACAAAAAACTACAATTTTTGTATAAAGTACTGAAAAATTAAAACCCATCATCAAGTCATTTTGAAAAACACAGAAACAGCAAGCAAAATGAAAAATCTTATCCGTGTAAAAATACTGATTACAGGTATTTTTACATCATTACAAATCACAGCAGCACCACTATACGTTGAAAAGAATACGACAACTCAATGCGGAGGCTTACACCTTAGCATCAGCATGTCATGTCAAGCATCAGGCGATGCATTCACGGCAGGACTAAGAAAAAAACAAACAACCCACCAAGAGATCAGGCTCATAGTACACACGAGACGCTATCACATAGAAATGAAGAAGGACATCCGAATGAAACAATAGGAAAAACGAAACCAGACTCTACAGCAATTGCAAAAATTTTATTTCCGATTGCCGGACACGACAGGAAAAGCTACAAAGCAGGAACTCCAGGAGAGTTTGGACATCGACGTACAAAAGTTCGAAAACATGCCGGTTGCGATATATATGCAGCAGCAGGTACGCCGATACGAGCAGTTGAAAATGGAACTGTTCTTTTCACACATGCATTTTACTATCGAACTGACGAGGTCACAGTTGACCATGGCGGATATATAGTTCGCTATGGTGAGGTTGATCCAGAAAGTATCAATGTCAAAATTGGTGACAAAGTCAAACGTGGTCAAGTAATAGCCAATGTTGGACAGCTTATAACTCCAAGCGGAGAAAAGTACAAACAATGCATGCTACATTTTGAGATGTATTCATCTTCAACCCCTATCAAAAATGCAATGCTGACAAATGATTCTAAGCCATACTGCCGAAGATCAGACCTCATCAACCCAACTGCAACACTGGATGCTGCCGATGACTAAACGTTTATTTATTTTCATGCTTTCCCTAGTCGCCACGATTGCATCAGCTGAAAAATCCCTGGCCTCTAGCTTCAGTTCTGACATTTTCTACAATTACATTGCCAACCCCAAAGAGTTAGTCGGAATCAGGAGTGCAAATTTCATTAAACAAATAAAGCTAAACTGTGAAAAAAATATTAATAGCGACAGCTTCCCACAGAACAGAAGCTATCAAAATATTTACAATTGCCAAATTGAAAATGCAAATTACCTAATAGGATTAAACGAATATATCAAAGACAAAAAAACAATAAGCGATTATTTTGGCCTAATCACAGATGAGAACAAGCTCTTTGAGATTACACAAAAATTGAAACGCGCCTGTGGAAAAGGATTTCCGCTTGACGATACAAAAAGACTTGCACATCGGACTGGATGGACCGAAAAAGCGAACAACAATTACGATATAAGCATGGAGATTGGAACCTTAAAAGCCGAGAATAAAACATTCTTGCAATTACATCTTGAAGAAAATGGCGCACCATAACCTTAAGAGAGTGAAATGAAGAAACTAACTGTTGCCATACTTATGTTTGCTACATCCTTTTTTTCAATCGCAGACTCACAAAAGGTGCAATCACCTTCACAGGATGAGTCGGTATCTTATCATTGCAGTCAATCCACATGTTCTGCCTGGATTGACCGTCATAGTGATAGGTTGTTCTTTTTTAAAGACCTCCCCATTAATGCTGTTACAGCAAAATGGATATCATCAGACATAGCTCAAGTATCATTCTCATGCGGAAGCCCATGCTCTGTAAGCTTCTTTTATAAAAAATCCAAAGGTATTTCAAAAGACATTCATGATATTCTTGCGGTTAACATACCAAATGAATGCGCCTTAATACCTACTGACGATGGAATTGCCACCATTTATCTATTTGATAAAAACCAAGACAGAACGCTGTGGCACGTAAGATACAATGATAGAAAATTTGATTTTAACACTCAGTCGGCCACACCATTCTCAACAATAAAAGCAAAATTCAATACAGATAACACCTTGGAGTTGAATTACCAAAACAACAATAACTCTTTAATTAACAAAAAAATTAAAAACCCATGCACTATTAAATAATCATTCGAAACTATTTTCACATTAATTACAAAAATAAAAAACACATTGAACATTTAATTTGCCGAACATATAGCACATGGAGAGATTTCCATACAAAATCACAAGCAGACAAAATCCAGCCGCCTTGAAAGATAAATTCGATGTCAAAATGATAATCACACCTGGAGAAAGATCAAAAACTGGAATATAGTCGCAAAAATAGTTATAAAACTGAAATTCATCCCATCCCTTTTAATCACCAAACAATTAAGATAATAAACCAGAAACTGCCTTATCACTTTATATATCCATCAAGAGTAGCATCCAACTTAGAATTCACGACAAAGTGCATGGCAACAAATTTTGACAAATGAAAGCTAAAACCCTCACCGACTCTTCCGAATTTAGCTATGAAAACTACTATTGAGCCCGCTGAGTTTATTTTAAATGCTTGAATCCCTCCTCCCCTATTACGAGCGCGAGCTTGGCCATTTACGGGAATTGTCCGGCGAGTTTGCCCGCCGCTACCCGAAGATAGCCGGTCGGCTGCAGATGGAAGGCGACCAGTGTGCCGATCCGCACACCGAGCGGCTGATCGAATCGTTTGCGCTGCTGGCGGCGCGCATCCACAAAAAGCTGGATGATGATTATCCAGAAGTGGCGGAAAGCTTTCTGAATGTGCTGTACCCGCACTATCTGCAGCCCATTCCCGCCGCCACCATCGTGCAGCTGGAGTGCGACCCGGCACGGCCGGAAATTGCGCGCCGCTACCGGGTGGAGCGTGGCCAGATGGTGCAGGCACCGGCCATCAACGGTGTGGTGTGCAAATTCCGCAGCGCTTATCCGGTGGACCTGTACCCGCTGTCGCTCAGCGAGGCGCGGCTGGAGCTGACCAGCGGCTCGCCCTATTTGCGCCAGCTGGCACCGGACGCAGCAGCAGTGCTGACGCTGGAATTGCACACCCACGGCGGTTTGCCGGTGAATGCCATCGGTCTGGAGTCGCTGCGCTTTTTCCTGGATGGCGAGCCGGCACAGATGCACCTGTTATATGAGCTGCTGCTGGCCAATGTCCGCCGGGTGCAGGTGAGCGATGGCAGTGAAGACCCGGCCCGTACCCGGCAGCTGCCCGCGTCTTGCATCAGCCCGGTGGGTTTTGGCCGTGATGAGGGTATGCTGGAGTATGACGAGCGTTCTTTTGTCGGCTACCGGCTGTTGACCGAGTACTTCTGCTATCCGGACAAATTCCTGTTTGTCGACCTTGGCCAGCTGGACAAGGCTGTGGCGCGGCTGGATGGCGAACGGCTGGTGCTGCGGGTGATGCTGGACAAATATCCGGATGGCGAACGTTACAACCGCTTGCTGACCCAGTTGGGTGCCCAGCATCTGAAACTGGGCTGCACGCCGGTGGTGAACCTGTTCCGCCATGCGGCGGAGCCGATTCGGGTGACGCATCAGAAGTCGTCCTATGCAGTGACCCCGGATGGTCGCAAGCCGCATGCCTATGAGGTGGTGCAGGTGCGACGGGTGCAAAGGGTGGAAAAATCCGCCGAGGGCGAGCGCAGCGAGGAAGTGCCGCCCTTCTATGCCATCCGCCATGCGGTGCAAGACAAGACACCACGCTTTTACTGGCATGCCAGCCGAGAGGATTCGCCGCATCAGGGTGACAAGGGCAGCGATCTGGAAATCCACCTGGTGGACCTGGCCTTCCAGCCGGTGCGCCCGGCCAGCGAGGTGCTGAGCCTGGAGCTGCTGTGCAGCAACCGCGACCTGCCCGAGCAGATTCCCTTTGGCGGCAGCCAGGCGACAGCACGCTCGGACTTCAGCATTCCCGGCCATGCGGTGGTCAAGCGGGTGCGGCTATTGCGCAAGCCGGGTGCCACCCAGCGCAGTCCGCTGGGGCGGGCGGTGCAGTGGCGGCTGATTTCGCATCTGTCACTGAATTATCTGTCCATTGTGGATTCCGGCGTGGAAGCGCTGCAGGAAATGCTGACCCTGTACAACCTGACCGATTCCGCTGCCAATACCCGGCAGATTCAGGGTATTGCCGCCGTCAGCAGTGGGCCGGCCGTCACCCGTGTCGCCGGGCGCGACTTCACCGGTTTTGTCCGTGGCAGCGACATCCGGCTGACACTGGATGCCGATTATTACGTGGGGGGCAGTGTGTATCTGTTTGCCTCGGTACTGGAGCGCTTTTTTGCGCTTTATTGCGCGCCCAATAGTTTCACCCGCCTGCATGTCGACAACGTGCAGGACAAGGAGGAGGTGCTGACATGGCCAGCCCGAGCCGGCGAAGCCCTCGTGATTTGAGGCAGGAACTGGCGGCCGATGCCAGCCAGTTCGGTTTCTTCCAGGCGGTGCGCCTGCTGGCGCTGTCGGGCCGCAAGCGTACTGGCAACAAGCGGCGCTTGCCTGCCGAGCTGCGCTTTCGCACCCTGGCCACCCTGTCGTTTCCACCCAGCGAGCTGGCAGGCTACAACCCGGCAGCGGACGCAGACCCCGTGGCGGACGACAGCCCCGCCACGGCGGAAATGACGGTCAGTTTCATGGGGCTGACCGGCCCGTCCGGTGCCCTGCCCACGGCCTATACCGAGCTGCTGCTGGAGCGCAAGCTGCGCCACCGCGACCATGCCATGCATGCGTTTTTCGATATCTTCAGCCACCGGGCGACGGCGCTGTTTTACGAAGCCTGGCACAAGTACCGTTTTTGGCTGGATATGGAGGCAGGCGAACGCGATGGCTTCACCCGCCACCTGCTGGACCTGGGCGGCACCGGCCTTTCCACCCTGCGCCAGCAAATCGGGGCCAGCATGGCGCTGGACGAAAACCTGTTTGTTTACTTTGCCGGTTTGCTCAGCCAGAAGCCGATGTCGGCGCAGTCGCTGGCCACGCTGATTGAAAGCTTCTTCGGGGTAAGCGCCCAGGTGGAGCAGTTTGTCGGGCAATGGATGTTTCTGCCGGAATCCGAACAAAGCCGACTGGGCGACCAGGCGTGCGAATTGGGCATCTCCCTGCTGGCAGGCAACCGGGTGTGGGACCGTCAGACCAAGCTGCGCCTGCGCCTGGGCAGCATGAATGCAGAACGCTATGCGGCGCTGCAGCCGGGTGGCGATGCCGCCGCAGCGCTGCGCGCCGTGTTGCAGTTTGCCCTGGGGCATAGCCTGGCGGTGGAGGTGTGCCTGGTACTGGAAAAAGCAGCCGTGTCGCCGCCGTGCATGTCCGCCGACGCCCCCTTGCTGCTGGGCGGCAACTGCTGGCTGGGGCCACAGCCGCAGGACCCGGACGATATGCGCTATGTCTTGCTGCACTGAATGACCCGGCCCGAATCTTGATTCTCATTACTGGAAAACCACATGTCGGTATCACTTAAATCTCTGATCGAACGCCTTACCCCCGCTGCACGCCAGGCACTGGAACAAGCAGCCAGCCGCGCACTGGGTCGCACCCATTTCGAAGTGGAAATCGAGCATGTGCTGCTGGCCCTGCTAGACCAGCAAGACAACGCCGCCCTGGCCGCGCTGCTGGCGCTGGGCCTGCCCATCGACCAGCTGGGCCGCGAGCTGGATGCCGCCCAGGACAGCTTCCGCAGCGGCAATACCCGCAACCCGGTGCTGTCCGCCTGGCTGCCGCGCTGGCTGGAAAAAGCCTGGTTGCAGGCCAGCATGGAATATGGCGAAAGCGATATTTCCACGCTGGATTTGCTGCTGACGCTGTGGCGTGACGATGCGCTGCGCAACGCAGTGCAAGGCAGCTCGCGCACACTGGCCGCACAAGACAGCAGCCTGCTGAACGGGGCGTATCGCGAATTGCGCCGTCATGGTGGTGAAGGCAGCGCCAGCCCGGCCAGCCAACAAGCAGAAGCCGCCGCACAAGCCGACGATAGCGGCGACACCTCAGCAGCACCGCAACGGCCGCGTGGCAATCCGGCACTGGACAAATACACGGTGGACCTCACCGCCCAGGCCCGCGCCGGCAAGATCGACCCGATTCTTGGCCGCGACAGCGAAATCCGCCAGATGATAGACATCCTGATGCGTCGCCGTCAGAACAACCCCATCCTGACCGGGGAACCCGGCGTAGGCAAAACAGCCGTGGTGGAAGGCCTGGCGCGCCAGATTGTGCTGGGAGAGGTGCCGGACACCCTGCTGGGCGTGACCCTGCGCACGCTGGATCTGGGCCTGCTGCAGGCCGGTGCCAGCGTGAAGGGCGAGTTTGAAAACCGCTTGCGCCAGGTCATCGACGAGGTCAAGGCCAGCCCGGAGCCCATCATCCTGTTCATCGACGAAGCCCATACGCTGATTGGCGCAGGCGGTGCCGCCGGCCAGAACGACGCCGCCAACCTGCTGAAACCGGCACTGGCCCGCGGCGAGCTGCGCACCATTGCCGCCACCACCTGGGCCGAGTACAAGAAATACTTCGAAAAAGATGCCGCACTGGCACGCCGCTTCCAAGTCGTGAAGGTGGAAGAACCCGCCCCCGACATGGCAGTACAAATGGTGCGCGGCCTCACTGCCGCCATGCGCCAGCACCATCAGGTGGATATTCTGGACGAAGCCATCCGCGCAGCCGTGCATCTGTCCAGCCGCTACATCACCGGCCGCCAGTTGCCTGACAAGGCCATCAGCGTGCTGGACACCGCTTGCGCCCGGGTGGCGCTGTCCCGTGCCGGCAAACCGGCTCCGCTGCAGGATATCCAGGTGTTGATTGACAATGCCGAGCGCGAAATCGACGCGCTATCGCGCGAGGAAGGCCACGCCGAGCGCATTGCCGAACTGACCACCCGACTGGAAGCCCTGCGTCTTGATCTGGATGCCTTGCATACCGCCTGGCAGCAGCAACAGCAGCTGGTGGATGAAATCGAACAGCTCAAACAGCAAACCGATACGCCACGCCCGGCAGGCAAGAAGCCCAGCCCGCTGCAACAAAAACGCCTGGCGCTGCGCCAGTTGCAAACAGACCAGCCGCTGGCCTTCGAATGCGTGGACGAAAGCGTGATTGCCGACGTTATCGCGGGCTGGACCGGCATTCCGCTGGGCCGCATGGTCAGCAACGAACTGGAACAAGTGCAAAAACTCGGCCAATTGCTGGCAGAGCGGGTCATCGGCCAGGATCAAGCGCTGGCGCAGATTGCCGAGCGGGTACAAATTGCCAAGGCCAACCTGGAAGACCCCGGCAAGCCCAAGGGCGTGTTCCTGCTGGTGGGGCCGTCCGGTGTGGGCAAGACCGAAACCGCGCTGGCACTGGCCGAAGCACTGTACGGCGGCGAGCGCAATCTGGTCACCATCAATATGTCCGAATACCAGGAAGCCCACAGCGTATCCGGCCTGAAAGGCTCGCCGCCCGGCTATGTCGGCTACGGCGAAGGCGGTGTACTGACCGAAGCGGTACGTCGTCGCCCTTACTCGGTGGTGCTGCTGGATGAAGTGGAAAAAGCCCATCCGGACGTGATGGAACTGTTTTTCCAGGTATTCGACAAGGGCGTGCTGGAGGACAGCGAAGGCCGCGAAGTGGACTTCAAGAACACCATCATCCTGCTCACCTCCAACGCCGGCACCGACCTGCTAATGCGCGCCTGCGAGCACGGGGTGACGGTAGAAGGCGAAACCCGCGACCCCAGCGCGGCCGACCTGGTGGAAATCCTGCGCCCCACCCTGCAACAGGCGTTCAAACCGGCACTGCTGGGCCGACTGGATATCGTGCCCTACTTCCCCATCAGCGACGATGTACTGCACGCCATCGTGGCCCTCAAGCTGGAGCGCATCCGCAACCGCATCGCCGACAACCACGGCGCCAAGGTGGAGTTTCCAGCCACACTGGCGGCCACACTGGCGGCCCGCTGCATGGATGTGGACAGCGGCGCGCGCAATGCCGACGCCATTCTCACCCGCACCCTGCTGGCTCCCATCTCCTGCGACCTGCTCAGCCGCATGGCCAGCGGCAAGCCGGTGAAGAAGATTGCCGTCTCGCTCAAGGGTGAGGATATCAAGGTCAGGTTGAGCTAAGGGCAGATGCCATGTTGAGATTGCTTACCCTGTTTGGTGGCTTCACCGTTGGCTGGTGGAGCCTGTTATGGCTGGTGCTGCCGCTCAGCTGGCAGCGCATCAGCCCCTCGGCCATGCTGTTGCTGCATATCGTGCCGCCGGTGGCGCTGACGCTGGGACTGCGCTGGTGGACGGCGCGCAAAGAAAAGAAGGCCGAAGCCGAACGCCAGCAGGCAGAAGAAGCCGCTGCCGCAGAGCGTGACGCAGCACGCGCAGAAGCGCGCCGTGTGCATCAGGCCGCACTGGCGGAACGGCAGCAAACCATCGCTTGCCGCTGGCTGCGCTGCACCGCCTTGCCGGTGGGCGAGGAACCCGCCTGGCTGGACGATACCGATGAGCATTGCCAATGGCTGACGCTGGACAGGGATGAACTGGAGGAAGACGAGCTGCTCGCCGCGCTGGCCGCACCGCAGCGCGAAGCACTGGAGGCCTTGTATCTGGCAGCACCCGGCGCGGCCTGGCTGCCGGTATACACCGAGGTGATTCCCACACAGTCCGGCATCGAACAGCTGGCGGCACTCAAAGCCGTGCAGCACGAAGCCGCCACCCTGGTGCTGGACAGCACGGCCCCCGCCGTGGAGTGCCGCTTCCTGCCCGGTCACGGCAGCGTGGCCGAACGTGCACGGCAACTGCTATTGCAAAACGCCGACTGCCCGGGCCTGGTAGTGCTGGCTGCCGATGCACCCGTTCTGCCGCTTGCCGATGAGGACGACTTCGATGCCACCCCCGACCCGGAACTGGCCTGGCGCGGCAAACCGGGCTTTGCCCTGGCCTGCCTGTTATTCCTGCGTCAGGGCCTGCCCTGCGAAGACGTGGGCAAACATACGCCCGCCGCAGATACACAAGACCCCTACCAGCCCTATTGGGAAAAGCCGCAGACCAGCCAGTACAGTGCCGACTGGGGCCCGGTGCCGCCCAGCCGGCAAGCTACGCTGGCAGGCTTGCCGGTACTGGCTGAACTGACGCAACCCACCCAGGGAGCAGCCGCATCCAGCCGGGCCATGCAACTAAGCCGCCAGTTGCAACCCATGCTGGACAATGCCCTGGTCAATGCAGCACTGCTGGACTACCCCTTCAGCGAAGAGGATGCCCAGCCAGCGGCCAACCGGGCCAGCAGCCTTGGCTGGCTGGTGCACAACAGTGGCGAGGTGCAGGTGGGCGGTGCCCGCCTGTCGGCCCTGTCCGGCGCACTCAGCCGCCATCAGGTAGAACTCCACCCGATAGACCAGGCCAGCAATAGCGTGCGGGAATGGGGAGATACCGGTGCAAGCACCGCAGCCTTGCTGTGCGCCAGCGCCATCACCCACTGCCATGCACTGGCCGCGCCGGTGCTGCTGGCACAATTCGGCCCGGACGAAGCAACGCTCAGCATGGCCAGGCCACCATTGGAGGAAATGTCATCGTGAAACGCGTCATTCGACTGGGCGACCCCACCGACCATGGCGGCAATGTCGTCAGCGCCGCCGCCAGCACCACATTGTTCGGCAAACAGATTGCCTGCCTGGGCGATGCCGTAAGCTGCCCGCGCCAGGGCCATAGCAACTGCACCATCGTAGAAGGAGACGGCAGTTGGCTGGTAGGCGGTAAACCCGTGGCACTGGAAGGCCACAAAACCAGCTGCGGCGCAGTACTGATTTCCACTTTGCCGGACGTTGGCAAAGGCTGATCACCCATTTTCGGAACCACTATGCAAGATACTATCGAAGCCCTGCTCAGCCCCGTTGCCGGGGACAACCCGGCCGGTGAAGACCTGGCCTACTCTGCCCTGTTCGACCAGATTCGCGAAGCTCGCCGCAGTGACGACCCGGCACTGTCCCAGGGCGACTGGGAGCAAACCCTCAAGACCGCGGAATGGCCCCGCGTAATCCGCCAGTGCGAAGCCGCCTTTACCGAACAAAGCAAGGACCTGCAACTGTTGGTATGGCTGGCCGAAGCCTGGGTGCGCCAGCATGGCATCAGCCGTCTGAGCGATGGCCTGGCCCTGCTCAACGGCTGGACCGCCCGCTTCTGGCAGAACGGCTACCCGGAGCTGGACATGCAAGACCCGGACGAACGCGTGGGCAAGCTGGAATGGCTCAACCAGCAGCTGACTGCCGCCATCCGCAGCGCGCCGCTGCTCAAGCCGGAATTCGGCGGATATAGCTGGCAGGACTGGCAGGAATCGCGCGAGGTGGACAATCTGGGCCTGAAAAACCCCGAGGCACGCGATGCCGCCGTGGCCGAAGGCAAGCTGGCGGGAGAAACCTTCGAAAAAGCGGCCACCCAGTCCGGGGTCAACTGGTTTTCCGGTTTACACGACCAACTGGTAAAGGCGCTGGATGAATACGAAAAGCTGGAACAACAAATCGACAGCCTGCTCGGCCAGCATGCACCCAGCCTGGTGGAAATCCGCAACGCCATTTACGCCTGCCAGGATCTGGTCCTGCGCTATCGCAAACAAAATGGCGGCCCCGCCATCGTTACTCCGGCCGCCGTGCCGGAAGAAAGCAGCACCATGGCACCGGTAAGCAACAACACCACCGTGCAACACGCAGCAGCTGCTGTTGCCTTTGACGGCCAGATTCGCAACCGGGAACAGGCCGTGCAAATGCTGGGTGAAGTGGCTCGCTACTTCCGTGCCCACGAGCCGCACAGCCCGGTCTCCCTGCTGGCTGAGCGCGCGGCACGCTGGGCCGAAATGAGCCTGGAAGAATGGCTGCAACACGTCATCAAGGACGACTCAACCCTGAGCCAGTTACGTGAACTGCTGGATTGTTAAGCCGCCAGGGCATTGTTAATGGTATGGATTGAGCCGCCGCAAGGCCGCTGCGGCCAAAAACAAGCCAGAGCAACCACCCCGCAGCGCGGGGTGGTCACCAGAATGGCCAGTTCCGCGTACGAAACCGCCATGTTCAATGCCTTGGGCGATTCCTTTGTATTTAA
>NZ_JACAXB010000049.1 GCF_013391415.1 Aquitalea sp. LB_tupeE
CGGGACGGACAAGTCCTGAAACACCCGCGAGGTACGGCGCAGGCGCAGCAGCGCAAACGGCGGTTCAATCGTCAGACCATACTTGGCAAAACCGCCATCCGAGCCCAACAACTCCGCCCGCGACACCACCCCGCAACGCACCACCTGGCTGCCATCGGCATCCAGCACGCCCAAACGGGCAGCCACCCCCAACAAGGATTTGAGCTCGATATTACCGTCGGGCGACAGACAGCTCAGCTGATAACGATAGGCCTGTGACACGCCCTCGCTGCCGTCCAGGGTGTGGGGCAACAACTGCTCGGCGGCGATATTGCCGCCATCCAGCTGCAGGGTGAGCAGGCGTTGGTGCTGGGAGAAGGCGGAGGCGAAGCTGCTTAAAAGGCTGGTAAGGTCCATCCCGGTTTTATCTCTTGTTCATTGCAAGGTGGGTGCCAGGGCAGGGCTGCTGCATGGCTTATTGCACCTTGTATACATTGGATGACAGTTGCAGCGTGGCATCGAAAGTGACCGGCGGGCGGTGCGGGTGAATGCGCAGCACCGCATCCACGCGAAAGCGCAGGTGTCTTTCCATTTCACGCGGGGCATCCAGATTCACACGCACGCGCGACAGGCGCGGTTCGTGGGTTTCGATGGCGCGGCGCAGCTGTTCGCGCAGCAGCTCACGGTCGTCCGGGTTCAGCAGGCTGATGCCGCTGAGGTCGGGAATGCCGAAGTTGAGCATGCTGCTGCGCGCCAGCGGGTAGTCGTCTTCGCGTACTTCAGCCGGCATCAGCCGCGTGTTGAGCAGCGCTTCCAGATCGCGCGCCAGCGATTGCTTGAACTGGGGCAGCTCGTAGAGCGCGGCATGGTCGTGGCCGCTGTTGTCCGGATGATCGTCCAGCAGGCGGTCCAGCACCGATGGTTGCAGCAGGGTGTGTCGGCTGAAGGTGCTCATTTCAGCCGCCAAATACCTTGCTTAATTGCTGTGAGAGCAGCCAGCGGTAGGTCAGGAAAATACCGCTGCCCACTACGGCTAACAGGGCAAAGTACAGCCACAAGGGCAGTTCGTGCCGGACAAAGGCCTGAAAGCGCTGCGGCAGTTGCCAGTTGGGGGAGAACTCCGCCTTGCCGCCACGTACCTGCTGGATTTCCTGGCCCAGTTTGTGGGTGAGGTAGCCCAGCTTTTCTTCGCCTTCCAGCAGGTATTTGCCCTGAAAGCCCAGCAGCAGGCAGGTGTAGAACACTTCCAGCGCTTCGATATTGCGGGCGGGTTCCAGCCTGAGCTGTTCCAGCCGGTTGAAAAAGCCCTCTCCTGCCAGATGCTCGCCAAACAGGCGCAGTTGCAGCGGCATGCGTTCCCATTCGTCCCGCAAGGAGAAGGATGAGGACAGGATGATTTCGTCCATCAGCGCACAAAAGGCGTACTTGGCATGATTGACGTCATTCATGTCCTTGCCGAAATTGCGTGCGTTTTTTTCGTACTGGGACAGAAAGCCATCCACACGGCGGTTGAATTCGACAGCGCTGCCGGGGGCGTTGCCGTCCTTCAGCAGAAACAGCAGGTAAATGCCGTCCTCCAGCATTTCACGCAGCGAGGGTGATGCCGGTGCAGACACGGTGATGGGGCGTTCGGTGGTCGGGGTAGCAATAGCTTGGCTCATGGCGTACTCAGCGGAAGACGGCGATCAGCTCTAGCTTCAGATCTGACAAGGTTTGTGGAAGGTAAATGCAGATGCTGCGCGACTGCAGCATGCGACTGAAGATGTCGCCATGCGGCTCGAAGGCAAAGTAGTGGTTGCCAACGCGTACCGGCACGGCAGATGGCGTTTGCGCGGCATGGTGAATGGCGACGCCACGCAGAGCGGAGTTGAGGATTTTCTCCACATCGTCCGGTGCGCCAATTTTCATCTTCAGCGGCACGTTGTCGATCACCTGGGTGGCGGGCAGTTCGCTTTGCACCGACAGGTAGAAATCGACGTTTTCCAGCAGGCGGTCGCTTTCCAGGTGGCCGATATGGAAGGACGGCTTGGGCGAGTGCAGCGGAATGACCGTGTAGCGGGCGGAAATGACTGTATCGAGCAGTTCACGAATCTGCCGGTCCAGCACGGGCAGTACTTGCTGCAGTTGCTCGTGGCGATAGGGCGGTATGTCGGCCAGGTTGTACAGGGTGGAGAAGGTTTGCAGCTCGCCGCAAAACTCTGCCAGGGCCATGTACAGCTCTTCCGGATGCAGCGGCTGGCTCAGTGACAGGTGGCGCAGCCGGGCAAAGTTGCGGTTGACACTGTGCAACAACCAGAAAGAGCTGATGTCGGTGGAGCCATATTCAACCACGCTTTTTGCCCGCTCACGGTGGCTGCCCGCCAGCGACTGGCTTTTCACCAGCAGGATATCCAGCAGTCGGCGCAGCAACTGTTGCATGTCGTCGGACGCGCTGACGGTGATCAGTGGCGGAATGAAGCCTGCCGACACCACCCATTGTCCGGTGGCGTTTTTTTCCAGTTCGCACAGGGCGATGGCGTCGTAGCCGTCGCGGTTTTCCTCTTCCAGCATCAGGCGCACATCCAGCTCCAGTGTGCTGACGTCGGCTTCCAGCGCTTGCGTGTAGAGGTCGGCCAGCTCGCATTGCTGGCTGGTGAAGCGGGTAGGGCGCGCGCTGGTTTCGCCGCTACGGGTGTTGCCGCCGTAGGGCTGCATATTGGCCAGGCAGGCGTAAAGACGTGTCTTGATGCCTAGTTGCGGCAGCGAGGTCAGGTCGCGCGATAGCGGGAGGGCGGCGTGGGCCGGTGCCTGGTACAGCGTGCCGTCACGAAACAGCAGGGCCAGTTCATCCAGATGCACCATGCCGCCCTTGAGCGCCTGCTCGTCCAGCTTCAACTGGATAAGTCCCCATTGGTGACGGCGCGAGTGCTGCAGTAGTGCTGTGGTCTTTTGTTCCAGAAAAAGTGACTGTTGCTGGAAATGCTGTGGCCGAAGAAACATCCCTTCACCCCACAGAACCCGTTTTGCTTGTTGCATCGAATTTCAAACTTTCATGCTAAATGCATTGTGACTGTTTTGGCGCAATGCTCTGGTTCATCTCGTCGATATTTCCGCTTTAAGTGCTGTCGCCAGTGTTTGCGGAGTGCCTTGTCAAATCTGCTTTAGGTCAGTTTTCAGTGCTTGGTGCGTATTTTTACTTAGTAAAACTATCATTTGTCATATTTATTGAGCAAAAGATGTCGATAAAATTAAATTAACGAGTCATTGAATGACTCGTAACAAATGTTGTTAAATTGAGACAGTCTTGCGCTGTGGTTTAAACTTTTTAACGCTGTTGGGCATGACAAACGCTTGGTATTTGCGCGGACTGCCCCGGAATGGCGGTATTCTTGGTGCGCACTGGCTGCAGATAGCAGTCGGCTGCCTTGAAATTGAGGCCGTCACTTTTCACTGCTTCTGCCGTATACAGCAAGCGCCAGTATGTTGGGTCTGCCTGTCTGAAAAAGCCCACCACGCCTACGTATCGCGTCTCTTCGCCTATCGTTTCCTGATCGGCCAGCTTGCCCCCGGGAATGAGGGTGACCTCCTTGCTGGAGATCAGCGAATTACCTAGCAGATCCGCTTCTGGCTTACCGCTCAGCAGACTGTCCATGGTCATGCGGTTGAAGGCATCGGCATTGCGCAACTGGTAAATATGCACCACGACAGACAAGGGTTTGCCTTGTGCGTCACGGTTCATCCCCTTGCTGCCCTCGCCGGTGACATTCACCAGCTTGGGGCCGCCGCAAGCAGCCAGCGCCAGTACTGGCAAGGCTTTCAGCAACATGTGCAGGTAGTGTGTTCTAGGTTTCTTCAGCATGGGACGAATTGTGAATTCAGATGGTTTGGAATGGGAACTTCATATTTTACTAGTAATTACAACTAGTCAAAAGTCATGAAAAAGTACATTACAATATGCTTTGAAACTTCTTCTACTGTTGCTGAAAACACTTTAAACTAAAATATAAATAGTTAAAATGCTGGATTGGATGATGAAGTTGGCTATTGCATTGCCACTTTTGATAGCCGCACTTGTTTTGCTGGTGGCTTGGATCGGGTGGCGATTTTTTTGGGGCGGGCAAGTAGCCGGTACCTGGTCGGTTAGCAAAGCTGACGAACCTGTCCTGGCGGATGTGTTGCCGGTGGCGCTGCCGGTAGCCGTCGAAGCGCCAGTACCGGTTGCGGACACAAGCCCGCCTCGTCAGCAGCGCTATCAATGGGTGGTCTGGCCCCTGTTGTCGCTGTCGCTGGTGGCGCTGGGCGTGCTGGCAGTGTTCAAGATGGGTGGCTACTACTACCAGTCGCCTGACTATGTGGCCCAGGACTACCAGCAGGCTGGCCGCATCAAGCAGACCTTGCTGGAAGAAAAGCTGGTACCGCCGCCGCCCTTGCCGCCCACCGCCTTTGCCGATGTGCAAAACCAGATGCCGTCTCTGGATATCGCACATGCCAACCGGGATTGGTCTCATATGAATCCGGCCTTTGTGCAGACCGTATTGCGCGTGATGGTGGCCATGCGGGCACGCGGGTTTGGCATGGTGTTGCTGGAGGGCTATCGCAGTCCGGAGCGACAGAATGCACTGGCTGCGCAGGGCAATCATGTCACCCAGGCCAAGGGAGGGCAGAGCAAGCATCAATACGGACTGGCCGTCGACCTGGCACCGATGCGTAACGGCAAGGTGGTGATTTCAGAGCGCGACCCGTGGGCAATGCAGGCTTACCAGGCGCTGGGTGAGGAGGCGCAGGCTGCCGGCCTTACCTGGGGTGGCAACTGGAGTTTCAAGGATTATGGGCATATCGAGCAGACCGGTTCGCTGAAGGTATTGCTGGGTAAAAAGTAACGTTTCAATTTTAAGAAGTGGTGGTTATGCAAGCTTGGCTTCGGCATGGGAAAGTCGCTTCGGCGATTGGATTCCTGATTTTGATCCTGCTTATCTGGTTTGTCGGTCCCTGGATGGGGCTGCCGTCACCGGAAGCGCGTCTGGGGTGGATTGTTGGTGTCATGCTGCTGTGGGTGCTGACCTTGCTGGTCGGTCAGCTGCTAACCCGCCGGGCCGGCAACCTGCTGGAGAAAATGCTGCGCAAGCAGGCGGATGATGCCGTTATCGGTGCCGATGCCGGCAAGCGCGCCGAAGTGACGCTGCTGCGGCAAAAAATGCTGGCGGCCGTGGAGACCCTGAAAAAATCCAAGCTTGGGGTGTCCAGTGGCAGCGCGGCGCTGTACGAACTGCCCTGGTACATGATCATCGGCCATCCGGCAGCGGGTAAAAGCTCTGCCATCCTGCAATCCGGCCTGACCTTCCCCTTTAGTGACAAGAGCGGCATCCAGGGGGTGGGTGGTACGCGTAACTGCGACTGGTTCTTCTCCACCGAAGGGGTGCTGCTGGATACGGCAGGGCGCTATGCCACGCAGTCCGAGGACCGTGTCGAGTGGCTGGAATTTCTCAAACTGCTGAAAAAGCACCGCGCCAAAGCGCCGGTAAACGGCATTCTGTTGGCCATCAGCCTGCCGGAGCTGGCCCAGCACAATACCGAAGGCTTCACCACCTATGCGCGCCAGGTGCGCGAGCGCATTCATGAAATGTGCAGCACGTTTGGTGCCCAGGTGCCGGTGTATCTGGTGTTTACCAAGCTGGACCTGCTGGGCGGCTTTGCCCAGTTTTTCCAGGACGCCGATGATGACGAGCGCTCCAGGGTGTGGGGGGTGACACTCACGGCGGAACAAGGCAAGGGCTTTGACATTGCCACCGCAACCTCCCAGCAATTCGAACTGCTGTACCGTGGCCTGGTGCAGATGGGTGAGGACAAGCTGGTGCAGCATCGTGGCAGCCAGGTCAGCCCGGCGCACTTTGCCTTCCCCATCGAGTTTCACGGTCTGAAAGAGGCTGTCGTCAAATTCATGCGCCTGTTGCATGAGGAAGACCCGTATCACGGCAGACCGCTGCTGCGTGGTTTCTATTTCACCAGTGCCTTGCAAGAGGGCGTGCCGCGCATTGTGGCGGCCAACCGTGTGCAAGGGCAGTTCGATCTGAGTGCCGTCGGCCGCGATGGCAAGCAGGCTCCTTCTTCATACAGTTATTTCCTGCGTGATTTGTTCCGCGAAGTATTGTTTCCCGATCAGCATCTGATTTCCCGACAGACGGCACCGCGTGGCGGCCGCGCCAGGCTGGTGGCCATGGTGCTTGGCGTGTTGCTGCTGGCCGGTATGGCCGGGGTGTGGTCGTGGACATACATTGGCAATCAGCGCCTGGTAGCACAGGTTGCCAGTGATCGTGGCGAAGCCCAGAAAATGATGGCCTCCGCGCAGTTGTATAACAAGCTGCGTGGCTTGCTGATGCTGCAAAAGCGGCTGGAAGAGTTCCAGGACTACCGTAAAAACGGCGAGCCCTGGCAGCTGGGCTGGGGCTTGTACCAGGGCAATGACCTGGAGGTCGGCTTGCGCAAGGAATACTTTGCCGGCCTGCGCCAGGTGATGCTGCTTCCGGTACAGCACAATCTGGAAGATGCCATCAAGCAGTACAAGGGACAGCCTGAAGCCCAGCCTGTGGTGGCTGCGAAACCCGAACCGGTGGTGGCCAAGCCGGAAGCCAAACCGGAACCGGTGCATGCCGCTCCGGCAGCCAAGCCGCGCCCGCGCCCGGCCAAACCGCACAAGGGCCTGCCCAATATCGTGATTGGCGCACTGGGTTCTTACGACTATTGGGCGCAAAAAGCCACCGCTGCGATGCTGGATGCCAGTGCCCCGGCCAGCCAGCTTGCCGGCAATGGCGCTACTGCCAGTCAGCAGCCGGTCAAGCTGGAAGTGGGCTACAACGCGCTGAAAACCTATCTGATGCTGCACGAGCAAAAGCGCATGGACGAGGCACAGCTGATCGACCAGATTCCGCGCTACTGGCGGCCTTATCTGGAAAGCCAGCGTGGCCAGTATTCGACCGAAGAAATCATGTCGGTGGCGGAAAAACTGGTGGCTTTTTATGTCAGCCAGATCAAGGCGGGCGACCTGCCCTTGATCGACAACGACCCGCGCCTGGTGAGTGAAGTGCGTGACACCCTGCGCAGTTCATACAAGCATCTGTCGGCGGAGGAGCGGGTGTACAACGAAATCCGCGCCCGTGCCAATACCCGTTATGCCCCGCTGACGGTGGCCCGTATCCTGGACAATCATGATCTGGACATTATGGCCGGTAGTCAGATGGTGGAGGGGATGTTTACCCGTGAAGCCTGGAACGGCTATGTAAAAGCAGCCATCGATGAAGCCAGCAAGGGCGAGATTCGTGGCGATGACTGGGTGCTTGCTTCGTCCATGCAGGACAATCTGGGCAAGGACGGCAATGTCGAGAAAAACCGTGCTGCCCTGATGGCGCTGTACCGCACCCAGTACATTGCCGCCTGGAAGAAATTCCTGCCCGGCGTGACAGTGCGCGATTTCAGCAACCCGGCGCAGTCGGCATCAGCACTGACCCGCCTGTCCGACAAGCAAAGTTCGCCGGTGAAGCTGATTCTGGCGCGTGCCGCCATGGAAACCTCTTGGGATAACCCGTCCGAACTGAACCGCTCGCTGGAAAATGCCAAGCAGTCGGTGCTGGAGAAAACCACCGAGTTTCTCAAGGGTGGCAGCGATGGCCAGGACAAGAAAGCCGCTGACAAGCAGTTTGGCGAAGTGGGCCAGGCTTTTGCCGGCGTGGCACAACTGGTCAAGGGGGACAATCCGCCGATTAACGGCTATCTGGACCAGTTGGCCAAGCTGAAAGCCAAAGTGGCCTCGATTGCCTCTACCGACGAGCCAGGCCCGCAGGCCCGTGCCACCTTGCAGGCCACGTTGAACGGTTCCGGCTCCGAACTGGCCGATACCATTTCCTACGTCGACAATTCCCTGCTCAATCAGGTACCGGCCGAAACCGCGGCCATGGTTCGCCCCATGCTGGTCCGCCCGCTGTCGCAGTCCTATACCGCCATGCTGGGGCCGGTTCAGCAGGACATCAACCAGGCCTGGGCCAACGAAGTACTGCCGCAGTGGAAGCAACTGGCCAGCAAATACCCCTTTACCGATTCGGGTAGCGCGGCTTCGGTTGCCGAGATCAACCGCTTTGTCAAAGCCAATGACGGTGTGCTGGACAAGTTCATCAACAAATACCTGAGCGGCCTGGTGCAGCGCAAGGGTGACACCTTGGTCGCCCGTGCCTGGGGAGAGCAGGGCATACGCTTCAATCCTGAGTTCCTGTCTGCCGCGGGCAAGCTGGGGTCGCTGGCTTCCACCCAGTTGCAGGATGGTGAAAACAGTCGCTTCGAACTGCAACCCCAGCCCACACCGGGCTTGTCGGAAATTTCCATCGTGGTGGATGGCCAGGAGCTGCGTTATCGCAATGGCCCGCAAACCTGGCAGCCGTTCAACTGGCCGGGTAGCGACAATGCCGGCGGCGCGCGCATCCAGGTGGTTTCGTATAACGGCGCTGCCAGCGTGGTAGCCAGTCAGTCCGGCCGCATGGGGCTGATGCGTCTGCTGGCTGCCGCCAAGGTGACACAGGACAGTAGCGATCTGGTGCAACTGTCCTGGCCGGTCGGAAAGGCTTCCGACGGGCAGATGGTGCGTTTCAATTTCCGTATGGTTGGTGGAGTCAATCCCTTGCAACTGATCAAGCTTTACAAACTAAGCCTGCCTGAGCGCGTGACTTTGTAACGAGGACGACCAGTACATGGCCTTCAATTTCAAGCGCACACCAGTAACCGCAGGTGAATTCTGCGTATTTGGCAAATTGCCCCGCCGTGGCGACTTTATCCGTATCAATGCCACGCATACGGCAGCCGCCCAGCTGGATCATGTGATTGCCGACAGCCTGGTGCTGCTGGACGACGACAACGCACGCCAGCGTTATCAGCACATGCCGGCTACCTCATTCCTTACCCGTACGCCCGATGGCGCATGGCTGGCCCTGGGGGTTATCCAGCCCAGTCGGGATGAAAGCGGCAGGCTGTATCCGCTGGTGGCGGCATCCCTGCTGCCCTCTGATATGCCGCGTCCGCCGGTTGGCGTGATGATGTTGTCCAACGAACTGTTTTACAACGGCTTGCAGGAGCAACTGAGCAATGCCATCGACAATGCAGTGGAAATGGTGGCTTGCCGCCAGTATCTGGAGGAGCAGTCCTTGTTTGGCGCTGGCTCCGCCGCGGATACCGAACTGGCCGAGCAACTGCTCAGCCGTCACCTGGCGATGACGCCTTGCAGCCTGTTGTCCGGACAGCTGGCGCAGTATGGCAATGTAGATCTGGCTTCCTTGTTGCTGTCCTTTGTATTTCACAGCCAGTTGCTGCGCAAGTTTCAGGGCAGCTTGTCTTCCCAGGCTTATCTGCTGCCGCTGCCGGACGGCGAGGGCGAAGACATGTTGGCAGTCGTCACCTGGCTGGCCTTGTTTACCGCTGCTACTTCCAGCTTGCCGGACACCCCGGTGCAATGCCTGATCATTCGTCAGCCGGAGCGCAACTGCCTGGCGCTGATTCCGGGGGAGCTGACCGCTCCCATGCTGGCGCAGTGCTGGGGCAAGCCGCTGGATGCCCGCTACGTCATCGATGTTTCCGATCCGCACGCGCCCTGGTGCAGCCACCAGTCTTACGCCGAGGCGGTTTACATCCTCAGTCGTCGTCTGACTGACCCGCAGTTTTCACTGGCCCAGCTATGCGATGTGATGGCCAGTCTGTCTCGCAGTCTTGTTTAACGGTTTGATGAACAATTTTGGTTAATGGGGATTCATCATGGGTAATGAAAGTACACAGAAAAAGCTGTCACGCGTACGTCCTCCGCGTGTGCAGATCACTTACGACGTTGAAATTGGCGATGCTATCGAAACCAAGGAACTGCCTTTTGTCATGGGCGTCCTGGGGGACTATTCCGGCCATCGCAAAGAGGCGCCGGCCAAGCTCAAGGAAGCCAGTCGCAAGTTTGTGCAGATCGACCGCGATAACTTCGATGAAGTCCTCAAGGGCATGGCGCCGCGTCTGGCGATGAAGGTGGATAACAAGCTGGTGGACGATGACAGCCAGCTGGGTGTTGAGCTCAACTTCGAGTGCCTGGCCGACTTTGAACCGCAAAACGTAGCCAAGCAGGTGGCACCGCTGAACAAGCTGGTGGAAGCGCGCCAGCGCCTGTCCGAGCTGCGTAACAAGATGGCTGGCAACGACAAGCTGGAAGCCCTGCTGGATGACATCGTGCAGGACACCGAAAAGCTGCAGCAGATCAGCAAATCCGGCAGCAATGACAAGGCAGGGGAGTGAGATGAGCGCAGAACAGCAAATCGCCGCCAGCCCGCTGGCTGCTACACAGCAAGCCTCCAGTCTGCTCGACAGCATCATCGAACAAAGCCGTGTTGCCACCAGTGATAGCGAGCGCAGCCATGCCCGTGACCTGATTGCCGAATTGGCCGAACAGGTACTGGAAGGCAGCGTCACCGTTTCACGCGACCTGAGTGCCAGTCTTGATGCCCGCATTGCCGAAATCGATGCGCTGATTTCCGACCAGTTGAACGCCATCATGCACCATGCGGACTTCCAGCAGCTGGAAGCCTCCTGGCGTGGCCTGAATTATCTGGTAAAGAGCTCGGAAACCAGCACGCAGCTCAAGCTCAAGGTGCTGAACGTATCCAAAAAAGAGCTGGTGAAGGACTTCAAGGCTGCGTCCGAGTTCGATCAGAGCGCCTTGTTCAAGAAAATCTACGAAGACGAGTACGGCACCTTCGGTGGCGCACCTTATGCCGCGCTGGTGGGGGACTTTGAATTCACGCGTCATCCGGAAGACTTCTACCTGCTGGAAGAACTGTCGCATGTTGCCGCCGCCGCGCATGCACCACTGATTTCTGCCGCTGCGCCGGGCCTGTTCGGGCTGGAAACCTTTGCTGACATCGGCAAGCCGCGTGATCTGGCCAAGATTTTCGATACCGTCGAATACGCCAAGTGGAAATCGTTCCGCGAGTCGGAAGACTCCCGCTATGTAGGCCTGGTGTTGCCACACGTGCTGGGGCGTCTTCCCTATGGCCGCGACAATGTGCCGGTTGAGGAGTTTGACTTCGAAGAAAACGTGGATGGCACCAACCACGACAAATACCTGTGGACCAATGCCGCCTATGCCTATGCGGCACGCCTGACCGATGCCTTTGCCCAGTATGGCTGGCTGGCGGCCATCCGCGGTGTGGAGGGCGGTGGTCTGGTTGAAGGCCTGCCGGCACATACCTTCAAGACCGATAACGGCGAAGTGGCACTCAAGTGCCCAACCGAAGTGGCCATTACCGACCGCACCGAAAAGCTGCTGTCCGACCTGGGCCTGATTGCGCTGGTGCACTGCAAGAACACCGACTACGCCGCCTTCTTTGCCGGGCAATCGGTACAAAAGGCCAAAACCTATAACACCGATGCGGCCAATGCCAATGCCCGGTTGTCCACCCAGCTGCCCTACATCTTTGCCGTGTCGCGTATTGCGCATTACATGAAGTCCATCATGCGCGACAAGATTGGCAGCTTTGCTTCTCGCCAGAACGTGCAGGACTACCTGAATACCTGGCTGGCGCAGTACGTGCTGCTGGACGACTCTGCCAGTCAGGAAGCCAAGGCCAAATACCCGCTGCGCGAAGCACGCGTGGATGTGGTGGAGGTTCCGGGCAAGCCGGGTGTGTACCGCGCCGCTGCATTCCTGCGCCCGCATTTCCAGCTGGACGAACTGACGATTTCCCTGCGACTTGTCGCAGAGCTACCTCAGCCTGCGGGTTGATTACTGTTGGTGGGCTCGTCCCACATGTCACTCATAATGAAAGGTAAATAAATGGCTTTTGATGCATTCCTGAAAATTGATGGTATTCCGGGTGAAAGTACTGATGACAAGCACAAGGACTGGATCGAGATCCTGTCCTTTGCCCACGGCCTGGAACAACCGGCCCAGTCCACTGCCAGCTCTGCCGGTGGTGCCACCGCCGAGCGTGTGAATCATGCTCCCTATGAAATTACCCACTTCCTGGACAAGGCCAGCCCGAAGATCTACGAAGCATGCTGCACCGGCAAGCACATCAAGGAAGTCACCATCGAGCTGTGCCGCGCGGGTGGCGACAAGGTGAAGTACATGGAAATCAAGATGGAACAAGTCCTGATTTCCAAAGTGGTACCCAGCGGCTCGGCCAATGATTCCGGCTTCCCCAGCGAAAAGGTCAGCTTCTCCTACGGCAAGATCAAGTGGACCTACACCCAGCAAAAACGTGCGGACGGCACGGGTGGCGGTAATGTCAGCGCCGGTTGGGACCTGACCAGCAACAAGACGATCGCCTGATCAAACTCGTTGTTGTCGTGCCCGCTCCCGCCCGGGGGCGGGCTGTTGTTCAGTTCAATTCTGGAAGTTTGTCATGAAGCAATTGCTGTTGTGCGGCCTGTTTTCGGTCATGTTGGCAGGCTGTGCTGCCAATCAGTCACCTGCTATTGATCCCACAGTCAAAGCTGCCCTGGATAAGGCTGCTGCAGAAAAGACGGCCCTGAATAAAAAGATCGACGCCAATATGGCGATTGATCCTGACTTTATTCCGTTCGACAAACTCAGCCCCAAGCTGGATGAAGTGGGCAAGGGACAGCTGTTGCGGCTGCTGCCCAAACTCAAAGCCAGCAAATCCATCATCGTGCGTGGCCATTGCTACCGTGGTGATATCGGCAATGCCAAGCTGGCTGCCCAGGCGCGTGCTGTGGACGTGAAAAATTTCCTGACCGAAGTGGGTGTTTCCGATGCCTACATCTCGGTGCGCTACGATACTGAGCGCAAGTCGCACGGCGTACAGCTGGTTTTCAAATAAAAAACGCAAGCGGGAAATAAAGGCCATCGCAGGGAGGCTGCAAATACCTGCAGCTTGGGCAATGCATGCTCACATAGCCGAATGGCCTTTCATTGAGAACCGCTAACAAAAACCTGCGGCTGCGCCTCCTTGCCGTACTTTTATGTACTGTCGGCGTCGGCGCGCCTTGCCCCGGGGACGCTACGTTATTTTGTTAGCCGCTCTTGGCAAGCCTGTTACCACCTTGTGTAGCACCGCGTATCTGCATATGGGCTAGCCCCATGCCAACAAACTGATTTGCACTACAGTCACCTTGACGGTGACGCATGGACAAAATCATGGATTTCTCTGCTCTGCTCGCCAGCTTCGCCGCCGCCTTCTCCCAGCACCAACGCCTGCTCACCCTGCAGCTGGATGGCGGCAATATCGCCGCCGAGCAGTTGTTGCCGCACACCCTGGATGGCAGCGAGGGCGTGTCGCAGGCCTATCGTTATCAGCTGAGCTGTCTGTCGCCCGACGGTAATATCGAGCTCAAATCCTTGTTGGGTGTGGCTGCCCGTTTGGGCGTGCTGGATGCCGATGGCAGCCAGGTGGTGCGTTGCGGGGTGGTGTCACGCGCCGAGTTGTTGGGCTCGGATGGCGGTTTTGCCAAGTATGGTCTGACGATTGAGCCGCCGTTTGCGCTGCTGCGGCTGCGCCGCACCTCGCGGGTGTTTCAGGACTTGTCCGTCCCC
>NZ_JACAXB010000050.1 GCF_013391415.1 Aquitalea sp. LB_tupeE
CGATCTGGTGGGCGGTGGCTACGACCTGGCGATCCGTGGCGGCCATATTGCCGACTCTGCGCTGGTGGCGCGCCCCATCTGCCATCTGCGCATGGTATTGGTGGCCTCGCCAGCTTATCTTGCGCAGGCTGGCACACCACACACGCCCGCCGAGCTGACACAGCACCGGCTGATCACCCGCCGTTTTCTGGGGGGAAAGGTGTCGCCGTGGAGTTTCCGTGATGCCGATGGCCAGATCACCACGCTGGATGTCTCGCGCAGCTGCCTCACCCTGTCCGCTCCGGAGGCACTGACTGACGCTGCGCGCCAGCATGCTGGCATTACCCAGGTGGGCGTGCACCATGCCTGGCCCTATCTTGAGCGTGGCGAACTCAAGGTGCTGTTGCTGGGCCAGCACGACCCCGGCGCTTACGAACTGGTGCTGCAATACCCGCACCGTGCACTGCTGGCACCCCGAGTAAAGGCGTGCATCGATTATCTGCTGGCGCAGTTTGCCGCGTCCCCCGCCTTGCATGTGCCACTCAGTGTACTAACAGCACATTCGGTATGATCAGTTTTAGTACTGGCTAGGCGGCTAAGAGTCATGAAATTTCGCGATTTTTCTCAAAATGGCATCAATAAGCGATCTTCATCGAAACTCCAGGCTGGTAAAGGAATTCGCCAGGGTGGCATGTCGCCTCAATTCATCGACATCACGTTTCGGAGAGTTACCAAAAAGGCGACTGTATTCACGATTGAATTGGGAAGGACTTTCGTAGCCTACCTGAAATGCAGCACTTGAGACGTCAAGACGCTCATTCAGCATCAGGCGTCTTGCTTCGTGCAAGCGTAACCATTTTTGGTACTGCAAAGGACTCATGGCAGTCAGTTGGCGGAAATGGTGATGCAGAGTCGTTGCACTCATCTGTACGTAATCTGCCAGTTCATTGATGCGCAGGGGCAAGGCATAGTTCTTCTTCAGCCAATCAACCGCCCTGGCAATCCTGTGG
The DNA here is from genome assembly GCF_013391415.1 of Aquitalea sp. LB_tupeE. Classification (GTDB taxonomy): domain Bacteria; phylum Pseudomonadota; class Gammaproteobacteria; order Burkholderiales; family Chromobacteriaceae; genus Aquitalea. The sequence continues at coordinate 990 of NZ_JACAXB010000050.1, forward strand.
CTCTGACTTCCAACCGAGGCAATTTGCCATAGGCGTGCTGCCTGATCACTCATCAAGAGACGATAGTGGATTTCACGCTCAATCAGTGGCGCTAGTGCCGAGATAGCACCAGGCTCATCCAGCAAGGCTAGCAAGCGCCCAAACGGTTCCAAAATGGCTGGCGTAATTTTGCCCAGAGCAGCGCTGCTGTCACTCGGGCGATTGCGCGGCGGTGGTAAGCCACTTTGTGCAATGAACTCTGCCATGACACGAAGATCGAGCTCAAGTACCAAACCCAAGCAAGGTTTCTCTGGGCTGGCTTCCAGAATCTGCGAACTGGCAGGAAGATCGAGTGAGGTGACCAAAAAACGGTCAGTGTTATATGTGTATGCATGCTCTCCAATTAGCAATTGCTTCGCTCCCTGAGCGACGAGAACGATACTGGGGCCTATAAAACACGAACAAGGTTCTGTGGCCGCCTCGCGTCGGAAAAGGCCAAGATTCGGTATCGCAGTCTCGCAAACCTCCTTTCCCGCAGTCCACCTCTGAATGACCTCAGCCATACGCTCATGCATTGTTCGTTGTGACTGCTCCTGCCGTTGTCCACTTCGCTCTTCGACTGGCATGTACATCTCCCAGAACCTTAATAAACCAATGTTACGTCGCGCAGCGCCCCGCTGTCGTTCAGCAATTCGCAAGCCCGTAGGATCAGGCAATAAAACGGAAGGATCAATATACCGGTAGCTACGGTAAGGCAAGAATAATGCGAAATATGGATGGGTATTGACCATGTCCAGAGCAGTTCTGTGAGTGGCAAAGCCGCTATTGGTCCTTACAAGCGTCCCCAATAAACGAGAACGGAGTCCTCAATGAGAAAAGCCATCTTGCTTCTGGGATTTTTAATTTGCTCATTTACTGCGATGGGAGCAGACATGTCGAACGGCGCCGATAACTTCTACACCAGTGACAAGGTAACCGTACAAAAAGTTAATTTCAAAAACCAGTATCAGATGATGATCGTCGGAAACCTGTTTGTTCCGAAGAACCTAGACAAAAAAGTACAACATCCAGCCATCATCGTAGGTCATCCTTTTGGTGCCACAAAAGAGCAGACGTCGAATCTTTACGCCACCAAGATGGCGGAACAAGGTTTTGTGACCTTGTCGTTTGATTTGTCCTTCTGGGGTGAAAGCGACGGACTATCCCGCAATGTCGTGTTGCCGGATGTCTATGCAGAAGATTTCAGCGCAGCCGCGGACTACCTCAGCAGCCAGGCCTTCGTGGATCGCAACCGCATCGGTGTCATCGGTATATGCGCCAGCGGAGCATTCTCCATCAGTGCAGCCAAGGTCGACCCACGTCTCAAGGCCATTGCCACCGTCAACTTGCTGGATATGGGCACTGTCGCACGAAATCTGAACATGCCCACGCCGGAACTTCGAAGGGCCGGCATCGCCGAAGCGGCGGATCAACGTGATATTGAATTCAGCGGTGGAAAAATCAAATACACCGGCGGAACGGTGCATGAAATCGACGAAAAAACCATTCCGCTGCAACGCGAATTCTTCGATTTCTACCGCACGCCCAGAGGTGAGTACACGCCAAAAGGTTGGTCCAAGGAACAGACCACACACCCCACACTGGCCAGCTTCGTCAAGTTCTTGAACTTCTATCCCATGAACGACATTGAGTCGATCTCTCCGCGTCCGATCCTGTTCATCGTAGGGGAACAAGCTATCTCCAAGGGGTTTACCGACACCGCCTACAAACTGGCCAGCCAACCCAAAGAACTGGTCGTTGTTCCTGGCGCGGGCCATGTCGATTTGTATGACCGAGTGAATTTAATCCCGTTCGACAAAATTACGACATTCTTCAAGAAGAACCTCTGACATTTGTGGAAAGCCAATCTCTCAAATATTCATCTTGAATGCTGTAAAAGTTGGCTGAGAGACGGAAACACTCTCTTGAAATTTTTCCTGCCGTAATAAGCAAGGCAGGATCTGCGTGGAATTGAGCGATACAAGAGTAGCACTACGTTCGACCTGCACATCGAAATGCCCTTATTCCTCAGGGTCATCCTTACCGAGGTCTGAGAGAGCGAAGAGAAAATCGTCATCTTCATGACAAGTAGCTGACCAAATCATCTGTAGTCCAATCACGAGATCGGGACGGGGAGGGAGGCATTGGCCAGCACTCAGCAACACATTGGAGAACAAACATGAAATACACTCATCTTGGTCAGACCGGCTTGCAGGTCAGCCAGTTAGCTCTAGGTACGATGAACTTTGGTTACGTCACCAACGAGGCGGCCAGCTTCGACATCATGGATGCAGCGATCGACGCCGGAATCAACTTCTTTGACACCGCCGATGTTTATGGCGGCCGGCAATGGCCCGAAATTCCCAAAGGTTATGGGGTTTCGGAAGAAATCATTGGCCGCTGGCTCCAACAGGGTGGGCGCCGTAACAAAATCGTCTTGGCGACCAAGGTCTACCAGCCGATGGACTATGGCCCCAACGATCGTCGTCTGTCGGCTTATCACATCAGACGGGCTTGCGAGGATAGTCTGCGCCGTCTCCAGACGGATCACATCGATTTGTACCTGATGCATCACATTGACCGCCTCACCCCTTGGGAAGAAATTTGGCAGGCCATGGACCTGCTCGTTCAGCAAGGCAAAGTCAGCTACATCGGCAGCAGCAATTTTGCGGGCTGGCACGTTGCCACCGCGCAAGGGGTAGCCCAATCCCGCCACCTTCTCGGACTGGTGGCGGAGCAAAGCCTTTACAACCTGACCCAAAGATCCATCGAACTCGAAGTTATCCCGGCAGCCCGCTACCACGGTCTAGGCATCATTCCCTGGAGCCCTCTGGCTGGAGGTCTTCTTGGCGGCGTACTGGAAAAGCACGCTGATGGTAGACGGGGCGAACTAAGCGAGCAGGTAGAGCTCATGCGCCCACAACTAGCAGCCTATGAAGCTCTGTGTAGGGAGATTGGAGAACGACCTGCGGACGTTGCTTTGGCCTGGCTGCTGCACAATCCAGCAGTGACAGCCCCAATCATTGGCCCCCGAGTCCAAGAACAATTGCTCGACAGCCTGCGTGCACCTGAAATCGTTTTGTCTGACGCAACGCTGGCTCGGCTAGACAGTATCTGGCCAGGCCCTGGTGCCGAAGCACCTGAAGCGTACGCTTGGTAGCAAACAGGTAAAAATTGATCTTCAGAAAGAGACCGTCAAATGGAAAACTTCACATTCTTTAATCCGACACAAATCGAGTTTGGCGCGGGGAAGGAGCAACTGATTGGACAGCACCTCGCCGAGCGAGGCATCAAGCGAGTCATGCTTTGTTATGGTAGCGAGCGCTTCAAGCGTGAGGGTTTGTTCGACACTGTGAGCAATAGCCTCACCGAGAAAGGTATCGAACTGGTTGAATTCGGGGGAATCGTCAGCAACCCTCTCATTTCCAAAGTGCGCGATGGTATTGCATCGGCACGTGCCAATAAGGTAGAGGCGATTCTCGCTGTGGGCGGCGGTTCCGTGCTCGACAGTGCCAAGACAATTGCTGCAGGCGTGAGTTATGAAGGTGATGTCTGGGATCTCTTTACCGGCAAGGCGGGGATCACATCAGCACTGCCGATATTCTCAATCATGACGCTCGCCGCTACCGGCAGTGAAATGAACCTCTTCGCAGTCGTCACCAACGAGGACTCGAAGGAAAAACTGTTCATCGGTGCGCCTGCCCTGTATCCCAAGGTCTCCATCGTGAATCCAGAGTTGATGCGGGGTGTTCCGCGTGACTATCTCGTTTATTCAGCTGCAGATGTAATCGCACATTCAATCGAGGCCTATTTCACAGCAACGGTGCATCCAAAACTGCAATCGCGACTCGTCGAGTCAGTTATCAATACGGTGATTGAGACCACGGAAACCCTGCTGGATGATCCCAGCGATTATAATGCCCGTGCTCAATTCGCTTGGGCCGCAACACTGGCGCTGAATGGCCTGACTATTGCTGGCTGTGCTGGTTTCAGCTACCCAAACCACGCCATCGAGCATTCGCTTTCTGCCTTGTTCAATGTGCCACATGGTGCTGGGCTTTCAGTGATCATGCCCGCCTGGATGAAGTGGTATCAGAGCCGTAATCCGGCCCAGTTTAAGCGCTTTGCTGATAGTGTGTTTGGTGTAGCCACTCCCGAACAAGGCATCTCAGCGCTTGAGACCTGGTTCAACAAGATTGGTACGCCCACGCGTCTTTCGCAGTTGGGCATCAAAGAAGCTGACTTGCCGGCGATTGTAGAGAACGCATACATCAATGCGCGCACTTTCGGTATTGCCGACACTTATAACCTGGATGTGCTATCAACCATTTTGGGGAGTGCGCTATAAGTTTGCTGTAGCTTGGGGTCTGGGCCGGATTTTCTCTGAATAAGCAGGGAGTTTTTCGTCCTTGATCTCGCTACAGTTGAATGGCTGGTTTTGTTTACTGCGCAGACATTTGCCATTTTTGCCACGAGTGACCGCTTTGGCCG
>NZ_JACAXB010000051.1 GCF_013391415.1 Aquitalea sp. LB_tupeE
ATTCCCTGATAGCTCAGTCGGTAGAGCGACGGACTGTTAATCCGCAGGTCGCAGGTTCGAGCCCTGCTCGGGGAGCCACTAGATTCAAGCACTTAGCCCACCTACACGGTGGGCTTTTTGTTTTAGCCCGTCTTTTTGCTGCATTTTTGCTGCACTGTGTTGCAGCCCGATGCAATATGCCTGCGTTTTATTTCCTGCAACTTCGCTATACGCCAATCCATCCATTTGGAGAATCAGTATGGCAAGTATCACCCGTCGGGGTCCATTTCAGTTCCAGGCTATTGTCCGCCGCAAGGGCTACCCCACCCAAACCAAAACTTTTGAAACGCGTAACGAAGCAGAAGCATGGTCTCGCTCGATTGAGTCAAAGATAGACGTCAATCAGTTCCGTGACCGTCGCGAGCTGGAAACGCTCACGCTGGGCAACCTGTTGCAGCGCTACCTGAAAGAAGTCACACCTACAAAACGTGGTGCTGTCCAAGAAGGCAACCGCATCAAGCAGTTGCTCAGGCATCCGCTGGCACTGCGACCGCTGTCGACTTTGCGTGCCAGTGATTTTGCCAGCTATCGCAATGAACGGCTGGAGAACCATCGCGCCAATACCGTGCGTCTCGAACTGGCATTGCTCTCTCACCTGTACACCATCGCCATTCGCGAATGGTCGCTCCCCCTTGAGCATGAGCTGAAAAAAGTCAACCGTCCGAAAGCCGACCCTGGCCGTGAACGCCGACCGCAACCGGGGGAGCTGGCGCGCCTGCTTGCAGCCATCAAGCAACAAGATGGTAGTGCCGGACCGGCACTCACCGCCTGTATCGAACTGGCGCTGGAGACAGGAATGCGTGCGGGGGAACTGTTAAGCCTGGAATGGTGCCAGGTCGATTTGGCTTCCGCTGTTCTGTATCTGGACATGACAAAGAACGGCACATCTCGCCTCGTCCCCTTATCCGAAAAGGCCGAGCAAGTTCTGGCTAACCTGCCTCGCAACGGCCGGCGCGTTTTCCCTAATTTTTACGATACATCGGGTCTGGACCGGGTATTCAAACGTGCCTGCAATGCTGCCGGTATCGAAGGACTGCACTTCCATGACCTGCGCCACGAGTCCGCATCGCAGCGTGCACCGCATGTCACCCCACAAACGCTGGCCAAGCTTTATGGCTGGAAGAGTTTGCAGATGGCCATGCGCTACTACAACCCCCTGCTTTCCGAGCTGCATGCCGCCATTGGCCGGACATCGCCACTCACTCCTTATTAATAGGTATATGCCCAGCGCCGCTGCCATTTGCGCGGCGCTGTCTTGGCGAGGACATCTCATGCGCTCAACAGGAAAGTGCGGCTCCGCACACCCATCAAAAGCAAACCATGGCAACGCACAGGCCCTGCCACCTGCAGTACGGGAACTGGCAGACCTGCTGGCTGAACTGGCATGTCAGCAACTCAACCCACAACCCTCCTCTCGGGTTGAAGTAGCACCATCAGGTCAGAAAGGAAATTGCCCATGACAACGGCCGCAATCTACGCACGGTATTCGTGTGAAAAGCAAAATGAAACCTCTCTGGAAGACCAACTCCGCCTCTGCCACGAACTTGCTCAGCGGCATGGACTTGATGTCCGGCAAGACCTCATCTTTACTGATGCCGCCACCCCCGGCGTATCCAATACGGCTCACAAGCGCACGGGATATCAGGCATTTCTTAAAGCGTGGCGACATGGTGAGTTCGATGTCTTCATCATTGATGAAGCCTCGCGTTTGTCACGTGACGGTGTAGAACTGGCACAAATCGCCAAACTGCTGGAAAGCCGTAAGGTCCGCATGCTCTGTTGCTCCGGGTTGGATTCACATGCAGCCGGGTGGGAAATGTACTTTGCCATGGAATGCATGCTTGCCCAGAACGAAGGCCGCTTCATGCGACATCGCATGGGTCGGGGCATGCTGGGGCAATTGATTCGAGGTTACATGGTGGCAACGCCCGCCTATGGCTACGACCTGCAGCGTGAATTTGATGCGCAAAACAACCGAATCGGCAGTCACTGGATAATCAACGCCAAGGAGGCCGCGATTGTGCGTGAGGTATATGCACGCCGTGCATCGGGCCAGTCCATGCAGCAGATTGCTGCATGGCTGAATACCGAGAAAATTCCTTGCAGCCGTAATGCGCTGACTGCGGGTGGTGGCTACTGGCGACCTGCTCGGGTGCGGAACTTGCTGAGCAATACCATCTACCGCGGCATATTTACCTGGCACGGTTCGAAAACCTACGCTTATCGCGCAGCAAAACGCGGTATCGAAGTCGAGATGCAATTGTTCGTGCGGCCTGAATTACGTCTTGTCAGTGACGATACATGGCATCAATGCAACCAGAAAACCCCAAGTCAGACCAACCATGCCAAAGACAAGCATCCGCTGGCAGATCTGATTCGCTGTGGGTGCTGTGGTGGCACGCTGGTACTGTCAGCGCAGTCACGCTGCCGCTCACTGTACTGCGCCAACTGCACGGTGGCGCAAGGTGCGGATGTTGGTGGGGTGCGCCAGACATCGACGTTTGCAGTCAAGGGCGCGGAAAAACTGATCCTGCATGCTTTAAGCCATTTCCTCACCCCTGCCTTTATGGACGCATTCAGGAACGCCTTGCAGTTGAGACTGACAGGCCAGCAACGACAACAGCTTGAAGATTGCAAAATGCGCCTTGACCAGTTCACACGTACTCAAGAACGCCTGTCGCATATGCTGGTTGCCATTTCCGAGGATGACTTGCTCTTGCTGCAACGCTATGAAGAGACCCGTGCGAAGGTAAAGGAAACACGTATACAACTTGCCGAGTTGGAAGCAGCACAGCAGGATCTCGACATGAAAGCCATGCAATTGCAATCAGAAGTCGACCCCAAAGCTTTGCTCGATACACTGCTACAAGCTGACTTTGCGCCAGACCACACCCGCGCCTTGTTAGCACGACTGTTTCCGGTCATTCGCTTTGATGGCAGACCAACACGTTACAGCCTGGATTTTTATATCGAGTTTGCCGCTGGTGCCACGCTCACGCAGCCCAGCCGCAGGAAAGTAACTGACAAGGGAGGCCACTCAATGCAATGCCGGTTGAAGTACATGCACAGGGGCAAGCTCGAGCCAGACCAGCGCTGGTCGGTGGTTGAGAGGTAAGAGGCCTGGCAAG
>NZ_JACAXB010000052.1 GCF_013391415.1 Aquitalea sp. LB_tupeE
CAGAACCTCGACGGCGGGGCGAGACCCGCGAAGTTGTTTTTGTCTTTGCTGTTCGATGGTTTTCTTGATGCACAAAGGACAAGCATCCGCTCACGCGGATGATGGTTTACATGCCGCTTCCGCGCGGCAAACGGGAAGGAGGGCTTGCCTGGCCAAGCCCTCCTTCACCTCCAAGGCCACCCCACAAGCATGGCCTGCGGCTGCCCGACAGGGCCCGTCCGGAGCGAGGCGCGCCTGAACTCGCGATTTGCTAACGTCAAATCGCTCAAACAGGGCAGGCGCTTAAGACCTCGCCCCGGCCACCCGTCGGCATGCTTGGCGGGGCCAGTGGGCGCGTTGGTGCGGTGGGGAGTTCAGTAGATAAGACGATTTCGGATGACACCAAATAGATTTCTGCTTACGACCCGAAGCTGTCCTTCACTTTCGTGGCCACGAGACGGCCATATGCTGTTACTAAGATTTAGCTTGCGGCCACTCTTTTTGTTACATGGTTGTAGCAACATTGAAAAAGAGGATAAATTAATGCTATTACAAGTAGTTGCAGCCGACTACTTAAAAATTGATATGGGCGTCTGAAAGAATGACACTTATCCTCGACAGAAAAATCACCTACGGCCTACACATATTGGCTGCTATTTTTGCTGGCATTTATCCGATTCTGTTACCTATGTTTCTGATGCAGATTCTCATTGTTGAAGTTGTTGCCGGTATTCGGCCATCCCCTCTCTATTTGACTGGTAGTGCACTGGCTTCTGCAGTCTGTTCTGCTTTATTTCTGTCAATAGTGTTGCAAAGCAAAGACCCTGAAGGGCTGTGGATTATTCCCTTTTTCCTCACATGGCCAGGGGCGCTTGCACTAGGCCTGTCGGGTGCTATCATTAGCAAGCATAAACGGCTGCATCCGGTTAGTAGTTTACTGCTGGGACTATCGCTGATAGTGCTGGGTTTTGTAGTAAATACTGGCGTGGTATGTAATACGGCGATGTGGTGTGGGAGACTATTCCGGTACCATTGACGACAGCCTTCTGGCTAAAACAGCCAGCTACCAATGGCGGCAGGCGACCCTGAGTTGCCATTTACCGCAATGGTCGTTAAATGGCAGCATTAAGACTCGAAGTTGCCCCTCAGGACTGGGTCACCGTACCCAAACTCTCAAGTTTGAATTTGTAGCCAGTGAGCAATTGACGTGGGTCATTACACTACCCGGTAGATTGGGGGGTGTTATACGAGCATGTTTATGACAAAGTTGTAGTGAGCATGAAATCGCAAGTGATTATACTTTTCATCCGTATTGATGAATATATGAACTGAAAAGCTCGTATATACCCTGTTATAAATTATAGACACAGAACAGCTGAACAAGAAGTGGAGAAATTATCAATATGGATAAAAATTTTAGCTCCTACGGAGAAAATTCAGGGACGAAAAGCATTGTTAGTTCCTTGATATTTTTTATTGTTGGAACTCCAATCCTTACAATCGGGGTGTTCATGATTTTTGGCATTGCAATCATTAGCAAACCACTCAATAGTGATACCATCTTCTTGTTTATTATTGGTATTTTATTTTGCATTGGTGGATTTTGGTGTTTGAGTCGGTCATTGGGATATGCAACTGGAAAAGCAAAACTATTTCTGCCTGGCGAGGGGCGCAAGGGACCAGTCATTACTTCTATTGTTGTTATGGCGCCACTATTGCGCTTGATTAATCACATCGAACAAGCCAATCCACATTGGCTTATGGGGCGCACATGGATTGAACCTGCAGCTCTTGTGTTAATTGTCTCAACACCCTTTTTTGTGTGGTGGTGGCATTATCGCTGGAAACGAATGAAGTAGTGGTGCATTGGAGATGACTTGAAAATGAAAAATAAAACTCGTGCCATACAAACGACTACATTTATTAGTAATGGCCTAGAAAAAATGTATTCAATATAATATTATGCCCGGCTGAGGCTATCGTTGATGGCAGCTCTTCGATAAATGCCGGATGCTCAGCCGCCGAATATTTGAAAATTTTACATGTCAGCTCCTGGCCATAAGCGGCCAGATTTTCCATCTCTGACAGCTTACGACCCAAAGCAGACCTCCCCATAGGCAGTCGAAATATACGAGAAGAATCGATTAATCTAGGAGCGCTCTTTTCTTGTACATGTAAATCACGAAAACAACTGGCATTAGTAAGAGAAATACACATGAGGCTCCCAGTATGTATGGGTGATTTTTTGCCAGTACTGGATTTTTATCGATAATCATCATTATGATTTGAAGGGTGGGAGCAAAAAAGAAAATTAAATCACCAATTGGTTTAAATTTTTTGGTTTGCATTACCGCTGCAGTTCCTATCAAATAACATGAGCCTCTATACAGACACAGCAAACCGACGAATACCAAAAATAATGCACCCCCTCCAAATGCAATGCTGTTTACCAAGCCTGACTTTCCCCATGTCTGAAAATCGGCCATCATAAAAAAATAGCCTATAAGAAATATTAATAAACCAACTATCAGAAAGACACTTCCGGCCATGGTGTCTTTTTGCGGGCCTAGTTTATTCTCATCCGGCAGCATGTATTCCTCATTTTATTTCTAGCCATGATTGATTCGATTGGCTCTTGTTGTGTAGGTATTGTCTGTCTGCTATTGGCCGATACCAGTCATGCTAGCACAATGGCATGGAGAAAATCTTGACCTGTATTGGTGACGGTCCAGACAGTGATCCGTTACCGCAAGAACGTACCAACGAAACCCGGTCCCGTCAGCGCGAGCCGACGCAGACGTGCCGCTCAGGGTCTTAAGCGGTCGGCTGTCCGAAGCGGCGCGACGTTAGCGCGCCGCAAGTTCCGGCCGCGCCCTGAGTGGCATGGCTGGGGCGGGAATTCGACGCGCTGCGGGTCGCCTTTTCTTTGGGTACCTTCTTTTGGCGAAGTGGCGAAGTGGCGAAGCAAAAGCAAAGTACCTCGACGGCGGGGCGAGACCCACGATTTGCATTTGCCTTTATTTTTTTGGCATTTTCTAGCAGGCTGTTGAAATACCCGTCAGCCGAGCGCAGTCCTGTCTTTGCTTGCGCATGACGCATGCTTTGATCTGTCT
>NZ_JACAXB010000053.1 GCF_013391415.1 Aquitalea sp. LB_tupeE
CTGATTCAGGCCACAATGGACGAAGTGCTATCACCGATGAAGGCCTCCGCACTGTATGTGGGAATGAAGTACCGAGCTCCGCTAGCGTTTTATAGTGCCATGGGACCGGATGAGGAAATCCTGAATGACATGCGCAGCCGCTTTGCTGCTAATCTGCAGGAAGTACTCGATAGATAGTCGAGCACCGTAATAAAACAGGCCTGACCCAATCAGTCGCCTCTCATTTGCCGGATACATTTGTGACTGCTTTTAAATTTAAAGCAGTCACATTTTTTCGCTCTTGCTAGAGACTGCTTTGGCCGACCAACAGCCGGTGAGGCTACCTGGTTGGCGGTAGTTCGGCCAAAGCAGTCTTGCATGACAATGTGATAGCATGACTGCTATCGGCCAGAAGCGGCCATTTCCCATTTCTTCCCAAAGCTGTCGTTGAGACCTTGGGCAACACCACAAACTGTCCGGTGTAAAGCATCAATATACAGACACGCTAAAAGGCGAATTCTTGCCAGACAACGAATTCCAAAGACATAATTATTGTCAGCAATATCTATTAATATGCGAACCCGCTGGGTTCGTCTAATCACGGTTAGACATTTCAAATTACACCATGCCGATTCCAGACTATCAAACGCTTATGCTGCCATTTCTCCAAATCGCAGGTGATGGGCAAGAACATCGCTTCAGGGATGCGGTGGAATCGCTCGCCCAAGAATTTGCGCTCTCGGACGAAGACCGGAACGTCATGCTACCGAGTGGCACCGCCCCCCTTTTTGATAACCGAGTAGGCTGGGCCAGAACCTACCTTAAACAAGCGGCGCTAATCGAGTCCCGCAAGAGGGGTGTGTTTCACATTTCAGAAAGAGGCCGAGCGCTGCTTGCAAAAAATCCGCAGCGGATCGACAACTCAACATTGGAACAGTACCAAGAATTTCTTGACTTCAAACTTCGGCGCAGTGAGACGAGAGACACGTCAAGGGCCGAGACTCAGAATGAACAAGCTCCGCTTGTCAAAACCACCGAAAATCCCACGGACTCGACGCCCGAAGAGCTGTTCTCTCAGGCATACCAGCGACTGAGAAGCAACCTTGAGTTTGAACTTCTTGAGCAGGTCAAAGGATCAACACCTGCGTTCTTCGAAAGGCTAGTGATCGACCTTCTCGTCTCCATGGGTTACGGTGGCTCTCGACGCGACGCGGGGCGAGCCATTGGCAAAAGTGGGGATGGTGGCATCGACGGAATCATCAAGGAAGACAAGCTTGGATTGGACGTCATCTACATCCAGGCCAAACGCTGGGAAGGTACTGTTGGCAGGCCAGAAATTCAGAAGTTCGCGGGGGCCCTTCAAGGGCAGCGCGCGAACAAAGGAGTTTTCATTACAACGTCAAACTTTTCTCGTGAAGCAGAAGAGTACGCGAACATCATCACCTCCAAAATTATCCTCATCAATGGCGAGCAACTTGCCACACTAATGGTTGATCACAATGTTGGTGTGTCACCCATGAGTGCCTTCGAAATCAAACGCATAGACTCTGATTACTTTGAGGGCGAAAATATCTAACTGGTGGTCCGCTTTTCGAGGAAACGACCTTCTGCTACGGGTCGAAAGCACGCATACATTGAGTGTCACCTGGTTCGGACTAGAGTCCGCTGACTGGTTGGACGGTTGCGCAAAGAGAAAGCAACTTCCGCTTTGGCTGAGCATTTATTCGGAATCACTCAATGAAAATTGCAGTTTTATCTGATATCCACGGCAATCTTGGCGCACTTGACGCCATATTGCATGACATTGCCCAACGAGATGTCGATCTCATCGTAAACCTTGGCGATATCCTGTCAGGCGCGCTGCAACCGGTAGAAACAGCAGATCGTTTGATGGCACTCAATCTCCCGACAATTCGTGGTAATCATGAAAGGCAAGTACTTGCTGGAGACCCCACTCGCATGGGCCCATCGGACAAAATGGCCTATTCGCTACTACAGCCCAAGCACACGCATTGGTTGGCCGGTCTGCCGGAATCACTACGCCTGTTTGACGATGTATTGATGATGCATGGTACGCCAGATAGCGACCTGACCTATCTGCTGGAAGTAGTTACTGCGTCCGGTTGTCGCTCTGCAATGAAACATGAAGTGGCGCAGCGGCTTGCACACATCGATGCATCCTTGATTCTCTGCGGCCATACTCACCTACCGCGCTCGGTCAGGCTGGATGATGGCCGACTCATCGTCAACCCAGGTAGCGTTGGCTTGCAGGCATATGAAGACGAACATCCATATCTGCATCGCATGGAAACGGGCTCGCCACATGCACGCTATGCAATCGTTGAACGAAGCACTACCGGCTGGTCATCGCAGTTGCTGGCTATCGAATACGATTGGGATACGGCGGCTGAACTTGCGGCACGAAATAATCGTTTAGATTGGATTTGTCCACTTAAAACAGGTTATGTGAAGTAATCCTGTTTTGCTGGCCATGCCGGCATGGCCGGTATTTTTTCGGTCTGATATCTAACAGAGTGGCAGATATGTGGCCTTGAGCAGATGCTCTGGCGAAATGGGGTAACCGACCGCTATGGCCGACCAGTTGACATCGGAGCTGCTGCGAATTAGTAGCAACCAAAGTCTGCTACCAGTACAGGTTACAGCCTTCGCATAGTAGAAGCAGCGGGGCATTCACCCCGCTGCAGTAAAGC
>NZ_JACAXB010000054.1 GCF_013391415.1 Aquitalea sp. LB_tupeE
CCCGGGTTGTGTAACCATCCGGCTATTTGCCGGAGAAACCTGGGGTGTTATCCATGGACATCATCGCCGAGATCCGGCGTCGCCATCTCGTCAGCGGCGAGAGCATCACTTCGATTGCTCGTCATCTCAACCTCTCCCGTCCCACTGTACGCAAGCACCTGCGCACCACATCGAACCCCGCCTATCAACGTCAACATCAGCCAGCTCCCAAACTGACTGCCTCGTTCCAGCAGCTACTCACTGACTGGCTCTCCGTCGAGCAGTCCTTACCCAAATCTCAACGCCGAACAGCACAACGGCTATTCGAGGGCTTGCAGATTGAGGGATTCCTGGGCAGCTATGACTGCGTACGTCGTTTCGTTAAACGCTGGAAAGCTGGCAACGCACGTCCGTCTGTGACGCAGGCGTTTGTCCCATTGCGTTTCGCGCCGGGAGAGATTTGCCAGTTTGACTGGAGTCAGGAACAGGTCGACATCGATGGCCTCCCACAGAAGGTCAAGGTTGCGCACTTCCGACTGACCTATAGCCGACAGATGTTTGTAGTGGCCTATCCGCGCGAAACACAGGAAATGCTGTTTGATGCGCACAATCGGGCTTTCACCTTCTTCGGTGGCGTACCGCAGCGTATGGTTTACGACAACCTCAAAGCCGTTGTCCAAACCATCCTGTCTGGCAAGGCGCGCCAGTTCAACCCCCGCTTTATGGCGCTGGCCAACCATTATCTGTTCGAGCCTGTGTCGTGTACGCCAGCGTCAGGCTGGGAGAAAGGACAAGTGGAGAATCAGGTTGGCAACATCCGGGAATGGCTGTTCACACCCAAGCCACGCTTTGCCTGCCTGGCCGATCTTAACGACTGGTTGGCAATGCGTTGCCAGGAGCTGGCGCGTCGGCCACATCCCACGGAAGACCGACCGATTGCCGAGGTGTTCGCGCAAGAGCGCATGGTACTGCGTGCGATTGCCGCTCCCTTTGATGGCTATCTTGAAGAGATGTTGCGGGTGTCCAGCACCTGCCTGGTTCGCGTCGACAACAATCGCTACAGTGTCCCCGCCGAATTCGCCGGTAAAACGGTCTCAGTGCGTCTGACATCCGACCGGCTGCGCATTGTGCACGATATGCAAACCATCGCCGAACATCCCCGGCAGTTTGGCCGGAACCAACTGGTATGCAATCCCTGGCACTACCTGCCGGTACTGGAAAAGAAGCCGGGGGCCTTACGTCACGGCGCTCCGTTTGTGGAGTGGGAGCTGCCCACCCCGATTCGACAAGTCAGAGACCGCCTGCTGAAACAGCCCAAAGGCGACCGTGCCTTTGTCGAGCTATTGCAACTGGCACGAGAAGCCGGTCTGGAACCACTGCAAGTCGCGTGCGAGCTCAGTCTGGACGCGGGGATCGTGACCGGTGCGGTGGTCATGAATGAGCTGCGGCGTTTGCTGACACCGCCGCCGCCATCCGTCATTAGTTTGCCCGAACAACTGCGACTGCGTAGTGAGCCGCAGGCTGATTGCGCACGCTATGACGTACTGCGCGGAGGTGCTTATGTCCTGCATTGATCGCATTGCCCAGCTCAAATCGCTGCAACTGTATGGAATGGCGGCCGCCTGGAGTGAGTTGCACGCCGAGAAGCCACGACAGCCTCCGTCACCGGAAGCCTGGCTGGCACGACTGATCGAAGCCGAGCAGCAAGACAGGCAAACCCGCAGCCTGCGTTACCAGCTCAAAGCAGCGAAATTCCCGATTCATCGCGACCTGGCCGCCTTTGACTGGGCAGAAACCCCGTTATCGCAAAGTCAGATTGAGCAATTGGCCAGCGGCAGCTTTATGGAAACTGCACACAACCTGATTCTGGTGGGAGGTACCGGCACCGGCAAAACCCATTTGGCCACAGCACTGGGCATTGCCGCGATTCACAGGAACAAGCGGGTTCGCTTCTTCAATGCAGTCGACTTGGTCAACCTGCTGGAAAAGGAAAAGTTGCTGGGTAAGACCGGCAATTTGGCCAAGCAACTGGTACAGATGGATGCAGTGATTCTGGATGAGCTGGGCTATTTACCATTCCCGACCTCGGGAGGTGCGCTCCTGTTTCACCTGATCAGTCAGCTGTACGAGAAAACCAGCCTGCTGATCACGACCAACCTATCGTTTGGGGAATGGGTCACTGTGTTCGGTGATGCCAAGATGACGACGGCCTTGCTGGATCGACTTACCCATCACTGTGAAATTCTGGAAACGGGTAATGACTCGTTCCGGTTCAAACAACGGAGAAGCCAGGCGAAAACTGTCTGATCAAGTGGAAACTTTTGGATGCCGGTTGGTGGAAAAAATTGAATGCTGATTGACA
>NZ_JACAXB010000055.1 GCF_013391415.1 Aquitalea sp. LB_tupeE
GTTTCCGCCAGGATTGCCGGATCGAATTTGGCAACATAGGCATCCACCCCCACGCTGGAACCCATCGCCTTGTTGGCATTGGACGACAGCGAGGAATGCATGATAACCGGGATGCCTTTGAAGCGAACATCGGATTTGATCAGCTTGGTCAGCACATAGCCGTCCATCTCCGGCATTTCCGCGTCCACCAGGATGATCTTCAGGTAGTCGTGCAGGCACTCGTCCTCACCCCAGGTGCGGCTGGCTAGCACCTGCAGGCGCTCCCACGCCTCGCGCCCATTGGTGGCCTGCTGGAACTTGATGCCCATCTTCTCCAGCACGCTGGTGATTTCCTTGCGTGCCACCACGGAGTCATCCACGAAGAACAGGTACTGATCGCTCTCCAGCTGGGCTTGCGGAATTTCCGGCAGGCGCGGTTCGCCCACCACGGTGGCCAGAATCTGCTCCACGTCCAGAATGGACACCAGTTTGCCGTCTTCCAGCTCGGTGATGGCGGTGATCAGGTTGGAGTTGGTGGCGCTGCTGTTCATCATGTTTTCCGGGGCGCGCACACGGTCCCAGTCCACGCGGATGATGCGGTCGACCGAATCCACCAGGAAAGCCTGGGTACTCTTGTTGAATTCGGTGACAATCATGGTGTCGAACTTGCGGCCGCTTTGCTCGGAGCCGACAAAGCGGGCCAGCGAAATCACCGGAATGATATTGCCGCGCAGCGACAGCACGCCCTGCACGCCAAAGGGCATATTGGGCGTTTTGGTGATGGCCGGTGTCTGCGACACCTCGCGCACCTTGAACACATTGATACCGAAGGTTTCGCGGGTACCCAGCGAAAACAGCAGGATTTCCATCTTGTTGGAGCCGGCAAGCTTGGTGCGGGCGTCCACGCTGGCAAGCAGGGATGCGTCAGTGGCTGACATAGGAATATCTCTCCCGGATGAAGACTGTTCTGGTTTAGTTGTTGGTCAGCTTGAGCATTTCGCGCAACTTCATCGACAGCTTCTGGGCTTCGAACTTGGATACATACTCATCCACACCCACCGACTGGCCGAGCTTCTGGTTGGAGCTGCCGGACAGCGAGGAGTGCATCAGCACCGGAATACCGGCAAAACGCGGGTCGCTCTTGATCAGCTTGGTCAGCATATAGCCGTCCATTTCCGGCATTTCCACATCGGTCAGCACCAGATGCAGGGTTTCGTTCAGGCGCTTGCCGGAGAGTTCGGCCTGCATGGCCATTTTTTGCAGCTCCTCCCAGGCGCGCATGCCGTTGATGGCATAGGCGTATTTCACCTGCATGGCATCCAGCGTGCGCTCGATCTGCTTGCGGGCGACGGCGGAGTCGTCGGTAAAGAAGATCATGCGTTCTTCTTTCACCGGCTCGATATTGATGAAGTGATGGGAGTCGTCCACCAGCGAGGTTTCCGCCAGCACTTTTTCCACGTCCATCATCATCACCAGAGTGCCGTGATCCAGCTCTGTGACAGCGGTGACGAGGCCGGCCATACGGTTGGTGATCATGTCCGGCGGCACGCGCATGGCAGACCAGTCCAGACGCAGGATGGTATCAACCGCCTCGACCAGGAAGCCCTGGGTGTGGCCGTTGTACTCGGTGACGATCATGATTTCGGGCTTGTTGCTGGTGACGATGCCGGCGTACTTGGCCAGGTCGATGACGGGGACCAGCGAGCCACGCAGGCTGACCATGCCTTCAACCGAGGAGGGCATTTCGGGCGCGGAAGTGATTTCGGGTGTGCGCATGACTTCGCGCACCTTGAAGACGTTGATGCCGAAGACTTCCTTCCTCCCGGTACGCTGGTCGTGACCCAGGGAGAACAGCAGGATTTCCAGCTTGTTGGTCCCTGCCAGTTTTGTTCTGGCATCGATTTTTTT
>NZ_JACAXB010000057.1 GCF_013391415.1 Aquitalea sp. LB_tupeE
GATTGCAGGTCACAGACTGCACTGCTGCCAGCGCTGCTCGATGATTATGTTGGCGAAGACAATCCGGTACGTATCGTTGATGCCTTTGTCGAACAACTCGACCTGCGCGAGCTTGGCTTTTCGGGTATCGAACCCAAGGCCACTGGGCGGCCGTCTTACCATCCTGCGGTCCTGCTCAAGCTGTATATCTACGGTTACCTCAACCGCATCCCATCCAGTCGGCGTCTTGAACGTGAATCCCAGCGCAACATCGAGTTGATGTGGCTGCTGGGACGGCTTGCTCCCGACTTTAAAACGATTGCCGACTTTCGACGAGACAATGGCAGCGGTATACGCAATGTCTGCCGGCAGTTCGTTGTGCTGTGCCGGGAGCTGAATCTATTCACGCACGCAGTCGTCGCTATTGATGGCAGCAAGTTCAAAGCGGTGAATGCCCATGACCGTAACTTCACGCGAGGCAAACTGGAAAAGCGGATGCAGGAAATCGACCACTGCATTGCGCGTTATCTCGCCGCACTGGAAACCGCAGATCGCCAACCGCCAGAAATAGCAGAAGCGCGAACCATCAGAATCCAGCAAAAGATGGCCACGCTGAAAAAGAGCATGGAAAGGCTACAGCAGATTCGAACCCAGCTTGAGCAAGAGCCGACAGGACAAATCTCGCTGACCGATCCTGATTCCCGCGCTATGGCCACCAGTACCAGTCGCGGACTGGTTGGCTACAACGTACAAACGGCTGTTGATACCAGGCATCACCTTATCGTGGCGCATGAGGTTACCAACCAGGGTAGCGATCGCCGCCAATTGGCCAGTATGGCCAAGCAGGCCAAAGACGCAATGCAGGTCGCCAATCTTGAGGCCATCGCAGACCGGGGTTACTACCATGGGGAAGAGGCATGGACCTGTGTCGATGCAGGGATTGTGCCCCTGGTTTCGAAGCCCATGACGTCGTCTGCCAAAGCGGAGGGGCGGTTCGACAAAGAAGACTTCCTGTTTGATTCGGCAGCAGGTGAATATGTGTGTCCTGCCGGTAGTCGGCTGATTTGGCGTTTCTCAACCACCGAACGGGGTGCACTCATCCATAAATACTGGAGTTCTGATTGCCCTCGCTGCTCACTCAAGGCGCAATGTACGCCCAGCGCATACCGGCGCGTCACGCGAGCAGAACATGAAGCTGTGCTTGAGGAAATGCAAAAGCAACTGGATATCCGGGGTGGCATGATGAAGTTGCGGCGTCAGACGGTGGAGCATCCATTTGGCACATTGAAAGAATGGATGGGTGCAACGCATTTCCTGACGCGAGGTCTTGGCCAGGTCAGCACAGAGATGAGCTTGCAGGTCCTGGCCTACAACCTGAAGCGGGTCATGAAGATTCTTGGATTTGTACAGTTGATGGCGGCAGTACAGGCCTGAAAAGGCCTTTGTACCTATCAAAATAGCCCCATTTGCGTCGAGCTCGAACGGAGCAGCCCTGTACGAGGTTGTGCAAGCGCCTTGGTATCAACCAGTGGCTGCGTTTCCACACAGCCTC
>NZ_JACAXB010000058.1 GCF_013391415.1 Aquitalea sp. LB_tupeE
GACATCGTCAAGCAGATTCTGGCCGAGCATCAGGCCAATAACCCGGTGTTTGCCCAGGTGCAGACGCTGGAGTTCCACACTGCATCCGCCAGCCCGCGCAGTTACTGTTTGCAATATCGTGAGAGCGATTTCGACTTCATCGTGCGGCTGCTGCACGAAGAGGGCTATGCCTGGCGCTTCGAGCATGTGGATGGCGAGCATCCGCAGGTCAAGCTGGTGGTGTTCGATGACGCTTACAGCCTGCCGCCCGCTGCCAGTGAGCGGGTGCGTTTTCATCGCAGCGATGCGACGGAAGCGGAAGACGGCCTCACCGATTGGAGCGCCGCCCGTCAGGTGGTATCGGGCAATGTCGCACTGGCCAGTTTCGATTACCAGCCGGTGAGCACCCAGCACACCGGCGACCAGACCCGCGTCCAGCAAGGCCGCAGTGGTGATGCACTGCAATCCACCTTGCAGGATTACGACCCGCAGTCGCTGTACTATGCCAGCGATGCCGAGCAGCTGAGCCAGTACGCGCAGCTGCGTCAGCAAGCACACGATGTGCAGGCCAAGCAGTTTAGCGGCAGCGGTTCGGTACGCAGCCTGCAGGCCGGGCAGTGGTTCCGCCTGGATGAGCACCCGGCGCACGAGGGCGACAGCAGCGAGCAGCGTGAATTCGTCGTCACCGGCCAAACCTTCCGCGCCAACAACAATCTGCCGGGCGATCTGGCCAGCGGACTGCGTGGTTTGCTGGGCAATGACGCCAGCACAGCAGACAGCAGCCCCTTCCAGACCCAGATCACCGCCCAGCGCCGTGGCATCCCGCTTACCCCGGCTTACGCCAACAGCACGCAGGCCAAGCCGACATCTAAAGGTGTCCAGACCGCCACCGTGGTGGGGCCGGACGGCGAAGAAGTGCACACCGACGCACTGGGCCGCATCAAGGTGCAGTTCCACTGGCAGCGGGCAGACGAACACCCCACTATCGGCGCCAATCTGGACGACAAATCCTCCTGCTGGCTGCGCGTGGCCATGCCCAGCGCCGGCGCGGGCTGGGGCCACCAGTTCATCCCGCGCATTGGCCAGGAAGTGCTGGTCGACTTTATCGAAGGCGATATCGACCGCCCGGTGATTGTCGGCGTGCTGTACAACGGCAGCCACGCTACCCCGGCCTTTAGCGGTGCCGGTGCGCTACCGGCCAACAAGACCCTGTCCGGCATCAAATCCAAAGAACACCAGGGCGGCCAGTACAACGAACTGTTGTTCGACGACACCCCCGGCGAAGTCCGCGCCAAGCTGTCCAGTGAACCCGGCAAGACCCAGCTCAACCAGGGCTACCTCACCCACCCGCGCAGCAATGGCAAAGCCCAGCCGCGCGGCGAAGGCTTCGAACTCAGAACCGACCAGCACGGTGCCATCCGCGCCAGCCACGGCCTGCTGATCAGCACCGAAGCGCAAAACGGCGC
>NZ_JACAXB010000059.1 GCF_013391415.1 Aquitalea sp. LB_tupeE
GGGCCGCCAAGCCCTTCCCCCGTAGGGGCACACACATTTTCCACCGCTGGCAGTTTTCGAGTACCGGTTGCCCAGTTCACGCCTCCCTTGACTGATTAGGTCTCGAGATTTGCTCAAACTCTACTCTCCGCCGCTCCCTCTCTTGTGCCGTTCCAGGTGCCAACCCGGTCAAATGGCCGTCAGAGATTCCCACGTTAGCTGATTGTGTCGAAACCACGATTTAGGAATACGTCATTTCAAAGTGATGGCATCGCATACGCTTACCCGGTTGCCCGGTTTCTGTCGCGCGATGTTCCATAGCCGCAACTTACCCGCCACCACTCGTCATCAATGAATCACCCCATACAGGGGCGCAGCCAAGGTTTCTTACTGCGATAAAGAGGACTCTCACCTCTATTTACATGCTTAAGCTATCCAGCGACCCACCCATTACGGTGGTGCCATGTACCCAGGACAGAAGGTGATGCCCCCTGCGTATTTTTAACCCGGTACACCTACGTCATTTCTGACGCATCAGCAGCCTACACGCACAGTCTTCGTCACGCCGTTCATTTCCAAACGTCCCGAAGTCCGGATTTTCACCGGTTCACATCTCAGCAGGGTTGGTCTGCGTTACCGCAGCTCCCGTTTCCGTGTCGCCCAACCTCTAAAGTAGATCGGGTCGAGCATGGCATGTCTGCCATAGGCGCCCATTTCAGCCGCACCAGCCAGCGTTACCCGGCATGCAGCTAAGGCGGTGTACGAAAAGTTGGCAGCTTTTCGCGTGTCTTTCGACATGTGTGTGTTTGCAGTTTGGCGTCCTGCGCTTTGCCTCCTCACCAGAGTAAAGGGGCATAACGCAGAACACCGTGCATGCGAGCCTGCCAGATTCACACCTGGCTGCCTGCCCTGAAAACACATCGTTCCTGATGGTGTATAGCGAAATGTGATGAAAATCTTGGAACATCATTACGTGCCAGTCGTAGCTACCGAATCACATTGCAAGGACATAGGTTTTCTTCGCTATACAGAGCATCACCTACCGAATGAGAAAACCTCTATGTCTGCTTCAACACCCATCGCTCACAACAAAACTGCAGCACTAGTCCGTATCGTGGACAGTGTTCCGAAAGGCTATCACCGCTACA
>NZ_JACAXB010000060.1 GCF_013391415.1 Aquitalea sp. LB_tupeE
TCCCAGTTCATTCCGCTATCAGCCCGCCACCGACCGCAATGCCGCCTTGAAAGCGAAGATCATCGCGCTTGCGCAACGGCACCGACGCTACGGCGCCGGCATGATCTATTTGAAACTGCGGCAGAGCGGCATGGTGGTCAATCACAAGCGGGTGGATCGGCTCTATGCTGAGGCCGGTCTGCAAATTCGCCGGCGCAAGCGCAAGAAAATCCCTGTGGCCGACCGTCACCCACTGGCCCGTCCTTTGGCCGCCAATCAGGTCTGGTCGATGGACTTTGTGTTCGACCGAACGGCAGAGGGGCGGGTCATCAAGAATCTGACCGTAGTCGATGATGCCACGCATGAGGCAGTCGCCATTGTTCCGGAACGTGCGATGGGTGGTCTGCATCTGACGCGTGTTCTCGACCAGCTGGCGCAGACACGCGGCTTGCCCAAAGCCATTCGGACCGATAACGGCAAGGAATTCTGCAGCCGTGCGATGTTGACCTGGGCACACGCCCGTGGGGTTCAGCTCTTTCTGATCGAGCCAGGCAAGCCGAATCAGAACGCTTATATCGAATCGTTTAACGGGCGCTTCCGGGATGAGTGCTTGAACGAACACTGGTTCACTAGCCTGCGCCATGCCCAGATCGTCATCGAAGCCTGGCGTAGGGAATACAACAACGAAAGGCCCAAGAAAGCACTGGGTGGTTTGACACCGGCTGCCTATGCCGAATCACTCGCAGAGAAATCAGGTAAATTAAGCCCGGACTCTAAAGCTCTCTGCTACTTAAAGTGGGGGGACGTCG
>NZ_JACAXB010000061.1 GCF_013391415.1 Aquitalea sp. LB_tupeE
CGGCGTCACCCTCATCTTGCGGCAGGCACTGACGAAGCCACGCGTGTCGTCGTTCTTGTCGGCCCCGACCGTGACGCGGGCATTCGGTTTGCAAACATCCGCCAGCATGGTGGCTGCCACATCCCGTTCTGCATAGCCATCGGCGCTGCTGGCACGCACATTGACCACCAGTCCGTGACGATTGTCGGTCAGCACATGACCCAGGTAGCTCAGCTGCGCCGGTGCGACACTGCTTTTGCGGTATAGCTTGCTGTCTGGATCGGTAACCGAAGCATGACTGGCGTTACTGCGCTTCTCGCCATGCCAGTTGCCTGGGGGGCGATCATCATCGCTTCCGTCCTTGCGTCGCACACTCTTATGGCTGGCCCACGCCTGGATCAAGGTGCCATCGACGCTGAAATGTTCACCCGATAGTAGCCCCTTACTGGCGGCCATCTCGACAGTGGTATTGAACAATTCGGTGACGGCATCAAAGGTAATCAGCCGGTCACGATTCTTGCTGAATACGGAGTGGTTCCACACGGGGTCTTCGATGGCGAGGCCGACGAACCAGCGGAACAGCAGGTTGTAGGAAATCTGTTCGACCAGCAGCCGCTCGCTGCGGATGCTGTACAGCACCTGGAGCAACATGGCACGCATCAGTTTCTCAGGCGCAATGCTTGGTCGTCCGCCTTTGACATCGGCCTCGTACATT
>NZ_JACAXB010000062.1 GCF_013391415.1 Aquitalea sp. LB_tupeE
CTGCCAATTGTAGCTACTGAACTGACTTCCTTGGTCGGAATGTACCAGTACCTCCTGCTTGGGCTGACGTCGCCATACCGCCATCAACAGGGCATTCAGCACCAGCTATCTATCGATACGTGACTGCATCCACCAGCCAATCACCTGCCGTGAGACCAGGTCCAGCACCACCGCCAGGTACAACCACCCCTCATGCGTGCGGATATAAGTGATGTCGGTCACCCAAGCTTTATTCGGTTCATTCACGGTGAACTGGCGTTGCAGGTGGTTAGGTGTCACCACTGCCGGGCGGTCACTGTAATGCCCAGGACGTCGATGGTAGCCAGTCTGCGAACGTAAGCCCTACTGCTTCATCAGCCGCGCCACACGATGTTTGCCGCAGTGCTCACCCTGAGCCTGCAAGTCGTCATGCACCTTGCGATAGCCATAGACACCGCCACTTTCGAGCCAAGCCTGCTTGATGTGCCCCAGCAAGCGCTAGTCTTCTCAAGCTCGCGGTGAGTACGGTGACGCTTTCCAAGCGTAGTAGCCGCTGGGGTGTACCGACATAACACGACACAGACGTCGAATAGGGAACTGCTGCTCATGGGCCCGGATGAAGGCATACCTTACCCGGACTCCTTGGCAAAGTATGCGGCGGCCTTTTTTAGGATGTCGCGCTCCTCGGTGACCCGTTTG
>NZ_JACAXB010000063.1 GCF_013391415.1 Aquitalea sp. LB_tupeE
GCGGCCCGCAGGCCGCAGCGTACGGGCTGGATTATGCCTGGGGCGAGGGCGGGCGTGATGTGGCGGAAACCGCCCGCATCGCCCAGTTGCGCCATCAGGCTTCGCAGGCGCGCCAGTGTGTGGCCAGTGGCGGCGGCACGGTGCTGCACGTCCGTCCGGGCGAGGTGTTGCGGCTGGCGCAGGCGTTTGATGAAGCGCCGCATGGCTGGCTGATCATTGCCGCCCGGCATCAGGGCGCACGCGATCAGGCCTATCACAATACCTTCCAGGCCATTCCGGCCGACCGTATCTGGCGACCGGCGTTGCCCCCCAAGCCACGCATTCACGGCACCTTGCCGGCCATGGTGGTGAGTCCGGGCGATAACCGCTATCGCTATCCCTTTCTGGATGAGCTGGGCCGCTACCGGGTGCGCTTTCTGTTTGATCTGGATCGCTGGAGCCCCGGCGGCGACTCGCGCCCGGTACGGCTGGCCAAGCCCTTTGCCGGCGGCGGCTTTGGTCTGCATCTGCCCTTGCATGCCGGTACCCGCGTCAA
>NZ_JACAXB010000064.1 GCF_013391415.1 Aquitalea sp. LB_tupeE
AAGAACCTCGACGGCGGGGCGAGACCCGCGAAGTTGATTTTGTTGTTGGTTTTGTTATTGGTTTTACGTTGCTAAATACAGGGCAAGCATCCGCTCACGCGGATGATGTTTTGCATTGCCGCTTCCGCGCGGCAAACGGAAAAGAGGGCTTGCCTGGCCAAGCCCTCCTTCACCTCCAAGGCCACCCCACAAGCATGGCCTGCGGCTGCCCGACAGGTCCCGCCCGGAGCGAGGCGCGCCTGAACTCGCGATTTGCTAAGGTCAAATCGCTCAAACAAAGCAGGCGCTTAACACCTCGTCCCGGTCACCCGTCGGCATGCTTGACGGGGCCATGGGCGCATTGGTGCGGTGGTAATTAATGGAATCGGGCTGAGTCCATTTGGCGAATATCTCCCTCAAGCACGCAGTCTTTTTCTGATTAAAACGGTGGTCGAGAGTAACGGGTCCCGTCAGCGCGAGCCGACGCAGACGTT
>NZ_JACAXB010000065.1 GCF_013391415.1 Aquitalea sp. LB_tupeE
ATTGCAGTGATGTGCCGTGTTCTCTGCTTGGCGGCGGGGAGCACGACAACTGGTCTTGGCGGATCAGTGAGCGGGATAAGGTAATGTTGGTGAGGAAATTGTTCTCTCTCAAGACCGGGCATCGTGCTCGATGCCCGTTCTTCCTTGTTTGTGGGCGTTTGCGGGACAGAATTCTGGTAGACGCTATAACATTGTGACGGGATGCAGCTTCTGTTTAGCAGACTTAACGATGATGACTAGAATTCGGCGAGGCTGTGTGAAAACGTCCATGGGATTATGATGTTTACAGCTCCACGCCGAGGGTTGCGCCATGACACGGTTTATCCAAGGG
>NZ_JACAXB010000066.1 GCF_013391415.1 Aquitalea sp. LB_tupeE
GACTTCTTGAAAGCTCATCGCTTGGTGCCCAGCATGAGTCGGCGCGGGAACTGCCACGACAATGCCGTGGCGGAGAGTTTTTTCCAGTTGCTGAAGCGTGAGCGTATCAAGCGCAAAATCTATCACGATAGGGAAGAGGCCCGGCGGGACATCTTCGATTACATCGAGATGTTCTACAACCCGAAACGCCGGCATGGTTCCGCAAACGGGCTATCGCCGGTAGAGTTTGAGAAGCAATATTTCCAACGGCTCAAGAGTGTCTAGAGAAGCCGGGGCGATTCA
>NZ_JACAXB010000067.1 GCF_013391415.1 Aquitalea sp. LB_tupeE
ATATTTACCCCTCTCACGTCAGCTCCGGACGCAATGCGACCAATGAACGTAGTCGTATCAGGTTGTAGGCCGCCATCGTCAATGTCAGTAACTGATCCACTTTGGCCAAACCCCGCACCATCACCTGACGGATCGGGCCGATGGTCTTACCCCAGCCCAAACACTGTTCGATGCATTTACGCCGGCGCTGGCTCAGCGCGTAGCCATGATGACGCGTGGTGCGACCGTCAATCGCGCTGCCTCCGCTTCGTCGGGTATTCCGTGCCACATG
>NZ_JACAXB010000068.1 GCF_013391415.1 Aquitalea sp. LB_tupeE
GTGGTCGCGTTGGTGCGGTGGTTATTTGGTAAGAACAGTGGACGGAGCTGGCTCAATCCTGCGCTATGGTTTTGTCTTTGGTATTAGTTGGAAAGTACTGGAGTGGCGTCCGCTGCGCGGATGATGGTTTGCATTGCCGCTTCCGCGCGGCAAACGGGAAAGAGGGCTTGCCTGGCCAAGCCCTCCTTCACCTCCAAGGCCACCCCACAA